>CALRRL020000015.1:0-70894 GCA_943370565.1 Synechococcus sp. UW140 | reverse complement strand
GGTGGCAGCGATCAGGCAGCCTGAACAGGGCAAAACGCTTGAAATCACGCGCTCCCAGTCGCTGAAACGCTGCAGACCACCTCTAACGAAGCGCAATCAGCTCTCCGGAGGAAAAACAGCGGCTTCTCAGGCTGTTTTTCTGCAAACTCTTAAGTCAAATGCTAGACCGACCTTAAGCCTGCCGATTATGAAATTTATTGTGGATTGGAAAACGTGGCTGAAAGCGCTTGCATGTGCGACTGGCTTAACAATTGGACTGCAAATGCCATTTTTGGGAGGACTTATGGCGATAATATTAGATATTCCCTTGTTTTTGCTTGTGCCATCGTTTGGAGTCACCGGGCCAGATGTCCAATATTTATTTGTCTGGTTGGTCCTGAAAAGCCCGAAAGCATGGATAGTATTTTTTATTTATCACTTGCTCATTTGCATCACGTTTTTTGTTTTCTTGAAATTTAAAAGAAGCGAGAAAGGAATAGAAAAAGTCTAACAATGTGTTTCAGCGTATGCGCAAGCGCCTCGCTCGAGCATACGCTGAATTTAACGTTAGCTCGCCTTCTACAATGCCAAGGAAGCAGTTACAGCTTCATAGTTTATTTTGATGTTGATCACAAGTGTTGATAGCGAGAATCAATCCCCCTAGGGAGAGTCTATGCCAAGGGTCCAATTATTAATCTTATGCCAAATCAGCCCTCTTTGCTTGTCGCCAAACCAAGCAAAAGTTAACTATTGAGAGCGATCGTTCAAGCCAGATGAATCGACATTTCATCGTATTTTAACTCTCAATCTGGTGGAACGAGCACTTTTAGAGGGCAGCGCCATTTTTATGTTTACGATCGCCACTCTGGGTCGCAGCTTAAATGCTGTTCTCTAATCATTCACGGATAGCATCAGGTGTGGTGTCGGCACGATGTGCTCAGCTCGAATCGGGACAACCGCAGTGCCTACCGCGAAAAACTCAATCACGTGAGAACTCCAGGAATAGCGTCCTTCATGCAATTGCACTCCGACAATGCCTTCTGCTTTGAGATGAGACGCTTCTGCTTGCATTCGCTCCATGGCGAGTTCACGCGCATCATATAAACCCTGGGTGAAGTTAGTCATCTCGACATTCTTGCCCATGTTTTTTAGCCATTGTCCGAAGCCCTGATAGGCCACATGGTACACACAATTGCCCATAACCATGCCAACAGGACGATAGCCCGCCCGTAACAGCGTCCAGAAATCTTGTCCGGAGAGATCGCTGGTGAACGGTTTATTGTCCAGAGTGCGGTAGGACATGTCAGGCTTACGGGCACGAACGGCCGTCCCGATCGCCACAAATTCTGCCATGTTCGGTTCCCATTCCATATGTTTAGCCGTTAAGCGAACACCGACAATGCCATCGGCACCCAGGGCATCTGCTTCTTCTTCCATGCGGCTCATCGCTAGTTCGCGGGCATGGTACATGGCTTGAGAAAGCACCGTCATTTCCATGTTTTGGTTAATTCCTGCCCACTGAAAACCAATGTGATACATGGAGCAGCCCACGACCATGCCCAGTGGATCAAAGCCAGCTTCTTTGACCAGCAGAAATTCATTAACACTCAAGTCACTGGTAAACAAGCGATGGGCTTCATCTTTGCCGCGCATAGCAATCAGCCGTTCGCGGGCATGGGCGGGAAGGTCGGTGGGAAGATCGGCAGGGAATGGCGAGTTCATGATCGTACTTTAATCTGTAGATGGTTAATTGACTATCAAATGGGCAACTTTGCCTTTGGCAAGGTCGTAATAGAGGAGGGGAGATTTGCGATCACCTGCTACGGGCTGCGGATCGTGGACAATAGTCGTGCCAATCGCAACAAAGTGTGCCAATAGGTCGTGATAGGTGGTTTTGTTGAGTTCGTATTCAATGTCTTCAATGCCCATGTCGATATGCATGCCAACCGCACCCTCACCACCATGCTGACGGATATCGGCAGTCAGCCGCTCCATTGCCAGGTGACGGGCAATCTGAAACCCCTGCGTATATTGAGTAATTTCCTGATTTTGGCTACTGCCTCTGCCAAAAAATCCACCTCTGGTGATGTTGAGGGTATGCCAATCGGTGTGGACATAGTAGGAACAGATACCCAGCACTAAGCCCCTGGGATAGTAGCCTGCCTGATGTAACTGCCAGAACTCTTGCCCACTCAGATCACTGGTAAAAGGGTGAGGATCAGGATCACGCCCAGGAATGCGAATGGCAGTGCCGATCGCCGTAAATTCTACCGTCCGCGCACTCCAGTCATAGCCGCCTGTTTGCAGGCGGACCCCAATCACACCATGGGCACCCAAAAGCATGGCTTCTTGTTGCAGACGGGCGATCGCCAGTTCTCGGGCAGCAAGTTGTGCCTGACTAAGGCTGACAAGTTCTCCCGTCATGGTGCGATAGCTGTTGAAATACCCCCAAAAACTGACGTTATAGAAGGCAGTGCCCATCACCAATCCAATCGGTTCGTAGCCCGCTTCACGGGTCAACAGGTGTTCGTTGGAGGTCAGGTCGCTGGTGAAAAAGCGATCGCCCCGTTGACGTTGTTCTTCGAGGCGATGACGAGCGCGGTGAGGAATTTGTCCCCGTTCCAACGCTCTCCGACTGGCTTCCTGTGCCTCGCGCCGCCTTTTATCCGCCGCCGATTCCCAGAAGGGCATCGATTTAGCCCTCCAAGACGAATTGATTCAAGGCCTGCCGGGTGTGGGCACTGCGCTGCGACAGGTCTGCCAGTTGATGGGCGATTGCGTCTGTCCACTGATCAACCGAAACTTCCGTGGTCTTCAGCACAACACCCCGCACTAGTTTTAAAACTTTGGCGCTCAGTGAACCATGCGGTTCGCGGGTGAGCTGGTAATGAACATGATCAAATCGCACCAATATTTCTTTAACCAGGTGGGTTTTGCCAAACAACCCCCCACTTCGCCTTATGGTTGTTGCCTGTGGCAAGGATTGTTCCAACTTTTGCGCCAGAAACTCAAGCAGGTCACTTGTCTCTTGATGATCAAACCGAAGGGCGGCTGCCAATACATCAACTTTCAAAGCAGAATCCAGATCATCAGTCATGCAGAATTGTCCTGGCTTATGGTCACCATTAAAGCACTGGATTGATTGCCTGGGAAGATCGCTAGAAAGACCTTGATGCATGGATGGCCGCGATCGCGTGATCGCTCACTAGTTCATTCACAAAAACCCCTTGATCGCGTGTTGCACCTGTTCCCGGATGCCAATCGCTGAAATGCGCACTGTTGCGGCAGGCGGGACAGGGGTCGTTCGGTGAACACCGCTGGAGCCATATGACGCCTGTCTTACAGATAAATTATAGCGAAGAAAAGCTTCGGACGGATTTCTCGGCCACTTGTTTTGCATCAGCAAGGCCATCGATCATAAAATCAACACAGCCAAACCTCCTGCCATCTTCAGGAGTTCGGTTGGCTTAGTCGTTAGACTACGAAAAGGTCTTCCCCCACCCATGGCAGGCCAATCCTCCCGAAAAGTCCCATGGCTGGCTCCATCGTTCACACAACCTGCCACTGACAACTCAGGCCTCGCTAATGCGCCGTGCTGCTCTGACTGCAATCCGCGCCTATCAGCGCTACCTCTCTCCCCACAAAGGTTTCTGCTGCGCCTATCGCCACCATACTGGTCGCCCAAGTTGCTCAAGCTTCGGATACCGAGCCATCTCTCGCTATGGCGTGATTGTCGGCATGGGGCTGGTCAAACGGAGAACCCATCTTTGTGGCGTCATTCATCAGCAGTCGTTGATAACCAGCCAAACCTTTCACAAACAACGCGGTCATTGCGACCCAGGTTGTGACCCAAATTGCGACACCTCTTTCATTAATGGCTGCGACGTACCATCTCACAGCTGCCCCTGTGACCCTAAGGATTTCGAAGGATTGTGCACGTCCCTCCAGGCGGCAAGTGAATGCTGCAACAGCTGCAACGGCTGGAGTTTCCCGAACCGACAACGCAAGAATCATAAGAACGTGCAAGCAAACGCCATCAGCATCCCACCCAAAATCAAGGTGAACGCTGATCCACTGTCCCAGCAGGGACCCCCTGATAAAAGCTAAACGATCACGCGAACAATCATCGCCTGCCAGAGCTACCTGATCAGCGCAACAAAACTACCCCCTCCTGGCGTGGGGGCAACTCTGCAACGAGACGCTTGGAGACCAGAATCGACTAAAAGCCCATCCAATTGCAGGCAGGTGTTGGGTGAAGCACCCTAGTTTAGAATCAAGGATCTGTCAGTCATTGCGCCTCAATCAATACCCACAAGGCCTGCCCACCAGGGATTGCCATGAACAATAGAGTGATCCTACCGAATAAACGCCTGAATCACTAACGAGATCACAGAAAACAATCCCCCCAACACTCAAACCCCCGCCAGCACCTTCGCCTCCTCCTCGCTGCTCACCACCCGGCCCTGGTCTTCGAAGCCAGCGAGTTGGTCGAAGTTGAGGTAGCGGTAGATCTCGGCCTGTTGGGGATTGATCTTGGCAGCTGCGATGGCCAGGTATTGCTCCCTGGTGGGGATGGCTGCCAACTGCGAAGCTATCCCTAATTCACAGGCTGGTGCTGAGGAATCAGCCGCTACCGCGTCAGCGGTCCCGGCAACCCGCAGCGTGAGCGATATCGCGGGGCCAGCTACAAGGGGCCCGACGAGAACCGGCGTTGACGACTCAATCGCCTGTGGCTACATTAAATTGCAAAGATCGATTTCGACCCCCCAAGAAAGCCGAATGGAATGGCTAATCGTCTTAATCATTACAGCCTTAATCCTGACTCTATCTGGAGTCATCATTTTGATAGAAAAGAGTCAAATAGCAGCCATTCGAAAGGCAGTCAAAAGGAAGGGAGGAACCCTAATCCGAATCAACACTTACCATGAGCGTCACATCATAGGGACTCGCCGAGTTTACGAAGTCGTCTATAAAACGCATGATGGGTGGGATGCGAATCAGCTATGCCGCTTCTCGTTACTCCTTGGCATCGCCTGGGATGACGACTACGGCCTCGCGAAACACCTGTTGCCTTGATTGATCATCGCCAAAACTCTGGCTCAATAAACAGACGGCCTGCGCCGCCAATTTTTATCTCGCTTTTCATTGGTCATTCTTTGATTCTCTTGGCTACTCCTTACTCGCCACCTGCAAAGACACTGCGCTAAATTCAAGAGAATTGGAAGATAGCAAAAACAATCTTCTTTAGGCTGCCCATGTTACGCCACTATTCAGCGTTTACTATTCATGCCGGAACAAATCACTAAGCAATATCGTTAAGGCACTAATACTGCCCCTATCCCGCTGCAAATCCCCGCCAACTCTCAAACCCCCGCCAACACCTTCGCCTCATCCTCGCTGCTCACCACCCGGCCCTGATCTTCAAAGCCATCCAATTGGTCGAAGTTGAGGTAGCGGTAGATCTCGGCCTGTTGGGGGTTGATCTTGGCGGCGGCGATCGCCAGGTATTGGTCCTTGGTGGGGATGCTATCAACTACGACGATGACCAGGAGTCCCTGCCTGGTACTGGGGAATCAGCCGCTACTGCGTCAGCTTTCCCGGCAACCCGCAGCCTGAGCGTCAACGCTGGGCCAGCTAGAAGGGGCCCGACGCGGACCGATCTTGACGTCTCAACTTCCTGTAGCTACGCTAAATTGTGCAGATCGATTTCGACCCCCAAAAGGACGCGACCAATCTCAGCAAGCATGGCGTTTCCCTAGCGCTTGCTGCTGAACTCGATTGGGACGCAGCTCTCGTATGGGTTGATGATCGCATTGACTACGGCGAAGTGCGAATGATCGCCTTAGCACCGAAATCAGCCATCCTGTTTTTCGTGGCTTTCGTAGACCGCCCCACGGTCCGTCGAATCATCAGCCTTCGCAGGGCAAACCGTCGAGAAGCGAGGCACTATGTCAAAACCACAGAAGCCAACCTCCATCCTGATCCCTACGCCTGAAGAGGATCTGGCGATTACGGCAGCTGCCAAGGCCGATCCCGATGCCCTGCCACTCACGCCAGGGCAACTTCAGGCCATGGTTCCGCTTCGCTCCTTACGGGGCCGCCCCAAGTCGGCCAACACAAAGCAATTGGTGTCGATCCGATACAGCCCTGAAGTGCTTCAGTATTTCAAAGCCGCGGGCCCAGGTTGGCAGGTTCGTATGGACGAGGCCCTAAAGGAGTATGTGGCCTGCCACACTCTCCGTGATACCGAAGAGGGTTAATAGTGCCTACGACACGTCACTAATCCCCGCCAACTCTCAAACCCCCGCCAACACCTTCGCCTCATCCTCGCTGCTCACCACCCGGCCCTGATCTTCGAAGCCGGTGAGTTGGTCGAAGTTGAGGTAGCGGTAGATCTCGGCCTGTTGGGGGTTGATCTTGGCGGCGGCAATCGCCAGGTATTGGTCCTTGGTGGGGATGCGGCCCAGCTGGGCGCAGACGGCCGCCAGTTCGGCGCTCCCCAAATACACCTGGGCGCCATTGCCGAGGCGGTTGTTGAAGTTGCGGGTGCTGGTGGAGAACACGGTGGTGTTGTCTTCGACCCGGGCCTGGTTGCCCATGCAGAGGGAGCAGCCGGGCATCTCCATGCGGGAGCCTGCCTTTTCAAAGATGGCGTAATAGCCCTCGGTTTTGAGCATCTCCTCATCCATGCGGGTGGGCGGGCAGACCCACAGCTGGGCCTCATTCGTTCCTTGACCCTCGAGCACCTTGGCGGCGGCCCGGTAGTGGCCGATGTTGGTCATGCAGGAGCCGATGAACACCTCATCCACGGGCGTGCCGGCTTCTTCGGAGAGCAGTTTGACGTTGTCGGGATCGTTGGGGCAGGCCAGGATCGGCTCGGTGATGGTATCGAGGTTGATCTCGATCACGGCGGCGTACTCGGCGTCGGCATCGGCCTCGAGCAGCACCGGATTGGCCAGCCAGGCCTCCATCGCCTTGATGCGGCGGGCCATGGTGCGGGCATCGCTGTAGCCGCGGGCAATCATGTTCTTGAGCAGGGCCACATTGCTACGCAGGTATTCGCTCACCGTCTCAACAGACAGCTTGATCGTGCTGCCGGCGCAGGAGCGCTCCGCCGTGGCATCGGTGAGTTCAAAGGCCTGCTCGAGTTTGAGATCGGGCAGCCCCTCGATTTCCATGATGCGGCCGCTGAAGATGTTGATCTTGCCGGCCTTGGCCACGGTGAGCAGCCCCTGCTGGATCGCCACATAGGGAATGGCGTTCACCACATCGCGCAGGGTCACGCCCGGTTGCAAGGAGCCGGAGAAGCGCACCAACACCGATTCGGGCATGTCCAGGGGCATGGCGCCGATGGCGGCGGCGAAGGCCACCAGGCCCGAGCCGGCTGGGAAGGAGATGCCCAAGGGGAAGCGGGTGTGGCTGTCGCCGCCGGTGCCGACGGTGTCGGGCAGCAGCATGCGATTGAGCCAGCTGTGAATGATGCCGTCGCCCGGGCGCAGGGCGACGCCGCCGCGGGAGCTGATGAAATCGGGCAGTTCGGCGTGGGTCTTGAGGTCCACCGGCTTGGGATAGGCGGCGGTGTGGCAGAAGCTCTGCATCACCAGATCGGCCGAGAAGCCCAGGCAGGCCAGCTCCTTCATCTCATCGCGGGTCATCGGCCCAGTGGTGTCCTGGGAGCCCACGGTGGTCATCAGCGGTTCGCAGCTGGTGCCGGGCCGCACGCCCGCCAGGCCGCAGGCCTTGCCGACCATCTTCTGGGCCAGGGTGAAGCCCTTGCCCGTGTCGGCCGGGGCGCTAGGGCGGATGAACAGGTCACTCGGACCCAGGCCCAGCTGGCTGCGCACCTTGTCGGTGAGGGAGCGGCCAATCAGCAGGGGAATGCGGCCGCCGGCGCGCACCTCATCGGCGATCGTGCTGGGCTTGAGCTCGAAGCGGGCCACGATCTCACCGGCGTTGGCCTGGCCAGCCGCCCGCTCGATCGTGCCCGCATAGGGGCGGATCGTGATCACGTCGCCCGAGTTGAGGGCCGACACATCGCATTCGATCGGCAGGGCGCCGGAGTCTTCGGCGGTGTTGAAAAAGATCGGCGCGATCTTGCCGCCGAGCACCACACCGCCACTGCGTTTGTTCGGCACATGGGGGATGTCGGTGCCGGTATGCCAAAGCACGGAATTGATCGCCGATTTGCGCGAGCTGCCCGTGCCCACCACATCGCCCACGTAGGCCACGGGATGGCCCAGTTGCTTGAGCTGGCTGATCAGCTCCAGGCCGCCGGGCATGCGGGTTTCCAGCATCGCCATGGCGTGCAGGGGGATGTCCGGGCGGGTGGTGGCGTGGGTGGCCGGCGAGAGGTCGTCGGTGTTGGTTTCGCCCTCCACCTTGAACACGGTGACGGTGATCTCGGCGGGCAGCTCCGGCCTGGCGGTGAACCAGTCGGCTGCGGCCCAGCTGTCCACCACCTGTTTGGCGTAGGCGTTGGTGTCCGCCAGCTCCAGCACATCGTGGAAGGCGTCGTACACCAGCAACGTGCGGCTCAGCCCCGTGGCGGCGGCGCTGGCGATGCCCGGATCCCCATGGGAGAGCAGGGCGATCAAGGCGCTGACGTTGTAGCCGCCGATCATGGTGGCGAGCAGGCGCACCGCCTCCAGGGGACTCACCAGGGGGCTGGCGCTGCTGCCCTGGGCCACGGCGCTCAGCCAGGTGGCCTTCACATAGGCGGCCTCATCCACCCCCGGGGGAATGCGCTCGCTCAGCAGGTGCAGCAACACCCCTTCCTCGCCGGCGGGCGGCGCCTGCAGCAGCTCAGTGAGGGCCTGGGCCTGCTCAGCCGATAGGGGCAGGGGCGGCACGCCCTGGGCTTCCCGTTCCAGGGCGGCCTGGCGATAGGCGCTGAGCATGCCGGAGGCCTCCATCGGGACGCGATTCACAGATCACTCCATTGTTCTTGGCCGCGGGGCCGACGTTTGGTGGCGATCGCTGCCAAAACCCCACCCCTGACCGGTCCCGTTTCGTAGGGTGGGCCCATTGTCTCTGCTGTTTCAGCGCCTGCCGACGGCCATGATCCCCACCTCTGATTTGCACGTGGTGGAAACCCGGCCGCTGGTTCCCCCCGCCCTGCTGCACCGGGATCTGCCCCTGAGCGAGCGCTCCGTGGCCACCGTGCAGGGCGCCCGCGAGCGCATCAAGGCGATCCTGCGCGGCGACGACCCGCGGCTGCTGGTGATCGTCGGTCCCTGCTCGGTGCACGACGTGGCGGCCGCCAAGGAGTACGCCAGCGCCATCGCCGCCGAGCACGAGCGCCACAGGGACCAGCTCGAGGTGGTGATGCGGGTTTACTTCGAAAAACCGCGCACCACCGTGGGCTGGAAGGGGCTGATCAACGATCCCCACCTCAACGGCAGCTACGACATCAACACCGGCCTGCGCCTGGCCCGGGAACTGCTGCTGCACCTGGCCGAACTGGGCCTGCCGGCGGCCACCGAACTGCTCGACCCGGTGGTGCCCCAATACATTGCCGACCTGATCAGCTGGACCGCCATCGGCGCCCGCACCACCGAAAGCCAGACCCACCGGGAAATGGCCTCCGGGCTGTCGATGCCGATCGGCTTCAAGAACGGCACCGATGGCAGTGCGATCACGGCAATCAACGCCATGGAGGCCGCCGCCCGGCCCCACCATTTCCTTGGCATCAACCACGACGGCCACGCCGCCATCGTCACCACCACGGGCAACCCCGATGGCCACCTGGTGCTGCGCGGCGGCAAGCGCGGCACCAATTACCACGCCGAGGCGGTGCAGGAAGCCGCGGCCGCCCTGGCCAAGGACGGCCTACCGCCCCGGCTGATGGTGGATTGCAGCCATGGCAATTCCAACAAGGACTACCGCCGCCAGGCCGAGGTGGCGGCCCAGGTGGGGGAGCAGCTGGTAGCCGGCTCGCGCCACATCATGGGCGTGATGATCGAGAGCCACCTGGTGGCCGGCAACCAGAAGATCCCTTCCGACCTCTCCCAGCTCACCTACGGCCAGAGCATCACCGACGCCTGCATCGACCTGGCCTCCACCCGGGAGGTGCTGGCGAACCTGGCAGCGGCCGTGGCCACGGCCCAACGGGGCCAACCCCTGGCGGCCTGATGTTCCCCCTGAACAGCAGCCCCAAGCGATCGGCATAGGGTCTGGGCAGCCGCTTGCCGGAGGCCCACCATGACCTATCTGCTGCAGCTCTGGGGGCTGTCCGATCCGTTACAGCTGTTCTATCTGGAGCAGCAGTCGAGCTCCGCAGCGAGGCCAGGGTCTGGCGTTCCGGCCCCAGAGACGATTCAAAGGCCGGACCTGAGCCGTGATGGGTCCGAGCCAGGCGGCCTGATTGGCCCGGCCTTCGCCGGTTTCCGCCCCTTCCAGCTGGATCAGCTGCTGGGCTGGGCCCTGGACACGGCCGGCTGCCGCGGCTGGGACCTGGAGACGATTCAGGCCACCGTGGTGGCGGCCTGGCTGGAGCGGGCCGAGGCGATCGACCAGTGGCAACGACGCCTGCGCGACGCCCCCGCCGACCGCCGCATCGTGGCGGGCCTGGGCAGCCACCTGGATTGGCAGCAACGCTGCGAAGGGCTGCTCAGGGCCTGACCAGGCTCCAGAGCAGGCCCACCGCCAGGGGCACACTGAGGTTGTCGAGACCGTAGGCGCTGAGCTGCTCCAACCCCACGGCCACCGCCGTGATCAACAGGATGGCGGCCGCCGCTTGCGGCGGGCCGGAGGCGGCCCAGGCCTCTAGGTGTGAAGCACCCAGGGCTGGCGCCTGCCAGGTCCAGAGCAGGCCCAACACGCAGGCACTGGCGATCGCCATCGACCCGGTGCCAACCAGGGATTTGCGCTGGCCCCCCAGGCTCCAGCTCGGCGAAGGCACCAGGGGTCCAAGCAGGCCCGCCAGGCCATCGCCAACGGCCATCACCAGCACCCCGGCGGCAACGGCCCCAGGCTGGCTGGGCCAGAACAGGGCCAACAACAGGGTGATCGCGGCGCCATAGGCCACGGTGCCGTAGCTGGGACGGCCCACGTCCTCCACCGCAGGCACCAGGCGAAAGCGATGGTTCAGGGCCGTGAGCACGGTGACGGCCGCGGCCACCGGCAGGGCAATCCCCCGCTCGATCTGCAGGGCCCAGGCGATCAGCACGACGGGCCCGGTGCCCATGTGAACCACTTTGCGACTCCACTCCCGCTGCCCGGGCCAGCGGCGGCGCACCAGCAGGGCCAGGGCCAGCACCCCGGCCAGCCAGCCAGCCACCACGGCGATGGCCACCGCCTGGGGCCGGGCTCCAGTCCCAGCAGCGTGGACCAGTTCAGAGACGTCCAACCACCTGCGCGTCAGCCAGGGGTCATCATGCCGCCCGCTCGAAGTTGGTCATCAGCCGCAGCTTCAGGATCGCCTTGGCTTCGAGCTGGCGCACCCGCTCGCGCGAGACATTGATCTGGCGGCCAATTTCAGCCAGGGTGAGGGGCTCATTGCCATCGAGCCCGAATCGCATTTTGATGATTTTCTGTTCCCGTTCATTCAGCTGGGACAGCCAATTGCCGAGGTGCTCCTTCTGGAGGGTGCGGTCCATCGAATCCATCGATTCGCCACTGGCCGGATCGGCGATCAGTTCGCCCAGGGTGCTGCGGTCCTCCTCGCCCCGGGCATGGGCATCGAGGGAAGCGCAGGGGGCACTCTGGGAAATCAGCTCCTCCAGCTCCTGGGCAGGCATGCCCATGGCATGGGCCAGCTCCAACCGGTAGGGCTGACGGCCAAGCCGATGGGACAGCTCCCGGCTGATGCGACGCATCTTCGAGAGCTTTTCACTCACATGGATCGGCAGGCGGATCGTGCGGGCGCTGTTGTCGATCGCCCGGGTCATGCCCTGGCGGATCCACCAGTAGGCATAGGTGGAAAACTTGTAGCCCATGGCCGGGTCGAACTTGTCGACGGCCCGCTCCAGGCCGATCGCCCCCTCCTGCACCAGATCCAGCAGCTCCAGACCCTGGTTTTGATACTTCTTGGCGACGCTGACCACCAGACGCAGGTTGGCGGCCATCATCCGATCCCGGGCCCGGGTGCCCATGCGGATCTGGTGGCGCTGGCGGGGGGTGATCTGGTCTGCTGGCAACTCCCGCAGCCGCTTCATCGCCTGCACATGGTGGGCGAGCTCGATTTCTTCGGCGGGGGTGAGCAAGGGAACGCGGCCGATCGTGCTCAGATACCAGCCGATCGAATCAACACCGAGGCGACCCCCTTGACGGGTGGCTGCGGACCTGGCCTGGGACTGGCTTGCCTTGCGGGCAGAGGGGGACGCCGAAGCTGCTTCCTGGGCGGCGGCCTGTGGTGATGCTGGCAGCCGCGGCAGCTCAGGAGCGGGCTCCTGAGGGGGGGAAGACCCCGCGGGATGCTGAGGTGTCCCCATGACCCTCTGCCTCCTGAGTTGATTTTGCCGGAATGTAGCACTCAGCGAAAATAAGCAAGGGGTCAAATCGGAAGGGTTTCAGAATCCAGCCCCGCTTTTTGCTGATTTGCCCATCGAGGCCGACGACCGTTGGCAAACCTGGCCAGTTTGCTGAGCTCAAGCAGCCGATCGCGCTCAGGACTGCGGCACGGCAAGCGTGCGCCAGCCCTGCATCAACTCATTTTGAATCGCATGCATCTCAGCCTCCGGCTGCCGCTGGGTGAACTTGCCATCAGGGGCCATATCCCAGGCGCTGCAGTTGTCTGCCAGGTAGGCATTCAGGAGATTTTGTAGCTGTTGACGCAGAACGGGGTCTTCGATTGGGGTAATGGCTTCCACCCGTCGATCCAGGTTGCGCGGCATCCAGTCGGCACTACCGAGGTACAGCTCGTCGTCACCACCGTTTGTAAACCAGAACACGCGTGAATGTTCAAGAAAGCGGCCAATCACGCTGGACACGCGAATGGTTTCGCTGATGCCCGCCAGGCCCGGCCGCAGGCTGCACATGCCCCGCACCAGCAGATCGATCTCCACCCCGGCCTGGGAAGCCGCATACAACCGCTGGATAATGCGGGGATCCACCAGGGCATTCATCTTGGCCTTGATCTGGGCGGGCCGGCCGGCCAGGGCATGGGCCGTTTCCCGTTCGATCAGGGCCTCCATGCCGTTGCGCAGGGTCACCGGCGCCACCAGCAACTTGCGGAAGCTCTGCTGCTTGGAGAAGCCCGTGAGGTAGTTGAACAGCTCGGCCAGGTCCTGGCCCAGTTCCGGGCGGGCGGTGAGCAGGCCCAGGTCGGTGTAGAGATTCGAGGTTTTCGAGTTGTAGTTGCCCGTGCCGATGTGGGCATAGCTGCGCAGCCGGTCCTTTTCCTTGCGCACCACCAGGGTCACCTTGGTGTGGGTCTTGAGGCCCAGCACCCCGTACACCACATGGACGCCCGAGCGTTCCAGCTGGCGAGCCCACTGGATGTTGTTGTCCTCGTCGAAGCGGGCCTTGAGCTCCACCAGGGTCATCACCTGCTTGCCGTTTTCGGCGGCCCGGATCAGGGCCGCAATGATCGGCGAGTTCTTTGAGGTGCGATAGAGGGTCATCTTGATCGCCAGTACCGAGGGGTCATCGGCGGCCTGGTTGATGAACTCCTCCACGGAGGTTGCGAACAGATCGAAGGGATGGCAGAGCAACACATCGCCGCGCCGCAGCACCGAGAAGATGCTGCGAAATTCCTCCGGCTTGATCGAGCCATCCTCCAGCTGGCTCTTCTGGGCCCGGGCCAGGGCCGGGGCCGTGCGACCCATGAAGGGCCTGTCCTTGAGCTGGGGCAGGGGGATGGCCTGCAGGCTCATCAGGTCGTCGAGGCCGAGGGGACCATTGATCCGGTAGAGGTCCTGGGCTTCCACCGCCGTGCCCTCCATCAGCAGCTCCACCACCTCCTGGGGCATCTCGTTGGCCACCTCCAGGCGCACCACCTCGCCGCCCAGACGCCGCTTGCGCAGGCCCTCCTGCAGGGCCAGCATCAGGTCATCGGCCTCGAGATCGCGCAGTTCCAGGTCGGCGTCGCGGGTGACACGGAAGAAGTAGTGACCCTCCACCACCATGCCCGGGAAAAGGCGCTGCAGGTTGAAGGACACCACCTGCTCCAGGGGCACGGCGGTGAACACCGGCGCCGGACGCCGTTCACACAGGTCGGTGGGAATCTGCACAAAGCGCGGCAGATTTTTTTGCGGCACCTTGATGCGGGCAAACTGAAGTTGCCCCGTATCGGGATCGCGGATTTGGGCGGCGATGTTGAGGCTGAGGTTGCTGATGAAGGGAAAGGGATGGGCCGGATCCACCGCCAGGGGCGTCAGAACCGGAAAGATCGCCTCGTTAAAGTAGGTATTAACCCAATCCTTCTGGTTGCCATTCAACCGTTCGTAGTCGAGCAGTTGCACGCCCTGGTCAAACAGCTGGTGCTTGAGATAGAGGCGGTAGTGGGCCTGCTGTTGGTCAAGCAGGGGCTGGAGCGCCGCGTGGATGCGATCCAGCTGCTCCTGGGGGGTCAGGCCGTCATCACTGAGGGTGGTGATGCCATGTTCCACCTGCGACTTCAGGGAGGCCACCCTCACCATGAAGAATTCATCGAGGTTGTTGCTGAAAATAGCGCTGAACTTGGCCTGCTCCAGCAGGGGGTTGTGTTCATCCAGGGCCTGGGCCAGGACCCGTTGGTTGAAGGCGATCCAAGCCAGCTCCCTGTTGAGATACAGCTCAGGCGGCAGAACGGGGTGGCTCATTGGTGATCAGCCGGAATGAATGGAATGGACAAACGGAGTGGGATCAATCAAAGGGCTGGCGGTAGGCCGATCGCATCAAGCCAACTTGGGCCGGAGCGATCCAGGGGTTGGGGGTTGGAGCAGCGTGGGCGGTGCAGGCCTGACCAGCCACCCTGCGTTCACCCCCCTGGGCAAGAGCAGCCTGGGTCAAGGGGGCCGTTCAGGCTAGGGCGGGCCTTCAGGCGCTTTGGTGTTCACCAGCCTTGACATCCGGCAAACCGCCGGCCACCAGGATCGCCACGCCGATCAGGAGCAGGATCCCGAGCCAGAAGGGGCTGCGTTGGCCGACGAGCTCATAGGCCGCACCGGCCAGAGGCGGCCCCAGGAAGCTGCCCAGGCTCTGCAGTCCCTGCAGGCTACCGAGGGCCGCCCCCTGGCCGGAGGAAGCCAGCCGCCGTGACACCAGGCTGCGCAGGCAGGGGGTGACCAGGCCAGTGCCGAGGGCCAACACGGCCACGGCACCGAACACCACCGGTTGGGCGTTGCTGCGGCTGGCCAGGGGAATCAGGCTGCAGCCCACAATCACGAAGCCCAGCCCCGCCAGGGTGAGGCGCCATTCGCCAAAGCGTTTCACCAGCGGACCAATCAGTCCCCCCTGCACCACCGTGGCCACCACACCCACCACCAGAAAGGCGGTGGCCGCCAGTCCCGGGCCCCAGCCGAAGCTCTGCTTGAAATAGAGCACCAGCACGGCCGTGAAGCCGTTGAAGGCCAGGAAGAACAGAAAGAAGGCCAAGCACAGGCGCCGCACCTCCGGGTTGGTGAACACCCGATGCAACTGGCTGAAGGGATTGAGATCGCGCTTGCGCGGCAGGGCCCGCCGGGCGGCCACGGGGTGGGTCTCGGGCAACAGGCCGATGACAAGAGCCAGGTTGACCAGGGCAAAGCCCATCGCAGCCCACACCGGCAGGGTGACGCCATTGCGGGCCAACAAACCGCCGCAGGCTGGCCCCAGAATGAAGCCCAGGCCAAAGGCCACGCCGATCAGGCCAAAGGCCTTGGCCCGGTTCTCCGGGGTGGAGATGTCAGCCAGCACGGCGCCGGCCGTGGCGGCGGTGCCGCCGCTGGCCCCATCCAGCAAGCGGGCGGCGAACAGCAGGGTGAGGGGAATGGCGGTGCCGGCGGCCCAGGGGATCGCCGCCCAGTTGAGGCTGATCGTGATCGCAAACAGGCCCAGCCCCAGCACCGATCCGGCCACGCAGACCGTGATCACCGGTTTGCGGCCAAAGCGATCACTGAGGGCACCGATCAGGGGCGTGACCGTGAACTGGGCCACGGCATAGCTACCCGCCAGCAGCCCCAAGGTGCGGGCGTCCTGGGTGAAACTCGCCAGCAGGAACGGCAACAGGGGGAACACGATGCTCTCCCCCAGCCGGTCGTTGAGCAGGGTGAGGAAGGCGCAGAAGCTCGTGGATGGGCGGGTCCAGCGCAAACGGGCAGGCGCAAGGGGCCTCAGGCTCCCACGGGAGCGGGCCCGGGCTGGGGATGATGGGTCCAGGCGTTGGTCCCCCATGCACGATCCCACCCCGGTCACGCCCCCTCGGCTGAGCCACCTCAACAGCGCCGGCGAGGTGCACATGGTTGATGTGGCTGATCGGCCCCTGACCCAGCGGGAAGCGGTGGCCGAGGGCTTCATCCGCATGGACCCCGCCGTGTTGGCCCTGGTGCTGGAGGGCCGGGCCGCCAAGGGAGATGTGCTGGCGGTGGCCCGGGTGGCGGCCATCCAGGCGGCGAAGCGCACCTGGGAGCTGATCCCCCTCTGCCATCCGATCGCCCTCAGTGGTGTGGGCGTGGAGATCGAGGCTGCCGCCGACGGGTCGGGCCTGCGCCTGCAGGCCTCAGCCCGCACCACCGGGGCCACCGGGGTCGAGATGGAGGCGCTGACAGCGGTGCAGGTGGGCCTGCTCACCGTCTACGACATGGTGAAATCGGCCGATCCGGCCATGACCATCGGTCCGGTGCAGCTGCTGAGCAAGAGCGGGGGTCGCAACGGGGAGTGGCAGCGCCATGGCTGACCCCTTCGGCCGGGAGGGCCTGCCCCTGGAGCAGGCCAGGGCCCTGATCCTGGCCGGCCTCCAGCCCCTGGGCGCCCGTGAAACCCTGGCCCTGGGCGCCTGCCTCGGCCGGGTCTGCGCCGCAGCGGTGGTGGCCCCGGAGGCGGTGCCGGGCTTCCGGGCTTCGATGATGGACGGCTATGCCATCGCCGGTGAGGCGATCCCGGCCCCCGGGAGCCGCTGGACCCTGGTGGGGGTGTCGGCTCCAGGGGCGCCCTACGGCGGCACCCTTGCCCCTGGCCAGGCGATCCGCATCCTCACCGGGGCGCCCGTGCCCGAGGGCAGTGGCAAGGTGCTGCCCCAGGAACTGGTGGAGCTGGCCAGCGACGGCGTGCTGGTGTTGCTGGGCGAGAGCGGCGCCAACCGTTGGATTCGCCTGCCCAGCGAGGAGGCGGCCCCGGGCCAGGAGCTGGTGGCAGCCGGCCAGCGCCTGGGACCGGCCGACCTGGGCCGGCTGGCCAGTTGCGGCCTTGAGGCGATTGCCGTGACCCGACGGCCGCGCCTGGGCCTGCTGATCAGCGGCGATGAACTGCTGCCGCCTGGCGTGGAGCGGGGCCCGGGCCAGATCTGGGAGAGCAACAGCACCCTGCTGGAGGCGATCTTGAAACGGTTGGGCTACCCGGTGACGCGGCAACAGGTCGTGGCAGACCAGCCCGATCTGCTGCGCCAGGCCTTGGGGGAACTGGCCCAGGGCTGTGATGTGGTCGTCAGCACCGGTGGCGTGTCGGTGGGGGACAAGGACTGGATCCGGCCCCTGGTGGCGGAGCTGGGCTCCGTGACCTTCTGGAAGTTGCACCTCAAACCTGGCCGGCCCTTTGCCTGGGGTGAGCTTGCGGGAAAACCCTTCTTCGGCCTGCCGGGCAATCCCGTGGCGGCGGCGATCACCGCCCTGCAGCTGCTCTGGCCGGCCTTGCAACAGCTCGAGGGTGGCCAGGTGCAACTGCTGCCGCGGCTGCGGGTGCGCCTGGAGGCGCCCCTAAAGCGGGCCGGTGGCCGCCCCGAACTGGCCCGGGCCGAACTGGTGATCGGCGCCCTGGGCGAATTACGGGCCCGGGTCAGCGGCTCCCAGGCCTCATCGCGCATCGGCTCCCTGCAAGGGGCCGACCTGCTGCTGGAGATTCCGGCGGAGCTGGATTCCCTGGAGGCGGGCCAGGAGCTCTGGGCCCAGCTGCTGCGTCTGCCGATCTTCTGAGGCAGGCCAGGCCTGCTGCGGGTGCCCCCAACCCAGGAGCTGGATCGGAGCCCGGCCCGGCCCTGGGCTCAGAGGGGTGTGTTGCCGGTGATCCAGCGGCCCTCAGCGCCACTCCATTCCCGCTTCCAGAAGGGGGCGTCGTGCTTGAGCGCCTCGAGCAGCTCCTGGCAGCAGCGCTGGGCGGGACCGCGCCGATCGGCCGCCACGGCCACCAACACGATCGCCTCCCCCGGCAGCACCCTGCCAATGCGATGGTCCACCAGCAGGGCCTCCACCCCATGGCGCTGGCCACAGCCAGCCGCCAGCCGCTCCAGCTGGCGCTCGGTCATGCCCGGGTAGTGCTCCAGCTCCAGGGCATCGAGGGGCTGGCCGCAGGCGCTGGTGGCCCGCACCCGACCAATGAAGTGGGCCGTTGCCGGGGCCCGACCGGGGCCCTGGCCCTCCCAGGCGGCCAGGCTGGCCAGGGGATCGAAGGGCTCCGGATGCAGCCGCACCTGCAGGTCGGTCATGGCCCTCAACCTCCGCTGATGGCCGGCAGAAACGCCACCTCGTCACCGTCGCCGAGGGGCTGATCCTCCCCGGCGAAACACTGGTTCACCGCCACCCGCACGGACGCGGGCAGGGGGCCATCGGGCCAGGATCGACCGGCTGTCGTGGCTTCCCCCCGGCCCGGCTGGCCGATCTGCAGCAGCTGCCACAGCCGCCGGGGGGTGGGTGCCGGCGGCCCCGCGGACACCGTGATCTGGCGCTCCTGCCAACCGGCTTGCTCGCGCAGGCCGGCAAACACTTTCACCACCAAGGTGATCGCCCGCTCCCTGGGTTCGGGACCAGGGACAGGATCGGCCATGGGAGTTGGGATAGGCCGTTTAGCCTAAGCCGACCCTGTGGAAAAGCCGGCCCGTGAGCCTCGCGATCGCCCTGCTGACCGTTTCCGATACGCGCACCCTGGCAGACGATCGCAGTGGCGACGCCCTGGCGGAGCGCCTGGGCGCCGCCGGCCATCGGCTGGTGGATCGGGCCCTGGTTCCCGATGACCGCTACCGCATCCGCGCCACGGTGAGCCAGTGGATCGCCGATCCCGCCATCCAGGTGGTGATCAGCTCCGGCGGCACGGGCCTGACCGGCCGCGACGGCACGCCGGAGGCGGTGGCGCCCCTGCTCGACAAAACGATCGAGGGCTTCGGTGAACTGTTCCGGGTGCTCTCCTTTGAAACGATCGGCACCAGCACCCTGCAGAGCCGCTGCCTGGCCGGAGTGGCCAACGGCACGGTGATCTTTGTGCTGCCCGGCTCCCTCGATGCGGTGCAGACCGCCTGGGACCGCTTGATTGCCGCCCAGCTCGACGCCTCAACCAAACCCTGCAACCTGGTGCAACTGCTGCCCAGGCTCCTGGAGGTGTGAGCCCAGGCTCTGGCCTGGACCGGCTGGAGCCCGGCCCGGCCCGCCGAAGCGGGCAACCACGCCGGGCGGAGCGCTTGCGGCTGGCTCAGCAGAGGTCCCGGCAATCCTCGGGACGGTTGCAATTTCTGAGCTGATCGGCGGGCAGGAGCACCCGCTGGAGTAGCTCCCCATCCAGCCAGGCCTGCAAGCGCTGGCCGCCGGCCTGGGTGAAGCGGCCCAGACGCCTGCGGCGCTCCGCCGTGGCCGGATAGAGCCCAAGCAGGGGCTGGAGCCGTTCGCCGTCATGGGCCAGGGCCAGGGCCTCCGCCTGGCCGCCGGCCTCCAGCAGGCGCGCCAGCGACGCCGGCTGCAGCCAGGGCATGTCCACCGGGCAGAGCAGGATGGCGGTCGCGGGATAGGCCTGGAAAAGGCTCTGCAGGGCCAGCAGGGGCCCCCGCTGCTGGGACGGCTCCCGAATCGGCTGCAGCACCGCCATCCCCTCCTGGGCCGCAAGCCGATCGGCCAGGTCTCGGTGCCGGCTGTGGCGGGTCAACAGGGTCACCGGTTCCCCCAGGCTGGCCAAAAGCCGCAGTTGGCGCTCCAGCCAGGTGCCCCCGTCGGGATGGGGCAAGAGGGCCTTGTCCTGGCCCATGCGCCGGCTGTCGCCGCCACTGAGCAGGCAGGGCCTCAGGGGCATGGGCGGGGTCGGCATCCAGGGGGCAGCATCCAGGGGGCAGAACGAACGGCGACCCTGGGTGCCAGAACGGGCCGGGGCCTGAGGCAGAACCCTCGGTCGCCGGGGGCCAGGGCCTTGGTGACCATCGCTACCAATCGGGCCCCGCCGCCCTTGGTCGAATGGCCTCCCGCTGTACCGGCCCCCGGCCGCCCCCCGATGCCGCCGGTCGCCGACTCCAACGCTCCGGCTCCCCCAGGCGACCCGCCGGGGACGGCCCGGGCCCAATGCCCCTACTGCGGCGTGGGGTGCGGCCTGGAGCTCAAGGCGGGCGATCCCGCCCCAGGGCGCCAAGCCGGTTCCCCCGCGTGGAGCGTGCGGGGCGATCGTCTGCACCCCTCCTCCCTGGGCCAGGTGTGCATCAAGGGGGCCACGGTGGCCGAAACCCTCGACCACAACCGCCTGGTCCAACCCCAATGGCGCGAGCGGCTCGACCAACCCTTTCGCCCGATCGACTGGGAGCAGGCCTTCGCGATTCTGATCAATCAAATTCAACAGACCCTGGCCAGCCAGGGCCCCTCAGGCCTGGCCATGTATGGCTCGGGCCAGTTCCTCACCGAGGATTACTACGTCGCCAATAAGTTGTTCAAGGGGGCTTTAGGCAGCAACAACTTTGATGCCAATTCCCGTCTCTGCATGAGTTCGGCGGTGTCGGGATACGCCCGCAGCCTGGGCTCCGATGGTCCTCCCTGCTGTTACGAGGATCTTGATCTTGCCGATCTGGTGCTGTTGATCGGCACCAACACCGCCGACTGCCATCCGGTGCTGTTCCAGCGGCTGCTCAAACGCAAGCGCAAGGCCAAGGGGGCCCTGCAGATCGTGGTGGTGGATCCCCGCGCCACCGCCACCAGCGACGCGGCCGACCTGCACCTGGCGATCCGCCCCGGCACCGATCTGGTGTTGCTGCATGGCATCGGCCATCTGCTGCTGGATCGCGGTGCCCTCGATCGCCCCTTCATTGCTCAGCACACCGAGGGTTTTGCGGCCCTGGCAACGCTCTGGCAGGCCTGGACGCCGGAGCGGGTGAGCGCCCTCTGCGGCATCGGGACCTCCCAACTGGAGCAGCTGGCCCAGCTCTGGGCCGCCAGCACCACCGTGCTCAGCCTCTGGTCGATGGGGGTGAACCAGAGCCGCGAAGGCACCGCCACCGTGGGCGGCCTGATCAACCTGCACCTGGTCAGCGGCCAGATCGCCCGGCCGGGAGCCGGGCCCTTTTCCCTCACCGGCCAACCCAACGCCATGGGCGGACGGGAGGCGGGCGGCCTGGCCCAGCTCCTGCCGGGTTACCGGGCCATCGCCAACCCGGCAGACCGGGCCGCGGTGGAGCGCCACTGGGGCTTTGGGCCAGGAGCGATCGCCGCCGAGCCGGGGTTGGCGGTGTGGCAGCAGGTGGAGGCGATGGAGCGGGGTGAGATCGGCCTCTGGTGGGTGGCGGCCACCAATCCGCTCGTGAGCCTGCCCTGGCTCGATCGGGTGCGGGCCGCCGCCCACAACTGCCCCCTGGTGGTGCTCAGCGAGGCCTACGCCGGCACGGAAACGGCCGCGGTGGCCCACCTGCTGTTGCCGGCGGCCCAATGGAGCGAAAAGGCCGGGGTGATGACCAATTCGGAGCGGCGCGTCACCCTCTGCCCCGCCTTTCGCCAGCCCCCAGGCGAGGCCCGCGCCGACTGGGAGATCTTTGCCGAGGTCGGCCGGCGGCTGGGCTATGGCCGCCAGTTCAGCTTCGACTCGGCGGCGGCCGTTTGGCAGGAATTCAGCGCGCTGACGGCCGGCCGCATCTGCGATCTGAGCGGCCTCAGCCATGGCTTGCTGGCCGAGCACGGGCCCCAGCACTGGCCCTTCCCCCGGGGCTGTGCCCCCGGCGCGGGCCAGACCCGCCTCTATGGCGATCGCCGCTTCGCCACCGCCTCGGGCCGGGCCCACCTGATCGCCGAGCAGCCCCTGGGCCTGGCCGAGCCCCCCTGCGACGACTTCCCGCTGGTGCTCAGCGTGGGCCGCTACCTGGGCCATTGGCACACCATGACGCGCACGGGCCAGGTGGAGCGGATTCGGCAGCGCCACCCGGAGCCCCTGCTGGAGGTGCATCCCCAGGACGCCCAACGCCATGGCCTGGTGGATGGCGGCCAGGGGCTGGTGCGCTCCCGCCGCGGTGCGGTGGCCGCCAAGGTGCAGGTGACCGATCGGATCAGACCAGGCACGGTGTTCCTGCCGATGCACTGGGGCGCCAGCCAGGAGCTGGCCTGCGAGGCCAATCGGCTGATGCATGAACTGGGCTGTCCGATCTCCAAACAGCCGGAACTGAAGGCGGCGGCCGTCACCCTGGAGCCCTTGGCGCCCAGACCCCAGACCCCCGCAGCCAGGGGGACCCAGCCGAACAACTCCTAAACCAGGAGCCCCGGGCCTGATGATGGGCGGGCCGTCAGACCTGCATCAGCTGCGGCGCCAGGCGCAGGCCGCCACCGGGACAACTCTGGGCACTGATCAAGCCAGCCTTGCGCCACTTGGAGAGTTGGCGGGTCACGGTGACGCGGGTGTGGCCGCTGAGTTCGGCCAGCTGGGCATGGGTGAGCAGCATCGGCAGTTCGTACCACTCCCCGCAACGGCGACCCAACCGTTCCACCAACAGCTGCATCAGGGCGGCGATCCGTTGTTCCGCCTCCCCCAGATGGCGAATCATCAACAGGGCGACGGTCCAGTCCGTGAGGTTGGTGGAGCCTTCGGGCGGCAGCCGTTCCTCGTCATCCATGAGCTCCACGGGCAGCAGCGCCTCGAGATGCAGGCGCGAGCGACGCAGCAGATCCAGATTGAGCTGGTCGCCCGCCTGCAGAAACCCCAAGGTGATGGCCGGGGCATCGAGGGGGTCCAGGTCGGGCCCGGAAATGGCCACCCGCATCAGCCCCCGGGCCACATTCAGGCAGGAGCTGCGTTGCAGCAAGGCCGCATCCAGCACCATGGTGTGGCCCACCGCAATCTGGAAACGGAGGGCTGGGGCCTCCATCTCAAGCGTCATCATGGGCATGGCGCCTGAACAGGAAATCAAGGGCGTGATTGCGTAATTCGCCGTAGCGGGGATCGGCCTGAATCGCTTCGAAGCGGCGGGGCCGTTCAAATGGAACCGGCAGGATTTCACCAATGGTGGCCGCCGGTCCATTGGTCATCATCACCACCCGATCAGCCAGAAACAGGGCTTCGTCAATGTCATGGGTGATCATCAACACCGTGGGCTTTTGTTCGCGCCAGATGGTTAGCAGTTCCTCCTGCAATTCCTCCTTGGTGATCGCATCAAGGGCCCCGAAGGGTTCATCGAGCACCAACACCTCGGGACTGACGGCAAAGGCGCGGGCAATGGCAACCCGCTGGCGCATGCCCCCGGAGATCTGCTCCGGGCGCTTGGCCCGGGCCTCGATCAGGCCCACCATCTCCAGGTGGTGCTCCACCACCGCCGCCCGCTCCGGCACGGTCAGCTCCGGCCGGGCCGAGCGCACGGCCAGGTCCACGTTCTGGGCAACGGTCTGCCAGGGCAGCAGGGAATAGTTCTGAAACACCACCATGCGATCGGGACCGGGGCGGCCGATCGGCGCCCCCCGCAGCAGCACCTGGCCCCTGGACGGCTTGAGGAAACCCGACACCAGATTGAGCAGGGTGGATTTGCCGCAGCCGGAATGGCCAATCACACAGACAAACTCCGATTGGGCCACCTGCAGGTTGATCTCACGCAGGGCTTCAAAGGGCCCCCGTTGGGTGGCAAACACCTGGCCCACGTCCCTGAATTCCAGGAAGGGCACCTCCCCGGCCGGGCCCCTGGCACCGGGGGCCCGATCGACGGTTGGACTGATCGGACTGGTCATCTCAGGAGGGGATCAGGGAAGGGGCAACCAGGGACGACTCGGGCAAGGCCACCGGCGCCAGGCGGGGCTCGGTTCCGAGGGGAAGGGCCTGGAGGTAGGCCAGGGGGTCGTCCTGGTCAAAGACGAGGCCATCGGCGAGGGCAAACGGTTTGCGCTCAACCGGTAGGGCTGGAAAGCCGGCCAGCTCCAGGGCAGCGGCGCAGAGGTCGCCGCGATACACCCGGCTGAGCAGCTCCACCCGGTTGCTCGGGAACGGACTCCAGCCCCAGCGGCTGAATTGGCTGAGAATCCAGCCGCCCTCCGCCGGGTTGGCGCTGTGGGCCCGATCGGAGTGGTAGCGGTTGAGGGGCAGGCGATTGGCCGCCGGCTCGCCGGTGCCGAGGTCGAACTGGCGTTGCAGGGCCAGGGCGGCATAGGCCCCGAGCCATTGGGGCCGACTCAAGAGGCCCACCAGGGTCTCCCGTTGGCCGCCGTCATCGCAGAGCTGGCCCGCGCGCATCAAGCCGGCACAGAGGGCCAGCAGGGGGTCCCGATGGCGCTGGGCCCAGCCCTCATGGCAGGTGAGCACCTTCTCGGGGTGGCCGCTCCAGATCTCCAGGTCGGTGGCCAGGCCATAGGCCAGGCCCGCCTCCACGACCTGGGCCACCCGGTAACGGCCGGCAATGAAGCCGTCGAGCTCACCACTGACCAGGGCCGATTGCATCGCCAGGGGCGACAGCACGGTCCAGTGCACCTGGCGATCGGGATCGATGCCGGCGCCGGCCAGCCAATGGCGCAACAACAGCTCCTGCATGCTGGCCTTCTGGCCAATGGCCAGGCGCAGGGGAGCCGCTGAACCCTGGAGCAGGGCCGCCAGCTGGGCACCACTGCGGACCCCCAGGTCCAGGAAGCGGCGGGCCAGGCAAAGGGCATTGCCATTGCGGGTCACGGTCATCGGCGTGATCGCCGGCCAGGCCGGTGGGCCCTGCAGGCCGAGGGTCAGGGCCAGGGGCGTCGTGGCTGACGTGATCGCCACATCCAGCTCGCCCGCCTGGAGTTTTTCCTCCAGCTGCTGCCAACGACTGAAGACAACGGGCGCAACGGTGAGATTCAGCTCCCGGAAGAAACCCCGATCGAGGGCCAGGGCCAGGGGAGCGATATCGAGCCCCGGCAGATAGCCGAGGCGGATCGTGGGGGCCGCGGCCCCAGGGCTGCCGGCGCGTGCGCCGGGGTTGGACCGAGCCGCTGCTGCCACCGGCAAGGCTTTGGCCTCACTCTTGTGCTGCCGCAGCCGGCGTTGCTGTTGCAGAAAGCCGATCAGTTCGGCGCGCAGGCCGTAGTAATCGGGGTGCTCCATCACCTCCAGCCGCTGGCGCGGCCTGGCCAGGGGCACCTTGAGAATCTGGCCGATGCCCGCCTCAGGGCCGTTGGTGAGCATCACGACCCGATCGGAGAGCAACAAGGCCTCATCCACATCGTGGGTGACCATCACCGTGGTGACGCCAGCCTCCTGGCAGATCTGCATCAATTGCTGCTGGAGATTGCCCCGGGTGAGGGCATCAAGGGCACCGAACGGTTCATCCAAGAGCAGCAGCTTGGGGCGGATTGCCAGGGCCCGGGCAATGGCAACCCGCTGCTTCATGCCACCCGAGAGTTCGTCTGGGCGCTTCTCAGCCGCCGGGCCCAATCCCACCAACTTGATGTTGGCCTCCACCACCGCAGAACGCTCCTCGCTGCTGGCATCGACCATCACCGCATTCACGGCCAGGGCGATATTCTGGCGAACGCTTTGCCAGGGCAGCAAGGAATAGTTCTGAAACACCACCATGCGGTCCGGACCCGGATCGGTGATCTGCCGTCCGTTCATCAGGATGCCGCCCTGGCTGGCCTGGTCCAGGCCAGCGAGCAGATTGAGCAGGGTGGATTTGCCACAGCCCGAGTGGCCAATCAGGGAAACGAATTCCCCCTCATGAATCTGCAGATCAATATCCTTGAGGGCGACATAGTGGCCCCCGTTTGCGAGGGGGAAAACCTGGCTGACATTATCAATGGTGAGGAGAGCTGCCATCTCAACGCCTCCGCCCACCGACGAAATCACCAACCATGCCCACGAGCCGATCGAGAATCAAGCCGACAATACCAACGTAAAAAATGGCCAGAATGATTTGGCTGGTACTGGTATCACCACCGGCATTGTAGGCATCCCAGATAAAGAAGCCAATGCCGCCATCGGCCTTAAGCATCTCGGCCGCCACGATCGCCAGCCAGGCCAAACCAACGGAAATGCGCAGGCCCGTAAACACATAGGGGGCGGTAGCCGGCATCAGAATGTCGCGCAGGTAACTGCGCTTGCCAAGGCGCAGCACTTTGGCAACATTAATATAATCCTGCGGCACTTCGCGGATGCCCACAGCCGTATTAATAATGATCGGCCAGATCGCCGTAATGAAAATCACGAAAATGGCGGCCGGATCAGCCTGCTGCATCAACAACAGGGAAATTGGCAACCAGGCCAGGGGAGGCACGGTGCGCAGCACCTGAATCAGGGGATCGAATCCCCGCCGCAGAAAATCATTGAGACCAATCGCCAGACCAGCCGCCACACCCACCACCGCCGCCAGGCTGTAGCCAATGGCGACCCGTTGCAGCGAGATCAGAATCTGAAGCACCAGGCCCTTGGCCGTACCGCCATCGTCATAGAAGGGCTGGCTGATGTAGGGATTCCAGGTCTGGCTGATCACCTGAATCGGGCCGGGAAACCCATCTGGATTGGGCAGGCACAACAGTTGCCACAGGGCCAGGGTCAGGCCGATGCAAACCACCGGCGCCTTGATCTGGCGCGCCAGGGGCGATCGCAGCCAGGAGACTCGGGATCGCCGTGGCCTACGGCTCTGGTCAAGGGTGGTGGTCATGAATGGGGGAAGAATCAATCAACAACAAGGGAGAGCCGTTACGGATCTCCCCGAAGGAACCAAAGGGCCCAGA
The DNA here is from genome assembly GCA_943370565.1 of Synechococcus sp. UW140. Classification (GTDB taxonomy): domain Bacteria; phylum Cyanobacteriota; class Cyanobacteriia; order PCC-6307; family Cyanobiaceae; genus BAIKAL-G1. Next base: position 43,964 of record CALRRL020000015.1, on the reverse strand, counting down.
GCCCTACTTCATCGCCTTGATTTTGAGGCTGTTGAGATAGGCCGTGGGATTGCTGGGATCAAACTTGACGCCATCAAAGAACTTCTCCACACCGCGGCTGTCGCTGGCAGGGATATTGCTATAGCCATTGGCTTTAGCAGCCTGACGCCAGAGGTCGGAGCGGTTCACCTTGTCAACGAGGGCCTTGGCATTGGTGCCCTTTGGCAGATAACCCCAACGCACATCTTCGGTCACGAACCAGATGTCATGGCTCTTATAGGGGAACGAAGCATTGCTGGCCCAGAACTTCATCTTGAAGCGGCTGTTCTTCACCACCTTGCCGGTGCCGTAGTCGATCGTGCCCTGCAGGCGGGGCAGCAGATCGTCCACGGACGCCTTCACATACTTGTCTTCCGAGAGGATGCGGGCCAGCTCGGGGGTATTGGCCGGGTCATCAGCCCACTTCTGGGCCTGTTGAACGGCCATCAGCAACCGCAGGGCCGCATTGGGATTTTTCTTGACCCAATCGGCCCGCATGGCGAAGGCTTTTTCAGGGTGGTCGTGCCAGAGTTCACCGGTGATCAGGGCGGTGTAGCCGAGCTTCTTGTTGACCAGCCGCTCATTCCAGGGCTCACCCACACAGAAGGCATCCATGGTGCCCGATTGCATGTTGGCCACCATCTGGGGCGGCGGAATCACCACCAAACTGGTGTCCTTGTTGGGATCCACGCCGTTGGCGGCCAGCCAGTAGCGCATCCAGAGGTCATGGGTGCCGCCAGGGAAGGTCACGGCTGCCTTGAATTTGCGTCCTGAGGCGCCGCCCTTGGCAATATCCTTGGCCAGGCTGAGATCTTTCAGCGTGAACTGATCATTCAGGAATTGCTTGGAGAGCGAAATCGCCTGACCATTCACATTAAGCCGGGCCAAGATATTCATCAGCACGGGCTTTTTACTCTTGCTGATCGCTCCCGTGCTCAGCAGGTAGGCCATCGGCGACAGCAAATGGGCGCCATCAATGCCGCCACCGGCACTGCCCAACTCCAGGTTGTCGCGCGTCACCGCCCAGGAGGTCTGCTTCTTGAGCTCAACGCCAGCCATGCCCTGCTTGGCGAAGAAACCCTTTTCCTTGGCCACAATCAGGGGCGCCGCATCGGTGAGGGCGATGAAGCCCAAGGTGGCGGAGGTGGTTTCCGGCTTGCCGGGACCAGCCTTGGGCGCCTGGGCCGCCAGCACAGGCGGGGCGGCCAACAGGGCGGCAAGCGTGCCCAGTTGCAGGGCAACGCCGATCCCGGCGGCGCAGGACGACAACAAGAAAGAACGGCGCTTGAAAGACGACATGCAACATCAGGCGGCGCTGAATCGCCGCGAGCAGGGTGTGTGTGGCCAGCACAATGGGGTTTCAAGGTGATGCCCTGAAACCACCATCCATCTGGCATAGAGGTGGCAAAAACCGAACGGTCTGGTGGCAAGTGCCTGGGATCCCTGGGTCCTGTTCAGCGCAGACTCTGCTGGACAGGGGAGGAGATGGCGGCGCACAAGCTGACCGACGAACAGATAAAACCACACCCAGGTTCGGGTTGTGCGTCGCAGTTGCTACAGATTTTCCTTCGACCCTCTTGAGGCCGGGGCCGGAGCGGGGCCCGACTGGATCCCGGTCCCGCTGCTAACGCAACCAGGCAGCCCGTTGGCTGCCGTGGGGGCACCACCCGCGGAGGACGCACCAGCAGCGAAGCAGGGCGATCTAGCCCGATGGCAACGCAGGCGTCAGGCCGAATTCCGCCAGGGCAAGGGGCAAATTGCGATGGTCATGGCCGCCCTGGCTCAGCTTCACCAACACAAACCGCTGCAATTCGCTCAGGCCGGCCCAGGCGGCATCGCCCAGGTCAACCCCATGCCCCAGGCAGGCCTGGTGGACCGGCGGCGGGGTGGCCTGCTGCTGCTGCCAACTCTCCTGGCAGGCGATCGGCAAGGTTCCGGCCACCCCGGCGGCCTGCTGGGCGGTCCGCTCCAGGGCCCATTGGCGCAGCTCCGCCATCGCCGCCGGGCCATCCGGCCAGGCCAGCAGCCGTTGCCGTTCCGGCAGCGCCAGCCCGTTCCAGTGCACCAACTTGAGCTTCACGCCGGCCAGATCCAGCTTGCGTCGCACCGCCATAGGGATGCAGCCCAGCTCCGTGGCGAACTCGGCCTCGAAGCCAAAACAACTCTGGTTGTGGTGGATGCCAGCAGCCCGGCCTGGGCCAGCGGCGGGCCTGGGGCCAGGGGTGCCGGAGCCCTGCAGCCGGCCGGCCTTCATTGCAGGGCGGCCTGCAGGGCCAGGCCAGCGCGGGCGTTCAGCAAGGCTTCACTCTGGTCGAGGGCAGCCACCAACGTGTCGTGGGCACCGGCAAACCAGAGGTAGGCCGCCACGTTCCAGCGCAGGGCCTCAGCCAGAGGACCGGCCCCCACCAGGGCTTCGCCGGCCTGCTGGCGCCAGCGGTCCAGGTTGCTCCAGCGCACCTCCTCGGAGCTGATGCCGTGGTCGCGCGGATGGAGCAGGATCCGCTCGCTCACCCCGTGGCGCAACCGGGCGGTGATGCCGGCCCGGGTCGTGGGCAGGTCGGTGGAGCCCTCCAGGCCCTTGATCGTGAGCACATCGGTTTCGGCCGCGGCCGTGAGCGCCTCCCAGGCCCGGGCTTCCGTGGGCGGATGGACAAAGCCACTGACCAGCAGGTGCTCCCCCTGGTGCGGCGTCCAGAGCAACTCCAGGCTGGCTACCGGCGGCCGCTTGCCAATCGCATCGCGCACCGGCAGCAACCGCTCCGCCGCCGGGAAGTGGTCCGGCTGGTGGGTGAGGGCCAGGCCATGGCGATCGAGTCGGTCCTGCACCTGGGCCAGGGACAGGCCAACCCAGTGGATCCCCAGGGCCGCGAACAGTTCCGCCAGGGTGACGCCGTACTTCACCGGCATCGGTCCGCCGCCGTGGAGCACCACCGGCAGGCCCGCTGCCGCCAACACCAAGGCCACGAGGGGCACCAGGGGGGCCGTGCGGCTGCGGCCGTCGTAGGGCACGCCGAAACAGAGGGCGCGCCGGCCTGGGGTGACCAGGGTGGGACCGTGCTGGCGATAGCTCTCGAGCATGCCGGTGAGCTCGATCGGCAAGGGACGGCGGATGCGATGGGCAATCAGGAAGGCTCCCAGCTGGGCCTCGCTGGCCTGGCCCGCCAGCATCAGGTCCATCGCCTCACGCGCTTCCTCACGGGTCAGGCCGGTGCTGGTGTGTTCGCCACTGCCGACCTTGCCCAGCAACTCCCGAAAGCGCAGGGCCTGGGGTGCCAGGCCGCCAGTCCGGCCTGGGGACGGGGGCCCTGGCGGGGGCGCCGGGATCGCTGTAGCGCCCACACCCATCAGTTGTAGTGGTTGTGACAGGAACGGACCCGCCCGCTGGCCACATTGTCCATCCGTTTGGCGTTGCGGTTCGTTGATGGTATCTGCTGCAGCGATGGGATCTCAGGCGGATGGGGTGGAGCCGGGGCGAACGGATAGCAAATTGAGCAAAGTTGAACAGGCGAAGGCACGGTTCTGCGGCCTTGATCTGGGCCCCCACCTGGGCGACATCGCCAGCCAAGGTTGGCAGTCCCTCGACGAAGACACCCTGACCATTCACCTCAAATGGCTGGGCATCTTTTTTCGGCCCGTGACCCCCGGCCGCTTCATGCTGCGCCTGCGGCTCCCCAATGGGGTGATCCGGGCCGACCAACTGGAGGCGCTGGCCGATGCCGTCGATCGCTGTGGCGATGAGGGCTCCGCCGATATCACCACCCGCCAGAACCTGCAGATGCGAGGGTTGCTGTTGGAGGACATGGCACCCCTGCTCCAGGCCATGGCCGCAGTCGGCCTGACCAGCCGCCAATCGGGCCACGACAATCCCCGCAACATCACCGGCAATCCCCTCGCCGGCATCGATCCAGAGGAAGTGATTGACACCCGCCCCCTGGTGGCGGCGATCCAGGAGCGCTTGCTCGGGCCGGACGGGCCCCGCAACCTTCCACGCAAATTCAATGTGGCCGTGGGCGGAGCCGCCGACAGCTTCCTGCTCCATAACGACCTGGCCTTTCTGCCCTCCCAGCGCCAGGGGGAGCTGGGCTTCACGGTGATGGTGGGGGGCTTCTTTTCGGCCCAGCGCAATGCCTTGGCCGTGCCCCTGGGTCTGTGGGTGCGGCCCGAGCACCTGGCCGATTTCAGCCTGGTCGTGCTGCGCCACTTTGAACGCCACGGCAATCGCGCCGCCCGCACCAAAAGCCGGCTGATGTATCTGGTTGAGCAGCTGGGCCTGGAGACCTACCGCAGCGAACTGGTGGCGGAGCTGGCCGCCATGGGCGCCGAAGCCCTGCCCCACGACGGCAGCCATCTGGTGACCAGGGCACCCCGCTCGGGGCTTGGGGTGCAGCCCCAGAAGCAGCCCGGCTTGCATTGGCTCGGACTCAGCGTGCCCATGGGCCGGCTCGACGCGGACGCCATGCTGGATCTGGCCCGCCTGGCCCGGACCTATGGCGACGGCGAATTGCGCTTCACCGAAGCCCAGAATGTGTTGATCTCCGGGGTCCCCACGGAGCAGCTGGGGGCCTTGCTGGCCGAACCGTTGCTGCAGCGCCTGCGCCCCGACCCCGGCCCACTCCTGGCCGAAGCCGTGAGCTGCACTGGCAACCGCTACTGCAGTTTCGCCCTGATCCCCACCAAAACCACGGCCCAGGCTGTGGTCGAACAGTTGGAGCGGCGGCTGGACTTGCCCCAGGCGGTGCGCAGCCACTGGACCGGCTGTCCCAATGCCTGCGGCCAGCCCTACATGGGCGAGATCGGCCTGATGGGGGCCAAGACCCGCGAGAACGGCCAGATGGTGGAAGCGGCCAAGATTTTCCTGGGGGGCTCGATGGGGGCCGAGCCCCGCCTGGCCGCCCTGCACGGCACGGCCGTGCCCCTGACCTCCTTAGCCGATGTGCTCGAAACCCTGCTGGTGGAGCATTTCGGAGCCCGGCGCCGCGACCAACCGCTCTGAAGGTCAGGCCGTGTCCTGCCGTTCCGCGGCCGCCGGGCCCCCGGGGCGGCCAGGAGCCGCCGCCCCAGCCCTGCCCCAACCAGCGACCCGCCTGGCCCAGTCCTGAGCAGGGCCTGGCCCTGATTTCCCCTGCTCCGCTGCTGAGTCACCCGTGCCCCAACCGCCCCTGCCGCCGGCCCCAACCGGCTCCAAGCGCCGCCGGGGTTCCGCAACTGGCAGGGTGGACCCAGCTGCCCGGTGGCTGCCTGTGCTGCACCAGGGATCTGCCCCATCCGACCCACCCCCCTTGCCGCCCGTTGGCAGTGCCGAGCACTGGCAGCTGCTGCAGGCGCTCGGCCGCGGCCGCAACGACCCCGGTCCCTGGCTGGCGGCCCTGGCCTGCGGCAGCCTCACCCCTGAGCTGGATCTGCTGGTTGCCCTGGTCGGCCGGGTGGATCAACGGGGAGCCGAACAACTCCTGACCTTGGCGGCGGACTTTGGCCCGCCGCTGCTGCTGCAGGCCCTGGAGCAGGCCCTACCCGCCCTGGCCAGCGCCCGCCGGGCCCTGTGGCTGGAACCCCTGCTGACCCACGCCCCGGCGACGCCGCCCTGGTTGGCCCTGCTGGGCATGGTCCAGGACCCGCGGGTGGCGGAACGGTTGCGGCAGGCCCTGGCCCGCGGCCTGGACCCCCTGCTGCTGGAGCGGCTCGGCCACCAACGCCAGGGCCAGGATGGGGCCCTGTTGTTGGCCGTCAGCCTGGCGCCCGGGCCCCGGGCCCTGCGCCATGGGGCCCTGGAAGGGCTCGCCCTGGGCCTGGCCGCCTGGCCCACGGGGCCGCTGCAGGCTGGCCTGGCCAGCCTGGCCCAGGACCTTGATCCGAGCCTGGCGGCCAAGGCGGTGGATCTGCTGGCCCGCTTGCCCCAGGGGCAGCGCCACTTGCGGCGCCTGGCCCATCGCCCCCTGGCGGCCCCGGTGCAGCGGCGGCTGCAGCGGCGGCTGCGGCGCTCCCCCCTGGTGTTGGTGGTCCATGGCCGCAGCGGCGGCCTGATCCCTGCCGAGTTGCAGCTCTGGGCCCAGGAGTTGCAGGAGCGGCGCGGGGCGCCGGTGCTGCTGCAGGCCCTCACCAGCGAGGCCCCCGACCCCGGCCCGGGGTTCTGGGCTGGGGCCCACCAGGCCGGCGCGGTGGGCCTGGTGCCCTTGCTGCTCCTGCCAGGGGGCCATGTGCGTCAAGACCTCCCGGCCATCGCCCGCGCCTGGCGGGCCCGCCTGGGCCCGGATCCAACCCTTGCCCTGCAGCGCTATCCCTTCCTGGGGGCCTGGCCGGCCTGGCAGCAGCAGCTGGCCAGCCAACTGGCCGATCGCCGAACCTTTGCGGCGATCCGCTGGCTGCACCACCCCCTGGAGGGCCCCCTGGCCCAGCGCTACCTGGCCCACCTGGGTGCCGTGCTGGGCAGCCCAGGGCTTGCCACTCCATACAGTGCCAATCTGGCTGAACTGGCCGCTCTCGTTGTGCCCGCCGCATCGCCCGGCCCGGGACCCGTCGCTGTGCTGCCCCTGACCCTGGCCAGCAACCGGCTCAGCGACGGCTTGCAGGCCGGCCAGGGGCTCGCCCGCGAACCCGGCCAGGCCCATCCCCCCCAGCCCCTTCCTCCCCTGTTGCAGCTGCCCGCCATCCGCCAGTTCCTGCTGACGGCGCTTGAGGCCTTGCCATGAGTGCCGATGCCTTGGGCCCGACCGCGGGCGGCAGCCAACCCCCAGCCCCCCAGCCCGCAGGCCCGCAGGCGGACGGACCCGAAGCCCAGGAGACCCAGCAGCCAGGCACGGTCTATCTGGTTGGGGCGGGTCCGGGTGATCCCGACCTGCTCACCCTCAAGGCCCATCGGCTGCTCAGCCACTGCGATGCCCTCGTCTACGACTCCTTGGTGCCCCGGGCCCTGCTCGACCTGGTGCCGGAGGGCTGCGAGTGCCATTTCGTCGGCAAGCGCCGCGGCCACCATTCCGTGCCGCAACGCACCACCAATGCGGTGCTGGTGGAGCTGGCCCAACGCCACCGCTGCATCGTGCGACTCAAGGGGGGCGACCCCTTCCTGTTCGGCCGCGGCGGCGAGGAGGCGGCCCACCTGGTCAAACAAGGGGTCGCGGTGGAGGTGGTGCCAGGGGTCACGGCAGGCATCGCCGCACCGGCCTACGCCGGCATCCCGGTGACCCACCGCCGCGCCGGCTCGAGCGTCACCTTCGTGACCGGCCATGAGGAGATCGACAAGGGGCGACCCGGCGTTGACTGGCGCGGCCTCGCCCGCAGCAGCGACGGGCTGGTGATCTACATGGGCCTGCACAACCTCGCCCAGATCTGCGCCGAACTGACGGCCGGCGGCCTGGCCGGCACCACCCCGGCGGCGGTGGTGCAACAGGGCACCGTGACCGGCCAACGCCACCTGATCACCACCCTGGCCGAGCTGGCCGAGCGGGTTGCCGCCGAGGGCTTCGGCTCCCCCGCAATCGTGGTGATCGGTGCCGTGGTGGCGGAGCGGATTGGCGAATGCGCCCCGGAACCGGCCCTGGTGGAGATGCCGATCCCGTTCTGACTGTCTTCGCTGGCTGGCCTCGTTCGGACTGTCCTCGGGGTGTCGAGGGCTGTTCCCGGGTGGCCCAGGGCCACCCGGGTCTGGGCGCGGAACGCCGGCATGGCAGGCCCGCTCCCTTTGCTGCCGCCGGCTCAGTCGAGGCGCAGCACCCCCTGGGTGCGTTCGCGCCGCTGCTGGTCCTGGGCCCGATAGGCCTCCTGACAGCCGTCCCGAGGGGCGAGCACACAGCTGACGTAGTTGGAGGCATCGACCAGGGCAGCACGGATGGCCTTGGCGGCCGGGGTGCGCTGGCTCTGGCTGGTGTTGGAACCGAATTGCAGGGTGCCGGCGGCAGCCGTGAGGGCCTGGCCGGTGGTGCCCATGTTGGGGGCGAGCCACAGGGCCAATCCTGCGGCGGGGGCCAGGCTGGCGCCGTTGGAGCGGGCTTCGGCCGTATTGCTGGCCCGCCCTTCCACGGTGCGGGAGCCGATGATTTCACCGGTGCTGCTATCCACGATGCGGATATCGAGGGCCACGTAATCCTTGGTTTCGACCTGTTGTTTGGCCGTGCCAAAGCCAAGCAGGCCGAAGTTGCTACCAGACTGCTTGTTTTCGACGCTGTTGTCGTAGGCGGTGAGGGTGCCGAGCACGATGTAACGGGCCCCGGTCATCTGGCCCTTCCTGGCGGCGCTGCTGCCCTTCTTGACAATGCCCAGTTCGGCCAGCTCCTGCTCGGACAGCACCTGCTTGAGGTTGCTGCGCTCCACCACCTGGATGTCCCCGGTGGCCTGGAGCTCATTGGCCAGGGCCGCGGCCAGGTCCTGGGCAACGGAGCCCTGCCACCACCAGGTGGGCTGGGTCACGGTGTTCTTGAACTCCGGCACCGACACGGTGGGCTTGGTCCAGGGGCGCACCGGCCGGGGCTGCTGGGCCGGCTGGCGATAGGGAGCCTGTGGGTAGGGCTGCTGGGGCAGGGGCTGGGCTTGCGCCTGGGCGCTGGCCGGCAGGCTGGCGGCCCCCAGGACCAGGCAGACGAGCAGGCGGACACGGCAGCGGATCGGGATCATCGCGGCGGAATGGATGCAGAGGTCCATGGGGCCATGCTGGCCTGAAGCGGGCGCCCTGGCCCGGGCCGCGCCAGTCGGCTATCCGTCCCCAATCGGCGGCCCATCAGGGCTTTGGTAGCGGATCGAACGACAGGCCCGGCGGGCCGTTGGGTTGATTGGGCACCCTTCCTCGCCCACCGCCGGTGGGCACCGCCATGTTCAACACCCTGCTGGAAGCCAACCAGGCTGGCCAATCGCCCTCAGCGCCGCGGCCGGCGCCGATGTTCGAGCTGATCCCCTACGAGAAGTTCCGCGATACCCCCGCCGTGCGCTTCTACGACATCACGGTGCCCAGCTCCAATGCCCGCGATCTGGTGGTGCACAGCGGCCCGGCGGTCAGCCCCCCCGATGACAGCGAAACCGGCGCCTGGCAGTTCTATCTGCATCCCCACCAGGAGGACAACCTGCTGGCCCTGCACGGCGGCCGCACCTTCTTTCTAGTGAATCTGGGCTGGAACTATCCCTTCCACATCGTGCGTCTGGAAAGTGGTGGCGACATCCTGCGCATTCCGCCGGGCACCTTCCACCGCTCCGTGTCCGATCCCGATGGCTCAGTGGTGCTCAACCAGGCCGTGCGTGATCAGGGCGCCAGCGTGCTGCGCGAATTCCGCGTTTACAACAGTGCCCGCATCCCCCGCCTGTTCGCCACCACCTCGCGCACCGCTCCCCTGCCCAAGCTGCACGGCGTCAGCTGGTAAGCCTGTTCCAGAGCAGGCCTGCCCCGAGAACGAAGGCCTGCAGCCCAACCAACCTGTGTCCACCCCTGGGAAAGGGTGGACAGACCACTTGATCCTCAACGGCAGGGATCAGGCCAACCGCAGGTCCACGGTCACCGCGTCAGGGCTGGCGCCCCGCCAAGGGGGTGCCGTTGCTTCGAGCGGCGTTGCATCAGCAGGGAGCTCCTGGGGCAGGAAGCCCCCGTCTTCGCTGAACAGGCTCCAGCGCTGCAGGATCGGGCTACGGGCTGGGGCGGCTTCGGCGGGGGATCCACCGGAGTCGCGGCCCAGGCCAGACTCCCCATCGGGGCGGGCCACCAGGGCCAGCTCCAGGGGCAGGTGGGGCGCAATCGTGGGGTGCAGGCAGGGGTAGAGGCGCTCCACCCGGTAGCGCACGGCCACGGGCCGGGATGCCTCGGCGGCGGGCAAGGCCAGGGGCCGTCCCTGGATCACCAGGCCATAGCGCTGACGGAACGCCGCCGAAGTGATCACCTCAAGGCGGCGCAGGGAGCTATCGACAAAGCGGCTGGTGCTGCCCCCTTCCACCGGCGTGTCGCAGAGCAGGGGCCAGGGTTCGAGGCTGCGGCGGATCTCCAGCTCGGCATCGCCCTCACTCCAATGCAGCAGCTGGGGGAAGCGCCATTGCCAGATCTGGCGGAACGGGGTGGGGTCGAGGGCCAGGCCATCGGCCGCCAGCACGGCCAGCACCTGCTCCAGATCGGCCCAGAGCTCGCTGGGCAGCAGGCAGCGATCGTGCAGGGCCTCCCCCCAGGGGCGCAGGCCGGAGGGGCGGTGGCCGAGCTCCAGCAGGTGGGCCGCCAGGGCGCTCCAGAGCAGGGCGATCGCCGCGCTCCACTGGTGGTGGGGCAGGGTTTCCATCGCCCGGAACTCGAGGAGCCCCTGGCAGCCGGCGGCCCAGGCCGGGTTCCAGAACTTGTCGAGGCTGATTTCGCTGCGGTGGGTATTGCCGCTCTTGTCGGCATGGAGGTGGCGCAGGGTTTCGCTGATCGCCACCCGCTGGTCATCCTCGGCCAAGCCGGCCAGCACCTGGTGGGCCAGCTGCAGGTCGAGCCAGTCGGCGCTGCCCTCATCGGGCCGGGGGGCCTGGGAGGCGGGCCCCACCGAATTGCCACTGAACAGGTAGGCCAGGCTGGGGTGGTGCTGCCAGAAGCGCAGCAGACCCACGAGCCAGGCGGGCCGGCTGAAGAAGGGGTTCTGCTCCAGGCTGGGGCCGCCCCAGAGCAGGTGGTTGCCGCCGCCGGTGCCTTCCTGGCTGAGGCCGGCCCGGTTCAGGGCCTCCTGGCTTGGGCGCTCCGGGCTGGGATCCCCCGGCTGGGGGAGCCCGGGGGCGGACTGCCGCTGCTTCCAGGAGCGCAGGCCCACGGCCGCACCACCCTCCTCAAGAACCCGCATCCAGGCGGCATAGGCATCCCAGGTGGGGCAGACGGGCAGATTCACCTCCAGCACGCCCGGATCGGCGGTGAGGCCCAGCACCTGCCAGGCGCCATCGATGTCCAGGGGCAACACGCCACTGAGGTCGGGCTGGCTCCAGGCGCCACTGGCTGCGGCGATCACCCCCAGCAACTGCTCCAGGGGCTGGCGGGCCAGGGGCGGCAGGAACAGGCTCCAGTCGTGGGGTCCGACCTCCAGGGTGAGCACCTGGCGCAGCACCCCCTCGGGGAAGTGCTGCAGGGGCAGGCGCAGGCCCGCCGGACCGGGGGCGCCCAGCAGCTCGCGCAGCTCAGGGGCCAGGGGCCAGGCCGCCGGCTGCCAGCCCAGCGGGCCAAACACGGTCTCGTCGAGACCGTCGTTGAAGCTCAGGGGGACCGCCCAGACGCGGCGGGCGTCGTCGAGGGGATCGCGCAGTTGCAAAGGCAGCAGGGGGCAGCCCAGGCCGCGACCGATGGCCGCCAAAACATCCTCGGCCGCCTCAGCCGGCAGCACGGGCCTTGCCACCCCATCGCTCTGGGGCCAGGCCACCACGGGCTCAGCGCCCGCCCCGGTGAACAGGCGCAGGGCCCAGCGGGGGTTGACCTCGCCGTCGTAGCGCTTGCCCGGGCAGTACATCAGGGTGCTGCCGGGCCAGGCCCGCTGTTGCAGCTGGGCCGCCAGGGCCCGGGCGTAGCCCAGCTTGGTGGGTCCATCGGCCGCAAACGACCATTCGGCCCCCTCCGGCTGGTCGGGCACGTAGGTGGGCTCGCCGCCCAGGGTGAGCTGCACCCCGGCCGCGGCCAGGCGCTGCTCGATCAGGGCGCTCACCTGGGCCGGCGCCAGGGGACTGGTGGATGGGTGGGCTGGGGCGTCCAGGGCTGGACGGATCACTGGGGAACTCCCGAGGGGGACTGGGGCAGCAGGTGCACCGGGCTGGGCGCCTTGGCGTCCGCCTCGGGCTCGGCAGGGGGCACCAGCACCTCAGCCTGGATATCCCACTTCAGGATGCTCTTCACGCCCGGCGGCCCCGAGAAGGTGCCCGTGATCGCGGCGGTGAGGTCCGATTGGGAGGAGGTGGCCAGGGGGATGTAGCGCTCATCCACCGCCCCCTTGCCGCTGGCATCAAAGCCGCGCCAGCCGGCGCCCTGGAGATAGACCTCCGTCCAGGCGTGCAGGTCGTAGCGCGTCGGTTTGGGCTCCACCAGGTGGTAGCCGCTGACGAACCGGGCCGGCAGGCCGACGCTGCGGCAGCACTCGATCATCAACATGGCCAGGTCCCGGCAGGAGCCCACCCGCTCCTTGAGGGTGCGGCCGGCGGGCCAGGCGGGGCCGACGTGGCGCTGGGTGTATTTCACCCGGTCCTGGATGATTTCAATTAATTGTTGAAGGAAGGTGAGGCTGCGCTGGTCGCTGCCCATCAGGGCCTCCTGGGCCAGGTCCACCGCCGCCGGATCGTGCTGGCCGTTGGGCAGCCAGCCCTGCAGGCAGGAGAGCAGGTCGGGATTGAGCCGGCCGATCGGCACGGGCAGGCGGGCCATCTCCTCATCGAGACAGGCCTCGATCAGGGGCGGCTGCAGGGTCTCCACCTCGGACACGGCCTGCACCCGGAAGATCCGCGTTTCCTTGAGGAAGCGGGCCCGGGTGATCGTGTCGCCGCCGGCGGCCAGCAGGTCGTAGAGCTGGCTGGGATCGGGACTGATCTGCAGGCGGTAGTCGAGCAGGCGCTGGAAGCCGTGGGGCCGGGGCCGCAGGCAGAAGCGATGGGGGCCGAGCAGCACCGGATCGCTGTAGCGGTAGTGGAAGCTGTGGGTTATGCGGGCACGCATGCCGGATCGGAGCTCAACTCGGGGGTGGACGGGGTGGGCATCACAAAGTAACGGTCATGGATCAGCCCATGGAGCCGGTTCAGATCGCTCTGGAAATGGTCGATGGCCTCATGCAGGCCCTGGCCGATCAGGTCGTCGATCCGCACAAAACTCCAGGTGGCCAGCATCAGACCACAGAGGCACTCCAGGTCATCGGGGGGGCCAGGCACCGCATTGCTGCGGATCACCCCCAGGGCCTTGCTGATGCCTTCCAGGCAGTAGCGCACCGAACGGGGGAAGATCGGATCCAGCAGCAGGAAGCCGGCCACGGCCCGCGGCGTGATGCCCTGCTGCTGGGCCTGGCGGAACATCTGGTAAGCGCCGGCCGTGCGCAACAGGGAGATCCACTGCAGCTCATCGAGCACGCCACCCACCTCCTCAGGGCTGGGCAACAGCAGGAAATACTTCACATCCAGGATGCGGGTCGTCTTGTCGGCCCGCTCGATCAGACGCCCCAGACGGCTGAATTGCCAGGACAGATCCCGGCTCAAGGTGGCATCGGTGACGCCGTAGAAGAGCTGGCAGGCGCGGCGGATCTCGCGTAGTTGCTCCTGGGGCGGCAGCTGCCAGAAGGTGTCGCTTTCCTGCAGGGTCCAGTGCAGATCATTGATCTGCTCCCACATTTCGGTGGTGATCACCTCGCGGATCTGGCGGGCGTTCTCCCGGGCGATGGCGATGCAGTTGACGATGCAGCTGGGATTCTTCGGCTCCTGCACCAAAAACCGCACCACATCCTCGGGGGTGCCCTGGGGGTAGAGGGTGTCGAACAGCTCCCGATCCCCGCAGGCATCGATCAGGGGTAGCCAGGGTTCGGCGCTGCCGGGCGGGCAATCGAGGGCCATGGCCTCGCTCACCTCCACAAAGCGGGAGATGTTCTCGGCCCGCTCCACGTTGCGGTTGATCCAATAGAGCGAATCAGCGACGCGGCTCAGCATGGGGAGTCCTCCACGATCCAGGTGTCCTTGCAGCCGCCGCCCTGGGAGGAGTTCACCACCAGGGACCCCCGGCGCAGGGCCACCCGGGTGAGGCCGCCGGGGCTCACCCAGGCCCCCTTGCCGCGCAGCACGTAGGGCCGCAGGTCCACATGGCAGGGGTAGAGCTCCCCCTGGCTCAAGGAAGGCACGGTGGAGAGATCCAGGGTGGGCTGGGCGATGAAATTACGGGGATCGGCTTCGATCTTGGCGGCAAATTCCAAAATCTCGGCCTGGTCGGCGTGGGGGCCAATCAACATGCCGTAGCCGCCCGCCTCCGCCACCGACTTCACCACCAGGTCCTTGAGGTGGGCGAGCACATAGGCGCGATCGTCGGCCCGGGAGCACAAATAGGTGGGCACATTTTCGATAATCGGCTCCTCCCCCAGGTAGTAGCGGATCATCTCGGGCACATAGGCGTAGATGAGCTTGTCATCGGCCACGCCGCTGCCCGGCGCATTGGCGATCGCCACCCGCCCGGCCGCATAGGCCTCCATCAGGCCACGCACCCCCAGCATCGAATCGCTGCGGAACACGGCCGGATCGAGGAAGTCGTCGTCGATGCGCCGGTAAATCACATCCACCGCTTCGAGGCCGGCGGTGCTGCGCATCCAAACCCGGTTGCCCTCGCAGACCAGATCGCGGCCTTCCACCAGCTGGATGCCCATCTGCTGGGCCAGGTAGCTGTGCTCGAAGTAGGCGCTGTTGAACACCCCGGGGGTGAGCAACACCACCTTGGGCCGGTTGGTCCAGGGGGCCAGCTCCCGCAGGGTCTGGAGCAGGTGGGAGGGGTAGTCGTCGATCGGCTGGACGGTGCGACCGGCGAACAGGCTCGGGAACATGCGCTTCATCACGCGCCGGTTCTCGAGGAAGTAGGCCACCCCCGAGGGGCAGCGCAGGTTGTCCTCCAGGACCCGCCAGGTGCCGACCCCATCGCGGATCAAATCCAGGCCGGAGATGTGGCACCACTTGCCCAGGGGTGGCTTGAAGCCCTGGAGCTGGGGCCGCCAGCCCTGGGAACTCTCCACATCCTCCCGGGGAATCACCCCGTCATTGAGGATGCGCTGGTCGCCGTAGACATCGGCGAGGAACAGGTCGATCGCCTCCAGACGCTGGATCAGGCCCCGTTCCAGGGTTTGCCATTCGCCGGTGCGGATTAGCCGGGGCAGGGGATCAAAGGGCAGGATCCGCTCGGTGCCCTTGTCACCCGAATCGTTGAGCCGGAAGGTGGCCCCGAGGCGCTTGAGCAACATGCCGGCGGCGGCATGGTTGCGGTTCAGTTCCTCGATGCCCAGGGTGCCCAGGGAGGAGATCAGGGGCTGGAGAGCCTCCCGGGGTTCGGCGCTACCACTGAAATATTCGTCGTAGCCCTTGCTGGGCTTATAGGCGGTGAACATGGCTGCCCCGGCGTGGCCCCGATCATGCTCAGCGATCGGGACGATCCCGGTCTTCGTTGCTACGGAACCCCAGGGCCCCTCGGCCCGGGCCCCGGGGACGCCTAGTCAGAGCAGGAAATAGCGCTGGGCCATGGGCAGCACCTCCGCCGGCTCACAGGTGAGCAGCTCGCCGTCGGCGAACACCTCATAGGTCTGGGGGTCCACCTCCACCTTGGGCAGGGCGCTGTTGTTGCGCATGGCGGCCTTGCCGATACCCCGGGTGTTCTGCACCGGCACACACAGGCGGCTCAGGCCCAGCTTGTGGGGCAGGTCGGCCTCCAGGGAGGCCTGGCTCACAAAGGTGAGGCAGCTGGGGGCCAGGGCCCGGCCAAAACTGGCAAACATCGGTCGGCCATGGACCGGCCCAGGCGTGGGGATCGAGGCATTGGCATCGCCCATCTGGGCCCAGACGATCGAGCCGCCCTTGATCACCAGCTCCGGCTTCACGCCAAAGAAGCCCGGCTTCCAGAGCACCAGATCGGCCAGCTTGCCCACCTCCACCGAGCCCACCTGGCTGTCGACGCCATGGGCGATGGCCGGGTTGATCGTGACCTTGGCGATGTAGCGCTTGAGGCGGCTGTTGTCGTTGCGGCCACCGCCCGGACCGGCGGCATCCTCGGGCAGGACGCCCCGTTGCACCTTCATCTTGTGGGCGGTCTGGAAGGTGCGGAGGATCACCTCACCCACCCGGCCCATGGCCTGGGAATCGCTGGCGATGATGCTGAAGGCGCCGATGTCATGGAGGATGTCCTCGGCGGCGATCGTTTCGCGGCGGATGCGCGATTCAGCGAAGGCCACGTCCTCGGGGATGCGCGGATCGAGGTGGTGGCACACCATCAACATGTCCAGGTGCTCCTCCAAGGTGTTGCGCGTGTAGGGACGCGTTGGGTTGGTGGAGCTGGGCAGCACGTTGGCTTCGCCGCAGATGCGAATGATGTCGGGGGCATGGCCGCCGCCGGCCCCTTCGGTGTGGAAGGTGTGGATGGTGCGGCCGGCAATGGCGCGGATCGTATCCTCCACGAAGCCCGCCTCATTGAGGGTGTCGGAGTGGATGCACACCTGCACGTCGAACTGATCGGCCACCGTGAGGCAGCAATCGATCGCCGCCGGGGTGGTGCCCCAGTCCTCGTGCAGCTTGAGGCCGCAGGCCCCGGCGCGGATCTGTTCTTCCAGGGCCGCCGGGGTGCTGGCGTTGCCCTTGCCGAAGAAGCCAATGTTGATCGGCAGCCCTTCGGCGGCCTGGAGCATGCGGGCCAGGTGGAAGGCGCCGGGGGTGCAGGTGGTGGCGTTGGTGCCGGTGGCCGGGCCGGTGCCGCCCCCCAGCAGGGTGGTAACGCCACTGGCCAGGGCCGTTTCGATCTGCTGGGGGCAGATGAAATGGATGTGGGTGTCGATGGCGCCGGCGGTGACGATGTGGCCCTCGCCGGCAATCGCCTCGGTGCCCGGACCCACGATGATGTCGACCCCATCGGTGATGTCGGGGTTGCCCGCCTTGCCGATCGCACAGATACGGCCGTCGCGCAGGCCGATGTCGGCCTTCACGATCCCCCACCAATCGAGGATCAGGGCGTTGGTGATCACCGTGTCCACGGCGCCATCGGCGCGGCTGGTTTGGGCCTGGCCCATGCCGTCGCGGATCACCTTGCCGCCGCCGAACTTCACCTCATCGCCGTAGCTGGTGAAGTCCTTCTCCACCTCGAGGATCAGCTCCGTGTCCGCCAGGCGCAGCCGGTCGCCGGTGGTGGGGCCGTAGGTCTCGGCGTAGGCGCGGCGGTCGATCCGATAGGGCATGGCCTGGTCTGCAGGAAGGGGAAAGGGGCCGAATGGCGGAGACGGGAAAAAAATTGCTCGGGCTAGCTGTCGTCAGGACCGCTCCAGCGGCGAGCTGGCGGACCTAGTCCAGGGGTCCGTTGATGCGGCCGTTGAAGCCGAACACCCGGCGCGCCCCGGCGTAGGGCACCAGGCTCACCTCGCGGCTGTCGCCCGGTTCAAAGCGGATCGCCGTGCCGGCGGGGATATCGAGCCGCAGGCCCCGGGCGGCCTCGCGATCGAACAGCAGGGCGGCGTTGGCCTCATAGAAGTGGAAGTGGGAGCCCACCTGCACGGGCCGGTCGCCGCTGTTGGCCACGCTGAGGGTGGTGACCGGGCGACCGGCGTTGAGTTCGAGCGTGCCGGGTTCGCTGAACAGTTCGCCGGGAATCAGGGGAGCCATGGCGGCAAGGGCTGGGGTGGGAAAGGGCGGAAGGGGGGTCCGGCTCAGCGGATCGGGTCGTGCAGGGTGACGAGCTTGGTGCCATCGGGGAACACCGCCTCGATCTGCACCTCATGCACCAGCTCGGCGATGCCCTCCATCACCTGGTCCCGGCCCAACCAGGTGGTGCCCTCGGCCATCAGCTCGGCCACACTCTTGCCATCGCGGGCGCCCTCGATCACCAGAAAACTCAGCCAGGCCACCGCCTCGGGGTAGTTGAGCTTCAGGCCCCGGTTGAGGCGCCGTTCCGCCAGCAGGGCTGCGGTGACGATCAGGAGCTTGTCCTTCTCCTGGGGTGTGAGATGCATGGGGAGGGGGTGTCCATGCGGAAGTCTGACAGCGGCGGGCTGGTCCAACAGGTTCAGGCGGAACGTCTCGCCGCCCCCGTCAGGAAGAGCTTCCGCCCCCATGGCGCCTCGGGCTGATGGGCCAGAGCCAGGGCTGGCGCCGCCGGGGGATCAAGCGATCAACCCTGCATGCCGGCTGGCGAAGTCAACACACGATCGGGAGCAGTCGCGCAGTAAGGGCGAGTACTGACTTGCCAGCCACCAGGAGCCCTTGATAGTCCCTCCTAGATTGGTCGAGCCAGCTCAGCGAGTCCATGTCCGCCCCAGCTGTCACGCCTTGCTTCAGCCGCACCGAGGTGCTCGCGAGGCTGCGTCAGCACTACCCGGATCTGGCCACCCAATTCAAGGTGAGCACCCTTTCCCTCTTTGGATCCTTCGCTCGCGAGGAGCAAACGCTCAGCAGTGATGTGGACCTGCTGGTGAGCTTCTCTGAACCGGTGGGTTTTGCCTTCATCCACCTGGCCGACCACCTGGAAACCCTTCTCGGTCGTCGTGTCGACCTCGTGGCGGCCGATGGGATTAAGGAAAACCGTCGCCCCTTCATCCTGAGCAGTCCGATTCATGGCGCGCCTTGAGTGGAAGCTGTTTCTGGCTGACATGCTGGAAGCCTCCGGCAAGATCGTTCTCTCCACCACTGGAATGAACTCCGCGGGCTTCCAAGCGGACAGCCGCACTGTTGATGCCGTGGTTCGCAATCTAGAAATTATCGGCGAAGCAGCCCAGTCAATTCCCATTGAAATCAAACAGCTTAAGCCGGCGATTGACTGGGCCGCAATCAAAGGCTTACGCAACCGTATTGCGCATGAATACTTCGGCCTCAGCTTGGCCATCATCTGGGCAATCGTTAGCCAAGATGTTCCCGTCCTTGATGGTCAACTGAGGGACTGGATGAAGGAGATTCAATAATTGCTACGCCATGGGACGGCGCCGCTCGCCAGCCCAAGGGGGTTGTCCTGCCCCATGGGAAGACCTCCCTGGTCAGGGGCCAGGGGCGACTCCTGAAAGGGCCACACCCGCGGCAACTGGGGCGCCGCCAGCCCCCGCTGCTGGCGGATCCGCGCCCAGATGCGGGTGAACCAGTAGCGGGCCGCCTGGCTGGAGGGGCCCCGGTAGCGGGCCACCAGGCCCTGGTCGAGGGGGCCGCAGGCCAGCTCCCCCTCCAGGCCTGTGCGGTCGTCGCGGCAGAGGCTGGCTAGGGCCTCGAGCTCGGCCGCGGCCAGGGGCTCGGGCGCCACCCAGACCAGGCTGCCGAACACCGGTTGGCCGGCCAGGCCGTGGTCGCCCTCCAGGCTGGCGCCGCCCAGCTCCAGCCGGTCAACCAATTCCCAGCGGCTGGCCGGCCCCTGCAGACGCTTGATCTCCAGCCGGGAGCGCCAACAGCCCGCGCCCAGGCCTTCGCCGGCGGCGCTGCGGCCCAGCCGCACCACCTCGGCGCCGAGCCAGCTGGCCCCTGGCGCCAGCGTCACCCGGCAGGTCTGCTCAAACAGGCCATCGGCGAACAGCACCAGCTCCTGGGGCAGCCATTCGAGATCGGAGCCGGCCGCCAGCTGGAACGCCAGCTCCTGCTCGGCCCAGCGCCCCTGGGGCGCCTGGCGGCTGCGGCCCACAGAGCCATACACCTTCTGGGCCGCCACGCTGGTGAGCAGCACCCGGCTGCCGGGATCCAGGGTTGCCTTCACGCCGATCCGATCGCCCCCCACCAGGCCGCCGGCGGTGTGGAGCAGGGGCAACTCACAGCGGCCATCGGCCTGCTGAAAGGCCCGCTGGATCTTCAGGGGCGCGGTGGCACCGCCCTGGTAGGTGGTGCGGGGCGGGGCCTGGGGATCAGGCGCCTGCAGGCGGAACTGCAGCCGGGCTTCGGCCTGCCAGGAGTCGGTCATCGGCGGAGGGGGACGGCGGACTGGGCTGGCGGCCGGGGCGACATCCCGTTGCAATCAACACACTTTGCCGGCGGCGCCGCTCGCCAGGCTGCCGCTCCCCTGCAGGCTTAGGCCATGGAGAACTCCCTGGCGTCCCTGGTCCTGGTCCACCGGCTGGCTCCCGGCGAGCGGCCCAGCGCAGCGGGCCTGGCGGCAACCCCCCTGCGGCTGCCCCTCACGGCCGACCAACGCACCAGCCTGCGCGGCCACCGGGTCAGCGCCTGTGGCCGGGATCTGGTGCTGCAGCTGCCCCGGGGCGCGGCGCTGCAACCCGGCGAATGGCTCTCCACGGCGTCAGGAGCTGGGCTGGTGAGGGTGGAAGCGGCGCCGGAAGCGCTGCTGCTGGTGCGCAGCCCCGACCCCCTGGCCCTGCTGCAAGCGGCCTACCACCTCGGCAACCGCCATGTGGCGATGGAATTGCATCCCGGTGAGCTGCGGATCCTGGCGGATTCGGTGCTGGCCGACCTGTTGCGCCAGCGGGGCTTGGCGGTGGAGTCGGTGCTGGCGCCCTTTGAACCGGAAGCCGGGGCCTATGCGGGAGGCCACAGCCACAGCCCTGACCCCAGCGGCGGTCACGCCCACAGCCACAGCCATGACCATGGCCATGGCTCTGACCCCAGTCCCGGCGCCGATGCCAGCCCCAGCCATGGGGATCGCGATAGACATGGAAATGGCCATGGAGATGGCGGAGGCCAACACGCAGGCCCTGGTCCCAGCCCAGACCACAGCCACAGCCACAGCCACGATCACGATCACGATCACGATCACGGTCACGGTCAAAGCCAGGGCCTCGGCCCACCCCAGCTCGGCCAAACCCAGGACCGCGGCTCCGGCCCCGAGGCCCAGCCGGGACCCGTCCAGCCATGAGCGCGGCCCGGTTGCGGCTGTTCCAGCTGGTGAGCCCGGCCCTACCGGTGGGGGCCTTCAGCTATTCGGAGGGCCTGGAGGTGCTGGTGCAGGCCGGCCGGCTCAGCACGCCGGAAGCGCTGGAGGCCTGGCTGCGGGCTGAACTGGACCGGGGCGCCTTGGGGATTGAAGCGGCGGCCCTGGTCCCGCTGGCGGCAGCCCTGGAGCGGGCCCGGTCGGCGGCAGCGGCCGGCCAGGAGCAGACCTTGACCGCAGCCCTGGCGGAGGTATTGGAGCTGGATGGCTGGTTGCTGGCCGCCCGCGAAGCGGCGGAGCTGCGGGCCCAGCAGCGCCAGATGGGCCAGTCGTTGCTGCGCCTGCTCGCCGACCTGGGCTGGCCCCTGCCGGCCAGCACAGCAACGGCCCCCACCCCGACCGGTTCACCCCAGCCCCTGGGGGCCGACGGGCTCGCCTGGCCGGCGGCCTGGGCCTGGGCCGGGGTGTGCCTGGACCTGCCCCCGGCCGATCTGGTGGAGGCCTACCTCTACAGCTGGGTCGCCAACCAGATCAGCGCCGCCGTGCGCCTGGTGCCCCTGGGGCCCACCCAGGGCCAGCGGCTGCAACTGGCCCTGACCCCCCTGCTGGCCGAGCGGGCCAGCACCCTGGCGGCGAGCGATCCCCGCCGTCTCTGGAGCGCTGGCGTGGGGGCAAGCCTGGCCCAGCTCAGCCACCGGGAGCTCTATTCACGCCTGTTTCGCAGTTAAGGGGGCCGGGGGGTGCTGGCGCCAGGCTCGGGAAACCCAGGCCCCTGGCCTGCCCTTGCCTGACTCCAGCCACCACCCCTGGTGGAAGCAGGGAACCGGGCCATAATTCGCCATGCTTTCCCTCTGGTTTGGGGCCTACGACCAGGGTCTGGCCTACGCCGGCCTGGCCCTGGGCACCCTGTTGACGCTGCGGATCCTCAACTTCGCCGACCTCACCGTGGATGGCTCCTTTGCCCTCGGCGGCGGGGCGGCGGCGGTGCTGATCAGCCAGGGGGTGCCGATCCCCTTGGCCCTGGTGGTGGCCGTGGCCTGCGGCGGCCTGGCCGGCCTGGTCACGGCCCTGATCCACACGCGCCTGGGGGTGAACGACCTGTTCGCCGGCATCCTCACCACCACCGGCCTCTACTCGATCACCCTGCGGCTGATGGGCCGCTCCAACATCCCCCTCACCGACCTGCCGCCCGCCCTGGCCGGCCTGCCGGACCTGGGCCTGGGCAACGACGGCCGCTGGGCGCTCGCCCTCACCCTGGTGGCCGCCGGCCTGGTGGGCCTGATCGCCCTGGTGCTGGCCACCGACCTGGGCCTGGCCCTGCGGGCGATCGGCAACAACCCGGTGATGGCTAGAGCCAATGGCGTGAACCAGGGCCGGGGCCTCAGCGTCGGCCTGGCGGCCGGCAACGGCCTGGTGGCCCTGGCCGGAGCCCTGGTGGCCCTTTATCAGGGCTTCGCCGATGTGGCCATGGGCATCGGCTCCCTGATCCTGGGGCTGGGCATGGTGATCGTGGGCGAGGCGGTACTGCGGCCCCGCTCCGTGCCCTGGTCGCTGCTGGCCGTGGTGGTGGGGGCGATCCTGTTTCGGCTGCTGATCGCCGTGGCCCTGCAACTGGGCCTCGAGCCGGTGGATCTCAAGCTGGCCACGGCCCTGTTGCTGCTGCTGGCCCTGGCCCTGGGGCGCCTGCGCCTGCCCGGCATGGCGGCGGGACCTGGAACGGGTCTGGCCTCGGGCCCCGGATCGGAGCCATCGTCATGAGCCTGGCGATCGAGGGGCTGGGCTGGGGCCATGGCCTGCCCGGCGGCGGCTGGCGTCAGTTGTTTGACGGCTTCCAGCTCCACTGCCCCGGGGGGCAGTTTCTCGTGGTGATCGGCAGCAACGGCTCCGGCAAATCCACCCTGCTCAACCTGATCGCCGGCAGTCTGCGGTCCCAAACCGGCACCATCAGCCTGGATGGCCAGCCCCTCCAGGGCCTGGCCGACCACCGCCGCGCCCGCCGGATCGGCCGGGTGATGCAAAACCCCCTGGAAGGCACGGCGCCTGGCCTGACCATCGCCGAAAACCTGCGCTTAGCTGAGGGCCGCCGCCACTCGCCGATCAGCTGGCGCGGCCTGGCCGGACTGCACCCGAGCCGGTCCGATCGCCGCCGCTATGGCGAGCTGCTCGAGCAGTTGGGCCTACCCCTGGCCGACCGTCTTGAGACACCCGTGGGCCAGCTCTCCGGCGGCCAGCGCCAAACGATCAGCCTGGTGATGGCCAGCCTGGGTCAGCCGCGCCTGCTGCTGCTCGACGAACACACCGCCGCCCTCGACCCCCAGGCCGCGGCAGCCGTGATCGCCCTCACCGACCGACTCGTGCGCCAACTGGGCATCACCGCCCTGATGGTGACCCACAGCCTCGACCAGGCCCTGGGCTACGGCGACCGGCTGGTGATGCTGGCGGCGGGCCAGATCGCCGGCGACTGGAGCGCCGAGGCCCGCCGCGGCCTCAGCCCGGAACGATTGCGGGCCCTCTATGGCTCCGACAGAGTGGGCGGTCTGCCGCTTGATGCCCCATGACCCTTGCCCGTCGCGAGTTTCTGGGCCTGATGGCGGCTGGGGCCGGCAGCGGCCTGCTGTTGGCGGCCTGCGGTCCGTTGGGGGGACGCAAGCGGAGCGGCCCCAGCATCGGCCTGCTCCAGTTTGTGGATGCGGCGCCGCCCAATGCGGTGCGCCAGGGCTTTGTCTCGGCCCTGGCCAAGGCCGGCTACGAACCAGGCAAAACCGTCACCTACATCCAGAAGGATGCGGCGGGCGAACTGCCCAACACCAGCCTGGTGGTGAAGCAATTCCTGCGCGAGGGGGTGGACCTGATCCTGGCGATCGGCACCCCGCCCCTGCAGGCCGCCATGAAGGAAGCGCCCAGCAGCCTGCCGGTGGTGTTCTGCTACTGCTCCAACCCCTGGGGCGCCGGCGCCGGCACGCCCCCCGGCGGGGTCGGGCAACACCGGCCCAATGTGGTGGGCACGGTGGGCACCAACCCGGTGGGCAAGGAGCTTGACCTGGCCCGCCAGATCAACCCGGCCCTCAAAACGGTGGGGCTGATCTTCAATCCGGGCGAACCCAACTCCAGCTACGAGGCCAAGCTGCTCAACAAGGAGGCCGCCAGCCGCGGCATCAGCGTGGAGGAGCAACCGGTGGCCAATTCCGGCGAGGTGCTGCAGGCAGCCCAGGCCCTGGCCGCCAAGAAGGTGGAGGCGTTTGTGAAAATCGGCGATTACGCCACGATTCAGGCCTTCAGCTCGATCTGCAAGGTGGGCCTGGCCAACAACATTCCTGTGTACTCGGTGGATCCGCCAGACATCGACCTGGCCGGCTGCCTGGGGGTGATCGGCTGGACCTACGTCGATGACGGCGAGGCGGCCGGCAAGCTGGCGGTGCGCATCCTCAAGGGCGAATCCCCCGCCACCATGCCCTTTGAACCCCTCACCAAAACCACCCTGTTGCTCAATGGCGCTACGGCCAAGGCGATCGGCGTGAGCCTGCCCGAGGCCCTGGTCCAGCAGGCCGACACGTTGGTGAAGCCATGAGCAGCCGCCTGCGGGTGGGGGTGGCCGGACCGGTGGGGTCTGGCAAAACGGCCCTGGTGGAAGCGCTCTGCCGGCGCCTGCGCGACAGGCTGCAGCTGGCGGTCGTCACCAACGACATCTATACCCAGGAGGATGCCCAGTTCCTCACCCGGGCCGGGGCCCTGGAACCGGAGCGGATCCGTGGGGTGGAAACGGGCGGCTGCCCCCACACGGCAATCCGGGAAGACTGCTCGATTAACCGGGCAGCGGTGGAGGAGCTGGAGCGGGCCTTCCCGAACCTGGACCTGGTGCTCGTCGAAAGCGGCGGCGACAACCTGGCCGCCAGCTTCAGCCCCGAACTGGTGGACCTCTGCATCTACGTGATCGATGTGGCCGCCGGCGACAAGATCCCCCGCAAGGGCGGGCCCGGCATCACCCGCTCCGACCTGCTGGTGATCAACAAGGTGGACCTGGCCCCCCTGGTGGGCGCCAGCCTGGCCGTGATGGAGCAGGACACCGGGCGCATGCGCGGCGGCCGGCCCTGGTGCTTCACCAACCTGCGCTCGGGCGACGGCCTCGACCAGGTGGAGGCGTTTCTGTTACAACAGCTACCAAATTGACAGGGAAAAGCGGCCGGGTCCCCGGCCGCTTTGTGCGTGGATGGGCAAATTGTATGAACGGATACAAAGTGCCTTGAGGCACACTCCCTACCTTCGGCAGACCGCTGTTTCGCGGATTTCCAAGAGGAGTTGTTTCCGATGAAGACCTTGTCGATGCGCCAGGCATCCCGCGTGCTCGTTGGCGGCGCGGCCCTGCTGGCCACGTCCGTCTCCCTCGTCGCCTGTGGCGGTGGTGAGAAGGCCGCCGAGGGTGGCAAGTTCGACGGCGAAGTGAAGGTCGGCATCCTTCACTCCCGCTCCGGCACCATGGCCATCTCCGAGAACACGGTGGCCGAAGCCGAGCTGATGGCGATCGATGAGATCAACAAGGCCGGTGGCATCACGATCGAAGGCAAGAAGCTGAAGATCGTTCCCGTTGAGGAAGATGGCGCCTCCGATTGGCCCACCTTCGCCGAGAAATCCAAGAAACTGATCGATCAGGACAAGGTCGCCGTTGTCTTCGGTGGCTGGACCTCCGCCAGCCGCAAGGCCATGCTGCCGGTGTATGAGGCCAAGGACGCCTTCCTCTACTACCCGATCCAGTACGAAGGTCAGGAGTGCTCCAAGAACATCTTCTACACCGGCGCCACCCCCAACCAGCAGGCTGAGCCCGCTGTTGAGTGGCTGCTGAAGAACAAGGGCAAGGACTTCTTCCTGGTTGGTTCGGATTACGTGTACCCACGTACCGCCAACACGATCATGAAGGAGCAGCTCAAGGTCCAGGGCGGCAAGCTGGTGGGTGAGGACTACCTGCCCCTCGGCAATACCGAAGTGGCTCCGATCATCGCCAAGATCAAGCAGGCCCTGCCCAAGGGTGGCGTGATCGTCAACACCCTCAACGGCGATAGCAACGTTGCCTTCTTCAAGCAGATGAAGGCTGCGGGCATCACCCCCGCCAACGGCTACTCGATCATGAGCTTCTCGATCGCCGAAGAGGAGATCGCCGCGATCGGTCCTGAGTACCTCGAAGGCACCTACGCCGCCTGGAACTTCTTCCAGAGCCTCGACACCCCCGCCTCCAAGAAGTTCACCGCCGACTTCAAGGCCAAGTACGGCGAGAAGCGGGTCACCAACGACCCAGCTGAAGCCGCCTACGACATGGTCTACCTCTGGGCCAAGGGTGCTGAGAAGGCCAACAGCGTCGACAACGCCAAGGTGCGCGAAGCCCTGATCGGCGTCAAGTTCGATGCGCCTGAGGGCCCGATCGAAGTTCAGCCCAACCACCACATCTCCAAGCTGGTGCTGATTGGCGAAGTTCAGAAGGACGGCATGTTCAAGATCCTCGAGAACAAGGGTGTGGTCAAGCCGCTGGCCTGGAACCAGTTCGTGCCTGAAACCAAGGGCTACACCTGCGATTGGACCCAGAAGCGCC
The DNA here is from genome assembly GCA_943370565.1 of Synechococcus sp. UW140. GTDB lineage: Bacteria > Cyanobacteriota > Cyanobacteriia > PCC-6307 > Cyanobiaceae > BAIKAL-G1. Next base: position 17,907 of record CALRRL020000015.1, on the reverse strand, counting down.
CCGACGCCGGCAAGTTCAAGATGTGATTTTCACCAGGGGCCAGACCTTCGGGTTCTGGTCCTTGATAGAAGCACTCAAGAGCTTGGGGGGGAGAGCAATCTCCCCCCCTTTTTCCTTTCAAGCCAAGATTTGAAGCCCGTGGCCACTGCCCCTGTCTTGCCCAAGAAGGTTGGTGGCCTTAATCCGTCCACCTTTGCCTGATCCCTGCAGGTCGCAATGGATCTTCTTTACGAAACACTTTTCAATGGCCTGGCCATTGGTTCGGTTCTGGTGCTGGCAGCCCTGGGACTGGCCGTGGTTTTTGGTCTGATGGGTGTCATCAACATGGCCCATGGCGAGTTGATGATGCTAGGTGCCTACACCACCTTTGTGGTGCAGAACATCTTCAAGGCCGTGGTGCCTGAAGCCCTCTTCCCGATTTATATCCTGGTGGCCATTCCCCTGGCCTTTGTCGTCAGCGGCCTGGTTGGTTTGCTCCTGGAAAAAACGGTGATTCGCCGTCTATACGGACGGCCCCTGGAAACCCTGCTGGCCACCTGGGGGGTGAGCTTGATCCTGCAGCAGTTTGTACGCTCGGTCAGCAGTGCCTTTGCCCTGGGTCTGCTCGTGACCGTGGTGGGCGGCCTGCTGATCCCGCGGCTGACGCCCAAATCCTGGTGGCAGCAGCGCTGGACCCCGATTCTGGGCAGCGGCAGCTGGATCGCCACTGGCCTGGTGGGCATCGTGGTGGCCTCGGTTCTGGGCCAGCAACGGGTGTTTGACCAGCCCTGGTTCAGCGCCCGCAACATCGATGTCACGGCGCCCACCTGGCTGCGCGGCTCGATTGATGTGGGCGCGGTGAACATGCCAACGGCCCGCCTGTTCATCATTGCGCTCACGGCCGTGGCCCTGATTGGGGTCACCTGGTTCCTGCAGAAGAGTGTCTGGGGGATCCGCATCCGGGCCGTGACCCAGAACCGCTCGATGAGCAGCTGCCTGGGCATTCCCACCGAAAAGGTGGACGCTCTCACCTTCCTGATCGGCTCCGGTCTGGCGGGCGTGGCCGGAGTGGCTGTCACCCTGCTCGGTTCGGTTGGACCGAACCTGGGCGGCAACTACATCGTCGACTGCTTCATGGTGGTGGTGCTCGGCGGCGTGGGCAAATTGGCTGGCACGGTGCTGGCCGCCCTTGGCATCGGCGTGCTCAGCTATCTGATCGGCTCGGGCTCCCTGCTGTTGGTGTGGCCGGCGATGCCGGCTGGGCTGAATGAATTGATCACCTTCTTTGCCACCACCTCGATGGCCAAGGTGCTGGTGTTTGCCCTGATTGTGGTGTTCCTGCAGGTCAGACCCGCCGGTCTGTTCCCGCAGAAAGGTCGCATGGTGGAGGCCTGAACCATGGCGGATTTCGCGTCATCCTTGTTCTCTGCCCGCAGCCTGCGCCGCACCCTGCCCTGGCTGGTGATTGTGGTGGCCGCCCTGGTGTTGCCGGTGGTGCTGCCCCCCTTCCGGCTTAATCTGCTGGGTCGCTTTCTCTCCTTGGGCATCGTTGCCCTGGGCATTGATCTGATCTGGGGTTACACGGGCATGCTCAGCCTGGGCCAGGGCATCTTTTTTGCCCTGGGCGGCTATGCGTTCGGCATGTATCTGCAGCTCGATACGCTCGAACCGGGCCAATTGCCGGAGTTCTTCAGTCTCTATGGCGTGAAGAGCCTGCCTGCCTTCTGGCAACCCTTCAACTCACCGGTGTTCACCTTTTTCGCCATCTGGATGATTCCCGCCCTGGTGGCAGGCCTTCTCGGCTACCTGGTGTTCCGCAACCGCATCAAGGGGGTGTACTTCTCGATCCTCACCCAGGCCGCCCTGCTGGTGTTTTTCAACTTCTTCAATGGCCAGCAGAAGTTGATCAATGGCACCAATGGCCTCAAAACCGACACGGCCCACCTCTTCGGAGTCCTGGTTGGTAGTGATGGGATGCAGCGCAACCTGTTCTGGGTCACGGTGGTGCTGGTGATCGGCACCTGGTTCCTCTGCCGCTGGCTCACCACCGGCCGCTTCGGCGATGCCCTGGTGGCCATCCGCGACGATGAGCCGCGCCTGCGGTTCACCGGCTACAACCCCACCGCCTACAAAACGGTGGTGTTTGCCGTGGCAGGCGGCCTGGCTGGCATCAGCGGCGCCCTGTACACGGTGCAATCGGGCATTGTTTCGCCCCAGTTCATGGCAGTGCCCTTCTCGATTGAAATGGTGATCTGGGTGGCCGTTGGTGGCCGCGGCACCCTGATCGGGGCCATTCTTGGAGCCCTGCTGATCAATTTCGCCAAGAGTCTGATCAGTGAACAGCTGCCAGAAACCTGGTTGTTCATCCAGGGGGGCCTGTTCCTGCTGGTGGTGACAGCCCTTCCCGATGGCCTGGTGGGCTGGTGGCGCCAGGGGGGCCCGGGCCGGCTGATTGCCATGGTGAGCGGGCCGCCCCGCGCAACCACCTATCCCGCCCTGGATCTGGATCCCGCGGTGCAGGCGGAACAGAGCCAGTTCGATGCCAAAGGCTCCGAAGCCCAAGGCTCCCAAGGAGGTGCACAATGAATCTGCTCGAACTGCGGGGCGTGAGCGTCAGTTTTGATGGCTTTCTCGCCCTCAACGACCTCAATCTCCAGCTTGCCCCTGGTGAACTGCGGGCCGTGATCGGCCCCAACGGCGCCGGCAAAACCACCTTCCTCGATGTGATCACCGGCAAGGTGAAACCGACCAAAGGGGATGTGTTGTTCCGCGGCAAGTCGTTGGTGGGCCAGAGCGAACACCGCATCTCGCGACTGGGCATCGGCCGCAAATTCCAGACGCCGCGGGTGTACCAAAACCTCTCCCCCCGGCGCAACCTGGAGCTGGCCGTGCGCGGCCCCCACAGCCCCTTGGACCTGTTGTTCAGTCCCCTGACCAGCGAACAACGGGATCGGGTCCAGCAGCTGCTTGGCGTTGTTGGCCTGGAATCCCATGCCGCCCAACAATCCGGCGGCCTCTCCCACGGCCAGAAGCAGTGGCTGGAAATCGCCATGCTGGTGGCCCAGGATCCCGAGTTGCTGCTGGTGGATGAGCCCGTGGCCGGCCTCACCGATGAGGAAACCGAGCGCACCGGCGAACTGCTGCGCCAACTGGCTGGCGACCACACCGTGCTGGTGATTGAGCACGACATGGATTTCATCCGCGATCTGCAGGCGCCGGTCACGGTGCTCCATGAAGGCCACGTGCTCTGTGAAGGCTCGATGGAGCAGGTGCAGAACGACCCACGGGTGATTGAGGTGTATCTCGGCAGCGAAACCCAGGAGGCCCCATGACCAGTCAGAACCTGGTACAGACCAACAACCAGGCGGGCGGCCCTGGGTCCGCTCCCGGCTCCAGCCTGCTGCAGTTGCGCGGGCTGAATGTCTATTACGGCGAAAGCCACATCCTGCGCGATGTGGATCTGAGCGTGGCCCCGGGCCAGATGGTCTGCCTGATCGGCCGCAATGGCGTCGGTAAAACCACCCTGCTCAAAACCGTGATCGGCCTGCTGCGCCAGCGCAGCGGCTCCGTGCAGTTGAACGAACGGGACCTCTCGCCCCTGGCACCCCACCAGCGGGCCCGCAGTGGCATCGGCTACGTGCCCCAGGGCCGGGAAATCATTCCCCAGCTCACGGTGCGCGAAAACCTGCTGCTGGGTCTGGAGGCCCTGCCCGGAGGCCTCGGCAAGACCCGCCACATCGATCCGGTGGTCTTCGAGCTCTTCCCGATCCTGGAGAAGTTTCTCAACCGCCGCGGCGGCGACCTCTCCGGTGGCCAGCAGCAACAACTCGCGATCGCCCGGGCCCTGCTCGGCAAGCCCAGGCTGTTGCTACTCGATGAACCCACCGAAGGCATCCAGCCCTCGGTGGTGTTGGACATCGAGCGGGCCGTGCGGCGCATCATCGAAACCACCGGCATCAGCGTGCTGCTGGTGGAACAACACCTCCACTTCGTGCGCCAGGCCGACTGGTACTACGCGATGCAAAAGGGGGGCGTGGTGGCCAGCGGCCCCACCGGTGAGCTCAGCAAAGAGGTGGTGGATCGCTTCTTGAGTGTTTAACGACCATCGGGTCGATGGCTGGCCCAGGAAATCTGGGCCAGCCTTTTTAAACCAGACACCAATTAAACTCGGAAACCTCAGGATTTTTTGACGACTTTGCGGTCATCAAAGTCGCCATGGCGGCAGAGATTTTCATGTAATCGGCCAAGCCATGGGCCAGGGTTTTTGCCCATTTTCAGCTGCTGACGACCGCTGAAATAAAAGAGAACCTGCCAACTGGTATCCCCCTTACGCCCCTCTGCGGCGGCCAAATTTTTGATCGGACCGCCATAAAGGTTGTCGTAGTTGGGCCAGGTGGGCTCATCGGGCATGCTGCAGATCGCGTTGACCTGAATCAATTGCTCCGGCTGGCCGCCGCCACTGACCTTCACGACCCCATCAAAAAGGCCATTCGGTTCCCCTTGGCGGAAGGGCTGCACCAGCACCACCCGTTGCTCACCCACTTGAACCAGGAGATCGCCAGGTTTGGCGCTCGACTGGGGCTGCTCCCTGGTGAACAGCCCACAGCCTGTCAGGGTCATCAGACCGAGCAGCCCCAGCCAGGGACGCAGGCCCCCGTCAGGGCGGGGGATGGATCGGCTTGGGCGGGATCGTTGTCCACTGACCTGGCTCCCCATCCCACTCCTGTCACCGTGAGGGTCCAACCTATCGAGCGGGCGGCAACGCCGATGGCGACCACCGGGCTGGGGAGCGGGGAGCTGGTTGGGCTCATGCCGCGCCCAGCAGGCTGCGCCACAACGATTCCGCCAGGGCGCTGGCCCGGCCCGGGTCGCCATGGGCCTCGCCCACGGGCCCCAAGGGCTGGCCCTGGACGGCCCGAATCGGCCGGCAGCCCAGGCTGTTGATCAAGAGGGCCTCGCTGACTGGAGGCGCAAAGGGCTGGTGGCCTGGCTGCAGCAGTAGCGCCGGATCGAGACTGGCTTCCCGGGCCAGACCAAGCTCCAGGGCCCGGCCCCGCATCACCCCCGGCAGGCAGCCACTGCCCATGGGGGGCGTCAGCCAGGTGCCCCCGTGGCGCACAAGCAGGTTGGCCGTGGCGCCACAGCAGAGCTCACCGCTGGTGGAGAGCAGCAGGGCCTCCTCAGCGCCGGCGCGGCGGGCTTCGCGGCGGGCCTGGACCGCCTGGCCATAGGCAAAGGTTTTGCACTGGCTCACCAGGCTGGTGGCCTGGCGCCGTTCCTGCTGGCTGATCCACACCGTCACCGGCCGGAAGCTGGGCTGGAGCGGGGTGAGCTGCAACCAGAAGCGGTGCTGCAGGGGCGGCTCGCCCTCGGCGGGCAGATCAATGCCCCGGCCTGGGGCCGACCCCCGGCTCCAGTTCAGGCGCAAGGCAGCGCTCCCGGCCCCGCCCCCGGCCTGCGCGCGCTGCCAGGCCTCGCCGATCAGGGGCTCCAGAGGCTCCTTGGTGGGGGGTGGCTCCATGCCCAGCAGGGCGGCGGAGCGGTGCCAGCGCTCAAGATGGGCGTCCAGCAGCCGGGCTTGGCCCTGCTCCAGCAGCACCGTTTCAAACAGGCCATCGGCCAGGCTCAGGCCGCGATCATCGAGGGGCAGCCGCAGTTGATCCGGCCGGCCCCACTGGCCCCGCTGCGGCGGCTGGCTGGGATCGCCGATCCAGGCGATCGGCTGGGGAACGGGCTCGGAGGCCCCTGACCCGAGCCCCCAGGCGGGGTTGGGTTGGGGGTGGCCCCGATTGGCCGCCGCAGCGGGGCTGGATGGGCCCAGGGGAATCGGCGCACTATCTGGTGTCTCTGCGCCCTCGGGCCTGAGCGGGTCCTCTGCCATCCCGGAGGCCCCTGGCCGTTGAGGGCCTTCTGGCATCGCGGCTGCGCCGGTCACGCCAGGGCCTGCAGCAGGGGTTGCAGTTTCCAACCCAGTTCCTCCGCTTCACCGGCCGGATCGGAATCGGCGACGATGCCGCAGCCGGCATGGACCCGCAGCCGCTGGCCCTTGACCATCACGCTGCGGATCAGGATGTTGCTGTCGAAGCTGCCATCGGCCCCGAGGCGGAACAGGGAGCCGCAGTAGGGGCCCCGCGGCACCGGCTCCAGGGCGGCCAGGCGTTGGCAGGCACGCACCTTGGGGGCGCCGGTGATCGAGCCCCCGGGCCAGCTGGCCCGCAGCAGGTCCACCAGGCCCAGGCCTGGTCGCAACTGGCCCCGCACCACTGAGGTGAGATGGTGCACCTGGCGGTAGCTCTCCAGCCCCACCAGCTGGTCGACCCGAATCGAGCCCGGCTGGCAGACCCGGCCCAGGTCATTGCGCATCAGATCGACGATCATCACGTTCTCGGCCCGGTCCTTGGGGTTGGTGACCAGATCGGCAGCGGCATCGGCATCGGCCACAGGATCGCTACGGCGGGGGCGGGTGCCCTTGATCGGCCGGGTCTCCACGCTGCCGCTGGCGGACACCTGCAGAAACCGTTCCGGCGAAGCCGACAGCACGGCCTCCAGCCCGCCGATCGCCTGCCCGCCGGGAGAGGCGCCGCCGGCAATCGCCAGGCCGGAGAAGGGCGCCGGGCAGTGGCGGCGCAACTGGCCATAGAGGGCCAGGGGATCGGCGGGAGCGGCCAGCTGCTGTTCACAGCAGGCGCTGAGGTTGGCCTGGAACAGGTCGCCGCTGGCGATCAACTCCCGCACCTGGCCCACCTGGTCGGCGAAGCGGGCGGCGCTGGTGTGCCACTGCCAGCCCTCCAGGGGGATGGCGCCGGGATGGGAGGGCGCCTGGGCAGGCAAGGCCCCGATCACGGCCGCCAGCTCCTGGAACAGGGCGCTGTCACTGCCCTCCAGCCAGAGCCGCCGTTCCTGTCGATCGAGCCGCAGCACCGGGTCATGGCGGGCGGCCCAGAGCACGGCCATGTCCGTCTGGGCCCAGGGGCCGCCGGGCTCCACCCAGGCACCGGCCTCGTAGGCCAACCAGCCCATCCAGTGGCCGCCGCCCGCCACCAGATCCGCCAAGGCCCCAAAGGGGTCCTGGTCGCGGCACTCCACCAGCTCCCGCGGCGCCACCCCCAACACACTCCAGCGGCCCAGGTCGCTGCCATCCCCATCCAGCCACACCAAGCCCTCGCGGCCGAAACGGTCGGCCAGGCCCCAGGCCAACGACCAGGGATCGCGCCAGGCCAGCTCCAGGCGCCTCATCAGCTCAGGGGATGGCCCTGGCGGCCCAAGGGGGTGGCCAACTCCGGATGGCCCGCCGCGATCAGGGCGGCGTCGCGGATGCGGCAGCTGTCGCAGAGGCCGCAGGGCTCGCCGCCGCCGCTATAGCAACTCCAGGTTTCGGCGATCGGCACCCCGAGCCTGAGGGCCTCGGCCACGATGCGGGTCTTCTGCCACTCCACCAGGGGCGCCCAGAGCTGGGCGCCCCGGCCTTCGCGGCCGGCCTTGCTGGCCAGATCGGCCAGGGTCTGGAACGCCTGCAGGTAATCGGGCCGGCAATCGGGATAGCCGGAATAATCCACCGCATTCACCCCCAGCACCAGCCGCTCGGCGCCGCGGGCCTCGGCCAGGCTCAGGCCCAGGGCGATGAACACGGTGTTGCGGCCAGGCACGTAGGTGGAGGGGATCACCCCGGCCTCCACCCCGGCCCTGGGCAAGGCCATGGCCGCATCGGTGAGCGAGGAGCCGCCCCAGGCCGCCAGGTTGACGGCAATCGTGTGGTGTTCAGCCAGACCCAGCTCCATGGCCAGCCGTTCGGCCGCCACCAGTTCGCGGCGATGGCGCTGGCCGTAGTCGAAGGAGAGGCCGATGACCCGATGGCCCGCTTCCAGCGCCAGGGCCGCGGCCGTGGCCGAATCGAGGCCGCCGGAGAGCAGGGCGATGGTGGTGGGGGTGCTCAAGGACTGGGGACAGAACGGAAGCCATAGCCAGGGCTGGCCAGCTCCATGATGGCGCCGCAAGGGGCCGCAACCGGAGCGCCAGCGCCGGCGTCCCCTGCCCTGGCCCCCCAGGCCCTGCCAGCTGAGCTGCCGCCAAGCCCGCTCAGCGCACGCCCAGCCATTTGTGGGTCTGCAGGCTGAGGCGCCAGTCGGGCCGGGCCTGCACAAAGGCGATGGCGAGCTGCTGACCCTCGGGGCTGTCGCAACCGGGTTGCAGCAACAACAGGGGGCCAGACGAAGAACCCTCGAGGCCCCTGGACCCGGACGGCACGGGCCGGGCGCTGGCGGCAGCAGCCATGGCCTGGGCGAAGTCCAGGTCGGCAGGGCTGTGCACCACCACCTTGAGCTCATCGCAGCGGTGCAGCAGCTCCGCGCGGGGCGGCCGGTGGGCCTTGGGGGAGAGGGTGATCCAGTCGAACCGGCCGCTCAAGGCGTTGACGCCGCTGGTTTCCAGGTGCAGGGGCAGGCCGGCGGCGTCGAGGGCCGTGCAGAGGGGCTCCAGGTCGTGTTCAAGCGGTTCGCCGCCCGTGATCACCACGAAGCCGGCACCAGCCGCCGCCGCCGCCCCCACGTCCGCCACCAGCTCGGCAAGCGGGCGCTGGGGATGGGCCATGACGGGCCAGGAGTGTTTGGTGTCACACCAGGGGCAGCCCACCGAGCAGCCGGCCAAGCGGATGAAAACGGCACTGCGGCCGGCATGGCAGCCCTCCCCCTGCAGGGAGTGGAAGGTTTCCACCACCGGCAGGCTGGCGCCGCTGGGGGCGATCGCCACGGCTCAGGCCGCCAACAAGGGCTCCTCGGACGGGACCGGCAGCCGCTGCTGGGCCGCCTCGATCAGGCCGCGGAACAGGGGATGGGGCCGGCCGGGGCGCGAGAGGAATTCGGGGTGGAACTGGCAGGCGGTGAAGAAGGGATGGCCCTTGAGTTCAATCAGTTCCACCAGCCGGCCATCGGGGGAGGTGCCGCTGATCTGGTAGCCCGCCTCCACAAAGGCATTGCGGTAGGCGTTGTTGAACTCGTAGCGGTGGCGGTGGCGTTCGTAGACCACCTCTTCGCCGTAGAGCTCCTGGCCCAGGGTGCCGGCCGCCAGCCGGCAGGGGTAGACCCCCAGGCGCATGGTGCCGCCCAGGTCGACCACATCCTGTTGCTCGGGCAGCAGGTTGATGACCGGATGGGGGGTGTGGGGATCGAGCTCGGCGCTGGTGGCGCCGACCAGGCCGGCCTGGTTGCGGGCCCACTCGATCACGGCGCACTGCATCCCCAGGCACAGGCCCAAAAAGGGCACCTGCTGTTCCCGGGCCCAGCGGATCGCCGCCACCTTGCCATCAACGCCCCGGTTGCCGAAGCCCCCCGGCACCACCACCGCATCCATGCCCTTGAGCAGGGCCTCGGCCCCCTGGCTTTCGATCTGTTCGGCGCTGACCCAATGGAGATCCAAGCAGGCATCCCGGTCGATGCAGGCATGGCGCAGGGCCTCCACCACCGAGAGGTAGGCATCATTGAGCTGCACATACTTGCCCACCAGGGCCACCTTCACGGCCCGGCCGGGGTTGCGCAGCTTGTGCACCAGTTCGGCCCAACGGGCCATGTCGCTGTCGCGATCTTCTAGGCCCAACACGTCCAGCACCTGACGGCTGAGGCCTTCGCTTTCCATGGCGATCGGCACCGCATAGATGCTGTCGGCATCGAGGGCCTGGATCACGGCCGTGGTGGCCACGCCACAGAAGCCGCCGATCTTGGCCTTGAGGTCTTCACTGATCGGCCGATCACTGCGGCACACGAGCACATCGGGCTGGATGCCGATCGAGCGCAATTCCTTCACCGAGTGCTGGGTGGGCTTGGTCTTGAGTTCGCCCGAGGTGCCGATGAACGGCAGCAGCGTGACATGCACATAGGCCAGATCATGGCGACCGACATCACCACGGAATTCCCGGATCGCTTCAAGAAACGGCAGGGATTCGATATCACCCACGGTGCCGCCGATCTCGGTGATCACCACATCGGCGCCACTGTTGGCGGCCACCCGCTTGATGCGTTCGCGGATCTCACCGGTGATATGGGGAATCACCTGCACGGTGCCACCGTTGTAATCACCGCGGCGCTCCTTGTTGATCACCGCTTGATAGATCGAGCCGGTGGTCACGCTGTTGAGGCGCGACATGGCCGTGTCGGTAAAGCGCTCGTAGTGGCCCAGGTCCAGGTCCGTCTCGGCGCCGTCCTCGGTGACGAACACCTCGCCGTGCTGGTAGGGGCTCATCGTGCCCGGATCCACATTGAGGTAAGGGTCGAGCTTGAGGATCGAGACGCTATAGCCCCGGGACTTGAGCAACCGCCCCAGGCTTGCGGCCACGATCCCCTTGCCGATGCTGGACACCACGCCACCGGTCACGAAGACGAATTTGGCCATGGCACCTCGGGCGAAGCTTCAATTTATCGGTTCATGACAAAGGCCCCCTCACCAGGCCAAGCCCCGTCTCCAGGCCCGGATCCCTGTCCTGAACCGGATCCCTGTCCTGAACCGGCCCCCAGCCAGGGCCCCTGGGGCAGGGGCCCTGGCGAAAACACCGGGCGTCAGCCCTCCAGGAGGCTGCGCAGCATCCAGGCGGTTTTCTCGTGGATCTGGAGCCGCTGGGTGAGCAGGTCGGCGCTGGGCTGGTCGCCGCAGTCATCGGCCAGCACGAACACGGCCCTGGCGGTGCGGGCCACGGCCTCATGGCCCAGCACCAGCTCCCGCACCATGGCGGTGGCCGCCGGGATGCCCTCGCTTTCGCTGATCGAGGCCAGGCTGGCAAAGCTGGCGCCGCCGTAGGGGGCCGGACATCCCAGGGAGCGGATCCGCTCGGCGATGGCATCGAGGGCATTCCAGAGCTCGATGTACTGGCCCTCAAACATGAGGTGCAGGGTGTTGAACATCGGCCCGGTCACGTTCCAGTGGAAGCCGTGGGTCTTGCCGTAGAGCACGAAGGTGTCGGCCAGCAGGCGCCCCAACCCCTCGGCGATCTGCAGCCGTTGCTCCTCGGGCAGGCCGATGTCAATCGGCTGGGGGCGACTGGAGAGGGGGGCGGTGGTCATGGGGAGGCAATCGCAATGGACGGCCCCGTCTGCTGGGGCGATCCAAGGGTTCTAGCCCAAGCCGAACCCGTCAGCCGGTCGCGCCCGGCTCCTCAGCAAGGAGCAAGACCCAACTGGCACAACCGCTGGTTGGGTCTTGATTTGGGGCCGCCAGCCCTCACTCGTCGGCGGTCCAGGTGCTGGCCACATGCAGCTCCTCGAGCTGCTTCGCGCTCACATCGGCCGGTGCCTGGGTCATCAGGCAGCGGGCCTGCTGGGTCTTGGGGAAGGCGATCGTGTCGCGGATCGACTCCTCGCCCGCCAACAGCATCACCATGCGATCAAGGCCGAAGGCCAGGCCGCCGTGGGGCGGGGCGCCCATGTCGAGGGCCTCCATCAGGAAGCCGAACTGGCGGTTGGCCTCCTCCAGGGGCAGGCCGATCGTTTCGAGCACCTGGCGCTGCAGGGCCGAATCGTGGATGCGCAGGGAGCCGCCGCCCAGCTCCAGACCATTGAGCACCAGGTCGTAGGCCTGGGCCCGGGCCGTGGGCAGGGTGGCGGCCCACTGGGCCGGATCGCTGCCGAGGTCGGCGACGTTTGGAGCGCAGAAGGGGTGGTGCAACGCTTCGAGGCGGTTTTCGCCAGCGTTGAACTCGAACATCGGGAAATCGACCACCCAGAGGAAGTTCCAGGCGGCATTGGCCGAATCGGCCGCCACCAGCCCCAGCTCCTTGGCCAGGAACTGGCGCACCCGGTCGAGGGCCTTGTTCACCGTGGCCGTGTCGCCGGCCCCAAAGAGCAGCAGGGTGCCGGGACCGGCGCCGGTGCGCTCGAGCAGCTCGGCCTTGGCCTCGGCCGAGAGGTTGTCCTTGATGGCGCCGATCGTGTCGATCTCGCCGCCCTCGCGCACGCGGATGAAGGCCAGGCCGCCGGCACCGGCCTTCTGGGCCTCACTGAAGACATCGCCGCCGGGCTTGATGCGCACGTTGCTGAGGGCGTCATTCCCGCCGGGCACGGCGATGCACTTCACCGACCCCCCGGCCGCCACGGCGCCAGAGAACACCTTGAAGCCCATGCCAGCCACCAAGTCGCTGACGTTCACCAGCTCCATGCCGTAGCGGGTGTCGGGCCGGTCGGTGCCGTAGCGCTCCATGGCCTCGTGCCAGGTGAGGCGGGGGAAGGGCTGGGGCAGCTCGATGCCCTTGACGGCCTTCCAGATCGCACAGATCAGCTGTTCGTTCAAGGCCAGGATCTGCTCCTGGTCCATGAAGCTCATCTCCATGTCCAGCTGGGTGAACTCCGGCTGGCGGTCGGCGCGCAGGTCTTCGTCGCGGAAGCAGCGGGCCACCTGGTAATAGCGCTCCAGGCCCCCCACCATCAGCAGCTGCTTGAACAGCTGGGGCGACTGGGGCAGGGCGAACCACTCACCGCCACAGACCCGAGACGGCACCAGGTAATCGCGGGCACCCTCGGGGGTGGAGCGGGTCAGCACCGGCGTTTCCACCTCGATGAAGCCCTGGTCGTCGAGGAAGCGGCGGGCGGTTTGGATCGTGAGGTGGCGCAGGCGCAGGTTGCCGTTCATGCGCTCGCGGCGCAGGTCGAGATAGCGGTGGCGCAGGCGCAGCTCCTCGCGGGTGTTCTCCTCGTCGTGCACCGACACCGGGAACGGCAAGGTGCCCTTCACGGCATTGAGCACGGTGATGGCGCTGGCCAGCACCTCGATCTGACCGGTGGCCAGGCGCTCGTTGATCGATTCAGCCGGACGGGCCCGCACCCGGCCCTGGACCTGCAACACCGTTTCGCTGCGCAGGTGTTCGGCCACGGCGAAGGCCTCGGCACCCAGGTCCGGATCCACCGTGATCTGCACGGTGCCACTGCGGTCGCGCAGGTCGATGAAGATCACGCCGCCATGGTCCCGGCGCCGGTCCACCCAGCCGCACAGGCTCACGTCCAGACCGATGACGTCCTGAGCCAGATCACTGCGCAGATCGCCGCACCCGTGGCTGCGCATGGCGGCACCCGAAATCAATTGGCGAGTTTCCCATGGCGGGCGGGGCGCCCCTGGCCCCGGGGGGGTCGGCTGCCGGGCAATCGGCAGCCGGCAGGCCTCAGGGACGCCGGTAAAACGGCCGTTTCACCACCGTGGCCGGGGCCGCCTTGCCGCGGATCTCCACCGCCAGTTCGGTGCCGAGCTGGGCGGCATCCGTGGGCACATAGGCCAGGGCAATGGCTTCCGCCAGGGTGGGAGACCAGGTGCCGCTGGTGATCACGCCGACGCTCTGGCCATCCCGCAGCACCGGATAGCCGTGGCGGGCAATGGCCCGGCCTTCGAGCTTGAGGCCCACCAGCTTGCGGGTCACCCCTGCGGCGCTCTGGCGCTCGAGCACCTCCCTGCCGATGAAAGGCTTGGGCATCTCCAGGTGCACCAGCCAACCCAGGCCCGCTTCCAGGGGGGTGGTGCTGGCGTCCATCTCGCTGCCGTAGAGGTGCATGGCCGCCTCCAGGCGCAGGGTGTCGCGGGCGCCCAGGCCGCAGGGCACCACGCCTGCGTCAAGCAGTTGCTGCCAGAGGGCCAGGCCGGCCTCTCGGCCCAGCAGCAGTTCGAAGCCGTCCTCACCGGTGTAGCCGGTGCGGCCCACAAACAGCTCGGCGCCGGCGGCAGCCCCCAGGGCTGTGCCGGCCAGCCTTAACGCGCGATGGCCAAAGCGGGGCAAACCGGCCAGGGAGACGCCGCCCAGTGCTTCCAGGTGGCTGGCCGCCCCAGGGCCCTGCAGGGCCAGCAGCACCCCGTCACCCTTGTGATCCGTCACGGCGATGCCCCAGGGCTCCAGCTGGGAGCGGATCCAGGCCGTGTCGGACTCGGCGCAGGCCGCGTTGATCACCAGCAGCAGGCCGTCCGTTTCGGCTCCCGGGGCCTGGTCGTCGGCCACCCGGCCCTGGTCATAGACGATCAGGTCATCGCGGATGCCACCCGCATCGTTGAGCAACACCGTGTAGCAGGCCTCGCCAGGGCCGATGCGAAACAGATCGGTGGGCACCAGGGCCTGGAGGGCATCCTTGGCGCCATCGCCGCGCAGGCGCAGCACCCCCATGTGGGAGATGTCGAAAAGACCACAACCGGTTCGCACCGCCTGGTGTTCCGCCACCAGCCCGCCGAACTGCACCGCCATCTCCCAACCGGCGAAGGGCACCATGCGGCCGCCGGCCCTGCGGGCGGCGTCGAAGAGGGGGGTGCGGCGCAGGGCTTTGGCCGCAGCGGCAGCCTGGTCCGAGGGGGCGGCAGGGTTCGGGGACGGGTCGGCCAGGGGGACGTCAGCCATGGCGGAACTGCCGTTGGGATCGAGCGGATCCTATGGAGGGCGCCCCTGGCCCTGGCCACAGAACGGCGGCACCCCCGGGCCGATGGCGAAGAGATCCGGAAGCTTGGTGCCTGGCTGCTGGCACGGCGGCGAACCGTTCCTAGCTTGAGCGGCCAGACCAGCCCTTGATGGGTTATCGCCCCAGCTGCCGCAGTTGTCGCCATTGCGTCCCGCCAAACGGGGGCGAGATGGGCTGGTGCCAGCTGCGCCGGCTGGCCATCCATCCCGACCTGGCCTCGGAACTCTGGTGCCACCACTGGAGCGCTCCGGCTGCGGCCTTGCTGAGCCGTGCCGATGGCACCCCCAAGGCCCCTTCCGGCCCGGATCTCCAGCTGGCCCTGGCCGACTGGCTCAACTGACCAGGCCCACCGCAACCGCCACCCAGACGAGCCGCAGGGGCCAACGGCAGCACAGTCAGTTTTGGTAGCATTTAATATGGATTATCGCAGTTGATGGCGTTGCTGTATCGCAGCTTTCGCAGACCAGGGCGACGGGCTGTGATAATGGATCGAATAAATCGATACGCGAGGATGGGTGATTGTCCCAAACGTTAAGCCTGGCATCTCCGGTTGATCTGATCGCCGCCCAAGTCGACTGCGAGCGACTCGCCTATCCCACCGGCGCCGAGATCTTCTCCAGCGGCCAGCGGGCAGCCGCCATTTTTGGGGTGCGTCAAGGCCTCGTCGAACTGGTCGATGGGGACGGCAACCGCCTTTGTTACAGGCCCGGTGAAGTATTCAGCTACCAGGACATCGCCTGGCGCGAAGGCCGCTACCGCAACGACGCCGTCGCCCGCACCCCCGTAGAGCTAGTCAAACTGGGCCGGCTCCACTTCCTTAACCTGCTCCACAACCACCCCACCATGGCGGTGATGTTGATTTCACAGCAACATGACCGCCTGCGTGAACAACGCAACAGTGGCACAATTTGCTATTGACCTGCTGAATTTAAAATTACCCATAATGAATTAATTTTCCATACGTAGACCATTTGCAGCAAGACGTTTTCCATTTTTATTGCTAATTAGCCATAACTTTTGAGTCAGGCTGTAGCAGCTAAAACAGCGCGCCTGAATTGTAATCATGCTAATAATATATGCTAAATAGAGAATGATGCGCGGATTGATCATCGTCAACGCAGAACCATTGACTCCAGTTAAGTAGTTGCCAAGACTCGCCTGCCGCAAAGCAACCATAAACGTACATATTCTGAAAAGCTCATTAATAGTCTGAAAAAATTGGCTGGCAAAGCCTCATGTAAGACACAAAACAGTGGCTTGTATCGCAAACCACACGCCACTGTGCTGCTCGCAAAGATTTAACCAAAGCATTAACCTTCTTAAATTTGCCATTCCAGTCAGTCGTTACGTTGCTGGAGAGTTAATCAGTCAAGATGGCTATCAAGTTCTCTGGTGTCGCATCCGGCAGCGCCACAGTCAACTCAGGAATCTTCTGGACACGCACCTGGGATAGCAGCAGCAGCGAATTACTGGGCGCGCCCGCCGATCTCATCCTAGAGGTGGCAGCGAAAGCAGACTTCAGCACGATTGCTTTCAGCAAAGAGACAAGCACCTCATCTGCGGGTGACTACACAACCAAAGTCGATCTTGGTGGCTTAGCAAGTGGCACCAATTATTTTTACCGCTTTAAAACCAAAGATGGTTCCAGTACAAGTGATAGTGGCCAATTTAGAACTGCGCCTGCAGCAACCAGCTTGGGTACAATCCGCTTTGGCCACAGCGGCGATGTGGATGGGCTCATGGCCCCCTATCTGTCCACCCAGGATCTGAAGAAGCAAAAGCTCGACTTCTTTATCTTTAATGGCGATACTATCTATGAGACGGCCTCCACAGGGTCTGCTGCAACCTTAGCCACCAAAAGTGTAGGCACTGATCCTGTCAAGGCAGCGACCCTACTTGCCGACTATCGACGCAAGTACCTGGAAACCCATGAAGGCGTAAACAACGGAACCTTCGAAAATCTCGACACCTTTTTTGCAAGTCAAGGGCTTTATGTCTCCCTTGACAACCATGAGCTTGGCAATAAGGACATGATTAATGGGGGCGCTCCGCTGGCCCTCAGCACAGCAGGACTAAAAGGCTCAGAAAATAGCAGCCATGACGTTAACCTTACAGGAACCTATATCCATGACTCGCTGGCCTTCAAAACTCTCGAACAGGCTTTTCTAGAGTATCAACCAATACGCACCTCAACCATTGTTGCACCCGAAGATCCTCGCACTAACGGTACAGTCCAGCTGTATGGCTCCCAGCAGTGGGGCAAAAATGCTGTTGCGATCAATTTAGACACACGCACCTATCGTGATGTCCGGCTTCTGCAATCAGACAAGAGTACTGATGACACAGGAGCCCGCGCAGATAATCCCGACCGCACCCTGCTGGGCAAAACTCAGCTGGCTTGGCTGAAAAAAACACTTCTAGATGCCCAGACTGCCGGCACAATCTGGAAAGTCATCAACATTACCGATCCTATTGATCAGATCGGTGCTGTCGGCTCCGGAGATGATGGCGGCAAATCCTGGATGGGGGGTTACCGGGCAGAGCGTAATGAGCTGCTCAAGTACATCGCCGATAATGGCATCACCAACGTGGTGTTCCTAGCCAGCGATGACCACCAGGGCCGCATTAATGAAGTCTCCTATGTACCCGACGCCAGTAAACCCACCGTTTACAAACGAGTTCCCGGAGTCATCAGCATTGTCGATGGTCCGATCGGAGCCACAGGGCCAGACAGCGTTACGGATCACAGCTACACCAACCTCAAATCCCTGGCGGATGCGCTTGCAACCAAGCAGACGACCAACAACGTTGATCCGATTGGACTCGATCCAAACTATGTCGGCCTGTTCAATGTTTGGCGCGAAGGCGACAGTACAGCCAATAGCGCGCCAAAACCCGTCGATTTCTATTCCCCTGATACCTATAACTACGCCGTTCTTGAAGTAACTCCTGAAGGGGTTCTCAATGTGGCGCTGCGAGGAGTTGATTCCTACGCCCAGAATTCCTTCCCAACTCCAGCCGATAGCAACCAACCCCGCGACATCCTGCGCTTCTCGATCGACGGCCTGGCTTCCCAACGGGCTGCCGCTGGTGGGGCCGATCCACTCATGCTGAAACCAACCGTCGGCAGTGGACTTTCGGCGAAGCCGATCTTTACCTACGGCACCAACCCCCAGGTTGCCATCTCGGGTGTTCCTGACGGCGAAGGGGCCTACCGAATTGACAACAACACGATTCGCTTACTCGTCAACAGCGAAATCGGCAAAGATGCGGGTGCTCTGTACAGCCTTGGCAATGGCACCCGCTTGAGTGGTGCCCGCATAAATTTTATCGACATCAACAACGCCGGTCAAATCAAAAATTCTGGGATCGCCTATTCCAAGGTGGTGGATCGCTTCGGCGCCACCGTCACCGATCCCACCCAGATCAGTGGCGATGCGGCTGGCTCCCTCAATGGGTTCACCCGCTTCTGCTCCGCCAACCTCGTTGACGCCAACACCTTTGGCACCGGCAAGGGCTTTGCCAA
>CALRRL020000014.1:0-82954 GCA_943370565.1 Synechococcus sp. UW140 | reverse complement strand
TTGCTGGGGCCTGGCCCCGGGGTGAGCATGGGCCTGACATTGATCGAGGCGGCCAAACACGAGACGCGGGTGGAACGGCTGGCCGTGATCCGCACCTTTTCAGAAGGCCAGCTGATCCGCCGCCTGCCGTTCCGCAACCTCACCGGTGGCGCCCTGAAGTTCGCCAAGGAGAAAAAACTGCCCCGGGTTGGCTTCCGGGCAGTGAACGAGGGCTACCGGCGGGACTACGGGGCGGTGGCGAACGAAACCGAGTTCGTGCACCTGTTTGGCGGTGACCTGGATGTGGATCGCTCGATCGTTGATCTCAACGGCACAGAAGCCCGGGCTTCCCAGACCGAACAAAAGGTGCGCTCGATGCGGCTGACCTTGGAGGCGGCGATCCTCAATGGCGATGCCAATTTCGATCCAAGGGCCTTTAACGGCCTGAGCAAACGGCTCGTCCCAGGCGGGGTGCAGACCGTCGATAACGGCGGCGGCACCGTCAAGTTGACCCGCATCGAGCAACTCGTTGATGCGGTGAACGCCAACGGCGGCGAGAAGGTCTTGATCACCAGCAAGGCCGGCCGCCGTCAGATCAGTGCCGCCTGCCGCGATGTGGGTGGTGAGCTGTACCAGGTGATGGATGGCCGCCACTGGTTCGAGGACGTCGAGATCCTGGTGGTGGACCAGGACGCCAATGGCCAGGACGTGCTCGGCTTTGGCGAGGCCGGCAAAACCACGTCCTTTTACTGCTGCTCCTTTGGCGATGAGCTGATGACTGGCCTGCAGGGCCCGTTTGAGGGCCGCTACGGCATCTCGGTCCGCGATTTCGGCGAAGTGCAGGACGCCCCGGTGTTTCGCACACGCGTCGATTGGTACGTGGGCTTTGCGGTCTGCGACGACAAGGCGGCAGCGCGGCTCTACAACATCGGCCCGGCCGTGGCTTAAGGCCCAGGCCAGGGGCCTGTTCCAATTTCGAGCCGATCAGGTCATTCACCCTTTCGGCGACCTTCTCAAGCTTTCAACCTCCAACTTCCCCTTTTCACGAGGACAATCCCATGGCTCCCCTGGCGAATAAGCGGCTTGATGCCCTCACCACCCTGGTGGGCTGGATCAACAGCACCGCCACCGATCCGCTCGAGCGCACCCGGCTCAGCAATGAGGTGGTGCGGCTCACAACGCCGCTGGATGCGGCCGAGCAGATCACCCTGGTGACCTCCCACCCGGGGGCAGGCAGTCCAATCACGGTGGTGCTGGCCCTAGCGCCGCTGCTTAAGGACGGCAGCACCGGCACCTTTGTGAATGCCGCCACGGTCGTGATCCCGGCGGTGGGTGGACTGATCGAAACGGTGATCAACCCAGCCAATTTGGTGCTGGCTGGGGCTGATGGGGCCAACAGTAAGGCGCCCTGCCTGTTCTTTGCGAGGGCCACCGTGTCGCCGTTCACGCCGCCGGGCTGTCATGTGAGCCTCACCCACTGAGGACCCGATTGCTCCACTTGGTGGCGGCTGGTCCTCACCTGAATTGAGCCTTAGCCCTTCCCATTTTTCCAAACCTTTGCAGTGAATCGATGGAGCCAACCTCTCCCCCCTGGCTAGCCCCTGAGGCCCTTGAAGCCCAACCCGAGGGGATGCTGCGGATCAGCGATGGCAAGACCTTCCAGGTGATCTGGCCGGTGCACCTGGCCGGCTGGTTGGCGTTGGGCTGGCGGCTGGATTGGCCGCAGCCGGCCGGTGCTGCCCATGCCCCTGGCCAGGAGGCTGCTGGCCCCTCCGTCGCCCCCGTGATCAAAGCCCTGCTGGGGGGCCCCTTCCATGCCCGGGCCGAGAAGCCCTATCGGGCGGTGCTGCAGGGCAGCGGTTTTACCCCGGACATGGGACTCAAGATCACCGCCTCCACCGGCGAGACGCTGTCGCCTACCGAACTCACCTACGCCAATGCCAAAGAAATGGGCCTTTCGCTTGATTCCCGCCTGCTCCAGGTCGCCTGTCACCTAACCCTGGTGGCTGCGATTGGTTCACTGGCCAGCCTGCCGTTCCAGGTGGAGCTGCTGGAGCCAGCCGATGCCCCAGTGCCAGCGACGCCAGCCGATCTTGACGGCATGACCAAGGCGGAGCTGCTGGCCTTTGCCCGCAAGACCTATGGCCACAAGCTGGACAGCTCGCTCAGCAAGGCGGAAGTGCTGGCGGCTGCCAAGGCCCTGGGCCGGGACCCCGAGGCAGAAGAGGCCGCGGGGAGCGTGATTGCCCTCGATGGCGTCCAAGCGGGCCTGGGCCAAGACCAGGACCCCCAGCCGGGCTGGTTGCTGGGGGATGACCAGGACGCCGAGGAGCCTGAGGTGGTGCCGGGAGTGCCGACGGATCTGTTGATTTGAGGGGCTTGGCCGAGATTTGAAGGCCCGGGCAGGCGAATTACCGCAATCGAAGGCTTGTTGTCTTGGATTCAGGACGGGCTTTGAGGCAAACCGGTGTTGAGCCGCCTTGAGGCCTTTATGGCCAGGTCGCCTGAGGGCTCGTTCGGAAGCTTTCGGGGGTGATTGACCAGGGCCCTGAAAACGGTTTTGTGCACGGGATGTGCACATTGGCCCCCAAAAGCCCAAAAAAGAAGGGCTCCCGGAACCCCGAGAACCCTTGCTATGACTGAGATCGGGGCGACAGGATTCGAACCTGCGACCTAGTGCTCCCAAAGCACCCGCGCTACCAAGCTGCGCCACGCCCCGTTTTGATCATCATAAGACTCCATGGCCTGCTGCCTTTCGCGTAGTCAGCCGAGAGCCACGTCACCAAAGGCCATCTGAATCTGGCCAGAACCTAGTGAAAGCAGGCGATTTGGGGTAAAAATGGGTGTCGGTCGGAGTCGATGGGCAAGCCCGAGACCTTTCGTTCCTGGAACTCTGATCAAATCGGGGCCCTTTGCGCGGTCCTCGCCAACAGCTGCTAGGCCGATGTCCGTTGGGAACGGACGAGCTGGTCACCGCTTAAACAACAATAACTGCGTGTCCCAAAGCCCCGAACCCCCTGCCGTCAGGAAAGTTGTCGTCCGTGCTTTTGACCACGCGGGGGGTTGAGGAGATGAGCAATGCGTCGTTACAGCGAGGCTGTCAAAGCTGAGATCAGGAATAGGATGAGTCCGCCAGCTCGTCCGAGCGTGGCGTGGATTTCTGAGGAAACGGGCATTCACATCGTCACTCTCTACGATTGGCACAAGGGCTGGCGACTGGAGGGGGAGGTGATGCCGTTACCACTCCTGGCCTAGGAAGATTTGCTCCAGGTGCAGCAGCAGCGTCTGGGGTTCGAGCTGCGGTGCCTTCTTGAACATGGGCACCAGCACGCTCTCCCACACCGCCGCCAGCGGGTCTGCGTGGGTGCGCCAGTGACGGCCACCTGTTGCTGATCCTGGGGCTGCAGTTCGTCCCGATCGATCCGCTGGGCGTTGCGCAGCGAAATCCCCACCGCAATAGCAGCGATCTGCTGGCTAAGCCCGGCGGCCCGTCTGGCCATGCACCGCTCCTTATCCGCAATGACAGAGAGGCGGGCATCGCGGGGCTGCAGACCTGAACTGGAGCCCCGTTGTCTCGTTCTAAGACCCGTCAGTTTAGTTGATGCATCCCGCCTACCTATTCGTTGCCGCGTAGCCCCCGAATAGACTACGAGATCCTGAAGAGGGTTACCGGGATTCTTGAGTTTTGAAGGAGCTTACAAGCATCGACTTGGCTTCGGGATTCATCCTTAGCTCAAACGGAACTACGGTAAGCGCTCAGGCCGTATCGGACGCATGTAAGGTACTCATAATCGCTAGAACGGCTTACATCTTTCAGAGATCACCATTGGATGACGGATCCACCGAGTCGATCAACGAAAATCTTTGTGACAAGTATATGAACATGCAGTAGTTCACTAATGCCTCATTGTTGTTGATCTACGCCGATCCCTGGCCCCAGGAGTTCCCCACCCTCAGGCCGCATCCAACCCTCAATGGGCTGACTTTTTTGAGGGAAGCCCAACAAGGAGCTGCAGTATGACCACACCTACCCACAGTCAAAATGCCTAGCCCCATAACGGATCTATGTCAGCAAGCGTCGGTTGAATTAAGATTGATTCGGGTTCACTGCGGTGATGTAGACTTGATCCAAAGCGATAAAAAATTGGACAATAAGGCTGCAGATGTTAATGCAAATATTGCAGCTTTCGCATCCCGGCGACGCATGTTTTCCGGATTTTTTGATTTTCCTGGACATTGCAAATTGGTGCGCGAATTCATTCTGCTCCGTTGCAATTGGCTCTACCAGGATCGGGATGATGGATCAGAATTACTTATGGATTTTCATGTTTTCTCCTGCAATATCTATCAGCTGATTGCTGTGCTGTAGCGGTTCCCTGGATTGAATTCAACGATGGAAGCAGGTAGAACCCCGCTTTCCCGGCGTTGTTTTTGTGCAATAAAGGGGTATGATCGTCAAGGGTCCAGGGAATTGGACCCGTTGTTCCTTGCTCCCGCCCGGGCGGGTTCTGGTGATGGGGATTCGTGTCAATGGTGTCAGCAAGAGCTTTGGCGGGCAGCCTGCGGTTAATAACCTCAGCCTTGATGTGGATACTGGCTCCTTGGTGGCCCTTTTGGGTCCTTCCGGTTGCGGCAAAAGCACTCTGCTGCGTCTGATCGCAGGTCTGGATCAACCGGATCATGGTCGGATCTGGATTAATGGCAGTGATGCCACCGGGCGATCGGTGCAGGACCGCCAGGTTGGCTTCGTGTTCCAACATTTCGCCCTGTTCAAGCACCGTAGTGTTCGCGACAACATCGCTTTTGGCTTGGAACTCAGGCATTGGAAGCCTGAGGCCATTCGCCGCCGTGTTGATTCCCTGCTGTCCCTGGTGCAGCTTCAGGATTACGGCAATCGGTTCCCTTCCCAGCTCTCGGGTGGTCAACGACAGCGGGTCTCCCTGGCCCGGGCCTTGGCTGTGGAGCCCCAGGTTCTCTTGTTGGATGAACCCTTCAGTGCTCTCGATGCCAAAGTCCGCAAGGAACTGCGGGCCTGGTTGCGCAGCTTGCATGAAGACATGAAGGTCACCACCGTGATCGTGACCCATGACCAGGAGGAGGCCATGGAGGTTGCTGATAAGATCGTGGTGATCAATCAGGGAAAGATTGAGCAGATTGGCAGCGCCAACGACATTTATGATCGTCCCGCCTCAGCCTTCGTGATGCAATTTGTTGGCGAAGTCAATGTTCTGCCTCGGGAAGTTCTACCGGCCGCTTATCAGACTGATCGTCACTCTGACTTGTTTGTGCGCCCCCATGAGATTGAATTATTGTCTACGGCACAGCACAATAGCCTTCCGGCAATCTTCAGGCGCCTCACTAACCTTGGTAAGGATCTTTATGCAGAATTGCAGCTTGATAATGGTCACAAGGTCAATGCACAGCTTTCCAAGGATGTTGATGAGCACCTCCGTTTAAAGTTTGGCGATCGACTTCATATTAGGCCCCGTTCCTGTCGTCAGTTTTAGGCCTCAGAAGTTGTTAAAGCCGCGTCAGTTTGGCTCCATCGTCGAACCAGCTCTTCAAAGTTCTGGAGTAATTGGGATTGGTGGCGTCCCCCATGATTCACCATCAAGATGGAATGCTCCATCACCAATCCCTCCACAGGCACCGGCCAGAGTAATTTCAGATTGATTTCCTGGCGAACCATCTGTTCTGGTAATGCCGCTGCAACACCCCCATGTAGAACCACTGCCTTAACCATTTCACTGCTATTGAGCACGAGGGCTTGGGGGAGATTCTCAAGTTTTAAGTCCACCATCTGCAAGCCCTTTGCCAGCATTTGACGGGAGCCTGATCCAGGCTCCCGCAGAATCCAGTCACTTTTGCTTAGTTCCTCAACTTTGACGCTTCCATTTCCATACCAAGGATGATTCTTTGCAACAACAACTTGCAGTCGTTCTGTGCCTACAGATTCTGCTTTTAAGGGTGATGGTAATTCGGTCTCGTCGCTGCCACTGAGGAAGCCCAAGTCATAGGCCCCTTTGCTTGTGCCTTCGAGCACTTGTTCGGCATTGGCCAGGCCGCACTGCAACCCGATGGTTGGGTAGCGATCATGGAAGAGTTTGATTGGCTCAGGAAGCCAGTAGTTTCCCACCGTGAAGCTGGCCCCGATAGAGAGGGATCCCCGGGTAAGGGCATTGAATTCCTGTAAATGGCGCTCCAACTGGGTTACTGCATCATTCAAGCGGCTGCCCTCACGCACTAAAAATTGACCCACATCGGTGAGTTCCACGCGTCGGCCGATCCGATGGAATAGCTTTACACCATAATCGTTCTCCAGTTTCGCGATCGTGGCACTTACCGCCGGTTGGGTGATGTAGAGCTCCTCAGCAGCGCGGCTGAAGTGGAGGTGGCGGGAGACACAGAGGAACACCGACAGTTGATCAAAATTCATGACCCGCTTGGGTTTGGGTCCACCATCTGGGGCTGACTTTCCTCTCGGCAGGCATCCACATGCCATTGCGGGTCCTGCTTGAGCTGGTGTTCGAGACTGCGCAGGCGTTCCAGCAAGCTTTCCCCCGGGACTTCAGTCCCTGCCTGGCTGAGTTGCCAACGCACCTGGGTGGCCCTGCCCCCATCCAGGGGATAGGCCCGAAGCTCCAGCCACACTCCCTCGTCAGGATCTGCCGCCAACAGGTGGTCGTCTTCCGCGAAACTGATCTCCAGGCCTTGGTCTTCCAGCCATTGGAGGAAAAAGCCATCCCGGGTCGTGACCCTGAAACTGGCATGGGCGGTGAGGACCGCTACGGTCATCAAGATTCTTGGCTCACTGCAAGCAGTATCCAGGAAACCCCTAGCTTATTCGTGTAGTTTCAACCACTGGTTGGTGGCTGAATTTGCGCTAGTTAGACGGCACTTGGCCAGAAGCGCAGGGCCAGCCAGGGTGTGAGGCTGGCAAGCAGCAGGCTCAGGGGCAAGCCCAGCCGCAGGAAATCCGTGAAGCGATAGCCACCGACCGCGTACACCATTGTGTTGGTTTGGTAGCCGATTGGGCTGAGGAAGCTGCTGGAGGCCGCAAAGGTGATCACCCCCATTACGGCCATGGGGTTCAAATCCAGTCCCTGGCTCAAGCCCAGCCCCAGGGGAAGCATCAAGGATACGGCCCCCTGGTTGGAAACAAGTTCCGTGATCAGGGCCGTTATTGCATACAGCGCCACCAGCAAGGCGTAAGCCGGCCATGTTGCGAGTGATTGCCCCAGCGTTTCATCTAGCCAGTGGGTCAATCCCGATTCTGCGAGCAGCCCAGCGAGGGGCAGGAGGGCGGCCAGCAATACCACCACATCCCAGCGTACGGCAGCATAAAGCTCCTGGGCCGTTAGAACCCGGGCAGCCACCAGGCCCACAACTGCCAGTAGGGACCAGACCACGACAAGGTCCGAGCGCAGCAGGGCAAGGGCCAGCATCAGGGCGGCGATGGCTAAGACCCAGGGCAGGCGATCACGTCGGCTTGCCTGGGTTGCCGGATCATCAACAACCAGCAGATCGCGACTCACCTGGAGGCCCGCCACACTGCCGCGGGGGGTTTGCAGAAGCAGGGCATCGCCAAGGCGGAGGGCCACCTGACCCAGCCGATCCCGCAGCAAAGTCTGCCCCCGGCGGATGGCAAGGACGGTGCTGTTGTAACGCTGGGAGAAGCGAATCTCTCTCAGGTTCTGGCCGATCAGCCGGGAGCCTGTGGGGATCAGGACTTCAATGGTGCTGTCCAGGTTGTCATCGAGGTTGGATCCCAGATTCGGTCGCTGATTCGCTTGATGCCGTTCATCAAGCTGTTTTATGAGACTTCCCTTTAGTGGTCGTTCCCCCAGATTTGCAATGGGTCCGTTCGCACTGAGGTGACCACCATGGTCCTCTTCATGTTGCTCGCTTGGCAGCTGGTGTTGAACATCGCTAACTCCCAACTCCAATGTGCACCCCATCTCGGGAAGCAGCTTCAAGCCCTCCTGGTCCTGCAGGGCAAGCAGTTGATCCCTGGGCGCCTTCACCAGCAACAGGTCGCCGGCCCGCAGGGTGCGACCGCCGAGGGGCAGGGAGAAGTGTTCTCCCTCGCGGATCAGGGCCAGAATGCGCGTATCGAAGGTGTGTTGCAGCAGGGTGTCATCGAGGCGCTGGCCCACCAAGGGGGAACTGGACGATATCGCCAATTCACTCAGGTAGTCGTGCACGCCGTAGTTGTCCTCCAGGCTTGCAGGAGTGGCTTGGTTTTGGTCGCCAGCCAGCACCCTTGGGGCGAGAACAACCAACAGGCCCAGGCCAGCGCCATAGGTGCCCAGGGCCATGGGCGTGAATTGGAACAGGCTGAAATGGCCGTAGCCCAATTGGTCGGCCAGGCCGCTGGCCACCAGGTTGGTGGAGGTCCCCAACAGGGTGGCGACCCCGGCCAACACGGTCATGAACGAGAGCGGCATCAACATCCGCGATGGCGGCACCCCCAGCCGGCGGCACCATTGTTCGACCACCGGGATGAAGACGGCGACCACAGCGGTGTTGTTGAGCAGGGCACTGAGGGGTCCCACCACCAAGCCCAACAGCAGCAACTGGCGGGAGAGCCGTTGGCCGCCATGGCGTTGCAGAAGGGCTGCAATCGGAGACAGGGCCCCCGTGCGCACCACCGCAGCACTCACCGCAAACATGGCAACCACCGTCAAGGTGGCGGGGTTGCTGAACCCGGTAAGCGCCTGCTGGGGGGTCAACCAACCCAGCACAACGGCAAGAAGCACCACGCTCAGCACAAGTAGCTCAAGGGGAGGGAGCATCGAAGGGACAGGGAGTGTCAGGGGTTGACGCGCAGCAAAATCAGGCAGGGAGGGGGTTTCTGGTGCGGGGATCGTGCCGGATGAATGGGTTGGACAGGGCCATGGGATCGCCCAGATCTTTAACCGATCGGGCTTGCGGGGTTTGGTCCTATGCTCTCGGCCTGCTGCTGTCCTGCCATGCAACCGCCCTTGCTTTCTGGCTTCGGAGCCCGCTTTGGCGCCGGGATCCGGGCGAGGTTCCAGCCCCGCTGGGGGCAAAGGCTTTCAGCCTTGTGGGCACGGTTGTTCCATTTCCTGCGCCAAGGTGATCCATGGGTCCAGGTCAGGGTCCTGGGAGTCCTGGCCGTCGGTTGGTTGCTTTCGCCGCTCTGCTGGTGGAACGATCTGGTGATCAACCTGCCGCTGGCCTACGGTTTTGCCCGCCTGGTTCACCATTGGCGGCCGGAGTGGTTTGCAGCGGCTCTGGCAGTGGGCTACTGGTTCAGCAATGTGCTGGGACTCGTTTTGATGCAAACCAGCGCCGTGCAGGTGTTTGCCCAACCGGGCCAACCGGGCACCCTGCGCCGCGAGTTACTGCTGGGTTTCGCCACCTCAACAGCCTTCACCCTGCTGGTGTTGCTTTTGGTGCATCTGGGCTGGATCCAGACTCCCTTGGTCGATGGCCTAGCTTCTGGGCTGGGTCTTGATCCGGACTTGATGGGAGGCTGAGATCATCGTCCCAGTCCATCAGGCAACAGCTGAGGGTCTTGACGCCGGCTGAACCCCCAGGCGAAAAAGACTGCCATCATGAGAGTAATCGCTGTTTCCGATGGAACCAGGGCTGGCAGCAGCACTTGGCCCACCAGCCGCAGGCCCACTGCCAGCACGCTGAGGTAAGCGGCATTCTCGAGGTGGACAAAAGCATCGAGCCAACGCAGGAAATAGCCGGCCGAACAGCGCAGAAACAGCACCCCCATGGCGCCACCAGCGATCACCAGCCCCAACTGCTGGCTCAGGCCCATGGCCGCAGTCACACTATCCAGGGAGAAGGCCAAATCGGTCATCCCCAGTAACCCGATCATCCTTAGCAGCGGCAGAGGTTCGGCCTCTTTGACTTGATCATTGGCCCTGTCGGTGTGCCACTGGGCCTGGAAATGGCAGCAGGCAAGCCAGAGCAGGTAGGCGCCACCCAGCAGCTGGACGATCGCATAGCGCAGGATCCAGCTCGCCAAGAGGATCATCAGGGCTCTGAGCAGAAACGCAAGGGCCATTCCACCATTCAGGGCCTGGGCCCGGCGCTCGGCCGGTTCCACATGCCGCACAAGAGCTGCGAGAGCTATGGCATTGTCGGCTGAGAGCACGGCCTCCAGCAGGCCCAGGCCAGAAACGGTGAGCAGACTGGTGGCGATTGTGTGAGGATCCATCACTCCACCAAAAGCGAATACAACCCGTCAAAGGGCACATTGAAGACGTAGAGCACCACGCAGGTGCCCAGGGCCACCAGCACCAGACTGGAGAGCAGCACCCAGCGGTCGGAAGGGGCATAGGTGTCATCCTCGATATCGTTACGAACGGCGAAGTAGTGCCAGGAGGAGAGGGCCACTGTCACAAGGCCCACCACTGCAAAGGCCAAACCAAGCTTCCAGCCGTTACCCGGGGCCTGGGGCGCCAAGGGCGGTCGCAGCACCCGCATGCGCACGATCAGCACACCAAATCCGAGCAAGGAAATGCCACTGCGCATCCAGGAGAGGTAGGTGCGCTCATTGGCGAGGTGATCGCGGATGCGGTTGGGATTGAGATGGGTCCGGCGCGGCCGCGACTCGAGGGCCGTCAGCCTGGGGGTCTCGCCCCCATTGGCGAGGCCCGTGCCGGCACCAAGGCCAGGGGCCACATCGTCCGGTTGCAGACTGGTCATCGGCTCAATCAAGGGGGGCCGTTTCCGGGGCCGCGTCGAGCTCGGCCTGGTTGAAGCGGGGCAAGCTGGCTGAGCCCTCCAGTTGCTTGCTCACCTGAAAGGCCGGCAGGTTGAGTTGATAGGTCAACGGCTGGTTGTTGACCGTTGAACCGGGTTGGCTGGAGGCTTGGGAGCTGGCAAGCGCAGGTGCCGGGCCATGGGATTGGCTGGCGGTGCCCGGGGTTGATTGGGCTGGGGATTGGGCCTCTTGACCCGGCCCAGGGTGGGGATCGCTGATAAGGAGCTGCTCGCCGGGAGAATTGTCAGCAGGCGGGCAGCACTGGTATCAGCTGGCACGCGATTGGTTGTCCAATCCAGGGCCACAGCAGGTGGGATCAGCAGGGCAACGGCTTCAAAATCGTCATCGGTTTGATGTCCAGGGGCCAACACATAGAAAGCAGCCGCTTGTTGGGGGTCGGATTTCTTGTAGCGGGCAAAAAGGCCGACTTGGTGACTACTCTCATTGCTGATCTGGGCGCGATCCGAACTGGCCTCGATCGCCTCCTTAAGGCGATTCAGGTCGGCCTGTCGATCGAGAGCGGGCGATCGGGCCAGGGCATCCTCCAATTCGGAAAGGGCATTCTGCTGGTTTGTGTTGGTATCGGCCAGGGCCGATCCTGGTGCTGAAATTGTCAATAACAGCACCAAAAGGATGGTGGAAACGGCAGTACGCCAGGATTTCAGGATTGCTACTCGAGTGCAGGAGCGGATCATTGGAGAGGACTTAGGGAGTTGAACTGGTTGGACTGGTCGCGACGATGAACAGCGTCGTGGTGACTGCGTTGTCACCGCTCAGTGCCCTGTGCAGGGCGGATTAAGGGCCAATCAAGGTTCTGGACCAAGGAAAATTCCAGACCACCGGCGGTTTGATAAGGATGGAGCAGTTGGCGGATGAGGGACCAAACCATGGCCGCCAGGGCCAGCAGCGCCAGAGTTGCCAGGCCCCGTTGCTGCATGGTGTGACTGTCGATTAGAATGTACATGCCTAACCCAGCCAATACCAACGGCAGCAATTTGGCACCATGGTGTTCCAGAATGGAGGACACCAGGGGTAACCGCTGCAAG
Organism: Synechococcus sp. UW140; assembly: GCA_943370565.1. GTDB lineage: Bacteria > Cyanobacteriota > Cyanobacteriia > PCC-6307 > Cyanobiaceae > BAIKAL-G1. Next base: position 71,182 of record CALRRL020000014.1, on the reverse strand, counting down.
CGCCACGCGAGGACACACCACAGCACCATCATCAGTCCGAATACTGCAAGGGTTGCCAGAAGTTGGATCTGGGTGCAATGGGCAAACAGGGGCAGATACAGACCAATATTGTCTCCCCCGTTGGCGACCGTGATCGCTGCAACGGTGGCCACAGTGATGCCATTTTGATTGATCTTGGTTGCTAATGGTGCATCCGCATCGTCGTCGCCAGGGGCCAGAGTGTCGATTAACTGGGATAGACCCAGGCCAATCGGAACCAACCCCAGCAAGCCAATCCAGGTCATCGGCACCAGAGAGCTGCCGAAGTAACCAAGCAGACTGGCGAGCACCAACAGGCTGAAGCCCAGGCATTGGCCGCAAAACACCTGGGCCCGGCCCCAGGTCTGGGTGGCCTGGCTGAACAGCAACGCCAAGATCACGATGTCATCCAGATTGCTGGCGACAAAGGCCGTGAATGCCCGGGCGAGGGTTGGGGAGAGCTCGACCATGGGCATGGGCAGCACGACAGCAAACAACCGCCTTGGGAACAGAGAAACCCTAGGGAGTTGGGATGAACCAGTCCAACTGCAAAAATTTGTCGTTTGCATCAAAGCAAGTGATCGATCTCTTGCCTTGGCCCCAGAGCGCCGCCGCCATTTGCCCCTAGGGTCAGGCCCGTCCCCTGTTCAGGTCCCAGGCAACGTTCTCAACGGTCCATCAGCAATCAGATCGGTCCGTCTGGTTGCCTTGCTTCATGGACCCGGCCTGCCCTTACCCACACCCGAGCCTCAGTCCATGGATTTGGAACGTTCCCCCATCGCCATCCCATCGTCTACGGACCAGGAATCAGGTTTCGTGGCGGAGACCCAGGCCCCCTTCAAGAGCTTGAGCGCCCCTGGGTCCTCTGCCCTGCCAGGCGCCATGGATCCAGGCATCGCAACAGGCAACGATCCCTCTGCCCCAAGGGTCGAGCCTTCGTCAGCATCGGGATCCCGCGGTTGGGAGCGCAATCGCAATGCCCTCACGGCCCTGAGGTTGTTTGCAAGCATGCTGGTCCTGGTCCTGCTCAGCCGTTTTATGGTCACCATCCCGGCGGGCGAGCGGGGTGTGCTGATGCGGTTTGGGGCCGTGCAGGAGCGGATCCTCGGCGAGGGGCTCCATCCGATCCTTCCGCTGGTGTACAGCGTTCAGCCCCTCAGCATTCGGGTGCAATCGCTGCAGCTGGAAGTCCTGGCAGCCTCCAGGGATCTGCAGGACGTGAATCTCAAGGTGGCGATCAGTTGGGGGATTGATCCGGATCGCGTTAACCGGGTGTTCGAACAGCTCGGCGATGAAAGTCGCATCATCACCACCGTGATTGAGCCGGCCATCGAAGATGGCATCAAATTGGTGGTAGCCGGTCTCTCCGCAGACCAACTGATCAGTGAACGGCTTTCCCTTAAGCAGCGCCTGGACGACTGGCTCAGCCAGCGTCTAGCGGCCTATGACCTGCGCCTTGATGCGGTGGATCTGATCGACCTGCGTTTCTCGGCTGGTTTTCGTGCCGCCGTGGAGGCGAAGCAGGTTGCTGAACAGAATGCCAAAAAAGCCGAATTTGAAGTGGTTCAGGCCGAACGGCTTGCCCAGGCCAAGCTAGTACTGGCCCAAGGGGAAGCCAAGGCCCAGCAATTGTTGAGTGCTGGGCTAACCCCCGAACTGCTGCAGCGCCAGGCAATTGACAAATGGAATGGTCACCTGCCGATGGTGATGGGCCGCGAATCCAATACCCGACTTGATCTCAAGACCCTGCTCAAATGGGATCGGGTTGGGTGATAGCGAAGCACCGATCAACATGGTTGCGAAGCCAGTTTAAATCAGCCAGGCTTATGCGTCCGGTTTGATCTGATGGGCTTTTTTATCCTGTTCTAACAGCTGCTCCACCACGAACTTCAGCAATAGGGACACCAGGGCCACACCTCCAAGGACGGCAGCGGCGCCAAAGGCCAATTCGGTGTGATACTGCTTGTAGGCATCCTCAACAAAAAGCGGTAACGTTTGCGTTTCGCCGCGGATGTTTCCGCTCACCACCGACACGGCCCCGAATTCCCCCAGGGCCCGGGCGGTGGTAAGGATTAAGCCATAGAGGGCAGCCCAGCGCACCGATGGCAGGGTCACCTTCCAGAACACCTGCCAGTCGTTGGCCCCCAGGGTTTTGGCCGCTTCCTCCTGTTCCCAACCCTCCTCCTCCAACAACGGGATCACCTCGCGGGCCATGAAGGGAAAGGTCACAATGATCGTGGCCATGACAATCCCTGGCCAGGAGAAGATAATCTTCCAGCCCAAACTATTAATCACGTTGCCAAAAACCCCATGGTTGGGGCTGTAGAGCAGCACCAGCATCAGCCCCACCACCACCGGTGAAATTGAAAATGGTAGATCAATAATGCTGAGCAGTAGCGCCTTGCCCCTGAACTTCTTACGGGCAATGGCCGTAGCTGCTGCAAGGCCGAAGATCGTGTTGGCGGGAACGGCAATCGCTGCCGTAATCAGGGTCATCTTCACCGCCGAGAGCAGATCGGGCGAGCTGAGGTTCTCCAGGAATGGCTGGATTCCCTTGGCAAACGCCTGCACCACGACGCTAAGGGCAGGGGTGAGGATCACCAGCCCCACGTAGAGACAGGCAATGACAGGAATGATTGCCCCCAGGAGTTTGGAGCCCAGGCCCTTACCACTGCTCCCCTTCGCCGGACTCGGGGGCCGATAGGCTTCCAGTTCAGGGACAACGATCGTCATGGCGGATCGGCTGGTGAGGTTGACGGAATGAACGCTTGGGACGGTAGAAATTAGGAAGCTTGGTCTTGAAAGCGGTGGTTAACTCACGGCGGAACTGGTGGCCTGATAACGCTGACCCCAAACCTGAATCAGGTTGATCACCAGCAAACTGATCAAGGCGAACAGCAACATCACCGAGCCGATCACCGTGGCGCCATCGATGTCATATTCCTCCAGCTTTTGGATGATCAAGGTTGGTGTAATTAAATCAACAAACGGGATGTTGCTGGAAATCATCACCACCGAGCCATATTCGCCCACGGCCCGGCTGAAGCCCTGGGCGATGCCCCCCAGGATGGCGGGCAGAAGCTGGGGTAACACCACCCGAAAGAAGGTCTGGGGACCAGAGGCCCCCAGGCACCAGGAGGCCTCCTCCTGCTCCTTTTCTAGGGAGCGCAGCACCGGCTCCACGGTTCGCACCACGAAGGGCAGGGAGATGAACACCATGGCCACGCCCACACCGATGGCGCTGAAGGCCACCTTGATGCCGAAGAAGCGGTTGAGGGGTTCGCCAAGCCAGCCGTTCTCACTGCTGTACACAGCCGAGAGTGCCAGCCCGGCGACGGCGGTGGGCAGGGCAAAGGGCAGGTCGATCAGGGAATCGAGGAACCGTTGGCCGGGAAAACGGCTGCGCACCAGGGCCCAGGCGATCACCAGGCCGAATACGCCGTTGATCAGGCTGGCCAGTAGGGCCAGGCCGAAGCTGAGTTTGTAGGTGGCAATCGCCTCCGGAGTGGTGGCCAGCTCCCAGAAGCCCGCGGGGCCGACTCCGGCTGCCCGCAGGCTGATGGCGCCCAACGGAAGGAAAAGAACGAACCCCAGATAAAGCCAGGTGATCCGCCAAGGCCAACTGGGTAGCCTCAGTGTGGGCTGATGTCCAGGGCGGAGCCAGGCGGGTGGCATGGGATCTGAATCGCCAACCCATGCAACGTATCACCCGCACACCAGAAAGCAACGTAAATTCGCTCGGAAATAGTGTCAATGGCCTCGGTGGCCTTCTTGCGGGCCAAGGGCTGATCGATCGGCAATGATTGATCACAGTGGGCCATAGGACCTGTCGCCATGGGGATCCGGGTTGAGCGCGTCAGCAAGAACTTTGGAGACTTCAAGGCCGTCGACGACGTCAGTCTTGACGTGGAGACCGGCTCGCTGGTGGCCCTGCTGGGCCCATCGGGCTCCGGCAAGAGCACCTTGCTGCGTCTGATCGCTGGCCTTGAGGGCAGCGACACGGGCCGCATCTGGATCACCGGCGAGGAGGCGACCGAACGCTCGGTGCAGGACCGCCAGGTGGGTTTTGTGTTCCAGCACTTCGCCCTGTTCAAGCACCGCACCGTGCGCCAGAACGTGGCCTTCGGTCTGGAATTGCGCCGTTGGAAGCGGGAGGCGATCAAGCGCCGCGTCGATGAGTTGCTGGATCTGGTCCAGCTCAAGGGCTACGGCAACCGCTTCCCGTCCCAGCTGTCCGGCGGCCAGCGCCAACGGGTGGCCCTGGCCCGGGCCCTGGCCGTGCAGCCGCGGGTGTTGCTGCTCGATGAACCGTTCAGCGCCCTCGATGCCAAGGTGCGCAAGGAGCTGCGGGCCTGGCTGCGAACTCTCCACGACGACATGCACGTCACCACCGTGATCGTGACCCATGACCAGGAGGAGGCCATGGAGGTGGCCGATCGAATCGTGGTGATGAATGAGGGTCGAATCGAGCAGATCGGCAGCCCGGCCGAGATCTATGACCAGCCCGCAACCCCGTTTGTGATGAGTTTTGTCGGTGCCGTCAACGTGGTGCCCCGCTCGGCCCTCCTGGGCCGGGATGCAGGCCAAGTCGCCCCAACCCCAATCGGTGCAGGCCAGGCCGAGCCTGAGGCCGTGTTCATCCGGCCCCACGACGTGCAGGTTTACACCAGTCCCCAGGAGGGCAGCGTACCTGCCCAGCTGCGGCGTCTGCGCCATATGGGCCGTGATCTGCAGGCGGAATTGGTGCTCGCCGATGGCGAAGTGTTGATGGCGCAGTTCCCCCGCGAGCAGATCGACTACCAAGCGATCAAACCTGGGGATGGCCTGCATATCGTTAGTCGTCAGGTGCGGAGCTTTGAACCGGATTACATGATTTAAGGTCCAATTAGGGATGCCATGGCTAGCTCAAAAGTGCCAGTAGTCAAGGAGAGCGACGATTAACTGACTGGAACCACTGTCGTTTAGAATTCGGCATCCCAGCCATATCAAAATGAAGGGGAAGACAAGACGGGAATAGCGATTCAAGACAATCGATAAGCCAGGCATGCGGGTAAGGTTGAAAGATAAAAGCAGCCAGGTTAATACGCATCCGTAAAGGGCTGGAATCACAACCATAATCTTTGCTAATGAGAGACTGGCAAACAGGGGGATGTAGATCGTGAGATTATTGCTGCCGTTTGAGATGGTCACCAAGGACACGGAATAGGTGCGGCGATCCCGCAGGACACTCAGCAGCCTGATGCGTTGTGAAGTAAATCCTGGCTCCCTGCCAGGCCCCCTGTGGGGCAGGTTGCGTGGTTTGTCCCTTCCGGTCCGATAGCTGGTCAGTAGCTCCCCCAGGTTGATGCAGCCAATCCCGATAGGGAGGAGACCAAGGCAGCCAATCAGGTTGGCGGGAATCGCGGCACTAAGGGCGTAGCCCAGCAAACTGAGCAATACCAACACACTGAAGCCGATGAGTTCGCCCACCACCACATGTTTGGGACGAAATGAGCGATCTAATTCGCCAAAAAAACCAGTCAAATAAATATTGTCATCGAAGGTTGGGCAAGCCCCGCTCCCACTGCAATCTGCAGGGTTGCCAAGAACCACTCCATGCAAGCCAGGCCTCACGTTCAGACGCCCTCCGGCAATCGGCCTGGATAAGCAATGCCCACCATTTAAAGACCCAGTCAGCCGGACAGAGGTGGTTTGGATTACAACCAGCAGGTCGCCCTTGGTCTGAGAATAGGCTGGGGCCTAGCCAGCGATTCCATTCAGACGTGGCTTCAAGCGTGATGGATCGCCCTTTCCCCATGGAGCCCGCGCCCAGCCTGGAGCTGCCCATTCCGTCGATCCTCGTCAGCCAAACACAGGCCCCTTCGGGCAGGGGGCAGCACCAGTCCAGCCAGCTGGCCTTCCCCGCTGGTACCCCTGCCCGTTTGCTCACCGATGGCCTTGGCCTGCTGGCCCTGTTGGTCTTTGTCCTGGCGGCCAACCAATTGGTCACCCGTCAAGGTGACCGGTCCAGCCAATCCCTGGCCAAGGAGTGCCGATCGCTTGAAAAATTGCGGATTGGCTATCCGGTCGGCTTGACCCTGCTCGAATCCCTGCGTTCTGAACAGTTACTGGAGCAACGCCTTGGCGGCCTGGGCGTGCGGATCAACTGGATTCCCTACACCTCAGCCTCCTGCCTGCTGACCGACCTCAGCCAGGGTTTGATTGATTTCTGTGGTGGCGGCGGCACGGCCAGCCTCTTTTCCCAGGCGGCTGACCATTTGTTTCTTCGTGTTGCCAAAGAAAAATATCCTGAGCTTGATGGCGATGCGATTGTGGTCCCTGAGCATTCCCAAATCCATTCGTTGCAGCAACTCAAGGGCAAAAGCATTGGTTTTGATGAAGGCAGCAGTGCCCATTATGTGTTGATTCTGGCCCTAAAAAGTGTGGGTTTACGCTATCAAGATATTAATCCGGTCTTTCTGGCCCAGGATCAGGCGGCCCGCGCCTTTATCCAAGGTGAGCTCGATGCCTGGGTCCACTGGGTGCCCTACGCCCCCAGTCCTGATCGTCTCAGGCCGCCGGCCCGATCGATTGGCGACCTGAAGTCAATTTTTAGCAGATTTGCCCCAATCGAAATCCCCACTTTGTACTATGCCCTACCGGAGCTTGTGCGCGATTATCCAAGGATTCTTAAGGCAATCCTGGAAGAGTTAAATGAGGCTGGTTACCTGGCCAATCGTCGGCGCCTCAGCAAGCTTGAGAGCGAGATTGGAAGTCTCCACCCCTATGCCACGCCTTCAGATGCTGCCATGTCATCGCCTGCTGGGCGTGATGATTCGCCTCGACCTATTGAACCAATGGGCGGCCATGGTCCTTGGCATGCCGATGCTGCTGACCTCACCAATCAAGGGGGATGCGCCGATATGGATGCGATTCGCCATTGGCGCCAGCGCTGTCTTGAGCGGGCGATTGTGCCCATTGATGAGCCATGCCTGCGGGGTCTGGAAGCCCAGGTGGCCATTCTCAGCGCCGCCCAGCTGCTTCCTGCCAAGCTCAATCCTTTCGCGGCAAGCCATACCTTGCAGATGCGACAGAACTGGACCTATTAAGAGCTTGAGCAGCGCACCATGAAAAAGGGGCCCCCTCGGGGCCCCATGGCCAGGCGGTGCCCAGTTCAGATCAGGGCGTTGATGGCGTAGTCGATGTAGTTGTTTGCAATCACCCCGGGGTCGCCGCTGATGCCGTGATTGGCCTTGATGTAATTCAGGGCTTCCACGTACCAGGAGGGAGACAGCTCAAAGGTCCGGTTGATTTCATCGAGACCCGCGATTAGATAGTCATCGAGGGGGCCGGTACCACCAGCTACCAGGGAGTAGGTAATGTGGCGCAGGTAATAACCGATGTCCCGGCTGCACTTCGCTTTGCCACGGGCATCAGAGGCGTAGTTGAAACCCTGCAGCTGGGTGGTGTAGGGGAACTTCGCGTAGACAGCCTGGGCTGCTCCATTCACTAGGGAATCGGCGTTGGCTGTGAGGGCGCGGGCGGCTTCCAGTGCATTTTTGGCCCGTTCAAAGCGACCAAAGGCGGCGTTCAGTTCCGTGTTGCTGAGATAACGGCCCTGGGAATCAGCGGCAGCAACAGCTTCGGTGAGTGGTGTTTTCGACATCGTCAAGGGGTGAGGTGGTGGTTTAGGGAGTTCAGAGGATCAGCCGACAGCTGCTGCTGCGCGATCAAAATAGGTGCCGATTTCGGAGGCCAGGGCAGAGCAATCACCGGGGGTGATGCCCTTTTTGTCGTTGACCAGATCAATGGCAGCAGCCTTGATCAGGCGCACCCCCTCTGCTACCGAAGCGCCCGGCACGCCGAGGGCCAGGTAGGTTTCACGCAGGCCGTTGAGGCAGCGATCTTCGAGTACTGATGCATCACCCAGGTAGATCGCGTAGGTGACATAGCGCAGGATGATGTCGAGGTCCCGCAGGCAGGCTGCGACCCGACGGTGGGTGTAGGCGTTGCCACCGGGGGCAATTAAGGCTGGCTGCTGCTCAAACAGTCCCCGGGCCGCGTTCGTGACCAGGGTGGAGGCGTTGGACGTGATGCGATTAACAGCATCGAGTCGCTTGAAGCTATCGGCAACCACGCCCGCGAGGGCATCCAGTTGGCTGCCATTGAGAAATTCGCCGCGTGTGTCGGCTTGGGCAATGACCTTGGTGAAGGCGTCGTAAGTCATGGGCAAGCGCTCCGGTGTGAAACCAGAAGGAGGAATGACGTGTTGAGGATGATGCAAGGGTGCGACGATCAGCCGCCCAATCGAAGGATCGAATCGGGCACTTGATCCCTTCGCCCCAGGCTTGTTACAGAGGTCTGCAACCCAGTCTGAGGATCGGTGCCATCGCACTCAGTCATTCTCTAGGCAGCAATCGAGCCGCACTTGGATGGATTTACAAAGGGTCATTTATGAGGCTAATTTTGTAATTCGGACTACAAGTATGGCTGGTCTTCCGCGGTAGTTAAGTGCTGCCTATAATTCTTTTTGGTTGCCGTGAGGTGGCCACTCCTACAGGGCTTTGTCGCCTCGGCCTTATCTGCTGGTGCGTCGATCCTTGATTGATAAGCGTCTACCAAGTCGTCATCATGAAAAACCGCCATGCTTGGTCTTTACCCAAGCATGGCGGTGCAATTAACTGGCTTCCTGATCAGGGGGTTTGTTAATCCCGCTGCGTTGAACGCTTCACTGGGGGAAGCGCTGGTTCACTGAGAACGGCAGCTAGCCTGCCGTCGGATCGGAATTGACTCAAGGACAGGCTGTCTTGATGTTTGAGAAGTTGACCATTCTTAAAGCGTAGGGTAAAGAGAGGCTGGCCGTGAAGTGGCCTGCCCCCATGGATCTGGGTCGGTTGATTGAGCATGGTCATGGCGTTGGTTGGAGGTGGTGACTGGTTGGATCAGGGGATATCGACGACGGATGTCTGCTGGGGTCTGGCCCGGCTTCCGAGCAGGCCGAGAGGCCAGGGGTTCAGGCGGCGACGGCGGAAAGGGCGACTGAGGGAATGAAGAGGTCATCCTTGCTGACCTGTTGCAGCACCCCGTCACTCTTGTAGCGGTTGAGCATCTTTGTCACCGTCACCCGGGTCAGGCCGCAGATGTCTGCCAGGGCCTTATGGGTGAGGTTCATGTCCTTCAGCGAGAGCCGATAGCCACGGCTGCTCACCTGGCCAAACCGGCGGCCAATCCAGGCGAGCAGACCAAGGAGACGCTGATCGGCGGCTCGGATGCGATTGATCTTGAAAATCTCTTCCAGGTTTTGAATCTGGCGCAGCAATAACTGCTCGATGTCGGCGGCTTCGGGGCTGAACTGTTCCACCACCACGGTGGTGAGGCATTGGATTTCGACCGGGCGCAGGGCGGAGTAGGCCGAGGTGATCCAATCACCGGGGCCCCATACCCCCAGGGTGATCGTTTCGCCATCTTCGTCCCAGGCGGCGGTGCGGATATATCCCTCCTGGATTTTCCAGTTCAGCCGTTCCGGCAGCACGTCATTGGGCAGCAGGGTGAGGCGGAGCGGTAGATGGGCGAGAGCGGGGCGTAGCGCAAGGGTCATGGCGGGATTGCAGGTGAATGGTCATGGCAGTTGGCGAGGCCGGCATCGAACCGGCCCGGAGCATTCGGCGACAACAACCCATCGGCCTCTCCCAGGGATGGCCCAACCATAGCACGCATACCCGCTCGGACATGCGGTCAATGTCCCAGGACTCAGATGAAGTACATGCTCTGGGCCTGGAGCAGGGCGTCACGGCGATCGAGCAGGTCCTGCAGGCTGGTGGCCTCCACCACCCTGAGCCGGGCCCGATCCAGTTGACTGGCCAGGGACTGCAGCACCTGGTATTCCGGGGTCTCAGGGGACCCCTCCCGGCTGGATGGGTCCCCTTCCAGGCACTGCACCACCTCGGCCACCGCCACCTCTGCCGGTCGACGCACCAGCTGATACCCCCCGCGGGGCCCGCGGATGCTGCGCAGGATGCCGCCCCGGCGCAGGCTGGTGAGCATCTGCTCAAGGTAACGATCCGGGATCCCCTGGCGAGCCGCGATCTCGGCAACCTGGAGCACGCCGCCACTGGCGTGGATGCCGGCAAGTTCGATCAGGGCCACCAGTCCGTATTCCGTCTTGGAACTGAAGGCCACGGCGAGGCGAACGGGGTGGTGGTTGATTGTCGCAGCAAGCCAGCGCTCCCAAAAGGGTGTTGGCGCCGGCAACTGTGACGATGGCCCCAGACCCGTTGAAGCCATCTGCTTTAATTCCCCTCGTGTTGCATCGGCTTTAAGTGGTTTACCTGCCCTCCCTCCTCTCCCGCCGCCTGGGCGCCGGGGTCGCCGGCGCGGCCCTGGCCTCCTTGAGCCTCGCTGGTCTGGCCAGCCCTGGGGCCCTGGCCGCCGGGAACAAAGGCCCCGCCGCCGCTCCCCAGACGATTCTGCTGGTCAGCTACGCCGTGACCAAGGCGGCCTATGACCAGATCATTCCCCTGTTCGAGGCCGACTGGAAGAAGAAGACCGGTCAGAGCGTCCAGATCAAAACCAGCTACGGCGGCTCGGGCTCCCAGACCCGCGCCGTGATCGATGGCCTCGAAGCCGATGTGGTGAGTGTGGCCCTCGGGGGTGACGTGCTCAAGATTCAGGAGGCCGGCCTGATCCAGCCGGGCTGGGAACGCAAGAACCCCAACAATTCGATCATTACCAATTCGGTGGTGGCCTTCTTCGTGCGCCCTGGCAACCCCAAGCGCATCACCACCTGGAAAGACCTGGACAACAAGGATGTTGACGTGGTGACGGGCAATCCCAAGACCTCCGGTGGCGCCCGTTGGAATTTCCTCGGCCTCTACGGTTCAGTGACCCAGGAGGGCGGCAGCGATGCGGAGGCCCGTAAATACGTCACCACCGTTTATAAGAATGTTGATGTGCTGCCCAAGGATGCCCGTGAGGCCACCGATACCTTTGTGAAGCGTCACAAGGGTGATGTGCTGCTCAACTATGAGAATGAGGCAATCCTGGCCCGTAAAACTGGTGAGTGGACCGTCCCTTACAAGCTGCCCAGTCCCAATATCCTGATTGAGGGCCCGATCGCCGTTGTCGACAGGAATGTGGACAAGCACGGCACCCGCAAGGTGGCCGAAGCCTTCGCCAAATTCCTTTACACGCCAGTCGCCCAGAAGGCCTTCGCGTCCAATGGCTTCCGCCCTGTGACAGCCGAAGGCAAAGCCTTTGCCAAAGGCAAATTCCAGGCTTTGAAAACCTATACGGTGGCTGATTTCGGTGGCTGGGCCAACGTCAACAAGAAATTCTTTGGCAAGGGCGGTCTCTGGGACCAAATCTTCAGCAAGAGCCGCTGATCTCCCGCCAAAGCCAGCGGCCCTGCGGGTTGGCCTGGCGATGACTTCTCCTGATCCAAACCCCGGCTGCTGCAGCCGGGGTTTTTTGTTGGCCCGGATGGTCTGCCAAGTAGCAATCGCCGCTGGTTTCTGGTCCGCGGCTGCGGTTGGTGTGGCGTTGGCTGGGGCAGCTGGAATCCCGAATCGGGTTAGCTGGGCAAGTCCCTGTAAAGTTGCCACCAAGGTCCCCTCCCCAGGGCAACCCGTCTCCCCTAGTGGATCTGGGTGTTCAGATTCCGTCGTTGATTGCAAGCATGTGTGAATTGCTGGCCCTGAGCGCCAACACCCCCACCGATATGACCTTCTCCTTCCGCGGCCTGGCCCGTCGGGGTGGCGCCACCGGTGTACACGGGGATGGCTGGGGGTTGGCCAGTTTTGATCCCGCCGGCCAGGGGGTGACGATCTACCGGGAAGAGAGCCCTGCTGCCTTTTCGAAAGTGGCAGCTGAAGTGGCCGATCTCGCCCTCAAGGCCCATTGTTCGATTGCCCATATCCGCAAGGCCACCCAGGGGGTGATTGCGATTGAGAATTGCCACCCCTTTCATCGCCAATGGCAAGGCCAGGAATGGGTTTTTGCCCACAATGGCGACATCAAGGGCTCTCTTGAACTCTCCGGCCCCTTTCTGCCCTACGGCAGCACCGATAGTGAGGCGGCTTTCTGCTGGATGCTCAATGGGCTCGACGGCGATCGCATTGATCCCCACAATCCCATCGCCCTGTTTGAAGCCCTGCTGGCCCGCTCCCACCAGCTGGCTACCATGGGCATCTTCAATTGCCTGATCAGCAATGGGGGCTGGTTGTTTGCCTATGCCACGACGAAATTGCACCGCCTCACCCGACGGGCCCCTTTCACCACGGCCACCCTTGCCGATGAGGATCTCACCGTTGACTTCTCCCAGGTCACCACGGATCGCGATGTGGTCACGATTGTGAGCACCGAACCGCTGACCACCAACGAGCAGTGGCTGAAGCTCCAGTGCGGTGAGGCCTTGCTGCTCCGCTGCGGGGAGTTGGTAGCCCACCACCGCCCTGCCCTAGCTCCTGAACAAGTGGCGGCTTGAGAACAGATTGCTTGTCGGGGGTCCCTTTGATTTTATTGTAGTTCTGCATCGAGATCACAGCTTGTCTATAGAGTTGTGTTTAATAGGTATTCACTGGCTAGGGATTATTGATCAATAAACTTAATCATCTTTTTTGTTCGGGATTATGCTAGCTTCGATCCGACTACTCTGATCCGGAGTAGACTGCAGCTGTTCGGGCAGGGTGCTTAGTGACTGATCGTGTCCGGGTCACGCAGGTGTGATCAGGTACCGGCAAATATTTTGACCACATCGTATGTAAATCTGGGTCACTAGCTTGAGGTCGCAATCGCGTCTACCGCAGAACAAGGCAGGCGCGATGGCTGTCAAAACGAATCATGAACTTGTTGATTGAGACAAAGTCAGGAGTACCCTTTGCGAACTGGTCAGGCTGGGATCTTAGGCATCTCTGACCAACTACGGCGTCATGAACTCGATTCAGCAATCAAAGCAACGCTAGCCTTCTAGGAGAGGCTACACAAAAGATCAGTTGAAAATGGCTCGGGGGAGACTTGAACTCCCGACCTTGGGGTTATGAATCCCACGCTCTAACCAGCTGAGCTACCGAGCCATGACTGACCAATCTTAAACGATCGCTTGCCGGGGGCTTGGCAAGCCCGCCATCAGGCCCGGATCGGCAGGAAGGGCAAGGGATTGACGGCACCGCGGCCGGGGGGATGGATCTCGAAGTGCAGGTGGGGGCCCGTGCTGTTGCCCGTGCTGCCCATCAGCGAAATCACCGCTCCCTGCTCCACCACATCGCCAACGCGCACCAGGATCTTGCTGTTGTGGCCGTAGAGGGTGCTGCTGCCGTCGTCGTGCTGGAGTTCAACCAGATAGCCGTAGCCGCCATCATTCCAGCCGGAGCGCACGACCCGGCCGGCCTTGGCTGCCACGATCGGGGTGCCGATGTTGTTGGCCACATCGATCCCCTTGTGCATCCGGCCCCACCGCCAGCCATAGCCGGAGGAGAAGATCCCCTGGGTGGGCCAGATCCAGCCGGTGGCGTTGAACGGCAGGGCATTGCTGCCACCGGCATCCAGGCCCTGGGGGTCGCCAAAGCTGGGCATCTCCGGCCAGCTCAGTCCGCCACTGGTGGTTGGGGCGATGCCAAGCACGCTGGAGGTTCGCCCTGTCGCTGACTGGGCGACCCGAATTTCCGATCCCACCACAAGCCGGGCTGCCTCCAGACCGGGATTCAGGCGCAGCAGCTCGGCGATCGTGACCCCGGTGCGCTGGGCAATCTGGCGCAGGCTCTCCCCAAAACGGACCACGGCGGATTGCTCCAGGGGCGGAGGCGCCTGGATCGGCGGGGTCCGCCTAAGGGCACTGGTGTCCAGGGCGGCCAGGGTTTTGGCCTGCCGGCTCGAGGACGTGGGGAGCACCAGCCAGTCGCCGGCCAGGAAGCGATGGTCTTCGTCCACCTCGTTGAGGCGGGCCAACTGGGTTTCGTTGATGGCGAGCTGGGTGGCCAGGGCCTCCAGGGGGACTTCGGCGCGAACCTTGACCCAGAGGTGGTCGGTGCTTGGGGGCAAGGCAGCCAGCTGGATCGGCTCAGCCGGGGCAGGGATGGAATCGAGCGCAAAGGAGGCCCTGTTGTCCGCCAGTCCGGGACCAGCGACCGTGCCAGCCACCGCAAGCAGGGTGGTGACGCCGAGGCCGGTTCCGATCCACAAGCAAGGCTTCATGCAAATTCACCCATTGGACAAGACCCAGACGAGAAGCCGCCAGTGCTGGGCCGCGCAGACAGTAACGGGTTGAACCTTTCGCCGCAAGTGGCGATGGCCACAGTTTTGGTCGCACCCTGGATTAATCGCCGGAACCCCGGCGGCTCCCCCAGCCCCAGGCCAGGACTCAAAACTCCAGCTGGCGCAGGGCTTCGAACAGCACCACCCCGACGGCCACCGAGAGGTTGAGGCTGCGCACGCCGCCTCCCCTCTCGATCGATCCCGCCATCGGAATGGTCAGGCTGTGGCTGCAGCGTTGCAGCACCTCCGCTGGCAAGCCGTCTGTCTCCCGGCCAAACAGCAGCCAGTCGTCGGCCAAGAAGCGCTCCTGGGCGTAGGGGCGGGCGCCGTGGCGGCTGAGGGCGAGCAGGCGGCCGCCCCGCTCGAGCCGGTGCTGGCAGAAGCTGGCAAAGTCGGCGTGCTGATGCAGTCGCACCCAGGGCCAGTAGTCGAGGCCGGCCCGGCGCAACTGGCGATCGTTGATCGCAAAGCCCAGGGGCTCAATCAGGTGCAGCTCGCTGTTGGTGGCCGCGCAGGTCCGCGCCACGTTGCCGGTGTTGGGGGGGATCTGGGGCTGAAACAGCACAACCTGGGGCATGGAACCGGGCGTGAACGTGGAGGTTGGCAGGGAATCGGGATCTCGGCCCTTGCTTGCAGGGCCGTGTCGGGTGCTGTCAGAACCGGATGGGGAGATCCCTGTTGTTTGGCCGCAAGCAGGGCCAGGGCCGCTGCTGGTTAAGCCGCGCAACAGGGTCAACTAGGCCCGGCCGGCGGCACGGCTTCACCCAGGGCCATGAGGTTGAGGGCCCGACCCTGGACCACCAGCCAGGCCTCCTGGGCCTGCTGCATCAGGCGTTGCTGCAGGCTGCCGCAGCGATCGCGGAACAGGCCGCCGATGGCCGTGGGAGGCACCACTCCCCAGCCGACTTCCTCACAGACGAAGATCACCCGTGCGGGCTGGCCTTGCAGGGCCGTGAGCAGCCGCTGCTGCCGCAGCAGCCAGGCCGGTTCAGCCAGCTCCAGATGGTGGGCCAACCAGGTGCCCAGGGAGTCGATCAACAGCAGCTGATCAGGTCCAATGACGCCCTGGGATACCAAGTTTCCCGGTGGCGTTGAAGGGGCATCCAAATCCTGCGCAGCGGCTTCCTCCCCGTTTTGGGACGCCAGCGGTGCTGGGAGTGGCGAACGCTCCGCAGGACCCTGGTGCTGGTGTGCGGGGATGAAGGCCTCCAAGCTGGCCTCCAGCTCGCCGCCCACCTCCAGGGTTGTCCAGTGGGCTGGCCGGCGCTGGCGATGCAGCTGCAGGCGCTGTTGCCAGGAAGGGTCGCCTGGACGGTGCGCGCCTGTGGCCAGGTAGGTAACGGCAAGGCCGCTGCTGGCGGCCAGATGTTCGGCCCAGCGACTCTTGCCACTGCGGCTGGGCCCGCTGACCAGGACCAGCCCGGGATCAACCACCCCCATTCATGCTGTGCAGGGTGGCCACGGAGGAGGGGGACACCCGGTTGAGGTAGCGGAAAATCCAGTATTTCAAGATGGTGGCCAGCACCACCGGGAAGGTGGCGATGAACAACATGATGAAGCTTTCCTGGTGCGGCAAGCCGAAATGTTCTTCAACGCTTTCCAGCAGGACTGTCCACCCCTCGGGACTGTGGAATCCCACGAAAATATCTGTGAACAGAATGATCGCGAAAGCCTTGGCGCTGTCACTCAACCCGTAGAGCACCTCATCGAGAAAACCGCGGAGCACGGTGATCTCCTTGCGGCCAAACAGGCAGACCAGCACAAACGAAAGGAATCCACAGGCATCAGCGATAATATTTTTAATCGCATTATTGCTCTCGCGATCGGCATCTTTTCTCAATTCCTCGGCCTTTTCGGCCAAAGCCGATTGCATCTCCTCTCGACTAGGGGGCGTTTTCCCTGCTAGGAGGGCTTCAAACTCAACTTCAGATTGGTAGAGACGTAATTTCTTGATCGCTTCTTGCTGCAGATGGGGCTGGGGATAACTGAGGATCGGCATATCCTTGGAATAGAAATCCACCAGCGGCGACACCACCAGGCTGCGGCTCATCTGCTGAACCAACAGGGGCACCAGGATCAACAGCAGCAGGATCCGCAGCGACACCAGGGTTGAATCGCGGCGGCGCCGAAAGCCCGCCACCACCGTGGCTTCAGCTTCAGGGTCAAGCTGGCGCTTGACGCCATCAAAAACGCTGAGCAGGCTGCTAGGCAACACGCTCGGGGAGCGGCTCATGCTGGGCAGGGGCACGCGCCGGCCGTAGCGGGAGACCACACTCTCGATCAGTTGCAACTGGCGATGTTCCTGGCCATCAAGCTGGCCCCGCTTGAGTTCCAGTTGCTCCAGGGACGAGCGGCAGAGTTTGAGGGCGGCCTTGAAGCGGCGCAGCATCTGGGCCTGGGTCTGGCGTGGGATGCCCAGCTCCAGCTCCGGACGTACCGGTCGATCGTTGTAGTACTCCAGCTCGAACCCCTGGATCAGCAGGGCAGCCTCGTAGGCCCGCTCCAGATCGCTGGTCAGGTCCGCGGCCTGGGCCCGTTCAAAGGCCGTCATCCAGTCAGTCAGCGCCATGGTCGCGTTAACGGGAGAAGACCCACCAGGTGATCATCGGCACCAGTGTGCCGACTGTGAGCAAAACCACCACCCAGGTAAGGGCATTGCTGGATTGGGTTTCATCCCGGCTCGGCACGTTGGACTCCACCGCCAGCCGTTCGATCAACTGGGGCGGGCCCGGATCTTCGCCGCCCCGGAGCACCGCGGCCAAGCGATCGATGCCATCGATCGAGGCCTGGCGATAGCGGGCCCCTTCGCGCAGGGGGAGGCCCATGGTGCTGGTGCCGGTGCTAGAGAGAAGGCCGGCAGGCAGTTGGTCCAGCAGGTCGTCAGACACCACCACCGCGGCCGTGTTGTTCTGGGCTTCGATCAGGAACAACAGTTGGCCGTCCAGGGTGCCACTGCCCTCGCTCTGCCAGCGCTCGAGCAGGGAGTGGCCCAGGTCAGCCAGGTCGAGGCCGTAGTCGAGCCGGCGCAAGGTGACCAGGCGGGCCTGGATGTGGTCGTCCTCAAGGGCGGCCAGCCGGTGGTCAAGGTCAGCGATCGAAGCACGGCTGAGCAGGTCGGCCGAATCGATCACCCGGTTCAGCGGGGGGGTGGCCGGGAAATCCTGGGCACCCATGGCCAGGGCCATCGGGGCGGGCAGCAGGCAGGCGAGGCTGAGCAGCAGGCCCCAGAGCAGCCTGGAGAAGGAACGCAGGGGGGCCAAGACGGAAGGCAGTTGCATGGCCCCCAGTTTGGCCTCAGCCGGCCCGACTGTGACAACCTTGGCCCAATCCCCGTAGTGGAGCGATGGGACGGCCTGCGCAGGCCTGCCTGGGTGTCGGCCTTGTCGCCCTGCTGCTGAGCCTGATCAACCAGTTCAGCGCGGCCGACCTGACCCCCCCGCTGGTGCGGGCCTCCGTGCTCGCCAGCCTTTTGGCGGTGGGGTTTTTGTTGATCGCCACCCTCTGGACCCGGGCCTTGCCCAGGGCCCCGGAGCGGGTGGCCCTGGAGGGGCCCCAGGGTCTGGAGCTCGATGACAGCCTGCCCGAAGCCCTGCGCCTGGAGCTGGCCTGGGGCAGCCAGATGCTGTTGACGGCCACCCCCGGGGCGACCGTGTTGCTGCAGTGGCGAGAACGGACCCTGCTACGCAGAGGGGTGCTCGGGGGCGGATCCTTCGAGGCTGGAGCGATTTGCGCCAGGGCCCTGGCCACCGGCAAGGCCATTGCCCTGGTGAATCTCGCCCTCTACCCGGGCCGGGACGAATTTGGCGCCCTTCCGCCAGGCCTGCCCGCCCTGGTGATCCAACCGATCGGCAGCGAAGGCCTGCTGCTGTTAGGCGGCTGGTCGCCGCGCTGCTTCAGCCGCAGTGATGAACGCTGGCTGGAGGGCTGGGCCCGCAAGCTCAGAACGTCACTGGAGGCCCTGGCGGACGCGGGCGGGCCAGCGGGCGCCCCCCCGCCAGGCTGCCGCCCCCAGGGGGCAGGGTCAGCTGGGAGTGCACCCGCGAGCCCGGCGACCTGAACACGGCCAGACCGTTCTTGCCGATCCGGCCCTCGAGGTCCTCGGCCCTGGTGACCTGGCGGTTGGCGCTGCGGCGCACCACCACCGCTCCCGTGGCCCGGATCCGGCCGTCCGTCCAGTGCCAAAGACACTGGTGGGCCTGCAGTTGCTCGCCCGGTTGGTCCAACTGGCAGGCCTGGGCAATCGTCACCGTGCCATCGGCCAGGTCGATGCCAAAGCGATCACCCCGCACCCGCAGCCGATCGATGCGGGCCTGGAAAGGCAGGTCGCTGCTGAGGCGGCGCCCAACCAGGTCCCATTCGCTCCGTTGGGCCGAAACCGTGGCCTTGCGGCTGGCATCCACCAGCTGAACCGGGGCCTCCAGCGCCAGGCGTTGCTGGCGCAGGTTGCCGCCCAGGGCCCGGGCCTGCAGGGTCTGGCTGGCGCCGCTGGGCTCATGGTGCTCGCCCAGCACCGGACCAGCGGCCGAGAGGGCGCCGGTGCGGGGATGCCAGGTGGCCGAGGCCGCCGTTAACACCAGCTCGGGTGGCCCGTCGAGCACCCTCGGATCGGCCTGGCCCTTGGCTGGGGCGGCCCATTGACGCAACTGGGGCCGGCCCTTGAGTTCGAACCGGTCCTGGAGCACATGGAAACGGGCGCTGGCGGCGCTGAGCCGGGAGCGGTGGTCGCTGGCCCAGGGGCTCCGGTCGATTTCGATCAGATCCTGGCGGGGGAGCCAGCGCAGCTGGTCGGCATGGATGCGCACGGGATCGGGGCCGAGCAGGGTGACGACCACGGAGCCCTCCAGCTGGATCAGCTCGCCGTTGTTGAGCACCGTGCCGGCATTGGCGCGAATGGCGTAGTGGGGCTGGCCATTGCGAAAGATCAGGCCCCGGGGCTCACGGGCCTTGGCCAGGCGTTTGGCAATGTCGTAGCGGGCCTCCGGGCTCGTGAGGGACCAGGCGGGCTGGCCCTTGGGATCCTGCTGGCGCAGGTCAAGGGAGCGGAACAGGAACGGTTCCACCGTTTCCTGTTTGGGCGTGATGCTGACGCAGCCGGCCAGCAGTCCCAGGCACCCCGCAACCGGCAGCAGCCGGGCCAGGGCCTGGGCGCAGCGCCTGCTCACAGGGGGCCATCCAGTTCAAGCCGTGCCATCACCGGGGCCGGTTCGGGCAAGGGGGATCCCACGGCCAACAGGCCCCATTGCAGTTGCTCCAGCCAGGGGGTGGGGTTGGTTTGGTGGGCCGCCGAGCCCAGGGGCTCGAGGGCCAGTTGCTGGAGCATCCGGGCCGAGAGTTCGGGCACCAGGGGAGCAAGCAACAGGGCCACCAGCCGGGCCGCTTCGAGCACGGCATAGAGATCGGCAGCCACCTGCTCCTGGTTTCCCTCCTGTTTCATCAGGCTCCAGGGGGCCTGGGTGTTGAGGAAGCCGTTGGCGCTGATCGCCAGCTGCAGGCTGGCCTCCGCCGCTGAACGGAACTCGAGCCGCTCCAGGCTGGCGAGCACCAGGGCAATCGCGGCCTGGGCGGCTTCCGCCAGGGGGTGGGCGGACGATTGGGCGGCCCCGGCCGGGGGCACCGTGCCGTCGAACCAGCGGCGGGCCATGGCGCTGGTGCGGTTGAGCATGTTGCCAATCGTGTTGGCCAGGTCGTTGTTGACCAGATCGACGAAGCGTTGCTGCTGAAAATCGCCGTCGTCACCAAAGGGAATGTCGCGCAGCAGATACCAGCGCACCGCATCGGCGCCGCAGCGCTCGAGCAGAACCTCAGGATCGAGCACGTTGCCGATCGATTTGCCCATCTTCTGGCCTTCGCGGGTGAGAAAGCCATGGCCGAACACCTGTTTGGGCACCTCCAGGCCCGCTGAGAGCAACATCGCCGGCCAGTACACGGCATGGAACCGCAGGATGTCCTTGCCGATCACATGCACCTGGGCCGGCCAACCGCGGCCTGGCAGCTGCTCCAGACCCGCTTCAGGCTCTGCGCTGCCCAGGGTCCCTGCCGCCTCGCCCTGGTCTTCTGATCCCTCTAGGAGGGCCGTGAGGTAGCCGAGCAGGGCATCGAACCAGACATAAAAGGTGTGCCCCGCATGGCCGGGCACCGGGATCCCCCAGGGGAGGTTGACCCGGGAGATGGAAAAGTCGCGCAGGCCCTGGGCGACGAAATTCTGCACTTCACGCCGGCGGCTGGCCGGCTGGATGAAGCTTGGATCGGCAATCAGGGCCTCGATCGGCTCCTGGTAGCGCGACAACCGGAAAAAGAGATTGACCTCATCACGCCATTCCAAGGAACGCTGATGCACGGGGCACTGGGGATCGCTGGCGCCGGCGGGATCGTCCTTGAATTCCTCGCAGGCCACGCAATACCAGCCCTGTTGGCGCCCCTCGACCACATCGCCATTGGCCTCGACCCGGGCAAAGAACTGGTGAACGATGCGGCGGTGGCGGGGGTCGGTGGTGCGGATGAAGCGGTCGTTGCTGATCTGCCACTGCTGCCAGAGCTTGCGGTATTGGGCGCTGATCAGATCGCAGTGGGCCTGGGGACTCAGGCCGGCGGCTTCGGCCGTGCGCTGAATCTTCTGGCCGTGTTCGTCGCAGCCGGTGATGAACACCACGTCTTCGCCTTTGAGCCGTTGGAAGCGGGCCAGGGCATCGCAGGCCAGGGTGGTGTAGGCGCTCCCCAGGTGCGGTTTGTCGTTGACGTAGTAGAGCGGCGTTGTGAGGGTGTAGGTCATCGGCTGGGATCTGGATCGGCGGTGCAGACGGGCCCGCTGCGCCGCCCAGGCGGCCCCGCGCCGAGGCCGGATCCTAACCAGGGCATGGGCGGCTCCCCTGCAGGGGTCCCTGTCGCCGCCATGGCAAAGACGGGCGCCAGCCCCCTGCTAGATCCAAGCCATCCCGGTAGCGCCTGGGGGCCGCGGGCCCCAGCTGCGCCGCCCTGGGCCCGGGCCCCCGTTCCGTTCGTTCTGCGCTTGCCATGGGTCTGATCCAGGAACACGCCGCCGTTGTGGTCTGGGGTGGGGGCACGGGCGGGGTGGCGGCGGCCCTGCAGGCGGCCCGCTCCGGGGCCCCCACCCTGCTGCTCACCCCAGGACCCTGGCTGGGGGGCATGGTGAGTGCTGCCGGCGTCTGCGCCCCCGATGGCAACGAACTGAGCTGCTGGCAGAGCGGACTCTGGGGCGCCCTTCTGCGCGAACTGCAGCGCCAGGAGCCGGAAGGGCTGGACCAGAACTGGGTGAGTTGTTTCGGCTACCGGCCGGCCACGGCGGAGGCGATCCTGCGCCGCTGGGTGGGGGCCGAGCCGTTGCTGCGCTGGTGGCCTGGCGTGACGCTGCTTGCTGCCAGACGGCGGGGCAACCGGGTGCTGGCCCTGGAGATCGAACGGGAGGGTGATGCCCTGCGGCTTGATCTGGATCTGCTGGTGGATGGCAGCGATCTCGGCGAGTTGTTTCCCCTGGTGGGGGCCCCCTATCGGCTCGGTTGGGAGCCGCGGGAGACCTGGGGGGAGCCAAGTGCCCCCCCGCTGCAGGACCTGGCGGGCCAGGCCTTTTTCCCCAGCCAGCTGGTGCAATCGCCCACCTGGGTGGTGATGGGCCAGCTAGGGGAAGGGCCCTGCCCGCCCGGCGCTCCCCTGGCGCCGCCCTTTGCCGGCGCCAGCGAGGCCTTCGGCCTGGAGCGCACTCTCAGTTACGGCCGCCTGCCAGGCGGGCTGGTGATGCTCAACTGGCCCCTGCAGGGCAATGACTGGCACCAGGGTCTGGGCGCAGCCTTCCAGCCCCACTCCCGCGAACACAGCGCCCTGCTGGCCCACATGCAGGTACACAGCCTGGCCTTCCTCGACCAGTTGGGGGATGCCACCAACGGCTGGTTGCAACCAGGCCAGGCCTTTCCCGAGGCCCAGGATCCCCTGGCCAGCAGCCGTCTCACCGGGAGCGGATCCCTGGCCCTGATGCCCTACTGGCGAGAGGGCCGCCGGCTGGTGGGCCTGGAGGTGGTGATCGAGCAGCAGCTGCTTCCCCTGGGGCCCGGCGAAACCATCGGCCCGCTCCCCCGAGATGGCCAGGGCGCCATCACGTCGATCGCCGTGGGCAACTACGCCAACGACCACCACTATCCCGGGCCGGACTGGCCCCTGGCCGCCAAGAGCTGCCGCTGGGGGGGGCGCTGGAGTGGCACGCCCTTCACCATTCCCTATGGCGCCCTGGTCAGTGCCGGCATCGACAACCTGCTGGCGGCGGATAAATGCTTCAGTTGCAGCCACATGGCCAATGGGGCCACCCGGCTCCAGCCCCTGATCCTCAACATCGGCCAGGCGGCCGGCCTGGCGGCAGCCCTCTGCTGGCGGGAGCAGCTCCCCCCAGCCCAGCTGCCGGTGCGCCAGCTGCAGGAGGCCCTGATCAGCGATCCCCTGGCCGCTGCGGGCCCCGTTCCCCTCTGGGATACGCCCTGGCACCATCCCCGCTGGGCCGAGCGCCAGCGGCGCGTGCTGGATGATCCGTCCCTGATGGGCAGCAACGGCCGCTTTGCCGATGCTGCCCTGCCCCGGCCCCAAAACGGCTGCTCCGAACCGCTGGAGTCGCTCTGGCAGGGCTGGGTCAGCCCGGATGGCAGTGGCGGCTTCAGCTTCAGCACGGGCGCCGGTCGCTGGCCCCTGATCACCCTGGAGCCGGCCCTGCACCACTGGCTGGCGACTCTGGACCAGCCCAGGGACGTGGAATTGATCGGCTGTCTCAACCCCTGGGGGCCCTGGCTGCGGGTGTCTCGGCTGGCCCGTTGACGCCCCTCGGGGGCTGGGCGCTGATGGGGGTCCCGCAGGCAGGTTGCCAGCGGCTGGATCCTGCAGTCCGGACCCCGGGATGGACAGCGCCCCCGGGGTTAATCCCGGCCCTGCCCGCGGGGACCGCTGCTGCGTTGGCCCGTGAGCCGCAGCAGGTCGGCGAACGGATCCACGTCACGCACCTTCACCACCAGGCCGTCGCCCGGGTCACAGGCCTCGCGCACGATCACGGGCAGCTCCAGGGCCAGGGCCTCAAGGCGCACCAGGGCCAGGCCGTCCTGGGGTTTGAGCCAGCGCAGAAACAGCCCGTCGAAGCTCTGCTGGCGGTGGGCTTCAAACCAGACCTGTTGCCAGTGGCGCTGGTCTTCGCGGCTGATCTGGATCCCCTGGCGCAGGGCCAGGTCCAGCTGCTCCAGCAGGGCGCTGATGCCCTCCGCAGGGATCGGGGGTTCCCCGCTGGCCTGGGCTGCCAGCTGGCGTTGGGCAATCAGGTCGCCGTAGCGGCGGATCGGCGAGGTGATCTGCACGTAGGCCGCCAGGCCCAGGCTGAAATGGGGCTCCGGCTGGGCGGCTGTGACCCCGCGACTGAGCCCCTTGCGCAGGGCCGCATGGCGCACGGGACCGGGGGGCAAGGCCAGCAACTCCTGCTCGGACGGCAAGCTGCACTGGGGTTGGCTGCGATAGGGCAGGGCCAGGCCGGTTCGGGCGCCCTGCTCCCCCACCACCGCTCCAGCCAGGATCATCGCCTCTGCCACCAGCAGGCGCGAGGCGGAAGGCTCCACCACCTCCAGCTCGGGCTGTCCGTTCTGCTGGCGGATGCGGCCCTCGCTCTGATCCAGCTGCAGGGCCCCCTGGGCCCGGCGCCACTGGCGCCTGAGCGTCAACAGTCCATCAAGGATGGCCAGGTCGCGATCGGGAGGCGGCGCCAGCTCGATCAGCTCATCGGCATCGTCGTAGGTGAGCCGGTAGCGGGGGCGGATCCAGGAGCGCAGCAGCCGGTGGCTGACCACGGCGCCGGCGCCATCGAGCTCCACGGCCAGGCTCCAGGCCGCACAGCGATGGCCCTGGCGCAGGCTGAGGGGCCCCTCCGAGAGGGCCGGTGGAAACATCGGCACGCTGCCCCCCGCCAGGTAGAGGCTGCTGGCCCGCCGCAGGGCCTCCTGATCCAGGGGGGAACCGGCGGCCACCAGCCGGCCCGGGTCGGCCACATGGATCCACAGGCGCCAACCCGTCTCGCCGCTGCCGGCCTGCTGATCCGTTCCCGGGGATCCGGATCCCGGTGCGGGCGCAGAACCCTGAGCGATCGAGCCGATGCCATCCCCAGCCGAGCAGGGTTCCAGGGACAGGGCGTCATCGATTTCGCGGGTGTCGGCGTCATCGATCGTCACGGTCTTGAGACCCGTGAGATCGACCCGTTCGGCGTCGCCAGGCCACAGGTCCTCGGCGCGGGCCGCCAGGGCAGCCGCCTCAGCCAGCAGGGCCGGATCAAATCCGGCTGACCAGGTGGTGCCAGCCAGGCTGGGGAGGCGATGGGCGTCCCAGAGGCCCAGATCGCTGAGCAGGCGACGGATCTCGCCGCTGCTGGCCCCACAACCGGCCGCCTGGAGACTCTGGCGCAGCTCCCCACCCGGGGGCGCTGCCGCTTCGCCATGGGCCAGGTCCTGGAGGGCCTCCAGCTCCGCCCGTTGCTCCGCCTCGACTGCGGCCAGCTGGTCGGCTGCGAGGGGCTGGCGAGCCGCCAGCAGCTGGTGCCAGTGCTGGCGCCGGCTCTCCCGCAACTGCAGCTTGCGGCGGTCCCGGCGCAGCTGGCGCAGGTCGTCGAGGCTGCGGCGCTGCACCTGGCCCTGGCGCCAACGGAAAAAATCCTGCTGGTGCAACAGCAGCCAGGAGGCCGCCAGGGCTGCCGCCGTTGCCTCCGGAGCCAGCAGCTCCACCAGGCCCGTCAGGGTCAGGGGCTCTGCTTCGCCCTCCAGCAGTAACCAGGCGGCGGCCAGGTCCCGGCGGCTGGGGGTTGCCGCGTCGAGGCCAGCGGGCGTCAGCTGCCACGGCAAAGCCCCCAGGGAGGCCGCGGGCGCGGCTCCTGGGGGCAAGGGGGAGATCAGATCAAGCTCCCGCAGGGGCAGGCGATCGGGCTTGGCTTCAAAGCCCACCACAAGGGAAGCCTTGCTTCCGTGCAGGTCGGCCAGGAGGGCCAGGCGGGGACCTGAACGGGTTTGGACGCCGACCAGGTCGCCGCTCTGCAAGGAACCGGCTGAGGGCGTCAGCCCTCAGGATTGACGAAGGGCAGCAGGGCCATGATGCGGGCCCGCTTCACCGCATTGGTGAGGTCCCGTTGTTGCTGGGCCGTCAGGCCCGTGAGCCGCCGGGCCAGGATCTTGCCGCGCTCGGTGATGAACTTCTTGAGAAGATCAACATCCTTGTAGTCGATCGGTTCGCCGGGCTTGATCGGCGACAGGCGTTTCTTGAAAAAGGAGCTGGTCATGGATGAACGGAAGAAGGGGTGGGCAGCAAGGCGGGGATCACTTGATTTCCTTGTGAACCGTGGACTTGTTGCAGTGGGGGCAGAACTTCTTCAGTTCAATCCGCTCGGTGGTGTTGCGGCGGTTCTTCTCGGTGGTGTAACGGGACACACCGGGGGAACGCTTCGCGGGGTTGGACCGGCATTCGGTGCACTCAAGAGTGATGACGAGCCGGACGCCCTTGTTTTTGGCCATAAGGACGTTGCGCCGCTGTTGCGATGCAAATGACAATGCAACACCTTACCCCGTCGCCGGACCCTGTCCTGCCAAGGCCGGTGCCTAGGATCCAGGGCTGTTCCAATTGACGTCGATGCGGGTCTCGCTCCAATGGCTGCGGGAGCTTGTGGCCTGTGATCTGGCGGCCGCCGAGCTGGGCGAGCGCCTCTCGATGGCTGGCTTCGAGCTGGACGGTCTCGACGACCTGGCCGCCCAGGCCGCCGGCGTGGTGGTGGGCTATGTGGAGCAGCGCGAACCCCACCCCAATGCCGACAAGCTGAGCGTCTGCCGGGTGCAGATCGGCGCCGCCGAACCGCTGCAGATTGTGTGCGGCGCCGCCAATGTGCGCTCCGGCATCCATGTGCCCGTGGCCACCGTGGGCACCACCCTTCCCGCCGTTGATCTCACGATCAAGCCGGCCGAACTGCGGGGCGTCGCCAGCAGCGGCATGATCTGCTCCCTCAAGGAGTTGGGCCTGGCTGACAGCTCAGATGGCATCGCCGTTCTCGATGACCTCCTCGAGACCGTGCCGGAGCTGGGAACGCCCGTCGGCCCCAGCTTTGGTCTCGATGACCAGGTGCTGGAGCTGGCGATCACCGCCAACCGCCCCGATGGCCTGTCCCTGCGGGGCATCGCCCGCGAAGTGGCGGCCCTCACCGGCGCCCCGTTGACCCTGCCGCCGGCCGATCCGGCCATCGCCGCCCAACCCCTGCCGCTTGCGGCTGAAACGCTCAGCGCGATCGAAGCCGGCGGCCTCTTCAGCCTCACTGCCCTCTCCGGCCTGATGATCGGTCCTTCACCGCGCTGGTTGCAGAGCCGTCTGGAGCGCTCTGGGCTCAGGCCGATCAATGGGGTGGTGGACATCACCAACCTGGTGATGCTCGAAACCGGCCAGCCCCTGCATGCCTTTGATGCGGACCGGTTGGCCAGCCTGGGTCCCGTCCCGGCGGCCGGGTCCGGGCCCCAGATCACGGCGATGGGCCTGCGCCAGGCCGGCAGCCAGGAACCCTTTGAAACCCTCGATGGCGTTGGCCACCAGCTCAGTGAGGAGGCCCTGGTCGTCACCTATGCCGACCGGCCGGTCGCCCTGGCTGGGGTGATGGGAGGCGCCAACAGCGCCGTCACCGCCAGCACCACGGCGATCTGGCTGGAGGCAGCCGTCTTTGCCCCCCAGGCGGTGCGGCGCAGCGCCCGCAGCGTCGGGCTGCGCACCGATGCCAGCAGCCGCTTTGAAAAGGGGCTGCCAACCGAGGTGACCCTGGCGGCGGCCGATCGGGCCGTCGCCCTGTTGCAACAACTCTGTGGCGCCACCGTCGAGGGCCGCTGGTGTCACCAGCGCCCGGCGGCGAAACCCGCCCCGCTGATGTTGCGCCGCGATGCCCTGCACCAACTGCTCGGACCCGTGCAAAGCCCCGAAGGCGAAGCCGGAGAGCTGGACGACCTCGACGACGGGGTGATCATCCAGACCCTGACCGCCCTGGGCTGCGAGCTCAGCGAACGGGATGGGGGCGAGGGCTGGGACGTGCGTGTGCCGCCATCGCGCAGCCAGGATCTGCTGCGCGAGGTGGATCTGATCGAGGAGGTGGCCCGGCTGGTGGGCTACGACCGTTTCGCCTGCCATCTGCCCGATCCCCTTGCACCAGGGGGCCTCAACGCCGAGCAACAGGTGGAACGGAGCCTGCGCCGCGCCCTGGCCGCCGCCGGCCTGCAGGAAACCTGCCATCTCTCGCTGGGACCAGCCACCAGTGTGCTGAGCGCTGGCCTGGTCGGAGGTGCGGCCGAGGCTGGCGCCCCAGGGGCGGCGAGCTCCAGCAGGCTGCCCCTGGCCAATCCCCTGCTGGCCGACTACAGCCACCTGCGCGATGGCCTGGTGGAGGACCTGCTGCTGGCCGCCCGCCGCAATCTCCAGGCGGGGCGATCCGGCTTCTGGGCCTTTGAGATCGGCACCGTGTTCGCCCCCGGGGCCCAGGCCACCAGCCAACGCCAGCGCCTGGCCGGGATTGTCTGCGGCAGCCGGGCCGCTGACCTGTGGAGCACGGGCGGCAAGCCCCCCGCACCCGGCTATTTCCAGGCCCGCGGCCTGCTGCAACAGGCCCTCAGTGCTGTCGCCATCCCCGCCGAGGACCGGCCCCTGCAAGCCAGCCCCCACGACCATCCCCTTCTCCATCCAGGGCGATCCGCCCAGCTGCTGATCGAAGGGCGTCCGGTGGGCTGGTTCGGCCAGCTCCATCCGCTCCAGGCCGAGGCCCTCGATTGTCCCGACGCCACCCACCTGTTTGAACTGGAGCTGGCTCCCCTACTGACGGCCGCCACCCGCCGCAATCGTTTCCAGCCAACCTTCGCGCCCTACGCCACCGTGCCGGCCTCCGAGCGGGACCTCGCCCTGGTGGTTCCCACCAGCGTCAGCTGCGGCCAGTTGCTGGCGGCGATCCGCAAGGCCGGCAAACCCCTGCTCGAGCAGGCCGACCTGCTCGACCGCTACGAGGGCCCCCAGGTGGCAGCCGGCTCCTGCAGCCAGGCCTTCCGGCTGCGCTACCGCGATGCCAAGCGCACCCTCACGGAAACCGAGGTGGAGCAAGCCCACCAGGCCGTGCGCTCTGCCCTGGAGAAGCAGTTCAAGGCCCAGCTGCGGAGCTAGGCGCCATGGGGTGAGGGGGTGCAAGCCAGATTGTCCCGAGCCGGGACCCGAGCGGACCGGCCCCTAACCCTGTTTCAACACGGCCAGGGTCTCCACATGGCTGGTCTGGGGGAAGAAATCAATCGGCTGGACCCGCTGCACCGCCAGGCTGCCGCCCTGGGTTAAGAGGGCCAGATCCCGGGCCAGGGTGGCCGGATTGCAACTGATGTAAGCCACCGTGGCCGGAGCGTGGGCGGCAATGGCGGCGCAAACCCCTGAAGGCAGACCCTTGCGCGGTGGGTCCAGCAGCAGCCCATCGATGCCAGTGAGCCGCTCCACCAGGGTGGCCTCCACATCGGCCTGTTCAAAGCTGGCCCGCTCCAGCCCATTGGCTGTGGCATTGGCCCGGGCCTGGGCGACGGACCCCGGGTGGCTCTCCAGCCCCAGAACCGTGGCGCCAGCCGCCGCCAGCGGGAGACTGAAGGTGCCGATGCCGCAGTAGGCATCCACCAACGTCTGTCCCTCCAGGGGCCCGAGGGCCGCCAGCAACAGGGGCACAAGCCGCTCGGCCTCCACGGTGTTGACCTGGAAAAAGGTGTCAGCAGCGATGCTGAGGCCGATGCCGGCAAACCGTTCGCGCACGAATCCCCGACCCGCCAGCACGCGGGTCTGGGGGCCCATTAACCGATTGCTGGCCTCGGGTTGGAGGTTGAGACAAACCCCCACCACCGCGGGCCAGCGCTCCAGCCAGTGGGCGGCCATGGCCTCCAGGCCATCGAGGTCAGCGTGGCTGCTGATCAGGGTGATCAGGATCTCGCCGCTGTGGTGGCCAACCCGCAGGGCCAGGTGACGCAGACCGCCCTCCTGCTCCAGGTGGACATCCACGGGCCAGTCGCTGGCCTCCAGGTCGGCCTTGAGCGGGGCGATCAGGGCATCGATGCGGGGATCGAGCACCGGGCAGCGGTTGAGATTGACGATCCGATGGCTGCCGCGGCGGTAGTAGCCAGCCCGGAGCTGGCCATCACCCTCGCGGCGTTCCAGGGGGATCGTGGCCCGGTTGCGGTACCCCAAGGTGGTCTCGGGCGGCAGCAGGGGCTCGACGGAACAGGTGAGACCGCCGATGCGACGCAGGGCCTGCTCGACCAGCTGCCCCTTCCAGCTGGCCTGGGCCCTGTCCTGCCAATGCTGGAGGCTGCAGCCACCGCAGCGCTCGGCCAGGATGCAGGGGGGCCGGCGCCGCAGCGGTGAGGGCACCAGCACGGCCTGGAGTTCGGCCTCAAGGTGCCGCTTCTGGACCCGGCGCACCACCACGGCCACCCGTTCCTGGGGCAGGGCTCCCGGCACGAACACCACCCGCTCCTGCCAGCGGCCGACCCCCTGGCCGTCATGGCCCAGGTCGGTGATCTCAAGTTCAAAGCGATCGCCGCTGCGACCGATCGGTGCGGCGGCGGAGGGGGGATGGACCATGTCCTGACCCTATCGGTGCGTAACACCTCTCAGCACTTGGCCGGGTTCCGGCAAAAGGCTGGATACAATTCCACAGCGCATGGTGCTATCGGATGAGCGTCGTTCGGGATCTGATCCTTCAGGCAGATGATCAGCTGCGTTACCCGACCGGCGGCGAACTGCGGTCCATGGTCGAGTTCCTCGCAGCAGGCGGCAGCCGCCTGCGGGTGGTGCGGGCTCTCACGGACAACGAACGCAAGATCGTCGATGAGGCGGCGCGCCAGCTGTTCAGCCGCAAGCCCGACTACGTGGCCCCCGGCGGCAATGCCTACGGTCAAAAGCAACGGGCCCAGTGTCTGCGCGATTTCAGTTGGTATCTGCGCCTGGTCACCTACGGGGTGCTTGCCGGCAGCACCGAAATGATCCAGCAGATCGGCTTGGTCGGTGCCCGGGAGATGTACAACAGCCTGGGCGTGCCCATGCCCGGCATGGTGGAGGCGATGCGTTGCCTGAAGGAGGCCTCCCTGGTGCTCTTGGGCGCCGATGACGCTTCCTTGGCTTCTCCCTACTTCGACTACCTGATTCAAGGGATGCAAACGCCCAACTGAGCCGTCTCCTTGGGCTGGTTGATTCCAGCCCCAGCATTGATTCACGGTGTTTTTCTGAGTCTACAAGGCCCCCCCAGGGCCTTTTTTATTGCCCATGACACCCCACGCCGCCCCCGCCGGCTTGGCGCCCGCGACGGGCAGGAGTTGGGAAGCCCACTGATCTCATCCAAGACCTGAACCAGGACTCAGTCTGCTTCTTGCTGATCTCAACCCTGGATTCTGTGGATCTGAACTCCGGCCTTGCTGGATCGGGGCCCCTGGGTAGCGGTTTTTCTCGTCAGGATCGTCAGGATGATTCGCTTTGGAGCGAGTCGTTTCTGTTTTTCCAAGAATCGGCCCCGCATAGAACCAGGCAGCCCCTGACGCCACTGACAATCACACTCGAACGTCTCAGACAAGTCTGACTAGTAGACCCGTAACGGGTCCAGGATGAGGTGAATGGGACTAGGGAGTGTCTTGGCGGTGCTGGCTTCAGCCAGTGAGCACTGGCCTAGCGAGGACCGACTGGGACACCTAATCGTGCAGTCTCGAATCGCCCACAGACAGAGACCCAACAAGGAGGCGAACTTGTGTCTCACGTGACGCATAGCAGACCATTAGCTAGACACAGCAATGGTCTTGAATGAGATCAGCGAGAATACGCAGGTGCTCTTGATGGGGTGTCAGCCGCTCCAGTGCGGTTGGATGAGAGGCGTGACGGCTCTCCAGGGTCCTGGCGGAAGGCCTGGTCGGAGCAGCGGACACCCCAGTCGCAAGAGCATGGGCCACAACAGCCTTGCCCCAAAATCATTCGTCCAACCTGTGTCCAACTACTAGTCCAGAGACGAGTCTAAATTTGGATACTTGTAGAGTCTGTCTCGGGTCCCGTGCCCTGGCCTTGGTGAATGCCGCAGCTCTCCCTGCCGTTGGCAGCGCCAATCCAATCGCGCAGCAGACCCCCCAACGGCTGTATCTCCCCTGGGACCCGCTCGAGGAATTCGATTACAGCGCTGACAATGCGGCACGCCCCGTGAACCGCCCGTGCCCCTGCCCGTCCTTGCTGGTGTCCAACGCTGGGCAGCAAAGTGGAACCCACCCCGCTGCGTACCTGTGTATCCCACAGGTACGCAGCTGAAGCGAAGCAAGCTGTGAAGGGCGTTTTAGTCTGGCCAAACCGGACTGGACAGGGCAGCCAAGGGGCATTGGACAGCGATTGGACAGCATTGGCCGGACAGGACCCGGAACGGCAGACGCGACGCGTGGGAAGGATTGATGCCGGAACGGATTCCGCCCTGTGAACTAGAACAATCCCCTGGCTGTTGGTTTGGAGTGCTCATGACAACAACTCCCCTTGGGGCACACCCTTGAAAATGACGGGATTAAAAGGTTTGCAGCTCTCCCTGCTGCGGCCATGTCAGTCAAGCTCCAGGCCCTGGCAAGGTGCCTTGGCCCGTGGGCTGGGCGGCTGCCAATCAATGTCATGGGGGAGTCTGGCCTGGCAAACCAACATCCCTTTGCGAACGTCGCAAAAGCCACTTCATCGATTCCAGATCGTCTCATGCAAGACCAGATACTAGTCCATTGGCAAGTCTCACCTGGGATCCTTGAGCTCATGCCTGATCTCAAGCGAATCGCGGTTGCCCCATGGCAAGACCCATATTGATCCCGGTAGTCTCATGGTGGACAAGAGCTGGGTCCCGTAAGTGGTCTCATGTGAGAACCATGGCATGTCCGAATTCCTTGTGCTTGGGTCCGTCAGGTGGCCGCTTCCCCCCTGCTCCACAACCGAGCCAAGGGAGGGAATCGTGAGATTCAGCATGTTCTGACGCTTGCTGCCCTGGCGATCAGCGCGGGGAGGCTGGCCAATCCGTCTTTGGCTTCACCGCCGGCCGCTCGGTTGCTCTGTACCTGCCGGCAAGCTCCTAGGGCTTGTCGCGGTAGAGCTCCTTGAGCAGTTGGTAGGCCTCGTTGAGGCGCCGCATCACATCGGCGGAGCCGCCGGCGTCGGGATGGTGGCACTGGGCCTGTTCCCGGTAGGCCTCACGGATCTGGGCCAGCGAGATCGCCACATCCGGCGTGGTGGGCATCTTCAGCAGCTTCAGGGCGCCGAGCACGGTCATGGTGTGGTCGATCGCCTGGAACGATTGGTGTCTGCGCCGTTTGCGCAGGCGCTGCACGAAGCGACGGATCAGGGTGGGGATGCGCAGGGGCAGGGTGCGACCACTGAAGGGATCTTCGAGAATCCCGGCCGCCACGATCACCCGATCAAAGCTGGCCCCGCCTAAGGGCCAGCTGGGGGCCACCCCCTGGATCACCTGCACCAGCAACGACCAGGTGAAGGGGCGTCCTTCGCTTTGTTCGGCCTGGGGCCAGACCTCCTGGGCCATCCAGACCATGGCCGCCTCCAGCACCGCCTCGGTTGCCGGCTGGCCGTAGAGATCAAGCCAATGGTCCCGGGCGACGCCGAGGGCCTCGTCGATTGAAGGGCCATCGATCAGCTCCACCCCCTGGAGGGCCTGGTTGGGTCCGGGGCTGGGCAGCTGCAGGCTGCGCTTGAGTTGCACCGACTGGCGGCGGACAAAGCCAGGCAGGTCAATCCCCCCACCGCTGGGACGTTTTGGGATGCACTTGGAACCCGGGCCCGCCGCTGCAGGATGCCGATCTATCTCAAGTAACTCATCTGAGTCTTGCTGCTGGTCTTGCCATGAGACCAGTTCACGATTGATGAGGATGATGGCGCCGGTCTCGTTGAGGCTGCCGGCGGGCTCGGGTTCGGGGTCGCCATCCTCTTCGGCGCTGTCCCCCTGCACAAAGGGTTCGAGCAGGCGCTCAAGAATGTCGCCACGGCTCCGGAGGCCCCACTCGGCCTTGAAGCCATCGATCCAATCCAGCAGCTCCTGGCTCAGCTCCAGGCTGATGCGCCGCCGGGTCTGGTCACTCTTCTCGACCACGGGGACGTCCTGACCGCTGCAGCCTATCGGCCGCCAAGGGATTTGATCACCAGTTGCTGGTTCTCCAGGGCCTGCTGGTAGCGATCCATCAGGGTCTGGCTCATGCGCGCCGGTGAGATCACCACCGGTCCAGGGCCCTGCCATTCGATCGGACCGGGAACCGCCGTCAGGCCGTCAGGGGGCAGGGGAGGCAAGGTTTGCAGGGTCAGGCGCTCCAGCAGGGCCTGGCCACCCGGATTGCTGGGAACGCTGGGCAGCTTGGCCACCAGGGGCTTCGGTTTGGTCGGCACTGGCGCCTTGGCCGACGTTGCGGCTGGGGCAACGGGGGCCAGCGGAGTTTTGGGCCTGGGTTTCGCCGCCACCGCCGTGTGGTGGGCCAGGGGATGGGCAGTTGCCTGGGCAGGCTTCTGACTCTGGGGCGATTGCCCAGCCCCGAGGGACGGGCCAGACGCTGAAGCGGGGGGAAGCATCGCCGTGGTCTGGGCTGGCTGGCTGGCTGGGGCCAGCGCCCTCGGGCCAGGGGCGAGCGGGGCGGCACGGCCGTTGTCCCGTTCGCCGGCCCTGCTTGCCGGGGCGGATTGGGGCGCACTTGCGCCGATGGAGAGGGGGCCGTCCCCGGCGAGGGGGTCGAGGGCCAGGGCGGGTAGGGGCGGCTGACTGGGTTTGGCGACGGGCCGTGGGGCACGGCTCTGGGCCAGGGCCATCTGTTTGAGTTGCTCCTGGACCCGGGCCAGCTGGGAGCTGGGCACCACGCTGAGCAGGTGCCCAGGGGTGGCATCGGCTGGGTACACCAGGCTGATGCGCACCGGATTGACCTGGCCGGCATTTAAGTCCAAGGGGGTGAGGCTGAGACTTTCGCCGGAGCGCAGGCCCACGTGCACCTCGCGATAGCCGCTCTCGGTGGTGATGCCGATCGAGCCACGAAAGGCGGTGAAGCTGCGGCCATTGGGGCTGGGATGGCTCAGAACCAGCTCGTACGGACCACTGCCCTTCAGGTTGAGGGTGATGTCAAAACGTACCCCGTAGGTCCCCACGTTATTCAGGGAGGAATCCACCATGCGGCTGGCCAGGGGATTCACCTGGACCTCATCCGTACCAAAGTTGTGCCGCACCGTACTGGTGAGGGGCACATGCAGGGGCCCGTCACTGAGGTCGTAGCTGAGGGAAGCCTTGTAGCTGTCGCCGATGGCGACACCAGCCACCCGCGAGAACACATAGCCGGCTTCAATTTCCCGTAAACGCCGCAGGTAAGTGCGCCCGGGAGCCAGCTGGCCCCGATCGAGAACGGCGAGCACATCAGTCTCATCGCGGGGTTGGCGGGCCGCAACAACGGCCACCTGCAGGGGCCCATCAGTGCGGCCCCGCAGCAGGCCGTTGGCGATGCCATTGGCGGGCAGCTGGGTCTGGAAGAGCAGGCTGCGGCCCCGGGGCGGGATCACAATCCGATCCGGCAGATTGGCATCAAGCTTGCCGCGCAACATCGCAATCGCGGTGGCATCGCCAGGACCTGTGTTCCAGGGCCGGGGACCCAGGGGCTTCACCCCCATTAAATTATTGGGCAGATAGGGCGCATCAAAACTGTTGCGAACTGATCCCTGGTCAAATTGAATCGTGAGGGGTTGATCGCTGGGATTGATGAGTATCGCGGCCAAGGTGAGTTCTTCGCGGCGCCCGGCAGCCCCATTCCAAGCGGAACCAACTGGATTGTATTTGTGGTGAATATGGAGGCCAAATTCTCCGTTGAATGTGTAGGTGGCATTGTCGAGATATTGGTTGATTTCCGTGCTGTAGGCCTGGCCGGGCATGGTGTTCACCAAAATGCCGGGCCCCTGCACTTCTTCCGGTTGGTTGGAATGGAGGACCGGCACGCTGTTGAAGGTTCCAACCAGGGGCCGGGCCTGTTGGCCAGCCATCAAGGCCACATAGCCCCCTGCCGGACCGGCGCCCAGGGCCAGGGCGGCCAGGAGCGCCAGGGTCAACGGCCGCGGGCGACCTATGGGACGGTTTGGTCTCAAGGGGTTGGTCTCAGGGGCTTGGTCTTAAGGGTTTGATCCCAAGGGGTTGTCCCAACGGTCTCCGACAGGGTGGTCGTTGGAGTGGCGTGAGATCGTCCGGACCCGAGGTGGCGTGGCTGGGCTGAAAGGGCCTGGACTGGGGGGGGCGGGGCCCAGGCTGGTGGCTGGGCCCAGGGGCTGGTTGACTACCGCACTTGCGCCAAGGGGCTGGCTAGAACAGCAGAACTGTCACCATTTTCCCATGATCCCCCCCTTTGGCTGCTGCACCCAATCGGACACACCCGAATCCTTCCGCCGGCGCCATCAGGAACGCAAGCTAAGGATGCTCACCTTCTGGCGGGAGGGCTTGGAGCGCCAGCTCGCGGCCCTCGATGCCACGATCAGCACGCTGCGGCGTCAGATGGATACTCCAGGAGACGCCTGAGCTCCGCCAGGCCCCGGTGCAACTGACGGTGGACCGTGCTGGCACTGACATTCCAGTCGCCCGCCACCTGGCGCAGGCTGCGCCCGGCCAGGATCACGGCCCGGATTGCCTCGGCCTGCTGGGCGGGAAGTTGATGCAGCATCGCCATGGCCCTGGCGCCGCGGGGATCGTCGGGCTCGCCGCTCTCCACGTTCTCGGCCATCGGTTCTGCCGCCTCGTCGAGGGCCACCAGGCGCAGGCTGCCGGGGGATGCCTCCAGCCGCTGCCACTGGGCCTGGCTCAGGCCCATGGCCTGGCGCACGGCCTCGGGGGCCGGCGCTAGGCCTGTTTCCGCCTCCAGGCGGTTGGTGCAGCGGCGCCGCTGTAGCTCCAGCTCCTGGCGCCGGCGCGGAATCCGCAGCAGGGGCGCCTGATCGCGCAGGTAGTGGAGGATCGCACCGCGGATGTGCTGACGCGCGAAGGGTTCAAAGGGCAATCCCGTGCTGGCCACATACCGTTCGGCGGCGCGCATCAGCCCCAGCAGGCCCACCTGGGTGAGGTCATCGGCCTGCTCCCGGCTCAGGCGGGCGTAATGGCGGGCAATCGGCTCCACCAGGGCCAGGCAGGCCTGGATGCGCAGGCTCCGGCTCAGGGGGTGGTCCTTGTCCGTTGGCTGGCTCCGGCGCAGGGGAGCAGCGCCACTGGGGGTGCCGACGTCTTGGCTGCCTGCGGGGTGCCGCTGGGCCCCTGCGCTCCTCCGGGTTGGCGTTGCGGCCACGGCCCCCTCGGGCGAGCCCTGGGCGCTTGCTGCGCTGCCCAGGCGGGGTTGGCCGGCTGGCCCGGGCTGGGCAGCTCTGCGGGATCCCCGTCCTGGAGACACAGGTTGGGGGGGAACTGGGTCGACTGAGACGCGATGGTTGGGGCCGCGCCCCTGGGCGAGGGAACCTGGGACTTGGGAACCTGGGGCGAGGGGGTGCTGCAGCAGCGGCGACGGGGAGAGCGCTTGCTGCGGGCGAGGGCTTGAAGAGAAGGGGAAAGAAAGGGCAGCCATGAACTGGCAAGACAGGGTGATGTAAGGGGGCAGGCCTGGGGCATTGCCCAGACCTCCCCTTTCCAGGAACTGCCCAATCGCCGATTGACGCCAGCGTGAAATTACGGAACTTTGCTGGCCACGGTTTCCAACAGGGCCCAGGGACCCCGGGCCCGCAGCCAGTCCAGATCGGCCCGATCCGTTACCAGCAGGTAGCCGGCAAAACCCAGCGCATTCACCGAAAAGCCGGCCCAATCATCCCGCTGGCGCCGCACGGTGAGGAACCACTGATCGTCGAACAGCAGGTTGTAGGGGTGCCGGGGCTGGGGATCCGTGAGCGGATCCCCCAGGCCGAGGGAGCGGGCATGGTCTTCATAGAGGGCCTGCAGCGCTTCGCAGATCCCACCGGGACGGCGCTGGCTCAGGCGGTAGTCCCAGGGCCAGGGGGCCTGCTGGCCGGCCAGTTGGGCCAGGAACCGGGAGGCCATCGGGCAACTTGGGCTCCCGGCCGGGCGGGGCAACAGCTGCAGGTGACGGTGCGGTTGGCTGGCTCCGGCCGCCGGGGAACTATTGAAGAACCAGAGACCACCCGTATCGCGATCCACCTCGGCCACCGCCTGCCAATCGCCGGCAGTCAGCCAGCCCTGCTGGGGTTGCCACTGCTGGGTGATCACCAGAACGTGGCCCGCCTGCACCGGGTATTTGTTCAGCAGCAGAAGGTGGCTGGAGCCCAGGGGCGCCACGGCCAGGTTCGGATCCCAGGGCAGGAACGGGTTGGGGCGGGGGCCTGCCCGGGTGAGGTGTTTGGGTGTGGCTGACAGCAGCCGTCGCACCACAAAGGGACCCCAATCGCCGGTTGCGCCCGACGCACCCCCCGGCCCAGGCGGGCAGGACTGGGGGGCTGGAAACGGCAAACCGGACAGCCCTGGCTGGGCAGCGGTGGGGTCGTGGCCGGTGGGCGCCGATTCGGGGCGCTGCGGGGATCGGGATTGGAGGAACGCCTCCAGGTCGAGCACTTCCGTGTCGAGGGGCACCAGGCTGCCGCTGGCGAGCGCCGTCTGGCTGCGGGCCAGGGCCTCTTGCCAATAGCGTTCAGCTCGCACCGATCTTGAGGCGGGCCAGGGAGGCCCCCTGGTAGTAGTGGCCCAGGATCTGGGGATAGGCCTGGCCCTGGTTGGCCAGGCTGTTGGCCCCTTCCTGGCTCATGCTGGCCCCCAGGTTGCGGTGGGCTTCCCAGCTGATCTGGCTGTTGGCCGCATAGAGGCTTTCGACAATGCCGCCCTGGTAGCTGAGGATCAGGCCCGCCGTGGCGGCCGTGGCCGTGCGGGTACGGCCATTCACCGCGTCCAGGCCGCGGTAGGCCTGCCAGCGGGTGGTGTTGCCCAGATGCCAGTGCTGGCTGGCGGGCCGGGCCATGTGGGCCAGGGCGTAGGAGCGGGCCGCCACGGCCTGGGCCTTCAGGGCCTCCAGGTTCCAGCCGCTGGGCATTTCCGAGCCCACCACCGAGGCGATGTAGTCCTCCAGGGGCAGGTGATTGACCACGAGCAGGCCCGAGCCCTGCTGCAGCAGGCGCAGGCGACCGGAGTAGGCCTGGCCATTGACCAGCACCGCCTGGCCGCGGGCGGGCTCCAGCCACAGCTCCGGCTGGCCCAGGGAGGCCGATCCCTGGAGCGCCAGGGTCTGGCCGGGTCCGCCCTGCTCCAGCACCCGGCCATCGCGGCTGCGCAGCCACCAGTGGCCGGTGCTGCCGAGTTGCAGGTCCGCCGGAAGGGTCTGCAAGGCGATGCGGATCTCCAGGTTCGGGGGGGGACCCGCCTGGGGCCCGACCAACTGCGGCGGGCTCAGGCGGGCCAGACCCTGGGCGGAGCCGAGCCGTTGGGAGGCCACCCCCTGCAGATCCTCGCGGGCATCGGCGCGCACGCTCCTGGCCGCCGGCGGCGCCTCCTGCAGGGCCGACACCAGGGTGGCGTTGAGGCGGGTGGGCGCCGGGATCAGGCCCTCAGCGGCAAAGCCGATGGCCAGGGCCCCCAGTCCCAGGGGCAGGCCCAGCAACAACGACTTGAGGGGAAGCGGCGGTGCAGCTGCCATCGTCAGGGATCACAAACAGACCAACCGGCCTGGTCCGGAGACCCGCTGCCGCCCACAACCGACCCATCCCAGAGCAGGTGCCCCCTGCCTGTCAAGGCGATGCGCTCAGCACCAGCGGCGGCGCAGACCATGCCCCCGGGGGAGGGGGAGGGCTGCCAGCCGACCACGGACGACATGTCCAGCCGGTGCAGCCAGTAGGGCGCCACCAGGGCATGGGCGGACCCCGTGACCGGATCTTCAGCAATCCCCAGGCCGGGGGCGAAGAAGCGCAGTTGGTAATCGGCTGGCCGGCCCAGCACCTGGGCAGGGGGCAAGCCCGTCGCTGCTAAGGGTGCGGCGGCGGCATCGGCAGGGGCCAGGGCTTGCATCACCACAAGGCCCTGGCGGTCCTGGCCCTGCAGCTGGGCCGAAGGCAGGGGCAGGGCCGCCAGGGGGAAGCGATCCGCCATCAGGGCCACCCGGTAGCCCAGGGGCGACCCCCAGTACGCCTCGGGAGGCTCCCCCAGCAGGGCCGTGAGGTAGGCCGGACAGGCCTGGGGCTCCAGGCCGGAACTGGGCAGCACGATCCGGGCACTAGCGGGATTGAGGCCCTCCAGGCGGACGGCCAGGGGGCCACTGCGGCTGTGCAGGGCCAGCTCCTGGCCAACGGCCAGCTGGCCCCACTGTCCCAGGGCCAGCACCGCCGCCAGGGTGGCGTGGCCGCACAGGGGCACCTCACAGCTGGGGGTGAACCAACGCAGGCGCCAGGCCCCATCGTCAGGGCGCCAGAGGAAGGCCGTTTCCGACTGCTGCAGCCGGGCCGCCATGGCCTGCATCCAGGCCGCCGATGCCGGCTCCTGCAGCAGCACCACCCCGGCCCCATTGCCGCCCAGGGGCGCCTCGGCAAAGGCCTCCACCAGGGCCGCCTGGAGCGAGCCGGTCATGGCGTGGGGCTGGCGGCGACCGCCCCGGCAGGGGATGGGGCCAGATCAGGCAGGCGTTCATCGCGCAACTGGCGTTCCATCAGGCGCCTCACCGCTGCCGCCGGACTGGTGTGTCCATCGACGAGACCGAGCACCTCGGCGCTGATCGGCAGGTTCCAGCCCCGTTGGCCGGCCAGCTGCACCACGGCCCGGGCCGTTGGCACCCCTTCCACCGTGGCTCCGATCCGCTCGATTGCCGCGGCGCTGCCCAGGCCCTCGGCCAGCAGCAGGCCAAAGCGGTAGTTGCGGCTCAGGGGGCTGGTGGCGGTGGCCAGCAGGTCGCCCAATCCGGCCAGGCCGTACAGGCTGCTGGGATGGCCGCCAAGTTCAGCCAGCACCAGGCCCATCTCCACCAAGCCACGGCAGAGCAGGGAGGCCTTGGCATTGGCCCCCAGGCCCAGTCCATCGCTGACGCCGGCCGCAACGGCCATCACGTTCTTGAGAGCGCCCGCCACCTCGGTGCCGATCGGATCGGGGCTGGTGTAAAGCCGCAGGCGCTCGGAACTGAGGCCATGCTGAAGCTCCCGGGCCAGATCGCCATGGCAGGAGGCCAGCACGCTGGCGGCGGGCAGCCCCTGGGCCAGTTCGCTGGCCAGGTTGGGGCCACTGAGCACCAGCAGGGGGATGGCGGGGTTGGCCCGCTGCCAGAGGCCCGAAGCGGTGCAGCCCTGCTGGAGGTCGATGCCCTTGCTGCAGCTGACCAGGGGCAGCCCGGCCGGCCACTGGCGGGCAAGCTGGCCGGCCAGGGCGGGAACGCCGGCCATCGACACCGCCGCCACGATCAGGTCGTGGCCGTTGAGCAGGGCCCTTGGATCGCCACCATCGCGGCGGCTCCAGCCCGCAACCCGATGGCCCCGGTCGCGCCAGAGGGCGGCCAAGGTGGCGCCCCAGGCGCCCAGACCCAAGATGCCGATGCGGAGCTGGCCCATCGGGGCATCATGCGGCATCAGGATCGCCGCCAGCGGGCGCCGCATGCTCCTGGAGCACCTCCAGGGGAATCACAGCCAGGGTGCTCTGCTCACAGGCCTCCAACCGCACTGGGGGCGCCATGCCGTCCTCGTAGGCCTGCAACCAGCGGCGGGCGCAGAGGCACCAGTGGTCGCCGGCCTTGAGGCCGGGAAAGCCGAAGGCCAGCACCGGCGAGGAGAGGTCGTTGCCCTGGGCGCGGCTGTAGGTGAGGAAGGCCTCGCTGACGATGCAGCAGACCGTGTGCATTCCCTGATCCTGGGCATCGGTGCGGCAGCTGCCATCGCGGTACCAGCCGGTGAGCGGCTCACAGCTACAGATCGCCAGCGGTTGGCCGAGGACGTTGAGGGCAGCAGGGCTGGGGTCGGGGGCTGGGCGCATGGCTTCGGCGGGCGGGCAACGCCCGGATCGAACCGATTCTGGCGAAGGTCTGGCACAAATTCTCGCCAAGAGGTTGACGGATTCGGGGGGGAGCGCGTTAAAGGTCATTCAGCAGACCCCCCTAAATGAGCTGGGACTTCACCGAAGACGCGGCCTTCATGGCCTTGTGTGACGCCTTCAAAGAGAGTGGTGAAACCTCCGCCATGGAATTCCTGGCCAATGGCGAAGGCGCCTTCCACTTCCAGGAACTGAGTCAGAACGCGGCTGGTGAGGGGATTGACCTCAGCGACTCCACCGACCTGGAGGAGTTTCAGCAGGAGGTGATCGACACCCTGGAGCAGATCTGCCTGTGAGTGGGACCGGGGGATGGGACCCCATCTCGGCCCCCGGAGCGGGTCAGGCCTGGATCAGGACATCCTGGCCAACCTGAGCGTGTTTGTTTCGGATTTGTTGTGATCAGGGCCCCTATCGGGGCCCGGCTTGCCACCGCTCAATCGGCTAAGGCGGCGAACGACAGACGAATGGGCCTACGGCCCAGATCTCTGGGCTGTCGCAAAAGGCCATCACTCCCCGGTCCGGCCCCAGGGCCGGGGAAACCACAGGCGCCGGCAGGAGCCCACGGATCTGAAACCGCAGGGGCCCCCGAGACCGGCGGCCCGACGGCTCAGCGAAGACTGAGGGGAGGCTCAGCGGGGGATCAGT
Source organism: Synechococcus sp. UW140 (assembly GCA_943370565.1). GTDB lineage: Bacteria > Cyanobacteriota > Cyanobacteriia > PCC-6307 > Cyanobiaceae > BAIKAL-G1. Next base: position 29,244 of record CALRRL020000014.1, on the reverse strand, counting down.
TGTAGAAGAAGGCGATCTCCTTGGCCTTGAGGCCCTCCAAGCCAGCCTCCTGCAGACGGGCGTCCAGGGTGGCCTGGTCGAGGTGCTTGGAGCCGGTCTTGACGATGCGGTTGCGCATGGACTTGGTGACGCCACTGCGGGCCCGGCGGCTCTCCAGCTCCATCACCTCGTTGTAGAGGCTCAGCATCGCCGCGGGGATGGGCGAACCGTCCAGGTCAAGACCTGCGGCAATGGCGTCATCAACGCCTCCGGGACCGGCAATGGCCATGGTGTGCGGGGATGGGGAGAAGGGCCCCCCGAGCCTGCCATGGCTGCCGTAGGGATGGCCTCGGTCCGTGGCTGGCCCAGCCCCAGGCTGGCCTGGTCGATGGGCCGCGAGGACTGTCCCTCAGGCGCTGAAGTAGCGGGCCTGGCTGTGCAGGGCCACCAGGGCTGTGGTGCTCTGTTCCGGCTCGAGCTGGTCGCTCTCATCCATGCGCAGGCCGATCCGCCCAGCCCCCAGCCAGGCCAGCTGTTGACGCGAGTCGGCCACATTCGGGCAGGCCGGATAGCCAAACGAATAGCGGCTGCCCCGGTAGCGCTGGGCGAGGACATCGCGCAGCTCAGCTGGCTCACTGGCGCCGAAGCCGAGCTCGCGGCGGATGCGGGCGTGGGTCCATTCGGCCAGGGCTTCGGCCATCTGCACGGCAAGCCCATGGAAGTAGAGGTAGTCGCTGTAGCGATCGGCCTTGAACAGCTCCTGGGCAACCCGGGTGGCCCGTTCACCCATGGTGACGGCCTGCATCGGCAGCACGTCGGCGGGTCCCCAAGCGGGGTCGCTGGCCTCCCCGGCCTGGCTGGCGCCGGGATCGCTGACCAGGTCGCGGTAGAAGTCGGCAATGCAGTAGCGGTTGCCGGAGCGTTGCCGCGGCAACAGGAAGCGGCCCAGCTGCCTGGGGGCTGGTGCCGGCGGGCCATCGGCAGCCGCCGCCCCAGGCGCCCCAAACACCACCAGGGCGTTGCCGCTGCGGCCGCAGGGGAAGTAGCCATAGGCCACCCGGGGGGTGAGCAGGCCCTCGGCCAGGCAGCGCTCCAGCCAGTGCTGCAGCACCGGCTCGGCCTTTTCGGCCAGCATCGCCTCGTAGTCGGGGCGACTTTGCTGCTGGGTCTTGCGCAGTTGCCACTGGCCGGCAAACAGGGCATTGCGATCGAGGTAGGGGAACACCTCGGCCAGGTCGATCTCGGCCTCCGTGAGGATGCGGCTGCCCCAGAAGGGGGGAGTGAGGGCCGGCTCCTCGGGCACGGCGGCGGAGCGGCTGGTGTCGGCCGCGCCAGGGGCCAGCGGGGTGGCAGGGACGCCGGCAGCGGCTGGGTCCCCACTGGCTTCGGGGCTGGCCGGTTCTGGGGCTGGCCCATCAGCCACGGCCGGCCCAGGGCCGAGGCCCAGGCCCTCGGGTGCTCCCGCCAGGAAGCCCTGGCCGTCGTCCCAGGTTCCCTCGGCCCGGGCGGCCACGTAGGCGTCCATGAAGCGCAGATCGGCAAAGGCATCGCGGCCGTAGATCACCTGGCCCCGGTACACCTGGCGGCAGTCGGTGTTGACAAAGCGCGGCGTCAGGGCGGCACCGCCCAAAATCACCGGCACAGCGATGCCGGCCTCATTGAAGGCCTGGAGATTGTCCTTCATGAAGGCCGTGGATTTCACCAGCAGGCCACTGAGGGCAATGCAATCGGCCTGGTGCAGTTTCTGGGCTTCGATGATCGCCTCAACGGGCTGCTTGATGCCCAGGTTGATCACCTCGTAGCCATTATTGGTGAGAATGATATCCACCAGGTTCTTGCCGATGTCGTGAACGTCGCCCTTCACGGTGGCAATCAGGAACTTGGCCTTGGCGCTGCTTTCTCCCTCGGCCCGTTCCATCAACGGTTCGAGGAAGGCCACGGCGGCCTTCATCGTTTCGGCGCTTTGAAGAACAAAGGGCAGCTGCATCTGGCCCGAGCCAAACAGCTCACCCACCACCTTCATGCCATCCAGCAGAAAGGTGTTGATGATCGTGAGCGGCGCATGGTTGACCAGGGCTTCCTGCAGCGCGGCTTCCAGGCCGATGCGTTCGCCATCGATGATGTGCTGCTTGAGCCGCTCTTCCACCGGCAGATCGGCCAGGGAGGGACCCGATTCCCGCGCCTGCTTGGCACTGACCCCTTCAAACAGCTTGGTCAGCTCGGTGAGCGGGTCGTAACTGCAGAGCGGCCCATCAAAACGGCGCCGGTCGTAGATCAGATCGCGGCAGATCTGTTGGTGGTCGTCAAGGATTTTGGCCAGGGGCAGGATCTTGGCCGGGCTGATGATCGCCGCATCGAGGCCCGCTTGAACGCAATCACTGAGGAACACGGAATTGAGCACAATCCGGGCCGCAGGCGACAGGCCAAAGCTCACATTGCTCACCCCCAGCACCACATGCACGCCGGGTAAGTCGCGGCGGATCTGTTCAATCGCTGCCAAAGTGGCAGCCCCATTGTTGCGATCCTCTTCGATGCCGGTTGAGATCGGCAGGGCCAGGGGGTCGTAAAAGAGTTCGTGGGCGGGAATGCCGAACTCGAGGGCATCGCGGTAGGCCCGCTTGGCAATCGCTACCTTGCGTTCAGCCGTGCGTGCCATTCCCTCCTCATCGATCGTGCCGATCACCACGCCGGCGCCGTAGGCCCGGGCCAATTCCAGGACCTTGAAGAAGCGCTCATCACCATCTTCGTAGTTGGTGGAGTTGAGGATGCACTTGCCGCCGGCCACCTTCAATCCCGCCTCCATCTTCTGCCACTCGGTGGAATCGAGCATCAGGGGCAGATTCACATTGGTGACGAGCCGGCTAACCAGCTCATGCATATCTTTTTCGCCATCACGTCCCACATAATCAACATTGACATCGAGCACATGGGCGTTCTCCTTGACCTGGCCCCGGGCCAGGGCCACCAGCCCATCCCAGTCTTCGACGCTGAGCAGGTCGCGCACTTTTTTCGAGCCGCTGGCATTGAGCCGCTCGCCGATGATCAGGAACGACTGGTCCTGGTGATAGGGCGTGACCCCATAGATCGACGCCAGACCCGGCTCGTAGTGGAGGGCGGGCCGTTGCCGTTGCAGTTCCGGTCGGCGCACCTGGCGCTCTGCCGGTTTGAGCTCCTTGGCGAGTTCGGCCAGGGCGCCGATGTGGGCAGGAGTGGTGCCGCAGCAGCCACCGATCACCTGCACGCCCAGATCTTCCACAAAGTGCATCAGCTGCATCTTCATGGCGATTGGGGTGAGCCGGTAGTGGGCCACACCACCAATATTTTCTGGCAAACCCGCATTGGGGATGCAGCTGATCACAAAGGGACAGTGCTCACTCAGGTAGCGCACGTGTTCCTTCATCTGCTCCGGTCCGGTGGCGCAGTTGAGCCCCAGCACATCAATCGGGAAGGGCTCAAGGATCGCCACCACAGCGGCGATGTCCGATCCCACCAACATCGTGCCGGTGGTTTCCATCGTCACCGACACCATCAGGGGGCGACGCTGGCCGCAGCGGCTGAAGGCCTCCTCGATTCCCTGCAGGGCCGCCTTGATCTGCAGCACGTCCTGGCAGGTTTCAACAATGAAGAGATCGACATCGCCGGCGATCAGGCCTTCAGCCTGCTCGCGGTACGACTCCTTGAGCACATCAAAGCCGATGTGGCCCAGGGTGGGCAATTTGGTGGTGGGGCCCATGGAGCCCGCCACAAAGCGGGGCTGCTCCGGGGTGCTGAAGGCGTCGGCCATCTCCCGGGCCAGTTCCGCCGCCCGCTTGTTCAGGGCAAAGGCCTGGTCCTCCAGGCCGTATTCCGCCAGCACGATCGAGGCCGCGCCGAAGGTATCGGTTTCGATCACATCGCAGCCCACCTCCAGGAACTGGCGATGGACCGTTTGCACCACGTCGGGCCGGGTCACCACCAGGTTCTCGTTGCAGCCCTCCAGGGCTGGACCGCCGAAGTCCTCGGCGCTGAGGTCCATCTGCTGCAGGGAGGTGCCCGTGGCCCCGTCGAACACCAGCACCGGCCGTCCTGGGCTGTGCAGCCGCTCCAGGAAACCGATGCGGGGGGTGGGCTGGCTGGCGCCGCCGGCGAGGGCTGGATTGGGGGTAGGCCCCGGGCCTGGGTGGGCCGCCCGTGCCTGGGTGGGGGTGGATGCCATCAGCCGTCGAGCCGCACGCGGGTGACCCAGTGGTCGTAGGCCGGATCGCGGCCTTCGGTGATCGCCGTCAGCCGGTCGCGGATCGCGACCATCACGGGCCTGTGGCTGGGCATGTCGGTGTTTTCAACCCGGCGCACCGGCGTGACCCGGGCGGCGGTACCGCTGAGGAACACCTCATCGGCAACGAACAGCTCGGTTTTGTCCACCGGGCGTTCCAGGGTGGGGATGCCCATGGCCTGGGCCACCTCCAGCACGCTGGCGCGGGTGATCCCCTCGAGGATGTCCTGATCCACCCCCGGAGTGATCAGCACGCCATCGCGCACGATGAACAGGTTCATGCCACTGGCCTCACTCACCTTGCCGCGGCTGTTGAGCAGCAGGGCCTCATCGAAGCCACTCTTGACCGCCTCGGTTTTGGCCAGGGAGCTGGTGATGTAGGCGCCACTGATCTTGCCGCGCAGGGGCAGGGAGCGATCTTCCTGGCGGGTCCAGGAACTGATGCGGCAGCTCACCCCATCAGGCGAGAGATAGTCGCCCAATTCGATGCCATAGATCAAAAAATCCGTCTCGATGTCATGGAGGCGGGGGGCGATGCCCAGGTCGCTGGTGTAAACGAACGGCCGCAGATACACCGGCGTCCTGGGCCGATTCGCCCGCAGGATCTCAACGATGGCTTCCATGATCGTGGTTTCCGCCAGCTCGGTGAGCAGCAGACGGGCGCTCTGGCTCAGGCGCCGGGCGTGGCGATCGGCCCGGAACAGCAGGATTTCATGCGGGTCACTGGGATTGGGCAGGGCCCGCATGCCACCAAAGGCCCCGGTGCCGTAATGGAGCGCGTGGGTGGCCACGGAGATCGTGGCGTCGGCAAAGGGAACGCAGCGCCCACCGAACCAGGCATAGGGAAGGAATTGATGCATCAGATCGGAAACGGGGTTGCGTGCGCCGAGGCCAGATGGCCAGGTGCCCAAGGGGTGTGGGCATCTTCTCACCGCCCAGTCCGCCCAGGAGGTGGTCCCAAGGGCGGAACAGGAGTGCTTGGGCCAGGGCCAGCGTTAGCGCCAAAGCAAGACAGCCCCGGCTCCGCCAGCCAGGTCCCAGGATGGCGCGATGCATCGGCTCGCGGCGGTTCCCGGCAGCACCAGTCCCCAGGAGGGGCCCACCTTTGTGGAGCAGCCGGGCGCACCGGTGGTGCTGCTCACCAGCGCCGATAGCGACCTGGCCGCCCTGGCCGCCCTGCTGGCGGACCAGGGGCTGCCCTCGGGCGGCGCCGTGCGGGGCCTGAACCTGCAGGCCCTGGCCCATCCTGCCGTGATCGACCACTACATCCGCACCAGCCTGGACCGGACGCGGCTGGTGTTGGTGCGCCTGCTCGGGGGTCGGGGCCACTGGAGCTACGGCCTGGAGCAGCTGCGGGCCTGGGCGGGCGCCAGTCCCGATCGCCAGTTGATGGTGGTTGCCGGTACGGCCGAGGAGGCCGAGGCCCTGGCCGATTTGGGCACGGTGGAGCCCGCCCTAGCCCTGGCGATCGGCCGCTGCCTGCGGGAAGGCGGCCCCCGCAACCTGGCGGCGGTGCTCGACTGTGCCTGTCGGCTGGTGGCCGGCCAGGCGGTTGCCCCCCCCAGCGCCCTGCCCCAGGCCGATCCCCTGCCCCATGACTGGCGCCACGAGCCGGGCGCCCGGGTTGGCGTGGTGCTCTATCGGGCCTTGCTCCAGGCCGGCGATCTGGAGCTGGTGGAGGCCCTGCTGGCCAGCCTGCGGCAGCAGGGCCTGGCGCCCCGTGCCCTGTGGGTGAGTGGCCTGCGCGATCCGGCTGTGCAGCGCGGTGTCGCCGACCTGCTGGGCCGCGAAGCGGTGCAGGCCGTGGTCTGCACGACCGCATTTGCGTCGGTGCAGTTCGAGGAGGCCGGGCTGGGGGCGCCCCTCTGGGAGCAACTGGATGTGCCGGTGTTCCAGCTGCTCTGCAGCAGCCAGGGCCGCGAGAGCTGGGTTGCCAGCGCCATCGGCCTGGGGCCCCTCGACCTGAGCCTGCAGGTGGCCCTGCCGGAACTGGATGGCCGCATCACAACACGGGTGGGGGCCTTCAAGGAGGTGAGCGGCAGCGATGCCGGCCTGGCCACGGCCCTGCACCGGAGCCGGCCCGATCGGGAGCGCCTCGAGTGGGTGAGCCAGCTGGTGGCCCGTTGGTGTGACCTGCGCCGCACCCCGGCCCCCCAGCGGCGCCTGGCCCTGGTGCTGGCCAACTACCCCACCCGCAACAGCCGCCTGGCCAATGGCGTCGGCCTCGACACCCCTGCCAGCGCCACGAATCTGCTGCATTGGCTGGCCGAGGCGGGCTACGGGCTGGGTGATGGCCCCCTACCCGCCGATGGCGACGCCCTGATCCAGCAGCTCCTCGCGGGTCAGACCAACGACCCCGAAAGCCAGCACCGGCCGCCCCTGGCCCACCTGCCCCTGGAGACCTACCAGGCCTGGTACGCCAGCTTGCCCCTGGACGGGCGCCAGACCCTGGAGCGGCGCTGGGGCCCCCCCGAGGCCGATCCCAGCCTCACGGCCCAGGGCTTCCCCGTGGCCGGGCTCCAGTTCGGCCAGGTGTGGCTGCTGCTGCAGCCGGAGCGGGGCTACGACCGGGATCCCAGCCTCAACTACCACTGCCCCGACCTGCCGCCGCCCCATGCCTACCTGGCCCGCTACCTGTGGCTGCGGCAGGTGGCCCGGGTGCAGCTGGTCTGCCATGTGGGCAAGCACGGCAACCTGGAATGGCTGCCCGGCAAGGGCCTGGGCCTCTCGGCCCGTTGCTTCCCGGAATGGGCCCTGGGGCCGATGCCCCATCTCTATCCGTTCATCGTCAACGATCCGGGCGAGGGCTCCCAGGCCAAGCGCCGCAGCCAGGCCGTGATCCTCGACCACCTCACCCCGCCCCTGGGCCGGGCCGGCCTGCATGGGCCCCTGCTGGAACTGGAGGCCCTGCTCGATGAGTACTGGCAGGCCTGCGAACTGGGAGCCGAGCGCAGCGGCCAGTTGGAGGAGCAGCTGCTGGAGCGCCTCAGCCAGCTGCAGTTAGCACCTGAGCGGCAGGCGGCCGATCGCTACACCGATCCCGATGGCGCCGCCGTAGCCCCGAGCAGCGCCGAACTCCGGCTCCAGCGCCTCCAGGCCGCCGATGGCTACCTCTGCGAGCTGAAGGAGGCCCAGATCCGCACCGGCCTGCACGTGTATGGCCAGCTGCCCGGGGCTGAGCCCCTGGCGGAATTGCTGCTCTGCCTGGCCCGGGCGCCCCTGGCCGAGGGTCCAGGCCTCACCCAGGCCCTGGCCCTGGACCTGGGCCTGGAGCTGGACCCCTGGGCGGATCCGGAGGAGGCGCCCTTGGCCCCTGCTGATCACCAACGGCTGAAGGCCCTTGGCCTGGCCGCTGCCCGCCACCGGGGCGACGGGGTGGCCTGGTTGGAGGACCAGGCCCTGGCCCTGATGGCGGGGGTTCTGGACCAGGCGCCAGCGGAATCCGGGCAATCCGATGGCGCAGGAGCCGGCCTGGACCCAGCAAGCCCAGGGACCGGGGCCCTCCCCGACCCGGATCACCCCCAGGCGCGTCCCGCCCTGGAGACCGGCCTGGTGCCACCCGGCCCGGCCACGGCCGCCGTGGTGGAGCGGGTGCGCCGGTCTTTGCTGCCCAACCTGTTGCGCTGCGGCCAGGCGGAACGCCAGGCCTTTCTCACCGGCGTGGCCGGGGGGCGGATTGCTGCCGGTCCTTCCGGCGCCCCCACCCGGGGCCGGCCCGACCTGCTGCCCACGGGCCGCAACTTCTACAGCGTTGACCTGCGCGGCCTGCCCAGCGAAACCGCCTGGGACCTGGGTCGCCGCAGCGCCGAGCTGTTGCTGGATCTCTACCTGCAGGAGGAGGGCGAACCCCTGCGCCAGCTGGCCCTGTCGGTTTGGGGCACGGCAACGATGCGCAATGGCGGCGAGGACATCGCCCAGGCCCTGGCCCTGCTGGGGATCCGGCCCGTCTGGGATGGCCCCACCCGGCGCATGGTGAACCTAGAAACCATTCCCCTGGCCAGCCTGGGCCGGCCCCGGGTCGATGTGACCCTGCGCATCTCGGGCCTGTTCCGCGATGCCTTCCCCCAGCTGGTGGCCTGGTTCAACCGGGCCACGGCGATGGTGGCGGCCCTGGCTGAATCGGAGCTGGACAACCCCCTGGCGGCTGCCGCCCGGCGCGAGGGGGGCCAGAGCGGGCGCGTGTTCGGCTCGGCGCCGGGGGCCTACGGCGCCGGCCTCCAGGGCCTGATTGACAGCGGCATCTGGGAGGAGCGCGGCGACCTGGCGGAGGCCTTCCTGGCCTGGAGCGGCTGGCGGTATGAGGGCAGTGGCCTGGCCGTGGCCGATCGCAGCGGCCTGGAACAACGGCTGGGCGCCGTGCAGGTGGTGCTGCACAACCAGGACAACCGGGAGCACGACCTGCTCGATTCCGACGACTATTACCAGTTCCAGGGGGGCCTGAGTGCGGCGGCGGAGCGGCTGCAGGGCCAGGCGCCGGCCCTCTGGTTCGCCGACCATTCGCGCCAGCAGCGCCCGCGGGTGCACCGGCTCGAGAAGGAATTCGACAAGGTGCTGCGCTCGCGCCTGCTCAACCCCCGCTGGATCGCCGGCATGCGCTCCCATGGCTACAAGGGCGGCTTTGAGTTGGCCGCCAGCCTCGACTACCTGTTCGCCTATGACGCCAGCACCGGCCGGGTGCCGGACTGGAGCTACGGGGCGATCTGCGACAGCTGGCTTGGCGACGCCGAAACCCTGGCCTTTCTGCGCCGGGCCAACCCCTGGGCCCTGCGGGACATGGCCGAACGGCTGCTCGAATCCCACCACCGGGGCCTCTGGCAGGGCGCCAGCCCGATCCAGCTCCATCAGCTGCGCCAGCTGGTGCTCGACAGCGAAGCCCTGGTGGAGGGGTAGGGCTCCACCAGGGCTCAGATCGGGTCCAAAACCAGAAACTAGGGCCCGGGCAGGACCTATACAGGGTCAATAACCGGAATGCGAATCACGCAAGGCCGAAGGCGAGCAGAGCCTCAGCCCCGCTGTCCGCGGCGCAGCCTCAGCCGGTGATGTCCTTGGCCATGCCCTTGAAGGCGTCGATGGTGCCGGGACGGGCCCCCTGGCGGCTGATCTCCGGCTGGTCGGCGTCGGAGCTGGCCTTGCGGCCGGTGGCGGCCACGCCGGGCACATTCACGCCCCCCACGGCCGAACCCTTGAGCCGCTGGCTCAGTTCGGCAGGGCTGAGGCGCTCGGCGAAGGTCTTCTTCACCGGCTTGGGAATGCCCCCGGTGAGATCCACGCCCGAATCCTTGGCTTCCGTGCCGGGCATGCCATCGGTGATCCGCTCCACCCGGGCCTCCATGGAGGCCACCACATCCACCCGCTCCTTCAGGCCGGGGTTGTCGGCATTGCCGGGAAAGGTGCGACGGATCTCATTGGGACGTCGCATGAAATCGACGTTGCCGAGGGAGCTGGCCGTATCGGGATCCAGGAACACAGCCTCCTGCTGCTTGGCGGCAGGCTTGGCGGCCTCAGGCGCCGCCTTAAAGGACTTCGTACCCAGCAGACGATCAAGCAGTCCCATCGGCGAGCAGCGGAAAGACTTGTCAAACCCTAGCGGCCGTGCAGCGCCAGCCCGTGGGTATCGGTGCCGCAACTACGCAAAAGTCCCAACTTCTGCAACTGGCGGGCAATCGCCTCACAGACCAGGGGCGTGGGCGCCCAGCGCTCGGCCATGGCGTAGTCGTAGTAAGCCTCGGCCCCATCGAAGCCGAGGGCGGCCGCCGCATCGATCAGCAGCCCGAAGGGTTTGCGATAGCGGCCGGGGTGGGCCAGCAGGGCCAGGCCCCCGGCCCCATGGAGCCGTTTCACCACTTCCTCGGCCTTGAGGGCCGCACCCACGGGCGCCTGGCCCTGGCGGTAGGGCTCCAGCTCGCGGCTCTGGGGCTCGAAGTCCAGGCCGAGCACGTGCACCAGGCAGCCCTCCAGCAGGCAGCTGATCTCGATGCCACTCCAGAGCCGGGGCACCGGCTGGCCCTGCAGGGCCAACCGGTCGAGGCTCCGCTGGGCCGGTGCCAGGGCGGCGGTGCTGTGGTGGTCGGTGATCGCCAGGTGGCGCAGGCCCAGGTCCACGGCCTGGCCGGCCAGCTGCTCAGGCGCCAGGGACCCGTCGGAATGGAGGGTGTGGCAGTGGAAATTCAGCTCCCCGGGACAGCTGCCGCCATGGACACCCTGGAGCACCTCCACCAGGGAGGGCTCGGCGCCCCCCATGCCCGAGGCCATTGCAGCCGGATCAGGGCCGCCCTGGCCAGGGGAGGCCTGGCGGCCGATGGCTTGATCACGCGGCCTGGCCCTGGGGGATCCCCCCCCGGCGCCGCTGGCTTCTGGCCCCGGGGCGGCGGGATCAGCCACCGGCGGCCTGGGTTTCGGCCTCCTGGCGCAGCCGGCGCCAGCGGGCATAGAACTGGATCGAAGCGGCCATGAACAGCACCAGGCCCACCTGCAACCAGGTGGCAGCCCCGGTGGGGAATTGGCCCTTGAACACCACCAGCATCACCACCACCACCAGCAGCAGGGTGGGCAATTCATTGAGGGCCCGCAGCTGCTTGGGCCCCCAGCTGCAGGTGCCGGCCTGGAGCTGGCCCATCAGCCGGTAACAGAAGAGGTGATAGGCCAGCAGGGCAACCACGAAGCCGAGCTTGGCGTGCATCCAGCCCTGGTGCAGCCAGGCCGGCTGGCTCACCAGCAGCCCGATCGCCATGGCCACGGTGAGCACCAGCCCTGGGGTGGTGATGATGTTGGCGAGGCGCCGCTCCATCAGGCCGTACTGCTGCTCGAAGGCGGCCCGCAGCGGTGGCTCCAGCTCCGCTGCCTCAGCGTGGTAGATGAACAGCCGCACCAGATAGAAGAGGCCGGCGAACCACACCACCACGCCAACGATGTGGAGGGTCTTGAACCAGAGATAGGCCTCAGGCGGCAGGGTCATCGGCGGGATCGGCCCAGGGTGGGGGGAGGGCTCCGAATCGGCCCAAGTTAGGCGGCCGGCTCCGCCCCGGGCCCCGTCGCCAGCCGGCAGGCGCGACGCACCACGGCTCCGGCAAAGCCCCGCTCCACCGGCCCGGCCAGGGGGCTGATGCCGCCATTGCGGCAGTCGACCACCACCCGCTCCCGCTGGGACCGCTGGTCGCTGAGCCGCAGGCGCAACTGCCAGGGGAACTGGCTGCTGCGGCTGATCTCGTCGGCACAGATCGGGCCCACGCAGAGGCCCGGTGCGGCCTCGGCTGCCCCCGCCCCTGGCCAGCCCGCCCCACCCCGGGACCCGGCGACGGGAGCCAGCACCAGGCCCAGGGCCACCGCCAGGGTCAACACCAGGGTCAATGCAAGGTTGAGCAGGGATTTCACGCGGCTGCCCCAGGGCCATCCAGGCTGACGGCAGCCCCTGCTCCAGGCCCGCGCCCGGGCCCGGGCAACCGGTCCGCTCCCCCGGGCCCGTCCTCGGCCAGGGCCCCGGCCGAGCCGTCGGGCGACTGGCCGTCGCCGTCGAGGTCGCTGGGGTGGAAGTACTCCCAGATCTGGCGCGCCAGGGCCGGACCCACCCCCGGCGCCTTGGCAATTGCCTCGGCGCTGGCCAGCTGGATCGCGTCAATCGAGCGGAAATGGGCCAGCAACTCCTTGACCCGCTTGGGTCCCAGGCCGGGGATGTCGCTGAGGCGGGAGCGCTTCATGCGCTCGCCCCGTTGCTGGCGGTGGAAGCTGATCGCAAAGCGGTGGGCCTCATCCCGCAGCCGCCGCAACAACACAATCCCCAGCTGGCCGGCTTCGCTGTCGATCGGCTGCTTGGCGCCGGGCAGGAACACCTCCTCGCGCTGCTTGGCCAGGGAGCACACCACCAGCTCCTCGTGCAGGTTCAGTTCCCGCAGGGCCTCCATCACGGCCGAGAGCTGGCCCTTGCCGCCATCGATCATCACCAGGTCGGGCCAGTCGTTGAGGCCGCCCGTGTGCAGCGCCGAACTGGCCTGGCGGCGCAGCTCCGCCAGGTCGGCCCCTTCGGCCTTGGCCTGGGCCCAGCGGCGGAAGCGGCGGCGCATGATTTCAGCCATGGCCATGAAGTCGTCGGAGTGGCCGGAGCGGATGCTGCTGCTCTGGATCCGGTACTTGCGGTAGTGCTGCTTGGCGGGCAGGCCGTCGATGAACACCACCTGGGAGGCCACCGCATCGCTGCCCTGGATGTGGCTGATGTCGAACCCCTCGATGCGCCGCGGCGGGCTGGCCAGATCCAGCAGCTGGGCCAGGTCTTCCGTGGCCAGCTGGTGCTGTTCGGCCGTGCGCTGGGTGCGCTGCAGTTCGTAGCCGGCATTGCGCTCCACCAGCTCGATCCATTCGGCCTTCTGCTGGCGCTGGGGCACGCTGAGGCGCACCTTGCGGCCCCGGCGTTCCGAGAGCCAGTCTTCAATCAGTTGCTGCTGGGGCAGGGGGTGTTGCAACAGCACCTCGGGCGGAATCTCAACCGGATCCACCTGGCTGTAGTGCTCCTCGATCACCCGCTGCAGGATCAACCCCAGGCTGGCGGCATCGGCAGGGGTCTCGGCCCCAGGCCCGTCGCTGGCCTCGGGGTCTGGATTGGACGCGTTTGGTTGGGATGGATCGGGCTGGGATGGATTGGGCTGGGATGGATCGGGCTGGGAGCCATCGGCTTGGGAGCCGGACGGCTGGGTGTCCCCAGGCTGGGAGAGATCCGGCGCCAGGGGCTCGGGGCTGGCGGTCCCGGGCCGGACCTGGTTCCGCCCTTCGTTCGCTGCCTGGGCCAAGGCACTGGACGCGTGCACGGCATCGGCCGTGAAGCCGAGCCGGCCCACCAACTTGCCGGCCCGCATCTGGAACAGCTGCACGGCAGCGACGCGGCGATCGGCGGCCAGGGCCAACACATCGCGGGAAACCGAATCATCGCCCAGGCTCATCTTCTGCTCGGCGTTGAGACTTTCCAGGCCCTGCAGCTGGTCGCGCACCCGGGCGGCGGCCTCGAAATCGAGCCGTTCGGCGTAGCTCTCCATCTGGCCGGTGAGCAGGGTCAGCAATTCGTCATTGCGGCCCTGGAACACCATCGCCACCTTGCGCAGGATCTGTTGGTAGTCGTCGCTGCTGATCTTTTCCTGGCAGACTCCGGGGCAGCGGCCGATGTCGAAGTTCAGGCAAGTGCGATCGCGGTAAAGGGGCTGGGGCCGTTGGCGCAGCGGGAACACCCGTTTGACCATGGCCAGGGTGCGGCGCAGCTGGCCCACATCCACATAGGGCCCATAGAAGCGGTCATGGGGTTTACGAAAGCGGCGCTGGCGCGTGATAAAAATGCGGGGGTAACTCTCGCTCCAGGTGATGCAGACGTAGGGATATTTCTTGTCGTCTTTCAGCAGCACATTGAAGTGGGGCTGATGGTGCTTAATCAGATTCGATTCCAGCGCCAGCGCCTCTTCCTCGCTGTCGGTGACGATGAACTCCAGATCACAGATCTGGCGCACCATCAGGCTGATGCGGGGGCTGTGGCCGGGGGAGTTATGGAAATAGCTGCGCACCCGTTGGCGCAACACCTTGGCCTTGCCGATGTAGAGGATGCGGTCGTCGCCATCGCGCATCAGGTAGCAGCCGGGTTCAGCCGGCAGCTCCTTGAGCCGCGCCTTGAGCCGCCCCGGGTGCTGCACCAAAGGTCCCGAGCCCGTGCCCAGGTCATTGGGGCTCGGGTTCCGCGCCGGCGTTGGGCCCGCCCCCTCGGCCGTCGGTGCCGTTTGACCAGCTGATTGGGCTTCCGCCTGGGCGTCCAGTTGGGCGACCACCTGGGCGTCCGTCAGGGCTCTCGCCACGGTGCCTGCCATGCCTGGGGCCTGGCTCAACCGCCGTAGGTCCAGCCGGTGGCGGCCAGGTCCAGGGCCACGCCATCGCGGTTGAGCTGGGCGGTCTTCACCTCAGCGACAAACACGGTGTGGTCGCCATGGGCCACCTGGCCCACCAGCACGCATTCGACCCCGCCCAGGGCGTCCTGGAGGATCGGCAGGCCCAGTTCGCCGAGGCTGTAGGGGGCCGCATCGAACCGGCCGCCCATGCCCTTCTGGGGCTTGAAGAACACGGCCGCCAGGTCCTTCTGGTCGGCGGAGAGCACGTTGAGCGAAAAGCGACCCGTGCGCTGGATGATGCCGTTGCTGGTGGAATCGGCCCGCACCGCCATCACCACCAGGGGCGGTTCGAAGGATCCCTGGGTGACCCAGCTGGCCGTGAAGCCATTGACCAGCTCGCCCTCGGCCACGCCGCAGATGAACACCCCATGGGGGATCTTGCGCAGCAGGGTCTTCTTGGCGTCCGTGTTCAGGGAGGGGCTCACGGCACTAGCGGCATTTGGCAGAACTCTAGGAAGCTGCCCCGGCCTGCCAGGGGCCGGGCCGGGGTAGGTCCGGGTCCGGCCTGGGCCAGAAGCGGGCGGGGACGCTGCCTACGATCCCGGGGCATGCCGGCCCTGCCGGCCGGAGCTCCTGCCATGAAGGCCCTCTACCCGGGCAGCTTTGATCCCCTCACCCTGGGCCACCTCGACCTGATTGAGCGGGCGGCGCGCCTCTTTGATGGCCTGGTGGTGGCCGTACTACAGAACCCCGGCAAGCAGCCCAGCTTCAGCCTGGAGCAGCGCCTGGCCCAGATCCGCAGCGCCACGGCCCACCTGGCCCGGGTGGAGGTGGCCAGTTTCGATGGCCTCACCGTGAGCTTCGCCGAACAGTGCGGCGCCGCCGTGATTCTGAGGGGATTACGGGCCCTCAGCGATTTTGAATACGAGCTGCAGATCGCCCACACCAACAGCAGTCTGGCCCCCGGCATCGAAACCCTCTTCCTGGCCACGGCCACGCGCCATAGCTTCCTCAGCAGCTCGGTGGTGAAGGAGGTGGCGCGCTTCGGTGGCGCAGTCGAACACATGGTGCCCGAGGTGGTAGCCAAGGATCTCGCCAGCCTCTTTAATCAGGGGCAGCGAGCATGACGTGATGACTGAGGCCCAGATCAACTCCGTGTTGGATCAACTCGACCAACTGGAGGAGATCGTGCTCGATGGCAGCCGGATTCCCTTCAGTGGTGGCCGCCTGGTCAACGAGCAGGACGCCATCGAGGTGATGGATGCGGTGCGGGAAGCCCTGCCCGGCCAGCTGGCCCAGGCCGAGGACCTGATCCGCAAGAAGGAGGAGTTCATCACCCAGGCCCGCCAGCAGGCCGATGAGATGGTCAGCCAGGCCCGCCAGCAGCGGGAACAGCTGATCAGCTCCCAGTCCGTGCGCCAGGAGGCTGAACGCCAGGTGGCCGAGCTGCGCGACCAGGCGCGCCAGCAGTGTGAACAGATGCTGTTCCAGACCCGCCAGCAGGTGGCCCAGGCGGAACAGGAGCACCAGGCCCGGTTGGTGCAGATGGAGCAGCAGTTCGGTGCCCGGCGCCAGCAGCTGGAGCAGGAGGCCCTGCAGCGGCGCCAACAGCTCGACCAGGAATACCTGGAGCTCAAGCGTCAGCTCGGCGAACAGCACGAGCGCCTGCGTCAACAGAGCCTGCAGGAGCTGGAGCAGATCCGCCAGGAGAGCCTGCGCATCCAGCGCGACAGCCAGGCCGAGGCCGAACGCATCCACAGCGATGCCCTGCAATTCCGCCAGCAGACCCAGCAGCAGTGCGAGGCCCTGATCAGCCGCAGCCGCCAGGAGGCCAGTGGGATCCAGGAGGGAGCCAACCGCTATGCCGAGCAGGTGCTGGGGGAACTGGAAGGGCGCCTGCAGGACATGGGCAAGGTGGTGATGGCGGGCCGGCGCGAGCTGGTGAAGATGCAGAGCATCGACAGCGCCAGCCTGGTGGCCCCTGCCACCGCCGAGACCAGCCGCCCCACGCCCCTGGGCCGGGCCGGCCGGGCTGCCGAGCGGCTCCGCCAGGCCGCCGGCCAACGCTGAGCCGCCCCTGGCCTAGGCCCGGGCATCCCCCTCCCACAAGGCTGGGTGTCCTCGGTTTGTTCTGCGCCGAGGCCAAAAGCACCGTTGAGTCTCGGGTGCATCCCTGCCTCCGAGGAAGGCCATCCGGAATCCCGCGGCCGGGTGCACCAGTCGGGGCTCTGCGGGGAAATCAGTCCGCTGGACCTCTCTCTACAGGGGACTGCCGAGGATTCCCTCCCGGTGCATCAACGGCTGGGCTGGGGCACAGAGGCTTTGCTGTGCTCCAGCTTCGCTCAAGTGTTGTTTTGCCAAGGATGCTCTGAAAGTGGCGAAGAATGCCTTGGAAAACAGTTCAGCGCTTCAGCCGTTCTTATGCTGCAACCGAGATCTCTGAGCACAAACCAGCCGAACAGCGGGTTGTCCTACGCGTCATCAAACCATTATTTTGCTGAATTTTTTCTCTGCTTCATAATTCATTTGCAGTAGAAACATTTTAGGCGATACAATTTTGCTGGGAAATACTTTGCGGAAGTGCAGTTTCGCATTATCACTGGATTGCCGTCGCAAACAGTTGCCATGACACTTGTTTGTTATGGCACCGTTTTGCCAGGGCAGTCTTCCGTAATGGCACTGTTTTGCTGGGAAATGCTTCATCTCACCCCTCAGCGATGCCCTAGCCCAGGCGTCAAGGGCAACGCCAGCATCCATCCCTGCCCTCAGGGGGCTGGGGGGCAGAGGCTGGCGTTCTGAACCAGGCGCAGGATTTGGCCGATCGTTTGGTTGGGATCGCTGGCGCCGTTCGAAATCATGCTGACGTAGCGCGGGCCGCCCGTGCTGTCGAGAATGCCGCTGATGGCTCGCACGCCGGTGATCGTGCCGGTCTTGCCATGGAAGTGGCCCTCGAGTTCGCTGCCCTTGAACAGCTTGCGCAGGGTGCCCTTCTGGCCGGCGATCGCCATTGAGGCCTGGTAGTCGGGGCCGTAGGGGTGGTAAGCCATGCGCAGCAGCAGGGCGGCGAGCAGGCGGCTGGTGAGCCGGTTGGCCCGATCGAGGCCACTGCCATCGGCCACGCTCACCCCCTGCATCGGCAGGCCCTGGGCCTGGAGCCAGGCCATGGCAGCGGCCCGGGCCGTGGCCAGGTCCCAGCTGCCGCTGGCCTGGCGCAGCAACACCTCGGCAGTGAAGTTGTGGCTGTGGGTGTTGGCTTCGCTGATCAACCCCTGCATCGACAGGGACGGCTCCTCATGCAGCAGCACGGCGCCAGGATCGGGGCCCGCCTGGCTCGACACCAGGCTGATCTGGACCTTGCCCCCCTGGGCGGCCAGTTCGCGGCCCAGCAGCTGCTTCAGTCGGTCGGGCGGATTGGCAACCGCCATCTCCACCGCATTGCTGGTCACGGCCAGGCGGGTGATCGGCGCGCCGTAGTCCTCGGCCCGGTCGGCCGCAGCCCAGCCGGCGGGCCACCAGCGCTGGGGTGGTTCCTCCACCAATTGCAGGCGGAGTGGGCCAGCGCTGCTGCCAGGACCTCCCCCCGATCCCAGGGCCAACTTGGCAAAGCGGCGCAGTTGCTCGAGGCCGAAATCGGGATCCCCCTCGCCGGTCAGGCGCAGGCTGCCGTCGCTGAGGCGCCAGAGCTTGGTGCTGAGGTGATAGTCCGGGCCGAGCCGATCCAGGGCAAAGGCCGTGCTGACCAGTTTTTGGTTGGAGGCCGGCAGGCGGGGTTGGCGGCCATTGAGATCGGCCAACAGGCGGCCGGCTGGATCGGCCACGCTGACGCTCCAGACCGGTGCCTCGCGGCCAACGACCGCGACCAGGCGCTGCTGGAGGGCCGGACAACTGACCCGCTCCTGCAGCTGGGGCAAGCCCACCGGTGGCGGCAGGGGCGGCAGGCTGGCCAGGGTCTGGGCCCCCAGGCCCGGCGCCGGCGCCAGCGCCGCCAGGGGCAGCACGACCAGGGGCAGGACAAGGACCGGAAGAGCGGCCAGGGGCCATCCAGTCCGCGGTTGGGCGGACTGCGGCAAACCAGCCTGCTGCTGAAGCCTCTGCCTCTGAGCAGTCGATTGCTGAAGACTCTGCGTTTGACGAGTCCGCGCCTGAAGAGTCCTGGACTGAGCAGTGCGTGCCTGGAAACTCTGGAGCAGTCCTGCTCCAGGCAGGACAGACCCAGAAAAGACTGCCCTGGGAGAGAGTGCAGCGATCGGCAGCTTTAGGCCGATCAGCAGATGGGGAAAGTCCGTCAGGCCGCCCAGGTTTCCCCGGGCAGGGCCGGTCCCAGCGGAGCTGGGTTGACCAGCCGCTCGGGACGGAGGTGATCCCATCGGCTGGTGCCCTGGGGCTGGCCGGTTCGGCAAGGGGGCCACCTCAGGGGGTACCCGGGGCTTTGGCTGGCCCTGACCCCGGGGCGCCAGCCTGGAGGCCGCTGACGGTGCCACTCACCCGGAACAGGCCGCCTTCCAGTTCGATCGGGGTGCCCACCTTGATGCTCTGGTTGCCGAAGACCACCCCATCGGCGCTGCGGCGGCCCTCACCCTGGAGCACGAAGCGGGCATCGAGGGTGCTGAAGATGGTCTGGTTGGGATCGGCGGCGGTCAGGACGCGGCCATCGGGGGCCAGGGAGACGATGCGCCGTTGCAACGGAATGATCTGCTTGACCTGAACACTGCCGTGGGGCTGGTTGCGGATCACGATGTTGACCTTGCCCTCCTGGCGGGAGGCGGCGATCAGGCTGGCTGGATCGGCGGCAGGGATGCCACGTACATCCACCGTCACCGTGACGGGCTGCATGCCCCCGGTGGCCCGGGCGATGGCCCCACTGAGCTTCGGGCTCCAGATCACACCGCCGGCTGCCATCAGCACCGCCAGGGCAGCCGCTGCGTCCACCAGGCCGAACCGGCGCTTCGGCCCGTTGCCGGTGGGGGGAGCGGATGCAGCGGCCATGGCGAAACAGCAGACGCCGAACTGTAAGGACCCCTCCCCCGACCCACAAGGGCCCTAGCGCCCCGGGAGGGGGCGCTGGCGGCGACGGGGCGTCCAGGTCAAGCCGTGCCTCCTGGAGTGACCTGGCCATTCCGGACAGGGTGGGGACCAATCCGACCCGGGCGGGGCAGGGACCGGGCCCCAACCAACGATCAGGGCGGCCCAGCTCAGGGTCCTCAAGGGCAGCCCTAGGAACGCAGGCCCTCCAGGAAACGGTCCATCGCCTGGAGACTGCGGCCCATCCCGGGGGCGGCGCCACCCGCCAGGGCTTCGGCCTGCTGCTCCGGATCGGGGCGGGTCTCGAACTCGGCCACGAAGCGGTGACCATCGGCATCGCGGCGATAGAGGGCCCAGGGGGCTGGGAAGGCCCGCTTGAGGGCGCCACCATCTAGGGGAATCAGGGCGTAGGCGCTCTGCCAGCCGGAGAGGAAGCCCTTGCGGCGCTCCCGGGCCACGCTGCCGATGCCGATCGCGGCCTCCTCCAGGTTGCCGTTGAGCAGCAGCACCGGGCCGCTGTGGGCGTTGCAGATCGCCTCCACCAGCGCGTACTCGGCCTGGGCCGGGGCCACCAGGATCAAGAGGCCGGCCGTCGGGGCGTCCTGACTCTGCTGCAGGCGTTTCTGGTCGCCGAGGCTGGCCTGGCGGGGGGCGAGATCCGGCCGATCCCGCTGGGCCAGGGCCGTGGCACCGGCATCGGCAAACAACAGCCGCGGATCCCAGCGCTCCCCCAGGGCGGCCAGGAGCCGCTGGGCCAGGGGTTGGAGTTTGAGACCTTCAAAACGCAGCTCCACCGTCCAGCGCCCGCTGGGCTCGGCGCCCAGGGCCTGCTGCAGGGCGGCGAGGGCCTCGGCCTCGGCCGTGCGGAGATCGGCGGGCAACACCATGGCAGAGCGGGATCGGTCCTACAGCGCCCGGACCCTAGGGCTGACGGGATGGGGCGGCCAGGTTTCGTGGCTGCTCAGGGGCGTGCAGGCCTGGTGGGGTCGATTGGTCGGATGGCGGGGCGGAGTGTGAATTGGTGGGGGCTGGCCTGATGCACTGCTGGCCCGCATGGGGGTGACCCGGATTGGGTTGGCCTGACTTGGGTTGGCCCGATTTGAGTTGCCCAGGATCTGGCTCCTCCCCTTGTTGGGGTTTGCCTGCTTGGGGTTCGCCTTCTTGGGCTTGGACAGCCCTTGGTTCGTGAAGTTGGGGCTGTGGTGCGGCCTGGCTTGGCCGAGATTCGTGGGGGATCTGGGCTTGGAGTGCCCTTGGCGCGATCGCCTGGGGCTCAGCGATCCCGGTTAAAAGCTTGGCGGCCTGGCTGGCTGCGATTGCCAGCGTGCTGCACCCACCCGCCCCTCAACCCAGGTCGGCCTGCACGGCCAGCAGGGCGGCGCTGACCCGCTCGGGGAGGGTGTGGAGCTGCTCGGGGCTGAGCCAGGGGCCAAGGCTCAGCCGCAGGCCCGAGCCGGCCAGGGCCGCTGGCAAGCCCATGGCCTGGAGCACCGGACTGCCGCTGGCCCGGCCGCTGGCGCAGGCGGTGCCACTGCTCACCGCCAGCCCCCGTTGCCAAAGGCCGGCCACGGCCTGGCGTCCAGGCAGGGGGTGGCCCCCTGGGCCCGTGAGCACCAGGCTGAGGTGGTGGGGCAGCCGCCGCTGACGGCAGCCCGTGATCGTGACCCCGGCCAGGGGCTCCAGGGCGGCCAGCAGCCGGTCCCGCTCCGCCTCGAGGGGATCCCTGCCACCACCAGCGCTGAGCCGGTCCTGGGCCAGCTGCAGGGCAGCGGCGAAGCCAGCCGCTAAGGCCACGGCTTCGGTGCCGCCGCGGCGGCCGGCCTCCTGGCCGCCGCCGCCGATCCAGGCGCCCAGGGCCAGGTCCGGCCTGGCCACCAGGGCTCCGATGCCGCGGGGGCCCTGGATCTTGTGGGCCGTCACGGTGAACAGGTCCACGGGCAGGTGGGCGATCGCCAGGGGTTGGTGACCGAGCACCTGGACCCCATCGCTGTGGAACAGCACCCCGGCCCGGCGACAGGCGGCCCCGATCGTTTCAATCGGCTGCAGGGTGCCCACCTCGCTCTGGCCCCAGAGCACCGAGACCAGCCGGGTCGGCGGGGCGAGCAAACGATCGAGCCAGGCCAGATCCACCCGGCCGACGCCATCCACCGGCCAGATCGCCAGTTCCCAGCCCTGGGCCTGCAGCTGGCGGGCCGCCGCCAGCACGGCCGGATGCTCCACCGCCGAGATCACCAGGCGGCCCTTCGGCAGTTGGCTGGCCGCCCCCAGCAGGGCGCCATGGCTGGCTTCGGTGCCGCCGGAGCAGAAGGTGAGCCAGGTGGCGGGACACCCCAGGCAGGCCGCAATCGCCTGGCGGCTGCGTTCGAGGCTCTCGGCGGCGGCAAAGCCGAACCCGTGCAGGCTGGATGGGTTGGCCCAGGCGCCCTGGTAGGCCGCCAGCATGGCCGCAATCACCGGCTGTGCCGGTGGAGCCGCCGCACAGGCATCGAGGTAGAGGGGCCCATCGGGGGGCCCAGGCCCGATCGGCCCGCAATCCCCACTCAAGAGGGGGTGCATCGACCTGGGGTCCCGGTCCTGGCTGGATGCGGGGGTCTGGTGGTGGCGTCGGCCATCCCTAGCCTGCTTCGCCCGGGCCGCTGATGCGGGAGCGGATCCGCGATTCGAGGGAATTGCTGGCGATCGCCACCAGGTCATCGAGGCTGCTGCCGGCCAGCAGGGCCGCCACCCGGGCCCGGGCTTCGGCGCTGGGGCAGGCCTCGGGCCGGATGCAGCCATTGACGCAGACCACGGCGCACTGGATGGTTTCAGGGGCGGGGACAGCCCCTGCCGGCACCGGCGCCTGGCCTGGGCTGCCGGCCTGGCCGAGGGGTTCTGCAAAGGCCGCCTCAGGGGCCGCTTCAGGCCATGTAGCCGCCGAACCCAGGCCAGCCGCCTGGCGGCGGGCCTCCTGCACCGCTTCGGCACTGGGGACCACCCCGTCGAAGACATGCTCGGCCGGGCCATCCATGATCACGTGGCCCGTGGCGGCGTCCCAGTGGATCTGCAGGGGGCCACCGGGCAGGTCGACCCGGGCGCGGCGCTCGACCAGGCCCAGGCAGTGGCAGGCCACCAGGGTGGCGCAGGCGCCGGTGCCGCAGGCCAGGGTCGGGCCAGCGCCCCGCTCCCACACCCGCATCACCAGGTGATCCGGCGCCAGCACCTGCACGAAATGGACATTTGTTTTGGCGGGGAAGCTGGGGTGCACCTCCAGCAAGGGGCCGAAGCGCTCCAGGTCGAAATCGGCCAGGTCGTCGATCGGCACCACCACGTGGGGATTGCCCATGCCCGCTGCCGCCACGGCGAAGACCTCGCCATCCACCTCCAGCTGACCCTGGGGCAGACCGGCGGCACCGACGGGCAGGCTGGTGGGCACCGTGGCGGGCTCGAGGAAGGGCGGGCCCATGTCCACCCGGATCGAGCCATCGGCCAGCAGCTCGGGCACGATCCGGCCCGCCAGGGTGTCCACCTGCCAGCGGCGGCCGGGGCCATCGCCATCGCGATCGGCCAGGAAGCGGGCCAGGCAGCGGATGCCATTGCCACACATCTCCGGTTCACTGCCGTCGGCGTTGAAGATGCGCAGGCGCAGCTCGCCGCCCGCCTGGCTGGGGAGGGCGATGATCACGCCATCACCACCCACGCCGAAACGGCGGTCGCAGAGATGGCGCACCAGATCGGGCGCCAGGCCCGCCTCGCTGTCCTCCGGGCTCGCCTGGCGGCCATCGATCAGCAGGAAGTCATTGCCTAATCCCTGGTATTTGCTGAACTGGAGCACGACTAGGGGCCGCTTGGACGGACATTGATCCTATGGGGACTGCCTTTAACCGCACCGCGGCAAGCCTGGACACCTCCATGCCGGGGGTGCGCCAGCTGCAGGCCTGGATCCGCAGCAAGCAGCTGCTCAGCCTGCAACTGAGCGGGGGATCCCAGATCGAGGGAACCCTGCTCTGGCAGGACCCGGAGTTCTACGCCCTGCGCCAGGCCGCGGAAGCCCCTCCCCTGCTGGTGCGCCGCGACTGCGTGGCGGTGCTGCTGCCCCGGGGTTAGCGGCCGATCCCGAAGCTGCGCTGGCGGACTGTGGCACCATCACAACCTTGCGTCCCAGCCCGCAGTGAGCGTCAGCAGAGTGAGCGAGAGCAGCCGCTACCAGCCCGGGGCGATCGAAGCACGCTGGCAGCAGGAGTGGCAGCGCCTCGGCCTGCACGCCACACCCGAGCCCACTGCCGGCCAGAAGAGCTTTTACGCCCTGTCGATGTTCCCCTATCCCTCGGGGAGCCTGCACATGGGCCATGTGCGCAACTACGTGATCACCGATGTGATCGCCCGGGTCCAGCGGCTGCGCGGCGACCAGGTGTTGCATCCGATGGGCTGGGACGCCTTCGGCCTGCCGGCGGAAAACGCGGCGATAGAGCGCGGGGTCGATCCAGGCGCCTGGACGGACCAGAACATCGCGGCGATGCGCCAGCAGCTCAGCCAGCTGGGCCTCTCGATCGACTGGAGTCGGGAGGTGGCCACCTGCCACGCCGATTACTACCGCTGGACCCAGTGGCTGTTCCTGCAGTTTCTCGATGGCGGCCTGGCCTATCAGAAGGACGCCACGGTCAACTGGGATCCGGTCGACCAGACCGTGCTCGCCAATGAGCAGGTGGATGGCGAAGGCCGCTCCTGGCGCTCCGGCGCCCTGGTGGAAAAGCGCAAGCTGCGCCAGTGGTTTCTCAAAATCACCGCCTACGCCGACGCCCTGCTCGATGACCTGCCCCTGCTGGAGGGCTGGCCCGAGCGGGTGCGCACCATGCAGGCCAACTGGATCGGCCGCTCCACCGGCGCCGAGCTCAGCTTTGCGGTGGTGGATGGGGCCGGAGCGGCCCCAGGCGCCACGATCACGGTCTTCACCACCCGGCCCGACACCCTGTTCGGCGCCAGCTACGTGGTGTTGGCGCCGGAGCACCCCCTGGTGGCCAGCCTCACCAGCGCCGACCAGCAGCTGGCGGTTACGGCCTTCTGCGACCTGGTGGCCCGCCAGAGCGACCAGGAACGCACCGCCGAGGACCGGCCCAAGCGGGGCGTGCCGATCGGAGCCAGCGTGCGCAACCCGGCCAGCGGCGAGCTGATCCCGATCTGGATCGCCGACTACGTGCTGGCCGAGTACGGCACCGGCGCCGTGATGGGCGTGCCCGCCCACGACCAGCGCGATTTCGTCTTCGCCCGCCAGTACGAACTGCCGATTAAGCAGGTGGTGATCCCCGAGGGCAGCGATGAACACGCCCTCGAAGGCGGCGCCTGGACCGCTCCGGGGGTGCTGATCCATTCCGGGCCCTTTGATGGCCTCCGCTCAGCGGACGCCAAGGAGGCCATCACGGCCGCCGCCGAGGCGGGGGGCTGGGGCAGGGGCAAGGTGCAATTCCGGCTGCGGGACTGGCTGATCTCCCGCCAGCGCTACTGGGGCTGCCCGATCCCGGTGATCCACTGCGATGCCTGTGGCGTGGTGCCCGTGCCCGCCGAGCAGTTGCCCGTGGAGCTGCCCCGCGATGTGGCCTTCAGCGGCAAGGGCGCCTCGCCCCTGGCCCAGCTCGACTCCTGGGTGCAGGTGGCTTGCCCCTGCTGCGGCAAGCCCGCCCGGCGCGAGACCGACACCATGGACACCTTCATGTGTTCCAGCTGGTACTTCCTGCGCTTCAGCGACCCCAGCAACAGGGAGCTGCCCTTCAGCCGCGAGGCCGTGGATCGCTGGTTGCCGGTGAACCAATACGTGGGCGGCATTGAGCACGCCATCTTGCACCTGCTCTATTCCCGCTTCTTCACCAAAGTGCTGCGCGATCGCGGCCTGCTCGGCTTTGATGAACCCTTCCAGCGCCTGCTCACCCAGGGCATGGTGCAGGGAATCACCTATAAAAACCCGGCAACCGGCAAGTACATCGCCCCGGCCGATGTGGCCGATCCCAATGATCCCCGCGATCCCCAGACGGGCGAGCGGCTCGAGACCTTCTTCGAGAAGATGTCGAAGTCGAAGTACAACGGCGTCGATCCGGCCCGGGTGATCGATCGCTACGGCGCCGATACGGCCCGCATGTTCATCCTGTTCAAGGCCCCACCCGAGAAGGACCTCGAATGGGACGAGGCCGATGTTGAAGGTCAGTTCCGCTTCCTGCAGCGCCTCTGGCGCCTGGCCGAGGCGGCCCAGGAGCGGGGTCTGAGCCTGGCCGCAGGCGCTGGCTCGCCGGCGGCGGTGGCCGCGGCCCTGGCCACAGACCAGGCCGGCGCCGGCTTGAGCAGCGCCGAACGGGAGCTGCGGCGCGCCGTGCACACGGCGGTCACGGCGATCAGCGACGACCTCGATGGCGACTACCAGTTCAACACCGCCGTGTCGGAGTTGATGAAGCTCAGCAATGCCATGGCCAGCCATCTGGAGGAAGCCAGCGAGCCTTTCGCGGCCGAAGCCCTGCGCAACCTGTTGATCCTGCTGGCCCCCTTCGCCCCCCACCTGGCCGAGGAACTGTGGCTGAAGCTGGGGGGCCGCAGCGCCAACGATGGCCTGGCCGAGCACAGCATCCATTGCCAACGCTGGCCCCAGGCCGACGCCGACGCCCTGGTGCGGGACACGATCGCGTTGGTGATTCAGATCAAGGGCAAGGTGCGCGGCAGCCTGGAGGTGCCCGCCGCTGCCGACCGGGCCACCCTGGAGCGCCTCGCCCTGGACAGCGAGATCGCCGCCAAGTGGTTGGAAGGCAAGGCCCCAAGCCGGGTGATTGTGGTGCCCGGCAAGCTGGTCAATCTGGTGCCCTGAGATCTCGGCCCTGAGGTCCCAGGGACGGGACCCTCAGGGCAGGAGGGCCAATGGCAAAGGCATCAGGTTCTTAGCCAGAGACTCTGTTTGAAGGAATTTCAGAAGGAATTCCAGAACCAACTCCGGAACGAATTTCAGAACCATTTACAAATCCTTGTCAGGATTTCTGTCTGGTCTCCTGTCAGAACCTCGTCAGGACCTAGGAGTCAGGACCTCTGGAACCTGAGGCTGGCGGGTTGGCCCCAGTCGCCGCTGGCGCTGTAGCCGCGCTGGTTGTGGCAGAGGTGGCGCAGGATCCAGAAGGCCGGTTCCGGACTGGGCAGGGCCAACTCGGCCTGGAGCTGGTTCAGGGTGCGGGGCTGGCCATCGGCGAGAAGGGTTTCCAGGCGGGCCTGGAGATCCAGGATCACAGCAGCGGCCTTCTTGCCGGCCTCCACACCGGGCTGGTGGTAGGCATTGACGTTGACCAGCTCGCCGTAGAGGCCCACCGCCCGTTCAAACAGGGCGATCAGGGCCCCGAGGCTGCGGGCATCGAGCTGGCGCAGGCTGATCGTGAGGCTCTGGCGGTCCCCCTCGCTGAGGGCGGCGCGGGTGCCCTGCAGGAAGCCATCGAGGAAGTCCCCGGGGGCCTCGCCATCGATGGCGCCGATCGCCGAGGGATCCTCGAGCACTTCGATGAAGGTCACGAAGAAGTTGTCGATGCCATCGCGCAACTGCTGCACGTAGGCGTGCTGGTCCGTGGAGCCCTTGTTGCCGTAAACGGCCAGCCCCTGGTGCACCACCTGGCCATCGCGATCGAGCCGTTTGCCGAGGGACTCCATCACCAGCTGTTGCAGATAGCGGCTGAACACCTCCAGCCGGTCCCGGTAGGGCAACACCACCATGTCGCGCCTGCCCTGGCCGCCGCCTGCCACCCACCAGGCCGTGGCCAACAGGGCAGCGGGGTTGGCGTGGAGGTCCGCCACCCGGGTGCTGGCATCCATGGCCGCGGCCCCCGCCAGGAAAGCGCGGATGTCGGCCCCGATCAAGGCCCCGGGCAGCAGGCCCACCACGCTGGTGATGCTGGTGCGGCCGCCCACCCAATCGAACAGGTCAAAGCGGGCCAGCCAGCCGCCGGCCTCGGCCACCTGGTCGAGCTGGCTGCCGGCCATGGTGACGGCCACGGCCTGGGCCGGCCAGAAACAGCCGGCGGCCTCCAGGGCGGCGCGGGCCTGCTGCATGCCCAGGCGCGGCTCCGGCGTGCCGCCGGATTTGCTGACCACGATCACCAGGGTGGTGGCGAGGCGGCCCTGCAGGGTGGCCAGGGTGCGCCCCATGCCATCCGGGTCCACGTTGTCGAAGAAGTGGAAGGGCAGGCCCTCGCCGGGGGTCTGGAGGGCCCGCAGGATCAGCAGGGGCCCCAGACCCGATCCACCGATGCCGATCCAGAGCACATCGGTGAAGGGCTGGCCCGAGGGGGAGGTCAGGCGTCCGGCCAGCACGTCACGGCCAAAGGCTTCGATCCGGTCGATTTCCTGCTCGACATGACGGGCGGCCTGGGGATCGGGGGCCAGGGATGGCTGACGAAGCCAGTAATGGCCCACCTGGCGCTGCTCATCGGCATTGGCAATGGCCCCAGCCTCCAGGGCCGCCATGGCGCTGAAGGCCTGGTCGAACCGGGGTGCAAGCGCCGCCAGGTCAGCAGAGTTGATCGCCATCCGGCTGACATCGAGCCAGATGCCCAAGGAGGGGTCGTGCCAGAGCAGTGCGCAGAAGCGTTGCCAGTGACCCTCGGCATCCGCACCGGAGGAAGCTGGAAAGGGCAGCGAGGGCACTGGGGTCTTCGGGGCAAACCACAACGAAACTACTGAGGAATGCCCCCCAGGCCCAGGGGCCAGGCCCCGACCGATGCAATGGTTCGGGATTGACCACCGGAGTTGGAGGTCTTGGGCTCAGGCCGGCAGCAGGCTGAGCCACTGGCGCCGCCGGTCCAGGGTCCAGGCCGGGGCAGCCGGATCGGCCTCCAGGCGCCAGCACTCCACGGCGGCCGGGGCCGCCACCACGGTGGCCTGGCGCATGCGGCCGCGGCGACAGAAGAGCACCTCCCGACCCTGGCCCGGGGTCCAGCCGGTCTTGAGGGCGTCGCCCCGGCGCAGCCGTTCGCCATCCAGGGCCAGCAGCTCGTCGCCCACGGCCAGGCCGGCGGCTTCGGCAGGTCCATGGCGGTGCACCCGCTGCAGCACCAGGCCTGCAGGCTCCTCTTTCACCGCCAGCCCCAGCCAGGCGGACGAGGCCAGCTGGGGCACCAGCTTGAGCCCCACATCGGCCAGGTAGCCGGCCAGATCCGGGTCGCCGTGGTCCTGGAGCCAATGGGGCAGCAGGGTTTCCAGGTCAGGGGCTTCGGCGGCGAAGGCCGTCACCAGATCGCTCTCCTGGTAGCCCCGGCCCCAGCGGCCGAACTGGGACCAGAGCTGGCGCAGCACCACGGCCAGGGCACTGCCCTGGCGCCGCAGGTGCAGGTCGAGCACCAGGGCGATCACCGCCCCCTTGAGGTAGTAGCTGACCTGGCTATCGGCGGCATAGGCATCGGCCCGGTAGAGCTTCACCCAGGCCTCCTGGCTGCTGTCCCGCAGGCTCTGGACCTGGCGGCCGGGGGTGAGCAGGTAGCGGCTCAGGTCCTGGCCCAGGTCGCTGAGCAGGTCCGCTTCGCGGCTGAGGCCAGCGGTGAGGGGCAGGAACTGGTCGACGTAGCTGGTGATGCCTTCGGCGAACCAGAGGCTGGGCACCGGCAGCGCCTGGTGGTAGTCGATCGGGGTGAGCTCGGCCGGCCGCAGGCGCCGCACGTTCCATTGGTGCAGGTATTCATGGGCCACCAGCTGCAGGAACTTGCGATAGCCGTCAGGCGTCTGCAGGCTGGCGCGGCCGTAGACGAGCACACAGCTGTCGTCGTGTTCAAGACCGCCGTAGCCCTCGTCCAGCAGGTGCAGGATGAACAGGTAGTCGCCACTGGCGGGGGCCGGCACCCCCAGCAACCGGCAACAGGCCTCAGCCGTGGCCTGCACATCGGCCAGCAGGGTCGGCCGGTGGCGCTGCAAAAAATCCGACGGGCCGCCGCCCCCCTCCCAGGTGACCCAGCGGTGGGGGACGCCGGCCACGGCAAAGCGGTCGCAGCGGTGGGGTCCCAGTTCCAGGGGGGTATCGATCAGCTGGTCGAAATCGCGGGCCAGCCAGGCGCCATCGCCTGCCCGGGGCAGGGGCACAAAGGCGTGCCAGTGGGGCGGCTGGGTGATCTCCAATCGGTAGGGGGACCAGCGCTCCCCCTCGGGCTCCAGCACCACCGC
>CALRRL020000013.1:0-84586 GCA_943370565.1 Synechococcus sp. UW140 | reverse complement strand
ATGGCGCACAGCAGGGCACCGCCCAGGATCCCGGCCACTCCCATCATGTGGAAGGGGTTGAGGGTCCAGTTGTGGAAGCCCTGCAGGAAGAGCAGGAAGCGGAAAATCGCTGCCACCCCGAAAGACGGTGCGAAGAACCAGCTGCTCTGACCCAGGGGGTACATCAGGAACACGCTGACGAACACCGCAATCGGGCCGGAGAAGGCGATGGCGTTGTAGGGACGGATGCCGACCAGGCGGGCAATCTCGAACTGACGCAGCATGAAGCCGATCAGGGCGAAGGCGCCGTGGAGGGCCACGAAGGCCCAGAGGCCGCCGAGTTGGCACCAGCGCACGAAATCACCCTGGGCTTCCGGGCCCCAGAGCAACAGCAGGCTGTGGCCCATGGCATCGGCGGGGCTGCTCACCGCGGCGGTGAGGAAGTTGCAGCCCTCTAGGTAGGAGCTGGCAATGCCGTGGGTGTACCAGGAGGTGACGAAGGTGGTGCCGGTGAGCCAACCCCCCAGGGCCAGGTAGGCCGTGGGGAACAGGAGCAGGCCGGACCAACCGACAAAAACGAAGCGGTCGCGCTTGAGCCAGTCGTCGAGGATGTCAAACCATCCACGCTGTGGCGCGCGCCCTAAAGCGATCGTCATGAGAGGCGAGCTTCATGAAGCGTTACAGGAAGACTGTACGGGGATCCGGGGCTTTGTGGCGGGTGCGCCGCCAATCCGGGCCCCGATCCGGGCGATTTAGGCAAAAACACCTAGTTCGCCTGCGGGGCCCAGGTCGCTCCTGAAGCCAAGCGGCCCCTGGGCTGGCTTGCCAGACAGGGGGGGCGCCTTCTTCGAGGTGGCGGCACCGGCGGCAGCAGCCGCCACGCCGATCTCGGCGTTCTCCCCACCGGCCGCCGGCAGAGGACACCGGGGCGTGGGGTTGTCACCCCCCAGGCCGCCCCCAGCTCGGGCCCGTTCATGGCGCCATCCCATTCGCCAAAGTGGACTCTGGCCGTGAACCTGATCCGTGTACGTCATCGAGCTCTCGCTCAAGCTCAGTCCCATGCCCGTTGCCGTGCAGCGCAAGGAGCAGGACGCCGCCCTGGCCCTGTTCGCCCAGGTGAAGCAGGCGATGGAAAGCGGCGAACCGCGCCTGCTCGAGCTGACCTGTGAAAAGGAAGACGACAAACGCATCGCCCTGCTCAGCAGTGAGATCGTTGCCGTGCAGACCTACGAGAAGACTGCCGGCAGCTCCAGCGGCAAGCGCCCCGGTTTCTCCTTCGACGGCTGACCCTTGGCGGCCGACTCCCGCACCCCACCCGCCCAGGCCCCGGCCTGGGGCCCAGCCGATCCGCCCCTGCGGGTCGATCGGCTGGGCTTTGTCTGGCCCTCGGGCCAGGTGGCCCTTGAGGACTGCAGCTTTGCCATCCCCCGCCCGGGGCTGTGGATGCTGGTGGGCGGCAATGGCAGTGGCAAAAGCACCCTGCTGCGCCTGATCGCCGGCCTGCTGGAGCCCAGCTCCGGCCAGCTCCACTGCCACCGCAAACCGGCCCTGGTCTTTCAAAATCCCGACCACCAGCTGTTACTGCCCAGTTGCGGCAGTGATGTGCAGCTCTCCCTGCCGCCGGGGCTGGGCCCGGCCGAACGCCAGCAGCGCATTGCCCGGGCCCTGGACCAGGTGGGGCTGGGGGGCCTGCAGCAGCGGCCGATCCACAGCCTCAGCGGCGGCCAGAAGCAGCGCCTGGCCGTGGCCGGTGCCCTGGCCAGCAACGCCGAGCTGCTGCTGCTCGATGAGCCCACCGCCCTGCTGGACCCAGGCAGCCAGCGGGACCTGCTCGCCCTGGTGCGCCAGCTCTGCACCCCGTCGCCGGGCGCTGGTGGCGGCCCCAGCGCAACGACCAGACCCGGGCCGATCACGGCCCTGTGGATCACCCACCGCCTCGATGAACTGGCCGATTGCGACGGCGCTGCCCTGGTGCGCCACGGGCGGGTGGGGCGCTGGCAGGACGGCCCATCCCTGCGTCAGCGCCTCAATCGCTTGCCGCTTGGGAGGGGCGAGAGGTAAGTTCATCGGGTCCCCATTCCTCGGTAGCTCAGCGGTAGAGCGATCGACTGTTAATCGATTGGTCGCAGGTTCGAATCCCGCCCGGGGAGTCTTTGCCAAACCCCAGCCTCGGCTGGGGTTTTTTATTGGTCGGTGTCTGGCGACCCGTGCCAGGGGCGAAGCGCCCTCGCTCGCCCCCCAGACCAGCTCCTGGCGCCCCGCAGGCGCAGCCTCGCCCCGGGGCCCAGCTCGCCAAGCTCGCCGGCCTCAGGCGCGCCAAGCCCCGCTGCTCTGCCCTGCAGCCCCCAGGCTGGTCTGAGGCATCAGCCCAGCCGGAGGCGCCAGCAGCGCTAGGGCAGTAGGCGAGCCCCAGGACCAGGCGGGCTGGCAAGAGCCGAGCCCTGGTAACAGCAGAGCTAAGGCATCAGCCAAGCCCTGGCACCAGCCAAGTCCTGGCCGCGACCAAGCCACAACAAGACCAAAGCCCCAGCAGGACCAACGCTCCGGCAAAAGCAAACCTGTGGCAAGAGCAAAACTGCGGCAAAAAGCCAAGCCTTGGCAACAATCCCGTCAGATTGGCAACACCTTCAACCAAAGAAAAGCTGAAGCTTTGCGGCTCCTGGCAGGGGGGCAGGCAGGCAAAGCCCTTGGCCCCATTGCTTTTTCCCTGAGCGCCCCCAAAAAGCCAGCGGCGGCGGACCGCCCAAATCCGGATCCATTGGGGAGAATGCCGCCAATCCGACGTTGCGGAAGCGTTTGTCTGACCGCCTCAAGCCCCCCTTGACCCCATGAAGCCCTGCATCCTGCTGATCGAAGACGACAGCGACATGTTGGACCTGGTGGCCGGCCACCTGGAGCACAGCGGGTTTGACGTCCAGAAGGCCGCTGACGGCATCAAGGGCCAGGCCCTGGCCCTGCAATTCGTGCCCGATCTGATCCTGCTGGATCTGATGCTGCCCAATGTGGACGGCCTCACCCTCTGCCAGCGGCTGCGGCGCGATGAGCGCACCGCCCAGATCCCGATCCTGATGCTCACGGCCCTGGGCGGCATCAAGGACAAGGTGAGCGGCTTCAACTCCGGCGCCGACGATTACCTGACCAAACCCTTCGACCTTGAGGAACTGCTGGTGCGGGTCAAGGCCCTGCTGCGCCGCAACGTGCGCACCGCGGTGACCAGCCAGCACAACGAGATCCTCAACTACGGCTGTCTCACCCTGGTGCCCGAGCGCTTCGAGGCGATCTGGTTTGAGGAGCCGGTGCGGCTCACCCACCTGGAGTTCGAACTGCTGCACTGCCTGCTGCAGCGCCATGGCCAGACCGTGGCCCCCTCCCTGATCCTCAAGGAGGTGTGGGGCTACGAGCCCGATGACGACATCGAAACGATCCGCGTCCACATCCGCCACCTGCGCACCAAGCTCGAACCGGATCCACGCAAACCGCGGTTCATCAAGACCGTTTACGGCGCTGGCTACTGCCTGGAGCTGCCCACGGGCTCCCAGCTCGAGACCCTCAGCGAGGTGATCCGCCAGGCCCGCGAAACCCGCAAACTGCTCAGCACCCCGTCCTGAGGCACTGGGCTGGTTCCCTTGGCGGGAGAGGCTCGGCCCGGCGAGGCAGCTGGGCCTCTCAGCTGGAGGACTGGGCAAGGGATCCCAGGGTGTCGGCTTGAGGATGGGCTGAACAACCCTTGAGCGATCCATAAGGGCCTTTACGGCACCTGGGATCACTGCACTCAGGCCGGTCGACCTATGGGGCCTTCAGAGCGTCTTTGCCGACCGGCGGTTGGGCTGGCTGGCCCCGGGAGCCTTGGCTTGCGAGCTGGCTGGCTGGGCCCCTCCGGCCCGGGAGCCCCATGGCCCGGACCGGCTGGGGCTGCAGTTCGGCTCAATGGCTCACCAGGCCGGAGAGTTCGAGGAGGGCCACCTCCCAGGCCAGTCGCGGCTGAACGAAGGAGCGCAGGTGGGCGCGCAGGCTTTCCAGACGGCGCTGGACCCCTGGGTCGGGGTGCTGGCGCCAGAGGCGCCATTGCCACCAATTGAGCAACCAGAGCTGCTGTTCGCCATCGAGGGCCTCGCTGAGGTCGCGGGCCAGGGCCAGGGCCTCGATGGGGCTGGTCCCCTGGCCGGCCCCGGAGCGGGCGGGCTGGTGCTCGGGGGGGCGGCCCAGGCTCCAGAGCCGCTCGGCCAGGCCCTCCGGCAGGGAGCGCCACTGCTCCCGGCACTCCAGCAGGGCTCCGGGGGAACCGGCCGCCAGCTCCAGCAGTTCCGGGGGATCGTCCTGGGCGACGGGCCCGGCTGGGCCCAGGGCTTCGCCAGGGGAGGGATCGGCTGGAGCGGGGCCGCCTGGAGCCGAAGCGAGTGGAGCGGCGCCGCCCGTGCCAGGTCCGGGGGCCTGCCGCTGCAGCACCTCGGCAATCTCCGCCGGAGTGAGGCGGCGAAACGGGATCTGCTGGCAGCGGGAGCGGATGGTGGTGAGCAGGCGCTCGGGAGCCGCCGTCAACAGGATCAGCAGGCCGCCGCCCGGTTCCTCGAGGGTCTTGAGCAGGGCATTGGCGGCCCCCTCGGCCATGGCCTCAACGGCCTCGATCACCACCAGGCAGCGGGGCGACTCCAGGGGGCGACGGCCCAGGAATTGGGAGACACTGCGCACCTGTTCCAGGCGCAGCTGGGGCGGGGCCTTGCGGCTGATGCCGGCGGCCAGGGCCTGGGACGCGGGGATCAGCTGGCCCTGGTGTTGGTAGGTGGGCTCCAGCCAGAGCAGGTCGGGATGGTTGCCCTCCTGCAGGCGCCGCCGCAGCGCGGGGGCCCCGCCGGGACCGGCAATCACGCCCTCGAGAAAGCGCCGGGCCGCCAGCGAACGCCCTACCCCGTCGGCACCGCTGAACAGGTAGGCGGGCGCCAGGCGCTGCTGGTCGAGGGCGGCCTGCAGCAGGGCCGTGGCCGCGCCCTGGCCGACCAGGCCGGCAAAGAGGTCGTTGGGGTCAGCCATGGCATTCCGCTTCCACCAAGACGTTCATCCCCGGGGACCAGGGCCAAGAGGGTCAGCCATCAAAGGCAAGGCGGCAAGACAGGGGGGGACCACAGCCATGGGTTACGGAACTTCGGCGATCCCGCGGGATCCGCCCTGGGACTCTGGCGCAGGATCGGTGCTTGGAGCGGACTCAGGACTGGGGGGCTTGGCTGCCCTGAATGGGCCGGGGTTGGCTGGATTGGGTTCGATTCGATTCAACTCAATTCGATTCAATTCAATTCAATCCAATTTGAGTCGATTCCTTGGCCCATCCAAGCCTGGGCCCCTTGCGTGGGCCCCTTGCCTGGGCCCCTTGCTTGGCCCTTGGGGCCGCCAGCCCGTTTCTAGGGGCCAAAGCGCTGGGCCAGCACGACCTTGATGGCGGCAGACAGCTGCTCGGGCGGGAGGCCGGCCTCCAAGCGGCACCAGTCCCGCTGGGCCGCCAGGGCGGCAAAGCCGCCGCACACCCGCTCCAGGAAGGCGTCGCCAGCGGCCTCAATGCGGTCGGCCGCCCGCTGGCCGCGGCGGCGCCGGGATTCGGCCAGGGGCAGGTCGAGCCAGAGGGTGAGATCGGGCCCTAAACCGGCGGTGGCGATCGCTTCCAGCTGCTCGATCAGGGCCAGGGACAGGCCGCGGCCATAGCCCTGGTAGGCGGCGGTGGAGCCACTGAAGCGGTCGCTGAGCACCCAGTGGCCGGCCGCCAGGGCCGGAGCGATGCGTTGCTGGACATGCTGGGCCCGGTCGGCGGCATAGAGCAGCAGCTCGGCCGTGGCTTCGGGGGCCGCCTCGCCGGGGGGATGGAGCAGCAGGTCCCGCAGGGCCTGGCCCAGGGCCGTGCCCCCCGGCTCCCGGGTCACCAGCAGCTCGGCGCCGGCGGGCAGCAGGCCACTTCCGGGCAACCAGGCGGCAAGGGCAGCGATCTGGGTGGTCTTGCCGCAGCCATCGATGCCCTCCAACACCAGAAACCGGCCCCGGGGCAGGGGCACCGCTGGCGGAGCGGAAGGGGCGGGCTGGGCCTCGGGCGCTGGCGTCACGGGCGAAGGCTGGGGGGCAAGGGGGGTCTGAGGGGGCCTATTCAGTGTCGCCGCGACGGGTGCTGCCGGGGCAGGGCTATCGCAAGGCAGGCAATCGGGGCAGGGCTGTCGCAGGGAAGGCGTCGAAGCGGGGCCTGCAAGGGCGGGACTATCTCGCGGACGGGTGTCGGGGCAGGGCCTACCTGGACGCAGGAAGGTCAAGGGCCAAGGGCTCTGAACCCGATGGCTCCCCAGGCCGGCCCGTCAAGGACGGGTCGGGCGGGGAGCGGAGCCCTGCAGCAGCAGGGCATTGAGCACCACGGTGATCGAGCTGGTGGCCATCAGCAGGGCCGCCAGGGGGGGCGAGAGCAGCAGCCCAAACCGGGGCAGCAGCACCCCGGCGGCGATCGGCACCACCACCAGGTTGTAGCCGAAGGCCCAGATCAGGTTCTGGCGCACCTTGGCCATAGTGCGGCGGGCGATCCCCAGGGCTTCCACCACCCCCTCCAGCCGGTCCCCCAACACCACCAGGCCGGCGCTGTCCTGGGCGATCTGGGTGCCGGTGCCAACCGCAATGCCCAGGTCGGCCGCGGCTAGGGCGGGCGCATCGTTGATGCCATCGCCCACCATCGCCACCGGCCCCCGCTGGCGCCATTGCAACAACCGCTCCAACTTCTGCTCGGGCCGCAATTCCCAGGCCACCTGCTCCAGGGGCACGGCGAGCTGGCGGGCCAGCTGCTCCACGGCGGAGCGGCGATCGCCACTGAGCACCCCCAGCTCCAGGCCCAGCCGGGCCAGCTCCGCCAGGCTGGAGGCAGCATCGGGCCGCGGCTGGTCCTGCACGGCCACCAGGGCAACCTGAATCGCTCCAGGCTCCGAATCGGGGCCAGAGGCGCTGGAGCCCGTGGCGCTCACAGCCAGAACCGTGGCCCCGGCTGCCTCCAGCCGCTGCAGGGGCCCGGCCAGGGCCTCTGGGCTGACCAGTCCTTGCTCCACCAGCCAACCCGGCCGGCCCACATGGCCGATGCGACAGGCCGCGGCCGGATCCCCAGCCTGGGCCGCCAGCTGGCCGGTGACCCCCTGGCCGGCGATCGTGCGGCTCTCCGCCACCGCCAGCAGGGGCAATTGACGGCGCTGGGCCTCCTGCAGCAGGGCAAAGGCCAGGGGATGGCGGCTGAGCTGCTCCAGGCTGGCGGCGATCTGCACCAGCCCATCGGCCTCGGAGCCGAGCGGAGCGGACCCGCCGCAGGCGGTGGCTCCCCCAGCCGGGCCGAACCCAGCCGCAGCGTCGTCAGCCGGGCCCCCAGGGGTGCCACGGCCCACCAGCTCCACGGCCGTCACCAGGGGCCGGCCCAGGGTGAGGGTGCCGGTTTTGTCGAACAGCACCGCGTGCAAACTCGCCGCCATCTCAATCGCATCGCCGCCGCGGAACAGCAGCCCTGAGCGGGCCGCCAGCCCCGAGCCCACCGTGATCGCGGCCGGGGTCGCCAGGCCGAGGGCACAGGGGCAGGCCACCACCAGCACCGAAATCGCCAACTGCAGGGCCAGGGGCAGGGGCGCCAGGGAGGCCGGGGCCATGGCGCCGGTGCCCATGCCGGCCAGTCCCAGGGCGGCCTGGCCCATGGCCTGGTGGGCCCCATGGGCACCGGCGGCGGGCGCCGCCAGCAGCACCTGGGGCCAAAGCCGGGTGCCCCATTGCCACCAGAACAGAAAGGTGGCGCCAGCCAGGAGCAACACGGCGATGCTGAAGCGGCCGGCGATGCGGTCGGCCAGGCCCTGGATCGGCGCCTTGCGGGCCTGGGCTTGCTCCACCAGGGCGATGATCCGGGCCACGGCGCTCTCGGAGCCGCTGCGCAGCACCTGCAGCGTCAGGGGTGCCTCCAGGTTGAGGCAGCCGGCCGCCAGTTCGCTGCCGGGCTCGGCCTGCAGGGGCAAGGGTTCGCCCGTGAGGCTGGACGCATCCACCGCCGAGCGGCCCTCCAGCACCCGCCCATCAACGGGCACCCGATCCCCGGGCAACAGCAACAACCGATCGTCGGGCCGCAAACCACCCACCCGCACGGGCCGGGGCGGCCCGTCGCCGAGCACCAGCAGGGCCGTATCGGGCTGCAGGGCCGCCAGCTGCTCCAGGGCCCGGCCCGTGCGGAAGCGGGCCCGCTCCTCGATGAAGCGACCCAGCAACACAAAGCCGAGCAGCATCACCGGCTCATTGAAAAAACACTGCCAGCCCAGGGAGGGCACCAGCAGGGCCACGGCGCTGGCCAGGTAGGCACTGCCCATGCCCAGGCCCACCAGGGTGTCCATGCTTGGCACCCCATGGAGGGCTCCCATCAGGCCGCGCACCAGGATCGGCCGCCCCGACAGGGCCAGGGCCAGGGTCGCCACCAGGGCATGGAGACGGATATCGGCCAGCAGCGGGAGGGGCAAATCCCCCGCCTCGCTCAGGTGGCCCAGCACCGACACCAGCAGCAGGCCCAGGGCCACCACCAGCCGGCGCCATTGCTGCCACCAGCTCTGCTGGCGCTGGCGCTGGGCCCGGCTCAGGGGCGTGGAGCCCTGGTCGCGGCGCTGGGCCTGGAAACCCAGGCCCGCCAGGGCTTCCACCAAGGGGCCCGAGGGGTCCCCCTCAAGGGCGGGATCCAGCCCCACCCAGGCGGTGCGGGTGAGCAGGTTGACACTGGCCTGGCGCACGCCCGGCTGCTCCAACAGCCGCTGCTCCACGGCCCGCACGCAGCCTCCGCACTTCATGCCGTCCACCTGCAGCAACAGCGGCGCGACGGCTTCGGCGGCGGCGGACACGGCGCAGGGATCAGGTGCCCCAGGCTAGGCAGCCTGCCTGCCCCTTTCCCTGCACCATCCAAGCCTTAACAGGGGGCCAAGACCGTTGCCAGGGGTGCAGCGCCGACCCGATCGAGCCGGAACGCGCTGGTCCAGGGGAAGATGGCCCTACGCCGATCCGGACCCCAGCCGTGCCCCGCTCCCAGCGCAACGACAACTTCATTGACAAGAGCTTCACGGTGATGGCGGACCTGATCGTGAAGCTGCTGCCGATCGATCCCAAGGCCAAGGAGGCCTATGTGTATTACCGCGACGGCCTGTCCGCCCAGAACGACGGTGACTACGCCGAGGCCCTCGACAACTACGAAGAGGCCCTGCGCCTGGAGGAGAACGCCGTGGACCGGGGCGAAATCCTCAAGAACATGGCGATCATTTTCATGAGCAATGGCGAAGAAGAAAAATCCCTCGACTACTACCGCCAATCCCTCGAAGAAAACCCCAACTCGCCCTCCTGCCTCAAGAACATGGGCCTGATCTACGAGAAATGGGGCCGCATCGCCGCCGAAAACGGCGACCAGGACGGGGCCGATCGCTGGTTTGACCAGGCGGCCGAAACCTGGGGCCGGGCCGTGCGCCTCTATCCCGGCGGCTACCTGGACATCGAGAACTGGCTGAAGTCGTCGGGCCGCAGCAATGTGGATGTCTATTTCTGAGGATCGGCGGCAAGCTCGCCGGGGTTGAGCCAGCGCAGACCCTGAAAACGGGCAAAGCCGCGATCGAAGGACACCCAGGCGGCGTTGATCTCCCTAGCCGCTGCCGCCAGGTCAACGTCCGTCATGGCTGCGGAGGAGGGGCGGTGCTCGAGCACCATCGAGCGGGAGATCGAGCGGACGATCGACCAGTGCCGCATGCCCGGTTCAAGCACCGAGACAACAGGGGACGCGCTCAGGCTGTCGATGAACGCGATCGCCGCTTGGGGATCGAGGGGTTCTGTGAACACCCGCCTGTCAGGGCTGACCCGCAGGAAGCCCCTCAGCACCACGGAGAACAGTCCCAGACCATCGGGCGCTTGCCGCTGGCGCAGCACCCACTGGCGCGACAAGGCATGCTCTGGCGAGGCCGCCATCGCAGCCTGGACCAGCCCATTGACGTCAACGCCGTGCATTCAGGGGCTGCTCCTCGTCAAGCAGGGTGCGTAGGGCAGCGCCGTCGTTGCGATTCACGCCGGGGCGGAGGGCGCCGTCACCAAACACCGGCAGGTCGGGGAGGTCCACCTCGGCCAGCCGGCGGGTGCGATCCAGATAGGCCTGCAGGGCTGCCTCAAAGAGCGCGCCGACGGTGCCGCCCTGCCGGGCGGCCTACACCTTGGCCTCTGCGGAGAGGGCATCACGGATGGTCACGGTGGTTCTCACCCGTACCCCCACGGCTTGCCAGACCGCATCGTCGTACCAGCGACCTGCATCAAGATGCCAGCGACGCCCACTCAGGCGCGATCGTCGGCCGGGTTCACGCCCAGGGCCATCACCAGGGCCTCGGCCACCGTGCCGGCCTCGAGCAGCTGCAGGTCGATGCCCGCTGCCATCGGCCCCAGGCCACTGCCCTTGGGCACCACGGCCCGGCGAAAGCCCAGCCGGGCCGCCTCCTGCAGCCGCAGCTCCAGCTGGCCCACGGGGCGCAGCTGGCCGCCCAGGCCCAGCTCGCCCACCAGCACCGTGCCCGGCGGCAGGGTGAGGTCGCGGTAGCTGGCCACCACGGCCGTGGCCACGCCCAGGTCGGCCGCCGGCTCCTCCACCTCCAGGCCGCCGGCCACGGCCAGATAGCAATCGAAGCGGGAGAGGGGCAGGCCCAGGTGTTTCTCCAGCACCGCCAGGATCTGGTGCAGCCGGTTGGTGCCGATGCCGGTGGCGGTGCGGCGCGGGCTGGCGTAGCTGGTGGTGCTCACCAGGGCCTGCAGCTCCACCACCAGGGCGCGGGTGCCCTCGCAGGCCACGATCGTGGCCGTGCCGGCCGAGGGTTCGTCGCTGCCGAGGAACAGCTCGCTGGGGTTGGTGACCTCGACCAGGCCCCGGTCGCGCATCTCGAACACCCCCAGTTCATGGGTGGCGCCGAAGCGGTTCTTGGCGGCCCGCAGCAGCCGGTGGCTGGCGAAGCGGTCGCCCTCGAAGGTGAGCACCGCATCCACCAGGTGCTCCAGCACCTTGGGGCCGGCCAGCATCCCCTCCTTGGTCACATGGCCCACCAGCAGCAGGGCCGTCTCCTGGCGCTTGGCGATGCGGGCCAGGGCGGCGGCGCATTCGCGCACCTGGGCCACCGACCCCGGCGCACTGGCCAGTTCGCCGTCGTGCAAAGCCTGGATGCTGTCGATGATCGCCACCGCCGGCCGCAGCGATTCCAGTTCCTGCAACACCAGCTCCAGATCCGTTTCAGCCAGGAGCTGCAGCTGGCTGCCGTCGCCGCCGAGCCGGCGCCAGCGCAGCTTCACCTGCTGGGCCGATTCCTCGGCGCTCACGTACAGAACCGAATGGCGGGCCGCCATCGCCTCGGCGCTCTGGAGCAGCAGGGTCGACTTGCCGATGCCGGGATCGCCGCCCACCAGCACCAGGGAGCCGGGCACCAGGCCGCCGCCCAGGACCCGGTCAAGCTCGCCGTAGCCGCTGCCCAGGCGCTGCAGGGGTCGCTCGCCAACCGTGTGGATCGACTCAGATCGGCGCGAGCGGGGCGGCAGATCGGTGGCGCCAGGGGGACCTGCCGCGGCACCGCCAGCGGCGGCAGGGCTGGCCACCGGCCGGCGCCGGCGGCTGTCGCTGGCGGTCACAACCTGCTCCACCAGGCTGTTCCAGCTGCCGCAGGCGGCGCAGCGACCGAAGAACTGGCGGGTCTGGGCTCCGCAGGTCT
Organism: Synechococcus sp. UW140; assembly: GCA_943370565.1. GTDB lineage: Bacteria > Cyanobacteriota > Cyanobacteriia > PCC-6307 > Cyanobiaceae > BAIKAL-G1. The sequence continues at coordinate 72,872 of CALRRL020000013.1, read as the reverse complement.
GGCAGACGTAGAGGCTGGAACGTCCCACGGGGGTGCACGAAGGTGTATGAAGATTGGTGGCCCTTGGTGAACCCACGGGGCCTTCGGCCTTTTCAGTGGGTCGATCGACCTAAACCCTTCCGTCCGACCGCCGCAATGACGGCTTCTGCCCCCGCCAAGGAAACGATTCTGGTCGTTGACGACGAAGCCAGCATCCGTCGCATCCTGGAGACCCGGCTCTCGATGATCGGCTATCAGGTGATCACCGCCTGTGATGGCCTTGAGGCCCTCGACGCCTTCCGGCGCACCAGTCCCGACCTGGTGGTGCTCGACGTGATGATGCCCAAGCTGGATGGCTACGGCGTCTGCCAGGAGCTGCGCAAGGAATCGGACGTGCCGATCGTGATGCTCACCGCCCTCGGCGATGTGGCGGACCGCATCACCGGCCTGGAACTCGGCGCCGACGACTACGTCGTCAAACCCTTCAGCCCCAAGGAACTGGAGGCCCGCATCCGCTGCGTGCTGCGCCGGGTCGACAAGGACCAGGCCGCCGGCATCCCCAATTCCGGCGTGATCCAGGTGAGCGACCTGCGGATCGACACCAACAAACGCCAGGTGTACCGGGGCGACGAACGCATCCGGCTCACCGGCATGGAATTCAGCCTGCTCGAGCTGCTGGTGGGCCGTTCCGGCGAACCCTTCAGCCGCGGCGAAATCCTGAAGGAAGTGTGGGGCTACACGCCCGAGCGCCACGTGGACACCCGGGTGGTGGATGTCCATATCTCCCGGTTGCGCTCCAAACTGGAGGACGATCCCGCCAACCCCGAGCTGATTCTCACGGCCCGGGGCACGGGGTATCTGTTCCAGCGCATCATCGAAGCCCTTGCCCCAGAAGGACACTGACAGCACCGGCCGCAGCCCCAGGCGGCGGCGGCCCCAGGCGATTCGCCGCCTGGTGATCTGGTATCGCCGCAATGCGGCGGTCACAAGCCTGGTGGGCACGGCTTCGGCCGCGGGCTCCGTGGCCGGAACCATGGCCGGATCAGTGGTCTCCACGGCCGGCAATGTCGCCGGCGTGGCGGGCAATGTCGCCGGCGTGGCGGGCTCGGTGGCGGGCTCGATGGCCAACTCGGTGCTCCAGCCCCTGGTCTTTGATCCCCTGCGGCGGCTGCAGCAGGGCCCCAGTGCCGATGGCGAGCTGAGAATCGTCGATGCCGACCGGCTCTGGGTGGCCGTGGATGGCATGGGCGGCGACTACGCCCCCGGCCCGATCCTGGAGGGCTGCCTGCGGGCCGTGGCCCTGCTGCCCGTGCGGGTGCGCTTCGTGGCCGAAACCGCCGCCGTGGACCAGGCCGTGGCGGCCATGGGCCTGGGCGAGGAGCTGGCCGCCGCGATCGCGGCCGGGCTGATTGAGGTGGTGGCCAGCGGCCCTTCGGTGGGCATGAACGAGGAGGCGACGGTGGTGCGGCGCAAGCGGGACGCCAGCATCAACCTGGCCATGGACCTGGTGAAGGCGGGCCAGGCCACGGCGGTGTACTCGGCCGGCAACTCCGGTGCCGTGATGGCCTCGGCGATCTTCCGGCTCGGGCGGCTCAAGGGCATCGACCGTCCCGCCATCGGGGCCCTCTTCCCCACCAAGGATCCCAACCAGCAGGTGCTGGTGCTGGATGTGGGCGCCAACATGGATGCCAAGGCGGCCTATCTGCACCAGTTCGCCCTGCTCGGCAACATCTACAGCCGCGATGTGTTGCAGGTGAAACGGCCCCGCATCGGCCTGCTCAACATCGGCGAAGAGGAGTGCAAGGGCAACGAGCTCTGCCTCAAGACCTACCCCCTGCTGGCCGCCGACGACCGCTTCGTGTTTGCCGGCAACTGCGAAGGCCGGGACGTGCTCTCCGGCGATTTCGATGTGGTGGTCTGCGATGGCTTCACCGGCAACGTGCTGCTGAAGTTCCTGGAATCGGTGGGCAGCGTGCTGCTGGATGTGCTGCGGGCCGAGCTGCCCCGGGGCCGGCGCGGCAAGGTGGGATCCGCCTTCCTGCGCAGCAACCTGGTGCGCATCAAGAAACGGCTCGACCACGCCGAGCATGGCGGCGCCCTGCTGCTTGGCGTCAACGGGGTCTGCGTGATCGGCCATGGCAGCAGCAAGGCCCTCTCGGTGGTGAGCGCCCTGCGGCTGGCCCACTCCGCCGCCAGCCATGGTGTGATGGACGACCTCCACAAGCTCAGCGACAGCACCGATGCGGTGGTCGCCTGTGGTTGACTGACCGCCAACTGGGGTCGTTCAGGTGTCGCTCAGCCCAATGGCGGAGGCCGTCGGCATGGCGCTGGTGGGGTGTGGCAGCGGCCTGCCCGCCGTCAGCCTCAGCAACGTCCAGCTGAGCGAACGGGTTGACACCAACGACGACTGGATCCGCAGCCGCACCGGCATCGGCGCCCGCCGCGTGGCCGGCCCCGGTGAAACGGTCACCAGCCTGGCCAGCGAAGCCGGCCGCCAGGCCCTCGCCCATGCCGGCTGGCAGGCCAGCGACCTGGACCTGATCCTGCTCGCCACCTCCAGCCCCGACGACCTCTTCGGCACGGCGCCCCGGGTGCAGGGGGCCCTCGGGGCCAGCCAGGCCGTGGCCTTCGACATCACGGCCGCCTGCAGCGGTTTCCTGTTTGCCCTGATCACCGCCAGCCAGTACATCCGCAGCGGCAGCGTGCGCCGCGCCCTGGTGATTGGCGCCGACCAGCTCAGCCGCTGGGTGGACTGGGACGATCGCCGCACCTGTGTGCTGTTCGGCGATGGCGCCGCCGCCGTGGCCGTGGAGGCCTGCCCGCAAGCCGACAACGGCCTGCTGGGCTTCCGCATGCGCTCCGATGGCAGCCGTAACGGCTGCCTCACCCTGGCCCAGAGCGAGGAGCACACCCCCCTGGTGACGGGCAGCCTGGCCCAGCGGGGCGGCTTCGAGCCGATCCAGATGAATGGCCAGGAGGTGTACAAATTCGCGGTGCGTGAGGTGCCGGCGATCCTCAAGGACCTGCTGGATGGCACCGGCACCAGCCCCGACCAGCTGGACTGGCTGCTGCTGCACCAGGCCAACCAGCGCATCCTCGATGCGGTGGCCGAGCGCTTCGCCATTCCCCAGGAGCGGGTGCTCAGCAACCTGGCCCGCTTCGGCAACACCTCCGCCGCCACGATCCCCCTGATGCTGGATGAGGCGGTCCGTGATGGCCGGGTTCAGCCGGGCCACCTGATCGCCAGCAGCGGCTTCGGCGCTGGCCTCAGCTGGGGGGCGGCCCTGCTGCGCTGGGGCGGTCCCCAGGCCAGCTGAGCCCGCAGCACGGCGCGCCGAGCTCCTTCAGAGCAGGGCTCCAGCCCTTGCCTGGGCCCGATCGGGCCAGCCCGGCCTGAGCCCCTGGCGGGTGGTTGGGGCTTGAACCCGCCAGGAGAGAGCCTGCTTGGGCCCATGCAGCCGCGCCCTAATCTCCAGCCCACCACTGTGCAAGCGCCACCATGGGGATCGCCTGGGTGTTTCCGGGTCAGGGATCACAGAAGCTCGGCATGGCGGCGGCCGTGCTCGACCTGCCTGACGCCCGCCAGCGCTTTGCCCTCGCCTCCGAGTTGCTGGGCCGCGACCTGCTGGCGATCTGCAGCGGCGACGGCCTGGATGCCATCGCCGCTCCCACCGACCTCAACGACACCCGCAACACCCAGCCGGCCCTGTTCGTGATCGAGAGCCTGCTGGTGGACGGCCTGCGCCAGCAGGGCCGCAGCGCCGACCTGGTGGCGGGCCACAGCCTGGGCGAACTGGTGGCCCTCTACGCCGCCGGCGTCTTCGACTTCGAGACCGGCCTGGCCCTGATGCACCGGCGCAGCACCCTGATGGCCGCCGCCGGGGGCGGTGCCATGACCGCCGTGATGGGCTTCGATCGCAGCGAGCTGGAGGCCCTGGTGGCCGCCACCGAGGGCGTGGTGATCGCCAACGACAACAGCAGCGCCCAGGTGGTGCTCTCCGGCAGCCCCGAGGCCGTGGCCAGCGTCAGCGCCCAGCTGGCCTGCAAGCGGGCCATCCCCCTGGCGGTGTCGGGGGCCTTCCACTCGCCCTTCATGGCCGGGGCTGCCGCCGCCTTCGCCAAGGAGCTGGAGCCCCTGCCCTTCGCCGATGCCACGATCCCGGTCCTGAGCAACACCGATCCCACCCCCGAGACCAGCGGCGAACGGCTCAAGGCCCGCCTGGTCGGTCAGATGACCAGCGGCGTGCGCTGGCGCGAAACCATGGACCAGTTCGCCGCCCAGACCATCGCCACCACGGTGGAGATCGGCCCCGGCAACGTGCTCAGTGGTCTGATCAAACGCAGCCTGACGGGGGTCACCACCGCCCAGATCGCCTCCGCCGCGGACCTGGGCCTGTGAGCACACCAGCGGATCAGGCTGGCCCGAGCAGCGGAAGCTCCAGCGGCCCATCCGAGGCAAACCCTGGCTCCAGCGGGGGGGAGCCCAGCTCGGGTGCCCCGGGCCCATCCGGGGCGATCGTGCCGGCTGAAGGGGGCCGCATCCGGGCCATGCGCCGGGCCCTGCGGCGCCGGCGCAAGCCACCGGAACCGCCGGCCCTGCTCAGCAGCCCCAAACCGAGCCTCACCTACCGACTGATCAGCTATCTGCTGGTGTTTCCGATCTACCGGCTCCTGTTCCGCGGCCGCACCGCCGGGAACGCCAACGTGCCGATGGACGGGGCCCTGGTGGTGGTAGCCAACCATGGCTCCCACCTGGATCCGCCCCTGTTGGGCCATGCCCTGGGCCGGCCCGTGGCCTTCATGGCCAAGGCCGAACTGTTCCGGGTGCCGCTGCTGGGCCCGATCATCCGGGCCTGCGGCGCCTATCCGGTGGCGCGAGGGGCCAGCGACCGGGAGGCGATCCGCACCGCCACCGATCGGCTCGACCAGGGCTGGGCCACGGGCGTGTTCCTCGATGGCACCCGCCAGGCCAATGGCCGGGTCAACGCACCCTTACCGGGGGCGGCCCTGCTGGCGGCCCGCTCCGGCGCCCCGCTGCTGCCCGTGGCGATCATCAACAGCCATCGGGCCATGGGCACCGGACGCCAGGCCCGCCTCGTGCCCGTCCATATCCGCATCGGCACGCCGATCCCGCCCCCGGCCTCCCGGCGCCGCGCCGACCTCGATGTGGTGACGGCGGCCTGCCAGGCCCAGATCAATGCCCTGCTGGATCTGGGCCTGCTGCAGGCGGACGAACCGGCCGGCCGGCTCCATCCAGCAGCGGAGCGAACCGCTCTGCCGCCCACAACCTGAGGTCCCGGCCGGTCAGCACCCACAGGGCCGCCCGCAGGCCATCGCCCCAGACCTTGCCCTGGGATTCGGGGTTGCAGCGCTGGCCGCAGGGCACGGCCACGGGGGTGAGGCCGATGCCCCGGCTACCCGCCACAATCCTGCCCACCAGCAGGGCCCGGGGCATGTGGTCACTGCTGGTGACGAGCAGCACGCTGCGCACCCTGGAGCGCTTGAGGTCGTCGGCGAGCGAGGTGAAATTGCTGAGGGTGTCCCGGGCGCGGTAATCGAGCAGCACCTGGCCGGGATGGAGTCCCTCGCGGCGGAACTCCCAGGTGGCGTATTCGGGATTGCTGCCGCCGCTCACCAGCAGCGGCAGGCCCAGGCGCCGGGCCAGCCGGGCCGCCTCCTGCTCGCGGGCCACATCGCCGCCCAGCACCAGGATCAACTGGGGGGGCGGCAGGGGCGGCAGCCACAGCCCCCGCGACAGCCAGAGCAAGGCTGCTGCCGCCAGGGCCAGGGGCCACCAGCGCCCCAGGCGCCAACGGGAGCCCCTGGGGCGCTGGTGGCGCCGGGAGCGCCCCGGCCGCAACCGGCGGCGACGGCCCGGCCCGGGAGACCGACCGGCTGGCGACGCGGACCGATCGCGGCGGGGGCCGGGGCCCGCCATCAGCCCGCCCCGAGGCCAGCACCTGGCAGGGGAATGCCGGGGGGGGAACCCGGAAGGACGGAGCTGGGCAGCTGGGGCGTGAACGCCACCGGACTGGTGGGATAGAGCGGCAACACGGGCTGCCAGGGGCCGGCCAGGTCCTGGAGCGCCGCCGCCTGGCCCAGGGCCAGCAGCTCGAGGATGTCAAGGGGGGCCTCCACCGCCGCCGGCAGGATCAGCTCCGGCGCCAGGCCCGGCCCAACGGTTTCACCGGGGGGGAACAGCCGCGGCGGCTGCCGTTCTGCCACGCCGCCCAGGGCCGCCGGGTCGGCGCCGTAGCAACCGGCCACGCTGCCGCGCCGGGGCAGGTCCTGCACCAGCCAGAAGCCCTCGGCGGCAGCCAGCTGGGGCCGCTGGCGCAGCAAGCGCCGGGCCACAGGCAGGAAACTGCCGACGCCATGGAGGGGCACGGCCAGCTGCTGGGCCAGGGTGCGGGCCAGCACCACCGTGAGCCGGGTGCTGGTGAAGCCCCCCGGCCCCGTGGCCACCACCAACCGGCCGATCTCAGACCAGCGCTCGGCGGGAAGCAGCTGCTCCACGCTGGGCAGGAGGGCATTGGAGAGCTGGCGCCCAAGGGGAAAGGCCATCACCTGGGGAGGCTCGCGGCCCTCCAGGGGCTGCAGGCCCACCGCCAGGCAATCGCTGGAGCTGTGCAGGGCGAGCAGCAGGGAGGCGCGGGCGCTCATGTGGGCTGCACCTGCCCGGGCCGCAGCTGCAACCAGCGGCCCGGTTCGGCCTCAAAGCTCTCGCAGCCCCGCACATCCCACTCCACCCCCGCCTGGCCGGCGCCGAGATCGATCACCGACACATGGATCCGGGGCGACTGGGGCACAAAGCTGGGGGCGGCGCAGAGGTGCTCCACCCCATGCTGCCGCTCCACCGCGTGATAGGCCTGGCAGCGGTCCACCCAGTGGCAATCGACGCAGATGCACATGCCACCGACTGACCGCCCCTGGCCATTCTGGCGCGCCCGGGGGCCTGCCCTGCGGCCCTGGACTGGGCGCTGCTGCGGGTCCCCCAGGCTGCTGATCGGGGTTCGGGAGCGATGAGCGCACCCCAGCCCCCTGCCCAGCGGCCGCCCGTCCCTCCCCAGGCCCCCACGCCCGCGGCCGCCGCCGCCCTGCTCTGGCAACGGCTCCAGCCCGAACGCTGGCCGATCCCCAGGGCCGCCCTGCCCGCCGATGCCGCCCTGGTGGGCGGAGCCGTGCGCGATGGCCTGCTCAATCGGCTGGCGGAGCGGCCCGACCTTGACCTGGTGGTACCAGCGGACGCCATCGGCCTCTGCCAACGCCTGGCCCAGGACCATGGCGGCTGTGCGGTGGTGCTGGATCCCCAGCGGGACATCGCCCGGCTGGTGGTGCGCGGCTGGAGCCTGGATCTGGCGCGCCGCTGCGGCGCCAGCCTTGAGGCCGATCTGGCCCGGCGGGACTACCGCATCAATGCCATCGCCCTGCCCCTGGCCCCGGAAGCCGGCCTGGTGGATCCCCTCGGCGGGCTGGCCGACCTCCAGGCCCGCCAGCTGGTGGCCGTGGGCGAGGCCAACCTGCTCGACGATCCCCTGCGCCTGCTGCGCGGCATCCGCCTGGCCGCCCAACTGGACTTCGGCCTGGAGGCCAGCACCTGGACCTGGATCCAACGCCACCACCAGCGCCTCGCGTCCGTGGCCGGGGAGCGGGTGCTGGCGGAATTGGAGAAGCTGGCGGCAGCCCCCGGGGGCCACCTTGGACTGCAACAAGCCCTCGCGGCCGGACTGCTGGAGCCCTGGGGCGCCGACGCCCGGGCCGGCCGGGCCCTGGAACGGCTCAGCCCGGACCAGGCCGACTGCTGCGGCCTGAGCGATCAGGAACGGCAGCTGGCCCTCCCCCTGGCCCGGCTCGCCCGCCTGTTTGATGCCAAAGCCCTGGACGGCCTGCGGGCCAGCCGCAAGCTGCAACAGCGCTGCCAGCGGCTGCGCCAGTGGTGGCACCGGCTCGAGGCTGGGGCCCCGGACAGCCAGCTAGCCAGCCAAGCAGCCAGCCAGCCGGGTGGCGGCCCCGGGACGGCCTGGGGCGGGGATCCCGAACCCGCCATCGCCGCCCTTTCGGAAGCGGAGCGCCTGGCCCTGCAGCGCCAATTGGAAAGCGAGCTGCCCGCCCTGCTGCTGGCCTGGCCTGGGCCCCTGGCCCGCGCCTGGCTGGCCCGCTGGCGCAATCTGGGCGATCCCCTCTTCCATCCCCGCTCCCCCCTCGACGGCCGCAGCCTGCAAACCGAACTGGGCCTGGCCCCCTCCCGGCGCCTGGGGGAGCTGCTCGACCAGTTGATGCTGGAGCACGCCTTCGGTCGCATCAGCAACCGCGACCAGGCCCTGGCCTGGTGCCGGCAAGCGCTGCATCCGGCACCGATGCCTGGCGAAAAGGCCCGGCGGCGTGATTAACTTCTGGAGCACAGTCGTTGCTAACGACCTGAATTGCGCCTGTTAGGGCAAAGCTCTCGTTCTGAAAGCTCCGTTCCGGATCCTTCCAAACAGACGGTGATCCCCGGAGATCAGGACAACGCAGAAACGGACAACGGCTCAAAGGTCGGGTCCCAGCTTCTCAGCGTCAGCTCGCAACCCCGACCTGCCCATCCCCCGTCCCTTTCCCTTTCCCGAGTCCATGAGCGTTCGTCTTTACGTCGGCAACCTGCCCCAGAGCTTTGATGCCAAAGAGCTCGAAGCCCTCTTCGCCGCCGTGGGCGAAGGCGTCCGTTTCAAGGCCGTCCAGGATCGGGAGACCGGCGCCAGCCGCGGCTTCGGCTTCGCCAATGTGGACGACGAGTCCGTCGCCGACCAGGTGATCGAGCAGCTCAACGGCCGCGACTTCGGCGGCAACAACCTGCGGATCGAGCGCTCCGAGCGCCGCGACCCCCGCAGCGGTGGCGCCGGCAACGACCGCCGTCCTGGCGCTGGCGCCGCCCCCTCGTCCGTGGCCCGCAAGGCGATCAACAAGGTCGTCCACAGCGACACCATCGTCGAAGGCGCCCCCGATCCCCGCTGGGCCGGCGAACTGGCCAAGCTCAAGGCCCTGCTTGCCGACCAGAAGGCCGCCGTTTGAGCCACCCTGGTGACCTCCATGGTCCAGGCCCCTGTGGTTGTTAACCAGCTCTGGACCTGGCGGGGTCATGCCATCAGCTACTGCTGCGCCCCCTGGATCGGCCCGGGCCACGCCTCCGAACCTGTCGCAGCTGCGGCCGCCCAGGCAGACACTGCAGCGGGCGCCCAGCCAGGCGCCCCTTTGAACGGCCTCCCTCCTGGGGGGGCCGTTCTTCTCATTCATGGGTTCGGCGCCTCCAAGGGCCATTGGCGCCACACCCTGCCGGCCCTGGCAACGGTGGGCCGCGTCTATGCCATCGACCTGCTGGGCTTCGGGGCCAGCAGCAAGCCCCGCTCGCGCCTGGCCGATGAGCCCCCGGAGCCGGGCGCGGAGCCCTACGGCTTCGACCTCTGGGCCGAGCTGGTGGTGGATTTCGTTCACCAGGTGATCGCCCCTGAGGCGCCCGGCCTGCGCCTGCAGCTGGTGGGCAATTCCATCGGAGGCGTGGTGGCCCTCAATGCCGCCCGGCTGCTGGGCGAACAGGGCCGGCCCCCCGCCCAGGTGATCCTGATCGACTGCGCCCAGCGCACCCTGGATCGCAAACGGCTGGCGGAACTGCCCCTGCTGCAACGCTGGAGCCGCCCCCTGCTGATGGGCCTGGTGCGGCAGCGCTGGTTGATCGGCAGCCTGTTCAGCCTGCTGGCCCGCCCGTCCGCGGTGCGGCGGGTGTTGCAGCAGGCCTACCCCAGCGGCGCCAACTGCGATGACGACCTGGTGGAGATCCTGGTGGGCCCCAGCCGGGAGCCCGGCGCCAGGGAGAGCTTCCGCGGCTTCGTCAACCTGTTTGACGACCACCTGGCCCCGGAGCTGCTGGCCCATCTCCAGGCGCCCGTGCGCCTGCTCTGGGGCGAACAGGATCCCTGGGAGAGCGTGGCCGAAGCCCGGCAGTGGCAGCAGCGTTTCGCCTGCATCCAGGAGTTGCGGGTCCTGCCGGGCCTGGGCCATTGCCCCCACGATGAGGGGCCTGAGCAGGTCAATCCGATCCTGATCGACTGGCTGCAACGGGCCTGAATTGGCCCGCCGCGACCGGGAATCGCGATGGCGTAGGCCCGCATCGGGCCAGGACCCAGCTAGCGCGCCTGGGCGATCACGTAAGAGAAGGGCAGCTCCAGCAACTTGCCAAGCCGGGGCACATAGGCCCGGTGATTGAACACGTCGTAATTGCGTTGCTCGATCACATCGAGAATGCCCCGATAGAGGCGCAGGGAGGTCCACACGGGCCAACGGGCATCGGGCGCCAGCCAACGAACACCGGCTTCCGAGCGGGCAAACCAGGCGCGGGCGCGCTCCAGCTGGAAGGCCATCAGGGCCCGCCAGTTGTCGTTGAGCGTGCCGGCCATCAGCTCGGCTTCGGAATAATCAAAGCGCTTCAAGTCGTCGAGGGGCAGGTAGATGCGCCCCCGACCCCGATCCTCACCCACATCGCGCAGGATGTTGGTGAGCTGGTTGGCAATGCCGAGGGCCACGGCCGCCTCGGAGGTGTCGGGACGCTCGCTCCAGGGCGCGGTGGTGTAGGCGGGGTCCACCCCCATCACCTCCTGGGTCATCAGGCCGACGGTGCCGGCCACCCGGTAGCAATAGAGCTCCAGGTCCGAGAAGCTGGCATAGCGATGCTGGAGCAGGTCCATGCGCTGGCCCTCGATCATGTCGAGATAGGGCTGCAGGGGCTGGGGGTAGCGCTCCAGGGTGTCCACCATCACCCGGTCCAGATCATCACTGATGTGGCCGGCAAACAGGCGCCGGGTGCGTTCTTCCCAGGCATCGAGGCGATCAGACAGCTCAGGCACGGGGCGCTGTTGGGCTTCCGGGCTGTCCATCAGCTCGTCGGTGCGGCGGCACCAGACGTAGATGGCCCAGATCGCCCGGCGCTTGGCGGGCGGCATCAACAGGGTGCCCAAGTAAAAGGTCTTGGCCCACTGGGCCGTCTCCAGGCGGCAGGCCTCATAGGCCTGCTCCAGATCCGGGGGCAGGGGGCCCGATCCGGCTCCCGCGGCCACGCCTGGCTGTCCCAGGGAGGCTCCCGCTGGTGAGACTGGAGCCACCGCTTACACCGCCGCCAGACTGGCCGGATTGGGGGCCCCCGGCTGGGCCATGGCGGACTGACCGATCGCTGAGGCGCACTGTTTGCCGCTCAGCACAGCACCCTCCATGGAGGCCAGATAGCGCTGCATGGTGAAACAGCCAGCCAGGAAGAAATTGGGAATCGGCGAGGCCTGGTCGGGCCGCAGCTGCTGGCAACCGGGCAAGGTCTTATACACCGATTGGGGCGTTTTCACCACCTTTGCTTTCAACAACTGGGCCTGGTCGTCACCGCTGAAATGCATGGGGAACAGGCGTTTCAGTTCTTCCATGGTGGCTGCCACAATCTCGGCATCAGGGCGGCCGATCCAGTCCTTGGCAGGAGCGAACACCAGCTCCAGCATGGATTTCTGCGGATCTTCGTACTCCCGGCAGGTGTTGCTCATGTCCGCGTAGACGCTCAGCAGGTCGGAGCGGCTGAACAGCAGGTGGTCGATCTCGGTGAGCTTGCGATCAAACCAGAGGTGGATATTGATCACCGGCACCCCCACCAGGCCCTCCAGCTTGCTGAAGTAAGGCAGGGTTTTCCAGGGCTCGGGCAGGAGCAATTTGAGGGGATCCACCGGCATCGCGCTCACATAGGCATCCGCCTCGATCTGCTGGGGTTCCTTGCCCTTGATGCCGCCGATGCGGAAGCCCGAAACACTTCCATCAGCAGCCAGCTGGATCTCGCGCAGGGGGCTGTCGAGGTGGACTTCACCGCCATGGGCGCGGATGTAGTCGACGATCGGCTGGCACAGTCGCTCGGGCGGATTGCCATCCAGGAAGGCCATTTTGGAGCCATCGGTTTCCTGCAGGAAGCGATTCAGGGCCGTGAGCACAACGGTGCTTGAAATCTCATCGGGGTTAATGAAGTTCAAGGCCTTACTCATGGCCAGGAACACCTCATCGTTGACCCGCTCAGGAATGTTGTGGAGGGCCAGCCATTCACTCCAGGAATATTGATCGCATTCCTCCACGTAGCTCTGGCCCCGCAGGATCGCCGGCACCAGGCCGATGCCGAAGGCGATTTTTTCGGGCCAGGTGAGCATGTCGTTATTGCCCAGGATGGCGGCCAGGCCGTTGAAGGGGGCCGGCAGATCCGGGAAATCAAAACGGCTGTAGGTGCCCGGCACCTCCTTCTGGTTGAAGATCATCGAGTGGGACTTCCACTGGAGGCGATCTTCGATGTTCAGCTCGGCGAAGAGCTGGCGCATGTTGCGATAGGCGCCAAAAAAGATGTGCAGCCCGGTTTCATACCAGTCGCCATCCTCGTCCTGCCAGGCGGCCACCTTGCCACCGAGCACGTCCCGGGCCTCGAACACGATCGGCACGTGGCCGGCATCGCAGAGGTATTTGGCGCAGGAGAGACCCGCCAGGCCAGCTCCAGCGATGGCGACGCGCATGGCACACAGAAAACCAGGGGCAACCATAGGGGGGCCCGCGGCGTGGCGACTGGAGCCGCCGCCGCTCCGGTCCCGAGCCCGGGTCGCCAGGCCCCGTCCCGGCCAGGCCGGCAGCCCCGCGGCCCCACCTGGGCCCTTGGCCCGCCAGGCCGGCAACACCACCGGATCCAGAGCAAGGCCAGCGCTGGCCGAATGCGGGCCCCCAGGAACCAGCCAGCTGACGGGGTTCCTAAACTCAGGACAAGCCCACGATCGGGCGCTGCCCTGGGGCCATGGCTGACACCCTGATCAAATCGACGACCCGCCACATCCGCCTGTTCACCGCCCGGGTGGAGGACGGCCAACTGGTGGCCGATGCCAGCCAGCTCACCATGGATGTGGACCCCGACAACGAATTTCTCTGGGACGCTGCGGTGCTGGAGAAGCTGCAGCAGCGCTTCCGAGATCTGGTCGCCAGCCACGCCGGCGCCGATCTCACCGATTACACCCTGCGCCGCATCGGCTCCGACCTGGAGGGCACCGTGCGCCAGCTGCTCCAGGCCGGGGAGCTGCGCTACAACCCCGATGCCCGGGTGCTGAACTACTCCATGGGCCTGCCCCGCAGCCCGGAACAGGAGCAGGCATGAGCCGCTCCTACCGCGACGAGCCAGCCCCCAATCGCGGCGGACGCCAGGGCGGCTACGGGCCGGCTCGCGAGTCCTACGGCTACGACGGGCGCGATCCCTACGCCGGCCCGGGGCGGCCAACGGCCCGGCCGCCAGGCCGCAATGGCAATGGGTCAGGCGGCGGCTTCGGGGGACCCGGTGGTGAGGGCGGTGGCCCGCCGTTCAACGTGGCCCGCATTGCGGTCCTGGCGGGGGTCTTGGTGCTGGGCATCGGCGTGGGCGTCACCATTTCCAGCAACACCCAGGGCAACCAGGGCAACATCGCCAGTAGCCAGCAGCTCGACATGGCCGTGGCCGACCCGGAATTCTGCAAGCAGTGGGGGGCCAGTGCCTTCGTCATGGATGTGCAGATGTACACCACGATGAACCCCTCCACCAGCTTTGTAACCCAGCCCAAGTTGCAACCGGGCTGCGTGATTCGGCGCGAGAACTGGGCCGTTCTGCAAAAAGAAGGGGCGATCACCGCCGAACAGATGCGCGAGTGCAAACAGCGCATGAACACCTTTGCCTACACGGGTTCGGTCAAGGACAAACCGGAAGTGCGCTGCGTCTACCAATCCGACATCGTTGATAACAAGTTCCAGACCAAAGGTACTGCCGATGACACGGTCGGCGTGACACCGGAAGCCGATAAGTTCTGAGCAACCGCTAGCGATCGCCTGCCCCAGCACTCGCCTCTGGGCTGGGGCTCAGGAGCCGCAGGTTTCCTATCCGCCCAGGGGCTGAGCTTGGGCCTGGGGCTGGCGCAGGGGACTGTCGGGGCTGGCGAACACGGGCAGGATTTCGCGCCGGAACGCTTCCGAGGCCCGCGAACAGTAGCGGGCTGGATGGGTGATCAACTTGAGCTGGCGGCGCACCTGCAGGTCGGCCAGGATTGGCCGGAAGATGCTGCCGGCCGCCAACTCCCGCTCAATCGAAACCACCGGCAGGAAGGCGGCCCCCAGGCCACTCTGCACGGCATTCTTGATCGCCTCAAAGGAATTGAGTTCCATCTCGATCTTGAGCCGCCCCACGTCCAGGCCCGATCGGGCCAGGAGCTGGTCCACCATCTTGCGGGTGGTGGACTGGGCATCGAGGCAGACAAAGCCAAGCCGGTAGAGGTCGTCCTTGCTGAGTTCGTTGAGCCGGGCCAGGGGATGCTTCACCGGCAGCACCAGGGCCAGCTCATCACTGGCGTAGGGCACCGCCTGGAGCAGATCGGCGAGATCGGCGGGCAGCTCGCCGCCGATGATCGCCAGATCCACCTGGCCATTGGCCACGCTCCAGCCGGTGCGGCGGGTGCTGTGCACCTGCAGTTGCACCGCCACATCGGGATATTTCTGGCGGAACAGGCCGATCATGCGCGGCATCAGATAGGTGCCGGTGGTCTGGCTGGCGCCGACCACCAGGGAGCCGCCGCGCAGGTTGTGCAGGTCGTCGAGGGCGCGACAGGCCTCCTGGCACTGGCTGAGGATCCGGTCGCAGTAGCTGAGCAGCAGGTGGCCCGCCTCGGTGAGCTGGGCCTTGCGCCCGCCGCGATCGAACAGGGAGACATCGAGCTGCTTCTCCAGGTTCTGGATCTGCAGGCTGACCGCCGGCTGGGTCACATAGAGGCTGTCGGCCGCCTTCTTGAAGCTGCCTTCACTGGCAATCGCCCGCAGGATGCGCAGCTGGTCGAGGGTGAAGGGCAGATCAGCCATGAAGTGGCCCGGAGGAGGCTCGCACCGGCAGGCGAACTGGAACTCTAGGGGGGGATTGTGATTCGCCAGAATCCATCCCTGCCTGCCTTCACCATGCCGCGTCTCGCCTGCGTTCCCGCCGCCTACCCGCCCGGGGACCCGCACCACAGCAGCCTGGTGATGCTGGCCCTGCTGCTGGCCTTTGCCGTGATCCACAGCGGCGGGGCCGCCCTGCGCCTCTGGGGGGTGGAGCGGATCGGCGAACGGGCCTGGCGCCTGCTGTTCGCGGCCCTGAGCATTCCCTCGGCGGTGGTGGTGATCGGCTACTTCCTGGCCCACCGCTACGACGGCCTGCGCCTCTGGGACCTGCAGGACCAGCCCTGGATCGTGCCCCTGGTCTGGGGCGGCACCGCCATCAGCTTCCTGTTCCTCTATCCGGCCACCTACAACCTGCTGGAAATTCCGGCGGTGCTCAAACCCCAGGTGCGCCTCTACGCAACGGGAATCATCCGCATCAGCCGCCACCCCCAGGCCGTGGGCCAGGTGCTCTGGTGCCTCACCCACCTGCTCTGGATCGGCAGCAGCTTCATGGTGGTCACCAGCCTCGGCCTGATCGCCCACCACCTGTTTGCCGTGTGGCATGGCGATCGGCGCCTGCGGCAGCGCTTTGGCGAGGCCTTTTTGGAGCTTCAGGCCCAGACCTCGGTCTGGCCCTTCCAGGCCGTGCTCGATGGCCGCCAACAACTGGATTTGATGGAGTTTCTGCGGCCGGCCCAATTGGGCATCGCCATCGCCGTGGGGATCTTCTGGTGGGCCCATCGCTTCATCGGCGCCGGCGCCCATGCCTTCCTGGCCAGCCCCCTGCAACGGCTGCTGGGCTGAGGGAACCCACACGCAACACCGTCAGGGCAGGACAAGCCGAAGGCGCTGCCTAGAGTCAAATGGCTTGAAGCCTGTGCTGGATGGACTCGGCCGCTCCCCTTGCCTGGTTGATCCCGGTGCTGCCCCTGGCGGGCGCCTGCCTGGTGGGCCTTGGCCTGATCAGCTTCAACCGCACGATCAACCGGCTGCGCAAGCCCGTTGCCGTTTTCCTGATCAGTTGCGTCGGCGCCTCGGCCGTGCTCAGCTACGCGATCCTGGCCCAGCAGCTGGCTGGAGCCGGCGCCAGCGAAGTGCTGTTCAACTGGGCCAGCGCCGGCACCTTCAACCTCGAGATGGGGTTCCGGGTCGATCCGCTCGGGGCCGTCATGCTGGCGTTGGTCACCACCATCGCCCTGCTGGTGATGGTCTATTCGGATGGCTACATGGCCCACGACAAGGGCTATGTGCGCTTTTTCACCTATCTGGCCCTGTTCAGCAGCTCGATGCTGGGGCTGATCATCAGCCCCAATTTGCTCGAGATCTATGTCTTCTGGGAGCTGGTGGGCATGTGCTCCTACCTGCTCGTGGGCTTCTGGTACGACCGCGACGGCGCTGCCAACGCGGCCCAGAAGGCTTTTGTGGTGAACCGGGTCGGTGACTTCGGCCTACTGCTGGGCATCCTGGGCCTGTTCTGGGCCACGGGCAGCTTCGGCTTTGAAGAGATCGGCGCCCGCCTCCAAGAGGCCGTGGCCGGCGGCAGCCTCCCCAACGCTGCGGCGATCCTGCTCTGCCTGCTCGTATTCATGGGCCCGATGGCCAAGTCGGCCCAGTTCCCGCTGCATGTGTGGCTGCCCGATGCGATGGAAGGCCCCACACCGATCTCGGCCCTGATCCACGCCGCCACGATGGTGGCCGCTGGCGTGTTCCTGGTGGCCCGGCTGCAGCCGGTCTATGCCCCCTTTCCCCAGGTGCAGCTGGTGATTGCCGTGGTCGGCACGATCACCCTGGTGCTGGGGGCGTCGATCGCCCTCACCCAGATGGACCTGAAAAAAGGGCTCGCCTACAGCACCGTGTCCCAGCTCGGCTACATGATGCTGGCCATGGGCTGCGGCGCCCCGGTGGCGGGCATGTTCCACCTGGTGACCCATGCCTTCTTCAAGGCGATGCTGTTCCTGGGTTCGGGCTCGGTGATCCATGCCATGGAGGAGGTGGTGGGCCATGAACCTGTGCTGGCCCAGGACATGCGGCTGATGGGCGGCCTGCGCAAATTCATGCCCATCACAGCCAGCACCTTCTTCATCGGTTGTGTGGCGATCAGCGGCATCCCGCCCCTGGCCGGCTTCTGGAGCAAGGACGAAATCCTGGGCCAGGCTTTCGGCAGCGTCCCGATTCTTTGGCTGGCCGGTTTCATCACCGCCGGCATGACCGCCTTTTACATGTTCCGCCTCTACTTCCTCACCTTCGAAGGGGACTTCCGCGGCAGCGATTCGGCCATGCAGGCCAGCCTGCTGGCGGCCGCCGGCAAGGCCCCGGTGGTGGATGGCCACCACGGCGGCGGCCACCACGCCAGCCATCCCCATGAGTCCGGCTGGCAGATGGCCATGCCCCTGGTGGTGCTGGCCGTGCCCTCGGTGCTGATTGGCCTGCTGGGCACCCCCTGGAACAGCCGCTTCGCCGGCCTGCTCGATCCCGAGGAAGCGGCCGAGATGGCCAGGCACTTCAGCTGGGGTGAGTTTCTGCCCCTGGCGGGCGCCTCGGTGGCCGTTTCGTTGGTGGGCATCAGCGTGGCCGTGGCCGCCTACGCCCTGCACAAAATCGATCTGGGCCAGACGGTGGCGGCCCGTTTCCCGGCCCTCAATGCCTTCCTGGCCAACAAGTGGTATCTCGATGCCATCAACGACAAATTGTTTGTGCAGGGCAGCCGCAAGCTGGCCCGCCAGGTGCTGGAAGTGGATTCCAAGGTGGTGGATGGGGTCGTGAACCTCACCGGCCTGGTGACCCTGGGCAGCGGCGAAGGCCTCAAGTATTTCGAAACCGGCAGGGCCCAGTTTTATGCCCTGATCGTCTTTGGTGGCGTGATCGCCCTGGTCGCGCTGTTCAGCGTGCTCGGCTGAGGCAGGGGGGCTTGTCGTAGGGGCTGGGTGGGGCCCGATCCAACGGGCCCTCTCCGCCGAGGACACCAAAGCGACCCATCAGCCGCCTGCCGATCCGATCCTTTGCCAGCATCGACTCTTGAAGATCTGGCACGTCCTGCCTGAAATGCCACGGGACACGTTTTTGAGAAACTATGGATCAACAGTGCCCTCTTAAAGACCACAACGCGGGGGCCTGATGAATGGTTCGGGAGTTGAATAACAGTTCCGCATCAGTGACTTGCCAAAGCCCCCAAAGTCCCAGCCAGCCTTTAGGTCCATTTTGAACGGGTTCGCCTGAGCTTGCGGAGGGGGGATTGGGCTGGGCCCCTCTGCCCCCTTGAAACAGCCGGGGTGGCACAGATTCATGGCGGCGGGATCCTGCGCCGGGGCTGGATTGGCTTTGTAGTCTTTTGCAACCAGGAGCCCTTGGCCCCGCTGGCTCCAAGAGCAGGGGCTCGGCATCCGGTGCGGTTCCAGCAGATCGGTTCGAGAGTGGCGATCTGACCCGGCTTGGGGTCCGCCCCGATCCAACGATGTGTATTCGCGTATCGGCGGCTGCCAGCCCTGGCGATGATTTCTAAACTTCGGTCAGATCGTCCATCCTGAGCCGTGTTTGTTGACTTCACCCTGTCCCAGGGTGCGACGGTCCTGGCGACGCTGTCCCCCGTCCTGCTGGGGGTGCAAAGCTCTGGTCTGGAGCCGTCCGGCCTCCAGGCGTTTCCCTGGCTGAGCGCCTCGATCCTGGTCCCGATCGCTGCCGCCCTGCTGATCCCCTTCATCCCCGATCCAGGCGATGGCAAGACCATTCGCTGGTATGCCCTTGGCATGGCCCTGGTGACCTTCCTGTTGACGGTGGGGGGATACCTCAATGGCTACAACCCGGCCGTGGAAGGCCTGCAGCTGGTGGAACGGGTGCCCTGGCTACCCGACCTGGGTCTGGCCTGGTCCGTGGGGGCCGATGGCCTCTCGATGCCCCTGATCCTACTCACCAGTTTCATCACGGCCCTGGCCGTGTTGGCCGCCTGGCCCGTGACATTCAAGCCCAGGCTCTTCTATTTCCTGATCCTGGCCATGGATGGCGGCCAGATCGCCGTGTTTGCGGTGCAGGACATGCTGCTCTTTTTCCTGGCCTGGGAACTGGAACTGTTGCCGGTGTACCTGCTCCTGGCCATCTGGGGGGCGAAAAAACGCCAATATGCCGCCACGAAATTCATTCTCTACACAGCCGGTGGCTCGGTTTTCATCCTGCTGGCGGCCCTGGCCATGGCCTTCTACGGGGGCGGCACTCCCAACTTTGAATTCACGGCCCTGATGGCCAAGGACTTCCCGGAGAAGTTCCAGCTGCTCTGTTATGCCGGTCTGCTGATTGCCTTTGGCGTGAAATTGCCGATCGTGCCGCTGCACACCTGGCTGCCCGATGCCCATGGCGAAGCAACGGCTCCTGTGCACATGTTGCTGGCCGGGATCCTGCTGAAGATGGGGGGCTATGCCCTGCTGCGCTTCAACGTGCAACTCCTGCCCGAGGCCCACGCCCATTTCGCCCCGCTGCTGGTGGTGCTGGGCGTGGTGAACATCATCTACGCCGCCCTCACCTCCTTTGCCCAGCGCAATCTCAAGCGAAAGATAGCCTACAGCTCGATCAGCCACATGGGCTTCGTGCTGATTGGTATCGGCAGTTTCAGCGCCCTGGGCACCAGTGGCGCCATGTTGCAGATGGTCAGCCATGGCCTGATTGGCGCCAGTCTGTTCTTCCTGGTGGGCGCCACCTACGACCGGACCCACACCCTGCAGCTTGATGAGATGGGCGGTGTGGGCCAAAAAATGCGCAAAATGTTTGCGCTCTGGACGATCTGTTCCCTCGCTTCGCTGGCCCTGCCTGGCATGAGTGGCTTTGTCTCAGAACTGATGGTGTTTGTGGGCTTTGCCACCAGCGAGGCCTATTCGCTCAGCTTCCGGATCGTCATGTCGGTGCTGGCGGCGATTGGCGTGATTCTCACCCCCATCTATCTGCTCTCGATGCTGCGGGAAATCTTCTTTGGCAAGGAGAATGCCGAGCTGGCCGCCCATAGCCAACTGGTGGATGCCGAGCCCCGCGAGATCTATGTGATCAGCTGCCTGCTCGTGCCGATCATTGGCATTGGCCTCTACCCCCGCATCATGACCGACAGTTACCGGGCCTCGATTGAAGCCCTGGTGCAGCGGGAAACGGTGGCCATGGCCAAGGTGATCCAACCGCCCACCACGGGCCTGATCCGCCGCTCCCCCCTGGCGGAGCTGCCGCCCCCGGCCCTGCTGCAGGCGCCTGCCCTGCTGGCCGGGTAACAAACCCCTGCGGCCCGACCTGGCGCAGAACCAGAATCGGGCCCGGCTCCTTACGCTCACAACGCCAGAAAACCCAGCCTTGAGCCATGCGCCAGCTGAACTTCCTGTTGATCTTCAGTTTTGGCTTAGCCACGGTGATGTTCACCCTGGAGAACACGGCGCCCACCACCGTGAAATTCCTGCCCGGGGTGAGCACCACCTTGCCCCTGGCCGCCCTGCTGCTCGTGGTGGGGGGCATCGGTGCCACGGCGGCCTGGGTGTTTGCCGTTTGGACCGGGGTGGTGAAAAAGGTGGAAAGCCTGAGCAATCCCGACGAGGTGGCCGCCCAGCAGGTGCGGATCCGGGAGCTGGAGGAGGACGTGCAGCGCTACCGGGCCGCCGTCGATGCCCAGCTGGGCCTGCTGCCCGCCGCCGGCGAAACCTCGGCCCAAACCAGCGCCGACTGAAGGCCTTGATCCCCGGCCCTGAGGGCCTGGCTCTGCAGCTGACAAGCCAGATCGGCACCCTGCTCCGCCCCCTCGCTTGATCCCGACCCCCTGGCCTGGCTGGCCAGCCAGGCCCCAAGCCGGTACGTTTCGCTCAAGTCGGCGGGTAGGGATTGGCAGACGCTGGCGCCAGGCTTGCGATCCGGTTGCTCCAGGATGCGGCCGAGCGGGGCGAGATCGACCCTTGGGACGTGGATGTGATTGCCGTGATCGACGGCTTCCTGGATCAGCTCCGCACCCGCATTGCCCTGCCCAGGCTGGTGGTCGCCCCGGGCGCAAGGCGCCAGGGGGGCAGCTACGAACATGATCTGGCCGAAACCAGCGAGGCCTTTCTGGCGGCCTCGGTGCTGGTGGGGCTGAAGGCCGAGTTACTGGAGGCCAGCACCGTTCAACCCGAGCCCGTGGTCGAGGACGCCTTTGACTTCGACAGCGATGGCCAGGGCTGGTTGATCACCCCAGCCCTGGAGCTGCCCGCCCGCCCCGAGCGCCATCTGCTGCGACGGCCCGTGGCCCCACCCCCCCTGCAGCGGCCCGTGACCCTGGGGGAACTGATCCAGCAGCTCGAGGAGATCGCCGAGCGGCTGGAACAGGACGAAGGGCGCCAGCGCAACCGCAGCCGCAGCAAGCGCTTCAGCGACCGGGCCGCGATGGAGCAGGTGGCAGCCCTGGCCCACCGCGAAAAGCTGCCGGAAACAACCGCCGCCCTGAGCCAGTTCCTGCTGCAGTGGCCCGCCAGCCTGGCCTGGGTGGGCTTCGACGGCCTGGTGGAGGCCTGGGCCGCCGGGGCGCCGGCCGACCTGGATTGCGACCGGGTGGGGGTCTTCTGGGCCCTGCTGTTTCTCTGCTCCCAGGGGAAGGTGGAACTCGAGCAGCCGGGCGGCCTCTATGCGCCCCTGCAGCTGAAGCGGCTGCTCGATGGCGCCGAAAGCGTGCAGCTGCCCCTGGTGCCCACCCCCGGGGCCGAGACCCGCAACCAGGCCCCCCATCCCTCCAAGGGCCCGGGCAAGAGCCAGGCCAACAATCCAGGTCCAGCTGCGACGCCGGCCAGAACAGCGCTTGCGGCCTGACTCGCTTGCCTAGGGTTGCCCATCATTTCCACGGAAGACAGCGCCGATGAAGGCGATGATCCTGGCGGCCGGCAAGGGAACCCGTGTGCGTCCGATTACGCAGACGATCCCCAAACCGATGATCCCGATCCTGCAGAAACCGGTGATGGAGTTTCTGCTGGAATTACTGCGCCAGCATGGGTTCACCGAAATCATGGTGAATGTGTCTCACCTGGCCGAGGAGATTGAGAACTATTTCCGCGATGGCCAGCGCTTTGGTGTGGAGATTGCCTACAGCTTCGAAGGACGCATCGAAGATGGCGAACTGATCGGCGACGCCCTGGGATCGGCCGGCGGCCTGAAAAAAATTCAGACCTTCCAGCCCTTCTTTGACGAAACCTTCGTGGTGCTCTGCGGCGATGCCCTGATCGACCTCGATCTCAGCGAAGCCGTGCGCCGCCACAAGGCCAAGGGCGCCATGGCCAGCCTGATCACCAAACGGGTGCCACGGGAGCTGGTCAGCAGCTACGGGGTGGTGGTGACCGATCCCGAGGGTCGGGTGCTGTCGTTCCAGGAAAAGCCGGCGGTAGCAGAGGCCGCCAGCGACATGATCAACACGGGCATCTACATCTTTGAACCGGAGGTTCTCGATGTGATCCCGGAGGGCGTTCCCTTCGATATCGGCTCCGATCTCTTCCCCTTATTGGTGAAGCAGGGCGCGCCCTTCTATGCCCTGCCGATGGAATTTGAGTGGGTGGATATCGGCAAGGTGCCCGATTACTGGCAGGCGATCCGCAGCGTCCTGCAGGGGGACGTGCGCCAGGTGCAAATCCCTGGCAAGCAGGTGCGCCCCGGGATCTACACGGGCCTCAATGTGGCCGCCAACTGGGACAAGATCACGATCCAGGGTCCCGTCTACGTGGGTGGCATGACCCGGATCGAAGACGGCGCCACGATCATCGGCCCCACCATGATCGGCCCCAGCTGCCACATCTGCGAAGGCGCCACGATCGACAACTCGATCATCTTTGATTATTCGCGCATTGGAGCCGGAGTGCGCCTGGTTGAAAAGCTGGTGTTTGGCCGCTACTGCGTCGATCGCAACGGCGACCATTTCGACCTCCAGGAGGCCGCCCTGGACTGGCTGATCACCGATGCCCGCCGTCTCGACCATGGCGCCCCCTCCCCCCAGCAGAAGGCCATGGCCCAGCTGCTGGGCAGCGATCTGGCCATCACCGGCGCCAGCTGACCGGCGTCTGGCAACTGGCACCCTTGGGGCAGGCAAGCGGGCCGTCGGCCCCGCTCAGGGCGCCAGACGCTCCAGGCCAGCCCGCTCGAGGATCAGGGGAATCCGCTCTTCCGCCTTGACGGCCATCAGGTGCACCCCCTGGGCAATGGTCCGGTAACAGGCCACCTGTTCGGCGGCAATGGTGATGCCCTCGTCGGCCGGATTGCTGGCCGAGGCCAGGCGATCGATCACCGCCTGGGGAATGCGGGCCCCGGGCACGACCCGGTTGATGAACAGGGCATTGCGGGCCGATTTGAGCAGGAACACCCCTGCAAGCACCGGCAAACCCAGGGGACCGGCCATGTCGCCCACAAAACGGCGCAGGGCGTCCGCATCCATCACCATCTGGGTTTGCACGAAGCGGGCGCCGGCGGCCTGCTTGCGCTGCATCCGGGCCTGAAGGCCACTCCAACTGGGACTCTGGGGATCGGCCGCGGTGCCAGGAAACAGGCTGGTGGGACCATCGGGCAGCCGGCCGTTGACGGGATCCAGGCCCTGGTTGAAGGCGGTTACCTGCTGCAGCAACCGCACGGCCTCGAGCTCATTCACTGGCCGGCTGGCCGGTTGGTCCCCCGCCCGCACCGGATCGCCGGTGAGGCAGAGCAGGTTGCGGATTCCCAGGGCATGGGCACCGAGCAGGTCAGCCTGGAGGGCGATGCGGTTGCGGTCGCGGCAGGCCAGCTGCAGCACCGGTTCCAGGCCCTCATCGAGCAGGCGGCGACAGACCGCCAGGCTGCACATGCGCATCACGGCGCGGCTGCCGTCGGTGACGTTGACCGCATGGACCAGGCCGCGCAGGGGGCGGGCCACGGCCAGGGTGGCGGCCAGATCACCGCCCCGGGGCGGCATCACCTCTGCAGTGACGGCGAAGCCTCCGGCCTCCAAAACCTGTTGAAGCTGCAAAACCCCGGTCACCACTGCGGCCCATCATGGGGGACCAGGGTGCTGACGTCCGGGGCGCCCTGCCTACAGTGAAGCCAAGGCCCGCGTCGGTTCGATGGTTGAGCTTGATGAGCTGGGCCTTCCCCGACCGGGGCTTTCGGAAAGGGAAGTGGAGATCATTGAGCTGGTGGCCAAGGGCCTGACCAACCAGGAAATCGCCGCAACGCTGATGATCAGCAAGCGCACGGTTGATAACCATGTCAGCAATGTGTTCAGCAAAACCGGTGCGAAGAACCGGGTGGCCCTACTGAACTGGGCCATGGACCACGGCAAGATCTGCCGGGATGGCTTCAACTGTTGCAGCCTGCCGCCGGCCGGCAGCCCGCCCCCCGCTGACCTTTAGAAGGGGCCTTGCGAAAGGGTGGGGGCGCGAGCCTGGGAAGCCGGGCTGGCCCAAGCAGGACCATCGCCCTTCAATCCAAGCCGAGGCAATCCCTCGGCACGAACATCCGTCTGAGGCCCAGGCCGATTGGGCGTCTTGGCTGCCTCAGGCTGGACGGGCCGCCAGGGATTGGAGCACCGGCTGGCGCTCCGCGTCGGGCCATTGGCCAAAGGGACAGCTGGCGAGGGCCGCATTGCTGAAGGCCCCCTCAGCGGTGATCTCGCGCACGCACCAGGGTGGAATCGGCACCGGCTGGTCTGGCCGCTCCAATTCAACTTCGGCGATCACCAGGGGGGCGTTGGCCGCCTCAAACACATCCAGAACCCAATCGCCACCGGGCAGGGTGAGGCCATAGCGCCGTTTCACCAGCTTGCTGCCGCAGTGCTCAAGCAGGGCCAGCCCATCGGCCGGCGGGATGGCGTACTCGAATTCATGGCGGGCGATTGCCTGGCGGGCGACGCCGCTGGCCGCCAACTTCAAGGTGAGCCAGGCCCCGGCCCTGCCCTCCGGACTCTCGGGGCTGGCCGGGCCCTCAGCCGGGCCCGGCTGCAGGGTTGCGCCATCGCGTCGACTGCGCACCCTCAGGGTCGGTCCGTCCGCAGAGGCGAGCAGGTAGCCCTGCTCCAGGGCCTGGCTCCAGGCCACCCAAGGCCGCCAGGCATCGCCCGCCACCAGGAAGCGCCGCTCAATCTCCAGCGCCATGGCCAGCCCCGATCCGATCGGCCATGCTGCCACGCCTGGGCAGGCGCCCATCAGGGCGACGCGGACAAGGGGAACCGCCGCAGCGACGGGCAGCAGAGGCCTGGGGGCTCCCATTGGCTGGGGGGCGCCTGATCCGGTGCAACAAGCCTGTCGGTGGGACTGGGCTGGCCTAGTTGGGCGAGGCCTCACCGCTGGTGAGGCTGCCGGCCCAATGGAGCTTGCGGGTAAGGGTGCGGTAGTAGGAGGGGCTCTGGTCGAGCAGCACCATCAGGGCATGGTCGCGGGCCTGCTGGATCACGCAGCGGTCGCCGGGTTCGAGCACGGTGGCGGCGGCGCCATCCTTCCAGAGCTTGACGCGGCGGTTGCTCTCCCCGAGGGGCCACACCCCCAGACGCGAGCGGGGCGGCACCACCACGGCCCGGCTGGAGAGGCTCATCGGGCAGATTGGGTTAACCACAATCGCATCGATGCCGGGATGGAGGATCGGCCCCCCGGCCGCCATGGCGTAGCCCGTGGAACCGGTGGGGGTGGCGATGATCAGGCCATCGCCCCGGTATTGGTCCACCACCTCGCCATCAATCTCCAGCTCCAGCAGACAGGTGGGCGACACCTCATCAAGGCAGGGACGGAAATAGAAATCATTGAAGGCCAGATGGATGCCGTCCTGGCTGCCATCGCCGCCCCTGGCGCCCGGTTCGCCATGGCCATCGCCGGGCTGGGGCACCCCATCGCCCCGATCGATCAGGGCCTGCAGCATCAGCCGCCGCTCCATCGCAAAGCGGTCTTCGCGCAGCCGCTGCCAGAGCTCCTCACTGCCGGGGACGTCGGCACTGCTGTGCAGCAATTTGCGGTCGTGGGTGAGGAAGCCGAGGTGGCCGCCAACGTTGAAACAGAGGATCGGCACCTGCAGGGGAGCCATGTGGCGGGCGGCTCCGAGCACGGTGCCGTCACCACCCAGCACCACGACGAGATCCGGGGGCACGCCTTGCTCGGCGAGCAGGCCGGGGAAGGGGTTGGCCTCCAGGCCGCTCATGGCCACACTCACCTCACTGCCGGAGGAGCGCAGTTCGGAGGCGGTGCGCCTGGCCTGGCGCTGGGCGGCCTGGCTGCCGGCGCGATAGATCAGCCAGACCCGATTCAATTGCATGGCGACTGCAGGGGAACGGCTGGGCTAGGGAGCCACTGGGGGTACAGGGAGGCACTGAACTGGGGCCCGCTGGCGGCCCAACCGGTGACCGGTCGCTGTGAACGGTTGCCCGGAGGCGGAAAACCGGCGAACACTGGGGGCAGAGCGGGCCCCACCCCTGTTACCAGCGCAGCAGGTTGAAGCGCTCCATATCGACTGTTTCGCGGTTGCGATAGAGGGAGAGCAAAATCGCCAGGCCTACGGCCGCTTCAGCAGCCGCCACTGTGATCACAAAAATCGTGAACACCTGGCCGCGGATCAGCTGGCCATCGAGGTAGCTGGAAAAGGCCATGAGGTTGATATTGACGGCATTGAGCATCAATTCAATGCTCATCAACACGCGCACCGCATTACGGCTGTTGATCAACCCCCAGACACCCGTGCAGAACAGGACAGCCGCCACGGCAAGAAAGCCCTGCAGGGGGATCTCGGTTGGGAGGGTGAGGGCCATCAGGAGGGGAGATGGGCTCATGGTGTCTTCTCCAGAATCGGTTGGGTCGGCAGATTTTTTTGCAGCAGCAGGGGCGTGCGGGACTTTTCAATCAGGCCCTGATCTGCCTCTTCACCGGTGATGACGTCGCTGCTGAATACATCGCGGCGAGCCAGCACGATCGCGCCGATCATGGCCATCAGCAACAACACCGAGGCAAGTTCAAACGGCAGCAGGTAATCGCTGAACAGATGTTCGCCGATGCGCACTGTCGCCCCTTCGCCGACGGAGGCTGGTCCAGGCAGGGCCCAGGGGGTGGTGAAATCGACGCGCAGCAACAGGGCCAGCAGGCCGGCGCAGACGGCTCCCGAGAGGATCCGGCGCAGGGGCAGACCCGGAATCGCCGCCAGGGTTTCCTTCTTGTTCACGAGCATGATCGCGAACAGAATCAGCACATTCACCGCACCCACATAGATCATCATCTGGGCTGCAGCGACAAAGCTGGCATTGAGCAGCAGGTAGAGACCGGCCACGGCCAGAAACACCCCTCCCAACAGGAAGGCGGAATACACAATGTTTGGGAGGAGAACCACGCCCAACGCTCCCAGCAGCACCGCCGCCGAGAGGGCCAGGAAACAAAGGAACTGGGTGGAATCAGCGATGGTCATCAGCCTGGCTCTCCGGACGTGGGGGCAGGGGCCGGAGCCAGGGTCTCGAGAACCTGGTCAGGACGCTTGCCGGCCCGGGGCCGGCTGGGATCGAGGTCATGGGGGTCCATCACCCCCTCCGGCAGGTAGGCCAGCTCCCGCAGGGCAAACACGGCTGGATCCGTGGTGACGCTGGTGGGCAGACGCCCCAGGGCCACGTTGTCGAAATTGAGACTATGGCGATCGAAGGCCGACAATTCGTACTCCTCGGTCATCGACAGGCAATTGGTGGGGCAATACTCGACGCAGTTTCCACAGAAGATACAAACTCCGAAATCGATCGAGTAGTTGCGGAGCTCCTTCTTTTTCGTGGCCTTATTCATCACCCAATCGACCACCGGCAGGTTGATCGGACAGACCCGTACACACACTTCGCAGGCGATGCACTTGTCGAATTCGTAGTGGATACGGCCGCGATAGCGCTCCGATGGAATCAGTTTTTCGTAGGGGTATTGAACCGTGATCGGCCGGCGGCGCAGGTGGTCAAAGGTGACCCCCAGGCCCTGGGTCAGGCTCTTGGCGGCATCCACCGCCTCGCGGGTGTAGTCGCCGACTGTCTTGAGGAAGCCGAACATGAACCGAAAGGGCGATGGGAGCGTGAAGGGGGACTGGGGGTGAACCGCAGGGCGGAAGGGGTCAGGTCAGGGGCTGCCGGGGTTGTCCGGAGCAGGCCCCATGATGCCCGCACTGGCCGCCGGTTGGGGGTTCAGCCACCAAACACCCCGGGGAAGGCGAGCTTGAGGGCCGCGGTCACCAGCAGATTGACCAGGGCAATTGGCAACAGGAATTTCCAACCCAGGTTGAGGAGCTGGTCGATCCGCACCCGGGGCACGGTCCAGCGCAGCAGGATCGCGAAGAAGACGAGCAGGTAGGCCTTCAGCACGGTCATGACAATGCCGAGGCTGCCGGTGATCACCTGCACCAGCGGCGCATCCACGGACTGGCCCAGGGCCCCCGCCAGCCATTCCACCGGCACCGGGAAGCCCCAGCCGCCCAGGTAGAGCACCGACACCAGCAGGGCCGAGAGCACCAGGTTGATGTAGCTGCCCAGGTAAAACAGGGCAAACTTCATGCCGGCGTACTCGGTCTGGTAGCCCGCCACCAACTCCTCTTCCGCCTCGGGAAGGTCGAAGGGAAGCCGCTCACATTCGGCCAGGGCGCAGATCCAGAAGATCAGAAAGCCCACCGGCTGGCGCCAGATGTTCCAACTGAAAATGCCGGCACCGGTCTGCTGGTTGACGATGTCAACGGTGCTGAGCGAATTGCTCATCATCACCACGGCCAGCACGGCGAGCGCCAGGGGGATCTCGTAGCTGATCGACTGGGCCGCAGCCCTGAGGCCGCCAAGCAGGGAATACTTGTTATTGCTGGCGTAACCACTCATCAGCAAGCCGATCGGCTGGATGCTGCTCAGGGCGATCCAAAGAAAGATGCCAACGCCCACATTGCTGATCAGCAAATCCTGACCAAAGGGCACCACCATCCAGCTGAGGATCACCGGCACCACCACCAGGATCGGCCCCAGGGTGAACAGCAGTCCATCGGCCCGCGCCGGGATGATGTCCTCCTTGAAGAGCAGCTTGAGGCCATCGGCCAGGGGTTGCAGCACCCCCAGGGCCCCGGCGTATTCGGGGCCGATCCGTTGCTGCACGGCCGCAGAGATCTTTCGCTCCAGCCAGACGGTGACAAGCACCCCCACCACCGCGGCGACCAGCACCAGCAGCATCGGCAGGGGCAGCCACACCAGGTGGGCGGCGGCCGGAGTGAGCCCCAAGCCCTCCAGCAGGCTGCTGAAGCTCGATTCCAGGTCCAGGCCAGGACTGACCACGGCCAGGCGGCTGGCTGCCCCCAGGCCTGGCAGGTCAGCCAGGGAGGACGCCAGGGGCAATCCCGAAGTCAGGGCGGAGGCGATCACCATGCAGGTGGCGGCGATGGGAGCGGCTGCGATGGAGGCAACTTAGGTGCCGGAAGCGCCAAGTGGGCGGATGCCAACGGGGTTCAGCGCGCGGCGAGGGGCTGCCAGCTGAGGCCGCTGGGGCCGGTGTAGATCTGGCTGGGCCGGTAGATGCGGTTGGCTCCAAGCTGCTCCTTCCAGTGGGCCAGCCAGCCCGCCACCCGGGCAATCGCGAAGATCGGCGTGAACAGATCCTCGGGAATGCCGAGTTTGCGATACACCAGGCCGGAGTAGAAATCCACGTTGGGATAGATCCCCTTCGGACCGAGCCGTTCAGCCGCAACCGCCTCCAACTTGCGGGCCAGGTCGTACATCGGATCGTGGCCAAATTGGTCAAATAACTGCTCGGCCAGCTGCTGCAGGATCACCGCCCGCGGATCCTTGACCTTGTATTCGCGGTGGCCGAAGCCCATGATCTTCTGCTTCTGGGCAATGGCCTGGTCCAGCCAGGGCTCAACCTGATCTTCCGAGCCGATCTGCGCCAGCATCTCAAGCACGTCCTCGTTGGCCCCGCCGTGGAGGGGCCCGGCCAGGGTGCCGACGGCCGAGGCCACCACCGCATAGGGATCGGTGAGGGTGCTGGCCGTGACCCGGGCGCTGAAGGTGCTGGCGTTGAGGCTGTGCTCGGCGTGGAGGATCAGGCAGGCATCAAAGATGCGGGCAGCCAGGGGTTCGGGCTCCCGCTCGGTGAGCATGTAGAGAAAATTGGCGGCGTAGGGCAGGTCGTCGCGGGGCTGGATCGGATCCTGGCCTTTGCGGATCAACTGAAAGGCCGCCACCATCGTGGGAATCTTGGCGATCAGCCGCACCACCGCCCCATAGATGTATTCGGGGTTGTCCAGGGCCCGGCGCGAATAGAAGAGGCCCAGCGACGCGGCGCTGCTCTGCAGGGCATCCATGGGATGGCCGGCCGAGGGGAAACTTTTCATCATGTCCCGGATGCGAAAGCTCACCCGGCGGTGCATCTGCACCTCGTGCTGGAAGTCCGCCAGCTGGCTGGCCGTTGGCAGGGCCCCCCAGACGAGCAGGTAGGCCGTCTCCAGGAAAGAACTCTGGGAGGCCAGGTCATCCACGGCGTAGCCCCGGTAACTGAGGATTCCCTTGCGGCCATCGATGTCGCAGATGGCCGACTGGGTGGCGGGCACCCCTTCCAGACCCGGGCGGAACGGCGGAGCGGCGGGCGATCCTGCCGGGGTTCCGGCATCCAAGCTTGCCTCTGCCACGTTGGCGTTCCTGCAGCACTGCTGAAACGCTATAGCCCAACGCCAATGCCGCGCCGTAGCGCTACCGACCAGCCAGCAGGCTGCGCGGGCTGAGCAGCAACTTCAGCCTCGGCGTGCGGCCGTCGTTGGGCAGGGCCACCAGGGCCACCCCGGCCTTCTTGAGGGTGATGGCACCGGCGGGGGCGCCGATCAGGCGGGCCGCCAGCTGGCCCAGGTCCGGCTCGTGGCCCACCAGGGCCAGGCGCCGCCAGTCCGGCCGGGGCGAGCTGTCCGCCAACCAGAGCTGCAGCAGGGACCAGGCCTCCCCCCCGGGCGCCAGGCCGGCCGCCAACTCCAGATCCGGCGCCAGACCGGCCAGCCGGGCCAGTTCCGCCGTCTGGCGGGCACGGGTGTAAGGACTGCTGAGCAGCAGGTCGCAACCAAGCCCGAGTTCCAACAGCCGTTGCAGCACCGCATCGGTGCGCAGGCGGCCCTCCGGTGTCAGGCAGCGGCGGCCATCGACCAGGTCGGGGCGGCGCTCCTCGGCAATGCCATGGCGCAGCAGCAACAGTTCCCGGGGGGCCGCCATCGTCAGCTCCTCACCCCTAGTCCTGGAACAGCAGCTGGCCGCGCAACCGCAGCAACGGCTCGCCCGGGGCCGCGCCGGGCATCCCCGGGGGCGCGCCGGCTGGATCGCCGCCCAGGCTGAGGGCGGCACCGCTCAGCCGGTCGGCCAGGGAGCCGTCCGCACCGGTGAGGCCCACCAACAGGCGCCAGGGCTGCCAGGCCGCCAGCAAGCTGCGGGCCGTGGCCCCATCCATGGCCCATTGCAGGGGGGCCTGGGGCGACTGGAGCGCCTGCAATTGCTGCAGCCGTTCCCTGGGGGGATGGTGGCCCTCCAGCTGGCTCTCGAGCACGGCCAAGCCTTCGGCCCACCAAGCCAACCCCTGGTCACCACTGGAACCTGAGCCGGATGCCGGGGCCGGGTCCTGGGCGCGGGCCCCGGCCAGGCGGGCCTGGAGCTGGTCGGGTTTGCCCTTCACGGGCTTGGAGAGCAGCTGGGTCCAGACCAGAAGGGGGCGCTGCTTGAGCAGCAGGGGCGCCGGGGCGTAGCCCAGCGCGGCCAGGGGGGCGGCCAGGGCGGCGGGATCGGGTTGGTCGAGGTGGCTGCCCAGCAGCCAGCCCTGCTCGGTGCGCACGCCCAGCAGGGGGCCGCCGTCGGCGCCGGCCACCAGGGCCGGCAAGGGCCCCGCCGAGGCAGGCAGGGCCCGGGTCAACAGGGCGCTGGCCAGGGGACGCCAGGGGGAATCGGCCGCCAGCAGGGCCGCCGGGTTCTGGACCAGGGCCAGGCTGGCGGCGGGCAGGGCGATCTGCTGCAGGAGCGGTTCGCCCTGCTGCAGGGGAGCCAGGGCAAGGGGCTGGCCCAGCTGCAGCAGCCCATTCAGCTCCAGGCCCTGGCCCGCTGGAGCCAGGGACAGCACCAGTTCCTCAAGGGCTGGTGTCGGGGCAGGGGGGGCAGGGATCCCCGCGGCGCTGCTGCCCGGGGCCTGTGTCGCAGGGACAGCTGGGTCAGGCGTCCCTGGCCCAGGGCCGGGATCGGCCAGACCCAGCCAGCCCCCCAGGGCACCGGAGCGGGCCGTGAGCAGCAGCACCCCCTTGCCCAGGCGCTGGACCGCCTGCTGCAGCTGGGGGCTGCCGGCCTGGTTGAGTTCGTCGATCTGGGAGACATCGAGGGCCTGCTCCAGGGCGCCGCGGCCGGAGGCGATCAGCACCAGGTCGTCGTTGATCAGGGCCGTGGCGATCGGCTGGGGGTGCTGGCCGACCAGGGCGCCGCGGCCGCTGATCAGGCCCATGCCCCGGTAACGGCTGATCTGCAGGTCGGTGCCGGCCAGACTGCGGGTCTGCCAGAAGCGCTGCAGAAAGCGGCGGGCGCCCTCGGGATCCCGGCTGCGCAGGGCCAGCACCCAGCCGGGGGGGTGGTCCGCCGAGAGGGGCGTCAGCAGGGCCAGGCTGATTTCATCGCCCAGCCAGGGGGCCAGTTCCGAGGCGTAATCCAGGCCGGCTGTGGCAAAGACGCCATCGCGCAGGCGATCGGCCGCCGCCGCGGCCCGGCGCCGCTCGGCCGGCCGGGCCACGGCCCGCAGGTAGGCCGCCGGCTCGTCGGCAGCCACCAGCCAGTGGAGGCTCAGGGGAGCGTTGCGGGGCACAAACCGGGCCGCCAGGGGCAGGCTGAGGGGGTGCTGCTGCAGGGCGAGGGGACTGCGGGCCAGCAACAGCCACCAGCCCCCGATCCCCAGACCCAAGAGCAGCAGCGCTGCCGCCAACACGGCCGCCAGAAAGGGGCGGGCCTTCATGCGCCGCACGCAGGAGTGGCCTCATCTTTATCCATCGGGCCGTTCTTTGGCATCCCATGGCTGCAGAGCCGGTTGTTTCCCATGGCGTCACCGAGTCCCCTGCGGGCCCTTGAGCTGCAGGCCCGCCTGCTGCAGGGCGAGCCCGTGCAACTGGTGGATGTGCGCGAAGCCCAGGAACTGGCCCTGGCCGCCCTGGACCATCCCGTGATCCACCTGCCCCTGAGCCGCTCCCAGGAGTGGGTTGCCCAAATCCCGGCCTTACTCGATCGCGAGCGGCCCGTGGTGGTGCTCTGCCATGCGGGCGTGCGCAGCTGGCAGTTCGCCTCCTGGCTGATCGAGGCTCAGGGCTTCGAGGACGTCTGGAACCTGGAAGGCGGCATCGAGGCCTGGAGCCGGGAGGTGGATCCCAGCGTGCCGCGCTACTGAGCGGCGGCCTTGCCCTGGCTGGGGGACCCCGCTGAAACCCCTCGATCAGGGCCGCCTGGAGGGTTGGGCGAGGAGGCCAGCCATGGTTGCCTCGGCTGCCTCGGCTGGCTGGGCTGGTGCCGGGACCGCTCTGCCCGGCGCTGGTTGCGCTGAACGGGTGACGCTGATCGGTTTCCTTTAAATAGATTGCTCTGAACTGGTTTCTCTGAACTGGATTTCGCTGATCTGGTTCCTTTGACCTGGTTCCTTTGATCTGACTCCGCTCGGCTGGTTGCGCTGAACTGGTTGCGCTGAACTGGTTGCCCTGCCCACGATCCGCGGCGCTGGTCTGGGCTGGCGTGATCGGGGTTGGCGCGATCCGATCGCAGGTCGATCGCCCGGGGCTGGCCCTGCTCGGGCCTGGCCCCCGCGGGGCTCGGGGGGCCAGGCCCGGTCGCCAGCAACCCGGAGACCCCGCTTACGATTGCACCACCGCCCCGGGTCCGAATTCCCTTGCAAGCCCTGCCCCGCCGCCAACAGGAGGTGCTGCAGGCGACGGTGCGGCACTACGTGGACACCATGGAACCGGTGGGCAGCCACACCCTGGTGCGGCGCTTCGGCCTGCCGGCCAGTCCGGCCACGGTGCGCTCCGCCATGGGGGCCCTGGAGCAGAAGGGACTGTTGACCCAGCCCCACACCTCCGCCGGCCGGGTGCCGAGCCAGCTGGGCTACCGCCATTACGTCAACTGCCTGCTGCCGGCCCCGGGGGCCGCCGCCACCCAGCTCGAGCGCGAGCTGGCCGGCCTCAGCCTGCAGTGGGCCGCCCTGGACGACCTGCTGCTGCAGCTGGCCCGCCGCCTGGCCGATCTCACCGGCCTACTCAGCCTGATCACCCGCCCCCAACGCCAGCAACCCCAGCTCCAGGCCCTGCGCCTGGTGCCCAGCGGCGACCGACTGCTGGTGTTCCTGGTGGAAAGCGCCGCCGCCTCCAGCAGCCTCAACCTGCGCCTGCCGGCTGCCGTGCGCGCCGAAGTGCCGGCCCTGGAGCGCTGGACCACCGCCCAACTGGAGCAGGAGGGCACCGTCGGCCGGATCGACTGGAGCACCCTGCCGCCCCAGCTGCACAGCAGTGGCTCCCTGCTGCGCCAGGGCTTGCGCAGCCATCGCCTGGCCCGGCCCCTGGAGCAGGACGGGGCCGTGTCCGTCGGCCTGGGGGGCCTGCTCAGCCAGCCGGAATTCAGCCGCAGCGCCAGCCTGCGGCCCCTGCTGCAACTGGTGGAACAGGACCCGCAGCTGCTGCTCCAGGCCGATGGGGCCGGGGCGGTGGGCGGCGTCTGGATTGGCCAGGAACATCCCCATCCGGCCCTGCGCGAATGCGCCGTGGTACAGGCGCCCTACCGCACCGGCAGCGGCGGCCAGGGCCAGGTGGCCCTGGTGGGTCCGATGCGCATGGCCTACGCCACGGCCCGGGCGGCGGTGCAGTCGGTGGCGTCGATCCTGCAGCAGCTGCTGGGCTGAGCCGCCCTCCCGCCAGCCGGAACTGACGCCCCTGGGCCG
Organism: Synechococcus sp. UW140; assembly: GCA_943370565.1. Lineage (GTDB taxonomy): Bacteria > Cyanobacteriota > Cyanobacteriia > PCC-6307 > Cyanobiaceae > BAIKAL-G1. Next base: position 38,061 of record CALRRL020000013.1, on the reverse strand, counting down.
AGCGGCCCGCGCCAGGGGGTTGGGAGGGAGCGGCTCCCGACGGGCCGGGCCTAACGGCCCAGCTGGTCGCCGAGCTTGTCGGCCACGGTGTTCACATCCTTGTCGCCGCGGCCGGAGAGGTTGAGCACCACTTCGGTGCCGGGGGCCAGGGTGGGGCAGAGGGTTTCCAGCCAGGCGAAGGCATGGGCCGTTTCCAGGGCCGGGATGATGCCTTCCAGGCGGCAGAGCAGCTGCAGGGCCGCCAGGGCTTCGCTGTCGGTGACGGCGCCGTATTCGGCCCGGCCGATCTGCTTGAAATAGCTGTGCTCCGGACCGACGCCGGGGTAATCGAGGCCGGCACTGATCGAATGGGCCTCCTGCACCTGGCCGTCGCTGTCCTGGAGCAGCAGGCTCATGGCGCCATGGAGCACCCCCACCCGGCCCTCGGTGATCGTGGCGGCGTGGCGGCCGGTGGCAACGCCGTCGCCGGCCGCCTCGACACCGATCAGGCGCACGGAGGTGTCCTGCACGAAGGGATGGAACAGCCCCATGGCATTGGAGCCGCCACCCACGCAGGCCACCAGCACGTCGGGCAGGCGGCCGAAGGCCTCCTGGCACTGGCGCTTGGTCTCCTCGCCGATCACGGCGTGGAAGTCACGCACCAGCATCGGGAAGGGATGGGGGCCGGCCACCGAGCCGAGGATGTAATGGGTGGTTTCCACATTGGTGACCCAGTCACGGATCGCCTCGCTGGTGGCGTCCTTGAGGGTGGCCGTGCCGGCGGTGACCGGCTGCACGGTGGCCCCCAGCAGGCGCATGCGGAACACATTGAGGGCCTGGCGGCGCATGTCCTCAGCGCCCATGTACACCACGCACTCGAGGCCGAAGCGGGCACAGACCGTGGCCGTGGCCACCCCGTGCTGGCCGGCGCCGGTTTCGGCAATGATCCGTTTCTTGCCCATGCGCAGGGCCAGCAGGGCCTGACCGAGGGCGTTGTTGATCTTGTGGGCGCCGGTGTGGTTGAGGTCTTCGCGCTTCAGCCAGATGCGGGGGCCGCCCTCCGGGCGGCGGTAATGCTCCGTGAGCCGCTCGGCCTCGTAGAGGGGGCTGGGCCGGCCGACGTAGTGCTTGAGCAGGTGGTTGAGCCGCTCGGTGAAGGCGGGATCGGCCCAGGCCTCGGCGGCGGCGGCCTCCAGTTCCGCCAGGGCGGGGATCAGGGTTTCGGGCACGTACTGGCCGCCAAAGGGGCCGAAGCGGCCCAGGGCATTGGGGCGGACGGCCGGTTCCAGCGCCGCGGGATCAACGGACAGGGCAGGGACGGTGCTGGTCACCGGCGGCGGTGCAAGAGTGAACCAGCGTAGGAACCAACCCGAGCGGCAGGGCCCCCCGGCGGCGGGACCCACGGCGACGGGCCTGACCTGGCGAAGGGGCCTGGCATGGCGAGATGCGGGTTCGAGAGGCCTGGAGGCAGGGGCCCCCGGCACGCATCCCGGACGCGGACAGCCCCAACGGCCCACCTGGGGGCCCTGGCCGGGGCCCCGTCCTGCGCTGAACTGGAGCGAGCAGACGGCACCACCATGGCCAAGGGCGGCTGGCAGGAATTCAGCAGGCCGGACAGCCTGCAACGCGGTCCAGGCCCCGGGGTCAGGGCTGGCGCTGGGGGCGGCGCCGACCCCAGCGCCAAGGCCCAGCAACGGGTGCGGGTGCAGCGCACCAAGGCCGGCAAGGGCGGCAAATTGGTGACCGCCATCACCGGCCTGGAGGCCCCCGAAGCCGAGCTCAAGGCCCTGCTCAAGCAGCTCAAGGCCCACGCCGGCACCGGCGGCACCCTCAAGGACGGCGTGATCGAACTCCAGGGCGACCAGGTGGCGCCGGCCCTGGCGGCCCTGGAGAAGGCGGGCTATCGGCCCAAGCAGGCGGGGGGATGAGCCCCCTTGCTTTGGTCGACGCAACTTTTTTGGTCGACCCAACCCTGGTGATCCATCCAGCCCTGGTGATCGACCCAATCCTGGTGGTCGACCCGAAGCTGGTCATCGACCTAGCCCTGGGACCCCAGGCTGGCCCCGGCCCCCTGGCCATTGGGTTGCCAGCGGTGATCACCCCCGCCGATCTGCTGCTGCAGCTGGGCCTGTTTGCGGCCTCCTTGGTAGCCAACCTGCTGTCGGCCCTGGCGGGCGGGGGCGCCGGGCTGGTGCAGTTGCCGGTGCTGATCCTGTTGGGCCTGAGTTTTCCCCTGGCCCTGGCCACCCACAAGCTGGCCAGCGTGGCCCTGGGGGTGGGCGCCAGCCTGCGCCATGCCCGGGAGCGGTCCCTGAATCCGCGGCTGGCGGCCCTGGTGCTGGCCTGCGGCTTGCCGGGGGTGGTGCTCGGGGCCCGGATGGTGCTGGCCTTGCCTCCCAAGCTCTCCACCCTGCTGCTGGGGCTGCTCACCATCGCCCTGGGGCTCTATTCGATCGCCCAACCCCAGCTGGGCACCGTGAGCGCGGTGCGCCCGCTGGATCGACGCGGCCTGGCCATCGGCGGCGCCGGGCTGTTCGCGATCGGTTTTCTCAATGGCTCGCTCACCTCCGGCACCGGCCTGTTCGTGACCCTCTGGCTGGTGCGCTGGTTTGGGCTCGACTACGGCCGGGCCGTGGCCTACACCCTGATCCTGGTGGGCCTGTTCTGGAACGGGGCCGGGGCCCTCACCCTGGGGATCCACGGCCAGATCGCCTGGAGCTGGGTGCCCGTGCTGCTGGCCGGTTCGATCGCCGGCGGCTACCTGGGGGCCCACCTGGCCATCGCCAAGGGCAGCCGGCTGGTGAAGCGCGCCTTCGAGGTGCTCTCGTTGGTGATGGGCGTGTCGCTGTTGATCAAAAGTTTCTGAGCCCGGGCCGCTGACTGGGCCTGCCCCCCCTCCTGGATGGCTACCGGGCTGGGAAATTCGGCCCTCCACCCTGGTGGGGAGAATGGCCGGCACCGATCCGGCCGTCGCCCGCGCCCATGTCCGCCCCCAGCCCGAGCTCCAGCCCCCTCACCACGCGGGGCGCCTCCACCAACATCGTGTGGCACCACTCCTCAGTGGATCGGGCGGCCCGGGCCCACCAGCGCGGCCACCGCAGCGCCATCCTCTGGTTCACGGGCCTCTCGGGCGCCGGCAAGAGCACCCTGGCCAACGCCGTCAACTCGGCCCTGTTTGAGCAGGGCCTCTCCTGCTACGTGCTCGATGGCGACAACGTGCGCCATGGCCTCTGCCAGGACCTGGGCTTCTCCGACGCCGACCGCACCGAGAACATCCGCCGCATCGGCGAGGTGGCCAAGTTGTTCGTGGATGCGGGGGTGGTGGTGCTCACGGCGTTCGTCTCCCCGTTCCGAGCCGACCGCGACCGGGTCCGGGCCCTCGTGCCGGAGGGGGACTTCATCGAGGTGCACTGCGCCGCCGACCTGGCCGCCTGTGAAACCCGGGACACCAAGGGGCTTTACGCCAAGGCCCGGGCCGGCCTGATCAAGGAGTTCACCGGCATCTCCAGCCCCTACGAAGCGCCCGAGCAGCCGGAACTGCGGGTGGAGACCGGCAGCCAGTCCCTGGACGACTGCGTCAGCCAGGTGATCGCCTACCTGCAGGGCCAGGGCATCATCCCGGAGGCGGTGTAGGGCCAGGGGCCGGCGACCCCATGGGACCTGGCCCCTGGGGCACCCCCGGCACCTCGGGCAAGCCGAGCTGGGTAGCCCAGGCATCGAGGAAGGTTTTCAGGCAGCTGGCCACCGGCACCGCCAGCAGCAGGCCCAGCAGGTCGCCCAGACCCATCAGGCTGCCGAAGCGGGCCCCCAGGGGCAGGCTCACCAGCAGCCAGGCGGGCTGCAGGCCAACGATGCTGCCCATCAGCCGGGGCTGGATCACCTGGTCCACCACCTGGCCGACGCTGATTGCTGCCGCCAGCACCTCCAGGCCGGTGCGGGGATTCTCCAAAGCCAGCAGCAGGCTCACCAGCAGGATCGTGACGGCACTGGCATAGGGCACCAGGGTGGTGAAGCCGATCAGCACGGCAAACAACACCCCATAAGGAATCCCCAGCAGGGTGAACACCACCATCTGGGCGCCGCTGAGGATCAGGGCCAGCACCACCTGGCCGGCGAAGTAGCCCCGGAAGGTGCGCCCCAGGGTGGTGAGTAGCAGGCCACTCCAGGCGGCCGGCAGCCAGCGGGCCAGGCCAGCCACGATCGCCTCACCGCCGAGCAACAGAAACACCGCCAGCACCGTGACGATCAAGGTGTTGACCGTGAGGCCGACGGTGGCCCCGAGCAGGCTGAGCAGCCTCTGGCTGAGCTGGCTGGCCACCTGGCTGGTGCGGGTGAACAGGCTGCTGCTCAGGTCGCCGAATTCCGTGGGCAGGCCCCGTTCGGCCGCCCAGGCCTGCAGCAGGTTCAGCCAGCGCTCCCCCTCGGACAACCAGGCCGGCAGGGCATTGATCAGCCCCACCAGCTGCTCCACCAGCCGGGGCACGAGCCAGAGGGCGGAGAGCACCAGCAGGCCCAGCCCCAGGCCCACCACCAACAGCACCGCCAGGCCCCGGGGCAGGCCGCGGCCATGCAGCCAGCGGGTGGGCAGATCGAGCAGAAAGGCGATCAGGGCCGCGCCGATGAACAGGGCCGGGAAGGGCGCCAGGGGCAGCAGCAACTGGCGCAGCACCCAGAAGTTCAGCACCAGCAGGGGCAGGATCAGGCCCAGCCGGAGCCAGGGCGGCAGCACCAGGCGCTCGATCATCGCGGCCCCGCCATCGCCTCCAGGTAGGCCGCACTGCCCAGCTCCTGCAGACGCGCATCCTTGCGGGTCACCTGGCCATGGAGATCGCGGCGATAGGCGAGCAGCTGATCGGCCAGGCCGGCGTCGGCGGTGGCGAGGATCTGCACCGCCAGCAGGCCGGCATTGACCCCATTGCCGATCGCCACGGTGGCCACCGGGATGCCGGCGGGCATCTGCACGATCGAATGGAGCGAATCCACGCCCGAGAGGGCCCGGCTCTGCACCGGCACGCCAATCACCGGCAGGGTGGTGAGCGAAGCAACCATGCCGGGCAGATGGGCGGCGCCGCCGGCACCGGCGATCACCACCTTGAGGCCCCGGCCGGCGGCCGCCTGGGCGAAGGCCACCATCTCCAGGGGCGTGCGGTGGGCCGAGAGCACCCGCACCTCAACGGCGACGCCGAACTGCCTCAGCAGCGCGACCGCCGGCTCCATGGTGGGCAGGTCGGAATCGCTGCCCATCACCACCGCCACCAGGGGAGCGCAGGCCGACTCGCCCGCTGGCGCAGCCGCTGCGGCGGCAGCCCCAGGGGCGGCCCCGGGGGCGGGCTGGGGGGTGGGCGCAGGGGCGGCGCCGGAGTCGCTCGGGGCTACAGCCATGGATGCAGGGGGCCTGGGAGCGGCGAGGATGGCATTCTCCCGCTTCGGCACCCCTTCGCCCTCCCCCGGCGGGAGCTGTCTCGATGCGCTGGCTCAGCAACGTGCGCCTACCCGAGGGGGGCCCCCAGCTCTGGCGCATCGGCCTCGATGGCCAGGACCAGATTGCCGCCGTGCAAGCCCTGCCCCCCGGCAGTGCCGCCGCCGGCAGCGACTGGCAGGGGGACTGGCTCAGTCCTGCCGGGGTGGACCTGCAGATCAATGGCGGCCTGGGCCTGGCCTTCCCGGAACTGACCGACGCCGACCTGCCCCAGCTGGAGAGCCTGCTGGACCTGCTCTGGCGCGATGGCGTTGAGGCGATCTCCCCCACCCTGGTGACCTGCGCCGTGGCGCCCCTGCGCCAGGCCCTGGCCGTGCTGCGATCCGCCCGGCAACGGCACCGCAGCGGCCGCTGCCGCCTGCTCGGCGCCCACCTGGAGGGGCCCTTCCTGGCCCCCGCCCGCCGCGGCGCCCATCCCGCCGTCCACCTGTGCACACCCAGCCGCACCGCCCTGCTGGAGCGCATCGGTGGCTTTGAAGCGGAGATCGCCCTGGTGACCCTGGCCCCGGAACTGGAGGGGGCCGGCGAGGTGATCGGGGCGCTCAGGGAGCTGGGGGTTGGGGTGAGCCTGGGCCACAGCGAGGCCAATGAGGCCGAGGCCAGCGCCGCCTTCGGCGCCGGGGTGTCGATGCTCACCCACAGCCTCAATGCCATGGCCGGCCTGCACCACCGGGCGCCGGGCCCCGTGGCGGCGGCGCTGTTGGGGGGCGGGGTCTTCCTGGGCCTGATCGCCGATGGCGTGCATGTGGCGCCCTCGATGGCGGTGTTGCTGCAACGGCTGGCGGCTGGGCAGCTGGTGCTGGTGAGCGATGCCCTGGCCCCCTACGGCCTGGCCGACGGCCGCCACCGCTGGGATGAGCGCGAACTGATCGTGCAGAACGGCACCTGCCGGCTCGCCAACGGCACCCTGGCGGGGGTCACCCTGCCCCTGCTGGAGGGGGTGCGGCGCCTGGCCCGCTGGGGTGGTGAGGTGGACGCCACCATTGCCGCCGCCACGGTCACCCCCCGGCGGGTGCTGGGCGACAGCCGGCCGATCGAGAGCCTGCTGCTGGGCCTGCCCCTGGGCGAGACCCTGCGCTGGAGTGGCGCCGCCCCAGACCTGGCCTGGCAGCGCAGCGGGCCCAGCAACCGGGCTGCCTAGGATCCCGGCCAACCTTGTGCCACCAGCCGCTTTCCGATGGCCGCCGAGCAGCTCCTGGACACCACTTCCGAAACCGCCCAATCACCGGCAGCCCCATCCGCCAAGGACAGCGAGAAGTCGGTGGTGGAGGCCTATTTCAACAGCACCGGTTTCGATCGCTGGAATCGCATCTACAGCGACAGCGACGACGTCAACAAGGTTCAGCGCAACATCCGCATCGGCCACCAAAAAACGGTGGACCAGGTGCTGGCCTGGCTCCAGGAGCAAGGCAACCTGGAGCAGCGCAGCTTCTGTGATGCCGGCTGCGGCGTCGGCAGCCTCAGCCTGCCCCTGGCTGGCCTCGGCGCCGGCAGCATCCACGCCAGCGACCTGTCTGAGGCGATGGTGAATGAAGCCAGTCGCCGGGCCACTGAGCAGGGCCTCGGGCAGGGCCTCGATCCGGCCCGCCTCCAGTTCAGCGCCTCCGACCTGGAAAGCCTCGAGGGCCGCTACGACACGGTGATCTGCCTGGATGTGTTCATCCACTACCCCCAGGAGCCGGCCGAGCAGATGGTGGAACACCTGGCCTCCCTGGCGGAGCGGCACCTGCTGGTGAGCTTTGCGCCTTACACGCCCGTGCTGGCGGTGCTCAAGCGCATCGGTGAGCTGTTCCCCGGCCCCAGCAAGACCACCCGGGCCTACACCCTGCGCGAAAGCGGCATCGTGGCGGCGGCGGAGCGCAGCGGCTTCCGCCTGGTGCGCCGCAGCCTCAACCAGGCCCCCTTCTATTACTCCCGCCTGATTGCGTTCGAACGGATCTGAGCGGCCTGGACGCCCCAGGCCCACGCCTGAGGGGCCACCCCCGGCCGCCGGTCGTGGCGGAAGGCCAGATCCCCCTAGGGTCCCGGCCATGGAGGGGCTTCAGGTCGTCTGGTTCAAGCGGGATCTGCGGCTGGCCGACCACCGGCCGTTGCTGGAAGCCGCGCGGCGCGGACCGGTGCTGCCCCTGGTGGTGGTAGAGCCCGAGCTGTGGCAGCAAGCCGATGCCTCGGCCCGCCAATGGCACTTCTGCGCCGAAAGTCTCGAAGAGCTGCGCACGGAACTGGCGCAGCTGGGCCAGCCCCTGGTCGTGCGCAGCGGGCAGGTGGAGACCGTGCTGGAGCGGGCCCGTCGCCAGTTCGGCATCGCCGGCCTCTGGAGCCATGAGGAAACCGGCAACGACTGGACCTACGCCCGCGACCGGCGGGTGGCCGCCTGGGCGATCCGCCATGGCATCGCCTGGATCGAGATCCCCCAGTTCGGCGTGATCCGGCGCCTGAAGAGCCGCAACGGCTGGGCCCGCCGCTGGGAAGGGCGCATGGCCGAAACGCTCAGCCCAGCCCCGACGGCCCTGACGCCGCTTGGCGGCATCGAGCCCGGCGCCATCCCCAGTGCAACGGACCTAGGGCTCGCCGACGACCCTTGCCCCGGCCGCCAGCAGGGCGGGCGCCAGGCCGGACTGGCCCTGCTGGAGAGCTTCCTGGCCCAGCGAGGCGCCCGCTACCACCGGGAACTCTCCAGCCCGGGCACCGCGTTCGCGAGCTGCTCGCGCCTCTCCCCCCACCTGAGCTGGGGCACCCTCTCGATGCGGGAGATCGTGCAGCGCAGCCGGGCGCGCCAGGCAGACCTCAAGGCGCAGCCGCTGGCGCAACGGGGCACCTGGCTGCGGGCCCTGGGCGGCTTTGAGGCGCGGCTGCACTGGCACTGTCACTTCATCCAGAAGCTGGAGAGTCAGCCGGATCTGGAGTACAAGGAGCTGCATCCGCTCACCGCCGGCCTGCGCTCCAGCGCGCCGGAGCGGCTGGCCGCCTGGGCCGCGGGGCGCACCGGCCTGCCGTTCGTGGATGCCTGCATGCGGGCCCTGATCGCCACGGGCTGGATCAACTTCCGCATGCGGGCGATGTTGATGTCGGTGGCCAGCTACCACCTCTGGCTGCCCTGGCGCGACAGCGGCCTGGTGCTGGCCCGTCTGTTTGTGGACTACGAGCCGGGGATCCACTGGAGCCAGTGTCAGATGCAATCCGGCACGACGGGCATCAACACGATCCGGATTTACAACCCGATCAAGCAGGGCCAGGACCACGACCCCCAGGGGCAATTCCTGCGCCAGTGGCTGCCGGAACTGGAGCGGGTGCCCGCCGTGCATCGCCACGAACCCTGGACCATGCCCCCCTCGACCCAGGCGGCCGTGGGCTGCGTGCTCGGGGTGGATTACCCGCTGCCGATCGTGGATCCCACCGCCGCAGCCCGCGAGGCCCGGGACCGCATCTGGGCCCGGCGCCAGGAGCCCGGCTTCCGGGAGTTCGCCAACACCGTCCTGGAAACCCACGGCTCGCGCAGCTCCCAGCGCAGCACTAGCCGCAGCAGTCGCCGAAGCAGTACCCCAAGCAGTAACCGAAGCAGTGGCCAGTCCCCGGCCAGGGGCAGGCGGCGGCGCGGCCCCGGGCCGGGAGCCGATGCCAACGCCCCCCTGCAACTGGGGCTGGACCTGGATCTGGCCTGAGCAGACCTGGGTCAGGCCAACCAGGGATCCAGGAAGCTCAGGGGCCGGGCCATGGTGGCCGAAAAACCGAGGATGCCCCGGTCGATGTGGCGGTAGAGCAGGGAGTCGTCGGCCTCGAGCAGGAAGGTGCCGCCCCGTTGGGTGAGGAAGTCGTCGCGGGGCACATAGGTGCGCCACTGGCCAAGCACTTCGGCCATGTTCTGCAGGCGCACCGTGGCCAGTTCGAAGGGCCGCAGGAAGCCAGATCCCCCGGCCCGGGCGAAGAAGGAGCCCTGGATCGGCGGCAGGGGACCCGCCTGGATGGTCTCGTCGTCGGCGATGCACTGGGGGGCGCTGCGATCGCCGGTGTAGCCGCGCAGCACCTCCGCCAGGGTGCCGGGGGAGCCGATCCCAGCGCACATCAGCAACAGGTTCGGCCAGGGTCCGCCCGCCTGGGTGAGACCGGCGTAGAGCCCCAGGGCCCGATGCAGCTGGGGCTCGGGATCCACCAGCAGCCGCTCGCGCGGGAAGCCCGTGAAGGCACAAAAGCGCTCGCGGCTCTCCTGGTTGCCGATGCCGATCGCCAGCAGGGCGATCCCCGCAGACTCGAGCTGGGGCAGGGCCCTGACCAGGGCCTGGGCGTATTCAAGGCTGTCGAAATCGCCCAGCTGGGGCAGCACCACCACCAGCCGCCGCCGGCCCGGGCCCATGCCCGCCACCGCCGCGAGACGCTCCAGCAAAGCCGGTGGAGCCATTTCAGCCCCGGCCGAGGCCGAGCCTTTGGCGCCATTGCTTTCAGCAACAGCGTTGTCAGCGACAGTGTTCTCAGCAACAGCGTTCTGAGCGAAAGCGTTCTCAGCGAAAGCCTGGTTGGCGGAATCCCTATCAGCGGGGGCGGGCACGGGCAAGGCGAGGCTCAGGGCGCCACCAGGGTGGCGCGGCTGAGGAAGGCATCGGCGGCGGCACTCAAGCCCTGGCGGCGGGCGGGCTCAATCCGATCCAGCAGGTGCACCATCATCGAGAGGCGCGGATTGGCCTGAAAAAAGGTGCGGTGGCGTTCGATGAAGCGCCAGTAGAGCCCATCCCAGATCTCACACCAGGGCCCGCGCTTGTAATCCCCCATCTTGAGGATGTAATTGGAGCCGCAGATGTAGGGCTTGGTGGCAAAGATGCCGCCATCGCTCATCTGGCCCATGCCATAGACATTGGGGCCCATGACCCATTCATAGGAATCGAGGTAGCGTTCCATGAACCAGCGGTGCACCGCACCCGGGTGGACCTCACAGAGCAACATCAGGGCGCTGATCACCATCAGGCGCTCGATGTGGTGGTTGTAGCCGAGGCGGTTCACCCGCTTGATCGCCTGATCGAGGGGCGGCAGGCCGGTGCTGCCGTCGTCCCAGCAGGGGGCCAGCTGGCGCTGGTGGTTCCAGAAGTTGCTGCTGGCCTGGCGTTCGCCGTGGACCCGGTCGATGCCGCGCACAAACTCGCGCCAGCCGATCAGCTGGCGCACAAACCCCTCCAAAGACGCGATCGGCACCGGCTCGCCGCTGGCCTGGCGGCTGGCGGCCCGGTCCAGGCAGGCGGCGATCACGGCAGCCGGCGTCAGCAGGCCCGTGTTGATCAGGGGCGAGAGCAGCGAGTGGTGCAGGGTGTCGTGGCTCTGGCTGAGGGCGTCTTCGTAGGGCCCAAACCCGGCCAGCCGCTCCTCCAAAAAGCAGTGCAGCCAGGCCTGGGCCTGGGGGTGGTTGTAGGGAATCCAGAGGAGGCCCAGCTCGCCCGGGTGGCTGGCGAAGTGGCGGCCGATCAGGGCGCGCACCGCCGGCTCATGGGGGCTGGCGGGCACGGTCGGCAGGGGCGGCTCCAGGTAGCCCTTGGGCAGGCGGCGCCGGTTCTCGGCGTCAAAACTCCAGCGGCCGCCCGTGGGCGTGCCATCGGCCTCCAGCAACAGGCCCAGGCGCCGGCGCTGGCGCTCGTAGAAGCTCTTCATCAGCGGCCGGCGCCGCCCTTCAAACCAGGCCCGGCTCTCGGCAACGGATTCCAGGAAGGCGGGCGACGGCAGCACCGTTAACGCCACCGCCTGCTCCTGGCAGAAGCGCTGCAGGCGGGCCTCAAAGCGGCGATCGGCGATCTCCGCCACCCGCAACTCCGCCTGGCCGGCCAGCTCGGCGGCCAGCCGCTGCCAGAAGGAGCAGTCGAGCGACTCAGGCAGCTCGCAGTAGCGCACCGCCACGCCGCGCTCCAGCAGGGCATCGCGGAAGCTGCGCATGGCCACGAAGGTGTGCAGCAGCCGCAGCTGGTGGTAGCGGTAGGCGGAGGCCACGGCCAGGTCTTCGACCATCAGCACCCGATCCCCAGCCGCCAGCTGCAGGGGCGAGGCCGCCAGCCAGTCGGGGTGCAGCTGGTCGCCCAGGATCAGGGTGAGGGGCATGGCAGGCGGGGGCTCGGAGCCAGGGGACGGGACAGGGGGGCAGGCCAGGGCGGCGGTTGCGCCCGCCCTGGGCCAGGACTAGCCGCGCCAAGGGCTGCAGGCAGGGGCAGCCGGAGGGACCGCGGCCCCAGCGGGGCCGGCCACGCCGGGGTCAGGACCACAGCTGGCGGTGGGTTTGCTCGGGGTCGTAGAGACCAACCTGGCGCTTGAGGTCGAAGCGACGGGGCGAGCCGCCGAAACTGCGGGGATCGGCCCCCACCCCGGCCAGATAGGCCCAGTTGCCCGTGTTCAGGGCCGGCTCGGCATCGATCAGGCACCACTCAAAGAAACGGGCGCCCCAGATCCAGGGCAGCTGCAGGCTGTTGACGAAGTGGGAGGCCACCCACTGGCGGCCCCGGTTGGAGAGGTAGCCCGTGGCCAGCAGTTCGCGCAGCTGGGCATCGATCAGGGGCTGGCCGCAGTCGGCGCGGCACCAGCGGGCGAACAGCTCCCGGTTCTCCACCCAGTCGGGCTGGCGGTTCTGCACGCCGCTGGCGCGGTGGAAGGCGGCGCCGTGGCGCTGCTCCGACCAGAGGAAGAACTCGCGCCACAGCAGCTCCTGCTGTAGCCACTCGGAGCCCTCGTCGGCGCCCTGGCGGGCCTGATAGTCGAGCACCACCTGCCAGATGCGGCGAACGGAGAGCGAACCGATGGCCAAAAACGGCGAGAGCTTCGAGGAGAACCCGGGTCCCACCAGGCCGTTGCGGCGCTCCTTGTAGTGGCGCAGGCCATCGGACTCGAGACAGAACTGCTGCAGCCGGGCCAGGGCCGTGGGCTCATCGCCCTGGAACGGGAAGGCGCTGCGGGGGTCGCTCTGGGGGTCGAGAAGCGGCTCGCCACGACGATCGCCGAGGGCAAGGGGCTCGTCCCAAGCCCCGCCAGACGGGCTTGGAGCGGCGGCTGGATCCCAATCCGCCGGCCGCAACCACTCCTGGGGCCAGGCCGACGGCCAGTCCGCTTTCGACCAGCCCAGGCCGCTGAGATCGGGCGGGGGCAGGGGCACTTCGGGCGAGCGCTCCAGGTTGCGGCGGAAGTTGCTGAACACCAAGGGGAAGCGCTCCGGGGCGATGGGCCAGTCGCCAAAGAGCCGGCTTTGCTGGGCCTGCACCAGCCGATCCGGGCGCAGCAGCGGGCGCAGCGCGTCGAAGGCTTCAGCGCTGGTCTGCTGGGGGAAGGCCAGCAGGGGAATGCCCTGGGCAGCCAGGCGCGAATGCAGCGACGCCAGGGCCTGGGCCTCGATGCGGCGCTGGTGGGGGCCGCGCAAGCGCTGGCCCTCGGGCCGGCTGGCCAGCACCACCAGGCGGCTGCCGGGCTGACGGCGGGCCAGGGCCACCGCCTCGTGCAAGGCGGGCTGGTCATCCAGGCGCAGCTGCCCCTCCAGGCAGACAGCGATGGTGCAACCGGCTGCATCGGCAGGGTCGTGGCCCGAGGGGGCCCCGGCAGGCCCAGAGCTGGGGGGACCCGGGACTCGCACTTCCACCATCCGCTCCGAACCCACTGTCACACTTAACGTTTCGTCACACTAGGCTGTTCAAAAGCGCAAGTGATCCATGGAAAGCCTTTTGGTTGGCGCTTATCTGATCTGCTTCGCCGTGATCGGCGGCGGAGCCTTTGCCCTAATGACCCAAACCCTGCGCCGTGCCGCGGCAACCCCAGCGCCTCGGCCCCAAGGCAGCCGCCGCGCCCGCCATCCCGAGGCACCCGAGCCCGGTGAAGCCCTGCTCTACGTCGACCTCAGCCGCGAGCGGCTGGAAGCGCTCTACCAGCAGGCCTCATAAGCCAAGCAACGTCCAAGGAAGATCTTCAGGGATCTCCAATTCACGGGCAATAACGTCATTAAATCAGCCGATTTAAAGCCAATTAATTAAGCTCACTAGCGCTTAATTAATTGGCTCTTTTTAGTACAACCGACCCACCAAGACAGTCTGCCATCGGTGATGTCTGTCAGCTCTTCAGAGCCCAAGCATTGGCGATCGGCGATTAACTTACCCAGCAACCTTGCCATCCATATGACACCACCGTAGGGCACCGCCAAGATGACTTCTTTTGGCCAAAAGAGCAACAAAAAGCCCGAACAGCGCAGCTGTCCGGGCCCGTTGATCAGTTTCTAGAAAGTAGCAATCAGCCGAGACCGATCTGGCTGAGGATGCCTTGGCCGGTGAGCAGCTCAGTGCCGAGGCCGATCACAAAGCCGAGCATGGCCAGACGGCCATTCCAGGTTTCAGCGAAGGCAACGAAACCGAAGCGGGAGGTGGGAGCAGCCATGGGAGCGATTCAACTGGACTGATTGTAACAGGTTGTAAAGGCCCCTAGGCCGGGCGGCGGTGGCGGCGCCGACCCAGGGGCTCGATCCAGCCATCCCGTACGGCGGCATGGTGCAGCTGGGTGGGCGACAGCCGGCAGCCCAGCTGGATCGATCCCTCATCGAGCAGGCGCCCGAGCCGCAGGGCCGTGGCCTCCTCCAGACGCGAAAAGCGGTCCTGCTGGGCCGTGAGCCAGGAGAGCTCCGACGGGCTGATCACCCCGCTGGAGAGGCTGGCGAGAAACAACTGACCGACCGTCATGGCCTTTGTAACGGATTGCAAAGAGTCTGTCTCATCTGGCGGCCGGCTGCGGTTCCCGGCCGGAAGGCACTGGCCCAAAAGCACTGCCCTGGCAAGGGCGGGGCCGGACCGGGGCTGGGCCTGGCCAGCAGCAGCGGGCGCTGCTTGGGATGATGAGCCAAGCGTCAGGGCCAGCCCCCACCCAGCCCCGAGCCCGAGAGACCCGTGACGATCGGCCCCATGCCAGCCCAAGCGAGTGGGGTCGAATCGCCCCCCACAAGCAACTTCGCGGAATTTGCCGAGCGGGCCGATTATTCGCTGCTGGCGTCGCTCCAGGCGGATCCCCAGGCCAGCACCGATGGCAACGATCACCGGCCCCGCCAGGTGTTCTCCGGCCACTACGTGCCGGTCACCCCCACGGCGATTCCAGATCCGGAGTACGTCGCCCACAGCCCAACCCTGTTCCAGGAGCTGGGCCTGAGCGAAAACCTGGCCCACGACGACCAGTTCCGCCGTTTTTTTTCCGGCGACAGCAGCGTGGCGCGGGAGCCAATGCGGCCCTGGGGCTGGGCAACCGGCTATGCCCTTTCGATCTACGGCACGGAATACACGCAGCAGTGCCCGTTTGGCACCGGCAATGGCTATGGCGATGGCCGGGCCATCTCCGTGTTCGAGGGCCTGTTCAAGGGCAACCGCTGGGAGATGCAACTCAAGGGCGGTGGCCCCACGCCCTACTGCCGCGGGGCCGATGGTCGCGCCGTGCTGCGCTCGAGCGTGCGCGAGTTTCTGGCCCAGGAGTTGATGCATGCCCTGGGGGTTCCCACCTCCCGGTCCCTCACCCTTTACATGTCGCGCAGCGAAACCGTGCGCCGGCCCTGGTATTCGCCGAACTCCCGGTCGTTCGATCCCGACATCCTGGTGGACAACCCGGCGGCGATCACCACCCGGGTGGCGCCCTCGTTTCTGCGGGTCGGCCAGCTGGAGCTGTTTGCCCGTCGGGCCCGCAGCGAGGCCCATCCAGGGGCGTGGAACGAGCTGCGGATGATCGTGCAACACCTGATCGAGCGCAACTACCGCCCGGAGATTGATGCGGGCCTTCCCTTCAGCGAGCAAGTGGTGGAGCTGGCCCGTTTGTTTCGCCAACGGCTCACCGGCCTGGTGGCGAACTGGATCCGCGTGGGCTACTGCCAGGGCAATTTCAACAGCGACAACTGCGCCGCCGGGGGCTACACCCTCGACTACGGGCCCTTCGGCTTCTGCGAACTGTTCGACCCCAGGTTCCAGCCCTGGACCGGCGGCGGCGAGCATTTCAGCTTCTTCAACCAACCGGTTGCGGCCGAAGCCAACTATCAAATGGCCTGGGCCTCCCTTCGGCTGCTGCTCCCAGACAACAGCGAGGCCCTGGCGAGCCTGGACCAACTCCGGGACGGCTTCAGCGCCGCCATGGACCGGGAGCTCGAGGCCATGTGGGCCAGCAAGCTCGGCCTGGCCGCCTACGACGCCGAGCTGGTGAACGAGCTGCTGGAGCTGCTGGTTCTCAGCAAGGTGGATTACACGATCGTCTTCCGCCGACTGTCTGCCATTCCGGAACACATCTCAGCTTTGCAAGAAAGCTTCTACCAGCCCAGCTCAGAGCAGCTTGATGCCCGCTGGAGCCACTGGCTGCAACGCTGGCGGGCTCGCATCTCCGCAAGCGGAGCTGGGGAGGCAACCTCCGCAGCGATGAAACGGGTGAACCCGACCATCACCTGGCGCGAATGGCTGGTCGCGCCCGCCTATCAACAGGCTGGACAAGGGGATCCCAGCCTGGTCCAGGAACTCCAGCAGGTGTTCAGCCATCCCTACGACGAGCAAGCAGCAGCATTGCAAACGCGCTACGACCGCCTGAAGCCCCGGGCCTTTTTCAACGCCGGTGGCGTGTCCCACTACAGCTGTTCGTCCTGATCCCCTGAAGCCAACCCTCAAGAGAGGGATGGCCGCAGCAACTGCCCCAGCGGCCACCAGGAGGTCGAGCACAATCAGGGCCATGGACCTCCACGCCGATCTCAGCCAGCGCGTTGCCCTCGACACCGCTGCCCTGCCTTGGACGCCTTCGCCGATGGCGGGGGTGGAGCGGCGGATGCTGGATCGCCACGGCGCTGAGCTAGCCCGGGCCAGCTCGATCGTGCGCTACGCCCCGGGGAGCTGCTTCGAGCGGCACAGCCACGGCGGCGGCGAGGAAATCCTGGTGCTGGAAGGCACCTTCTCGGACGAGCAGGGCGATTATCCGGCCGGCAGCTACTTGCTTGCGCAACCCGGTGGGCTCCAGCCACGCCCCCTTCAGCGCGGAAGGCTGCACGATCCTGGTGAAGTTGCAGCAAATGCACCCGGCCGATTCGCAGCGCCTGGTGATCGACACCAACCAAGAAGCCTGGCGGCCCGGGCTGGTCAATGGGCTGGAGGTGATGCTGCTGCATGCCTTCGGCTCCGAGCATGTCGCCTTGGTGCGTTGGGCGCCGGGCACCGTCTTTTATCCCCATGGCCACCCAGGCGGCGAGGAGATTTTCGTGCTGGAAGGCCGCTTTCAAGACGAACACGGCACCTATCCAGCCGGCAGCTGGCTGCGCAACCCACCCGGCAGCGCTCACCGGCCCTGGAGTGCGGCGGGCTGCACGATCTGGGTCAAGACCGGCCACCTGCCGGCCAGCCTTGGACCTGCTGGGTCAGAAGCCTGAGCCCGGCGTTTGCAGAAACGCCAACTCCTCTGGAGTCGATGGCCGACCCAGGAGGGCATTGCGGTGGGGGAAGCGGCCAAAACGGGCGATCACATCCCGGTGCCTGCGGGCAAAATCGACGGTGCGTGGATCTGTGAAACGCTCGAAAAGCGGCAGCGACGCGTCCTGCACCGCCAGGTCCTCGGCGTGCATCAGCGGCATCAGCCAGAACTGCCGGCGCTGCTGCTCGGGTTCGGCCGCCAACCAGTCCCGCTCCACCGCCCCCAAACTCAGGGCCAGAGCCTGTCGATCGCCGGCGAAGGCCATGGCGGTGTGGCGCCAGATCTGCCTGGGGAATTGGTCGAGCAGCAGCACCAGCGCCAGGGCACTGGCGGGGGCCTCGCCCCAGGAACTCAGCGCTCCGTCAACGGCAGCACGGGTGATCGCCGAGAAGCGTTCGCCCACAAGGGCGTCAAAGGGAGGATCCTTGGCAAACCACTGGCGCGGCAGGGTTTCTGTAAACCAGAAGGCCAGAATCTCCCTGGCTTGTTGCGCCGGATCTGGCGTCAAAGCAACACCTCGACGCTGGCCAGCTTGCCTTCCAGGGTCTGGTCTTTGTCGCTGCGGGTGTTGATGGCCACGGGGGTGAAGATGCGGGTGCAGCCCATGGCGTGCAGCGCCTGATGGCAAGCCTCGATGGCGGCGATGGAAGGGGCCAGATGGACGCCAACCCCGATCGGCACCACGCACAGTTCCGCGATCACCTTCACCGTTAGCCCAACACGACTGCTCCCATGGTGGGTGCAGCGGCCCAGAAAGGGCCCTGGCCATGATGCCGCTGGCAGGAGGTGGATGGGGTTCGCTACGCCTGCGAGCCAAGAACGGCTTTCAGCCAATTAATGGTCTGGAGCAATCCCTTGGGGAGGTCGCCGCAAACGCTGCTCGATCGGATGGGCCAGGGCCATCAGTCCAAGGGCAATGGCGATGCCGAGGGCAGAGGCCAGAACCCGTTTGTCAGCCATCAACAGCAGGGTGGCATGGCTGCTGTTGAACAGCACGATGGTGGCTGTGAGGGCTGTGAGCATCACGGCCCGGTGGCCTTTCCTGGCCGCGATCACCACCGTGATCACGGCTGCAACGATGGCCGGCACCTGCAGCGGCACGCTGCGAGGCAGGGTGAAGGCTAGGGCGATCACCAACAGCACCCCGGCCAGGGTTCCCAGGGAGCGATGCAGCGCAATGCTCCAGGAGTCTTTGACGACGGGCTGCATCACCAGGAAGGGCGTCAGGATTAACCAGAGCCCGCTGGTATGCCAGTGGTGCTGCAGGGCGATCGGGGTGCTCACCAAGGTGGCGCTGGCCAGCATCAAGGCGTGGGCGCCGCTGCGGCGCCAGCTGTGGGCCAGCGCAAACGGCATGGGGGCTGGGGCCCCTTCGACAGGGGAGACCAGCTTGGTCTGCAGCAAGGTCGCCCCAGTGCCGGACAGCAGCACCGCGCTGGCCAACCTGGCCGCGTCGAAGGGGGCAGGAACGGCCGCCAGCGGACTGTTGGTGATCAGGATGCAGAGGCTGACCATCAGCAACCAGTACACCGGTTTCAATTGCCAGCGGGCGCTCACTCCGAGGCCGAGGGCTGTGCCCGTGAGCAGGGTGGTGGCGAGCAGGGGATCGTTCTGGCTGAACACCGCCGGACCGGACAAGACCGACAGGCCTGCCACTCCCACCAGGGCCTGACGCCAGCCCAACCGGGCACAGACCACCAGGCTGGCCAGGCTCGCCAAACACAGCACGCCTCCGGCCCGCTCAAGCTGCCACAGGCGGGCGATCAGCTCAGCCAAGCCAAGGGAGATCACCACCACAAGGGCCTGGACCAGGAGCCAGGCCCGGGGCTTCACAGCTGGCATCACTGGTGAGGGGCTCACGCTTGCGATGACTCACTCAACAACGCCAAGGAGGCCTGGAGGGGCCTGCAGGCCGATCCTGCCACTGCGGTTCCCACTTGGATTGGCAAGAACGGATCCCTGAGATCCGCATCTGCAGCGGCTTTGGGACGGGACGGGGCCCTGTCATCGGACCCCTGAGATGGTCAACTCTGGCACCAGCCCTGCAGACTCGTTACCAATACTTTGGATATCTGGCCTCGCGGGTGGCGTTGTTATAAGCGAGAGCAACCGCGGTGAGCAGCAGGGCGCCAGCCAAGGTGGGGAAGACCAAAAAACTCCAGGCCGGCTGCAGCAAAAACACAATCACGGGATTGGATCCGGCCGGTGGGTGCACCGTGCGTGTGACCATCATCAGGGCAATCGCTGTGCCGACGGCCAGGGCCACCGCCCACCAATGGGGGCCAAACACGGACAGGAAACCAAGGCCCACCAACGAACTAATGAAGTGGCCAGCAATCACATTTCTGGGCTGGGAAAAGGGCACATCGGGATAGCCAAACACCAGCACACAGGTGGCGCCAAAGGAGCCCAAAACCAGGGCCACCGAAACAAGATTGGTGAGCCCAGCCACCGTGGCGATGGCGATACAGCCACCCAGCCAGGCCAGGCCCACGGCCTTGAGGGCGGGCTTGGGGGGGAGCGGCGCCCCATCTCCCTTGAACTTCGCCAAGAACGACATGCAGATTCAAGAGCAGCGCAATGGTGCAATCAACAGGGTGAGGGTTGAGCCCTGCGTGGGCCGCTGGGACTGTCACCGCGCCAAAACTCCAGCCAAGGGCTCCGGAAAGGGCCCCAGGGGAGGGCCCCACGATTGGAGCCATGCCGATCGACGGCTATCAGACCCATCAGCCCCAAACACCAGCAGCACCCTTTCACCCCTGGGGCCCTTGGCCTGCTCACCGAGCACCTTTTGGCCTCCGCCAGATCACCCCGCAACCGCGTTGCCAGAAACCGGGGCAACCTCACGGGCTGTTCCGGAGCGCCATCGTCTTGAGGAACGCCAGGCCCAGGCGGCTCCGCGGGCGCGGCAGTGAATTCCCCAGCCCAGGGCTGGCTCAAGCCTGGACCCGTTTGGCCCGGCGCTGCAAGAGCAACCAATAGAGCCCCCCCAGCAGCAGGGCGCTGAGCAGCCCCACCACGGTGGAGCCGAGCATCAGGCGACCGGTGAACCGGGCGCCCAGGTGCAGCAGGTCGCCATCGCGGAGCTGCCCCAGGGATGGGAAGGCCGGGCCTGGGCCCAGCAACCAGCAGCCCACCTGGTAGTTGAACCAATAGAGCGGCACGGAGGTGAGTGGATTGCTGATCCAGGTGCCGAGCACGGCCAGCAGATGGTTGCCGCGCACCAGGCTGGCCAGGCCGATCCCCAGCACAATCTGCAAACCAAAGACGGGATAGCAGCCGGTGAACACCCCAGCGGCCAGGCCCCGGACCTGCTGGCCGTGGCTGCCCTCCTGGCGCCAGAGCCGAATCAGGCGCTGCCGCAGCAGACGCAGCCAGGTCTGACGGCGACGCCGTCTGGGGAAACCGGGGAGCAGGGGCCTGGACTGCGGCGCTTCATTCTGGGGCGTCGAACCGGACAGTGGGCCCCCTCCGCCATGGGACCCCGGCCGCCAGGGGCGCACGGACCAGAAACGGGGCAGGCCAGGCCCCCAGACCGGCCCTGGCCCCTCGGGGCGGGCGCCCTCACGGGCCGGGTGCCTTCTCCGCCAGGACGGGGAACTGGCTGCGTTGAAACCAACCCTCCGGCCCCGGCGATTGCAGCAACCGCCGGCCCAGGGCCAGCAGGGCGCGGCCATCAAAGGGGGCCAACCGCAGCGGCCACAGCGGCTCCCGCCGATAGAGAAACCGTTGCAGTTGCTCCCGCTGGTCAGGGTCAAGGGGCCCCCAGGCCAAACCGATCCTGCGGCACCCCGCGCGCGTTTGGGTGCCCACCAGTTGCACAGGCCAGCGCCCAGCCAAGCCCCCCACCGGCAGCGAAAGCTCCAGCCAGGCCTCCCGATCCGGCAGCGTCGACCAGGCCGGATCGCTCAGCTGCCCCTCACAACCCCCTTCACTGATGGCCTTGATCGAGACGGTGGCCGGCTGCCCCTGGTCAGGCCCGTAGCAGCCGGGCCCGGCCAGGCGGGCCTCCAGCTGGAGCGTGAACCAGGGACTGGGGGAGCCCCCCGGGCGGTCCCAGCAGAGTCGAATCGCGGCAACCAACAGCAGGCTGTTAATCCCAGCCCAGATCAGGGTCACCGCGAGGGTGGCCCCACCCCAGGCCGTGGCATCGGCGCTTGGCCCGAGATAGGCGCCGCGGTGAACGAGGAGATGGCCCAGGCTGGCCAACTGCAGGCCCAACACGACCAGCAAAGGAAGCAGCAGGCGCTTGGCCGGTCTGGTCTGGCCTGGGGCTGGCGTGCTTTTGGGGGTGACCTGAAACCCTTGGGGCCGCCCCACCAGGGTGAACAGGACGCTGGCCGCCAGGGGCAGGACAAACACCCAGCGGTAGAGCTCCGGCATCAGGGCCGCGCGCGAGCGGCCACTCAACCAAGGCACCACAAGCAGCTGGCTGAGAAAGAAGGGGAACGCCGCTGTGACCAGGCCCTGGGGATCAAGCTTGTAGGGCAAAACTCCCAGAACCCCACTGCCCAGGGGCACCAGCAACAGCAGCACCTGGGGCAACACCATCGCCCAATGCAGGATGCCCTCCGCAAACGCCAACCGCTGGATCGGCGTCAACCCCGCAATCGTGAGCGGATTGGCGCCGGTGCGCAGGGTTTGCAGGGTGCCACTGGCCCAACGACTGCGTTGACGGGCCATCGCTTTCAGGGTGAAGGGAGCCAGACCGGCACTCAACTTGTCCGGCACATACAGGCCCCGAAAGCCTGCGGCAATCAGGCGAATGCCGGTGGCCAGATCCTCCGACGCGGTTTGGGTTTCAAAGCCGCCCACCTGGCGCAAACCGGCCAACCGCATCACAAACGACGTGCCGGCACAAACCACCGCCCCCAGGCGTTGGCGATTCGGCTGGATCCAGCGATAGAAGCTCTCCTCATCGGGCAGCAACCAGCGCTCCAGACCCAGGTTGCGGATCACCGGATCGGCATTCATGTAGGTCTGGGGTGTCTGCACAAAACCGACCCGCGGATCACGGAACAGGCCCACGGTGCGCTTCAAAAATGGTCTTGAAGGCACCACATCGGCATCAAAAACTGCCAGCAGGTCGGCCTGCAGGGCAGGCAAGGCCGCGTTGAGATTGCCCGCCTTGGCGTGGTTTCGCTCGCAGCGGGCCCGATAGCGACAGCCCAGCTGGGCGCACAAGCGCTCCAGATCGGGCCGGGCCCGATCATCCAGCAGCCAGACCTCGACCTGGGGATAGTCCAGGTCGAGGCAGCCGCGCAGACAACGCTCCACCACGGAAAGGGGTTCACCGCAGCTGGGCACCAGCACCGCCACCTTGGGCAGGCAGCCGGGATCACGGCAGCGATCGGCCGCCAGGGCCGCTGCCGCGGCCTGGATCTCCGCCTGGGCATCAGACCCGGGCAGGGCACTGAACAGCAACTGCAAAAAGGCGCTGGCCAACAGCAGCAGCTCCGCCCCCAGCATCGCCAGACTCAGGGCCGTGGCGGCCGGGGAACTGAGATTCAAACTGCTGCCAATCCGCCAGATCAGATAGTGCACCGCCAGGGCAACACTCACGCCCACAGCCAAGACCCTGGCAGGCAAAGACGCCGGTGAGAAAGACGGCAAAAAAGCAGGGAAAGCGCTAATGGCGAGGCCAGATCAAGCGGTGTAAGCCTATCGCAATTGACCAGGGCCTGATGGTCTTGCAGGGCACAGGGCCATCAATCAGCAGGCCAACCCAATCCCCGCCCAATCCCCGCCCAATCCGCCGCCCAATCCGCCGCCCATTTCCCGACCATTTAGCCGCAACACGATTGCCAAGCCAAGGCATCGACCAACCTTAAAAATCCGACCTCAACGATGGGGACAAGCCTGCAGCATTCCCAGAACAAAGACCGCAAGCGCAACCAAGCAGCCCACCGAGAACCAATAGTTGAAGGGCTCCTCGCGTTTCGAGATGAGCCGCCGATAGTAGGTTTGACCGGTGAGAAGGGATAGCGCCACACATATGGCCAGCAGGGTGCCAAAGAGGTTGAGCAGGCCAACATTCTCCGGCGCCACATGACAGGTGCTGGCGGGCAAGATGGCGGCAAACGGCATGGACGACTCCCAATCGATTGTTGGATGTCTGAGCCCATCGGAGCAGCCATTGCGGGGCCTGGGGGACAGCCACTTCGATCCATTTAGCCCATCATCAATGACGGCTGGCGCGATTGAACGCCCGTCGTCATCACTGAGTGGCTAGGGCTGACCCTCCCGAAGCCGCCGCCGCCAATCCCAGCGCCCGGGGCGCCTCCAGCTCCAGACGGCCGCCGCCGGGCAGGTCCACCTCCAGCCGCCAGGCCTGCAGGTGGTAGCCGCCGTCGCCGGGCAGGGCGCCGGGGATGGCCAGGCCGCCAGGGGCATAGAGGGGGTCGCCAAGCAGGGGGGCTCCCAGGGCGGCGCAGTGGATGCGGATCTGGTGGGGGCGGCCGCTGGCGATGGCCACCTGCACGAGATCGGCCTGATGGCCACGCTCCAGCAGGGTGAGGGTGCTGCGGGCGGGGCGATCTCCTGGGGCGGACCCATCGGCGGCGCACCAGAGCTGGCCGAGCTGGGCATGGGCGCGCCGGCCGATCGGCACCTCGATCCGGCGCGGGTCGCCCGGTTGGAGCGCCAGCACCCCGGGCACCACCAGGGTCCGGTAGAGCTTGCGGCAGCCTGCGCCATCTTCAACGCCGGCCCCCAGGCCAGTTGGACCTGCTGAGCCCATGCCGACGCCTGGGTCGCGGCCTGGGGGCAGGGGGGCTGTGGGGGTGCGGCTGGGGCCAGGGGCCGCTGCGGCAGCCGGATCCGGGCCCCGATCGGTGCTCTCCCGCAGCCGGGCGCTGAGCCAGGCCCGGGTCTGGGGCTGGCGGGCGCAGACCAACAGGCCCGAGGTGAAGCGGCCCAGCCGGTGCACGGGGCGGGGCAGGCCGGCGGGGTCGCCCCGGTGGCGCCGCTCCAGCAGGCGCAGCACGGTGTGCTCGAGCCAGCCCCCGGCCGGCAACACCGGCAGGCCGCTGGGTTTATCGATCACATGCAGGTCGCCGTCATCGAACAGGGGGCCGGGCAGGTCCGGCACGGCGGCCTCCTGCCAGGGGGGCCGATGCCAGACCAGCCGATCCCCGGCTGCGAGCGGCCCATCGGCCAGGAGCCTGTCGCCATTGCAGAACACCTCGCCGGCGGCGATGCGTGCCAGCCACACCGCCCGGTCGGAGTGGCCGTAGCGACTGGCGTAGTAAGCGGCCACGCTGGTGCCCCTGGCCAGGCCGGCACCGGGCCGATCCCGGTAGGTCCAGCCCTGGTTGGGGGCGGAGGGCAACCAGCCCGGGGCCTGGGCCATGGCAAGGGGCGACGCAGGGAACGGGGCGATGGACGGGACCGAGGCCAGAGTCAAAGGCCCTAGCCCCAGGCCAGAGGGGCCGAGCAGCCTGATCTCTCCGGCCGGTCGGGCCTGGGGCCCCCTGGAGCCGATCGGCCGTTACTCCACCAGGCCGTTTTCGAGGGCATAGCGCACCAGTTCGGTGCGGCTGGAGGTGCCGGTCTTGGTGAACAGGCGGCTCACGTATTTCTCGACGTTGCGGATCGAGGTGTCCAGGCGCCGGGCGATCTCCTTGTTCATCAGTCCCTCGGCCACCAGTTGCAACACCGAGGCCTCCCGGGGGGTGAAGTCGTGGCGCACGGGGCCGGCGGCCTTCTTGGGGCCGCCGGTTTGCAGCAGGGAGCGGATCTCGGTGATCTGTTTGGCCATCTGGCCGATGTCGGCGTCGGCGTAGCGGGCCGCCTCGACCAGCAGCCGTTCCTGGCGGCGCACCACATTGCGCACCCGGGCCACCAGCTCATCGGGATCGAAGGGCTTGGGGATGTAGTCATCCACGCCGGCCTGGAAGCCTTCGATCCGATCGGCGGTCATGCCCTTGGCGGTGAGGAAGATCACCGGCGTGCCCCCCAGGCGCTCATCGGCCCGCAGGCGCTTGAGCAGGCCGTAGCCATCGAGGCGCGGCATCATCACATCGCTGAGCACGAGGTCGGGCAGCAGGGCCTGGGCCTTCTCCCAGCCATCGAGGCCATCCACCGCCGTGGTGACATCAAAGCCCTCGTCTTCGAGGTAAGCCTGCACGGCCGTGCGCAGGCCCGGTTCGTCGTCCACCAGCAGCAGGCGGGCCGGCAGCGCTGGGGCCGTTTCGGCCGGGGAGGCCGGCTCCGGCGCCGCGCCGGCGCTGCCGGAGCCAGGGAGGGGGGGATGGGCGGGCTCGGGGGGCATGGACCCGCGGGGGGCGAAGGGGACGGTGGCCAAAATCTATCGACTGTTGCCCGGCAGAACCTGATCGCGCTCCACCAGGTGGCCGGAGTAGCCGAGCCTGCGGGCCAGGGCAGCCAGGCTGGCGGGATCCTTGCCGGCCTGCTCGGGGTAGCAGGCGGCCCACCAGATCTGGTGATTGAGCCGGTTGGCGCTGGTGATCGGGCCGCCGGGGTTGAGTTCGCTGAGGATGAACTCGCGGCCGTTGCTGCTCATCCGCATCGGCTGGGAGGGGGAACAGCGGATCGTTTCCTGGCGCACGCGCAGGTTGTTGGGCAGCTCCAGCCAGACCTTGATCTGGCGCACCTCCGGGTCGTTGGCGTCCTTGCTGACCCCGAACACACCCACCGCCTCCTGGCCGCCGCGGCCGGCCCGCTCCCACAGCACCACCAGCCCCGGCGGCCGGGCATCGATCGGGTTGACCATGTCGCCCTGGTCGGCGGCCACTGGCAGGGGCGCCAGCCCGCCCGCCAGAACCAGGGCCAGCGCCGATCCGGCCAGACCGGGCTCTCGGGCCCGGCCCAGGCCGCCAGGCCAAAGGCCGCCCCGGGTCCGCGCCCAGGAGAGCCCCAGGGCGGGGATCTGGGCCAGCGGTCGGCTCGATCGGCGCTCACCAGCCATCGCAGAACGCCCTTGTCAACATGGGCCCATGCTCGCCTACCTCGACCACCAAGCCACCACCCCCTGTGATCCGGCCGTGGTGGCCGCCATGGCCCCCTGGTGGACAGAGCAGTTCGCCAATCCGGCCAGCCGCCTGCACCGGCCCGGCCTGCTGGCCGCCGCCGCCGTGGACCAGGCCCGGGCCCGGATCCTGGGGCAGCTGGGCCTGGCGGACGGTCCTGCCAATGGCGGTCCCAACGGCGATCCAGCCGGCGCCCAGCTGATCTTCACCAGCGGCGCCACCGAGGCCAACAACCTGGCCCTCAAGGGCCTGGCCGAGGCGGAACTGGCGGCGGGCGGCCGCCGGCGCCAGCTCGTCACCCTGGCCACGGAACACCGGGCCGTGCTCGATCCCCTGCGCTACCTGGCCCGCCACGGCTTCCAGCTCAGCGAACTACCGGTGGGCCGCGATGGCCTGGTGGATCTGGCCCAACTCGAAGCGGCCCTGGGCCCCGACACCCTGGTGGTGAGCGTGATGGCCGCCAACAACGAAATCGGTGTGCTCCAGCCCCTGGCCGCGATCGGCTCCCTCTGCCGCCAGCGGGGTATCCCCTTCCACTGCGACGGCGCCCAGGCCGTGGGCCATGTCGAGCTCAACCCCGGCGAGCTGGGCATCGACCTGCTCAGCCTCAGCGGCCACAAGCTCTATGGCCCCAAGGGCATCGGCGCCCTGGCGATCTGCCGGCCCCTGGCCCTGGCCCCCCAGCTCCATGGCGGCGGCCAGCAGGGGGGCCTGCGGGCCGGCACCCTGCCCGTGCCCCTGATCGTGGGCCTGGCCGCGGCCCTGGAGCTGGCCCAGGCCGACCGGCAGGAGCGGCAGCAGCGGCTTGGGGCCCTGCGGGACCGGCTCTGGCAGGGGCTGGAGGCCTTAGGCGGCATCCGCCGCAATGGGGCCGCCGCGCCGCGGCTCGCCCACAACCTCAATGTCTGCGTCGAGGGGGTGGATGGCACGGCCCTGCACCGCAGCCTGCGCCGCCAGCTGGCGGTGAGCAGCGGCTCGGCCTGCAGCAGCGGCGACCCCTCCCACGTGCTTGCCGCCCTGGGACTCAGCCGCCTGGAGGCCGCCGCCTCGATCCGCTTTGGCCTGGGCCGCTCCACCACGGCCAGCGAGATCGAGCAGGCGATCGCCGCCGTGGCCGAGGCCCTCAGCCAGCTGCGGAGCCCCAGACGCTGAGCAGCACAAAGCCCGCCACACCCACCAGGGCCAGCAGCATCTGGGCCAGGCGGCTCACAAGCATGCCGCTCACCACCGCCAGCCCCACCTGCAGGGCGCGACCGAGGCTGGCCAGGCCCCCCCGGCCAGCGGCCGGCTCCGGGCCACCCGGGGCATGGCGCCGCCCGGGCCCCAGCTGCGCCACCAGCTCCCCCAGGGTGGCGCCCAGCAAGGGCCCCACCAGGGCCCCCAGCAACGGCCCGCCAACCGGCAGGGCCGGCAACAGGCCCAACACCCCCAGCAGCAACCCCAGGGCAGCACCCCCATAGGCCCAGGGGCTGGCCTGCAGCCGCGCCGCACCGAGCACCAGCCCCAAGGCCTCCGCCCCCCAGCCCAGGAGCAGCAACAGCAGCGCCAACAGCAGCACCGGCCAGGCCACACCAAAGCCCACGGCCCAACACCAGAGCAAAGCCCCCAATGGCAGCAGCACCAGGCCGGGCAGCACGGGCAGGAGGGTGC
Source organism: Synechococcus sp. UW140 (assembly GCA_943370565.1). Taxonomy (GTDB): domain Bacteria; phylum Cyanobacteriota; class Cyanobacteriia; order PCC-6307; family Cyanobiaceae; genus BAIKAL-G1. Next base: position 10,554 of record CALRRL020000013.1, on the reverse strand, counting down.
CCGGGATCGCCAGCAGCTGCACCCCAAGGGCAGCCCACCAGAGCAGGTCGGTTCGGGTCATGGCGCCAGGGACATGGATCGGACGGAACCCAAGGCCATCCCTACGCTCGGGCCACTGGCAACGATCAGCATGGCGCTTTCGCCAACGGGCCCGAGCCCCCTAAGGGTTCTGGACGCCTGCCGGGAGGGCTGGATCGCCTTTGGCAGGGCCCCCTGGCCCTTCCTGCTCTTCTCCTTGCTAAGCGCCCTAGCGATGGGGGCCTGTGTCCTCCCCATTGCCCTGGGCGGCTCGATCCTGGTGACCACGGCTCTGTTCACCGACCCCGCACCAGAAATCGCCCTGCCGCGCCTGATCGTGTTGCTGATCAGCATGGGAGCTGTGCTGGGGGGCGTCTTGCTCCTGGGGGTTGCGGCGCTGCTCTCAACCCTGGGCTTCTACCGCGGTGCTTGGCTGGCCCTGGAGGGCCAGAAGCCCCGCTTGGCCGACCTGATCCAGCTGATCCGCTGGGATGGGGTGGCGATCAACCGGCTGGTGCTGGCGTGGACCGCCGAGCAGCTGCTGTTGCTCATCCCCCTGGGCCTGGTGGGCCTGCTCGGACTTGACCTGCAGCGCCAGGGACTGCCCCAACCGCTGATCTGGTGGCCCCTCGGCCTGGTGGCCCTGGCCTGGACCATGTGGCTGGGCGTCACCCAAACCTTTCTCAATCCCCTCTGCCTGTTTGGGACCACCAAGCCGATCGCAACGGTGAGCAGCGGCATCAGGGTGGTGCAGCGCCAGTGGTGGCGGGTGTTTGGCCTCCAGACTCTCCTGGGTGCCCTGATCGTGGTGAGCTCGTTCGCCAGCGCCAATGCCCTGAGCATTGCCCTCGTCCCAGTTGTGATCTGCATCAAACTGGCGGCCTACCGCCAACTCTTCGGGGCAGACGATCGGCTGGAGCCCACCCGGCCCCGAGGCTGATCAGGCCATCGCGGCCTGTCCCCAAGCGCCTATCCCTGGTGGCCAGCCAAGCCGGAGGCCCGCCCCTACCGCCGCCTGGCGATGCGCAGCTTGGCCGAACGGCTGCGGGGATTGGCCTCGGCCTCGGCCTCGCTGGCGACCAGGGGTTTGCGGGTGACCCGCTGCAGGCGCTCATCGCTGACAAAGGCCGTTTTGACGCGCCGATCTTCGAGGGAATGGAAACTGATCACGGCCAGCAGGCCGCCGCTTTCCAGCCAGTTGGGGGCCTGCAGCAGCAGCCGGTCCAGGGCCCCCAGCTCGTCGTTGACGGCAATGCGCAGGGCCTGGAAGGTGCGGGTGGCCGGATGGATGCGGCCGCGCCGGGCCGGGGGCGGATAGCAGCCGGCCACCAGGTAGGCCAGCTCCGCAGTGCCGCGAAAGGGACCGCTCTCGGCCAGGTGCTGCTTGATCTTGCGGGCGATGCGGCGCGAGAGCCGCTCTTCCCCGAAGGCATAGATCAGATCGGCCAGCTCGGTGTCCTCCAGGCGCTCGATCAGCTCCGCCGCCGTTTCGCCCCGCTCGGGGTTCATGCGCATATCCAAGGGCCCATCGGCGCGGAAACTGAAGCCGCGCTCGGCCCCATCCAGCTGGGGGCTGCTGACGCCCAGGTCCGCCAGCACGGCCAGGGCGGGCTCCTTGGGTTGATAGTCGGCGAAGTTGCTGGCCACGATCAGGGCCCGATCGCCGAAGGGCGCCAGGCGCCCGGCGGCGGCGGTCCGGGCCGCCGGGTCCTGGTCGAGGCCCACCAGCCGCAGCTGGGGGTGGGCTTCAAGCAGCAGGGCACTGTGGCCGCCGCCGCCCAGGGTGCAATCGATCAACAGGCCGGGTCGATCGGGCAGATCCGCCAGGGCGGCGAGCAGGGGCTCCGCCAGCACCGGCACATGGGCGTAGCCGTCAGCAGACAGGCGTTCGGCAGACAAACAGAGCCCTACAGCAGGGCTTCCTTCCTAAGATCCCAGCATTCGCCCCGCAGCCCCCGGTCCCATGACGCAGTTGGAGACGCGCACGGAGCCGATGGTGGTCAACTTCGGGCCTCACCACCCCTCGATGCATGGGGTGTTGCGGCTGGTGGTGACCCTGGATGGGGAAGACGTGGTGGATTGCGAGCCGGTGATCGGCTACCTGCACCGCGGCATGGAAAAAATTGCCGAGAACCGCACGAATGTGATGTTCGTGCCCTATGTGAGCCGCATGGACTATGCGGCGGGGATGTTCTATGAGGCGATCGTGGTGAATGCGCCCGAACGGCTGGCCGATGTGCCGGTGCCGAAACGGGCCAGCTACATCCGCGTGCTGATGCTGGAACTCAACCGCATCGCCAACCACCTGCTCTGGCTTGGCCCCTTCCTGGCCGATGTGGGCGCCCAGACCCCCTTCTTCTACATCTTCCGCGAACGGGAGATGATCTACGACCTCTGGGAGGCCGCCACCGGCCAGCGCCTGATCAACAACAACTACTTCCGCATCGGCGGCGTGGCAGCTGACCTGCCCTGGGGCTGGCTGGAGAAGTGCGAAGACTTCTGCAACTGGTTCGGCCCCAAGATTGATGAATACGAAAAGCTGATCACCAATAACCCGATCTTCCGCAAGCGCATCGAGGGCCTGGGGGTGATCAGCCGCGAGATGGCGATCAACTGGAGCCTGTCGGGGCCGATGCTGCGGGCCTCAGGCGTGCCCTGGGACCTGCGCAAGGTGGACCACTACGAGTGCTACGACGATTTCGAGTGGGATGTGGCCTGGGAGAAGGAAGGCGATTGCTACGCCCGTTACCGGGTGCGGATCGAGGAAATGCGCCAATCGCTCAAGATTCTGCGCCAGGCGATCAAGATGATCCCCGGCGGCCCCACCGAAAACCTGGAGGCCCGCCGCCTGGCCGAGGGCAAGAAGAGTGAGTGGTATGGCTTCGATTACCAGATCGTGGCCAAGAAGGTGGCGCCCACCTTCAAGATTCCCTCCGGCGAGCTCTACACCCGGTTGGAATCGGGCAAGGGCGAAATCGGCGTGTTCATCCAAGGCAACGACGATGTCACCCCCTGGCGATTCAAGATTCGCGCCGCCGATCTCAACAACCTCCAGATCCTGCCCCACATCCTCAAGGGCGCCAAGGTGGCCGACATCATGGCGATCCTGGGCTCGATCGACGTGATCATGGGCTCGGTGGATCGCTGATCTAGCGCAATTCCGGGCTTCAGGAGATCCTGGGCCAAGGTCAATCCTGACTCCATATCACTTCCTACGCCAAAACAATTCTGTTGCCATACAGAACGTTGCCACTTGTTCCCACATAACTTATTCATGATCACTTATTGCTCCGAGAAGGGCGGCCGTCGGTCAGTTTCCTTCTTAGCTATTGAAGGGAAATTGTGACTGGGGCAAGGGGCACGCCCCCAAAGGAAAACGAGGAAACATGGCGCCGGGACTCGGACAAACCGACCAGTCTTGAACAACGGATGGTACTGGGCGCACATCTGGTCACAACTGGGCGCTCTTGACGCACATCTCGTGCACATCCAGGCCAAAGCAGGGGGGTACGTTTGCCGGGCCCCAACGTCCAAACCATGGCCTCGGTAGTCGTATCCCCGATCATTGAACCGTTCAAACGCCAGCCCCTGCCAGAGCCGATCACGGCACCACAACCCCGCGAACCGTTAAACCTGAACGGCAGCGATGGGGCCGATACCCTGTCTGGCAACAAGGACAACAACATCTACCTGGCCGGCGCCGGCAACGACCTGATCAAGGCCTCCGCTGGCAATGACAGCCTCAGCGGCGGCACCGGAGTCGACACCCTTGACTACGGGAGTCTCAATGCCGACATCACCTTCTCCAGGGGTGGGGTGATTACAAAATCCGGCGGCAATGGCGTTGACACCATCGCCACTTTTGATATTGAAGTGATCAAAGGCAATGCCAATCGCATCAATACGATCGACGGCAGCGGTGGCACAACCGCCGCCCTCAACGTCGATCTCTCCACCAATTCCCTGGAAATCACTGGCTTACCGGTGATTGGCAGCGCCAAGCTTTCGGTCATCAACTTCAGCAATGTCAATGGCTCCGAAAACAATGATGTGATCCTTGGCGATGCCAAGGCCAATGTCCTCTACGGAGCCGCCGGCAACGACAGCCTCTCCGGTGGTGGTGGCGACGATCTCTTGCTTGGATCCAGCGGCTCCGATTGCTATCGGGGCGGCACAGGTACCGACACGCTCAGCTATGAAGCCCTGGCAGGGGGCGTCACGCTCGTCCGCGGCGGCACGATCATCAAGGCCGATGGTTCGATTGACACGATTGTCGATTTTTCCGTTGAAACCATCATCGGCACCAAGGGCGCCGTCAACACGATTGATGGCTCCACGGGGGTAACGGCGGCCCTCACTGTGAATCTCGCCAAAGAGAATGTAACGATTTCAGGTCTGCCCTTTGTTGGCAGCGCCGCCCTCACGGTCAAAAACTTTACCGATGTCAAAGGATCCGAGAATGCCGATATCATCACAGGCGATACCGGTGCCAATCGCTTGTTTGGCAATGGGGGCAACGACATCCTCACGGGCCTGGGTGGCAAAGATAGTCTCACCGGAGGCGCTGGCGCCGATCGCTTCGTCTTCGGCTATGGGGATTCGCTGCTGAGCGGCTTTGACCAGATCACGGATCTGGCCATTGGGGTTGATTCCATCGATGGTTGGGCGGCAACAACGGCAGTCTCCAATGTCGGCAGGGCAAGCAGCCTGAATGCCGGCGATCTCAGCAAAGTGCTGACGGCAACCACCTTCCTGGCCAATGGGGCTGCCACCCTGATGGTCGGCTCCAGTGGCGGAGACCGCACCTTCCTGGCCCTGAATGATTCCCAGCTTGGCTTCCAGGCTGGCAAGGACCTGCTGGTTGAAATCACCGGCTACACGGGCAGCCTCAGCAATCTTGTGATTGTTTGATGGCTCTGGCCGGCCCGAGCCTCTCCCTGGGCAAGTTCCTGCGGGACCAAGGCAGGAAGGGCCGGCCCCCCTCCCCTCGGAAGAGCGCCATACTTCGGGCCATGGACCCAGGGCAAGGCCTCAAGCCCTTTGCCGGTCATTTGCTCCATGGCCCGGACCGCCTTCCTCAACCGGATCCGCCAGAGCGGATCCCTACTCCCGGCAGCCTTAACGGGCTACCTCTGGTTGAAGGGCGGCTGGCCCGAGCTCCCAGGCCTGAGCTGCCCGCTGCGAGCCCTCACCGGCATCCCTTGCCCCACCTGCTTCCTCACTCGGGCGACCTGCGCCAGCCTGCGGGGCGATTGGCATCAGGCCCTAGGCCTTCACGCCTTTGGCCCCCTAGTTGCCACGGCCCTGATCCTGTGGAGCGTGCAGGCGATCCGCCGGCGAAAGTTCTATCCCCAGGGCCTGGAGGCCTGGCATTTGGTTGTGGTTGTGCTGGCCCTTGTGGCCTACTGGGCGGCGCGCATGGGGCTCACCTATGGGCTGGGGCTCCAGGCGTTCCCCAGCGGTTGAGATTAGGCGAGATTGGCAAGCATTCAGGCAAGAACACCATGACGATAGGCGGCATTTTGAACATAGAAGCTGGCGATCGATGGGGCAAACAAAAGACCCAAGCCACAACTGAACACCGACACCGCGACCACCACCAGGCCAACCGCTATCTCGATCGCCACGAAAGTAAAACTATTTTCAGAGCAATAGACCGCTTGGAAAGACGAACCGAAGGCAGCGAGGATCGACATCTCGGTAGCGAAGATCTTACCGACATAGGCCGGAGCCACCAACAGGACTACGATCCCCGGCAAAAAGCAGAAGGTAAAGCCAACAAGCACAGCAACCACAAACAGAATACCGGCAATCAAATAACGCCAGGGACGCCGAAACAGAGCCTTAAAGGCATCTACTACGGTAACAGGTTCACCCGTGGCGTAATACATGACCGGCACCGTAAAACCGCCGAGAACTGAAAACACAAATGCCGCCAGCTCGCCCCAATAAATCAAAAAGAATGAGAGTGCATAATGATCCTCCAGACTTGCAGAAGCGTCGCGTATGCCAACGAACGTCACAAGCTGTTCGGCGGTGCCCAAGCCGAGCACCAGCAGGATCACCGTGGTGATCCAGATGGCCAGCCAGACGACCAAGAGGGTAGGGATATGGGCGACAAATGCATCCCGAGACTTATAGTAGGCAGGCTGTTCGTAGGCAATCGGAGCGGCCACAGACTCGGGGTGAACTGGGCCAAAGTTAGGGGGAGCAACAGGGTACAGCAAGCCAAAGCTGCTGAAGCGACACCAACGGCAGTCGATCCACCATGGCTCCTAGGAGCAAAAGGGTTCAAATTAACTGTCCGAAGAGAACAAGACTCCTCCATCACGCTGCTGAAGCGCTAATGCTTCGTCTTCAAGATCGTTGCCGCCGGGATTCTCGCGGTCCGCCGGGCCTGGTCCTGCTGGCAGAGGCCTGCATCGAGACCCTGGCCCCCTCGGGCAAGAGTGCCGGCACAATCAGGGCCAAGAGGCTTGGAGCAGGAAAGCTCGCCAACCCTGCCAGCCGCCTGTCAATTCAGCGGCAACTGGCTATCCCCATTGACAGGCCAAGGAGCCCAGGATGCGGGGCACCTGGCCATGGCAGCCTGCGGGCTTGGGGGCCACGGGGGCGGCGCGGTGCTGCTCACCGATGGACTTGCCATTCAGGCCTGCCGATCACGGTGAGACCCAGACGCGATCCATTCCATTGGCAAGCCCCCAGGCCCGGTGATCAGGAGAGGATCCCTTTGTGGTAGGCAACATTCTGAATGTAGAAACTGGCAACGGCAGGGGCCACCAACAGACCGATGCCGCAGGTGCAGATCGACACCACCACCACCACCAAGCCAGCCAGCAGCTCAATCCCCACGAACGTCCAGCCATTTTCAGAGCGATACACCGCCTGGAAGGAGGAACTGAAGGCATCCAGGATCGGCATGTCGGTCGTGAAAATCTTGTTCACAAAAACAGGGGTGACCAGGGCCACCGCGATGCCAGGCAAGCCGCAGGCCAAGAAGCCAATCACCGAAACAACGGTGAACAAAATCCCAGCCAACAGATAGCGCCAGGGGTTTGCAAGCAGAACCTGGAAGGAACGATTCACCGTGATCGTTTCACCGGATACGCAATACAGTGCCGGCACTGCCGCAAAAAGAACGGCAACCAGATTGGAGATAATTGAAAAGGGGATCTGACCCAGTTGTCCAAGCACGAGGCCGAGAGTTGTCGTCGTATTGCCTTCGATCGCACTGCCAAGGCTCACCCCCGAAAGGCTGTTGCCAACCACCGTGAACAGCAATTGGGCTCCCATCCCCAGGACCGCAAAAATTGCCGTAATAATCCAGATGATCAAGATGGTGGGGATGTGGGCAACAAACGCTTCCCAGGCTTTGTTCAAGGTGGGTTGTTCGTAGGCAAACGGAGCAGCCAAAATTCCTGAGCAAACTGACCGTAAGGTAAGGGTTGCACCAGGCTGGGGCAAGCCCAAGCCAACGCCCCGACACGCCGGCACCATCCGCCCCGGTGCCACAACTTTGCCTCCAAGCTGCCGTCACGGTGCCGGCACGGTGAGCCTGTCTTGGCATCCCAGGGCCAACATGGCACCAGTTTCCTGGCAGCCCCAGAGCCCCATGGCCTGTCCCCCCTGGCTGCAGTTGGAGCGCCGCGTCCGCTTCGGCGACACCGACGCCGCCGGCGTGATCCAATTCCACCAGCTGCTGCGCTGGTGCCACGAGGCCTACGAAGAGAGCCTGGAGCGCTTCGGCATCAGGGCCGATGAGATCTTTCCCAGGCCGGAGTGGATGATCGCGCCCCCCCCAGGCCAGCACGAAGCCGCTGATCCCAGCGGACCGGGTCTCCGCATTGCCCTGCCGATCGTGCATTGCAGCGCCGATTACCGCCGGCCGCTCGTCTGCGGAGACCGCCTGGAGGTCAGCCTGGAGCCGCGCCAACGTGATCAGGGCAGCTTCGAGGTGACCTACCTGTTTGCCAGTAATGGCGTCCACGCCGCCACGGGCCTGACCCGCCATCGGGCGATCACGGTTGCCAGCCGCCAGGGCTGCGCCCTGCCCCCGGCGATCAGCGCCTGGCTGCAGGCCTCCAGGCCAGGAGAAGCAATCCACTGAACCCATGGCTGAACCCATGGATTCGGGTCATGGCAGGGATCGCAGCCAGGGGTGACGCCAGACCTGATGCTGGTTCGGCCAATCCCCCTGGCGATTGCATCCCCAGCTCTCCCCCAGCGCCAGCTCAGCGCCGACCAGCCAGTGCAACGCCATGAAGGCGGCGAGACCCACCGGATGGGGGGAATGGATCCAGCCATTGGCTCAACGGGGTCCCTGCGTTGCCACCCACAGGCGCCACTGGCCGCGCTGCCATTTGCCGAGGGCTGAGGGGGCCAGCTCCGGGCAGACCAGCCAACGCTGGGGCCGGTGGCTGGGGGGAAGTTGGCGGGCCAGGGTTTTGAGGGCCTCCGCCAGTTGGTTGGCGGCCGGATCACCGGCCCCAGGCAGGGGCCGATAAAGGCCGACCAGGCTCTCTCCCCAGATGGGATCGGGTTCCCCCAACAGCAGCAAGGCCGCCAGGGGCAGGCCGGCAGCTCCCGCCAGGGCCAGCAGCTGTTGCTCCACCTGCTCCGGAAACACGGTGTGGCCACCACTGTTGATGGCGCCATCGAGGCGGCCCAGCACCTCCAGACCCTGGGGCGTAAGCCGGCCGCCATCGCCGCTGCGCCACCAGGGCGATGGACCGGCGAAGGGCACCAGGGCGCCGTCCTGCAGCCAGCCCGGACTGAGGCGGGCGGTGCGGAGCTCGATCGCCCCCTGCTCGCCAAGCCGCAGTTGGCAATCGGCGAAGGGGTGGCCGCAGCCCGCAACCCCGGCCAGAAAGCGATCGGGCTCGAGGGCGCACACCATGGCGGCGGTTTCGGTGGCGCCATAGCAAGGGGCCAGGCGCAGCCGGACCTGGCGGGCCCGCTCCGCCAGCTCCAGCGAGAGGCCGGCGCCGCCCAGCCAGATCATCTCAAAGCCCTGCAACCAGGCCAGACCGCTGGGCTGCGCCAGCAGGCGCTGCAGCTGGGTGGGCACGAGCGAGAGCAGTAGCGGCCGGCGCCAACCCGCCTGCAGCTCCAGCAACTCCCCAGGCTGCTTGAGCTGGGCGGGGCTGAGGTTCACCAGATCCGCCCCCCAGGCCCGGGCCCGCAGCTGGGGCATCAGGCCACTCATGTGGTGGCCCGGCAGGGGATTCACGAGGGTGGGGCCCGCAAGCTGGAAACCCTGGGCCGCCAACCACTGGCCACAGGCCGCAACGGAGGCCTCCAAATTGGCCCAGGGCTGCAGACACCAGCGCCGCCCACCGCTGCTGCCGCCACTGCCGAGCACCAGCCCCGCCCCCGCGGGCAACTGGCCCGCCCCCTGCGCCAGGGCCGCTTCGCCCGCGGCCCGCTCCTCGGGGGCCGCCAGGAGTTGCCAGCCGCCGCGCGCTCGGAGGGCGTCGAGGGTCATGGGGTGGGCGGGTGGAGGGGGGAAGGGTCAGTTTGGCGGGGGTGGTGCGCCAAGCCGTGGAGCCCAATTGGAGAGCCCTGACCATCAGAGGCAGGCCTTTCAAGAGGCAATCAAGCGCACCACCCCAGGCAACCAAAATCAAACCAATGGCACCCTGCCAACACCAATTAACAACCAACACAATCAAGCCCCCATACAGAACCATCCGCAAACCCAATTTCCTGAATCGAACCATAGGGATTCAGCGGACCAGCTGATCGGTAGACATCAACAATCCTCACTGAGTCTAACGATTGCCTAATAGACAGCAGCAAGTCATCACCTGTTCGCGAAGCGACGACATCCAATGGCGCAACATCATCGCCAAAGCTCAGACGATTTAATTTCCCTGGCTCAACATCATTATCCACGATGACATCGGCCCCATCGCCCCTGCCAAAAGAATAAACATCATTACCAAGGCCACCGAACAATTGATCGTTGCCAGCACCCCCAATCAATACGTCGTTACCATTACCAGCAATGATTTGATCATTGCCAAGCCCACCAATCAGCACATCATCGCCACCCAATCCATACAACGCATCGTCACCCCCCAGGCCACGAATCGTATCGCTCCAGTTACTGCCTGCCAAACCATCTGATCCGGCCGTTCCCGTTAACCCCACCGTCTGCAGCATCGCAGCACAATCCCAGCTGCTGCCATCGGCAAAACGCACCTCCTGCAGCGTATTAAATCCATTGCTGGGATCATCAACGTAGAAGAAATTACTCGCGGTGATCGTGTCAGCCGTTCCCTCGATCGACACCACAAGACCATCACCAACCCGCCTTAAACGCACCTCACTCGCACTCACTCCATCCTTTAGCAGCAACACATTATGGCCAATTGACTGGCCATTCCATGCATAAAAATACTCGCCATAAATCACATCAGCCCCATCTCCCTTGCCAAACACATACACATCATCGCCCGTTCCTCCATACAGCCCATCATCCCCCTTGCCCCCATCCAGCACATCATCGCCACCCTCGCCAAACAGCATGTCATT
>CALRRL020000012.1:0-97522 GCA_943370565.1 Synechococcus sp. UW140 | reverse complement strand
TGGAGCATCGTTAACGGCGGTAACGGAGGTGCCAAGGGTTGTGGCGATGGAGAACTGGCCGGTGATGGGATCAGCGGCGGAGATGTCCGTGGACGAGGAGAAGGAGAGGGATGTATCGGAGACGCGAACGGAGAGAGCACCCGGAGTGCCGTTGAAATGGAGGACGCTGGGAAGGAAGCGGAGAGTGGCGTCTGTGGGCAGGAGGATGGCAGCGGCATTGGAGGGAGCGGAGCCGCCAGTGCCAATGGATGTCCAGGAGGTGCCTGAGTTGGTGGAGTATTGCCAGACCCCTTGGGTGGCGGCATTGGCGGCGTTGCCGACGATGGCGATGCCACCAAAGGCGGTGGCGGATGAGGCGCCACCGGCGATGGCGCTACCGCCGGTGGTCTGGTTGTCGGTGATGTCGCTGTAGCCAAAGCCAAGGGAGGAGATGGTGGCGCCGGCGGGGCTTGCGAGATCTTCTGTGGTGGCCGCGAGGGTGGTGGCAGAGGCGGTTGGGGCGTCGTTGATGGGTGCCACGGTGGTGCCGAGGGTTCGGCTGGTGGCGGTCCAGGCGCCGGTTGCGTTGGTGCCGCCGTTGGCGGCGTTGGAGATGTCGACTTTGGTGAGGTTGGTGGTGCTGTTGGTGACGGCTGCGGCGAGGTTGACGCTGTTATCGGCGAGATAGACGGTGAGGGAGCCAGGAGTGCCGTGGAAATTGGCAGCAGGGAGGAAGCGGATCTGCCGATCGCTGGAGAAGACCAGGGCAGTGGAGGTGGCAAGCCCGGTGGTGGGGATGTCGAGCCAATCGCCAGCGGTGCTGGCGGAAGGGCTGTTGGTTTTTGAGACCTGCCATTTGCCCTGGGCGGCAATGGAGCCGTTGGCGGTGATGGCGAAGTAGGAGAAGGCTGATGCGGTGGAGCCACCGGTGGCGGTGCCGCCGGAGGCGGTGTTGGAGTTGGCGGATTGGTCGTCGGTGGCGTCGCTGTAGCCAAAGGAGGCGGCGAGGCTGGAGAGGGTGGTGCCAGCCGGAGCGGAGCTGTCCTCGTTGACGGCTGGGAGGGTGACGTTGGCGGAGGCGGTGGGCTGGTCGTTGACGGGAGTGACGGTGAGGGCGACGGAGTCGACAACAAGGGAGAAGGGGGTGCTGCCGCCGGTGCCTGTGGTGGTGATGTTGGCGGTTGTGCCAGCGGAACCGGCGGATTGGTCCCAGGCGCGGAAGGCAATGGTCTGGGAGATGGCGCCGTGCCAGTTGGCTTTGGGCTGGAAGTAGAGGCGATCGGAATCGCGCAGGAGGAGAGCTGCGGATTCGCTGGGCATGGTTGTGATTTTGGTCCAGGCCGTGCCGTTGTTGAGGGAGTAATACCAATCGCCTGCCGCCGTGGCGGCGGTATCGAGAGCGGTGATGGCGATACCAACGGGGTTGGTGAGATCAGTTTCAGAGAGATTGGCTGGGTTGGTGCCTACTTTGGCGGCAAGAGCGGAGATGAGGCTGCCGACGGCACCGGAAGGAGCTGGGGCATCTTCTGTTTGGGAGAGGGTGAGGACGGGCGATGCATCGAGGATCGGGGCATGGTTCGTGCCGGTGATGGTGATGGCAATGGTGACTGTGGTTGCGGCGGACTGATCGCTGCCCGAAGCACCACTGTTGTCCGTAAGCGTGAGCGTGTAAGTCAGCACAAGCGTTTCGTCTTTGCTGAGGAACTCAAAGGCAGAATCACCAGATGCCCCCGATGTGAAGGTCCAGTTGAAGGCACTACCAGCGGCGCTGGTGTCGGCGCCAAATACCGTTCCAGCCGTTGGGTTGAGGGCCAACATGGCTTTCAGGGCGGCATAGCCGTTGCCGCTGGTGCCCAGGGATGTCGGCAGGGAAGCGGTGGGGAAGCTGCCAGAGAGGGCCACGGCCGTGACAGCGGCCGTAACGGTATCCGTGGTGTCGACATCCGTCACGGTGAAGGAACCCGTGCTGGCTAGGGTGGCGCTGATCTCCTGCAGGGCCGCCACATCTCCTGCGGCGTTGTCTTTGGCGGAGATGACGGGCGTGTCATTGGTGCCGGTGATCGTGATCGTGACGGTTTCCGTGTCACTGAGGGGTAGGGGATTGTTGTCTGTAACTTTGATGGTGTAGCTGAGTACTAAGGTTTCACCCTTGCGCAGGTAGTTGAACGCTTCTGATCCGGAATTGAAGGTCCAGTTGAGGACATCGGTGACTTCCGTATTGTCCAGGATGGGGCTGGGATCCATTGGGGTCAGGCTGAACATCGCCAGCAAGGCGGCATCATTGGGAGCCGCCGGATCGCTGCGGTTCGAACTTCCCGAAACCACCAGGCTGCGGGTGGCCATGACGATGTCCGTCCGGTCCGGATCGTTGATCCGCAAACTGCCGCTGCTGGTGAGGCTGGCATTGGTTTCCGCCAGGCCGATGGCTTCTGTGGCCACGGGCTCAATCACCACAGCCTCGGCTGAAACCGCTTGGCTTGATCCCACTGACACAATGATTTGACCGTTGTTGTCTGGGGCAACGTTGCTGAAGATCAGGTCATTGCTAAGCGGAATGGTGTTAAAAAGGGTTTGGCGGTTGAGGTTACGGTGGAAGGTGGTGCTTCCCCCGTTGGTCACACCCACATCAATTGTGGCCTGGTTCTCATTGACCAGGCTGTAGACGCGCACCGTATAGAGCCGGGATTTGTCGAGGCCTGAGGTGATGATATTCAGCTCATTGGCTTTGCCAGTGATGCCTCTGCCAGAGCTATTGGATGAGAACACATAGTCATCACTGGCCTTGATGTAATAAGGATCGCTGTCGGCGCCGGGCCAGTTGGCTGAGGTCGATTCGTTGCTGGAGCCGGTGCCAGTGACGCTGATGCTCACACCGCTGATGATGTTGCCATCGATGTGTCGCTTGACGCTGCTGCTACTGCCTCCGTTGTTAAGAGTGTTCCAGTCGCTAAGGGAGCCGCCATCACTATTGCCGACACTCGAAAGGTCAATCTTGATCACATTGGTGGATGTGATCGTTGGATCGTCGCTAACGGCTTGCACATAGATGGTTGATGTGTAGCTGGCGGTGAGGGCTCCGCCCGTGCCCGTGTTGCCCTGATCATTCACCGTCAGGGTGAGGCTGCGCTGGGTGTCGTTGTTAAGTGCTGGGGTGTATTTAATGTTGCCGGCAGTCGAGAAGAAGTTGTTGAGCGACGCCACCGTGCCGATCAGGATGCGAGTGGTGGGGGTGCTGCTGGCATCCAGGGTCACGCCACCGAGGTTGGCACTTGCAATTTGTAGGTTTCCATCGGCAACGGTGAGGGTGGCTTTGAGGAAACCGCTGCCCGCATCCACATCGGTAAAGGTGTTGCTGTTAAAGACCAGATTGCCCGTGGTGTCCTCCACCAGGTTGAAACTGGCGGGTGGATTGAGCAGGGGAGCGTCGTTGACAGCACTAACGGTGTGGCTGATCGCCACCGTGGACGAACTGAAGGCGCTGGTGCCACCGCGGTTGCTGGCATCAATGACCGCAGCAGTGTCCACTGTGGTGCTGCTATCAATCAGCGCCACATCGAGCGTCGGAGCGTCACCATTGAAATTCGCGGCTGGAACAAAGCGGATCCAATCACTGCTCTTCAGGCTGAACGCGGCTGCCGCTCCGCTGACGGCCGTCAACGTCGTCCAACTGCTGCCCGCATTGCTGGAGTATTGCCAGTTCCCTGCAGCGCCATTGGCAATGTAGGTGGTGATGGCGACTCCTGCAAAGGTATTGGCGCTTGAACCACCGGCCACCGAGTCGACGGCATCACTGAAGCTGCTGGCCACAAAACTGGCCACGCTGGCGCCGCCGGGGTTGGTGGTGTCCTCTGTGATCGCTGCCAGAGTTGCGGTTGCGGGGCTCCCAATGACCACCGGTGCATCGTTGACGGCCGTGACACTGGCGGTGACAGTCACGGCATTGCTGCTGTCGCTGTAATGCGTCGTTGTGCCAGCAGCGGCAGCAGAGATGTTGATCCTGCTGCCGCTGCTGGCATGGGCCGATAGGGGGCCATCGGCCAGCCTCGCTGTCAGGGTCCCCGCTGCACCGTTCCAACTGGTGCTGGGGGAGAAGCGCAAACTGGTGTCGTAGGAGAGGAACAGGGCACTTTCTGTGTTCAGGAGACTGCCTGATGAGATACTCGTCCAAATTCCGCCCGGGGTTTTGTATTGCCAATAGCCTTGGGTTGTGGTGGCCGCGTTGGCTACCAGCACCACGCCGGCGAAGGGATCACCGGCGCCACTGTTGTCCAGATCGCTGTAGGCGGCATTGACGCCGCTGCCGTTGAACAGTTGGGCCACGGTGGCCTCGGCGGTGGTGTCTTCCGCCAGGGACGGCAGGGGCACGCTGGTGACGAGGGCTATGGGCGCGTCGTTGGTGCCGGTGATCACCACCGAAACGTCCTGGCGGCTGGTGGCACCGGCGTTGTCGGTCACCGTGAGGGTGAAGACCGTGGTAACGGTTTCCGAAGCGGCCAAGAAATTGAGATCGTTTTCGAGAATCGTGTAGGTCCAGTTGACGGTGCCACTGTTGGTGGCACCAGCCACGGTGCTAATCGCAAAGGCATCCTCGATTTTTTGTTGCTGGGCGCTGGTCAGGCTGAAGGCCGTGCTGCCATCGGCCCGCAGGGCGGCCACTGATTTGGTCGCTTTCGAAGCGGTTGGCCGGTTCGTCGCATCCAGATCGGCGAAGGTGATGCTGCCGTTTTCGCTGAGCTTGGTTGTTTCCGTGATCGTGCCACTGGTTTTTACAACCGTTGTCGTGGGCCCGTCATTGGTGCCGTTGATCGTGACTGTGATTGTTTTGTTGACGAGGGCACCGGCACTATCGGTGGCGCGAACGGTGTAAGTCAGCGTTAGAGATTCGCCGGCGGCCAGGTAGTTAAAGGCCTCAGGTGAGGAGTTGAAGGTCCAGGTCAGCTGGTCCACGACCTCCGTACTGGTGAGGATATTGGTGGGTGCCAGCGGATTCAGCGTCAACATGGCCAGCAGTTGGGCGTTGCTGGAAAGCAGGCCCGTGGTTGTGCCCGATGCCACCACGGATTGAATTGACATCGCCACGGTGTTAGCGAGGTCCAGATCCTGCACCGTGAGCGTGCCGCTTGTGCTGAGGCCGGAATTGGTTTCAGTTAAGGCCGCTGCATCGCTATTGCCGCTTTGAACGGTGATGAGCGGCGCATCGTTGCTGCCTGTGATTGTGATCGTCACATCCTGGCTTGTGGTGTCGATCTCGTTCGAGCCGCTGGCAGCGGTGAATCCCGAGCTGTCTTTGACGGCAATGCGATAGACGGCAGTGACGGTTTGACCCGCTCCGAGGTATTGGGCGAGGGCGTTGTCGATTGCAAAGGCCCAGTTCACCGTGTTCAGCACCGGCGCACCCGTGCTGCTGGCCAGGCTGGGCGTACTGACGCCCCCGCCGCTGATCGTGAAGGCACTGGCCAGATTGGCGAGGGCCGCAGTCAATTCGGCCGACACCGTCGCCCCGGATGAAGCGGTGGCCGACACCAGGGATCGGGTCACCGTTTCGGTGTTGGTGAGATCAACATCGACAAAGGTCAGTGAACCGGAATCGCGCAGCTGGGCGCCCGAAGCATTCAATGTTTGGGCGGCGCTGGCAACGGCCTGACTGGTGTCTGCGCTTCCCGAGAGGTTGCTTGTAGTGGCGGTTAAGGTGAAGGGCAGGCCAGCCGTATCGGAGCTGATTGACAACAAGTTGCCGCTGGATGTGGCGGCTACAAAGTCCGCCAGATTGACGTTGGCATTGATGGCGTCCCGCAACTTGGCAGCGACGGTGCTGCGCGTGATGCTGCTATCACTGCCATTGATATCGGCGGCCAGCACGGTGTAGCTCACAGCCACCCCATTGACCGTGGCCGTGATGGCATCTCCGGCTTCATAGAGGCCGGACAGGGTGAGGGTATTGACCTGGGCTGTGGCGGACCCCGCAGCACTGGTTGCGGTGTCTTCCGTCACGGCTCCTGTGACATCAACGACGGTGATGTCTGGGCTGTCGTTGGTGCCGGTGATTGTGAGTGTGACTGTCGATGTGGTGAAATCTGCAGCTTGTCCCACGCGATCAGGGGAGTTGTCCTGCGTTTTAATTGTGTAGGTCAGCTGAAGGGTTTCTCCAGCCGCCAGGAATTCAAAGGCTTTGTTTCCTCCCACGGCCGATGGACCTGAGCTTCCGGAGGTGAATGTCCAGGTAAAGTCTGATCCGCTGGGGGTGTTGGCGGACAAAGCAGCAGTGCCGCCGCTGGCGGAAAGAGCCAGCATGGCAAGGAGCTCAGTGTCGCTGAGGGGGATATCAACAGTTCTGTTGTAACCTGATCTTGCTGTGTAAGTACCTCCGGTGATTGCTACGGATGCCACAGTTGCAGCAATGGTATCCGTTAAATCTGTGTCTGTAACCCGCATCCAATCATTTGTTGTTAGTGAAGCATTGGTTTCGATGATTGCAGCCGTATCCAGGCCGTAGGTAATCACCGGCGTATCATTGGTGCCAGTGATGGTGATTGTCAATAATTGACTGACTTTGCTGCCTGCTGGGTCACTAACCTCAAGATAACCCTTGAGCACTATGGTTTCCCCGTCCCGCAGGAAATCAAGATCGCCATTTGTTGTTGTATAAGTCCAATTGTAAGTGCCATTATTGGTGTTTGCGCCAGCTGCTGCCACTTGCCAGCCAGATAGAAGTGCCGTTTTTTGGGCGGTTGTGAGCGTGCCGCCAGACCAAACCGCGGCATCACTATTGCTTGTGAGTATCGATGCCGTATGGCGATTAGAAAGATCCAAGTCACTAAAACTGACTGATCCAGAGCGTGTATATACTCCAGAGTCCTCTGTGATGGCACCACTCACCACTCCGGCAGTCAGCAAAGGTGAATCGTTTGTGCCAACAATTGTTATTGTTACCGTTGAGGTATCGGAATCTTGCGTACCGTCATTTCCACTCCTTCCTGTACCATCACGTGTTGATACGATATAAGTAAATGTGAGCTCTTCACCAGCCGCCAAATAATCAAAAGTGGTTGAGCCAGAGTTGAAGCTCCAGTTCAGGCGTGATGTCTGGCTTGAAGCAGTATCCGTGCTTGTCACACTCAGCAAACTCTTGATATCTGCATTGCTAAGGCTAAGGCCTGTTGATACACCGCTAACAGTGACTGAATCGACACGCGCTGTAAGGATATTCGTGGTATCAGAATCATATTGAGAGAGGCTGCCTGTAGCTTGTAGGCCACTGTCTGTTTCGCTGAGACGAGCTGCGCTAACAGTAGTATCTAGTGTTCCCACTAGACTTGCCAGGGCAGGATCGTAAGATATCAACGTTGTTGGCGTCGTGGTGATTACTGCGTTGCTTGTCCCATTTAGGAATTCTCCCCTCACATTCTGAAGATCTTGAGTTGCTGTTTTAATGCCAACTGTAAAACCATGCCAGTTTTCACTGACTGGATTCTCCCAGGTAAGTGTAGTAAAGGCGCCTTTGAAACGAATGACGCCATGGGGCTCGCCATTGATGCATCGCAATTCCCAATAGGTTTTGCCATCAATATATATTTCAAATTTTTCAACATAGCCATTGCCCCAGTAACCGTTGCCACCGGGTTCTACATAGGTCGTTGAAGGGTTGTCCCATCCTGTTTGAGAAATGATATCAAAATCACGATCAAAGCGATAGCCATTGCCGTTCATGCTCACGAACGCAAAGTAGAGATTGCGAACTTCTGATGAAAAAGTTAACGTTCTCCAGCCTGCCGGATTGAAGGCAATAATGTCTGAGGACGAGGGTCCGATAACACCTTCACTCTTGTAGGGATTACCACTATCAGCGGCGAAGTAGTTGGTCCCGCCGCTTAGTTGAACAAATTGCCATCCAGTGCCAGTATTCAAGGTTGCTGAAACCGTGCCGGTCTCTGTTGTGATTGTTCCCGTAACAGTTTTAGCGGCATCATTTTGGGAGGTCCAATCAATCCACTTAACTGGAACAGTTGTTAAGTTGCTGTTTGGATCTTGTAGCGCTATTGTAAGTTGGACATCAACATAGCCATTGGCGATGTTTGCGGCTGTTAATGTTATGGCGGTTTGTGTTTGTCCTAAGTAACTGAGACGGATTTTATCGCCTGCGCTTACACCGGTGTTTGGAATTGCGACGCGCAGGGTTGGTGTACTGGTTCCGGATACCAGCTGGACAACGTCTCCACTTCCTGTCAGCAGAACCGGAGCATCATTGGTTCCATTGATGGTGATAGATAGGGTGTTGCTTGTTGAGCCACCCTGTCCATCGGAAACCGTAAATGTAAAGCGATCCACAATGCTCTCTCCGATTGCCAGGGCCTGCACAGCAGGATTGGCATTATTCAGCGTATAGGTGTAGCTTCCATTTGGGGTGACTAACAAGGAACCATAGGTGCCTACTACAGCAGTGTTAAGACCCGTGCTGCTGACGGTGAAGGTATTTGCAACAGTCCCCGCTACAACACCGGCGATACTCAGAGTATCAGTTCGGTTGCCGAGACCATTGATTTTTGCAGTGATGTCAGGATCTGTTTCAGCGTTTTCATCTGTTAAGACATTGCCACTCACCGTACTGGTTGCCGTGGTACTTATTCCTTCAAAGAGACTATTTGTGTTTGGAGTGGCAACAGGAAGCCTGTTGATCTTGATATTGATGGTGGCTGAGGTACTGGCTTGCCCTCCGCTCCCCTGATTCTGTCCAGTGCCGGCCGAGTTGCTAATCGTCCCGCCTGGCAAGCCGGTAGTGCTAGTATTACTGTTCTGGTCATTGAAAGTATAGGTAATACTAACTTGGTCGTAGTTAAGAGAGCCAGGATTGGTGTTTATATTGCTGTAGGTGATGCTACGCAGGGTTTCTTGTACGA
Organism: Synechococcus sp. UW140; assembly: GCA_943370565.1. Taxonomy (GTDB): domain Bacteria; phylum Cyanobacteriota; class Cyanobacteriia; order PCC-6307; family Cyanobiaceae; genus BAIKAL-G1. The sequence goes on along the minus strand of CALRRL020000012.1, from coordinate 88,649 downwards.
TGGCATTGTTAGCATTGCTGTTAAATGTGATGACCAATGTGCCTAGGCTTTGAGTATATGTTCCAATAGTGTTGCCAGAAAGCATAACATTGCCGCTGGCAGCGCCCATCGCAGCGAGGTTGCCAGAGCCACTGAATTGATCATCCGTGCTTGCGCCACCAGTACGAGCCAGAGTTAAGGAACTTCCACTCCAGTTGCCTAGGATTGTGGAACTGGTGGCATTCGCCAACTGACTGACTTCACTAGGGGCCAGCGCCCGATTCCAGAATGAAAAATCATCAATTGTGCCTGCAAAAGCTGCATAATTTTGGGCCAGTCCGCTTTGGACGCCGTTGGCCGCACCAATAGAGAAACTGTAATTGCCTAATGCGAGGTTTGCAGGACTTGTGGAAGTCAGAATTCCATCAACATATAGCGAGAGGGTTGTTCCATCTGCTGTTAGGGTTATTTGGTGCCAGTTGTTGTCATTAATGTAAGGCCCAGAAGTGTAGGAACTATCACCACTGCCGATACCATGGTAAAAACCGATTCGGCCACCCTTGGTTATCAACTGGAGATCTTGACTTTGAGCACCTCCAGTAATCATTCCAAAGATTGTTGGATTCTGCCAATCCGGGGAGGTTGAGCGTGACTCGGTGGTCTTGACCCACACGCCAACTGAAAACCTTGATCGTCCACTTGTAACACCTAGTGGTACGCTGACATAACTGCTGGTTCCATTAAAAGACAAAGCGTTACCAAACCGACCAGAGGTGGTGCTGGTAGCGTTGCTGTTGGTGCCATTGTTGTTATTGCCGGAAGAGTCAGATGCATCTGTGTTGAAGTTGTAATATGCCAACAACCCACTGGTTATTGGTTGGCCAATCTGAGCAAACGCTTCAAGATCGCTATCCGAAAGAACGGCATCGGCGTCGATCACCAAGGGTGTGCCGTTCTGGATATATGTGCTGCTATGAATGCTGTCTACGCCTGTTAATGTTGGTGCATCATTAATCGCCACCAAGCTGATTGTGTTGGCTCCTGTTGGGCTAACAGCAACCGATTTTGCTCCACCCGTATCCCCTTCATTGCCCCCGTCGTTCAATGTCACTGTTACGGTCCGATTTGCCATCGAGCCCGACTTTGTGGGGTTCTCGCTTGTTGATGTATAGCCAACTTGAGCCAATAGGCCCTGAACAACCGTATCTGTAACGCTAGTGCTATTCAAATTGATCTTTAGGCTGGTGCTTTGCCCATTGTTTGTTGTGTCTATGCTGCCAATCGTTGCGCCATTGAGACTGACCGTGGAGCCACTCAGGGTATAGCCATTACCATTCACAATTGTGATAACATCGCCTTGATTATAAGAACCAAAATCAATTTGCACGAAGCCACCATTGTAGTTTTCGCCATCGATATCCGCAGCTGTTACGTTCGAAATGAACTGCAAAACAGCAGGACTTCCCGAGAAGGGCTCACTCCAGGTGCCACTGACAGTTAGCGAGAGAGTTGGGGCGTCGTTGACACTGGTAAAATTAATGGTTACATCTGAGCTGACACTGAGTGAGGCATCTTCGTGCACTACCGGACTGATTCCCGATGTATTGCCACCATCATCAAAAGTGATGCGCACCGTTCGATCATTGTTGCTTTGTCCACTACTGGGATCGTCGCTTGTGTTATTGTAGCCAATGGCGCGTAGTAATGCTTGGCATGCAGCCAAAGTGGCGGCATTATTAAGTGTAATTGTGATGGCTTGGCCATTGACCCCATTGAGAGTGGCATCAATCGTGCCGATGGCAACGCCTGAGTAATTGACAGTGGTTCCTGTCGTACTGATGCCACCAGTGCTCAGGATCGATAGTTGGTCACTGTTTTCGGATCCAGTTCTAAATTCAACCTTAATAAAGCCATTTTCGAAGCTGCTGCTGTTGTCAACATCGCTAATAACCGCAGCTGGAACGATTGCTTTCGCGTTTTCATTTTCCGTGTAATTTAATGATGCTAATCCGCTGAAGGTTGGTGCATCGTTGATCCGATCGATTGTGAATGACGCTGTTGCAACGACAACGGCACCAGATGTGCTCGCTGCCGACGGATTGCCAGCAAAACCCCCGTATTCAACAACATAGCCAGCCAGGGTATGTGAGCTTGATCCACTAAAGCCCGTATTGGCGTCGTTAGTCAGTTCAAGGTTGTATGACGATTCTACATTTCTTAGGTCATTCCAACTTCCATTTGTATAGAACTGGAGGACATTCTCGCTACCTGCGTTGTTTGGCTCTCCGCCATTCCAGCTTGAGTATTTGCCGGGCTGGGTATTATTGCCGATTGAAAAGATTTGCCCCTTCTCAGGGCCGCTTACCCATGTCCACTTGTTTTCCGATTGGCTTTGATTGGCATATAGATTGGTTCCCATTGCTTGGTTGATAAACAGATAGTCATCGCTTCCCCCAATCCAAGCATCACTACCTACTTTTGCCTTGATAAAGTCGTTCTCATTTTGAGAGGTGATTGTTGCCAGATAGCCTGTCAGCCCTTGATAGCTGCGTTGCTCGGCGGCTTTCTTTGCATCATACCAACGAATTCTCTCTGGTACAGACACGTATTCGTAATAACGTAGGTAGTTATCGGGATGGGAGAAGTAGGGAACTACAGCACCAGTGGAAACCACTATTTGCCGTGTTTCTGGATCGGGTGAATCGCCATTATTCGTGAACGTGACAGTTCTGAGAACCTGTTGAAAGTCCGCAGCTGAACCACCGCCCACCTTGCTTAAACTTAGGGTTGCCGTGCTGTTGTTGTATGTTGCGGTGATGCCAGTTGTGCCAACTGTAGCGCTGAGAGCGTCATTGGTCTTGTTGTTTTGAAGCTGGATCTTGATTTCCTGCAGGCCATCGCGATCGGCCTGTACGGTTGCGTTCGGTAGTAGGACAGTGGGGGTTTGTTCCGTGAAATTGTTGACTGTTCCAAGATTAATTAGGTTGGTGTCATCTGTAGCGTAGGCATTTAATGTAATTGTTGCGGCCGAACTGGTGCTGGGTGTTGGATCGTTGTCGGTAACCTGAACACTCCAAGTAGTGCTTGTGCTACTGAAGAGCTGTTCAAGTCCGCCGTCGTCGGCAATAAAACTATAATTGCCTGTTAATGTGTTGAGGTAAAGCGTTCCAAAGCTGAATGTTGAACCCGCTTGCGAATATGTATTGCTCTTGCTTTGGTCATAGCTGATACCTCCGAAGCTCCAGTTGCCAGTTGTTGATCCGCTGAGATTGAAGCGCAAATCCGTACGGTTTGTCTCAATATCACTGGCTGTCAGGGTTCCAATGGTGTCGGTAAAAGTGTCATCCGCCGGAGTATCCGTGTAGCTGAAACTCAATCCGGCCACCGTGGGTGCGTCATTGATGAGAGTGAGATTCACCGTGCTACTGGCCAGTGGGCTGCTGAGCTGACTGGTGCCTGTAGCACTAGCGTTGTCCAGGCCAGCGTCAGTGAGCATCACGTCAAAGCGTTTAGCTCCACCTGGTGAATCGCTCGTTCGTGTTGTCGCGCTGAATCCAGTCAATCTGCCGCTGTTCGCTGAGCTGCTGCGGTCGTTGGCAACGCTGCCGCTGGCTTCGCGCAGGTCCCAATAGCCCACCAGGTTGGTTTCGCTGGCCAGGGTGGTGGAGCGATAGTTGGCGGCGATGGTGGCTTGATCGCGAGCAGCCGACCAGATCCTTACATCGGCGATTCCCCCTGCCATGCCGGCGCCTAAGGCGCCCTTTCCGATCAGCAGAGCGCTGCTGTTGTTGTCCAGGGTGGCCGCCCCGGGGGCAGGTGTACTGCTCAGGCTGCCACCACCGCCGTTGAGGTGCACGGTTACTGTGGTGCCATTTTTCACCAAGGCCACATGGTTCCAGCTGCCGGCAGCCAGGGCCAGGCCGCTGTCGGTCCAGCTGCTGTCTGGGCCCAGTTTGTAGCCCAGTTGGCCATTGGCCAGGATCGCCAGGCTGTAGGCACCAGCTTTCTCTAACACCACCTGCTCGCTGCCCAAGCTGGTCGGTTTCAGCCAGGTTTCAATCGTGAAGCTGCTGCTCAGATCCAGAGCGTTGCTGTCAGCGATGCTGACAACATCATCAATACCGTCAAAATTGAGTGAACGATTGTCGGTCGGTCTTGCTGAATTGTTATTATAGGCAATGCCTTGTAGAAGCGTTTGCAGGTCACTGATGTTGGCAGTGAGGCCGCTTGCAGGCTGAATCGTCAGCTGGCGCGTTGTGGGACTATAGCTAAGTTTGTAACTTCCTGCCGTTACGTTCGTGTAGCTCGTGTCGAGTTGTAGAGTGTAGCCGCTTACTGTCAAAACTTCATTGTTGCCATCGCGAATTCCCTGCAGGTTAATCGTGACTTGGCTGGCTTTGCTGTTATCGCTGTCACTGAGGGTGGCGGCGGCAAAGAGGGTGATTGCGGCATTGCTCTTGCTGCTACCCGTTGTCCCCGCTGCTTCAGTCCAGGTCACCGTGTTGTTGATGCCTGCGCTGGCCCCATTGAGATCAACAACAGGGGCATCGTTGCTGGGGCTGATGGTCAGAGTCTGGCCGTTTCCAACGCTTCCTGTAAGAGTTGTGCTTTGTCCATTTCCCTCTGCCGCGCTGGCATAATCTGTCAGCACAACATTAAATAAGCGTTGGCTTGCAGCATTATTATTGGCAGGGTTCTCGCTGCTCGATTTATAGCCGATACTCTGAAGCAAGGCATTCACTACAGCATCGGTGACGCCTGTGCTGCTGAAGTTGATTTTTAAGGCCGTTGCCAAGCCCGTACTCGTGCCATCAACACTGCCGATCACCGCCGCTGTTCCACCAGTGGGTGTAAAGCTGATGCTGCTGCCACTGCGGCTGAATTGGCCCACGCTTGGTATCACACCAGTGATCACATCTATTATGTCACCGCTAATGTAGGTGTTTAGCCCAACCGTGATTGATCCACCGTTGTAATTGTCGCTATCGAGATCGGTGGCATTGGCTGTGCTCATCAAGGGTGTCAATGAGCTATTGTTTTCCTGGTAGCTTCCATTCGCTGGCGTGAGTGTTAATACTGGAGCATCGTTGATCGGGTTGATGCTATGGCTTAGCACCACGGTATTCAGCGAATAAGCTGTAGTGCCGCCACGGTTGCTGGCATCTATTCGGTTACCGCTGCTATAGGTTGTGCCAGCACCGCTATCCACCAATGCGGCTGTGAGTGAGGGAGCTTGTCCGTTGTAATTCCCAACTGGTAGGAAGCGAACCTTGTCGTTGGCATTAATCAGGTAGGCGTTGGCAGCACTAATACTGCCACTGATGGTTGTCCAGGTTGTACCATTGGAACTCCATTGCCAACTGCCTTTGCTGCTGTCTTCGCTATAGCTTGTGATGGCGACTGCAGCCAGGGTATTTCCCGATGGCCCGATGCCACCGGCTGGTGTCAGGCTGAAATTGTCGATGCCCCACGATTCATCATTGACATCTTGATCGAGTGTAGAAGTGAATTTTAGGGTGAGTGACGACAGGCCTGCGGGTACATTCACGACCACGTGAATTTTTTGATCATCCCAGCCTGAGTGAACATTGACGGCGCCAGCTCCTGTGACGCCAGTCATCGTCCAGGTGACGGGACTGGCGATACCGGGGTAGGTAGCGCTGCCATTGTCCGAGGTGATGAATTGACCATGTTGTAATGCTTTTTGAATCACTACGTTATCATTAACATACATATAGAAGCTTTCCCCGTCCCAGGAGTCCATGCGGAAGAGGTCAAATTCGATCGCAACACTTCCGCCATTGCTACTAAACGTCTTGCTGACATTTTGTCGCGTAAAACGACCAAGATAGCTACCCCAAGAAGGATTGGAATCCAAGGTGCCGTTGGTCCAGCCATCTATTGAGGAGGTAAAGGTGCTTGAGTTGCCAGCACCATCAGTGGTATCCGAAAAATTGTTGGCAAATAAATTACTGATGGTATCGCCAGCTGGACTTGCCGTGTCTTCGTTAATCGCTGTCAGGCTGCTGGAGCCAGAGGCGATCGGGGCATCATTGACTGCCGTTACATTGACTGTAACTGTAGCCGTTTCGTTAACTCCACCTGAGGTAACGGTGTAACTGAATTGATCGGAGCCATTAAAGTTGGCAGCTGGTGTGTAGGTAAAGGCACCACTCCCGTTAAGTGTTACCGTGCCGCTGTTCGCCGCTGTGGACACGACGATGGCCGAGGGGGTGCCTTCAAAGCTGTCATTGGTTAGGACATTGCCGCTGTAAGTGCCACTGTCTTCCAGAATCGTAATGGTGTCATTGGTGATGTCAGCCACAGCGCTGATCTGCTGGCCGATACTGAAGGTGGAGGCGCTGTAGGCCGTGCTGCCACCGCGACTGCTTACATTCACTGTGCTGCCAGGGCTTACGGCGATCGAAGAGTCGATCAACACGGCGGTGAGTGCTGGTGTCGTACCGTTGAAATCAGGCTTTTGTTTGAAACGCACGAATGTGTTGGCGGTTAGCGCCAGAGCAGTGGTAGCAGAGTTGATGCTGGCAATGCGCGTCCAACTCGCGCTTGTGCTGTCGAAGTATTGCCATTCTCCAGATGCACTGCTTTCTGTGTAGGAAGTGATGGCTATCCCTGCTAAGGTGTCAGCGGAAGATCCGCCTGTTTGTTGATCGCTGCTGTCGGAGAAGTTGCTGGCAAGCAAGCTGCTCAACAGTTGGCCACTGCCACTGTCCACCAGTAGGGTTTCCGAGCTGGCAGTGGACGTGCGAGCCGAAAGATTGAGTTCCGCAATGGCAAGGGAGCTGGCGCCATTATTGCTGCTGACTGTTAACTTGTAAAGACTATAACCATTGGTTTGACCTGGTAGCGAATAGCTTCTGCTTTCCCCCGTTGTCCAGTTTGTTTGGTTGCTTTGGCTATCTAGCGTGGCCCAAGTTGTGCCATCATTTGAGGCTTCCAGGGCCCATGCTTTGGGGGAGGCTGAGGGGTCTGCACTGCTTTTGATTGTGTAGGCTCCGGCAACTTTTCGATTGGCAAGGTCGATCTTCAACCAACCATCCTGGGTGCCTGCTGTTGACCAACTCGACGTTGCGTCTGTGTCTGCCACCTTCCAGGCCGCCGCCGTGTTGCTGGTTTGGCTACTGGCTGTGATGGCAGTGTCGTAGAGTTCGAATTGGTTGATATCGGTTTCAGCGCCACCATTATTGGCAGTCACGTTGATTCGATAGAAGCGATAGGCACTGTTCTGGGCGCTGATCGCATAGTAGCGGCGTTCTGAATTGCCCCAGTTGCTCTCATTCGTACGGCTATCGAGCACGCTCCAGTTGTTGTTGTCGTTGGAGCCTTCGAATGTCCAGTTTTTGGGGTCTACGGACGGTGTATTGATGTGTCCTGCTAAGACATAGCCCTTGATTGTTTTTTGATTGCTGGCACCAAAGTCAACTTTAAGCCAGCCTGTGGTTGTTCCCATGGCGAACACGAAGCTGCTGCCACTGTTCTGGTCAAAGGCTTTCCAGGCTGCATAGGTGGATGACCATTCGCTGCTAGCACTGACGCTGGTTGAGCCCGTTGCGCTTGTGTATCCACTGAGCGAGGGCACCAGGCTCGACCCGGTCAGGGAGATGGCGGGCAATGCGGCGGTGAAGTTTTGGTTTCCGCCATAGCTTGGGCTGACAGTGCTTGTGAGGGCAAAGGGCACATCTACACTATCGGCCGTCAGGGTGATCACGCCTGCTGCGGCTACGGCGGTGACAGGTGTTGCTGCTGTCGTATCGGCATTGATGGCGCTGGTGAGTTTTGTAGCGATGTTTTGCAGCAGTTGAGCAGTTGTGGCAACACCGCCGTTGCCTTGGCCATCGGCGGTGAGGTCGTTGGCAACGACGCTGTAGTTGATGGCGGTTCCATTGATCAATGCAGTGATCGTGTCGCCGAGTTCATAGGTGCCTCCCAGGGTGATTTTGCTGATTTGCTTGTTAAGGCTGGCATCTTCAGCGATGCTCGTCAGGGCTGCATTGCCGCTGGCCACTGGCGCATCGTTGATCGGCGTGACCAGGACTTGCACTTGTAGCGCTGTCGCTGACAGCGCCCCGCTGTTATCACTGGCCTTGATGGTGAAGGCGTTGAGAACCCCATTGGCGTTGGCTGCCGGCGTCCAGTAGAGGTTCAGAGCTGCTGTCACCAATGCGTTGGTTGATGCGTTCCAGGCGGTCGCTGTGGCGGAACTGCTACCGATCTTGAGGCTGCCGCTGGTGATACTGGCGATCGAGAATCCTGTGACAGTGCCATCCACGTCAGCTTCATCAGCCTTGGCCGCCAATTCGGCAAAGGTGATTTCCACGGTGGTGTCTTCACCGGTGGTATCCACAGCTCCGGACACGACGCCCATGGTTGGTGCGTCGTTGACGGCGCTGATGGTGAGGGTATTTGTGGCCGTTGCTGTTTGGGGTCCATTGCTGGCTGCTTTACTGTTGTTATCGGTAACGCTGTACGTGATGGTGCGAGTGGCTGCATCCTTGGTGGGATTGTCGTTGCTGCTGTTACTGAAGCTGACAGCACGCAGCATCGATTGATAGTTGGCAACGGATGACGTGCCACTGAGGGTTAGTACGCCACTGACGCTGTTGTAGTTTGCTGTTACACCACTGAGCAAGCTGCCGGCGGCGATTCCAAGAGTGTCGCCTGAACTTAAGCCTGCGCTGATGCTGATACTCGCCGACGTAATTGAATCAATATTGGGCGAAGCATTGTCGAGGTCACTCAAAGTCAGGTTTGGAGCTACGGGCTGGGCGGCTGCTTGTTCGCTATAGGTCGCTCCTGCTCCTGGATTGATCACCGGGGGATTGTTCATTGGTGCAACCACCACATCCACCGTATCGGTGGCGCTTGAGTAAGCCGATGTTCCCCCTGGGGTTCCAATGTTCACCTTTGTGCCGGCCGTCCCAGTCGTCTGATCCCAGGCCCGAAAGGTGAGTTGGCTCGCCAGGGTGCCATTGCCGTTGTTTGCTTTAAAATAGAGACGTGTGTTTGCATTGCTGGCTAACAACAAGGCGCTTGTATTGCTCACAGGACTAATGGTTGACCAGGTCGTTCCCCCGTTGACGCTGTAATACCAGCTACCTTCGCTTATCACGGTCGCTTCAATGGCGGCACCCTTTGTGGCAAAGCCATCATTATCAGTGATTCCTCCTAGCAGGGTGCTGAGCAGCACCCCGGCGTCCGCACCGCTAGGAACTGCCCCGTATGCTTGTGTATAAACTTTGAGGTCGAGATTGGCTAAGGCCGGAGCGCTATTTGTTCCTGTAACCGTGATGGTGGCAGTGGCAACCCCCAAATCCCCCGCCGTATTGCCATCGTTGACGGCAAAATTGATGGTTCGGTTCAGCCTGGCTCCGTTTTCGGTTGGGTCTGTGCTCGTGCTCCGATAGGTGATGCTGCGTAGGGCCGCCTGGTAGTCCGCCTTACTGGCATTGCCACTCAAGGTCAATGTTCCAGTGGCGTTGTCATAGCTGCCTGTGATTGCACTTGTGTTTGTAAAAGCAAGTTCATCCCCGGCTAGTTTGTTGCTTATGGTCACGGTTGCACCCGTGAACACGGTGTTGTCTAGGTCGCTAACTGTTAAATTTGGCTGAATGACAATTGCGGCTGCGGCTTCGCTGTAACTTGTGCTGCCGCTGGTGGTCACTACAGGCAGATCGTTGAAACCATTGATGGTGATTGATACAGTTTGGATCGTGCCATCGGCTGTTGTTGCCGAGAAGCTATCACTGAGTGTTTGGCCTGCTTGCAGGGCTTGTATCGCGCTGTTGCTGTTATTCAGTGAGTAGGTCCAAACCCCTGCCGCGGTTAGGGTCACTGTTCCATAGGTTGGTGTGGTGGAGAGTGTCGTCGTAAACAGATCCGCCGTGCCATCCACATCACTACTGGTGAGATCTCCGCTTACCGTTGCCACGTTGGTTGTGCTATTTGCTGCTCCCCCAGCTTCAACAACAAACCCACTGACATCACCACTCACCACGGCGGCATCGTTGGTCCCCGTGATCGTAAAGGTGGCTGTGTATTGATTCTTGCGGGTTGGATCGCCTACTTCCTGCACTTGTAGGACAAAATTTTCAGTAACGCTCTGGCCTGCTTTCAATGCCTCCGTTGTTGTCTTTGTGTTATCGAGAGTATAGGTGAGTTCCCCGGTTGCAAGCGTTAATACTGCTGAGCCATAGCTTCCGGATTTTTGATATGTTAATTTTTGGCCATCAGCCACCCAACCGTTGGTGCTAATGTCGATCCAGTCAGTGTCAAATGTGGCGTTCGCGCTATTGGCTTCATCGATGGGGATAAGAGTAACTGTGCTTGTGGCTATTCCTGCGGTGCCATTGGCGATTCCGCCATCTTCAACCAACGTCACGGCGGTGCCGCTGATTCCCATGCTTGGCAGGTCATCAGCACCCGCAATGGTGAATACGGCGGACACCTGACCCGTGGCACTGGTGCTGCCAGTGCCGTCATTCACCTGAACCAGGAAGCTGTCTGTAACCGTGCTGCTTGGTTGCAGTGCCTCTGTCGCTGAACGTGAATTGTCCAAGACGTAGCTGATGATCCCCGTGGCGACGGTGAGGGTTGCTGTGCCGTAGGTTCCAATTTTGCTATAGGTCACACCGCTATTGCCACTGGTCCAGCCGTTGGCGACCAACCAGCTGCTGTCATAACTCGCTGTTCCGTCAGGATCGCTTTTGCTTAAGGTGATGCTGCTAGTGGCGGTGCCTGCGATGGCGTTGTAGGCCCCATTGGCTTCCACCAGGGCAGCCGTTGGGGTGCCTGCTACAACTACCGGGCTGTCGTTGCTTCCTTTGATTGTAAAGGAAGCAACCGAGGTGCCCACCAATCCGTTGTTATCCACCACCGGGATTGTGAAGGAGTCGGAGACTGTGCTTGAGGCAGTAAGGGCCTGGGTGGCGGTCAGGCTGTTATCCAGCACATAGTCCACCACTCCTGTCGCAAGGGTGAAGGTCGCGTTGCCGTAGGTTCCCGCCTTGGTGAAGACTTGGTTGTCGCTGGTGCTCCAGCCGTATTTGCTGCCTGGGGTTGTCGAACCTGTTTGCGCTGCAAGCAATTCACTGAGTGAGAACACAGCGGTGCCATCGCTATCTGACGGCGTCATGGCGATATTGCTAACGTTTACTCCAGCCATGGCATTCGCACTACCACCATCCTCTACGAGGGTTGCTGTCGCGGCGGTTGTCGTGGTCGTTGGCGCATCATTGCTGCCACTGATCACAATCGTCACGCTCTTATCGTTTGTCGTTCCAGCACTATCCGTTACTCTTATGCTGTAAATTAGCGAGAGGCTTTGTGATGCTGAGAGATAGTTGAAGGCTTCGGTTCCAGAGTTGAACGTCCAAGTCAGCGTGTTACTTGTCTGAGTGTTCGACAATATGCTGCTGGGCGTTACCGTCAGCATGGCTAGCAATTGACTGTCAGTTGAGTTCAGCGAGTTGCTAGCTCCAGTGATTGTGCCAGACTTCGTCACGGACAGCACCGTGGCTGTGGCGGTATTAGTGAGATCAACATCGCCTACAGTGAGGGTGCCTGATGTGGTTAGCCCCGCGTTTGTTTCGCCCAGGGTCTTGCTATCACTGTTGCCGGTGGTTACCGTGATCGTGGGGACGTCATTGCTACCCGTGATCGTGATCGTTAAGCTTGTTGTTGTGCTCAGGGGCGTTGTCGCCGAATCAAGGGCTTTTAAGGTGTAGGTGAGGATTAGTTGCTCACCACTGGCCAGGTAGTTAAAGGCTTCGCTGCCGGAATTAAAGGTCCAGCTGAGTTGCCCCGTTGTGGCCGGGCTGCTGATGGCTGTCGTTGGCGATAGGCTCATCATCGCCAACAAGGCCGCATCGCTGGAGCCAAGCCCATTACTGATTCCGGTTTTTGCAACGGACAGTACGGAGGCCGTGACTGTGTTGTTGCCATCCGCATCCGTGACCGTAATCGTGCCGCTGGCGGTTAGTCCTGAGTTCGTTTCAACGATACTGCGAGTGGTGCTATCGCCCCAAGCTTGGCTGAACTGGGGGGCATCATTGATTGCTGTGATTGCAAGGCTGGCGGTGTCTTCACTTGCACTGAATGCGCTACTGCCGCCGTTAACCCGTGCATCCAAGCGTGTCCCTGCGCTGCCAGTGCTCTTATCCCAGGCACGGAATCGCAGGTTAACACTGCCATTGACATCGGCGTTGGCAACAAAGCGCAAACTGTCATTGGCATCGAGTAAAAGTGCAGTGCTTGTGAGGTCAACCAATCCACTGGCGGCGCTGATGTCTATCCAAGAACTGGTACCACTCAGCTTGTATTGCCAAGTTCCTTTGCTGTTATCAATCATCGTGACAGCGATCGCTTCAGTAGCGCTGCCTTCGTCAGCCGGTTTTGTAATGCTGCCGTCAACAACAATCTGGGCGACTGTATTGCCTGTATTGCTGGAGGTTGTCGCATCTTCATTAATGGCGCTCAATCCCGGAGCGGCGGCCACATTCAGCAGCGGCGCATCTTTGAGGGCATTCACATTAATCGTGACTGTATTGGTGCTGGTACTCCATGCATAGCCATCCCCAACTGTGTAAGTGAAGCTAGCTGAGCCATCATAGAGACTGTTGCTGTTTGCATTGGGTGTATAAATCAGGCGATTCAAATCTGCTGCGGCAATCACCGCATTCGTACTGAGCGTGGTCCCATCGAGGCTGAGGCTGCCAAGCAGTGTTGAGGCACCAAAACTGAGCTTGATCTGAGCTAACGGGTCAAGATCCGCGTCTGCATAGAGGGTAGAGAATTGGCTGAGGCTGAAGGGATAGGCAGTGTCCTCATTGGTGCTGACTGTTAGGTCGTTGCCCGTCGGCGAGCTGTTACTGCTGCGCAGGGTGAGGTTTCGATTGGCATTGATGGTGCTGTTGCGCGCCACGGCTGGCGCCTGGAACACGCTTGGTGCTGTCAGCGTGGTGCCCTCGATGCCGTATTCAATCAGACTTGCTAAGGGCACCGATTCTAATTTGTCCAGGACGCCTGCCCCGTAGAGCCCCAGGGCGCCGGCATCTTCAAACCCTTGCTTGAGATTGAGATTGTCAAGTGCCCAGCTCTCATCGTTGATCGGCTGGTCAAGTGTTGAATTGATGTTGAGATTTATGGAGCCACCAAAATCCCTTGGTAAATCAATCGATACGGTAAACTTTTGATCCTGTTCACTTGAGCCGCCCACTTGGGCCGAGCTGTTTGCCGCCAACATGGAAAAGTTTATTGTTTTGCCATTGATCACCGTGCTGCCACTAAAGGGTGTCGACAGCAGGCTACTGGTCCCCCCAGTCAGGCCAGGTGAAGTAAAGAGTAGACTGCCATTGATATAGATATTAAAGGCTTCGTTTTCCCAGCTGTCGATCTGCCAGAGGTCAAAACTGACTCGGCTGTGAGTGTTGTTTAGGTTTAGATTTGCACTGGTGCTGTCGCCATTGCCAAATCGACCTAACACCGATTCACTGCCAAATGATCCAACGCTTCCAACACTCCAGCTTCCTTTACTTGAGCTGTAATCTTCGCTCAGTAGGGTGACAGTGGGGTCACTTCCATCGGGTTGTCCGGGCAGCCAATTAAGGTAGCCAGTATTACCATAGTTCAGGTCATTGGTCATGCCGGCAGCATCGCCACTGACCCATTGCCAGCCCTGATCCGGTTCTGAACTTGTATCGGTTTGATAGAGACCCAGCCAAAGACTGGCCTGGTTGGTTTGGCGTGCCAGCCAGCCTGCAATCTCTAGTTCTTGCATGGTGTTTAGCCTCGCAAGATAGCCCGGCTTGCTTTGTACTGCTGTATTTTCAGCACTATTGATGGCGCTGTTGAACGACTGCAGGTTCGTATCTGCTTTATAGTAATGGCCGGTTTGGGGGCTGTATGCTAAGCCAACTTGAGTGTAGATGAGAGCATTGCCGGCGGTTGCTGTTTGGTCGATTGCGCTTGAGAGTGATGCTGGCAAGCTGAGTTGAGCCGTGCCAAATTCAACCAGGTAGCGAAGACTCGTCGTTGTTGCTGTGTTGTTGTATCCCGTAAGAGACACGCTGTTCCCCCCTGCTCCCATGCTTTGTCCTTGCAGCGGACCCGTACTCCAGTAGAAATCGCTTCCAATGGCCTGGGCTCCTGTCCAGGCTTGGCTGATGCCAACATTGCTCAGCAACGCCCTACTGATCCGCTGGCTGGTGCTGTCCGATGGTGATGACAAATAGCCTTTTTGATTGGCAACCGTCAAGTTTGTTGCCTCGTTAACAGCACTACTCCAGGTAGCAGCACCTGAGGTGAGACCAATGTAGTGACCTGTTGTCAGATTAAAGTAATAGTCTTTGCTGCCGCTTACCACCTTATTAGCCAGAAGATCAACATTTAGACTGGCGCTTGTCTCATCATTTTGATTGCTGTTGCCCGAGCCACCTTTATGGACGGCAAAAAGTAGTTTTTCGCCCTGACTAAGCAGAATCTGTTCCAGGCTGGAGCGATTGGCATTAGAGGGTGAATTGCCCGTGACCGCACCACCCGTGTCAAGTTCACTGATCGAGCCATCAGTTTTAACTTTGAAGAGTTTATAGTTCGTGCTGGTTTCTGCTCTGGTTTTCCAGAAACGGGCATCGATTCCAAAAATACCATCCACTGGAGCTGTAAATTCCGCTACGGCAGGGTAACGACTTCCTGGTGCGAAGTTCACTTCTCCGGGTCGATAGCTGGCGCTGCCGTCGCCATAATTGCTATTGCTGTTCGGCACGAAGCTAACGGAGCCCCAGTCGGAATGGCTCGCGTCGTCGGCAAACACGGTGATCAGTTCGCCATTGCTGCTTACCCGACGTGCACCCGTGCCGTCACGATCGAAGGACGCCAATCCAGCCACTGCTGTGAAGGCATCTGCGGAGGTTGTGTCCATGACGCCCAGTCTCCAGACCCCTTGGGCGACTGTGTTGGCACGGGGGTCATAGTCGCGTCCCAGATTCCAATTTCCGCTGGCCCGGTTGTTCGTATCACCCGCTAGTCCATACCAGGCCACGAGGTTTGCTTCATAGCCACTCAAGGTCTGATTGCGATCAAGACTTGCCGCGATTTCAGGCATGCCCAGGGTTCGGTCCCAAATGCGTAGATCGCTAATTGCCCCTTTCCAGTAATTATTTTGGTCGCTACTATCATTGATTCTATAATCACGACCGATGCGTAGGCTTGTGCCTGCAATTGAGTTGCTAAGCTGACCACTTCCAACTTTCACGCCGTCGATATAGAGAGTACCGTTACTGGCACCAGTACCATTTTTTACAAGGGTGTATTGGTGCCAGGCGCCGTCACTTGGCATGGCAGACGTGAGTGTCCATAGCTCCCCGATCCGAAGGTCGCCCGTTCCAGTTTTCTTGATTGACACTGCCTCATTGGCGACCCCACCACCCTGGGCCAGGATGGTGTAGCTGCTGCTATTGCCGGCGGCTGTGATACTGCTGTCCGCCTGTGCCCACACGCTGACTGTCCAATCACCCGCCATCGGCACTGACGGGCGCAGGGTTTCGACATAATCGTCAATGCCATCAAGATGGAGAGCCTGGCGGGTGTCATCTGTACTGGAGGTGACAATTAAACTAATGCTGCGCTGGTGATTATTGTTTGTATTTGTTGTTGAGAAGGTGACTGTTCGCAGCACTTGCTGATATTCAGCTGCTGTCGCATCGCCATTCAGGGTCAGGAGGCCCTTGCTGCTGTCGTAGGTCACAGTGATCTTGCCGCTGAGTCCCGTCGCTGTTAGGGCGTCGCCACTGACAAAGTTGCCGGTTTCTTGGTCTACTAGGGTTAGGCTTGCTTTGTGAATGGTGTCATAGCTCGCCTGGTTGGTTGAAGCTGTATCAGGATCCACCAGCCGTAGACCCGGGTCAACCACCACCGGCGTGCTAACTGCTGCGCTGGCGCTTGGTCTTACCACCAGGGTGCGACCAGTTGAACTTGTCAGAGCGGGAATGTTATCCGTAAGGGCTGTCACGATGATGCTTGTTGATACAGCACTGCTTGCGTAGCTGAGTCCATCAGAGCTGTTCCAGTTGAAGCTGGTGCTGCCACTGAACCCGTTTGTTGGCGTGAAACGCAAATTATTGAGATCGACTGCAGTCAGTTCTTGGTTGACAGTAATCGTTTCACCGCTGTCGCGATTATTATTGCCATTACTATCTAGCCATAGGGTTCCATTGTTGGGAAGGGTTGTAATTTTTACTGTTTGCATCGATTTGCCTAAGCCCGTATCTGTGTTGCCACTACTGTCGATGTCACTCGAGCTGAAGTCATTCGCACCAAAGGCCAGGGTTGCCCCTTGGGCGACTGTTTTGTTTGTTCCTGTTGGGACAGGTGCGTCATTGACGGCGATGACGTTAACGTTTAGCTGGATCGGAGTGCCGGAACTGGTTGTTCCGTCGTAGGCCGTCACCGTGAAGGCGTTAAGTAGTCCATAAGCATTGACAGCCGCCTTCCAACGAACCTTTTCACCGCTGCTGATCAGCGTTGAACCAACTGAGATGGCTTGCCAACTGGTCCCATTCCATTTCTCAACTGTGCCTGTGGATACGGCTTCGATGCGGAAGCTCAATGCATCTGCGTCTATATCTGCCTCATTAGCAAGATTCACAAGATCAGCGTAATTTACCTCTGTAAATGTATCCTCATAGGCACCTGTTATGGTGCTAATACTTGTGAGCGTGGGAGCATCATTAACTGGATTTACGTTGATACTCAGGCTGTAGGCAGCGCTACTATAGTCTTTGCCATCGGAAACCTTGTAGCCGATCGTTGCGTAGCCAACCGCATTTGCGTTGGCAACAGGCGTGAAACGTAGAAAACCGGCATCAATTGCTGCTTTGCTGATTTCTTGGTTTAAAGATACAATCGACCAGCTACTTCCATTGAAGAACTCAAGGGTACCGGCTGTTTGCAATGTTGTAATTTTAACGGATGCAATCGGATCTTGATTGGCATCATTGTAGCTTCCAAAATCATTGATTGTCAACGTAGTGATCGAATCTTCATTGACAGTTAAGCTAGCGTTGCTGGTAGTTGGAGCCGCATTGGCTCGATTGACGATCAATTCAGCAGTGGTATTATCAACAATAGTATTGCCTGCGGCATCTATGGTTGTGGCTGTGACCTCATATGTAGTTCCGGCTGTTAATGCATTGGCTTGGGGAATTGCCAGGATCCAGGTGTTCGTATTACGATTTATATCCAGCCCTTCGTTGATGCCATAATCGATTCCATTGACACGGATCACTAGTGTGTCGGTATCTGTCAAGGTGGCTGTTCCAGATAGTGACGGTGTCGTACTTGTTGTTGTCAGCGCATTGATGGTTGGGCGTGATGGCGCTGTAGTATCAATGACAAAACTGCATGATGCACTATCGCCCGACGTAGTAGTTACTGTTGCCAATACATATCCTTCAGCTAATCCTGCGCTAGGCAATGATTGACCGCTACTAACTGTCGCCGTGCCAAGATCCAGGCTCCAAATTCCAGTGTTTGCGTCTACAGGTGTTGAAAATACGTATTGGTTTGAGCCGCTACTGATGTTGATGTTAACTGTTGCCGCTCCTGATGGAGCCAAGCCTTCCAAGACAGGCTTACGGTTTGTCGTTATGTTATCAGTGTTGCTTGTACCAGTATCATTGATTGTTGTGTTTGCGAGATCAATGCTTGGGGTGTTTAGATTGATTGTTGCTGTACTGCTGGCTCCTGGATTTCCCGCCGCATCACTGTAGGAGCCTTGAGCCACTGAGATGATTGGAGCTGCTGTGGCGCTTGTTGCCTGCAGGGTCCCGACCCATACCTTTGGATCCGTTGTGGCTTGAAGACTCAGTAGCTTGCCATTGCTAATACTGATGTCACTTTGGCTGAATCCTTTTGGTGCTTCTGAAAAACTAAAACGAATGGGCGAGGTTGCACCTGCGCCAATAGATGCGCCACTAATGCCTATGTTGAGGC
This sequence comes from Synechococcus sp. UW140, assembly GCA_943370565.1. Lineage (GTDB taxonomy): Bacteria > Cyanobacteriota > Cyanobacteriia > PCC-6307 > Cyanobiaceae > BAIKAL-G1. Next base: position 70,664 of record CALRRL020000012.1, on the reverse strand, counting down.
TGGGAGTTTCAAGATCAACAGTAAATGTAAGACTATTCGATGTTGCGTTAAGATTACCAGTTAAATCAGCAAATTTTGCGGTGTCTACTGTTATTGATGCACTGGGATTTGTGCCCGCTTGTGTGAATCTTGCCGTATAAATGTCAGCGCTGACTTTTGTTAGGTTGCTGAGTGTGCCTCCGCTGACATTGATATCGCTGTCAGTAAATGTGCCGTCGCTAATTGCTTCATTAAATTGAAAGTTTACAGTTTTTTGTTCGCCTGCAGCCAAATTGGTGTTGGCCGAACTTATGCGTAGTTGTGGTGCAATTGAATCTGTTGTGGTGACTTTAACGGTAATCAATTGGCTATCAGTTTTACCAGCGCTATCACTTACCTCGACAACCACAGCATAGGTGCCGACTGTTGCTGCAGTGCTAAAGCTCAACACTCCGGTGTTTTGATTGATACTGAAGAGGGCGGCACTAGTGCCTCCGCTAATTCTGTAAACCTGTGAGTCCCCCTGATCTGCGTCTTGCGCTGTGATTCTTGCGACGCTAGTTGCTCCCTGAAGCATGTTAATAGTGGCGCTAGTGACTCCGCCAAGGGATGTAATTACAGGCGTCGTATCGTTTTGATCCAATATAGTGATGTAGATCGATTGTCTATCAGCGGCCCCTTTGATATCTGTGACTGTAACTTCAACCTGATAAATATTGTTCTGATCTTGATCCACTGGATTGTCATAATCCGGTGCACTTGTAAATACAAGTACTCCCGTGCTGCTATCAATTGAAAACTGTCCCTGATCAGCACCACCAGTAATGCTGTAGGTTTTGCTGTCACCGGCATCGTTATCTGTAGCTGCTACTGTTGTCACTACAGTGAGGCCTTCTGTCATGCTAATTGATGCTTGGCTTCCACCTCCATTGGATGTCAGTTGAGGTGCGGTGTTGCTTGATTGTGCTGCAAGAATGGCATTTGATGCGGCATCGATCGCGTCACCACTCGTCGCTACTGTACGAATGCCATCACTGCTTGCTGTTATGGAAGTAATTGCGGATTCCTTGCCTGGTACAACCAAAAGCCAGGCATTACCAGTGGTGTTAGAGCTTCCTAGGGAGGTAGTTTCTGCAAAGTAAAAGGCGTTGATTGTGCTGCCATTGTTAGCAGGCCGTGTTAGCATGCCATTTATCAATACTCTTTGTGAATTTAGCGTGTACTCGATTTGCCCGGGAATTGAGTTGCCGCTAAATTGGTTATTAGCCGGGTTCGCAGACGTAAACTTAATTGCAGTTGTTTGCAAAGAATCCTTTATTTTGATGGTTTGACTCTGTAGTGAGTAAGTTGTGTTATCTGCGTCTGCATAGCCTGTTCTAAATGTCAAGGCAGCAAATTCAACCGCTCGTGGGTTGCCATCAATTACGATTGTCGCTTGATCTTCCCGGGAGCTCAGATTTTCAAATCCCTGTTCAGAGATGTCGCCTCCAGTTATTGCGCGGGCAAATTTCTCGCCTTCATCACCATAGGAATCGGTGTTTTTATTGAAGCGACGGTCGAATGCATGCCCGATTTCCTCCAGCAAGGCGTCGCGGACTAGCTGCTTGCCAACGCCAAATTCCAGCCAATCTTTATTGACAAATATCTGTTCCTCATGGGTTTCACTGGCTGCACTGTAGGCTGCCAGATTACCTTGTAATTCGCTGCTGCTTCGCAGTTCCACATTGATTTGGTACTTGCTCTGGCTTAATTCATCTAAAAATAGTTGCACTTCTATGGAGTCCGGCAATTGGTCATCACGACTAAAAACTGAATTGATGATGGTGTTTGCGCGTTGGCGATCAGTTGCCCATTCATTAATTATCTTTTGGGCATCCTCAACTGCTTCTTTCCAATCTTTTCTTGCCGCTTCTCCTAAATGTAAGGTTTCTGCCTCCCCAGTTAGCAGCAAGCCAAAGTTCTTTGATGATTTTAACTGCTCGCCCGATCTATCGAGTGGGTTGCCTGTTGATATTTCCTGATTGAATTTGTTTGCTTGGTTATCATCATTTAGATTGAGACCTGCTGCCGCTTCGTCTTTTTGATTGTTGAGAAGCCGCCTAATGCCCCCTTGATTTGTGGCATCGACAGAATCGTTGTTGACGCCATATTGGTCATTGTCTAGTGATTCTCCATTGATTTTCTGTTCTTGCTGAGCCTTTGCTTGTAGTTCTGTGATCCATCGATTGTCGCCAGTGGCGCTAATTTTCTCTGTGGTTAGGTCTTTGTTGTGACCATGACCTGCCAATTGGCTTCCACAATCTAGCTGATAATCTTTTTTGTCTTTGCCTTGATGCAGCAGGGCGTTAAGGTCTTGTATAAACTGTTTGTCCAGTTGGCTTTTAGGCAAGTGATTGCCATACAAGCTGATTGTCGCTTCTGCTCCCAATCCTTTGGACCAGTCAGATATTTGCTCTTGGTAATTCCCCAATGTGTTGGCATCGAGTTTAACGTTACCTAGTTGGATATTGTCGCCATTGCCCTGGCAAATGATGGCTAAATTTGCATAACCTATGCTGCTTTCTGAGTGCTGTTGTTTGATGCAATCACTGATTTGACTGATCCCATCTTTGTTGGGGTCGAGCACCAATGTTTCAGTGTCATCGGGTGCACTGACCACCAATTCTTTCCAGTTTGGTACGGCTGTATCAATGACCACCAAGCTTTGGGCTGCCTTGCTCGGAGCCGACTGAGTCGGTTCCGACCACAGGGAATCCAGGTTTGGATCTGCCGGAAACGCGAACGCATCGCCAAGAACCAGACCTGCAGCTGCATCCTGTGCTGGATTGTCCTGATGCAAGGCCAGCCATTGGGCGATCAACTGATTTGCTCGCTCAACAGCACTATCCCCCATGGGTTGGGCTAGGGGTTGCTGGCTGAGCGAAGACCCACCCAGTTCACCAGTATGGAATTCCTGATTTTTCGAGCCCAGGCTGGACAGAAGCTCTTGACTTGTGCTAAGGGAAATGTGATCCTGCTCCAGGCCGCCCATCACTGTTAAGGTATTTATGCCTCAATCTTTGTGCATCCCTGCTCCTAGTTGCAGAACTAGGCAGCCTATTCGCCCTTATCCGCGTTTTCTGCTGTATTTTTCGCGCTTTTGACTGTATTACAGCGTTGCCTTACCGTCCAAGAGCTTGTCGAGGCCCTTGGTTACCGCTGCGAGCAGCTGCGTGGCGATCAACTTCTCGCGACATCTGCGTTGAGGGCCAGAGTTCAACGCCAGGGTCTGCTTTTGATGTCCGAAGAAGTTTATGTTAAAAGGCTATCTTTCCGTTGTATTGATCCTGAAAATCATCCTTCCATCCTTTTTGTGCTCCAAGGTAAGATTTCTTTGGAAACAATGGGCCAGTCGCGATCACTTGTTCATCTGCAGCCCGTAAACAATAATGTTGCTGTGTTCAAGGCCGCTGACCACGACCTCACTGTTACCCAGGTGCCCTGCCGTGTGCTGCGAGTTTGTCTTCCAGTTGGAGCAGCGATAAACGGTAATAGTGATCAGCTGATGCAACAAATCATGGTTTTGCATGCCGACTTAGGGTTGCTTGCGACCATGTTGCTGCTGATTGAGCAAAGCATTGCTCGATCTACGCCAGAGTCTATCAGTCAGGAATTGGTGAATACGCTCTTCGCCTATCTCTGGGACCGCCTCGAAGTAGCCGGTGCTTCGGTTGTTTTAACTAGCGCCGATCCTGGCAGCATGGGTGATCCACTGCAACAGCTCGAGGCTTGGTTACCGGCCCACTTGGGTGAGCCACTGGTTTTGTCCGATCTGGCATCGGCTGTCAATTTAAGTGCGCGTCGCCTCCAGGAGCTTTGCCGCCACCATTACGGCTACTCACCGATGGATCGACTGAGGCGTCTCCGGCTGGCGGTGCTTGCTTCCCAACTTTCGGACGCCAGCTTCGACCATCTGACCATTGCCAGTCTGATGAGGGGCTTGCAGTTAAGTGATACGCATGTCACCCGCCATTCATTTCAACGCTTGTATGGCAAAAGGCCTTCTGAATACCGGCTGAACCGCAAACACAAGCTTTCTTCATTTTCTGCAGAACTTTCTTCGGATTGATTGATTGCTTTTGTTTTGATCTGTGCGCTTTGTTGATTGTTTTGACTGCGTCTTGTCGCCATTCCCTTTTGTCTTGGCACGCTGTGTGTGCGTATCCGAGATTTATGCTCACATCTCTTACTCCGTACGTGTGCTTTTTGCTACATTTTCATTTTTCCTGCTTTTGCGGGCGGGCCTTGCCCCAAGCCCCCATTCCTGCGCCAGGTTTATCCCCCATTGGGGATGGGCTCCGATAATGATCTGCATTATATTACGGATTATTCGAATTGAAATTTCTGATGCATATTTCTCTCAGTAAGTATTCATCTTTGTTTTTGCTCATCAGTTGGGCTTGATTGGCTGAAGGGCCTTGCTTTCCTTGAAAGCTTTTGTCTTGATTGGCTTTGACGATGGTCTATAGCTGATCAGTCTTTTGGTTCATGTGAATTAACTGAAATTGATCATTTGCTTATTAAGGAACTTCCTTGACCAATGGATGTCAATCGTCTGCTGAATGACTCTTTGAGTACTGGGTCTCTGTATTCCGGTGTTGACCTGGCAAGGTGGGGGCTGATTGATTGTGTTCTTCAAGAAGCTGCCCGCGACCGGTTGATTGAATCGATTCCGCCGCCTCCATCGGCGCTAATGGCCGTGCTCTTGCGCCAATGGATGGAAGCCCATTCGTTAAGCTCGCCGCAGATGTTGGATCAGTGGCTACGACGTCGACAGCTCGATTCCAACCATTTATCGGAGCTGGTGTCTCGCTCTTGGCGCTGGCAGAGGTGGTGTGAAAGTTACGCTGAAAATCAGTTGCCTAGCTATTTCTTGGCGCGCAAGGCTGGCTTGGATAAGGTGCGCTATTGGCATTTAACTTGCAGCCAAAAGGATTTGGCAGCTGAGCTTTATTTGCGGTTGCGTGACGCTGAGATAACTTTTGAGGGGTTGTCTGCAGACTCCCCTTCGCTGGATTCCACGGATTTCGATGTTCAACTCATTGGTCCTTTGGAAATTGATCAAGCCAGTCCGGAGCTACGGCCGATGTTGCAGTCGGGCCAACTGGGTGTTCTTTGGTCTCCCCGTCCGACCCGCGCTGGTGCTTGGCAGATCGTGCGGATCGACGAGCGTGAACCAGCTGCTTTGGATGACTCCATGCGCACTCGGCTGCTCATCGAGATTGGTGATTCTTTCTTGCAGCAGCATCTCTGGGTTGATGCAGCGGCACCTACCGCTCTGAAGCGCTGATCCCTTCCTGCATTCGTAGGTTGATGACGACTTCTTGGTGGGGGTAAAAATCGTTGAGCCAGCAGGGATAGCCTCTGTCAATCGATAGTTCTTTGCTTCCTGTCCAGGAGACAGGGTCGTTTCCAGGAATATCTTTAACCTCCCCGGGTAGGTTTGTCTATTGGCTTTAGGGGAAATTCTATTTGTACATGTTTTCGTATTCTGTGCATTTTCGTTGGAATTGTTATTCTTTCTGAGGTTGGGTGAAGTGTTCTTGCTTTCGCCCTTGGATGTCTCCTGGGGCTTTCCTGGTTTTTGTGTGGTCTATCGTTTTTTGTGATTGAATCGACTATCTGCTGCCGCCTTTGGTTCCCATTTGTATTTTGTCTTGCGACGGCTTGCTTTCAATCGTTGCATACGTTTGTTTCGACTCCCTAGTGCCCTAAGTCTGTGTTCGGCTGGTTGGGACCGGTTGGGTTCTGCTCCCCTCAGGTTGCTGCCATCGAGGCGATCAACTCCCCTTCCAGAATCATGTTGAAGCGAAGCAAGTCTTCGTTGTTCAGCTGCTGGCGGCTGGAGCGTTGGAACTCGGTTTCGAGCAGCCTGCGGCCCTGGGCCGCATCCCAGCCGAGTTGGGTGAGCAGCGCATCGATCATCGCCAGGAGATCCACCCGCTTGAGCGGAACGGCCACCAGGGCGGGATCGGCTGGGGCCTGCAACTGGCGCACCGCCGCCAGATAGGCCACCAGATCCCCGTAGCTGGTCAAGCGGCTGCGGCTGGGGTGCCCGTAGGCCCGTTGCAAGTAGATCGCCTCCTGCTCCCTTTGCCAGCCCAGCCGTTGCAGCTGGATATCCAGTGCCGCCAGTTCATCGCTCCAGTCCTCCGGGTCGGCCGGGGGATCGGTGCCGGGATCAGGACGACTGGCTTGGGTCGGGGTTGCAGGAGCCTCTGGCCCACGGTTTGACATCGCAAGGGCCGGGTCTGGGTTTGCGGTGGGACTCCCTGGTGCCGCCTGAGGACCCAGGCCGCTGGCTGGCTGCCGTTGGCTTCCTTGGACTGGTGTGGGTCTTGGGCTCCCGTCTCCGGTGTCCCATGCCAGCGCCTGAACGGGGCCAGCGGTTGGTTTGGCCACCACGGCGTCCGGCAGGGGGGACGGCTGGCCCGGGGTTCGGATCGGCCTGGGTCTGGACCCCGGCAGGGCCGGCTCGCGGGGGCCGGGTCGCGCTGGCAGCGAGCTCGCTGGCGCCATGGGGCTGGCGGCAGGGGCCAGGCCGGGGAGCAGGCCTTGGGCTGGGTGCCCCAGTGGGTCGGGGATCGGGTCCTGCTCTGAAGCCTCCGCGGCCCCTTGCCGCGTGGTGTCTGGCACGCCAGAACCCTGATCGGCTGCCAGGCGTTTGAGCAGCCGTGCTATGGCCCGGTCTTCGGCCGTTTCGGCGCTGGCCGCTTCGCCCAGGGCGCTGCCCAGGCCCTGGTGGCCGCTCCAGCCGCTCACCTGCACCACAAAGCGCCCTTCGCTGGCATGGACGAGCTGAACCTGGAGCTGCATGGCGTTGGGGTGCTCCCTGGGCTGGGTCAAGGCTTTCTAGAGTGGCTCCTTCGGCTGTGCTGCAGAACCCATGGAAGCGCAGGCGATCCCCACGATCACGCCCCTGATCGAGTCGGCGGACCAGTGGGGTGAAGTGCTGGTTCTGCTGCCCCTGCTGGTGGCCCTGGAGGTGGTGCTCTCGGCCGACAACGCCATTGCCCTGGCGGCCATTTCCCGCGGCCTCAAGGATCCCTCGCGCCAGACCCAGGCCCTCAACCTGGGTCTGGCCCTTGCCCTGGTGTTCCGCCTCGGCCTGATCGCCGCTGCCGAGTGGGTGATTGACTTCTGGCCCTTGCAGCTGGCGGCGGCCGGCTACCTGTTGTGGCTGGCCACCACCAGCTTGTTGCCGCTACTGCGCAGCGAGGAGGCCAGCGACGATCCGGCTCCGGGCGATGGGCCCCCAGGCGAGCCCCATGCCCATGGCGAGGCCCAGGCGCCCCATAACCGGGGCCTGGTCTCGGTGATAGCCACCCTGGCCCTTACTGATCTGGCCTTTTCCCTCGACAGTGTGGCCGCTGCGGTGGCGGTGAGCGACCGGTTGCCCCTGGTGATGACTGGGGCGGCAATCGGGGTTGTGGCCCTGCGGCTCACGGCTGGACTGTTCATCCGTTGGTTGGCCGTGTTCCGCCACCTGGAGGCGGCCGGCTATCTGGCTGTGGGCCTGGTGGGGGTGCGCCTGATCGTGCGCTTGCTTGCCCCCCAGCTGGTGCCGCCGGAATGGGTGCTGCTGAGTGTGGTGGGCCTGCTGTTTGCCTGGGGCTTTTCCTCGCGCAAACCCGTCCCCGCCGATCCCCTGACCCAGGCGCCCTCCTGATGCGGGTGGAGTTGCGCCAGGCCGGCTCCGGCCAGCTGCTGGAGCAGTTGGAGCTGGAGGAGGTGCCCTTTCCCGGCCGCTGGCTCGAGCTGGGGGACCGCAGTTTCCTGGTGCTGCAGCGGCACCACCGCTACCAGCTGCGCAATGGCCGCTACGAGCTCGCCAGTGTGGCCCTGCAGGTGAAGGCTGAACGGCAGCCGGCCGAGGCCCGTTGGTGGCAGGGCCGTTGGGTGATCGGCGATCCCAACTGCCGCTTCAACGCCCGCTCGCCGTTGTTGCGCTGTGCCGTGCTGCCGGATGGGCCCTGTCAGCGCTGCAGCCATTTCGAGCCGGTCTGCTGATCCCCCTACCCAAGCGCCACTTGCCTTGATGGGTCCTGCTCTCGCCTGGGGAACTGGGGCAAGGCCCGTTCGGGTTAGGGGGATCGGTGACGCAGGTTTGGCTAGGCCCTCCCGGGGCAGCCCTAGGGTGGGGGCACCTTCTTGTAGGCATGCCATCGCTCTCCTGACCCACCCCGCTCCGGGCCAGGAGCCAGGCGCCAGCCTCCAATCGCCCTCGCTTGATCCCGCCGCGGCTGCGACCCCGCAGGCCGACTTCGACTCCCTGGGCCTGTGCCGGCCCCTGCTTGAAGCGATTGCGGCCAAGGGGTACAGCAGCCCTTCGCCGATTCAGCTGCAATGCATTCCCGCCGTGCTGGCCGGCCATGACGTGATGGCCGCCGCCCAGACCGGGACCGGCAAGACAGCGGGTTTTACCCTGCCGATGCTGGAGCGACTGCGCCACGGTCCCCATGCCCGCAACAACATCGTGCGGGCTCTCGTGCTCACCCCCACCCGGGAGCTGGCTGCCCAGGTGGCCGAGAACGTGGCGGCCTACGGGCGCTATCTCGATCTGCGCTCCGATGTGGTGTTCGGCGGCGTCAAGATCAATCCCCAGATGATGCGGCTGCGGCGTGGTGCCGATGTGCTCGTGGCCACCCCCGGTCGGCTGATGGATCTGCACCAGCAGAACGCGATCCGGCTGGATCGGGTTGAGATCCTGGTGCTGGATGAGGCCGATCGCATGCTCGATATGGGCTTCATCCGCGACATTCAAAAAATTCTGGCCCTGATGCCACCGAAGCGGCAGAACCTGCTCTTCTCGGCCACGTTCAACCCCTCAATTCGCAAATTGGCGACGGGCCTCCTGCACAACCCCGTGCAATTACAGGCCACCCCGGAAAACCGCACGGCCACCTCTGTCGAGCAGGTGCTGCATCCCTGTGACATGGCCCGTAAGCCCGATCTGCTGCATCACCTGATCGCCAGCAACAACTGGCAGCAGGTGCTCGTGTTTGCCCGCACCAAGCACGGGTCCAATCGCATGGCCGAACGGCTGATCAAGGAAGGCATCGCTGCGGCGGCAATCCATGGCAACAAGAGCCAGGGGGCCCGGACACGGGCCCTGGCCGACTTCAAGAGCGGCGCGGTGCGGGTGCTGGTGGCCACCGACCTGGCCGCCCGCGGCATCGACATCCAGCAGTTGCCCCATGTGGTCAACCTGGACCTGCCCAATGTGGCCGAAGACTATGTGCATCGCATCGGCCGCACCGGCCGGGCCGGCCAAAGTGGCCACGCCATTTCCCTAGTGGCGGCCGAAGAGCACGAATTGCTGCGGGCGATTGAACGGATGATCGGCAATCCCCTGGCGCGTCAAGAGGTGCCCGGGTTTGAACCCACCATTCTTTCGGCCCCACCCCTCGACCTCAGTGGCGGCCGCGGTAAGGGCGGCTCTCGCGGGCGCAGTGGTGGTGGTGGCGGTGGTTCCTACGGCTCCGGTGGTGGCGGAGGCAGTGGTGGCGGTGGCGGCGGCCGTGGTGGAGCTGGGGGCGGTGCTGGAGGCCGGGCCCGGGGCCCCCGCAGTGCCGGTGGCCGGGGGGCAGAAGCACCGATCCGGCGCAGTCGTCCGGCTTAGCGGATAGCCAGGCCCTGGCCATTTGCATTGACTTGCCTGATTAAAGAGGCGGTTCCTAGGGGTAATTGCTAGGAGTTGAAAAGGTTAAATCTGTATGGTTGTCTTTCTCGCCTCAAGAGACTCTCTTGAGGCTTGGCGATCTGAAGCACTGTCTGCTGGATAGGGGAGTGACCCCAGGGCCTTAGTCCCCAGTCGCAACGTTCGATCGATCGTGAGTTGACTGGATGTTCAGCTGTTCCTGAGGCGCTCTCACTCACTGATCGCTTTGGTGCGCATCGCAGCCTCAAGGCTTTTGATGTCAGCAGCAGACAAGCTGGGGCGGTCAAGCCGGATGGTGAGCTTATTCAGCGTGCCTGTGAACCTGAAGGGTGGTTGGTAGTCCCCGTCGTTAACACCGGTGAGCGTGTCTGAGCCCACGTCGAAGCTCTCATCCCACTGCAGGATCATCGGCAGGGTTTTGGCCATGGTCTTGGTGGCCACCACCTTGCCATCCACCTTGAGGGTGCCGGTGCCAGGCCCTCCCACGCCGCTGAAGCTGTTGAAGGCCAGGGTTCCCGCCCCCTTACCGTCATAGACAAAATCGAACTCCACCTTGTGTTTGCCTGGCGTAAGCGGCTCGCTGCCCTCCCACTTGAGGCGCTCTAGATCCACCAGGTTCCACAGCCACACCGGCCTGTTGTTTTTGAGGTAGAAGCCGTAGCCCCCAAAGCGGCCGCCGGAGGTGAGCAGCATGCCCTCGGCGCCACCGGCCGGCACGTCGATGTCGGCGGTAACGGTGTAGGAGCTGTTAAGCAACAGGGGCGAATCGCCCTGGGGAAGCCCCACCATCGGCTGGGTGTAAACGAACTCGCTGCGACCGGCGGTGATGTTGGGCCGGGGGGCCACAATCCGCGCCGCCACCGAGGCATCGAGGGGGAAAACCTGGTATTTTTTCGCTTCGCTCACGAAGACCTCCTTGAGTTCCTTGACCTTCTGGGGATGCTTGGCGGCCAGGTCGGTGCTCTGGCTGAAATCATGGGAGAGGTCGTAGAGCTCAAGCACCTGGTTATTGAGGGGATCCGGGTTAGCCGGGCCGAAGGCGTCCCAGGGGGCGCGGTTCACCTTGGTGCTCAGTAACCAGCCCTCGTTGTAAAGCGCCCACTGGCCAAACATCTCGAAATACTGGGTCTTGTGGCGCGACGGCACCGTGGCATTTTTGGTGTCAAAGGTGTAGAGGAAGCTGGTGCCCTCGATTGGTTTCTGGGGGATGCCATCGACCACCTCTGGAGCCTGCAAGCCAGCTGCCTCGAGGATCGTCGGCACCACATCAATCACGTGCACGAACTGCTCGCGCAGCCCGCCCTTGTCCTTGATGCGCGCCGGCCATGACACCACCATGTTTTGGTTCACGCCCCCAAGCTTGGAGGCGTTCTGCTTAAACCAGGTGAACGGGGTGTCGAACGCCCAGGACCAGCCGGCCGACATGTGGTTGTAGGTGTGATCAGTGCCCCATTGGTCGTAAAATTTCATCTGCACCTCAACGGGCAGCTTGTTGAGGCCATTGAAGAAAGCCACCTCATTGGGGGTGCCGAGGGGCCCGCCTTCGGCGCTGGTGCCGTTATCGCCGTTGATGTAGAGGATCAGCGTGTTGTCGAGCTTGCCTAGGTTGTCGAACTGTTGGATCACCCGGCCGATCTCGTAATCGCTGTAGGCGGCGTAGGCGGCAAAAACCTCCACCTGGCGAATGAACAGTTTTTTGGCGTCTGGGCTCAACTGGTCCCAGGGGGTGATCAGGTCTGCCGGCCAGGGTTCCAGTTTGGCGTCCTTGGGAATCACGCCGAGTTTTTTCTGATTCGCAAAAATGCGCTCCCTCAGTTTCTCGTAGCCGTCATCGAACAGATGCATGGCGTGGATCCTGTCCACCCATTCCTGGGTGGGATGGTGGGGCGCGTGGGTGGCTCCGGGGGCGTATTTGATGAACAGCGGCTTGGCGGGGTTGATCTGGTGCATGCGCCCCATGTAATCGATGGCGTCATCGGCCATCGCCGTGACTAAGTTCCAGCTGCCGGGAGCTTTGCCCTCAAAGGGATAGATCTGGGTGGTGTTGCGGAAGAGGTTTGGCTGCCACTGGTTGGCATCACCGCCCACGAAGCCATAGAAGTAGTCGAAGCCCATGCCCGTGGGCCACTGGTCAAACGGGCCTGCCTGGCTGGCCTGGAAGGTGGGCACGTTGTGGTCCTTGCCGAACCAGGCGGTGGCGTAGCCGTTGTCCTTGAGCAGGCGGCCGATCGTGGCCTTGTCCCGCTCGATGATGCTGTTGTAGCCGGGGAAGCCCGTGGATTGCTCCGAGATCACGCCGAAACCGGCCGAATGGTGGTTGCGGCCGGTGATCAGGGCCGCCCGGGTGGGGGAGCACAGCGCCGTCGAAAACATGCGGTTGTACCGCAGCCCAGCTCTGGCCACCCGGTCCATCGCCGGGGTTGGGATCACGCCGCCAAAGGTGCTGGGCACCCCGAATCCGGCGTCGTCGGTGATGATTAGCAGCACGTTGGGGGCCTGCTGGGGAGGCACCACTTGGGGCGCCCACCAGGGTTTCGACTGCAGGGCGCCCTCCTGGATCACTCCCCCGAAGGGTGGCGCTGGGGCAGGCAGCTGTTTTCCGCTGATGGAGGCGCTGGCGCTGGGGGATCCGAGTGTGCCTTTGATCAGCTGCTGGGCTTCGGCCCGTAACCAGCCGGCCTGGGAGCCCACCAGCACGGCCACCAGGCCCAGGGCTCCGAGGCGGGCCATCAGGCCGCGCCTGCCCCTAACCCCGAACCAGCCACCGATGGCCCCAATCCAGGCGAATCGTCCGTTGGAGTTGGGAGCAGCCATTGAACCAAAGGGGGTGAGGAACGGTTGGGACGGGCGAGGACGGTCGGATCGTTGCTGCTAAGCGGTAGCCGATCCCGAGCTCGCAAGGCGAAAGCCGATATGGGAGGTGCCGGTGTCTGGGCTCTGGGCCTCCCGGGCCGCGGGCCGATACCGGCTGCAGTAGGTCTCAGAGCAGAGGAAGGACCCCCCTTTGATCACGTGCTTGGCGACCCCTGGATCGCGGGGATCGCCCGTTGCCACGGTGTTGCTGACAACCGGATCGCTGCGGCCAGCGAGGCCTTGATGGCCAACGCCATACCAATCGCGGGTCCATTCCCAAACATTGCCCGTCATGTCAAAGAGGCCATAGCCGTTGGCCGCGAACGACCCCACTGGGGCGAGGCCAGCGAAGCCATCGTCCCCAGTGTTTGTGGTCGGGAATCGGCCCTGCCAGGTGTTGGCGCGATGGGGGTCCCAGCGGTTGCCCCAGGCGAAGACCCGATCCTTGAGGCCCCCCCGGGCGGCAAACTCCCACTGGGCTTCACTGGGCAGGGAGGCACCTGCCCACTGGGCAAAGGCCTCCGCGTCCTCGTAGGCCACTTGCACCACGGGATGCTGGTCCCGGCCCTGGAGATCCGAGCCTGGACCCTCGGGATGGCGCCAGTTCGCCCCTGGCACCCAATGCCACCAGCTGAGTTCCTCAATCGGACCTGGGCCCGGAACGGGCTGAAAAACTAAGGAACCCGGTTCCCGTTCGCCAGGGGAAAGGCCTGGAAACTGCTCGATCGAGAGGGGGCGTTCCGCCACGGTGCGGTAACCAGTCGCGGCCACAAAGGCGGCGAATTGCTGGTTTGTGACCTCATGGCTGCCAAGACAAAAGGAGGACAGACGCACCCCATCAGCCTCCCGTTCCTCCGCCAACTGGCCCGCGGCTCCAATGCGAAAGCGGCCAGCTGGAATGGCCACCATTCCACTAGGGCAGGACAAGCCCTCGGCGGCGGGTGAGGCCGCCGGTTGAGCAAACAAAAACGCCAGCAAGAGGAGGCCAGCGCCAATCTGCCCTGCCCGCTGCAGTTTTGCCCGAGTTATGGGTGGCCTGAAGATCGAAAAGCTGGCCACCAGTGCCGCATGACTTAACCACCTGAATCTAGAGCTCTCCATGCTGAAGAGAACCAATGGAGGTATAGCTGATGCAATCGTACAGCACAACGCATTCCGATAAGCGGCGGCAGTCAACATTCCTATAGTGACGCCGAGCCTAATGCTTGTTCATCGCCTTAATCCTTTGTGCACGTCCCATCAACCCCGATTTTCACGACGAGTGTCTTTGTGCTGGCGGGGCTTCTTGGATTGACCATGGCGCCCCCCGGGGCCCTGGCTGCCGATCCTCAGGGGGGCATCTCCATGGGGCAGGCCCCGGCGGAGGCCCCTGGCGGGCCAAACTCCCCATCTGCTGGTCCTAATCGCAGCCCGACTAGCCCTGGCCCCCAAGGCATGCCAACCCCTTGGGCTGGCACGGTGGAGCTCTATGGCCTGGCCCCGTTGCGCACCAGCGGCACCGCCACGGTGCGGGGCTTGAGCACCGATTTTGACCTTGACCTGGGCCAGGTGCTCCAGCCCCTCACCGCCCTTGCCAGCCTGCGCGGCAGCGTGGAATACGGGCGATTAGGCCTGCTGACCGACCTCAGCTATCTATCGTTGCAAGGAGCCCAAGGGGTTAGCCGGGGCGGCCTCAACGCGGACGGGAGCTTTGGGCCCTTGGGCCGCAAAAGCGCCAGCGTCGCGATCGGTTCGACCTCCATCAACGCCAGCATGGGCCTGGTGCAAGGCATCTACGACCTGGCCCTGCGCTATCGCTTCGGCGAGCGGGAATCGGCGGTGGCCCGGCCCGGCAGCTTCAGCTTGATTCCCTATGCCGGGGTCCGTCTCGTGAACGTGCAGTACGACCTTGGCCTGGAAGGCCAGGGATCCGGCTCCAGCCTCACGGTCACCGGTCCAAACAACAGTTTCAGCCTCAATCGCCCCGCCGGTAGCTTCACCCGCTACGGAGAGCTCAGCTCCACGGTTGCCCAACCCCTGCTGGGCTCCCAGGCCATGCTGTTTCTCTCGCCGCGGCTGCGGCTGTTTGCCCGCGGCGACATCGGCGGCTTTGGCATCGACCAGCCGGAGAACCTCTCCTGGAATGCCCAAGCCGGCTTCGGTTACGCGATTGGCAACAGCACCCAGCTCAACCTCTCCTGGCGCCTCCTCCACTTGGGTGGCAGCAACGGGGCATCCCAACCGAACGCCTTTGATGTCAACGAAAACGGCATTGAGGCGGGCGTGAAGTTCTTTTTCTAAGGGGACTAAATTGTTGTCATCTTGTTTGGCTAGGGCGTTGGTGCTAGAACCCTGGGCGATTGCCTTTGGCACAAAATAGAGGCTCCCCGGTCCCAGGCGCAGCGACGGGCCAGTAATTCCAAATCATCAAACCAACTGGTTTTGGTCATCTGGCCGCCATGGAGGCGGATGTGATACACGTGGGTCGCGATCACCACCCCTGGCGCCAGGCTGGTGACGGCCATCATCATGCCGATGTCTTCGCCCTGGGGCAGGCCCATCCAGCCGCCGGCCCGTTTGAGCAGGTTGGCCTGCACCAGCAGGGTTGTGGGGCCCAGGGGAATCGGGTGGTGGGGGCTGGGCCAGGCCCGCCAGATGGCTCCTGCAGGGCAGGATCCCGCCGGCATGATTTCCGGATCAACGCTGTCATCGTCGGTGCAATAGCCCCCGGCCCAGAGGGCATCCGGTCGGCTGACCAGAGCTTCGAGCCGGTGATCAATCGAGTGGGGATGGAGCCAGTCGTCGTCATCGGCGCTGGTGATCCACTCCCCTTGGGCCACCACCAGGCCGAGGTTGCGGGCAGCGGCCTGGCCGATCGGCCGGGAACTGGCAACGATCGTGGCCTGATCGTTAAGTTCCGCCGGAATGGCAGCCCCAGGGTTGCCATCCACCACAATCACATGCTCGATGGGGCAGCGGTTACGGCGCAGGCTCTGGTTCAGTTCCACCAGCATCCCCATGCGGTCCGGCAGCAGCCTGGTGGGGGTGATCACGCTGACGGTCATGGTGGGGAAAGCTGGGAATGAATCGGCATGGCTGGGGCCGCGGGCACGCCGGCCGACCTGATCCCAACCCCGCTGCCGCGAGGGGCTGGTGCTTGCCGCAGACCTGGCTGGAGAGTGCAGCGCCCTGGTGACACTCCGTAAAGGTTCCAGGCAGGCTTGCGGGGCCTTGCCGGTTGCCTGGACTGTTCAGGGGACCAGGGACTTTGCGCGCCCGCCGGGTTCTGCCGGCGCCGACCCCGGGTTGGGCCTTGGGAGGGGTCGACGTGCTGGAGCGGAGCGTTCTGGGTGCTGCTCCTGCCGGGAGGGGTTGTCACCCTGTCTGCTCAGGCATGGGG
Organism: Synechococcus sp. UW140; assembly: GCA_943370565.1. Classification (GTDB taxonomy): domain Bacteria; phylum Cyanobacteriota; class Cyanobacteriia; order PCC-6307; family Cyanobiaceae; genus BAIKAL-G1. The sequence goes on along the minus strand of CALRRL020000012.1, from coordinate 54,753 downwards.
GGCCGGGCGACTGCCCCGCAGGGCGCTATTCGATCGCGGCACGTGGTGGCAAGCCCCATCAATGGCAGGGTGGTTGGCTGAACGGGGGGCCTGGGGGCTGGTTTCAATCTGGGCTATCGCAAAAATGAGTGTTGGCGGAAGGGTTAATCCCTTCGAACGGGCTTCTCTGGAATTTCTTTCCTCAGATCTTGGGTGTCGGACTCTGTTGTCTCGGGACTTGTGTTCTGAGAGCTTGTGTTCTAAGGACTTGTTCTCGCTGTGGTTGGTTCCTAAGAGCTTTTCTCCTCAGAGGTTATTCCTTCAGACCTTGTTTCCCGCTGCTTGTCTGTCAGAACAGGATTTCTCCAGATGATTGGAATGATGGGATCCCTTTGGGAACCGGCTCTCCCTTGGGTGCCAGCCCTGGCCGGATGGCACTGGCCAGGGGATCGGGCTTGGAATGGGACAAGCCATGCTCCAGGTAGGGAGAGGCTAGGTGCTGGCCCAGGCGGTGGGGGTGTTTCGGCTTGCAGGCGGGCGGGCTTGGGTAACGGCCGTTCCGGCCCATGGGGATTCTCGTTGGGCCAGCGCGTCAGGCTTGGTTCGCTCGATCCGGGCCGAGCCGATCTCCCCGCTTGGCCCCCAGCTGTTGCAGCAGGGCCTGGCCGCTGACCACCCCCTTGCCCTCCAGCTGGGCCGTGCGCAGCACCAGGGGACAGCCGCCGCTTGCCACCACCAGACCCAGGTCTTTCACCACCGCCAGCACGGTGCCGGGGGCGGGCCCAGGGCCGGCTCCATCGGCAGGATTGGCGGCGGAGGGATCGGCAGCGGCAGCGCAAGCCGCCTGGATGGCGGGATCGTGGCGGAGCAGGTTTGCCGCTTCTGGGCTGAGCTGCTGCGCCAGCCGGTGCACCAGGGGTTCTGTGGCCAGCAGTTTGAGCCGTTTGCCGCCCCAGCTGGTCTGGGCGTTGGGATAGAGGCCCATGATGCGGCGATGGATCTTCAGGGCCGGCTGGGCCCAATCAATCTGCTGGTCGGCCTTGGTGAGCAACCGGGCCGTGGTGACCCCTTCGCTGGCCTGGGGGCGGACCCCCAGGCGGGCGAGCCGCTCCGCTTCGGGGCCGGGACCGGCGGCGGCGATCAGCGGCAGGGCCTCCACGAACAGCTCGGCGGTGAGCTGGGAGAGGCGTTCGCCCAGTTGGGCCGCGTTCTCCAGCAGGCCAATCGGCAGGGCCTGCTCCAGCAGCACAGGGCCCGTGTCAAGTCCAGCCTCCATCGCCATGATCCCCACCCCGGTTTGGGGGTCGCCCTCCAGCAGACACCACTGGATTGGGCCGGCGCCGCGCCAGCGGGGCAGCAGGGAGCCGTGGCCGTTCCAGCAGCCCAGGGGCGGCTGGTCGAGCACCGCCTGGGGCAGGATCTGGCCGAAGGCCACCACCACGGATAGGTCCGCCCCCAAGGCAGCCAGTTGGGCCTGGCAGGCGCTGTCGCGGCGGATGCGCTCAGGGGTGAACACCGGCAGCCCCAGGTCCAGGGCCCGCGCCTTCACGGGCGAGGGCACCAGTTCCTTGCCGCGTCCCCGGCGCCGATCCGGCTGGCTCACCACCCCCACCAGCTGGTGGCCTGCGGCCACGAGGGCGTTCAGGCTGGGCACGGCATAGGCGGGGGTGCCCCAGAACAGGATCCTCATCGCATCAGCCCAGGCCTATGCCCCAAGAACTGCGGCCCAGCAACCGCGCCCGCAACGCCATCACGCTTCGCCGGTGATCGAGAGACCCTCCACCCACACGTGGGGACACAGGCCATCCGGGGTCACCTTGGCCTCGCCCTCAAAGCCAACGATGGCGTTGAGCAGGCTGCGGATGTCGCCGGCCACGGTGGCCGCCTCGATCGAGCGGGCTTCGCCGCCCTGGAGCAGCCAGCCATCGAAGGGCAGCGAGAAGGAGCCCTGGCTGGCCTTGACCCCCGCATGCAGGGCCGAGAGGGAGTCGATCAGCACCAGGCCCCCACCGGGAGCGGCGCTCTGACCGCTGGCGGCGTGGCGATCGAGGGTCTGGGCGGCCCCGGCCGCTCCAGGGGTGGCGCCGATTTCAAACCAGTCCGGCCCCACGGACACCTTGGCCCCCAGGCCGGCGTGGCCTGTCGGCGCCACCCCGAAGGCCCGGGCCGTGGCCTCGGAATGGAGGAAGTTCTGGAGCACGCCGCCCTCCACCAGGCTGAGCCGGCGGGTGGGGGTGCCTTCGCCATCAAAGCTGGACGCGCCGATGTTGCCGGGGTGGAGGCCGTTATCGGCGATCGAGAGGAAGGGCACGGCCAGGCTCTGGCCCAGGGAACTGCGGTTGCTGAGGCTGACGCCATCGAGCACGGAGCGGGCGTTGAACAGGCTGCTGAACGCCCCGATCAGATCGAGAAAGGCCTCGGGGCTGAACACACAGGTGTAGTGGCCGGTGTTGATCGGTGCGTAATCGAGATGGGCAATGGTGCGTTCGGCCGCCTCATCGATGCAGCCGGCGATGTCGAGGTCGGCGGCGCCGTAGGCGAGGCGCACGGCACCGGCACTGCGCGGTTTGCGGCCGGCCTGTTCAGCGCGGGCATAGAGATAGACGCTGGCGGTGGTGAGCTGCTGCTGGCGGCAGGCCCCGTCGCTGTTGAGGTAGATCCGCTCGCTGCTGCGTTCGGCCAGGCCGTTGTAGGGAACGGTGGTCAGGGCCGGATGGCGATCCAGCAGTTGGCGCTCGGCGTCCTTGAGGCTGCTGAGCAGCTCAAGAATGCCGCGGGGTTCATGCAACGGCTGCTCCAGGGGTTGCAGCGGCGCCGTGGCCAGGGGCGAAAAGGCTGGGCAGTCGTCGGGATTGCCGAAGGCGCTGGCCTCCTTGGCCCCGGTGAGGGCCTTTTGCAGGCCGGCATCGGAAAGGTCGGAGGTGCTGGTGATGCCCACCAGGCCTTCGCCATTCCAGACCCGCACCGTGATCGAGCTGCGCTGGGCCGCTTTCATCTGCTTGGCTTCCCCCCGGTCCACCTGCACGGAGCTGTCACTACTGCTGGCGGCGCCCAGGTCCCAGCGGCTGATGCCCTGGGCCTTGGCGTAGGACTCCATGCGGCTCCTCAGGGCCGGCGCGTCAAGCTTGTCCATGGTCAACGTCCTCCGACGGTGATCGAATCCACCTTGATGTGGGGCTGGCCGACGGTGACAAAGATGCTGCCGCTCACCGATCCACAGAAGCCCGCGGCGAGCTCCAGGTCGTTGGCGCACATGGAGATGCGGGGCATCACCTCCTTGGCTTCGCCAATCAGGGTGGCCCCCTTCACCGGTTTGGTGAGCTGGCCATCTTCAATCAAGTAGCCCTCCTCCACGGCAAAGTTGAACTGGCCCGTGGGACCGACGCTGCCGCCGCCCATGGCTTTGCAGTAGAGGCCCTTCTCCACTGAGGCGATCAGGTCTTCGGGGCTGTGGGGGCCGGCGGCGATGTAGGTGTTGCGCATGCGGCTGGCGGCGGCAAAGGCATGGCTCTGGCGCCGGCCGCTGCCGGTGCGCCCATGGCCGGTGCGGCGCTCGCCGGCCCGGTCGCTGAGGAAGCGGCGCAGGATGCCGTTTTCGATCAGCACGGTGCGCTGGGGTTCCATGCCTTCGTCGTCCATGGACAGGGAGCCGAAGGCCCCGTCGCTGAGGCCTTCATCGATGGCGGTGACGGCCTCATGGGCAATCGGCTCGCCTACCTTGTCGGCAAAGGGGGTGGTGCCCCGCTCCACCTGGGTGGTTTCCAGCAGGTGGCCGCAGGCCTCATGGAAGATCACGCCACCGAAGCGGTTGGCGAGCACCACGGGCACCTGGCAGGCCTCCACGTAGTCGGAATAGAGCATGGTGCCGGCGCTGGTGCAAACCTCCTGGGCCGAGGCGTCCACATCCCAGTTGGCCAGATGGTAGGGCCGGCCGGAGCTGCCGTAGCGGCGGCCGGCGCTGGCGCGGTGGTCGCCATCGGCGGCCAGCACCGTCAGGCCGAGGGATTGGTGCAGGCGAATGTCGCGGGCGAAGGTGCCGTCACTGGCGGCCACCAGCACCTCCTGCCAGTCGCGGGCGTAGCTGCCGCGGCGGGCCTGCAGGTGGGCACCGTGGCGCTCGAGGCGGTCGGTGCCCTCCAGCAGGCGGCTGGTGGCCTCGGCCAGGGCCGGACAGGCGGAGAGCCAGTCGGCCTTGCTGCCGCCGAAATCGCGCAGGTCGGCCAGGCCGTGGAAGGCTGAGGGGCCCGGGTTGGAGGCGCTGGGGGCCACCAGGCCCAGCATGCCGAGGGCCTGCTCGAGGGCGCGGCGCAGGCCCGCCTCACTCAGGTCGTTGGTGGAGACAAAGCCATCACGCTCGCCGCGGAACACCCGGATGCCGGCGCCCATGCCGAAGGCGGGGCTGACGCTGGTGATCCGCTCCTGTTCGGCCAGCACCCCCAGGTGGTCGGTGCGCTCAAGGAACACCTCCACCAGGTCGGCGCCGGCGGCGCTGCCCAGGCCGAGCAGGCTCTCGAGGGGCGATCGCCAGGCTTGATCAAGGCGGCTTGCCAGGCCCGAGGGGCTGGCGCTGGAAGGGGTCACGGTGACGACCAACGGAACGATGGGGGGTGGGGGAAGGGCCTGGCCGGAGCTGGTCGATGGACGGACGGGCTCAGCGCACCGCCGGTTGGAACTGCTCGCTGCGAATCGGGGCCATCAGGAACAACTTGGCCATCTCGGCGCCGTTGGCGATCCAGTAGGGCAGCTTGCGCAGCAGGCGCAGGGGCGCGGGAGCACCACTGGCGTCGGCGGCACTGAGGGCCTCGTTGTTTTGCACCAGCCGCTCGAGGCGCACATAGAACTTGGGATGGTCCACATTGAGGACCACCGGGAAGATGCGCGCCGACGTTTCGTTGGTTTTGGCGATCACCATCTTGTCGTATTCGCGGGCATCGAGGCCAAGGGCCTCATAGAACTCCTTGCGGGCCACATCGCGCACATACATGGTGGCGAACACCGCCAGCAGGAAGAAGCGGCACCAGAGGCGCGCCTGCAGGCCCCGCACCGTGTCCGGTTGGGCCTTCATCAGGGCGTCAAAGAAATCGCCGTGGCGATTTTCGTCTTGGCACCAGTTTTCAAAAAAGTTGAAGATCGGGAAGATCTTGCTTTCCGGATGCTTTTCGAGGTGACGGAAAATGGCGATGTAGCGCCAGTAGCCAATCTTCTCGGAGAGATAGGTGGCGTAGAAGATGAACTTCGGTTTGAAGAAGGTGTAGGCCTTGTTGGCGGTGAGGAAGCCCAGATCGAGCTGCAGACCGAAATCGCCCATGGCCTTGTTGAGGAAGCCGGCATGGCGGGCTTCATCGCGGGCCATGTGGGCGAAGCATTCGGCCAGGAGGGGGTTCTTGGCCTTGATGCGGCGGCTCAGTTCCTTATAGAGCAGGAAGCCTGAGAATTCCGAGGTGCAGCTTTGCTCCAGGAATTCAATGAAGACGCGGCGGGTTTCGGGATCGAGCTTGTCTGCGGCGCCCTCAAATTCGCCCTGGCGCACGAAGTGGTGCCGGTTGTAATCCTTGCGGAATTCTTCGCAGATCGCTTCCAGTTCCACCACATTGGGCTGCAGGTCCATCGCCGCCATGGCGTCGAAGTCCGTGGTGTAGAAGCGGGGGGTCAGGATCGTGTCCTTGACCGGCGCCTTGGTGGCGGGGGCATCGGGGGTGCCGAGGCTGGGGCCCGTGGTGGGCAGGGCGGTGGCGGTGGGGGGCACCATCGGGCAGCGCGGCAGCGGGATCTGGGCCCATCGTAGGGGCCCCTTGGTCAGCTCTGGCGCCGCTGTAATGGCCTGGTTGCCATGGCTTTTGCCCCCTGCTGCGCAGCCCGCGGCGCGGTGGGGTCAGCTCAGTTGGCCCCGAGCCACTTCTGGCCGTTGAGCCGTGACACCACCCGGGACACCAACAGGGCCAGGGTCATCTTCTTCTCATCGATCAGGAAGGATTCCAGCAGGCTGGCCTCGGCGCCGGCTTCGGCCAGGGCAATCGTTTTGGCCGAGCCGATGTCTTCGGCGGTGAAACAGAGCCAGAAGCGGCGACCGCTGGCAAAGGTTCCCATGAGCATCGAGCAGGGGCTGCCGACCACGGGCATGGGCCCCTGCTCAAAGCGCAGCTCCACCGCGCCACCGCCGTAGGACTGGATCTCCTTGGCCAGGGCCGGCAGCAGCAGCCCGGGCACAAACTGGCCGAAGGGCTGCTCCTCGGGGGCGGGGGGTTTGGGCTTGGCGGCGGCAGGGGCCACGCCAGCTGCGCCAGTTGCCGCAGGTGCCTTGGCGGATTTGGTTGCTGCTGCTGGGCTGTCCGCCCCGTCGTTCTGGGGCGCGGGGGTGGCGGAGTCTGGCACCGGCTCTGGCCTCAGGCGAACTGCTGGTTGAACTTTAGGGAGGGAAGATCGCCCTGAAGGCGCCTGGCCCAGTCTTCTCGTGGCCGTCCCTGGCCCGTCCAACGGACTGGAGCTCGGGTCAGGCCCCCTCACCCCAGCCAGGATTGATCCCCATTCCAGGCCCCAGGCGACCGGGCTGGATTGGTGCCCGCCGGCCAGGCTTAGCGCGCGGGCCCAGCCTTGATGCAAGCCGGTGGCTTCCTGGCCAACAAGGGTCTGGGGAGGCCAGCTAAGGGCTGCCCATGCCGCCTTGGCGCTCACCACTCCCCATCGGGTTCCTGCATCCAGCTGCGATCCACCGCCGCCGGGTCGAGGGGGCCCGGGTCCGTTGCCGCCGGGCCCGGCTGGGCCTGGGGGCGGCGGTTCAGGGGCCAGAAACCCCTGCCGGGGGCAGGCGTTCCGTCGCGGGCATCAGCCGGGGATCCCTGGGCGGGACCAGCGGGGCCTGGGGACCGGCTGGCCCCGGCGCTCTGCCTCCGATCGGGGGCGGCGTTGTCAGCGGCTCCAGCTGCCGTGCCGCGGCGGATCACCCGGAAGGGCACCGAGAGGGTGGGGGGCGGCTCGCCCGGATCACGGCTCGGGCCCGCCCAGGCCTGGCCTGGCCAGGACGCCTCCGCTGGCTCGCGCCTGTCGGGGCCCCAGGCTGCGGGCGGCTCCGGGCTCGGCCCATCCACCCAGGTTTCCGCCGCTCCCCCGCCGGGGCCCTCGCCTTGGCCCCAGGGCCAGCCCCCCCGGGAGCGGCCATCCGGGATCGACCGATGCCGTTGGCGGCGACTGCCGGCGCTGCCGGCCTGGAGGGCCAGGGCCGTGGCCGTGGCACTGAGGGCGCCGCCACTGGTGGCAGCCAGCACCAGCCAGCTGCCGATCGTCCATTCGGGGGTGCGCCAGATCAGCAGCCGCAGCCCCACCCAGGGCCTGGGGTTGAGGGCTCCCACCAGCACCACCGCCAGCAGGGGGGCCAGGAGGGGCAGCAGCACCAGGCGGCGCAGCAGGCGGGCCAGCGGCATCTGGGCGGGCGGCATCAGTGGGGCGGGTCTCCGCAAGCGGGGCCTGCGCTGGGCGGAACGGCCCCCTGCAGGCTGGGTCGTGGGGCGCTGGCCGTCGCCGGATCGGCGGGGCTGCTGGCAGGGGCCGAAGGATCCTGGCCGAGCGGGCCCTGCCAGCGCTCCAGGGATCCGAGCTCGTAGCCCAGGCAGTCGAACACCCGGATCACGAGGAAATCCACCATCTGCTCGATCGTGGTGGGACGGTGGTACCAGGCGGGTACCGGTGGCGCGATGCGGGCGCCGGCTTCGGCCAGGGCGGTGAGGTTGCGCAGGTGGATCAGGTTCCAGGGCAGCTCCCGCGGGCAGATCACCAGGGGCCGCCCTTCCTTGAGGTGCACATCGGCGGCCCGCTCCAACAGGTCGGTGGCCACGCCGGCGGCGATGCGGCCGACGCTGCCCATGCTTGCCGGCAGGATCACCATGCCGCGGGTGCGGAAACTGCCGCTGGCGATCGCCGCCGCCTGGTCGTTCCAGCGGTGGCAGCGCAGTTCGCCGCTCCGGCAGCCGGTGCGCTCGCGCCAGAAGGCCTCCTGGGCGTCGGGGTCGCTGGGCACCCGGATGCCCAGTTCCGCTTGCCAAACCGTGATCGCGCCGCGACTGGTGACCAGCTCAACCTGCTCGCCGGCCTCAAGCAGCAACTGCAGGGCCCGTTGGGCCAGGGGTTGGCCCGAGGCACCGGACACGGCCAGTACCAGGGGGGCCATGGGTCTAGCCCTCGCTGGAGGGGGCGTCCAGGGCGCTGTCCAGCGGCTGGCCCTCGCCCGGGGCCCCGGCCGCGCCATCGGCTGGATCCTGGGACCCATCCTCGGCTGGGGCTTCGGTTGCGACTGCGTCTGCGGTTGAACCTGGGGCTGTCAGTTCCTCGTCGCCGGGCAGCACCACGGCCAGGTCGATCTGGTGGCGGAGCACATCCACCTTCTGGATGATCACCTCGACCCGGTCGCCGAGCATGTAGGTGCGGCGGTTCTTGCGACCGACCAGCCGGTTCTGGCGGGAGCGGTATTCGTACCAGTCGTCCACCAGGGAACTGACATGGACCAGGCCCTCCACCTGGCTGGGGGGCACCTCCACGAAGAAGCCGTAGCTCTGCACGCCGCTGATCACCCCTTGCAGGGTCTGGCCCACCAGGGGTTCGGCCTCGCGGGCCTGGGCCATGGCCAGGCTGTCGAGCCGCAGCTCCTGCACGAAGCGCGAACGCGCGTTGAGGCGTTGGATCAGGGCTTCGCTGCGGGCCTCCAGGAAGGGGGTGAGCTGGCTCGGGGCCAGCAGGGGCCAGTCGATGGTGCCGTGGCAGCTGTCGGCGGCCAGGTCAACCCGGGTCTTGTGGCGCACGGAGGGACGGTCCTTGCCTTCGCTCAAAAGCAACACCAACTGCTGCTGGTTCCAGAGGTCGGCGTAGTGGAGGGACGGGAAACACCAGGGGGCAAAGGCCCGAGGCTCAGCGGCGAGTTGGTTGGGCCCCGGTTCGGCGGCCAGGCTCACGGGCCGCACGGTGTCGCAGAGCTGCTGCTGCAACACCCGGGCCCGGTCAGTGGCGGCAAAGGCCGTGGCCAGCTCCTGGGCGCTGGCATTGCCATCGGCCGAGAGCTCCAGGGGGATCTCCAGGGCCAGGGCCGCCTTGGCCACCTCGTTGACGTCCTCGGGGTCGGGGGCCGGATTGATGGCGTAGAGGGCGGGCAGTTCCAGGGCCGCCAGGTGATGGCCCAGGGCCTGATGGGCCGGCAGGGTCAGTTCCCGCAGCAGGGCGGTGGCCTGGCCGGGGTCGAAGCTGGGCAGCCAGCCCTCCCGGGCCAGGTCGGGATCGGGGGCGCGCAGGTCGCCGAGGCTGTCGATCGCCGGGGCGGGCAGGTCGAGGTCGAGGGAGCCGGCCGCCAGTCGCCGATCGCGCAGCTGGCCGGCCAGGGTGATCAGGCGCTCCAGCAGGGGGAGCTGGTCCTTGAGGCCCTTGAGGGCTGCGGGCAGGGTGCGGCTCTTGGGTTTGCGGTCCGCCAGGGCCTGGAGCACGGCCCCATCCACCAGCCCATCGGGGCGAATCCGGCTGCGGCAGAAGCGGAAATGCTGCAGGGTGCCATCGGCGTCGAGATCGAGGGCCACCGACAGGGCCGCTTCGCTTTGACCGGGCGCGAAGGCGGCCGCCTTCGCCAGGGCGCTGGGCAACAGGGGCAACCAGGCCGGCCCGACGCAGAGGGCTTCGGCCGTGTCCCGCAGCCAGAGATCCAGGGGGCCCCCGGCGCTGATCCGTTCCGCCACTGCCGGGGCATGGATCCAGAGGCGCAGGCCACTGTCGATCTCTTCGAGCGATACGGCCGGCAGGATCGGCGCGTCGCTGCCCGTCCAGCCAGCCAGCAGCAGGGTGGGCAGGCCGGTGAGATCGTCCCGGTCCTTGTCGGCGATGGCCTTGGGGCTGGAGCGGGGTGCGGCCGGGCGGCCGTGCAGGCCGTGCTTGGTGAGCAGCAGGTCCCGATCGGCCTCCTCACCGGCGTTGATCGCCAGGCTGCGGGCCACGTGGCCCTGGGGGGCCAGCTGGGCGACCGGGTACCGGTCCACCAGCACCTCAACCACCGCATCCTCCGGTGGATTGAGGTGCACCGCATCGCTGGCGGGCAGTTCCACGGCCGTGAGCAGCCGATCATCCAGGGGAACGGCCACCAGGCGGTCGTTCTGCTGCTCCACCTGGGCCAGCAGGCTGGTGGTGTGCCGCCGCAGGATGCACTGGATGCTGCCTTCCGGCGAGCGGCGCCGGCCACCCTCGCGAGTGATGCGCACCAGCACCCGGTCGCCGTTCCAGGCGTGGTTCAGCTGGTGATCACGGATGTAGATGTCCTCTTCGCCGTCGTCGCGCAGGGCAAAACAGAAGCCCTTGCTGCTGCAGCGCAGCCGCGCCTCGATCAGGCCCGCATCGGTGCTGCGGGCGATGCCGTCCTCGTGTTCTTCGACCACACCCGCCCGGCCCAGGCCGGTGAGGGCGATGCGCAGTAGCTCCAGGTCGCCCGTTTCGGTGAGCCCGAGCGCCTTTTCCAGCTTGGCAACGGGCAGGTGCTCCTGGCCGGGGAGCTGGTCGAGCAGGTCAGCGACCGAAAACTTCATCGGGAGATGGGGTGCAGCGGGGGAAAGCCCGCCCGCCGGGGCGTGCAGCGGGGCCCAGGTGGACGTGAGATTCACCCGACTCTAGGCAGCCAAGGGCTGGCGGCCCCCAACGGTGAATCCGTGCCCCAGGCCGCAGGCCCTCAGCCGGGGCCTGGCTCCTGCTCCTCGCTCTGACCGGCCTTGATCACCAGGCGCAGGCCGATCACCAGAAAGCCCACCGATGCGGCCAGCTGCAGGGCATTGGCCGGGATCACGCTGGAGAGGGAGCCGCCGGCGCCGGCACCCAGCAGGCTGGCGAACACCAGGGCCAGGGCACTGCCGGCAAACACGGCGCCGCTGCGGTTGGAGGTGCCGCTGATCGTGACGATGGCCAGCTGGGTTTTGTCGCCCAGTTCGGCCAGGAAGACCGTGGCAAAGGTGGACACCAGCAGGGGAAGTTCCAAGGGGCGGATCGGCGGCAGGGGTGGACTGACGGGAGAGCTGGGGCTGGGGTTGCTAGGGCAGGCCCAGCAAGCGAAGGGCCAGGCCCGGCGGCAGGACGACGGCCAGGGGCGGGGCGATGGCCAGGGGCGGGGGGGTGCCCATCGCCAGACCAGGGTCGGGCAGGAAGCTCAGTACCGCCTGGCGTCCCAGCCAGAGGCCCAGGGCCACCATCAGGATGCCGGCCAACCGTTCCAGGAGCTGGGCCGGGATGAAGCGGGCCAACCAGCGGCCCAACAGCACCCCCACCAGGCTGGAGCAGATCAGGGCCAGGGAAGCCCCGCAGAACACGATCAGGGGCCGGCCGGATTCAGCCGAGAGCAGCAGGGCGGCCAGCTGGGTCTTGTCCCCCAGCTCGGCCAGGAAGACCGTGCTGAAGGTGGCCAGAAACACCGAGAGGAAGGTGGTGGCGTCGCCCTTGGCCGCCGGCGTTGCCCCGCCATCGGTGTTGGCCGGGCCCGGGGCAGTGGCGGCCGCAGCGGCGGCATCCGGGTGGGCCTCCCCAGGGGCGGTCTCGCAGGAGGGCTGGGGATCCGGGGCCATGGAGCAAGCGTCGGGCGGGCTGGGGCGGAACGGCCTTAGGCCAGGGGCGATGGAGGCTGGCGCAGGGCCCGCTCGAACCGTTTCAGCACCTTGCCACGGCCGCCATGTTCGCTGCGGATCTGTTGGCGGCAGCAGGCGATCGCAAAGCCATTGGCCTCGCCATCCGCCACCGCAAAAATGCTGGCCAGATTGCTGACGCGGCAAAAGCGCGGCCGGGTCTCGTAGATGCGACAGCGCTGGCCCCCGGTGTCGTAGTGGCGGCACCAGCCATCGGCTCCCACCATCGAGAGGTACAGCTCCTGCTCCTCAGCGTTGAGAGCTTCGAGGGCTTCTGGCCGCTCGCCGGGATCGAGCCGGCAACAGGCGCCACAGCCGCTGATGCACTGCCAGTGCAGCCCCTTCGCGGCCAGGCTTGCGGGGCTCGGGCTGCCGGGGAGACCCCCAGGACCTCCGGCGGAAGCGCCCAGCAAACCGCCCTCGGGCCGGGCGTTCTGGTGGGCAGGGGTGCTGGAACCTTCCGGATCGGCGGCGATGGGGCCGGGGCGTCCCGGGGGCGGTGCCGGCTGATCGGGATGCATCCCTTCCAGATCCATGGGTGGTCAAACGCTAGGCGCCCTCTCTGCAGCGGGAATGGTCCGAGGGGATCGCCAGCGGCCAGGGCCGTTGGTGCTGATGGGCCCCCAATCCCGGCGTCAGGTGCAGGCAATCCCGGCCGGGATTCACGCTTCAATGGACCCAACGCTTGACCCCTCCCCGATGGCCCCTGCCGGACGCCGCCCCTGCCAGCACCTCGCCGTCATCAAGGACCTGCCGGAACCGGCCGTGCATGTGTGCCAGGAGTGCCTGGATCTCGGTGATCGCTGGGTGCACCTGCGCCTCTGCCTGGAGTGCGGCCATGTGGGTTGCTGTGATTCTTCCAAGAATCGCCATGCCACCGGCCACTACCACAAGACAGGCCACAAGGTGATGCGGGGCATTGAACCGGGCGAGCGTTGGGTGTGGTGTTTTGAGGATGAACAGGCCATCCAGCTCTGACCGTCAGCGTTCGCTGCAGCGATTGCTGATCGGGGCTCCTCTCCTCAAGGGGGCCTAGAGGGAATTGGCCCCGGGGTTGGGCGCTCTGCCATGAAAAATCCCAGGCACTTCACTGGAAAATGCCTGGGATTTCTGCGTGCCAATGAGGGGCTAGAGCTGCTTTAGGGAATCGGTTTTGTCCTTGAATTCGCCCAGCAGCAGTTGCAACCAGGTGACCTTACGCAACTTGATATTGGCCGTGAGCGACATCCCCACCTGCAAGGGAAGATTCATGCCCGATTTCAGCTTTAATTGCTGGGAATTTAGGGCAATCATCGCCGGGAAGCGATAAGTCTTGTGCTGTTCATCAGGGGGGAGGGCATCCGATCCCACCGATTTCACCGTTCCCTCCACCACGCCGAAATCGTTGGAGGGGAAGGAGTCGATGCTGATATCAACGGGCTTGCCCAGGCGCACAAAGCCGATGTCCTTGCTTTCGATCTCCACCTTGGCCTGCAGGGCGGCGTAGGGAACGATCTTCATCACCGGCTCACTGCCCTGGGCCACAAAGCCGACACCGGTGGGTTTGAGATCAAACACCACCCCATCCACCGGCGAACGGATGTCCTGGTAGCGGATGTTGACATCCAGCTCAGTCAACTTGCTGCGCAGATCAGCCAATTCCCCATTCAGTTGTTCCACGGCCTGCTGCAGGATCGCCAGCTGGCGCAGCCGATCGACCCGGCTCTTGGAGATGTCACCCTGGACTTCGCGAACCTTGTTGCGCTGCTGCAGGTACTGCAATTCAGCTGAGGCACCTTCTTTTTTGAGGGCCTCAAGTCGTTCGAGAATCTCCTTTTCGAGGCTGAGATTCTGGTTGAGAACGGCCTGTTCGGTTTCGTTGAGGGTGAGGTAGCGGTTCAGTTCAACTTTTTTGAGGGCGAGCTGCTGTTCCTTGGCGGCAATTGACTGGCGGGTGCGGGCCTGACGATCGAGGCTGGCCTCATTGTCGAGCCGCAACAGCACCTGGCCCTTTTTGACCCGTTCCCCATCCTTCACCAGCATGGTGTCCAGCACACCACCCACCGGCATCTGCACCACCTTGACATCGCCGATCGGTTGCAGTTTGCCGGGGGCCACCAACACCTCATCGGTTTGGGCAAAGGAAAGCCAGGCCAGGGCCGAGCCGGTGGTGGCGATCAGGGCCCAGGTGATTGTTTTGGTGAGGAAGTGGGATTGCTGCAGAACCATTTCTTCATGGCTGCTCTTAACCCGCCGTTCCAGGGCATTCTGGGCAGCGCGCACGATTGCGCCGGGCTTGTTCGCTGGGGACATCAGGCAACCTCCTGTTGGCAATAAAGGGCGTAATAGCGGCCGCGGCGTTCCATCAGCTCATCGTGGGTGCCGGTTTCGACGATGGCGCCTTCGTGCATCATCACGATCAGCTGGGCGCGGCGAATCGTGGACAGTCTGTGGGTGATGAAGAACACCGTGCAGTGGTTGAGATTGTCGAGCAGGTTGTCGCAGACCCGCCGTTCGGTGTCGTAGTCAAGGGCGCTGGTGGCCTCATCGAGCACCAACAGGCGGGGATTGCTGAGCAGGGTGCGGGCCAGGGCGATGCGTTGGCGCTGGCCACCGGACAGACCGGCGCCCCGCTCTCCCACCCCACTGCTATAGCCACTGGGCAGTTCCATGACGAAGTCATGGGCGCAGGCCAGATGCGCCGCCTGGATGATCGCGTCGCTGCTGGCATCAGGATCGGTGAGGGCGATGTTCTCGGCCACCGAACCGTTGAACAGCAATGGCTCCTGGGGCACCATGCCGATCTGGCGGCGCAGGGAGTAGAGCTCCACCTTGTCGATGTCATAGCCATCGATCAAGATGCGGCCGCTAGTGGGCCCATACAGGCGCGGCAACATCTTGGTGAGCGTGCTCTTGCCACTGCCGCTCTGGCCCACCACCCCCACAAAGGTGCCGGCCGGGATCACCAGGTCGATGTGGCGGAGCACCTGGGGACCGGAGGGGTTGAAGGAGAAGCAGAGGTCCTCGAATCTGACTTCGCCCTTGATCGGGGGCAGGGGGATCTTCTGCTTGTCGCTGTCGTCCGATTCTTCATGGGTGTCCACCACGTCAGCGAGGCGTTCGAAGGACACCTTCAGCTCCTGGATGTTCTGCCAGATGCCTGAGAGGCGCAGCAGGGGCTGGGTGACATAGCCCGAGATGATCCGGAACGCGATCAGCTGGCCCAGGCTCATCTCGCCTTTGAGCACCAGGGAGGCGCCGATCCAGAGCACGAGAAGCTGGGAGAGCTTCTGCAGCACCTGGGAGGTTTCGGTGAGGGCCGTGCCGGTGATCGTTTTCTCGAAGGTGCGGGAGACGTATTTGCTGTAGAAGTCCTGCCACTTCCACCGGCTGATCATTTCCACGTTCTGGGCCTTCACCGTCTGGATGCCGGTGAGCACCTCCACCAGGTGACTCTGGGAGCGGGCGTTCTCCTCGGAGGCATCGCGATACTGACGCCGGAACAGGGGGGCGCCGATGACGGTGAGGGCGATCTGGATCGGCAGCACACTCAGGGCGATGGCGGTGAGCAGCACGCTGTAGAACAGCATCACGATGATGTAGATCACCGAGAAGGCCGTATCGAGCAGGGTGGTGAGCGCCTGGCCGGTGAGGAAGCTGCGGATCTTTTCCAGCTCGGCGATGCGGGTGCTCAGTTCACCCACGGGCCGGCGGTCGAAGTAGCTGAGCGGCAAGCGCAGCAGGTGGTCAATCACCTCAGACCCGAGCCGCAGGTCGATGCGGTTGGTGGTTTCGGCAAACAGGAAGGTGCGCAACGAGCCGATGATCCCCTCCATCAGGGTCACCACCACCAGGGCAAAGCCAAGCACCTGCAGGGTGTCGAGGCTGCGCTGGTTAATCACCTTGTCGATGATGACCTGAATCAACAGGGGGTTGGCCAGGCTGAACAGCTGCACCACAAATGAGGCGATCAACACCTGGGTGAGCACGCCGCGGTAGCGCTTCAGGGCCGGCCAGAACCAGCTGAAATTGAAGCGCTGGGCCTGGCTGGTGTTGCTGCGCTCCAGTAGCAGCAATTCAATGCCCTCTGGGAACGCTTCCTCAATCTGTTTGGGTGCCAGCTCGATCCAGCCCTCCCGGGGCGATGCCAGCAACAGGCCCCGGGCATTGGAACTGCGTACGACCGCAAAACCCTCCTGCCAGGGGATCAGGGCGGGCGTTTGCAGCCGGGTTCCCTGGCTGGCGGGCACCTTGACGCCGCTGACATGCAGCCCCATCAGGGCGGCGATGTTGCCGCAGAGCTGCAGGTCGGGGGCCTGGCCGCGGCGCAGGGCATCGCGAAGGATCTTTTCGATCGCATCGCGGCGGAAGGGCAGCTTCAGTTCGGCGGCCAGCATCTGGAAGCAGGCCAGGGTTTCCTCCAGGGGGCCGCTGCCGCGCAGCAGCGTGAAGCTGGGCCGATCCCGCTGTCCCAGATCCAGGCCCGAGGCCAGGGGCGGCAGGGCCACGGCCTCGGCATAGGTGGCCGGTTCCTCGCCGTCGGCCGCGCCAGTGCCGGGCAGGGCCGATGTCCCACCGCTGTCACGGCCGGGGGCCTGGCCCCCAGCAGCGGCAAACAGGTCGGTGGGCAGGGCGATCAGCCGCGGCGGCAGGGGCGGCAGGCTGGTGGGCACGGCTGCCCTGGGGTCCAGGCGGGCGCCGAGGGGGTGGGATTCAATGTTGTGACTGGCCACCAGCAGCTGCATCGAGCTGGGCAGCTCGGCCAAGGCGGCTTGGGTGGCAGGCACCAGGATGGCGACCTCCTGGGCCTTGGCGAACAGCTCGGGCAGGGCCGCCGAGCCGTGGGGATAGCGCTCCAACTGGAGGCCGATCAGGGCCACCAGCTCGGCGGGGAAGAGGTGGTCGGCGCACCAGGCAGCAAAGCCCTGCTCGTTTTGGAGCAGCTCCAGCACCAGGGCATCGGGAAGCACGATCGCCTCGACGCCCAGGGAGGCACTGACCTCCTCGCAGGCGGAGGCCCGCAACAGCGAGGCCAGGCCAATCAGTTCGCCCGGCCCGAGTTTGGTCACCGTGCGCAGGCGTCCATCGGTGCGGGCCAACAGCCTGGCCTCACCGGACACGATCAGCAGCACCTCGCTGGGGATCAGGGCCCCACTGGAGAGCATCTGGCCGGGGCCGTAGCTGCGGCGACTACTGCTCTCCTGCAGGCGGCGTTGGGCTGGGGCGGAGAGGGCGACGAAGGCCGGATGGTCAGCCAGCAAGGGAAGGGGATCGTCCTGGGTCATGGCAACGGAATGGGAGCTGGCGGCGGCGAGGTCTGGGCTGGAACGGGCGGGGATTCGAGCGGGGCCGTGACTCGGACCAGCAAGAACGACGGGTGGTTCGCGGTGGGGCTGCGGGGCGCCTGCGCCAGGGGCTAGGGCCGGGGCTGACTGGGATCAAGCCTGCGGTATAAACCACAGCCAGAGGGGTCAATCCCCAAAGGGGGATATAAGGAAACGTTCTGTTAAATAGTTGTCAGCCCGGGATCGGCAGGACTGGATTAGGTCGATGGATTTACGGCGACATAGGGCCTAGTTCTGGAGGGCGCAGCTTTTTCAGCACTTTAGGGCAAGTCCCCGGCTTCTCTAGCGCCGCTGTCAGGGTTGGGCCATGGGGCGACAGGGGCCGGGACCCTGCCCGGACAGGGCTTGGAGGCTTGTCTGGCTGGCTGGCCAAGGGCCCTGATTGCAAGCCTGATGGCAATCGATTGGGAGCAGCAGGTTTCGCTTCTGGCATGTCAAAGTTTGTGAAAGAGTTGTTGTCAGATGGGGTGTTTGGAGAAGCGGCCGGTTGATCAACTTGTTCAGGTTGATCGGGCTGGCCTGCTTGTCTTGGGTTGCTCCCGGGCGGATCTGCTGATCCAATGGCTGCCCTGTTGAGGGCCGTTGGCATCCATTCGCAGGGTTAATTGAGTGATCAATCCGGCTCGCAACTCGGTTTAATCGGGACACGAAATGGCTCCATTCTTGGGCGATCTCTATGGTTTTAGTCCTGTTGTTTGCTCGGCTTGATAGGGTTGGGCTGGCGATCAATCGAGGCCAGTGCCACGGCACTCAGGGTTAGCCAGGCCTAGCTAATCTCCAGGTGCTGACTGGGCTGGCCGCCAGTGCGGAGGGTCGGCCCAGGGGATCAGCTGGTCGAGGAGCTCCCTGTTCGCCGGCTGGAGGAGTGGCTGGCTGACCAGCGGCGCCCCGGACCGGTGGGTGAGGTGGCGTGGGCCTGGAAGCAAAATTGATTTCGCGATTGTGTTCTGACGCCAGCTGCAGGGGCGGAGTTGCCGCTAATTTGCAGCGCAATCAATGAAGTGCTAGCGGCCAACCTGATGCTGCGATCCCATCGGCTGCTGTTAGCGCCAGTTCTGGTTTGGATGGTGAGCCCGTGGCTTGCCAGCCCCGCCAGCGCCGCATCCAACCGCCCGCTCCGGGACGCCCAGCCCCTGGGACGGCAAGCCCAACGGACCCTGCCACTGGAGAGCCAATCGCTGCCGGGCCAGGGCTCACCGTCGTCTGGGTCGGGTTCCCCAGGCCAGAGCCAGCTGGCCGCCGCCGTCAGCCAGGTGGGCCGTTACGCCGGCCCCCAGGCCCAGCTCACCAGCCTCAATCAGCTTGGCGATCTTCGCCCCAGCGACTGGGCCTACCAGGCCCTCGCCACCCTGGTGGAGCGCTATGGCTGTGTGGCCGGCTACAGCGATGGCCTCTTTGCCGGCAACCGGACGATCAGTCGCTTTGAGGCCGCTGCCCTCCTGAATGGCTGCCTGGAGCGCATCGGCGAAACCGATGGGGCCCTCACCAAGCTGGTCCAGGAGTTCCGGCCGGAGTTGGCAATCCTCAAGGGGCGCCTCGATGGGCTGGATGGCCGCGTTGGCGCCCTGGAAGCCAGCCAGTTTGCCCCCACCACCACCCTGTCGGGCCTGGCGGTGTTCGTGCTGGGGGCCAATCGCTTCCTGCACACCGGTCCGGTCACCAAACCCACCCTCAACCTGCCCAGCGGCACCACCCTCAATTACGACCTGGAGCTGGCCCTCAACACCAGCTTCCGCGGCAAGGACCTCTTACGCACGGTGCTGCGGGCCGGCAATTTCGGGGCCAGCCCCTTTGGCACCATGCCCCTGGGTGCCCTGCAGAATTTCCCCTGGCTTTCCCAGTTGGAGGCCTCGTTTGAAAGTGATGCGGGCGCCAACATCCTGGCGATCGACAAACTCTTCTACCAATGGCCCCTGGGCAGGGGCTTCACGGCCACCGTGGGGGCCCGGGTAGGCCAGGACGACATGCTCGCCATGTGGCCCAGCGCCTATCCGGCCGACACGATCCTCAACGTGATGACCGTGAACGGTGCCCCGGCTGCCTACAACAAGAACCTCGGCCCTGGCTTCGGGCTGATGTGGCAGGGCAAGCACCTCAGCCTCAGTACCAACTACGTGGCCTCCAACGGCGCCAGCGGCGACCCGGCCCAGGGGGGGCTCGGCACCGTGGGTGCGGGCGGCTCGCGCAGCGTGCAGCTGGCCTATGGGGCCGACCAGTGGGGCCTGGCGGCGCTTTACAGCTTTGTCCAACCGTTCAGCCAGGGGGTGCCTGGGATCACGCCCTTTGCCCACAGGGCCATCGACCTCAATGCCGCCGCCAGCACCAACGCCTATGGCCTCAGCGGCTACTGGCAGCCGTTGCATCCGGGCTGGCTGCCGTCGGTGAGTGCCGGCGTGGGGCTCAACAGCACGAGCTACTCGGGCCAGCCGGTGGGCCGCTTGAGCCAGAGCCAGTCGTGGTTGTTGGCCTTGCAGTGGAAGGATGCCCTGGCCAAGGGCAACGCCCTGGGGATCGCCGTCGGTTCACCGGTGTTCGCCACCAGCCTCAACGGCACTCCCTCCGGCAACGGCGACACCACCCCCAATGACGGCAACACCGTGATGGAAGCCTGGTACAAATTCCAATTGAGCGATCAGATCAGCCTGACGCCGGCCCTGTTTTATCTCAGCCGTCCCTTTGGCCAGCTCACGCCGGCGGGCCAGACCCTGAGCCAGCTCGGCGCCCTGGTGAAGACGAGCTTTCGCTTCTGAACCGCCCGGGGCCGGGGCTGGTTGCTTGTAGCGAAAACAACAGACATCAAGGGGGCGATTGCTTGCAAATTTCGCAAGATTGGCTGTAGTCAGAGGATCCCCCATTGGAGGTGCTGCGCTCACTCCTTGCGGGGAAGACAGCAGCGGCGATGCCGCAGAGACTGGGTGAGTCCGAAGCATGCCCTTGGGCAATTCAGCCACGATGCCATCAACTCCAGCGCGCGCCACCGGTTTGCAACTTGTGCAACGAGCCCCCCAGCGGATCAGCATCACGATCCCCTACGCCATGTATCACGCCCTGATTGAGCGCTCCGATTATGAGGGTCGCAGCATCAGTAATCTGGCTGCCTTCCTGCTTGAAAAGGGACTGAAACCCTAGGACTTGAATGGCCTTGTTTGATTAATTCAGAGACACTTCTAAGGCATGACTCCAGGGCTGGGACCATTCATCCCAGCCCTTTTTGTTGGCATCCGCAGGGCCCGAAGGCCAGCCCTCTCCCTTGCTCCCGGGCCGGCTGATCCCCCCGGGCCCTGCTGGAGAGAACCCCTCAAAAAGACAGACCCCTCATGAAGCCAGTCTCCGATGAGGGCAGTTTCTGATGAAGGGTGTGTTTGATCTAGACGGGTCCCAATCAATCGGGCTGCCAACGGGATCGATTCAAGTGAAGACTGGGCCTGATGGAGCCAGGTCCTAATGGAGCCAGCCCTGTTGGAAGGCGATCACTACGGCATGGGTGCGATCCTTTGCCTTAAGTTTCTGCAGCAGGGCCTTGATGTGGGATTTGATCGTTTCCTGGCTGAGAAACAGGGCCTCGGCAATTTCAGCATTGCTTTTGCCCTGGCCCAGTTCCTGCAGCACGTCCCATTCCCGCTCCGATAGCAGGTTGCGCAGGGCCGGATCGCCACTGTCACCCGGATCGGCGGCGCCATTGCTGCTGCGGCGCAGCAGGGCCTGGATGCGGGCCTGCAGTTCATCGAAGGAGAAGGGTTTCACCATGTAATCGTCGGCACCGGATTCCAGGGCCAACACCTTGCGATCCACCTCATCGTGGCCCGTGAGCATCAACACGGGCTGCTGGTAGTTGTGTTTGCGCAGGCGACGCAGCAGCTCCAGGCCACTGAGGTCGGGCAGGTCCCAATCCACCACCAGCAGGTCGACCGATTCGGCCTCCTGCATCTGCAGCAGGGCGGTGGCGGCATCGGCAGCCGTGACGGCCTTGAACCCCTCGGCCTCCAACTCCAGGCGCAGACATTGGGCCAAGGGCAGGTTGTCTTCGACGATCAGCAGCGTTGCCATGCCGGACTCCCTCAAGCCGCTGTCCTGGGCAGGGTCACCGCCACCACGATCCCACCGCCGGGCCGGGCCGAGGCGCAGACGCGCCCATGCATGGTTTCGATCACACTGCGCACCACATAGAGGCCCAGGCCACTGCCAGTTTTGCCCGTGGCGTTGCTGGCCCGAAAGAAGGGCGAGAAAATCTTGTCCAGTTCGGCCTGGCTGAGCCCCTTGCCCCGGTCGGCGACCTGGATCGTGAGTTGGTCTGGCTGGGGACCGGCGGCGATCGAGAGGTCGATCGGTTGGTGGCGCTCGGCGTATTTGCAGCTGTTTTCCACCAGGTTCACCATCACCTGCTCAAGGTGCACCGGATCCACCGGGGCCAGGCGCTGCTCGGGGGGGAGGGAGCAGGCCACGTTGACCGTGGCATCGAGGCATTGGTAGGCCTTGCGGGCCACCGCCACCAGCACGGTCTGCAGGTCGGTGTCCTGAAGGGACAACTGCAGCCGCTCGGGCTTGTTGCGACTGAGATCGAGCAGGTCGTTGAGCAGGCGCTTGCAGCGTTCCGCTTCGCTTCCGGCGGCTTGCAGGGCCTGTTGGTGGGAGGGTTTGAGCTCGCTGCTGTCGCGCATCACATGGCGCAGGCCCACGGCCACGGTGGTCATCGGGTTGCGCAGTTCGTGGGCCACCACGGCGGCGAAGCGATCCAGCTTCTCCATGGCGAGCTGGCGCTGATTGAAGAAATAGCGCAGGCCCAAAAACAGGATCGTGCCCACGCCCATCACATGCACCGCCTCCAGGCTGCTGCCCCAGGCCGGAGGCACCGGGGCAGCGCTGAGCAGGGTGTGCTGGGCCAGGAGGCTGAGCAGGTTGGCCCCGAGGAAGATGGCAAACCAGGTCATGGCCGTGCGCGGTTCATCGAGCAGCAGGCCGAGCAGGGGGCAGAGCAACGACCAGATGATCACCACACTGCTGCCCTCATAGCCGCCCAACAGAAACGTGAGCAGCACCGGGCAAATGAAGGTGAAGATCAGCGAGGTGACGCGATACCAGGCGAAGCTGAGTTTGCCGGCCAGCCGCAACAGCACCAGGCCGCTGACGGTGCTGAAGGCAACGGCCATCAGGATGGCGGAGGGCCATTCGCCCATCAGCGCATAGTTAATGCCTAGAAATAGGCGCAGGGGTAAAATGCCAAACAGATTTGTAAGGTTGAGAACGATTACTTTCTGGGTTAATTCTTTATCGGCATGCAGGGGCATGCCAAAACGGCAGAGTTTTTGCCAGAGATCTTGCCAGTGAATCAGGGGCTCCGATGGGCGAAGCAATGGCTGGGTTGTGGCAACCATTCGATGTGCTGCATGGCTGGTGCACATAAGTTAGGGCGACGCAGTAGGCCTCCAGCGTTTCAAATAATCACGCTCGAGCAGCTAGCGCAAAAGGCTGTCCAGAACCCCTGCTGTGGTTTGGTTGTTGCGATTTCTGCAATTGTGGTTCGGCGGCACAAGCGGCGCTTGTTCACTCCTTCGGGGGATCACTGGCTCGTTCCTGCGGGTGATTGCGAATCATGAAGGGGCGGTGAGGGAGAGGTTCTCTCTCTCTCTCTCTCGCTCTCTCTCTCTCTCTCTTTGTTAACTGGTGCTCGCTGGGCTCGCTGGCCAGGGGCGGCCTGGCCCGTTGCCCGGTCCCTGGCGGATGGCCGGCCCGGGGCAGGCAAAGGCGGATGACCAGGCCGCCCCCGTCCCGGGCCGTGGCGCTGACCGAGCCGCCCATGGCCTCGGCGAAACGGCGCACCAGGGTGAGGCCCAGGCCGCTGCCCTTTTGGTCCCTGGTGCCTGAGAGGCGGTAGAAGGGCGCAAAGATGGCCTGGCACTGCTCGCGGCTGAGCTGGTTGCCCCGGTCGGCCACCACAAGTGAGAGGGATTCGCCACCCTGATCGGGGCCTAGGGCGAGCGCAATCGGCTGCTGGGGGTCAGCGTATTTGGCGCTGTTCTCAAGCAGGTTCCAGACCATCTGTTTCAACGGGTTGGGTGCCGCCCACAGCTGCCGCTCCGCTGCGCCGAGGGAGCAAACGAGTTGGACGCGCCGGCCGAACTGCTCTCGGGCGGCTGCGGCCAGCTCCACCAGCAGGGGGTAGGGATCCAGCCGTTGGCGGACCAGGTCGGACGCGCCGGCGGGGGCCCGGCTGATCTGCAGCAGGTCGTGGAGCATGGACTGGCAGCGCTTGGTTTCCGTTTGGGCCGTCTGCAGGGCCTGGAGCTGGCTGGGACCAAGCGGTTGGGGATGGCGCAGGCAGTGGTTCACCCCCAGGCTGATGCTGGTGAGCGGACTGCGCAGTTCGTGGGCCACCAGGCTGGCGAACTGGTCGAGCTGGTCGAGGGCCTGCCGCTGTTGGCGATGCAGGTAGGTGAGGCAGCCATAGATCAGCAGGGCAACGCCGATGCCGTTGAAGGCGAGTAGGCCTTGGTGCAGGGCGGCCAGGCGATCCCGCGTGCTGTGGGGATCATCCAGGCCGATCACCAGCAGGTTGAAGCTGAGGAACAGACCCAGCCAGAGCCGGGCCGTCTGGGGCCGATCCAGCAGGATGGCCAGCACGGGGGTGAGCAACGACCACAGCATCACCAGGGAGCTGTTGTGGTAACCACCCAGCATCAACGTGAGGATCAAGGGACAGCCAAAGGAGCTGATCAAGGTGCATTGGCGGTAGACGCCAAGGCTGACCAGGCCCCTGTGATGGCCGGCCATCACGGCGATCACAAGCGCAAACGTGGAGCCCATCAACAGGCTTTCCGGCCAAAAATCTGCCTGGGCATAGCTACAACCCAGCACCAGCTTCGAGGGCAGAATGGCAAGAAGATTGATGGCGTTCAGGATCCGGATCTGGCGCTGATCCTGTTGGTTGTGCAACCCTTTTAAGCCCAGGTGATGCAGGGCCCAGGTCCAGTGTTGAACCGTCTTGCTCCACCGCAGCCATGCTTTTGGGGCTGGCCTGCGTAAGGACCCTGGGATCATGGCAACAGGGCTTGAGGCGGGGCTTATTTTATCGTTTTGTAGGCAGGAGTTGCCATGGTCCTGCCCGTGGATGCGGAATCCGCATCCGCTGCCCCGCCCTGGGATTGGCGCGCATATCCCAACTGCCGAAGGGAACTGATGGCACAAACTTATTTTTTTGACAAAATTAATAAAGTTCGCCCCAGCCTTGTCTTGGTGACGGCATGCCGACTGCGCAGGCTCAACGCTTGCGGCTGGGTTGCGGGTCCGCTGAGGGGGCTGGTGCTGCCAAGGGCGTGGTCGGGTGGGGAGGCCCGCCCCTGTCGCCTGCTGCCTGGGCCCGGGCCACCCGGCCTGGCAGACCCATCAGCCCTGTCCCGCCCGGGCCGATCGGCCATCGGCAACGACGGTGCTCTGCTGCCCCGGTTTGACCTCCTTGACCCCCTCAGCTGCGACGCTGCGGCGCGGTGGCGGGGACGCCGCTGCGCACCAGGGCCAGGGTCACGATCAGGCCGCCCCCCTGGCGGGGTGTGGCACTGATCGTGCCGCCCATGCCATTGACCAGGCGCCGCACCACCGTGAGCCCGAGGCCACTGCCGGATTTGCCGCTGGCATTGGCCAGGCGGGTGAAGGGTTTGAACATGGCCAGGCAATCCTGGCCCGAGAGCATCGCGCCCCGGTCGGCCACCTGAATCTGGAGCTGCTGGTTGCCGGCCGTGGCGGCGATCGTGATCTCCACGGGCTGCTGGCGATCGCTGTATTTGGCGCTGTTTTCGATCAGGTTTTCCAGCACCTGGCGCAGGCGGCCCGGATCGGCCAGTACCCAGCGCAGTGATTCCGGCGCGCGGCTGGTGATGGTGAGCACCACGCCGAGGCGTTCGCGCAGCGGTTCGCCGATGGCCACCATCAGCGGATAGGGATCCAGGCTGGTGAGGCTGAGGCTCTGGCGGTCGGGCCCACCGCGGCTGAGGGCCAGCAGATCGCCCAGGATCCCCTGGCATCGGTGCGTTTCCTGCAGCGCGGTCTTCAGGGCGACCCGCTGGGAGTCGCTGAGCTGGTCCTCCTGGCGCAGGGCATGGGCCAGGCCCAGCCCCACGCTGGTGAGCGGGTTGCGCAGCTCATGGGACACGGTGGCCGCAAAGGTTTCCAGTTGTTGAATGGCCTGTTGGTGTTGCTGGTGTAGGTAGTCGAGGCAGATGTAGATGGCCGCCAACATGCCGATGCGATTGAAGATTTGCCAGAATTTGATCCAAAGGGCTGCAGAGTCGCTTGTGGGATTGAATTCATTGAGCAGGAACATCAAACCCACATTGATGGCCACCAGCAGCCCAAACCAGCGGCGGCCTGCGGCGGGCCGGTCGAGCAGGATCGCCAGCAGCGGCGTCGCCAGCGACCAGTTGGTGACCAGGATGCTTTTCAGCTCGCCGGCAAGGCAGAGGGAAATGGCGATGGGAATGATGAACACCAACGGCAGGCCCAGCTGGGCATACCTGCGCAGGCTCAGCTGCCCCTGGCTATGCAGAATCACCAGGACTGCAAGGGCACTCACTCCCCCAGCCATCAGCAGACCTGCAGGCCAGCGGCCGGCCAATAAATAAGTGCTCGATAGCAGTAGCCAGGCTGGACAAAGAACCAGCAGGAAAACTGTGTTGAGGATGTTGACTTGTCTCTGTTCGCTATCGCTTTGCTGGCCGGTGATTCCTAGGCCTGTCACGGCATGAATCGCTGCATGCCAGGACAGACCTCCCCAGCCTCTCTTCGCTGCGCCTTGATGGGCTTGCGTCTCCATGCCGATCCGCTCGGTTGGCCCAAGTATGGGGAGGGGGCTGTGTTCGATCGGTCTTTTGCTTGCAGAGGTGCTGTAAGGTCTAGGCCTAATAGTTTTGCCAGCGACCCCCACGAGGCCACTGACGTTTCACAACCCTGAAGCGAACTGGCTCCGGCCTGCTGGCAGCGGAACTGGAAGCCAAGTTGGACCTGGCAAGGGGGTCACGGAGCCAGGAAAAATGGTTGAAAAATTCACTCTTAAGAGTGATTCCAACCTGGCTTCCTTGGCCTTGGCGTTCCACCGATCTGTGCCCCTGGCTTCGGCTGCTGGGGGCTTGGTCGCTTTGACGGCAGCGATTGCTGGCGCTGGCGGGGCTCTGGTTCGTCTCGAACACCCTGGGCCTGCTCACCCGTTTGGGGGATGGCCATGGCAGGCCTTCCCCCCTTTGGGGGAGTAAGGGGATGGTTCTGGGCCCCCGGGGCCTGTTCTGGCCCAGGCGAGCGGGGCTGGCTGCGGCGATCGGGGGCCTGGGCCAGCTGCAGGCTGATCCGCAGGCCACCGCCCCGGCGGGCTTCCGCCTTGACACTGCCACCCATGGCCGCCACCAGGCGTTGCACCATCAGGCGTTGCACCACAGTGAGGCCCCGGCCGGTGCCCGTTTGTCCCCTGGCATTGGCGGCCCGATAGAAGGGGGTGAAGAGCTGGGCGATGCTGTTTTGCGAGAGGGTTTCGCCCCGATCGGCCACCCCAATCAGCAGTTGGCTTGCCCCTGGATCGCTCTCCATGAAGAGTTCGATGGCCTGGGACCGGTCGGCATCTTTGGCACTGTTGTCGATCAGAGTGTCGAGCCCTTGCACGAGCCGGTTGGGATCCACCCAGACCAGTCGCTCCGCTTCCGCCAGGGGGCATCTCAGCTCCAGGGTCACCCCCAGCCGCCTGGTAGCCCGTTTAGCGGTCTGCTTCAGCAGGGAATCGGGATCGATCGTTTGCAGGCCGGCGGGCGACGGGCCGCTGGGTTCGCGGCTGAGGGCCAGCAAATCATCAAGAATCTGCTGGCAGCCTTTGGTGTCCTGGTCGGCGGTTGCCAGGGCCAGGGCCAGGGCCTGGGACTGAGTCAGGGCCTGGGACTGGTTGTTTTGCGAGATTGAAACTCAAATTGCCGGCGCAGTCCTTGCCTTTGGAGAGGGGCCACCAGGGCAGAAAGCTGCTCAGCGCCATGATCACAAAGGCGCCCTTCACGCTCACCCGCCAACCGAACAGGGACCCGGCAGCCTGTTGATCCGCCTGGCCCTGGCCCAGGGAGCGAGAGCAGAGGTAGGCCACCAGCAGCCCCATGCAGGGGGAGGGCAGCACCGGATCGACAAAGCAGCCCTTGCTGGCCAGGGCCAGGGCCAGGCCCATCAGACCCCAGAGCAGTTTGCTGTCGATCGGGAGGCTGTCGATCCGGAGGCTGTCGGTCCGGAGGCTGTCGGTCCTGAAGCTGTCGGTCACGGCGGCCCAGTCCCCAGCCAGGACTGCCGCTCTGGCCCGATGCCGATTGCCATGGCGCCAACCCAACGACTTTCGGGTGTCTTAGGGGCTGGATTGCCCGTTCAGGGTCCCGGGCCGCAGGGTTGCGGCATGGGGCAGCCGATCCGGGGCGCGGTTGCGGCGCCCCTGGCAGCCTGCGGGGGGTCTGGTGGGCCGCCCTGGTTTCAGGCCTGCTGCCAAGGGATTCGCGCTGGCCCCCGTTGGGCTGGACACTCCTGGCTTTCGATGGGCTGGTTTCGGTGCCAGCGGCAGGTGTCAGCAAACCCCTCCTCAAGCAGGGCTCCGTTGACGCGGGGGCTGGGATAGCTATGACCAGAAGGTAACGGTGGGGTTTTGACTCTGTAGATAAGGCCGTTTGATGATCCTGCAAAGGTATTTATTTGCTGGGAAAAGTCTGTCGGGCGTGCTTTTGCCGAAGGCATGATGGCTGCCCCTTCGGGTAGCAGGCAGAGGCAGGGATGGCTTGCTCTTTGATCTCTTGGAGGGATGGTGCCCATGGCTGAGCTGAATCGGGTCCTAGCAACCCCGTTGCTGATCTGTAATGACAGGGCCGCGATTCGGACATCCCCGGCTGATTGTGCCCGGCGCCTCCATCCGGCCTTGCCGATTCAGGATGTCTGTCCCCTGGTAGAGGGCACGGATTACGCCCACAAGTCGGTGAGCTTTGATCTGGGTTGTCTTGGCGTGTCCATTGGCCTTGGTTCGCCGTTCCGCTACCAGGTTGATGATCACGACATGATTTGCTTTCACCTTTCTTTCGGGGGCCAGGCCCTGATCGCGATTGGTGGTGAGCACTATGAGGCCAATCTGGAGCGGCCAGGCCTCTACCTGCCCGGCGAAGGTTACCGCGCCCAGATCAGGCAACCCCACGGTGTTGTGATGACAACGCGGCTGGAATCGATCGCTGCCCAGGCCCTGATTCTTGCCGATCAGGCCGGGGTTGATGGGCTTGATCTGTCCGTGTTGCAGCGCCCCCTGGCGATCGGGCCCAGTCGGGAGATCCACGCCAGGCTGCTGAGGCTGATGGGCAGGACCCTGGCCCTGCTCAATGGCGATGGGGGCGCCTCCCTGGCGATTGCTGCCCAGGAGCCTGGGTCGCCGGGTGCGATGCCATCGCGCCGTCCTGGCCTTCACCTCGGCCAAGACCAAGTTCAAGACCAAGTCCAAGACCAATACAAAGGCCAATTCCAAGGCCCAGGCCGGGCTGACGTCACCCAGGAGCAGTCAATCGCCACGTTGCTTTGCAGGCAGATTGCAGCGATGGTGTATCCAGAGTTGTTGGCCCGATTTCAGGCTTAGATCCTGCAATCGCTGCCGGGCCAGATCCTTCATCAGGCTCCAGCCACCAGCTGGGGCTTGCGCCAGAGGCCGAGCCATTCGTTGTCGCGGGGTTGGCCCTCCCGGCCGGTGGCCGAGGCGCCGGCCGGTTGCCACAGCGCCGGCTCCAGTCCGATCGCGGTCAGGGCCTGGGCGAGGGCAGCGGCGTCGCTGCCGTAGGGCGGACCGCCGGGGCGCCCGTGGCACCAGAACAGGCCCAGCAGCCAGCCGCCCGGGGCCAGCAGCTCCCGCACGGTCTGCAGGTAGGCCGGCCGTTGGCCGGGCTCGATCGCGCAGAAGCAGGTGTGCTCCAGCCAGCCCTGCAGGCTGGCGGCGCCGAGGCCCTGGGCGGCCAGGGTTGCCCGGTCGAACAGGTCCGCCTGGAGCCAGCGCAGGCTGGCCCCGGGGGCAGCGGCCCCCTGGCGGGCTACAGCGATCGCTTCGGCGCTGAAATCCAGCCCCACCACGGCAAAGCCCAGGGCGGCCAGCAGGCGCGCCTCGTGACCCCGGCCGCACCCCGGCACCAGAACCCGGCCGGGGGGCTGGGGCGCCAGGGGATGGTGGCGCAGGAACTCCTCCAGGGGTGGGGCTGGCTGCCCCAGCTCCCAGCCGTCGCTGCCCTGCTGGTAGCGCCGGTCCCAGAACAGGGCCGTGGCGGGCGTGGCCCCCGGGTCTTGGGGCGGCAGGCTGGAGAGCGGATCAGCCACCATCAACCCTCCCCCGATCACCCTTCACCATGACAGGCAATCTGGCCGCCATCGGGTTCATCGCCAGCTGGGTGCTGGCCTGGGGCATCGGCGGCTCCCTGATCGATGCCGGCCTGATCCAGGCGGGGGTCTACTCGCTCGAGAGCGGCCAGCTCGGCACCTTGGCCACCTTCAGCCTCTGGACGATCTTCTGGTCGGCCGTTGGGGTGTGGCTGTACGGCCGCGCCACCCGGCCGGCGCCCCCCAAGGGCTGAGGGCCTTGATCGCGCGGCTGTTTGGGCCAGGTTGGACGACCTGGCGATCCCGGTTGAGCCCGATCGGACCCTCGGCCCGATCCCAGCAGGGAGCAGGGCGGTTGCGGAGATCCCCCTTTGGGACGCAATGGGTTTCGCCATCGCTCACCCCATCGCCTCAAGGGATGCGTGGGCTGAATCCACCGCTCCCCGGCACGCGGGTACGGAACCCAGCGCTTCAGCTCCAGCGGTGGTTCGGGCCTGGCTGCGATCCCATCGACGGCCGGTTCGCGGCACGGGTGGGGCTGGCCGGCATGCTCGGGGCCCTGCTGCTGCTGCCCACCTGTCGGGCGTTGCCAAGACCAGCTGGACCTGGACCCGTCGCCGCCGGCCAGGCCGGGCCGCTCCCAGGCCGGCCAGCCGGGGCCGGGGCGCCGCCCCTGGCTGACCTGCCCCCAGGCGGCGTCAGCCTGGATCTGGCTCCGCGCCAGCAGTGGAACGCCAACTTCGGTTACTGCGGTGAGGTGTCCTTCATCGTGGCGGGGCTGTCCTTCGGCCAATACCTGTCCCAATTCGAGGCCCGGGCCGTGGCGTCTGGGGGGGCGGACCAGAGCCAGGCGGGCAGCCAGCTCCTGCTCGGTGGCAACGACAGCACCTTCGCGGCCCGCAGCCACCTGGACCTGGAGCGCTGGCCCGGGGGGAGTGATTCCCAGTTGTTGGACTGGATCCGGGGCCATCTCGCCGCCCATCACCCGGTGATCCTGGGGCTCTATGCCAACCAACGGCGTCTGGAGGGGCGCCTGGATCCCTTGGCCGGCTCCGGGGAGTACGACCACATCGTGACCGTGCTGGGGGTGCAGCCCGGCGGGCCGGCTGCCCCAGCGGCCGCTGGCCGCGATCCACAGTGGCAGCTGATCTTCAGCGACCACGGGCTCGTCGATGGCGACCTGGCCGGCACCAGCGACTTCCGGTTTGCGGTGCCCTTCAGCCGCTTCGCCCGCAACCGGGTTGAGGCCAACGGCGAGCAGGCTCCGGTCTATTCCCTGCCCAAGGGCGTGCCGATCTTCGCCGTGGCCGTGCTGGGCGTGACGGACCGGCACCGGGAGACCCTGCCGGTGCGCCTGAGCCCGGCCAGCCGCTCCGAGACCCCGGAGCTGGCCAACGGCAGCCGCCAGCGGCCCCCCGCCCGTCCCCTGGCGCTGACGATCACGGTGAGCGGCCTGCGGCCCGGCCAGGCCTATCGGCTCTACCGCTACGACTCCCTGGCGGCGATCCCCGAAAGCCGGTTCAACGGCCAAGCCCAGGCCGCCGCCCGCCAGTGGACCCTGCAGGGTCGCCAAGGCAGCAGCAGCGTCAGCCTCAGCGAGACGATCCGCTCCGATGCGGTGGCCGCCTACCGAGCGGTGCCCATCACTGCCCCCTGACCCGTGCTGGCAGGGGTCGCTTTGGGACGGGTGGCATCCGTTGGGCCGGTTGGGGGGCAGCGGGCGCGATGTCCCAGGGGGGGCGCCCACGGGCAGCCCGCGCCGGCTGTTCAGGCGTTGCCGAAGGCCACCTGGCAGGCGGCATTGAGCAGTTGGGCTTCGGCGGCACTGGCCGGATCCACCCCATTCAGCAGGCCGGCGTTGCAGTCAGCCGTGAGCTGGTAGGTGCTGCCGTTGGCGTTCACCGCAAAACGGATCGTGCCATTGCCGCTCGGTTGGACGCTGCCATAGAGGAGCTGGTAGTCACTCTGGGGCACCACGATCGTGGTGGTTTGGGCGTCGATCGCTTGATTGACGGCGTTGTTGATGGCAGCGGCGCTGGCCAGGCTGCCGATGCCCCACAGGGCCGCCCTGGCGCCCCACCAGCCCCAGGGGGGCGTGCTCCAGCCGCCGTACCAGCCGGTGGTCCAGGGTCGGGCCAACCCCCAGCCCGGCCTGGCCCAGCCGGGGTGGACGTTGATGCTGTTGATGTTGACCGGATGGGTCCAGGTGCGGCCAACCGGCCGGGGGGCAGGCCGGTTGGCCGGTCCCGCGCCGGGTCCCCCGCCAGGGCCGGGCCGCGGGCCCCCTGCCGGGCGGCTGGCCGGGGTCTGGCTGGTGCCGCTCCAGCCGCCCGGGCTGGCGGCGGGCCGATCTAGGGAGGGGCGGGCCTGGGGATTGGCCACCTGGTTGCTCCAGCCGCCCGTTGGCCGGCCGGAGCCGCGATCGAGCCCGGTGCCGGCCGGCTGGAAGCCCGTCTGGGCCCGGCCGGCGCCGCCCCGGCTGGCGCCACTGCCGCCGGAGAAGCCGCCGCCGGAGAAGCCCCCTCCGGAGACGCCACCACCCCCACGGCCACCCCCGCCCGCCACGCCGCCGCCCCGGGGCCCGCCGCCGCCGCGGGCCAGGGCGGATTGCCAGCCATCAGCCCCAATCCCCACCGGGACGGCCACCAGGGCGGCTAAGGCCAGCCCCGTCCATGGGTGCGGCTTGGTCATGGCTGCCCCAGGACGCAGCCGGCGTCGTAGCAGCTGGCATCAATGCGGCCATCGGCGCCGAAATGGACCCGCACCAGATCACGGCCTGCGCTGGCGCTGCTGTTGGCCTGGCGCACGCTCTTGAGGTAGTTGGGGTTCACCACACAGAGATCGGTGCCGTTGAAGCAAACGGTGTTGGTGGAGAAGCGGGCGCTGGCCCGCTCCAGAAACCCATAGGCCTTGCGGGCCTGATCCCAGCGGGCCATGCGCACGGGCCTGGCCTCGATCCGCACGGTTTCCACCCGCGCGGCGGCGCCCTGGGCAGCCGGGATCTGGTGGCGGTATTGGGTGGCCTCTCCCGCGTCGATCGCCTCCACCGTGCAGGGCACCGGCGCAGCCCCTTGGAGGCTGCAGCGGGTTTGCAGCCGATAGAGCAGCTCGGCGTGGGCGGGCCTGGCTGGGCCCAGCAGCACGGCGCCGCCCACCAAGGCCAGTCCCCAGGCCCGCAGGGCCGGGGCCGACAGGGCCTGGGCCGACAGGGCCGGGGCCGGCTGGAGCCCGGGGACTGGCCGCCGGGCCGCCCAGCCTCGGGGCCTGCGGCGGGCCAGGCCCGGGGGGCTGGCGCAGGGGCTGGACTCAACCATGGCGTTGGGCCGAATGGCGGCGCAGGGGAGCTTTGGGGTTGGCCGGTGCTGGCCGGGCTGCCCGTCCCGGGAATCGGAAGGGGCGGCGCGGCTGCAGGGTTGGCAGCGGGCCGTGCCTGGCGACGGGCCTCCAAAGCCAATCTGGCCATGGCCCCGCAGCGGAGCCCATCCCGAAATCAAACGACAGATTGGCCCTGGAACCGGACCCCGCCTCAGCGGACAACCGCCCACCACCGGGGCCCTGATCTTTGTAACGTCATGTAACAGCGCTCTGCCTGCCGCCATGGTCCCGACCCCCTCCCTGTCCCTGGATCGCCAGTTCGCCATCGAGGCCCATTCCCGCGCCATCGATGCCTGCGCCGACCTGGAGGAGCTCCGCCAGGTGGCCAAGTCCCTCCTCCACGCCTGGCAGCTGCAGGCCTCCTTCAGCGAGGACTACGCCGCCCAGCTGATGGGGTTGGAGCGCCGCGGCTTCTGATCCCCAGGGTCTGGGCTGGCGCCCTGCCGATCCCCCGCGCCCAGGTCGGACCCCGGGGGATTCAGGGCTGCAGCCATGGCTTGATCCGCTAGGGAAGGACGTTCTGGGCAAGCCCTGCCCTACGGCTGCTCAGGCTTCAGGGATGCCAGCTGCATTGAAGGGCTTGCTCAAGCCTTGAACGGGTTTTTGGAGCTCCCTTAACAACAGGCCCCCTGGCCGGACGGGGCACCAGTCCCTGCCGATTCGAAGGGAAGGGTTTCGCCACAGCCGGGAAACAGGCCGTAGTGACGGTCGAAGTCACCGATCCCGATGAATTGGTCGCTGAAGCGGCTTTCTTTAAGCATGCGGAATGTGTTGCCGCAAACCGGAAAGCAACGCCCCGTGGCCAGGCTGTGGTGATGATCGAGGCGGAAGCTGTGGGGCGCATGGGGAACCGTGCCCCGGTAGATCACGGCCTGGCCATGGTCCTCGCAGGCATCTTCAAGGGCCTCAAGGTTGAACAGGCGATAGGTGGCTGAGTAAAAGCGGGCTTCGCCCAGCAGCTCCAGGATGCGGGGATCGCTGAACGTGATGGGCCGATCCTCCACCAGGCGCGGATCGGCAAACCCGGCGGCCCGGGCCAGCCGTAGAAAGTCCTTCCAATAGAGGGCCCCGCCGAGGCACTCGCCGTAGAGCATCGGGTCGCTGCGCTGTTCAGCCAGGAGGCGCCGGTCGGCATAGACATCGGCGAAGTAGAACTCGCCCCCCGGCTTGAGCAGCCGTTTCACGCCCCGCAGCACGGCTCCCTTGTCGGTGGCCAGGTTGAGCACGCAGTTCGACACGATCACATCAAACTGGGCTGGCTCGAGCGGTAACTCCTGCAGCTGTTCGATCGTGCCCTCCAGGAACGCCACATTGGCGTAGCCAAAGGCA
The DNA here is from genome assembly GCA_943370565.1 of Synechococcus sp. UW140. GTDB lineage: Bacteria > Cyanobacteriota > Cyanobacteriia > PCC-6307 > Cyanobiaceae > BAIKAL-G1. The sequence continues at coordinate 20,786 of CALRRL020000012.1, read as the reverse complement.
GCGGCGTGGTGGTTCTGATAGGTCTGGGCAATCGCCAGTTGTTCGCGGGTCATGTCCACCCCCACCACCCGGCCCGCGGCTCCCACCAGCTGGGAGAGCAGGTAGACGTCCCGGCCGGTTCCGCAGCCGAGATCGAGCACCTGGCAGCCCTCCAGCAGGGGCGGACAGACCAGGCCGCAGCCGTAGTAGCGGTTGCTGACTTCGGGATGGATGCGCCCGAGCAGGGGCTTCAGCCAGGCGGGCAGGGCCGTGGCATCACAGCAGGCATTGGTCTTGAGATCGGCGCTGCTGCCCAGCTCCTGGCCGTAGTAGGCCTGCACGGCGGCGTGGGTGGGCATGGCAGGGCCGTGGGAGTGAACAGGAGGTTCCAGCAAAGCCCATCGGCGGCTTGGCGCCGGTTGCTTAGATCGGGGTTGGGCCGTGGTCGGGGCCGCTGCCAAGGCGCCGGGCGCTGCGCCGCAGGCCCTCGTCGCAGTCCCCCTCCATCAGCAGGCCGGCCCCACCCCAGAGCAGGCGGGGTGCCAGGTCGCCGGCACCGGCCTCCAGGGGCCGCAGGGGCCTGAAGCCCAGTTGGCGGAAGTAGCGCACCAGGCGGCGGTGTTGGGCCTCCTGATCGCGGATCGCCAGCAGGCGGGCCCGGCGGCAGGGGGTGGCCTCCAGGGCCCAGGCGAACGTGGCCGCCCAGATCAGGGCCCCGACGCCGGCGCAGTCCTGCCCCTGCACCCGCATCGTGTCCAGCCGCAGCCCTGCCGCTACGGGCAGGGCCCAGCCCTTCAGCTCGCCGAGCAACACCAGCCCCCGGTGCTCCTGGCGCCGGGCCACCCCCACCCGCAGGCTCCAGCCAACCCCCAGGGGGCGACCCACCTGCAGCCGCAGCAGCAGGCCGCGGCGTTGGGCCTCGGCCTCCAGGGCGGTCAGGCTCGGCAGGGGGCGGGCTGGGGGTGGGGTCGCAGCAGTGCTCATGGCTGGTAGGGAGCCGCCGCCACCACGGCCGCCAGGGGCAGGGGCCCATAGAGATGGGGAAACAGCTCCGCCCCCGGCTGGGGATCCGGACCTGCCGCCTCGGCCCGCACCGGCACCCCGGCCTGCTCCAGCCGGGCGGGATCGATGGTGAGCAGCACCACCGCACCGGCATCGCCATAGAAGCGGCCGTAGGTGGCGGCCAGCTGGTGGGCGTAGCTGGCGTGGATGAACCCCACATCCTCCAGTCCGAGGCCCCGGGTGGAGCGGCGATAGACCCCAACGGCCCGGGCCTGGCGCCACTCCTCCGCCAGGGCCAGGTGATACAGCCAGCGGGGGGATCGCCAAGGTTGGCGCGGACCCCAGGCCGGCGCAAGCACTGCGGCCAGTTGCGGGCAGGCTTCAAAGCGGCCCAGCCAGTCCTGGAGGGCGGCCAGCCCTGGTTCGGCGTCGAAGCCGGCCGGATCGGCCCGGCGGAACTGGCGCACAAAGGGCAGCAGGGCCCAGTCGGCCAGGCAGGCCCGTGGGCCGAGCAGCCAGCCGCCCGCCTTCAGCCGATCGTCCCAGCCCCGCAGGATGCCCAGGGCAGCGGCCCGGTGGCGGTGGCGCTCCGGTTCGTCACCATCAGCCTGCACGACCCCTGCTTCCCGGCCTTGGCCGGCCGCTGACTCCGCCCCAGCAGCCCCATCCCGCCCCAGGCGCGGCCGTGCCCTTGGCGGCCCCTCTTGCAGCCCCTCTTGCTGGTCTATGGCCGGGCCAAGGGGATCGGCCGGCGAAGCCCCGGGGGGGCGCCGGGGCCTGAAGCGTTCCGGGTACTTGAAACGATCGAGGTGGTGCTTGAAGGGGCCATCGTTTTCGGCGATCAAGGCGGCCATCTCGGCCCGGGCGGCCCCGGCGGCGGGGCTGGCGCCTAGGCGCAGCCAGTCAGCGGGGTCGTGGTGGGCCAGGGCCCAGCGCATCAGGCTCAGGCTCTGGTCGATCACCAGCGGCTCGCCCCGGGCGGGGGTGTCTTGGCTGGCTGGGGCGCCGGCCTGGTTGGCGGCGGCTGGGGCGTCCGCGCTGGGGCCCGGCCCGGGGCCCAGCCGACCCGACCCCGTAGGCACCACCAACACCGGAACGGTCCCCTTCGCTGAGGCCTCCAGCAGTTCGGGCGGTTTGCAGGCCAGGTTCACCTCGCGCACCAGCAGGTGGCGCCCCGGGACCAGCCCGGCGGCGGCCAGGGCCAGGCGGGCCCGGATCGCGTAGGGGCAGCGGCGGAAGCTGTAGAGCTGGGGCAGGCTGGCCGGTTGCGGCGGCTCCAGGGCTAGGGCGGTTAGGCCAGGTCCGCTCTGCTTAGGGGCCATGGGTTGCCGGGGGGGTGGGGCCCACGCCGATGTGACCCCGGCCCCGGGCGGCGGCCAGGGCAATCTGGCGCTGGCGTTCGCTGAAGCGGCGGCGATCGGCGTCGCTGAAGCGGCTGAGGCAGTGGCGGCAGCTCACCCCCTCCACATAGCTTTCGAGCTCACAATCGGCGGGCGAGAGCGGCAGGCCGCAGGCATGGCAGAGCCGGTAGCGGCCTGGCTGCAGCTGGTGGTTCACGCTCACCCGCTGATCGAACACGAAGCATTCGCCCTGCCAGCGGCTGCCGGCCTCCGGCACGTCTTCGAGGTATTGCAGGATCCCGCCCTGGAGGTGGTGCACCCCCTTAAAGCCCTGCTGCAGCAGGTAGGCGGTGGCCTTCTCGCAGCGGATGCCGCCGGTGCAGAACAGGGCCAGGGCCTTGGGTTGGCGCGCGTCCACGAGCGGCCGCAACGTGGACTCGACCCAGGCCGGGAACTGGCGAAAGCTCTCGGTGCCGGGATCGAGGGCCCCCTCAAAGCTGCCCACCGCCACCTCGTAGGCGTTGCGGGTGTCGATCACCAGGGTGTCTGGGTCGGCGATCAGCCCATCCCAGTCCTGGGGGCGGACGTAGGTGCCCACGGGGCTTGGGCCGGGGGTGCCCGCCGGGCTGCCCTCCGGCGGGGCATCGCCCTGGGAGCCTCCGACCGGGCCGGCCACCAGGGTCACCGTGGGGCAGCCCATGGTGACGATCTCGCGTTTCAGCCGCACCTTGAGCCGGTGGAAGGCCTGCTCCGGAGCCCAGCTCAGTTTGGCGGTAAGGCTGTCCAGCCCCGGGCGCAGGCGCAACAGGGCCAGCAATCTCTGCACCGCCGCCTCGGGCCCGCAGACCGTGCCGTTCACCCCTTCCTCTGCCAGCAGCACCGTGCCAAAGATCTGGCCCGCCTGGGCTGCGGCCAGGAGCTCGTCGCGCAGGGCAGGCAGGCCCGCCATGGGGGCAAAGGCGTAGAAGGCCGCCACCTGCAGGGGCCCGGCCGCTGCCATCAGGCCACCTGGGCGTCCCAGGGGACCACGCCCGCGGCCGCCAGCAGCTCCTGGTCTTCCGTCACGCCTGGATTGGCGGTGGTCAACAGGGTGTCGCCATAGAAAATCGAATCGGCCCCGGCCAGCAGGCAGAGCAGCTGGCCTTCGCGGCCGAGGGCCTCCCGGCCGGCGCTGAGCCGCACCCGGCTGTGGGGCATCAGGATCCGGGCCACGGCCACCATCCGCACCATCTCCAGGGGATCCACGGGCCGGCGATCCTCCAGGGGCGTGCCTTCCACCGCCACCAGGGCATTGATCGGCACGCTCTCCGGGTGGGGGTTGAGGCCGGCGAGCACGGCCAGCAGCGAAGCCCGATCCCGGCCCGATTCCCCCAGGCCGATGATGCCGCCGCAGCAGACGCTGATGCCGGCGCCCCGCACCCGGGCCAGGGTGTCGAGCCGGTCCTGGTAGGTGCGGGTGTTGATGATCCGGTCGTAGTGCTCGGGGCTGGTGTCGAGGTTGTGGTTGTAGGCGGTGAGGCCGGCCTCGGCCAGGCGTTGGGCCTGGGGGTCGGTGAGCATGCCGGCGGTGACGCAGGCCTCCAGCCCCAGCGCCCGCACGCCCCGCACCATCTGCAGCATGGCCTCAAAGGGGGCGCCGTCGCGGATTTCACGCCAGGCCCAGCCCATGCAAAAGCGCTGGGCGCCGGCTTCTTTGGCAGCCCGGGCCCGTTCCAGCACCGGCGCCACCTCCAGGTCGGGGCGGCCGTTGAGGTCGCTGCTGTTGTGCATCGACTGGGGGCAGTAGGCGCAGTCCTCCTCGCAGCCGCCGGTTTTGACGCTCAGCAGGGAGGCGAGCTGCACCCGGTAGCCGGGATTGGCCTGGCGATGCACCGCCTGGGCCCGCCAGAGCAGATCCACCAGGGGCAGGGCCAGCAGGGCCTCGATCTCGGCCACGCTCCAGTCATGGCGCTGCTCCACCGCGCTGACTAGGCCCGGGGCGCCAGCGGGCTCCGGCCCGGCGGCAGGGGGCTGGGGCCCGGCGGCTGGGGAGGAACGCTCCCGGCCCAGGTTCTGGGGGGGCGGCGCAGCGGGGGAGAGGGTCAAGGGCCCGGTGTCAGGGGGTGGGGGAGTGGACGCCACCAAAGCGGCGCTGGCGGCTCTGGTAATCGAGCAGGGCCCGGGTCAGGGCGGCTTCGTTGAAATCGGGCCAGAGCACGTCGGTGATGTGCAGCTCGGCGTAGGCCAGCTGCCAGAGAAGAAAGTTACTGATCCGGTGTTCGCCGCTGGTGCGGATCAGCAGGTCGGGGTCCACCTCGCCGGCGGTGTGCAGTTCGGCGGAAAAGCTGTTCTCATCGATCGCCGCCGGATCGAGCTGGCCGGCGGCCACCTGCTCGGCCAGGCGCCGGGCCGCCAGCACCAGTTCGCGGCGGCCGCCGTAGTTGGTGCAGACGTTGAAATGGATGCCGGTGTTGTGGGCCGTGCGGGCGGTGGCATCGGCAATTCGCTGTTGCAGGCCTTCGGGCAGCTGCTGCAATTCGCCGAGGAAGCGGATCCGCACCTGCTCCCGTTCCAGCGCTTCCAGCTCCCGGGCCAGCACCCGTTCAAACAGGGCCATCAGGAAGCTCACCTCTTCCCCCGGCCGGCTCCAGTTCTCGGTGGAGAAGGCGTAGGCGGTGAGGGCCCCGATGCCCCAGTCGCTGCAGAGGCGCAGGGTGCGCTTGAGGGCTTCAACGCCTTCGCGATGGCCCATCACCCGCGGCAGGTTGCGCAGGCGGGCCCAGCGGCCGTTGCCATCCATGATCACGGCCACATGGGCCGGCAGGCGGCCGGGATCGAGGCCTTCAGGCAGGGTCTGGACCAACGGACTGCTCGCCTGGGGGGTCTCCGTGGTCGCCAGGGAGCGACTCATGCGTGGGGGTCGGGGCCTTCCTGGGCCACCGTACGTCCTGTGCTGACAGGGGACTTGGCGCCAGACCCGGCGCTGGTGCCATTGCCGGGCCCCGCCGCCGGGGCGGCCGCACTGGCCCGGGAGGGGGCGGCGGCTGGGGAGGGCGCCTTGGCCGCGGTGGGCGAGGCGGGCTTGGGCTGGGGTTTGCTTGTGGCCTTGGCTGCAGCGGCCTTGCTGCCGGGTTTGGCAGCGGACTGGGCCATGGCGTCCGAGAGCAGCTCCTGCAGGCGGCCGCTGGTGATCGGCCGCTCCAGCCGCCCCTGGCGGGCCAGCGACAGGGTGCCCGTCTCCTCGGACACCACGATGCAGAGGCAGCGGTCGAAGCGCTCGGTGATGCCGAGGGCGGCCAGGTGGCGGGTGCCGAAGCGGTTGAGGCCCTGGCGCGAGATCGGCAGGATCACCCCGGCCGAGAGGATGCGGTTGCCCTTCACCAGCAGGGCCCCGTCGTGCAGGGGGGTGTTGGCGGTGAAGAGGTTGAGGATCAGGTCAACGGAGATCTGGGCATCCAGGGCGATGCCGGGATTGAGGAAATCCTCGGGCCGTAGGTCACTGCCCAGGTCGAGCACGATCAGGCCGCCGCGGCGCAGCTGGGAGAGCCGGCCCGCCGCCTCCGACAGCACCGCCACGGCGCCCGAGGCCAGCTTGTCGGCCCCCTGGCTGCCAAAGAGCACATCGAGCCGGCCCGTGCCGAGCAGCTCCATCAGCCGGCGCAGTTCCCCCTGCCAGAGGATCGCCAGGGCCAGGCTGCAGGCCAGCACCACCGCATCCACCAGCTTGCTGGTGAGGGGCAGGTTGGCGTAGCGCTGCACCACCCAGGCCAGGGCCACCAGCAGCAGGTAGCCCCGCAGCAGCCAGAGGGTGCGGGGTTCCTTGACCCGGGCCAGGAGCACCATGCCCAGGGCCGTCGCCAGCAGCAGATCGAGCAGCAGCCTCAGATCGACGAACCCCAACCCGATCCCCTCAGCAAGCCACCGGAATGGATTCAGGGTACCGGCGTTAACCGTTCTGGCAGCAGGTCGTAGCGCAGCAGCTCCTCCGGCTGTTCGCGCCGTTGCACCAGATCCACCGACCCCTCGTGCACCAGCACGGCCGCCGGTTTGGGGATGCGGTTGTAATTGGAGGCCATCGAGGCGTTGTAGGCGCCCGTGGCAAACACGGCCAGCACATCGCCGCTGCGGGCTGGCGGCAGGGCCAGATCCTTCAGCAGCACATCCCCGGATTCGCAGTGCTTGCCCGCCAGGGTGACCCGCTCGCTGGCCTCGCCCCGGGGCTGGTCCACCAACACCGCCGTGTACTGGGATTGATAGGTGATGGGCCGGGGGTTGTCGCTCATGCCGCCATCCACCGACAGGTAGGTGCGGATGCCGGGCACCTCCTTGCGGCTGCCGATGCGATAGAGGGTGAGGCCGGCGCTGGCCACCAGGGAGCGGCCCGGTTCACAGAGCAGGCGGGGCAGGGCCAGGCCGCGCTGCTCGCAGGCCTGGCGCATCGATTCGGCCACGCCCCGCACCCAGTCCTGGATCGAGGGGGGATCGTCACTGGCGATGTAGCGAATGCCGAGGCCACCGCCCACGTTGAGATCGTGCACGGGGTGGCCGAGGGAGCGGGCCATGGCCAATGCATCGGCCAACACCCCGGCCAGGTCCCGGTGGGGTTGCAGCTCAAAGATCTGGGAGCCGATGTGGGCGTGGAGGCCGGTGAGTTCGGCCCAGGGGTAGCGGGTGAGCTCCTGCAGCACCGCCTCCAGCTGGTCGGGGTCAAAGCCGAACTTGCTGTCGAGGTGACCGGTTTGGATGTACTCGTGGGTGTGGCACTCGATCCCCGGGGTGAGCCGCAGCATCAGCGACACCGGGCCCGCCGGCGCCAGCTCGGCCAGGAGCTCCAGGTCGTGCCAGTTGTCGAGCACCACCGTCACCCCAGAGCGGATGGCCAGGGCCAGTTCCTCGCGGGATTTGTTGTTGCCGTGGAGCACGATTCGGTCGGCTGGCATGCCGCCCTCGAGGGCGGTGAGCAGTTCGCCGGAGGACACCGCATCGAGGCCCAGGCCCTCGGAGGCCACCAGGGCCGCGATCGCCAGGCTGCTGTTGGCCTTGGAGGCATACAAGGCGAGGGAGGGTCCGGGGTAGTGGGCCTCGAGGGCCTGGCGGTAGGCCCGGCAGTTGGCCCGCAGGGTGGCCTCATCGAGCACATAGAGGGGGGTGCCGTAGCGCTGGGCCAGGTCTGCCAGGTCGCAGCCGCCCACCTGGAGCCGGCCCCTGGCATCGAGGGCCGTGCTGATCGGGGTCAGGTTGCGGTTGGGGCTCTGGAGGTCGCGCGCCGGCTCATAGGGGCCGGCGGGGTCCGGGGGGGGCGCCTCCACCGCAACAGATGTCTGCCCAGCTGCCACTTCGGCGGACTCAGGGGTGATGGTCATCGTGGCGGCCGGATCCAGCAGGGGCGACAATCGTAGGCAGACCCGGTGGAGGGGCTGTGCCAGACCCGGCCGAGGGCCCCTTGGCCCCTCCCCAGCCCACGCGCTTGAGCACCGAGCCAGGGCCGGCCCCGGTGTCAGGCCCCGGCTGGGTGCGGCGCCTGCAGGCCCAGGATCTCCAGGCCTGCCTGGACCTGGACATCGCTGTCCTGGGGGGCTTCTGGAGCGAAAGCCAGTGGCTCGCCGAGCTCCAGGGGGAGGCGCGCCTCTGCCTGGGCCTCCAGGCGTTGCAGCAGCCCCAGCAGGCGGCCGGTGCGGCCCTGCTGGGGGTGGCCTGCGGTTGGTTGGTGGTGGATGAACTGCACATCACCCTGGTGGCTGTTCACCCCATGGGTCGGCGCCGGGGCCTGGGCCGCCAGCTGCTGGAGGCCCTGCTGGTGGCAGCCGGGCGCGAGGGGGCCCTGCACGCCACCCTGGAGGTGGCCTCAGGCAACCAGGCGGCCCTGGCCCTCTATGGCGCCTGCGCCTTCCAGACGGCCGGAACCCGTCGCGATTACTACCGCGATGGCCAGGATGCCCTGATCCAATGGAAACGGATTGCAGGCCCTGCGCCAGGGGGCGCTGGGAGTGACGGCTGCTAACTGTCTGCATGGGTACGGATTGCCGCCTATTTTTGTCGCAAACGCCCAAAAGTTTCCCTGGTTACGTTGTTGCGCCACCGCTGCTTCAGGCCTGTCAGGCCAAGGCTTCTCCCCCGGGCCCAGGGCGATCCCCACTCCCCTGCCAATCCTGATAGGTTGGAGTCACCTGCAACTGGCACCGCCCCATGTTCGAGCGGTTTACCGAGAAAGCCATCAAGGTGATCATGCTGGCCCAGGAGGAGGCCCGCCGCCTCGGCCACAACTTCGTCGGCACCGAGCAGATCCTGCTGGGCTTGATCGGCGAAGGCACCGGTGTGGCCGCCAAGGTGCTCAAGTCCATGGGGGTCAACCTCAAGGACGCCCGGGTTGAGGTCGAAAAGATCATCGGCCGCGGCTCCGGCTTCGTTGCCGTCGAAATTCCCTTCACGCCCAGGGCGAAACGGGTCCTGGAGTTGTCGCTCGAAGAGGCTCGCCAACTCGGCCACAACTACATCGGTACGGAGCACCTGCTGCTGGGCCTGATCCGCGAGGGCGAGGGCGTGGCGGCCCGGGTGCTGGAAAACCTTGGCGTCGATCTGGCCAAGGTGCGCACCCAGGTGATCCGCATGCTCGGCGAAACGGCCGAGGTGGCATCCGGTGGTGGCAGCAAGGGTTCCACCAAGACCCCCACCCTCGATGAGTTCGGCAGCAACCTCACCCAGCTGGCTGCTGACGGCAAGTTGGATCCGGTGGTCGGCCGCCAGAACGAGATTGAACGGGTCATCCAGATCCTTGGCCGCCGCACCAAGAACAACCCGGTTCTGATCGGCGAGCCCGGTGTCGGAAAAACGGCGATTGCTGAAGGCCTGGCCCAGCGCATCACCCAGGGCGAAATCCCCGACATCCTTGAAGATAAGCGCGTTCTCACCCTCGATATCGGCCTGCTGGTGGCGGGTACCAAGTACCGGGGTGAATTTGAAGAACGCCTCAAAAAGATCATGGAGGAGATCCGTAGCGCTGGCAACGTGATCCTGGTGATTGACGAGGTTCACACCCTGATCGGTGCGGGCGCGGCCGAAGGGGCCATTGATGCCGCCAACATTCTCAAACCGGCTTTGGCCCGGGGCGAGCTGCAATGCATCGGCGCCACCACCCTCGATGAATACCGCAAGCACATCGAACGGGATGCGGCCCTGGAACGGCGCTTCCAGCCCGTGATGGTGGGTGAGCCTTCCGTGGCCGACACAATTGAGATCCTGCGCGGTCTGCGCGAGCGCTACGAGCAACACCACCGCCTCAAGATCAGCGACGACGCCGTGGTGGCAGCGGCCACCCTCGGTGATCGCTACATCTCCGATCGCTTCCTGCCCGATAAGGCCATCGACCTGATCGATGAGGCGGGCAGCCGCGTGCGCCTGCTCAATTCCAAGCTGCCCGTGGCCGCCAAGGAAGTGGACAAGCAGCTGCGTGATGTGCAGAAGCGCAAGGAGGCGGCCGTGCGCGAGCAGGACTTCACCAAGGCCGGCGAATTGCGCGACAAGGAAGTCGAGCTGCGCGACCAGATTCGCACCATCCTTCAATCCCGCCGCGAGGACGAGCCCGCACCGACAGAGGCGGCTGATGCCGACACCGGTGGAGCCACCGCCATGGGCGATGGCCCATCCGTCGATGACGGCACCGGGGATCGCACTCCAGTGGTGACGGAGGAAGACATCGCCCAGATCGTGGCCTCCTGGACCGGGGTTCCTGTTCAAAAACTCACCGAGAGTGAATCGGTGAAGCTGCTGAACATGGAGGAAACCCTGCACCAGCGCCTGATCGGCCAGGACGAAGCCGTCAAGGCGGTGTCCAAGGCGATCCGCCGGGCCCGGGTTGGTCTCAAGAATCCCAATCGCCCGATTGCCAGCTTCATCTTCTCCGGCCCCACCGGTGTTGGCAAGACCGAGCTCACTAAGGCGTTGGCGGCCTACTTCTTCGGCAGTGAGGAGGCGATGATCCGCCTCGACATGTCCGAATTCATGGAGCGCCACACGGTCAGCAAGCTGATCGGTTCACCTCCGGGTTATGTGGGCTTCAACGAAGGCGGCCAGCTCACCGAAGCCGTGCGCCGGCGTCCTTACACCGTGGTGCTGTTCGATGAAATTGAAAAGGCCCACCCGGATGTCTTCAACCTGCTTTTGCAGCTCCTTGAAGATGGCCGTCTCACCGATTCGAAGGGTCGCACGGTGGACTTCAAGAACACCCTGATCATCATGACTTCGAACATTGGTTCGAAAGTGATTGAGAAGGGTGGCGGTGGCCTCGGTTTTGAGTTCTCCGGCAGCAGTGCCGAAGACACCCAGTACACCCGCATTCGCTCGCTGGTGAATGAGGAGCTGAAGCAGTACTTCCGCCCCGAATTCCTCAACCGTCTAGATGAGATCATCGTCTTCCGCCAGCTCAGCCGCGACGAGGTGAAACTGATCGCCGAAATCATGCTGCGCGAGGTGTTCGCCCGCATGCAAGAGAAGGGCATCACCCTCTCGGTGTCGGAATCCTTCAAGGAACGCCTGGTCGAAGAGGGCTACAACCCCAGTTACGGTGCCCGCCCCCTGCGCCGCGCCGTGATGCGCCTGCTCGAAGATTCCCTTGCCGAAGAATTCCTCTCCGGCCACATCAGTGATGGCGACTCCGCCCTTGTTGATGTTGATGACAGCAAGCAGGTGGTGATCCGCAAGGCGGGAGCAACACCCGAGCCCGAGTTGGCGACGGCTGGGGTCTAGGGGCCCTGGGGATTGGCTTTGATCTAACCTTCGGGTAGTCAGTCAATCCCAGGGTTTGTTCAAACTGAGCCCAGATTCGAACGTTATTTCAGACAAAAATCCGGCCGTAAGGCCGGGTTTTTTTATGCTTTTAGGTTGGTGTTGTGATCGTTGTGAGCGGGCAGGAGGACAGTTGCACGTCCTTGGCCGAACGATGATGCCGCCAGTCTGGGTGGCCAGGGATCCCCTTTGCCAGCCTGGGATCAATGCATCCAGTGCGCTCTGGGCGAGTCAGCCGAATGGGGGTGAATCGCGCACTGTGGCCCTGGTGCGAATCCGCCGACGGGGGAGTCGCGATCATCGCTGCAACGCCGATGGGCTGATCGACAGAGGAGCTGGCTTGGCCTGGCCTGGCCTGGAACGAGGCATCATGGCGTCATCGCAAGTCTGGACAGATTTGGTTGGGCCGATCAATGGGCTTTCCAGGGGAATCGATCAGGGCTTGCGCCTGGACTGTTCTCTCTGTGGGCACAGTTTCCCGAGCGGCGGTTTTTAGCAGGTCGGTTGGCATCGCCCAGGGTGGCTGCGCTGGCGCCAGGTTCCTGACGCTGCCTATCGAGAAGCCGTTGCCCAGGGGCCTTTCCTTGGTGTGATTTAGATGGTGATCCTGTAGGCGGCATGAAGGCCTGCAGGGGGACTACTGATGCCGGGATGGATGCTGGCATTGGGGCGGCGGCCCGATGGAGATAGCGTGATTTCGCGGTCTGTTGTCTGCGGCCCCGCTGGGGCCTTGGTGGGGCCCTGCCAGCAGATGGCTTTGTGCGAACCTGGCTCAAGGGAGGAAGGATGGGAGTCCTTTTTCGCATGAAAAGGGGACGCACTCGATCATGCAGGAAGGGGTTGGATTGAACTCATGTTTGCTTGATTGAGAGACCTTGTCTGGCTTGATTGATTGACTCTGGAGGACATTGGTGATCGATGCATGGGAGGGCGATTCGTTTGGGTCATTGGGCTGCGCATCGGCCTGGGTTTTAGGGTTGCTGAGTTCCTGCTTTGCCTGGATGGATCCCTTCTCTCGGCTCCAGGGGGCCCCGGCTTGGCGTGGGCGGATGGGGCTGTCCCTGGCTTGCTTGCTTGGGGTTGGATTCGCTGGTGCGACTGCCCCTCTGGCGCTGCCCGGGCCAGCGAACGCTGCTGTTCTCCCCAGTCGGGTGGGGAGCTGTTCGCGGTCGGTTGTGGTGTCCAAGCGCTTTCGCATGGTGGCCAGCCCTGGCGATCCCGGGTATCAGCCCAGCAAGGATCCTTTCGGCAAGGAGGTGATCATCAGCCTCGCCAATGGGCTGGGCCTCTATGCCGGCGAGGGGGATGGCTTCATCGCCTCCGCCAACTTCGCCGCCGGCCACCGGGTCCAGGCGTGCCTGCTGGCCCTGCCGACCGATTGCCCGCCCGGGGATCAGCGGGGCAAGCGCTATCGCCTTGTCGATCTGCAGACCGGTGCCAAGGTTGAGGGCCTGGACGCGTGGCACCGCTGCGGTGGGGCCTGATCCGGCCCGGAGGCTAGGCCTGGCTTGGCGTTTTCCCCAGTCTGGGACTGGCCGCTCAGCGCCTAAACTGCACTGAGATCGGCTCTTGCTGGCCTGACCCGCTAGGGACGTGGCTGGGGCAAGGGTTGCTACCCCCTCAAATCCCAGGCGGAGACAGCACTTTGGCGACCCACGAGATCTTCATGCCCGCCCTCAGCTCCACGATGACGGAGGGCAAGATCGTTGAGTGGCTCAAGAAACCCGGCGATCGGGTGGCCCGCGGCGAGTCGGTGTTGGTGGTGGAGTCGGATAAGGCCGATATGGATGTGGAATCGTTCAACGAAGGCTTTCTGGCGGCTGTGTTGATGCCGGCCGGTGCCACGGCGCCCGTCGGCGAAACGATCGGTCTGGTGGTGGAAACGGAAGCGGAGATTGCCGGCGTTCAGGCCCAGGCCCCTGCCGCTCCTGCGGCCGCCCCCGCCCCCGCTGCGGCAGCGCCCACCCCCGCGGCGGGTGCCCCGGCCCCTGCCCAGGTTGCAGGTCCTGCGCCAGCAACGGCTGTTTCCACGCCAGTGGCTGTTTCTACGCCAGTGGCTGTTCCCACGCCAGTTGCTGTTCCTACGCCAGCTCCTGCGGCCGCTGCGCCTGTTAATGGCAAGGTGATGGCCTCGCCCCGGGCCAAGAAGCTGGCCTCCCAGTTCGGTGTTGCCCTGGGATCCCTGCGCGGCAGTGGTCCCGGTGGCCGGATCCAGGGTGAGGACGTGCTCGCCGCCGCCGGTCAGGCGGCCGGCATTCCCCGGGTGGCTGAGGGCACGGGTCCGGCGGTGGTGGTGTCGGCCTCCGGCAATGGCCATGGCAAGGGAGCTCCGGCTCCGGCTCCCGCTGGCCAGACCTTCGGCCGCCCCGGCGAGACCACGGCCTTCAACACCCTGCAGCAGGCGGTGAACCGCAACATGCTGGCCAGCCTGGAGGTGCCCTGTTTCCACGTCGGCTACACGATCACCACCGACAAATTGGATGCCTTCTACAAACAGGTGAAGGCCAAGGGTGTCACCATGACTGCCCTGCTGGCCAAGGCGGTGGCCGTGGCCCTCTCCCGCCATCCCCAGGTGAATGCGGCCACCAGTCCGGCCGGCATGGCCTATCCCGCCGCGATCAATGTGGCCGTGGCTGTTGCCATGGATGACGGCGGCCTGATCACGCCGGTGCTCGCCAACGCCGACACAACCGATCTGTATTCCCTCTCCCGCAACTGGGCCGATCTGGTGGCCCGCTCGCGCAGTAAGCAGCTCAAACCCGAGGAGTACAGCACCGGCACCTTCACCCTCTCCAACCTGGGCATGTTTGGCGTGGATCGCTTCGATGCGATCCTGCCTCCAGGCACCGGCGCGATTCTGGCGGTGGCGGCCTCCCGTCCCACGGTGGTGGCTGGTAAGGACGGATCGATTGCGGTGAAGCCCCAGATGCAGGTCAACCTCACCTGCGATCACCGGGTGATCTACGGCGCCCATGCAGCGGCTTTTCTTAAGGATCTGGCCCAGCTGATTGAGACCAGCCCCGAGAGTCTGGCGATCTGATGTCAAAGCCACCAGGGGGGCTTGTGAAGCTCCGGGTCATCGCTTAAGTCTGGAGATAGCAAGAATCCGTACTGCACTAATGGTTGTTCCGTTCCAGTTGGTTCGCAGGCTGGCTGCGGCCCCATGTTTTGTGGCGGCCGCCACGTTGCTGCTGGTGGGCGCCTCTCAGGCTCCTGGCTTCGCCCGCGACTTTGGTGGCGGTGGTGGCGGTGGCTTCCGTGGAGGCGGTGGCGGTGGAGGCGGCTTTGCTGAGCGCAGTTTTTCGGGCGGGGGGTTCTCGGGCGGTGGTTTTGCGCCCCGCAGTTTTGGCGGTGGCGGTGGCGGTGGCGGCAGCTATCGCTTCAGTGGCGGCGGCTCCATCGCCCGGGCGCCGGAGCGGATCTCCGAGCCCCGGCTGAGCGCTCCAGCCACCAGCACCCGCGCCCCCGCCCGGGTGGCCCCCAGCGAGGCGCGCCTCAGCCAGGGCTACGACGGCGCCCATCCCCTCTATGGGGCCGGCGCCCGCACCCCCTGGACGGGGCACAACATTTCCGCAGAGCAGTTTCGTTCGGGTCGCTATCCCGGTGGACCAAATGATGGGTTTGGCCGCGGCGGCTTTGGACGGCAGGGCTGGCAGGGGGGCGGCTTCGCTGGATCCTTCAATGGCCGTGGTGGCTTTGACGAAGCCAACTACAACCAGAACAACTTTTACAACCGCAACTTTGAGGGCTGGAATTCCCAGTGGAATGACGGTGGCTATTGGGGCAACCGGCCCTGGGGCTATGGCTGGTACAACTGGTCGCCTGACAGCTGGGGCTGGTGGGGCGGCAATTCCGCCGGCTGGGACCTGGCGGCCCTGGCCACCGGCGCCGTGATCACCGACCTTGTCGATCAGGCGGCCAACCAGCAATCGCCGGTGATCGATGTGCCCGATAGCAATTACCAGCTCAACTACGGCTCCGTCGATGGGGTGGGCACCAGCGGCGCCAATTTCAGCTATGCCGTGGCCAACACCAACACGCCGATCAAGGGCGAGGCCAACTGCCAGGAGGGTCTGCTCGATGGCCAGATTCCCTCCACCGCCGCCCAGGCCCAACTGCTCAATGCCGCCTGCCAGGTGGCCTATGGCCCCGATCCCAAGGGCACTGCCCTGCCGGAGCCCTCTGCCCTCTGGCCCCCCTCCCCGGCCGTGAGCCATGGGCTCACCCTGTTGCTGGGGTTGGGCCTGGGGGTGGGCAGCTTCGCCCTGCTCAACCGCCGCAAGGTTGCGGGATGAGCCGCTGCCGGCGGCGGCCATGAGCCGCGAAGTCCGCTCGGGTGACACCCCGCTGGACTCCAGGGCTCGCCTGGACCAGGCCAGCCCAGGGGACACCCCAGGCCCGGGCGAAGACAACGCTGGCGGGGAGCGCCTTATGCAGGCGTGCCCCATCGCCAATCTGGGCGAGGCGGGCGACGCCTCCAGCGGCGACGCATCGGGCCTGGATCCCGCCGACCAGTGGCTCTCGAGTTACGCCTTTGACTTGCCGGAGGCCGCCATCGCCCAGCGGCCCATGGAGCCCCGCCACGCCGCCCGCCTGCTGATGGTGCAGGCCAGGGGCGGGGCCGTTCACCGCCGCGTCTGGGACCTGGCCGAGACCCTTCAGCCCGGCGACCTGCTGGTGGTCAACGACACGCGGGTGCTGCAGGCCCGGCTGGCGGCCCGGCGGGCCAGTGGCGGAGCGGTTGAGCTGTTGGTGCTCGAGCCC
Source organism: Synechococcus sp. UW140 (assembly GCA_943370565.1). GTDB lineage: Bacteria > Cyanobacteriota > Cyanobacteriia > PCC-6307 > Cyanobiaceae > BAIKAL-G1. The sequence goes on along the minus strand of CALRRL020000012.1, from coordinate 4,941 downwards.
CAGGGGGACGGGCGCTGGTGTTGCCTGGCCAAGCCCGCCAAGAAGCTGCGGCCCGGCGACTGGCTCACGGTGGAGGCCCCTGGCCAGCCGCCTCTGGCCCTGGAGGTGCTGGCCCGAGATCCGGCCACGGGGGGCCGGATTGTGCAATTCCCGCCGGACTGCCTGGATGCGGTGGCCCTGGAGCCGCTGTTGCTGCGCTACGGCGCCATCCCCCTGCCCCCCTACATCCACGCCCACAGCCCCAGCGACAGCGAGCGTTACCAAACCCGATACGCCGCCCAGCCCGGCGCCGTGGCCGCCCCCACGGCAGGGCTGCATCTCAGCGACGACCTGCTTGCTGCCCTGCAGCGCCGGGGGGTGGAGCTGGCCCGGGTCACTCTGCATGTGGGCCTGGGCACCTTCCGGCCTGTCGACAGCGAAGACCTGCGCCAGCTGCAGCTGCACAGCGAATGGGTGGAGGTGACCCCCGCCCTGGTGCAGGCGGTGGCCGCCTGTCGGGCCCGGGGCGGCCGGGTGATTGCCGTGGGCACCACCAGCGTGCGCAGCCTGGAGGCGGTGGCTGCCCTGCATGGCGGTGCGCTGGCGCCCCACCGCGGACCGGTGAACCTGGTGATCCAGCCCGGCTATCGCTTTGCGGTGGTGCAGGGCCTGCTCACCAATTTCCACCTGCCCAAGAGTTCGCTGTTGCTGCTGGTGAGTGCCCTGATCGGCCGAAAGCGCCTGCTTGCCCTCTACATCGAGGCGATTCGCGAGGGCTATCGCTTCTTTTCCTATGGCGATGCCATGTGGATTGATCCTGCGGCTGTGCTGGAGTCCGCCAGGCCGCTGGGTTGATCTGTTTAACGCAGTCTTTGAACGGTGGATTCGAACAATGGATCTGAATGCTGGATTTGAATGCTGGATCTAGACGCAGGGTCTAAGCGCAGGATTGGAATTCAAGAACGGATACAAATTTGATTGCAAATTTCAACGCAGAGTCTTAGCGCAGAGATTGATCAATTTCGGCCAAGCTGCGCCCCTGTTCAAGGGTGGTGGAGCGCAAGTCTGCGGGCTGACTCCGGGCTCAGCCAGCCTGCGTGGCTTGCAACAGCATCCAGGGGATCTCGATAGCCATCAAAAAGCCCCCGGGCCGGCCCGGGGGCTTGGGGGCTCAAAGCGCTGGCTGGTGAGCCAGGCTTCGAGAGGGGAGCGGCGCTTGGATCCGTTGGGATCAGGCAGCAGCCAGGTTGGCAGCCACGAAGTCCCAGTTCACCAGCTTGTCGAGGAAGGTGGTCATGTAATCGGGACGGCGGTTCTGGTAGTCCAGGTAGTAGGCGTGCTCCCACACATCCATGGTCAGCAGGGCCGTCTGGCCGTGGGCCAGGGGCAGGTCGGCATTGGCGGTTTTGGTCACCTTGAGGGTGCCGCCATCCAGCACCAGCCAGGCCCAGCCGCTGCCGAACTGGGTGGCGCCGGCGGTTTTGAAGGCCTCCACAAACGACGCAAAGCTGCCGAAATCAACCGTGATCTTGTCGGCTAGGGCGCCTGTGGGGCTGCCGCCGCCACCGGGCTTGATGCACTGCCAATAAAAGCTGTGGTTCCACACCTGGGCGGCGTTGTTGAACACCCCGGCCTTGCTGGCATCACCGGCCACGGCGGTGATGGTGGCTTCGAGGCTCTGACCTTCGAGTTCGGTGCCCGCCACCAGGTTGTTGAGGTTGGTCACGTAGGCGGCGTGGTGCTTGCCGTGGTGAAACTCAAGGGTTTGGCGGGAGATGTGGGGCTCGAGCGCATCGAGGCCGAAGGGCAGCGCGGGCAGCGTGTGAGCCATGGAAAGGGGGAAAAGGAGCGTCTGGCCCGACCAGTGCCAGGGCAGGCAACCAGGGATCTGGGCAGGCAGCCAGGGGACTGGCCGGCCGGCCAGCCGGGCGGCCGCATCCTAACGATTGGCAACCGCGGCCCTGCCGGCGTCGATCGGCTCAGCGGCCCACCTGGAGCAGTTCCACCTCAAACACCAGGGTGGCGTTGGGGGGGATCACCCCACCGGCACCCCGTTCGCCGTAGGCCAGGTCCGGCGGAATCACCAGCTTGCGCTTGCCGCCCACCTTCATGCCGGCCACACCCTCATCCCAGCCCTTGATCACCCGGCCACCGCCGAGGGGGAAAGCGAAGGGGCCCCGGCCATAGCTGCTGTCGAATTCCTGGCCGCTGAGCAGGGTGCCGCGGTAGTTGACGCTCACGGTCTGGCCGGCCACGGCCTCGGCGCCGCTGCCGATCACCAGGTCGGTGATGCGCAGGCCGCTGTCGGTGGTGCGTTCCTTGGGGGCATCCATTGAACCGCCGAGGGCGGAGGCCCCGGCCTGGGCCAGGGCGTCGTTGCCCGGGGTGCTGGAGTCGGGGGCCATGGTGAAAAGGGCAGGGTTGGACTCGTCGGGATCCAGTTCCAGCCGGCCGGAGGGAACCGAGCTGCTGGTGAAGGAGGCCGTTTGGGCGCTGAGGGCGCCGGTGCTGGAGGGTCTGGGCGCGGCAGCCTGCACGGTGGAGGGGGCCACCAGCTGGCTGACCAGGGCCAGCAGCAGGCAAGCCACGCAGACCGCCGAGCTGATCAGGATGTCGCGCATGGGGAGATGGCTCCACAGCAGTGGGGCGATTCTGCCAGGGGCTGGCCTGGGACCCGGGGCCAGGTGTCCGGCCTAAGGCCTTCCTGGCCTGGCATCAGGGGGCTGGGCCAGTTCAGCGAGGGGCCCTACTCCATCAGCCGATCGGCTTCTGTGGCCTGGGGGAGGCCTTCGCTGGCGTGGCGCTGCTGGCGCAGGGTCTGCTCCAGCCGGTCGATGCGGCCGCGCAGTTCGTCCAGTTCCCGCTGCCGGGCCAGGCCCAGGTCCTGCAACACGTTGTCGAGGTTGCGCTCCATCTTGCGGCCGGTCTGCTGCTCCAGTTCCGGGTTTTCGCCCCGGAGGCTGGCCAGCACCTCCTCCACGAGCCGGCTGGCTTCGCTGGGATCGAGCCGGCCGCTGGTCACCCAGGCCTGGGTCACCAAGCGCAGCCGCTCGGCCACCAGCGATGTGGTGCCGAGGCCGCGCAGCAGCAGTTGTTGGAGCGGGTTGGCGGGATCCATGGGCATGGGGCCAGGCGCAGGGGCCTTGACCCTGGCGCTTCCTAGGGTCTGGTGCCATGGCAGAGAACCGGCATCTTCACGGGCAGACCCCCCTGGCGGTGGGGTGCCTGGCGGGCCTGGTGGCGGGCCTGGCCCTGCCACCCCAGGGCTGGCCGCCCCTGCTCTGGCTGGCCCTGGTGGCCCTCTGGGGCCTGGGGCCCCAGGCGGCTGGAGCGGGCGCCGCCGTCGCCGTGCTGGTCAGCCACCGCTGGCTGCTCTGGCTCCATCCCCTCGACTGGGTGGGTGTGCCCGGGCCCCTGAGCCTGCCCCTGTGCCTGGCCCTCTGGGGCGCCTGCGGCCTGCTGGCCGGCCTGTTGGTGGCCAGCTGGCGGCTGTTGATCGGCCGGCTGGGGCCGGAACGGCCGGCCACGGCCCTGGTGGGAGCGGCCCTCTGGGGGCTGGCCGAGGTGGCCCTGGCCCGGGGGCCATTGTTCTGGCTGGGGCTGGGGGCGGCCGCCCTGCCGGGGGACCGGCCCTTGGCCGGCCTGGCCGCGGTGGTCGGCGCCGGGGGGCTGGCGGCGGTTCAGCTGCTGTTGGGCTGGGGCCTGTGGCGGGTGCTGCTGGCGACCCGCCCGGGCCGGGCCCCCTGGCGCCGCCTGGCCCTGCTCTGGGGCGCCGCCGTTCTCGGCGCCCACGGCCTGGGCTGGGCCCTGCTGGCCGCCGAACCCCCCTCCAACGCCAGGGCCACGTCCCTGTTGCTGTTGCAACCGGCGATCCCCACCCGCCACAAATTTGAGTTCGGCCAGCAACAACGGCTGCTCCAGCGCCTGGCCGCCGCCCAACAGGAGGGCCGGGACCGGGGCGTGCAGGCCGTGCTGTTGCCGGAGGGGTCCCTGGCCCTGGGCCAGGAGTTGCCCCGGCAGGAGCCGGTGGAGGTGCTCAGTGGCGGCTTTCGCGCCAGCGGCAGCGAGCAGCGCAGCAGCCTGTTGCGCTTTGCTCCCGATCGGATCGAAGCGGCCGGCTGGGTGGACAAGCACCGGCTCGTGCCCCTGGGTGAGTGGGTGCCCCTGGCCGGTCTGCTCGAGTGGAGTGGCCTCTCGGCCGTGGGCGGTCTCAGTGCCGGCGGTCCATCCCGGTTGCTTGCCCGCCCGGAGGGGGCGATCGGCGTGGCCATTTGCTATGAGATCGCCGATGGCCATGGCCTGGCCGCCGCCAGCCGCGACGGGGCCCAGTGGTTGTTGGCCAGCGCCAACCTCGACCCCTATCCCCTGCTTCTCCAGCACCAGTTTGCGGCCCTGGCCCAGCTGCGGGCGATCGAATCGGGCCGCTGGCTGGTGAGTGTGGCCAACACGGGCCCGAGCCTGGTGGTGACCCATCAGGGGGTTGTGCAACAGGCCCTGCCCCCGGGGCGCCCCAGCACGGGGCTGGTTGCGGTGCATCCGCGGTACGGCCCCACCGCCTACGCCCGCTGGGGGGACTGGCCCCTGGTCGGGCTGGGTGTCGCCGGTCTGATCTGGCGAGTGGGGCGGTCTCCCTTGCAGGGGCCAGGAGGGGCCAGGGCCTGATCAACGAGCGTCCCTGTTGGCCATCAAGGCACCAGGCCAAGGCCTTGGGCGGTGCTTGGGTTTCGGGGACCCAGGTTTCGGCCCTGGAGGGCGACCGTTTGTGAGGAAGTCGGGGGACTTGCTGGCCAGTTGCCGGCCGTGCCCTTACTTTTAAGGGCACCTCGAAAAATCAACAAGTCACTTGATTCCGGCATGATCTCGATTATGATTAGTTGAGCATTTGACGCGTTAACGGTGGGCCAGAGAGGCTTCTGGGACGAAGAGCAAAGAGTCACAAAGCTCCAGGATAAAAAGCCGGTT
>CALRRL020000011.1:0-99354 GCA_943370565.1 Synechococcus sp. UW140 | reverse complement strand
CTTGAGTGACGCGGCAGTCAACGATCAGGGCATGGCGGTTCTCCATGAGCACGTGCCCCCGGTAGCTGGGCAGCGCCGGATGGGCCCTGGACTTCCGAGCCAGCAGTGCGTCCGGATCGACCGTGGAGCGATGGGTCTTGTTGCTGAGCGTGATGCCGCGGAAATCCCCTTTCGCCCGCTTCCTACCGGACTTTGGAGCGCCAAAGCCCTCGCCAGGGCCTGATGGTGGCGGTGGCGGATCGTCCTTTCCGTCGATCCGCTCCAGCGAGGCATGGGACGCCCAGGCCTGCAGCAGGGTTCCATCCACTGAGAAGTGCTCGTCGCTGAGCAGCGGCTTGACCTCCGGTGCGCCCATCAGCTTCTCCAGGAATCGCCCCATCACCTGGTCATTGAGGAGCCGCTCGCGGTTCTTGGTAAACGTGGTGGGGTGCCAGATCGGATCGTCGGGGCTCAGGCCGACAAACCATCGGAACAGCAGGTTGTAGTGCAGTTGCTCCAGCAGCAACCGCTCGGAGCGGATCCCGTAGAACGCCTGCAGCAACGAGGCCAGGAGCAGCTGCTCGGGCGGCACCGATGGACGGCCTTCTGATGCATACAGCTCACAGAAGGTGGGATTGAGGCGATCGAGGGCCTGATCCGCCAGGTCCCGGATCCGCCGCAGCGGATGACTGGCCGGGATCCGCTCCTCGATCGAGACGTAGGAGAACAGGGAGCCGCTGCGCTCCCGCTGACCTCGCATCTGGACTGGGCAGTTGACCTATTTTCGCGCAGGCCTGGTTTTTCAGCAAACTCTTAAGGCCCTGCATCTGCACTTGGGTCAGCAGGCCTGGGGCCATGGTTGCGTCGGTCCTATCGCCACCTCCCAGCTGAAACGGCCGTGCAACTAGCTGCCGCAGTCCCTGATCTAGAGGACCGTTTGCGCATCCTTGATGCCCTCTACATTCCAACCCGCTATCCCGATAGCCTGCCGGATGGGGCGCCTACAGACCATTTCGGCCGCCTGCCCAGTTCCGCCTGAAAAGCGAGGACGCTATCCGCCATGCCCGTGCGCTCATTGAATCAATCCGTGCTGCGCTGGCCCAAGCCTGAGCTGATTTTGGCGGCGGTGCAGCGATGGGCAGAGGCCCAGCAGGCCCTTAGGCCAGCCTTGACCAGGGTCGGCGTGTTCGGCAGTTACGGTCGCGGTGATGCGGGGCTGGGCAGTGAACTGGATCTGCTTCTGGTGGATGATTCAGCGGCTGGGCCCCAGCAGCAGCGCTTGCTCCACTGGCCGTTGGAGCACCCCCCTTGAGTTGTGACGCCCTTGTACTCACACCAACGGAACTTCAGGAGCTGCTGGCGAGCGGCTCCCGCATGGCGATCGAATTGCAGCGCGATTTGCGTTGGTTGCTTTAATCCTTTTTGGTACTCCTGGCCCCAGTTCAGCGCTTGGATCCATAGGTGAGCGCCACCTCCCAGCTGCCAGCCGCCAGAGGTACCGAAATCCAGCCATCGCCATCGCGAGCCTGGTTGACACCCGAAAACGGCAGGGGTTCGTCCCAGCGGTTGGCCCCAATCCGTCTCTTCTGGACCGTCCAGGCCGGATAGGCCCACTGCATTACGCGCAACCGGCCTGACGTCGGAGCGTCAATGCGAAGGAGCCGATGGGTTGGCCCGTGGTCCAGCAACTCGGCTGATCCTGGCCGAGTTTCTTGGTCTGCGCCCTCTCCCAGGAAGGCGGCCCAGGTTTGCTGGGGCCAGGCCGGCACCCAGAAGGTCTGCATGCGATGCACCCAGGAGCGCTCTGGGATCCCCACCGGCGAATAGTCGGGCACACCGGTGAGGGCGATCCGGCCATCGCCCAGGGCTAGGAACCGTTTTGACAATTCGCCGGTGGGGGGCAAGGCGGTCAGGCCCTCTGGACAGGGCACCAGGGGATCACAGGCCAGCAGGCGGTTCAGCGCCAGCCGTTCCAGGGCCGTGGGATGGTGTCCCAGGATGTTCTGCCGAAAGCGGCTGAGCGAATCCACCCACAGCACCGCTGCCAGGGTGATCGCCCCGAGCCAGGCGCCGCGGCGCAGCATCGATTTGGGCTGATTGGGTGTTACCGGAAGGGCGCCTGGTGAACTGAGCCAGAGCAGGGCCCCGAACCAGGTGGGTCCCAGCCAGCGCCAGGGGAATTGAATCCGTTGCAGGGGCACCAGCAGGTGATAGATCGGCTCCCCGATCGGCAGCATCATCACAATCCCGAAGCCGGTGAGCAGTAAGCCCCAGCGAGCCAAGGGTGGGCTGGCTGGAGGTCCGTCTCGCTCCAGGGTGGGGCCCTCCCCTTGGCTGCCATCGCCTGCGCTGGGCCCGCCCAGACCCTGCCAGCCCCAACCCAGCCAACGCACGAGCACCAGCACCAGAATGGTGGCGGCCTGGATCCAGAGCAGATCGGCCATCACCACCCGATCTGGATGGGGTGCAAAGAAAAATTCGTAGGTGAAGAGGTAATTGGGGATCGGTGGCCGCACCAGCTGCATGGCCGCCAAGGCTGGCGCCCAGAATGGCGCCGTGATCGCCATCGCCCCGATCGGCACAAGACACCACTGACGCACTGCTCTCCAGGGCGGCTTCGGCCCCATCAACACGGCCAGCCCCAGAGCCCAGGCCAGCAGGCTGAGTTGGGCACTGTTCCAATTGCTCAACACGATGCCGCCTAAGGCCAGGACGGCGACCGGCAGGCCCCAGCGCCGCTGGCGTGCCAATCCCAGCCAGCCCAGGGCCAGCCACCAGAGCAGCAGCTGCCCCATGGCCTCGGGCCAGGCCCCTCGGATCGTGACATTGACGAACAGGTAGGGATTCAGGCCCGCCAGGCTGACCAGGGCCCACCGCCAGCGCCCGGGCCGCAGCCAGAGCCGAGCCAGGCAGGCGGCGCCCAGGTTGTTGAGGAGCAACAGCAGCAGCAGGGCCAACTCCAGGGCTCGTGCGGGTGGAATCCCTAAGGCGATCGGGATCCCCGCCATCAACCGAAACAGGGGGGGATAGAGCTGCAGAGCAGCGCTCCCGGCCCCGGCCCAGTTCAGGTCACTCCAGAGGGGCCACCACCAGCCGCCGCGAATCTGCTGGGCCCAGGAAGCCGCCCAGCCGAGGTGGATGAGGCCATCGGGTGTGTCCAGGGGAGCCCCCAGCAGGCCGATCGGCAGCCAGAGCAGCAGGGTGAGCCCCAGGGCATAGCCGAGCAGGCCAAGCCCACCCAGGGATCCCAGCCAAGATCGCTTCTCAAGCTGCCGCAAGACCCTGGCGCTGCAGCTGGCATTCTGGGGGAATGCGGGTTGCCCTCTACCTCGACAATCGCCCCTTTGCGGCGCTGGGTCCGCTCCCCCGGCCGAGCCTGGGTAACCCCGGCATCGGCGGCACGGAGTACGAGTTCCTGGCGCTGGCGGAAGGACTGATTGGGGCGGAGTGTGATCTCCAGCTCCTCCTCACCGCTCCCCAGGCCATTGCCGGCATCCATGATGCCGCGATCAGGGTGGTTGCCTCCCTGAGGGAGGGCCTCCAGGCCGCCGCCCGCTCCGGGGCGGAGCTCCTGATCTTTCGCCCCGGCTTTGCAGCAGAGGCCGATTGGGCTGCCTTGCAGGGGTCTCCCATACCCCTGGTGGCCTGGTTCCACAACCTCGGCTGCCACGACCAGGGTCGCTACGAAGCCCTCAAGACCCTTCGCCGCTGGGTGCTGGTCAGTGGGCCCCAGCTTGATTTCTTTCGCCACAGCCGTCTCTCGCGCCGGGCGGTGGTCATCCCCAACCTGGTGGCCGTCCCCCCTGCCAGCCGCGGTCCCCGAACCCGGCAGCAGGCCGCCCAGGCGACGGATCTGGCCTATGTGGGTGCGATCACCCCCTTCAAGGGGTTTGACCGCTTGGCCAGCCAGTGGGACTGGATCGCCGAGAGCTGCCCCGATGCCAGGCTGCGCGTCTTCGGCGGCGCCAACCTCTACAACGGAGGCGATGCGGCCCAGGCAAACGATCAGCGTGTGCGTCCGGATCTCACCCCTTACGAGCGGCATTGCCGCCAGCTCCTGCAGCGGGGTCGTCACAGTGACAGGGTGGTGTTCGAGGGCAGCCAGGGCTTGGAGCGCTACGACGTCCTGGCCCAGGTGGCCGTGGGGGTGGTGAACCCCAGTGGCGTGGATGAAACCTTCTGCCTCAGTGCCGCCGAATTCAACGCCTGCGGCATCCCCGTGGTCACGGCCCGCCGCCATGCCCTGATCAGCACCGTGCCTGAGGGGATTGCAGGCTTACTGGCAGGCAATGATCAGGAGCTGGGCCGCTGTTGCGTCGAGCTGCTCCAAGATCCCGAGCGGGCCTGGCGCCTTGGCACCCAGGGGCAGGACCATGTCGAGAGCCGCTACGGCCCCCAGGCGGTGCTGGCGGCCTGGCAGCAGCTGTTTGAGGAGCTGGTTCAGGGCAGGCCTGCCGTAACGATTGCGCCCCAGAGCCCTTGGTGGCATGAAACCCGTTGGTTGCGCCAGCTCTGGGGGGCTGGCCTCGCCGTGCCCGCCTGGCCGTCCTGGCCCGTGTTCAAGCAGGCGGTCAAAGCCCTGCTCCAAGGACGTTCGGGAGCGATCCAGCCCCGTGGCATCGGCCTGCTCTCGGGCCTGATCGCCCTGCTGGTCTGGGCCCTGGTGGTGTTTGGCAAGTACGGAGGCAACCCCACCGGCCTGGCCCGCATCGGCGACCAGCTGCCCCGCTCCCCCCGGCTCCAGGGCGCCGATCTCGTGATCCTGGCGGGCAAACGGGGCAACGATGGCCAGCAATTTCTCAGCCTGGCCCTCGATCCCCTCCAGCAGCTGCCCGGCACCAGCGCCGCCCTCGACAACCCGATCTACCGGGGCAAGCGGCTGCTTTATCCCCTGCTGGCCTGGCTGCTGGGCTTGGGCCAGCCGGCCCTGATCCCCTGGAGTCTGGGCCTGATCAATGTCGCCCTGATCGGCTGCTGCGGGTCCCTGGTGGCTAGCTGGGCCCAGCTCGAGCAGCGCTCCCCCCAATGGGGCCTGGCCGTGTTGGCCCTGCCGAGCTATTGGGTCACCCTCAGCCTCGACACCGCCGACCTGTTGGCCACCACACTCCTGCTGGCCTCGGCGGTGGCCTTCCGCGTCCAGCGCCCTGGCCGGTTGGTCGCCAGCCTGATGGCGGCGTTGCTCAGCCGCGAAACGGGCCTGCTGGCCTGGGCGTCATCCGGCTTGACCAGCCTCAGGGAGCGCCGCTGGCGGTGGCTGCTGCCCCTGGCCCTCGTGCCCATGCCCCTGCTGGCCTGGACCGCCAGCCTCAAGGCCCGCTTCCCTGCCACGGCCGATGGCCTGCTGGTGGGTCTCCATTTCACTTGGCCCGGTGCTGGCATCGCCACCAAGGCCCTCCAGCTGCTCGGACTCGCCTCCCCGGCTGGCGGGCCCATGGGCACTGCCGAGCGCCTGTTTGACAGCCTCTGTTTCGGCCTCTGGCTGCTCAGCCTGGTCCTGTTGCTGCTGGTTGCCGTCCGGCCAGGCCCAAACCGTTGGTTGCGGGTCACGGCGGCGCTGTATGTGGTGCCAGCCCTGTGCACCAGCACCCAGATCCTGGCGCGGTTTCCGGATTACACGCGGGTGTGGATTGATTTGGCCAGTCTGTGCTTAATTAGCCTGGTTAGCTTAAGGTATCAGTTGCCTATGATGCTTTGGTTAACTGTTTCAGTTTTGACTAGTTTTGGTTATGGCATTGGCTACGTGTTTTCCTCATGAGTTATCCCGTTCCTATCCTGTTGATTGCCTTCAATCGGCCTGAAACAACCCGTGAGGTCATCGCCATTCTCCAGGAAATAAAACCACGTCGTCTTTATTTAGCCTGCGATGGTCCTCGGCCTAGCCGCCCTAATGACATTGCGCTGTGTAACTCTGTCCGTGAATTACTGACTACTAGCATTAATTGGGATTGCGAGGTTAATTGTTTAATGCGCCATGGTAATCTCGGTTGCAGGCTGGGTGTGAGTAGCGCAATTGATTGGTTTTTCGAACATGAGGAAGAAGGGGTCATTTTGGAAGATGACATTTTGCCCGAGCCAAGCTTTTTCCCATATTGTCAGGAGCTATTGGAGCGCTACCGTGATGATCAGCGTGTCGGCATGATTGCTTCTAATAACCATCAGTTAGAGCCGCCACCTGATGGCAGCAGCTATTATTTTTCTATCTATAGCCATATTTGGGGTTGGGCTACCTGGCGAAGAGCTTGGCGCTTCTATTCCCAAGCAATGAGTTATTGGCCTGAGTTTCGAAGTCAGGGATGGCTTGAGTTCTTGGGGGGAAAGTCATTCGCTAAGCGTTGGACCTTGTGGATTGACCAAGTGGACCAAGGCATCGTTGATACTTGGGACTTGACCTGGCAGTTAGCCTGTTGGCAGCAAGGGTTTCTCGTCTGTCTGCCAAAGTGCGAATTAGTCAGAAATATTGGCTTTGGCCTGTCAGCAACACATACTCTCGATGAATCCTCTCCCTTGCGAGACCCTGAAGAGATGAGCTTCCCTTTGGTTCATCCACTCGTTATGCTGGCCAATAAGCAATTTGATCAAAGCAGTTTTCATCAACTTTATCGCAATAGCTTTCGCAAGCAGCTCAGCCGGAAGCTGTCGAAAGCAATGCGGCTTTTGGGATTGCGATCATTGAGAAAATGAGCTGTTGCATTTTAGTTCCACTTTATAAGCAGCATTTGACTGAAGATGAATGCTTGTCCCTGGTCAGTACTATTCAGCATTGCCCTGAACGCGTTATCTTCATTCTACATCCGCCACACTGTCAAAAGCTTGTTGACCAGTTAATATCTTGGTTTAACCATTCCAAACTAAAGTCCTGCTGCCTACCCGCCAGCTGCTTCAGGGGAATTGATGCATATAACCGTATGCTTTTGCTGCCAGGTTTTTATGCTTTGTTCTCTGCTTATGAATGGATTCTAATTGTTCAACTAGACGCGTTGTTGTTTGGTGGTGATCTAGATTTCTTCATGGATCAGCCATTTGATTATTGGGGAGCACCTTTTTTTCTGGGAATCGATAAACCTCGCCTGCCGCTTAAATTTCTTGGGGGTGGCAATGGTGGATTATCTTTGCGGCGAGTAAATGCTTTTATGAGAATCCTGGAAAGTCCTCACTGGCTGTATCCCGCTATTCGTGAATTTGAACATGAATCCCTGCCTGGTCAATTCTGGCGGGCAACAGGGCGAGCATTGCGTCAGATTTTTACTTATGGTGGCGGTGGATCAGCTCCACATATGTTTGAAGATCTGTTTTGGAGTTTTATAGCCGCTAAGATTGATCCAACATTTCAGGTGGCACCCCCGGAGCAATCAATGTATTTTGCCTTTGAAACCGAGCCTTTCTATCTTCGAAGTTGCATTGGGGCACTCCCTTTTGGATGCCATGGATGGCGTCGTCATAGTCCCTTATTCTGGGATCAAGAGTTTAGACTTAATCCTTCTTTATTGAACCATGCACGGCAATCAAGCGATGCCTTACTGTCCCATTTAAGTGAAAATACTTGAACGGCTTTTGTATGGCCACTCTCGTGATGAGTGTGGGTGGATTTGCAAGGGCATTGAGCGCTGCTCCTTGCTCTACTAATAATTTGAATTATTATCGTTACTTTTGATTTGACTCTGCCTGTCTGTGGCATGTAATCACAAGCAATCTTCATGGCTAAATGTTAATTTTCCACTGTTGTATAAAGGCCGATCTCACGCTTTTCAATCGAACGCGATTAAGCATTTCAGTTTGCACAGGCAATAGTAATTTGATCTATTGAAGCGGTCGGCTCGACCATTGCCAAGCATGGCATGGTGAATTTAGTAAAGTACTATTACATCGTTAGCCAGGATTTTGTTGTCTTTTCAGGCATGAGTCTTAAGTTGAGTTTCCATTTGAATTGGGAATCCCCTGGGCAGCCAGCCCTAAAAGAAGCCTAGGTGCATGCTTTGTTCTGAATGAACACTCTGAAAGCCAGCTGACGTTGATCAGCTTGAATTCATTACCTTGTTGGGCTAATCTCGTCTATTCGGGGTGGAGAAAGCCTCGCAAAAAATACTTTTGGCCCCATCATGTCCTGGGTAGAAATCGTAGCCGGCCTTATTTAAGGAGACGACTGCAAAGATTGGTGTCTTTCTTATTCTTATCCCCGACCTGCCCTCCCGCCCAGGCATTTTCCGCTGAAGTAGCCATCATCCAACATGATCATTGCACGCATCAAGTAATTCTTATCCCTCTTAGTCCTCGCGCGCAGGATCTTGTTGTGCAGTAGCCAGCCTGTGACTTCGTTGACACTCAGGTGGCGGCTGAGATCCTGCGAGGAGATCGAGGTTTTAGCCTGACTAATCAGATAGAAGGCCAGGAACCAGTGCTCAAAGATATTTTGGTGGCCTTCATGATCTTGCCGGCCGTGAGGACGGACTGATAAGCCGCAACTGCGACAATGAAAATGCTTGAGCCGCCGGCTCTAGATCAATTCATGATCATGGTCTTGGCAAAGCAGACACTGGAACCCCAAGGGCCAACGAGTCTTCTCAAGAACAGCCTATTTCTCCTTGGTGCTATGTAGTCACTGGAACTCAAGCGGGGAGAGAATCTTCTAGAACTGAATGGCACTGTGTGGAATGATCATCATTTCATTATATGTTTGTTCTGTGTTCCTGGTGCGTCCCGCGAGGAGCGCCCTAGGTCATCACGCTATTATTTGAGATTATCGTTGCAAATAAGTCACCTGTTCAAAAGAGCCATGACTTTTCATAGTATTGGCATTTGGCGCTGGCCATGTATATTTGATATAATCACAGGATTGTGTGTACGTTTAATTCACAGATTCCATTGCCAACCCGGAGTTCCAAGATTATCTTCTAGGTGTTTATTGAATGTGCCATGTTAAGATGCTGCCATCCTGGTCAAAATTTTCTCTGGTCTGTTGCCCCTAATGATCGGCGCACTTTTCGCCCATTGTCTCAATATGTTTACCATCAAGGAAAGCTAATCTACGCAGAGCCACAATGACTGCTTCGTTTGTTCGATTGATTGCTAATTCGCTGGTTCGTCGACCGCTCAAGAGGTGCGCGGATTCCTTTGATCGTTGGCGCTACAAAGCGATTTGGCATTCAATTTTGCCGGCTGATCAGGCAAATGGAATAATTTCTGACTTTATAGTCTCGAAAGAGCCTGCATTGGTCAGTCGTATTGGGCATACGGAAGGTCGTATAGTTGGCGAATATTTGTTTCAAGGAGCTCGTTATGGACGCCTAAGCCGTAAAGAGGCTCATCAGTTTTCTGGGATATTTCCTGTTACAAGGCCAATGCTTAATAGGTTTGCAGAAATTTACTCAGCTGCCCTTTCAGATGTCGATCTGCTGGGGTTTTGGCAAAGTACCTTTCAAGCTCGCTGGTTGGCATCACTGTCTCAGCATCCCTTCCTTGTGCCCCTTGAGTCCCTCGAACCATACTTTTATCCTCAACCTTGGACTGCCTCTCTTGCTGGCCTAAAAGTCTTAGTTGTCCATCCCTTTGCTGAGTCGATTGCTAGCCAATATAGGCTAAACCGCCAGGTTTTATTTCCGAATTCAGAGATACTACCAGAGTTTGAACTTGAGGTATTAGCGCCTCCACAGACTTTGGCGCCGTCTACAAGCGGTTATTCTGATTGGGAAGATGCCTTGAATAGTCTTATATTACAGGTACTTGATCGGAGTTTTGATGTCGCACTGCTCGGATGTGGTGCTTATGGGCTTCCCTTGGGGGCTGCGATTAAGCGAAATGGTCGCAAAGCTATTCACCTTGGAGGATCGTTGCAAATACTTTTTGGTATCCGAGGGCGACGTTGGGATGCCTTACCCATTTTTAATCGTTTATGGAATGATTCTTGGGTGCGCCCATCAGCCTCGGAGACGCCACAGAGTGCAAAAGCAGTTGACTCTGGATGCTATTGGTGAAGGTTTTATCGATGTTCATTTGCCTTGACGGTGTTGATTGATTGATCAGTCAAGCGGCGTCAGTTTATTGGGATTAAGTTTTTTGGTTTTTTAGTATTCTCCTAGCGTCACGGCATAAGCCTGCAGTTCTATGAAACATCTGGACAACTGGCTCTAAAAAGAGCCTAAGCGCATGATGTGTTGTGATGGGTACTTCGTAAGTCATCTGGCCAACCATAGATCATTTTGAATTTGCCTTCTTGATGGTTGAATCTCATCTACTTAGGTTGGATCAAACCTCAGAAGGGGGCACTACTTCCCCGAACATGATCTAGTTAGTACTCATGATGCACCATAAACAGATTCGTGAGGGCTGCCAGCCCATAGACCTTGCAGCGGTTTTTTTTAACATTCCCCCATGGCCTTTTCTTCTGAAAACCGAACTGCCGTTTGATAAATTGAAACGGATGTTCCACTTTAGCGCGGATGTGCGCCTTTGCAGTCTCGACCAGGTAATCCATTCGCACCTTTATTGTAACCGCTAAGAAACAACGCATGTTTGAGCAAATGGCAACGCGGAACCCGATTCCCCGACCTTGTATCTAGGCGTGTTTCTTAATCCCCTGGTAGCAGGCACCCGCGGAGACAAGTGTCTCCCTAAGGTGCAGCGCTCAGCGGCGGTGGTGAGGACATGCTCACTTAGCGGTGATCGTCTCGGCTGAGTAAGTAAAGCCGCTTTCACGATCCACTCTGTTGCCCTTAGCTTCCGCAAACAGTTGTTGACTTTCATCCCAAAGTGTTACTGCCTGCCTTGACAGTTCTTGTGCATCTCAGGATCCTGTTGTTGGTTGTCATTCATTATTGAGCTTTGAGCCACTATCGTGGTGGCATTGAGGATCGTTCCCTTTTTCATAACCATGCCGTTAACCTTGAGATGGGTAGTCATGGCTTCCAGAATCTGTACGCGGAGATCTTGCTGTTCCAGCAGATCCTGAAACGCCATGATCTGGGTCTCGTTGGGGGTTCGATTGCTGATAAGGGCGATTTCAGCAAAGTGCCGGATTGACTGCATCTCGATCAGCGCATCCTCCATGGCTGGATGGTTGAGGTCAGAGCACTGCTGCATCCGATAAATTCTCAGCATGGTTGCCAACGGGTTGGGTGGGTGACCACTTTTGGGTCTGGTTTTGTAGGTGTGAACTTCGAGGAATGTGATCAGTATTTTTGATGGCACAACGGCCTCTATTCCTAACATAAAAGGCGCGTCCTGGTCGCACTTTCTTCACGTCCATTGCTCGGAGACACCTAGGCTAAACTTCTTGCTGCCCATGAAACATGACTGCGCTTTCTTTCAAGTGCCCATTCTGGTGGAGGGTATGGAGCTTTGCCAGGGCTTCCCTGACAATCAAGTGTTATTGTAGAAAAGATTTGCATGACCCCAATGGTCGGTAAGCTTCGAAAAATCCAAAGGTTACTGTCGACTTTCTTTAATCAATCTAGAAATCTTTCGAAGAAATATGGAGCAATCTCTAGCGTTGATGTATTCATTAGGCGATTAGCGCTGCCTAGTGTTTTGGGGGCGAAATCTCTTGATTTAGGTTGCGGTTCAAACCCTAAAAATCCTTTCCATGCTGATAAAATATATGGTGTTGATATAAGGGAAGATTTGTCTGAAAATATTAAGTGCGTTGACTTGTCGATTCAGGGTTTGCCATTCGAGAGCAATTCTTTTGACTATTGTACTGCTTTTGACTGTATTGAGCATATCCCAAGAATAATTAATACTGGCGAAAGAAATCGTCTTAGCTTTTTAGAGTTAATCAATGAGGTTTATAGAATTCTCAAGCCTGGCGGACTTTTTCTGCATCGGACTCCTGCTTATCCGTCCAAAGAAGCATTCCAAGACCCCACGCATGTTAATATCATTACTGAGGATACATTTCCTTACTATTTTTGTGAACCATGCAGCTGGGCTAGTGATTATGGATTCAATGGTAAGTTTGAGATGGTATCGCAAAAGTGGGAGTCCTCAGTATGGATTGTCTGTCTAGTCAGAGCAATAAAGTAGAAATACTACCTTTGTGAGGATATCGATTTTAGCGACAAGCTCCAATACTAAAGCAGCTTTAATCCACGCTTTTTAAGGCATCAGTGCTTCAAGTATCTGTGTAAATATAGCTTAGATGCCAGCTGTAGTAGCGGCTCAAATTTTGTATGGAAGTTTGTGAAATACCGGCAACATATGATTAATTTATTCCAGATAATTTCTGAGTATCGCCTAGAAAAAATCAGATATTTGAGCAAATAAGTTTATGCTGCTCATGCGTACATAGCTTGCTGCCCTTTCTCGTCTTCTGCATTGGGCGATTTTTGAGAAGCCTTGAAGTATTATTCCGGAATAGGTATGCTGTCAGACCTCATGAATACAATGTTTTGATAAGCGTAAATCTCAGTAAATAGAGGTGGTAACCCTTTAAGTGGGAGCAATCGGCCACCCGGCAGCAAGCGATAGGCGTCGTAGGTGTTGCCTATGAGTGATTTAATGCGGCGGTAGTGTGTCCCACTGATCGCATTCATTTCATTGAATTCTATCATTATAGCAGGAGGAGGATTGTGACCAATTAGGAATCGGGATCCCAGTAGGACTTCCTGCTCATATCCTTCGGTGTCAATCTTCAGCAAGCAGATGTTGCCTTCAATATTTTGTAGCTCGGTGTCGATGGTTGTGAGCTCAATGCTGATTGGGGAAGCGCTGTCTGAATGATGGATTTCAGTGAATACCTCGCTATATAAGCTCGCATGGCCACTTCCATCTGTCTCATCATAGTCATATAGCGTTGCTGTCCCGGGTGTCGCACCTGCCCCTTTGGCGATGGTTGTGTGTCTATTATTGACATCTGAGATGTTTTTTTTCAGGGCTGATGCAGCTGCAGGATTGGGTTCTAGGGAGATTACATTGAGATTTTTTGATGATTCAATGACCCATGTTGCGAACTCTCCCTTGTTAGCCCCAACATCTAGTACTATAGAGTTGGATTGGTCATAGACTTTAAGAAATCTCTTTAGGAAGGGCTCTTCGCCGCTTTGGTAGGAGGATTTATAGTTAAGGATTCCCATCCCTTTGGCTCCTGCTATGAATAGGAATTTGTTTAACTTCGCAAATCTTTTTCTGCCAAAGAGTGCGGTGTAAATATCTAGGACGAGATCTTTCATTGCCTGGTTCTGGGAGGTATCCCATTGTAGGTGTTCATGGCAATCTGTCAATAAGGGGTGATATGGATAGATTATTGCGAGGGCCCTTGCTGTCCTGTCTCAGCGAATGTGTCGAAATGTTATGCGAGCATCAAGTCTTTCTTGCTGAGCTTGAATTCAGGATATTTTCTGGTCAAAAGTGATTTTCCTGCGTGGCTCTTTAGATTAACTGAGTTTAGGTTGTGAATGCGCTCTTAAGCAAGCAATCAAGCGTGACGCCACTTTGATGTTGCTTTGCTGGGCTGTGGCGCCCACGGCATGCCCCTGGGGGGCAGTGATTAAGCGCTATGGCCGCCAGGCAATTCATCTAGTTGGATCACTGCAACTGCTTTTTGGGATTCGCGGTCGCCGCTGGGATGAGATGGCTTGTTTTCAACAGTTTTTCAATGACGCTTGGGTGCGTCCATCTGCTGCAGAAACGCCTCAGAGTGCCAATTCTGTCGATGCTGGTTGTTATTGGTGAGTACATTGGGATTTTGGATGATGAAAGTGTATGCTAACGCTTCGGGTTGGCGCTGTTGATTGTGGTTGTTGGAATCACTTTGCTGACGATCGATCTTCTTCTGATGGGCTCTGTCCTGTTGGTTTTGTACCATTCCTATAGAGACGCGGTCGCAGTGGTCCACGGGTGACCACGTTTGTTTGTTGACTCCCCCTGATGACCACCCTCCTCACCGGCGCCGCCGGCTTCATTGGCGCCGCCGTCGCTGAAGCGCTGCTCGCGCGTGGTGAGCGGGTGGTGGGGCTGGACAACCTCAATCCCTATTACGACCCTGCCCTCAAGCGTGCCCGTCTGGCCGCCCTGCAGGCCCTCCCTGGTGCCCAGGCGGATGGCTTCTCCTTCCATCAGCTGGATCTGGAGAACACCGACGCGATCGCAGAGCTGTTCGCCCAGGTGCGGCCCGATCGGGTGGTGCATCTGGCGGCCCAGGCGGGGGTGCGCTATTCGATCGAGAACCCGGCGGCCTATCTGCAAAGCAATCTGGTGGGCTTCGGCGCAATCCTGGAGGGTTGCCGCCACCAGGGGGTTGGGCATCTGGTGTATGCCTCCAGCAGTTCCGTGTATGGCGGCAACATCCAGCTGCCGTTTGCGGAGCACCATTCGGTCAACCATCCGGTGAGTCTCTATGCGGCCACCAAGAAGGCCAATGAGCTGATGGCCCACACCTACAGCCATCTCTACGGGCTGCCGGCAACCGGGCTGCGTTTTTTCACCGTCTATGGCCCCTGGGGCCGGCCGGACATGGCGCCGATGCTGTTTGCCGATGCCATTTTTGCGGGGCGGCCGATTCGGGTCTTCAACCAGGGCCAGATGCGGCGCGATTTCACCTACATCGAGGATGTGGTGGAAGGGGTCTTGCGTTGCCTCGATCGGCCCGCCACGGCAAACTCGGCGTTTGACCCCAGCGACCCCGACCCCGCCACGGCGGCGGCGCCCCATCGGCTCTTCAACCTGGGCAATTCCCAGCCCGTGGCCCTGTTGCGATTCATCGAACTGCTCGAGCACTCCCTCGGGCGTCCGGCGATCAAGCAGTTTCTGCCGATGCAGCCTGGTGATGTGGTGGCCACCGCCGCAGACACCAGTCGCTTGCAGGACTGGATTGGCTTTGCCCCATCCACAGCCCTGGAGCTGGGCGTGGAACGCTTTGCCCGCTGGTATCTGGACTACAGCCAAGCCTGATTGGTCTCTCCCGGCGGGGTGGGCTTCCCCCACTCTGGACGCGGGAGAGTTCAGGCCCCAAGCTTCAATCGAAATAGCGTTTGCCCGCCTCGGTGACGCGGCGATGGCGGCGGGCTTCGCGGCGGGTGAATTCGCTCACCGTGGGGTTGGCGACACTGGGATCCACGTGGGCGACCTGCTCCCAGAGGTCCCGCGGTGCCCATCGCACGCTGTGGTCCGTTTTGTCCTGCTTCACCACGTGGCACCAGCGGCTGGTGCCGCACTTGGGGCAGAACAGCTCTTCGAGCCACTCATTGCTCAGCACCAGCACCGGGTAGGCATTGAGCACAAGCCGGGCCCGTTTGTCGGACATGCCCCGCTGTTTCAGCTCTTCGACGCTGAGCAGGTGCAGGAAATACTTGCGGCCGTTGCCCTCGATCCGTTGCTCAGGATGGGCAGGACAAAAAAGCTCCCGTCGCTTCGGACGGAGCCGGCGGCGGGAGCTTTTGACTGGCTGTTGATCAGGATCTACAGCTTGGAGTGATTGGTCGCTGGTCACTGGGTTTGGACGGTCCTGAAGGCTGGATCTACGGGGTTATCGAGATCTTGGGCACTCAGCAACGGGGCCAGCGATCAGGCCGAACCGACGCCCACATAGGACCCATAGAAGAACAGACCGACCACGAAGATCACGGCCATGCCGCCGGCGGTCGCTACCAGCCAGAGGGGCAGCACCCCTTCGGTCCAACGGGATTTCCAGGCCACAGCTGGCCGGCCATCGGGGAGACGATCGGGGATCCTGCCGTCAGGCAGACCTGATTTCTTGCCGCTCATCGTGAATCCTCCCGCTCAGTTGAAGAAGTAGCTGGAAAACAAAATGCCGATGGTGAACACAAACAGCAGGCCCAGATAAAGGCTGGTGCGGTTCAGCTCAACCGGCAGGTTGTTGGGGTTGGGGGTGCGTTGCATGACCGTGGGCCTCAGCGGCGGATGAACTGCATGGCGGCCAGGGCTCCCAGGAAAAAGACCGTGGGGATGCCTAGGGCATGGAGCGACAACCAACGGACCGTGAAGATCGGGTAGTTGCGCGGCGTGGTGGTGGCAGGGGATTGGGTCATGGCTTATTTCAGGCGCAAGTCAAGCGTGCTCTTGCCTTCGAAGCGCTGGCTCACGACTGGAGCCTTGCTCTCCTGGGCCTGGAAGTAGGCGTCAGGGCGAGGGGTCCCAAAGGCGTCGTAAGCAAGCCCAGTGGAGACAAACAGGAACCCAGCCAGGAAGATCGCCGGCAGGGTCACGGCATGAATCACCCAGTAGCGGATGCTCGTGATGATTTCGAAGAACGGACGTTCTCCTGTGGAGCCGGCAGCCATAGCAGCAAGCGTTCAGCTGGTTGATCCTAAGGGCCGGATGGCTGCTGCCGGGAGTGGGCCGGCGGCTTGGTTACACAGGGACGCAGTTGGTCTGATCGGCTGGAGGGTTGGGGGCGGGATGCCATGGCGGCTGCCCTTGCCAGCACTGGGCTGGCCCCCCATCCGCCCTGCTCAGCCGCCCCCGCTCAGCCGACCCAGCGCAGCAGGTGGCCCCGCTCGCCCAGCACGAAGCCCTTGCCGTCAGGCAGGAAGGCGATGCGGTTGAAGTTGGTGCCCTGGGTTTCGCCCACCGGATCCTTCTTCCAGCTCTTGCCGGCATCCGTGCTCACCAGCAGAGTGCCGCTGCCGCCGGCGGTCCAGATGGCCCCCGTGGGATCCCAGGCCATGTCTAGGTAGCCGAAGCCATTGGTGATCGGGATCACCGGCTTGCTCCAGTCGTCCAGGTTGGTGGCATCGCTGTTGAAGCGCATCTGGGCGCCCCGGGTCACCATCCAGTAATTGCCATCGGGCTGGAAGCCCATGGCCTGCACCCGCTGGCTGCTGATCCGTTGGTGGGGCTGCCAGATCGCTTGACCCGGCTGCCAGGTGGCAAAGAAGTTGCCCAGGCTCGACACGCTCACATAGCGGCCGTCATCGGTGCGGCGCAGGTCGCGCACGGCGCCGGCGGCATCGCTGACGGTGGCCTGCCAGCTGGTGCCGCCATCGTCGCTCTGGTAGATGGCACCCACATTGGTGGCCAGTTCAGCGCTGCCCTTGCCGAGAGCCGTGATCAGGTAGGGCTCACCCGGCAGCTTGGTATCGAGGAACAGGCGGGTCCAGCTTTGGCCGGCGTCGGTGCTGTGCAGCAACAGGCCTGGCTGACCGGCGATCCAGCCCTCGGAGCCGTGGAAATCAATGCTGATCAGGCGGAAGTTCTCCTCCGGGGGCAGATCCAGGGCCCGTTCCTGCCAGGTGGCTCCGCCATCGCTGGTTTCCAGGATCAGCCGGTTGCTGCCCACCAGGAAGCCGTGGGTGTTGGTGTCGAAGGCCAGATCCAGGGGATTGGCCCGGTTTTCGAGGGCCACCGGTTGCCAGGGGCTGGTGCTGGCAACGGGCAGACCCGTGGCGACGCAGCCGCTGGTCACCAGGGCCAGGCCCAGGCTGAGCACCAATGACAGGGCCAGGGAGGCGAGGCCCCGGAGCCGCTGCCCCAGGCGGCGTGGCTTGGCGTGGTCCCCCAGCCCGTCAGGACCGGGTTCGGCCCGCTGGGCGGGCGGGGTCGCGGGCATCGGCGCAGGCATCAACGCAGGGAGTAGAGGGACAGGAAAAAGGCGAAAGCCAGGGCAAAGCTGCCGAAGATCAGCACGTTCTTCTGGCCGGGGGTGAGCTGGTTCACCCCGAGGCCGTAGCCAAGGTTTTCTTCAAAGCCGCTGGGTTTGTTGCGCGGGCCGATGTCCTTGAAGGCGGCCAACTTGCTGCGGCACACCGGGCAGCGGAAGCTGAGCGGATCGAGGGCGCCAAAGGGCGTGCCCGCCGCAATGGCCAGCTTTTTCACCCCCTCGGCGGGGTCATAAACGAAGCCACAGCTGCGGCACTCGAAGCGGTGCTCCGAGAGATCGGGCTCCGGCTCGGCGGGCTGGGGCTCTGGCGGCGCGCCGGGCTCGCTCTGGTCCAGGCTCGGCGGACTGGCCTGCTGATCGCTGATTTCGTCGCTCACCGACCCTCTGCGCGTGGGCCGGACTCTAGGCAAGCCGCGGCTGGGGCCGTTTTGCTGTCCCGCCATCGGTTGGGCGCCCGGCGCGGCAGGCCTGCTGCGCCGCGGGCCCAGGGCGCCCCGGACTGGCATCACCGGTCGGCTTTCGCCCCAGGGCTCCGATGGGGCCTGGGCCGCCAGGCTGATCGGCCATGACTGGCGCCTGTTGGCACGGGTGAGTCCGATCGTCAGAAATGGAGCCCGGAGCGAGCCGGGCAGCAACCAGACCTGTTGCTCAGATCAGGGTCTGGTTGCCCGGATAGGGGACCGGTTGCTCGCAGTCCTCGAAAGGCTCCCTGAGCGGACCTTTTGAAAGGTCCCCTGAAGGGGCCTTTCGAGATCCCGGCTGACCGGTCCGGTTCGAGGCAGCAGCTAGAGCCCCCAGGTGCTGGAACCAGACGAACCGACCGGGTGCAGGGATCGCTGCCACCAAGCCGATCCCGGACGCTGGGGCTGGGGCCCTGCCTGGCGCCCGGGTCCGGCTGCCGCCGGGGCCCTCGGCTTGCCCTTGGGCACGGCCCTGGGCCCTAGGCCTGCCTGTGGGCAGCGCCCAGGCCTGGATCGGCGGCTGGGCATCTGGGTGTGGGGCC
Organism: Synechococcus sp. UW140; assembly: GCA_943370565.1. Lineage (GTDB taxonomy): Bacteria > Cyanobacteriota > Cyanobacteriia > PCC-6307 > Cyanobiaceae > BAIKAL-G1. Next base: position 80,824 of record CALRRL020000011.1, on the reverse strand, counting down.
ATCGCTGGTCCGTGCCGGTGTCCGGCTGCTGATCGGCCGGCCGGACCCAGGCCCCAGGCTCCGTCTACGGGTGCCAGACTGACCCCAGATTGGAATGGGCTGCCTTTGTTCGTTCTTGACGGCTACGACGCCTTTCTGGGCTTCCTGCTGATCGCGGCGGCCGTGCCGGTGCTGGCGCTGGTCACCAACAAGCTGGTGGCCCCCAAGTCGCGAACGGGCGAGCGGGATCTCACCTACGAATCCGGCATGGAGCCGATCGGCGGGGCCTGGATCCAGTTCAACATCCGCTACTACATGTTCGCCCTGGTCTTCGTCATCTTCGATGTGGAGACTGTTTTCCTCTATCCCTGGGCCGTGGCCTTCCATCGCCTCGGCCTGCTGGCCTTCATCGAAGCCCTCGTGTTCATCGCCATCCTGGTGGTGGCCCTGGCCTATGCCTGGCGCAAAGGCGCCCTCGAGTGGAGCTGATCCCGTAGAGCCATGACCCTCACCCCCACCAGCCCCGGCGGCTCCGCCAACGCAAGCCCCGCCGAGCCCGCCTCGATCGCTGCCCTGCGCGACCTGCGCGCCTCCACCTGCAATCCGGTCGGCGCCCCCACCGTTACGGCCGAGCTGTCCGAGAACATCATTCTCACCAGCCTCGACGACCTGCACAACTGGGCCCGGCTTAGCAGCCTCTGGCCGCTGCTCTACGGCACGGCCTGCTGCTTCATCGAGTTCGCTGCCCTGCTGGGTTCCCGCTTCGACTTCGACCGTTTCGGCCTGGTGCCCCGCTCCAGCCCGCGCCAGGCCGATTTGCTGATCGTGGCCGGCACGGTGACCATGAAGATGGCCCCGGCCATGGTGCGGCTCTATGAACAGATGCCCGAGCCCAAGTATGTGATCGCCATGGGCGCCTGCACGATCACCGGCGGTATGTTCTCCGCCGACTCCACCACGGCCGTGCGCGGCGTTGACAAGCTGATCCCGGTGGATCTCTACATGCCGGGCTGCCCGCCCCGGCCCGAGGCGATTTTTGACGCGGTGATCAAGCTGCGCAAAAAAGTTGGCAACGAATCCCTGGCGGAGCGCGGCAACCTGCGCCCCACCCACCGCTATTGCACCGTTGCCCACCAGCTCAAGGCGGTGGAGCCGGTGGTGACGGGGGCCTACCTGCGCGCCGAAACCCAGCAGGCTGCCCTGGCCGCGGCTGCCGGCCTGCCCCTTGACCTGAGCCAGTCCCCGTCCGAGCCGCTCCCCCTGGCCGCCCAAACCCTGCCCCTGCAAGCCGCCCCCCGCCAAGGTCAAGCCGATGCCTGATCCCACCAACGCCGCTGCCCCCGGGGGGATCGTGCCCGCCGGCTCCCCTGCCGAGGCCATCACCCTGGCCGAGCCGGGACCGGTGAGCCGCTGGCTCAGCGACCAGGGCTTCGAGCACGAACGGCTCGAAGCCGACCACCTGGGTGTCGAGACCCTGGGCGTGGAGCCCCTGTTTCTGCCCGTGATCGCCGCTGCCCTCAAGGCTGGCGGTTTCGACTACCTGCAATGCCAGGGCGGCTATGACGAGGGCCCCGGCGGGCGGCTCGTGAGCTTCTACCAGCTCGTCAAACTGGCCGTGCTGGCCGACCAGGTGGCCCTGGCCAGCGATCCGGCAGGCACCTGCAGATCCCTGCCGGCTACGGCCCGGCCCGAGCAGGTGCGCCTCAAGGTGTTTCTGGAGCGCGACGGCGACCTCACCATCCCCAGCCTCTACCCCCTCTTCCGCGGCGCCGACTGGCAGGAGCGCGAAACCTTCGACATGTACGGCATCCATTACGCCGGCCATCCCCATCCCAAGCGTCTGCTGATGCCCGAAGACTGGAAGGGATACCCCCTGCGCAAGGACTACGTGCAACCCGATTTCTACGAGCTTCAGGACGCCTATTAGGGCCGAAAAACGGGATCCCGATCTCTTGATGCTCTGCCCAATGTGAACCTGCCAGGTTTCGCGTCAGCAGGCATCGGCTGAGCTTGGGGCCTGGATCCAGGGCTCAGGAGGTCTGGCGTTTGTGGCGGCGGTAGAAGCGCATCACGGCGAGGGCGACGCTGCGAGGATCGTGGCGCAGGGTGGCGCTGGGGCGGGCCCCCTGCAGGGGCGCCAGCATCACCTCGTAGCCCTCCGCCCTCAGCTGGCGGCTGCCGCAGCGCACCGGCTCGGCACCGCGCAGGCGGTAGTTCTCAATCAGGGGCCCATGGGCCAGCTCCTCCTGGGCCAGCACGGCCGTGAACAGGCGCTCGCCCACCCCGAGGCTGGCCAGCTGGGCCTCGATCGCCCGCAGGTGACCCTGCACATCGAGGCCATCGGTTTCGCCCGGCTGGGTCATCAGGTTGCAGATGTAGAGCCGCGGCGCCTTGCTGCGCCGGATCGCCTCCACCAATTCGGGCACCAGCAGGTTGGGCAGCAGCGAGGTGTAGAGGCTGCCAGGACCCAGCAGGATCAAATCGGCGTGGGCAATCGCTTCCAGGGCCCGCGGCAGGGCCGGCGGCCGGTCGGGGATGCAGCCGAGCCGCACGATCGGGCTCCTGGCCTGGCCGATGCGGGATTCGCCTTCGATCCGCTCGCCGTTTTCGAGCTCCGCCCAGAGGCGCACATCGGCATTGGTGGCCGGCACCACCTGGCCCTGCACCGCCAACACCCGGCTGCTGGCCGTGATCGCCGATTCGAGGCTGCCGGTGATCGCCGAGAGGGCCGAAAGGAAGAGGTTGCCGAAGCTGTGGCCCTCCAGGCCGCTGCCGGCCTTGAAGCGGTATTGGAACAGGCGGGTGAGCAGCGGTTCCTCGGTGGAGAGGGCCGCCAGGCAGTTGCGGATGTCGCCAGGGGGTTGCACCCCCAGCTCGCGCCGCAGCACGCCACTGCTGCCGCCGTCATCGGCCACCGTGACGATGGCGGTGAGGTTGCTGCTATAGCGCTTCAGGCCCGAGAGCAGGGTGGAGAGGCCGGTGCCGCCGCCGATGGCGACGATGTTGGGCCCGCGGTTCAGCTTGCCCTGGGCCAGCAGGGCATCCACCAGCACCGTGTCCTTTTCCGGCGCCAGGGCCTGCTGGATCGAGCCGAAGCTGCGGCTCTGGCCCAGCCAGATCAGGCCGCCGCCCACCACCAGCACCACCGGTCCGGTGATGCTGCGTGGCATCACGGTGGTGATGTTCTTGAGCAGCCAGTTGATCGATTCCAGGCTCCAGTAGATCGGCTTGAGATCGAGCCACACGGCGCCGCCAAGCAGGGCCAGCAACAGGCCCAGGCCCGAGGTCACCATCCAGCGCTTCACCACCAGCCCCGGCTGCAGCCAGCGCACCGCCCGCTTGGAGCGGCTCATCAGATCCCGTTGGCGCAGGTCACCGCGGCCGATCCAGCCGGGCCGGCTGCTGCGCCGCCGGGGCGGCCGACTGGAGGCGGGCGGGCCCATCACGATGGGAAAGTGTTCAAACTGTACGAACGACGGGTCAGGATGGCTGTGACCCGGCTAGCTCCTTCTCGGGCTGAGGATCTTGGTGCACGAAGGGTTCTGGACGCAGGGAGACAGGAGGACGCGCCGGCGCGGCCTCGGCCATGCCCAATGGGCGAAAGCCAGCCAATGGGACAAAGGATTGCAGGGGGGCCGAGACGTCTTCTGGGGCCGCGCCCTGTGAGCCAGCCCCCTGTCCCCGCCGGGCCCGGCGCCCCTGCCTCCCCTCCGCCCGTGGCCGAGATGGTGGGGCTGTCGATGGCCTGGGGCGAGCGCCTGGTGCTCGACCAGGTGGATCTCACCCTCCACCCCGGCGAACGCCTGGCGGTGGTGGGCCCGTCCGGGGCGGGCAAATCGACGATCCTGCGCATCCTGGCGGGCCTGCAGTTGCCCACCAGCGGTGAACTGTGCATCCATGGCGTTCCCCAGACCTACCTGCGCCTGGATCAACGCCGGCCCCCCGATGTGCGCCTGGTGTTCCAGAACCCCGCCCTGCTGGCGTCGCTCACGGTCTGCGAAAACGTGGGCTTCCTGCTCTATCGCCACGGCCAGCTGCGGGACCGGGAGGTGCGCGAGCGGGTCAGCCGCTGCCTGGAGGCCGTGGGGCTCTACGGCGTGGAGGATCTGCTGCCGGGCGAACTCAGCGGCGGCATGCAGAAGCGGGTCAGTTTTGCCCGGGCCCTGATCGAAGATCCCAGCCAGCCGCCGGGCCAGGTGCCCCTGCTGCTCTTCGATGAACCTACGGCCGGCCTCGATCCGGTGGCCTGCACCCGCATCGAAGACCTGATCGTGCGCACCGGCGACGTGGCCGGTGGCTCCAGCGTGGTGGTGAGCCATGTGATGAGCACGATCCTGCGCTCGGCCCAGCGGGTGGCCCTGCTCTACGACGGCCGCCTGCAATGGCTGGGCAGTGTCTCCCACTTCGAGCACACCGATAACCCCTACGTGGCCCAGTTCCGGAGCGGTAGCCTGAGCGGTCCCATGCAGCCGGCGGAGCTCTGAAGTCATGCGCCGCAGTGTGCGAGAGGCGATTGTTGGCTTCACCCTGCTGGCGGCCCTCACCGGCACCGCCGGCCTGTGGTTCTGGATCAAGGGGGTGTCCCTGGCCAGCCGCCAGTGGACGATCAAGGTGAGCTTTGCCGATGCCGCCGGCCTGGCCGACCGGTCGTCGGTGACCTACCGGGGCGTGATGGTGGGGCGGGTGAGCGCGATCCATGCCACGGCCTCGGCCGTGGTCGCCGAGCTGGAGATCACCAACCCCGACCTGGTCTTGCCCCGGCCGGTCATGGCCCAGGTGCAGTCGGGCTCCCTGCTGGGCGGCGATGCCCAGGTGGCCTTGCTCAGCGCCGGACCTGCCCCGGCGGCGGGCGAACCGGGGCCCCTGGCCAAGACCTGCGCCCCCACCCGCATTGTCTGCAACGGCGGCAGCGTGCAGGGCAACACCGCCCCCACCATGGCCAGCGTCACCGCCACGCTCCAGGGCCTGCTCGATCAGGCCAACAGCGAAAAGCTGATTCCCAAGGTGGTGTCCACCACCGAGAGCTTTGAGCTCACCGCCAAGGAGGCCAATCGCTTCATGGCCAGCGGCAAGGTGCTGGTGAGCGACCTCACCGCCGCCGTGCGCAAGGCCGATCCCACCCTCACCAACCTCAACAAGGCCACGGCCGACGCCGCCAAGGCCACGGCCCACCTCAACAACATCGTGGCCGCCCTCGACAACCCCAAAACGATCGGCGACCTCAAGGCCACCGCCGCCAACGCCAAAACGCTCACGGCCCGCTGGGATGCGGTGGGGGGCGATGTCAACAAGTTGTCGTCGGATCCCACCTTCATGGATGGGGTGCGCAGCGTGGCGATTGGCCTGGGCAAGTTCTTCGATGAGCTCTATCCCGCCCAAACGGCTGCAGCCAAGGAGAAGGCCGCCAAGGAGAAGGCCATCCAGGCCAAGCCGGCCCGGCCTTAAGCCTTGAGCCCAGGGGGCTTCGGGGCAGGCCGGTTTAGGGCGCCTGCCTAGAGCTCCGACACCGCCTGCATGGCAATCGCGGCGATCGCCTGGTCGCTGGCCTTGGGCAGTTGCACGTAGCGGCCGCCGGCGGCCTCGGCGAGGTCTTTGCCCATGCCGCTGCCGATGAACTTGCGCTCGGTGTCGATCACCAGCAACTTGATGCCCAGGGCGCGGTAGCGCGAGGCCACCTGCTTCACCTCCTCCTTGAGGTCCACGGGCTCGTCGCCCTCCAGCACCGGCTGGCCGAGGGAGCGGGAGAGGGGCACATTGCCGCGCCCATCGGTGATCGCCACCACCACCACCTGGCCGAGGTCACCCGTGGCCAGGGCGTTGGCCCCCACCCGGGCCGCCTGGCTGAGGCCGTGGGCCAGGGGCGAACCGCCGCCGCAGGGCATCGCTTCCAGCCGCCGCCGGGCCGCCGTGATCGAGCGGGTGGGGGGCAGCAACACCTCGGCCTGGTCGCCGCGGAAGGGGATCAGGGCGACTTCGTCGCGGTTTTCGTAGGCCTCGGTGAGCAGCCGGATCACGGCGCCCTTGGCGCTCTGCATGCGGTTGAGGGCCATCGAACCGCTGGCATCCACCAGGAAGATCACCAGGGCCCCGGCCTTGCGTTGCAGCTGCTTGGCCCGCAGGTCCCCCTCCTCCACGATCACCAGGCGATCGGGTTGGCGCTGGCGGCGAGCCTTTTGGTAGGGCGCCGCCGCCCGCAGGGTGGCATCCACGGCAATGCGTTTCACCGGGCCCCGGGGCAGCATCGGCTTCACGTAGCGCCCGCGCGAATCGCTGAACACCACGGCCCGGCTGCCACTGCCGCCGCTCTTGCTCTTGGCGGCCGAGAACAGCAGCAGGTCGGGATCGATGGCGGTGGCCTCCGGATCGAGCAGGAACTCCTCCGGAACCGAGGGCGGCGGCGCGTCCTCGGGGTTCTCGTCCTCGTCGGGCTCCTCCTCCTCGTCCGGGTCGTCGTCGTTCTGGTCGGGTTCGTCCGGTTGCTCGGGTTCCTCCGGGGGCTGGTCGGCCTGGGGGGGTGGCGGCGGCGGCGGCTCCAGGGGCTGGTCGGGATCGGGGGGCGGCAGCTGGCGGGCCCGGGGGGCGATCACCAGGCGCACGGCCACCTGCAGGTCGTCGGCTTCGACCCGGTCGCGGCCACTGAGGGCCGCATGGGCCCGGGCGACCCGCACCGCATAGAGCTCGGAGCGATGGCCCTCGACGCCGCCGCGTAGGGCTTCCTTCACCAAATAGCCGATCTGCTCGCGGCTGATCTGCACATCCGGCAGCCACTGGCGCGCCAGCAGCAGCTGGGTGGCCAGGCCATCGCTTTCCTCCTGCCATTGGGCCCGGAAGGCGCCGCTGGATTCGCCGTGGGCCAGGGCTGAGCGGGTGATGTCCACCCGTTGCTCGAGCTCCAGCACCTGGTTGGCCGAGAGGGCCATGGCGAAACGGTCGAGCAGGTGGTCGCGCACGGCCCCCTCTTCGGGGTTGTAGGTGGCGATCAGCAGGCAGCGGCAGGGGTGGGCCAGGCTCAGCCCCTCGCGCTCGATCCGGTTTTCGCCGGAGCCCACCGCCGCCAGCAAGAGGTTGGTGATGCCGTCATCGAGCAGGTTGAGCTCATCGACGTAGAGCACGCCCCGGTGGGCTTCGGCCAGCAGGCCCGGCTGGAAGATCGCCTGGCCGCTGGCCAGCGACGCGGTGACATCGACCGAGCCCACTAGGCGGTCTTCGGTGATGCCCAGGGGCACCTGGATGAAGGGGGCCGGGATCACCTTGGTGGGCAGCAGGGCGCTGGCATCGGCGCCCGTGGGGTCGCCGCCCAGCTGGCTGATGCGGGCCCGAGTGGCGGCGTCCCAGTCGTCGGGGCGGCGGGGATCGATGTTGAGGGCGGTGGCGTGGGGGGCGCTTCCCGCCTGGGAGCCGCTGCTGTCCCCCAGGTCGATCACATCAATGGGGGGCAGCAGGGCATGGAGACCCCGGGCCAGCACCGATTTGCCCGTGCCGCGCCCCCCGGCGATCACCACACCGCCCAGGCCGGGATCGACGGCGGCCAGCAGCAGGGCCAATTTCAAGGTGCCGTGGCCGGTGATGGCGGCCAGCGGAAAGGCCCGGGCCGCGGCTGCCGCGGCACTGGACGCCGCACTCGCGGCGGCGGGGGTTCCGCTTGCAACCATGGAAAGGCCCGGGCCCAGACACGTGGACGCCAGTCTCGCTGATCAGCCCGGGGGCGACGGGCTTGAGGGTTGCCCGGGCCCCGGCCAGGAACTGGCCCAGGACCAAGACCAGGACCAGAGCCCCGGCCGGGACCAGGGCCCGAGCCGGGCCGCAGCGCCCCCCTGGGCGGGCAGCCTGGCGATCGCCCTCGGCGCCAACCTGGGCGATCCCGTTGCCACCCTGGTGGCCGTGCGGCCGCTGCTGGCGGGGCTGCTGGCGACGCTTCTGGAGGAGGGCCCGCCGGTTGGGGCCCTGCCTGGCGCGTCCCCTGCCGGGATCGGGGGACCCGGCTGCGGGGGTTTGCCTCGGTCCGAATCGGCGCCCCTGGCCCAGCAGGCTCTCCCCCCTGACCCCCCGTCCCGCACGGGCGCCGAGCCCAGGCCGGAGGCAGGCCCTGCGCCGAGGGCAGCGCTGGGATCCGAGTTCGGCGGGCGGGTGCGTCCGATCCGCCTGAGCTGGTCGCCCCTGTTTTGCACCGAGCCGGTGGGCGGCCCCCCCGGCCAGCCCGCCTATCTCAATGGGGTGCTGCTGGTGGAGGGGGTGGCTGGGCTGGAGCCCCGGCCCCTGCAGTTGCTGCAGGGCTTGCAGGCCCTGGAAGCCCAGTTCGGCCGCCAGCGCCTGGAGGCCTGGGGGCCCCGCACCCTCGATCTCGACCTGCTCTGGTGGGGGGATCAGCGGGTCCAGGCCGCGGCGCTGGAGTTGCCCCATCCGCGCCTGCGGCAGCGCAGTTTTGTGCTGGCGCCCCTGGCGGCGATCGATCCCCTGCTGGTGCCGCCGGGGCCGGCGGCTGGCGGCACCCCAAGCCCCACCCCGGGCCAGGACTGCGGCAGCCTGCTGGCGGCCCTGCTGCCCCGGTTGCTTGAGGCGGCGCCCCAGCGGCTCCCGGGCCGCGCCGGCTGGCCGGAGTAAGCCAAGCTGGCGGCAGTTTTGGCCTGCCCATGGCGCCCCTGCCGCCCCCCGAGCCCGCGCGCCTGCTGGAAACCACGGCCGCCCTCGATGCCCGCAAGATCCGCTTCGAGCTCAACCGGATCGTGTTGCCGATCGGCTTGGAGGCCACCTTTGGCGTGATCCGCCATCCCGGCGCCTCCCTGGCCGTGCCCGTGCTCGACGACGGCCGGGTGGTGCTGCTGCGCCAGTACCGCTTCGCCGTGGCCAGCCGCATCCTCGAGTTTCCGGCCGGCACCCTCGATGAGGGCGAGGATCCGCTCAGCACCATGCAACGGGAACTGCAGGAGGAGGCCGGCTATAGCGCCAGCCGCTGGGATCCCCTGGGGGTGATGCTGCCCTGCCCCGGCTACTCCGACGAGGTGATCCACCTCTTTTTGGCCCGGGACCTGAGCCTGCTGGCCGACCAGCCCGCCGGCGATGACGACGAGGACCTGGAGGTGCTGCTGATGACTCCGGCCGAGCTCGATGCCGCCCTGGCCAGCGGCGATGAGGCCCTCGATGGCAAGAGCGTGACCGCCTGGTTCCGGGCCCGCCAACTGCTGGGGCTCTGAACCGATGGCCCCCGACCGCTGGCTGTTCTGGCATCGCCGCGACCTGCGCCTGGGCGACAACCTGGGCCTGGCCGCCGCCGCAGCGGCCAGCCCGGCCGTGACCGGCGTGTATGTGTTCGACCCGGAGTGGTTGGCATCGGCGGACCTGGCGCCGGCCCGGCTTTGGTTTCTGTGTGAAAGCCTGCGGGAATTGCAGCAGCGCTGGCGCCAGGCGGGCAGTGAGTTGCTGCTGGTGCGGGGCCGCCCGGTGGACGTGCTGCCGCGCCTGGCCGAGGCCTGCGGCGCCGCCGTGGTGACCTGGAACCGGGACGTGGAGCCGGCGCCCCGCCAGCGGGATCGCCAGGTGGCTTCCGCCCTCCAGGCCAGCGGCCGGCGGGTGCTGGTGGATTGGGACCAGCTGCTGGTGCCGCCCGAGGAGATCCGCACTGGCTCCGGCGAGCCCTACCGGGTCTATGGGCCGTTTTTGCGCAACTGGCGCGGCCAGGTGACGGCCCGGGATGCCGCTGGGGTGCTCACCCCCGTTGCGGCTCCAGAGGACTTGGTGGGGTTGGACCGCTCCGCCCTGGAGCCCAAGGCCCAGGCCGTTTGGCAAGACCTGCCCCTGCTGGCGGCGGTGCCCACGGCCGGCGAGCTGGGCCATCCCTTTGACGGCGCCGACCTGTGCCCCTGCCGCCCCGGGGAACAGGCCGCGGCGGCCCAGCTGGAGGCCTTTGCCGATGGCGGCGCCTCCGGCTCCGGCCATGGCGCGGCCCTATTCGCCTACGAACCGGGGCGCAATATCCCCAGCGAGGCCGGCACCTCGGCTCTCAGCGCCGCCCTCAGCCTGGGCTGCCTCAGCCCGCGCCAGGCCTGGCTGGCGTCGGAAGCGGCCCGGCTCACGGCCCGCAGCGATGAGGCCCTGGCCTCGATCACGGTCTGGCAGCAGGAGCTGGCCTGGCGCGAGTTCTACCAGCACGCCCTGTTCCATTTCCCCGAACTGGCCGACGGCCCCTACCGGCCCCAGTGGCGCCAGTTCCCCTGGGACAACGCGCGCCCCTGGTTTGAGGCCTGGCGCCAGGGCCTCACCGGCATGCCGTTCGTGGATGCGGCCATGCGCCAGCTCAATGCCAGCGGCTGGATGCACAACCGCTGCCGCATGGTGGTGGCCTCGTTTCTGGTGAAGGATCTGATCTGCGACTGGCGCTGGGGCGAAACCGCCTTCATGCAGCGGCTGGTGGATGGCGATCTGGCCGCCAACAACGGCGGCTGGCAATGGAGCGCCAGCAGTGGCATGGACCCCAAGCCGCTGCGCATCTTCAATCCCGCCACCCAGGCCGGCCGCTTTGATGGGGAGGCCAGTTACATCCGCACCTGGCTGCCGGAACTGGCCCATGTGGCCACGGCCGATCTGATCAGTGGCGAGATCGCCCCCTTAGAGCGGGGCGATTACCCGGCCCCCCTGGTGAGCCATCGCCAGCAGCAGGCCCGCTTCAAGACCCTCTACGCCGGCCTGCCGAAGCCGTAGGCGGCCTTCGCCAAGGCTCCCGGAGCCCCGGGCCGCTGGGGCTGAGGCTGATGCGCTTCCCCCAGTCGCGGCCCCTCAGGCGGCGACGCTGGAGCAGGCCTGGCTCAGCGCCGTTCCGGCCAGGGCGCTGAGCACCTCAATCACCCGTTGCTGCTGCTCGGCGCCCAGTTCCGGGAAGATCGGCAGGCTGAGCACCTCGGCGCAGAGCTGTTCGGTGCGGGGCAGGGAGCCGGGGGCGTAACCGAGCGCGGCGTAGGCCGGTTGGCGGTGGATCGGAATCGGGTAGTAGATGATCGTGGTGACCCCGGCGGCCTGGAGCTCCTGCTTGAGCCAGTCGCGGCAGCTGGCCTCGGGCAGGCCGTAGTTGGCGCTGTCGGCGGCGGGGGTGCAGCTGCCGCCGCAGGCACTGGCCCCGGGGCAGGCGGGCACCCGCACCACAAACTGGTTCCAGCTGTGGCCGGCAGGGCCCGCCTCGGGCAGGTGGATCTCCAGCCGGTTGCCGAGGGCCTGCTGGTAGGTGTGGGCCAGGGCGCGGCGCCGCTCCACCCAGGTGGGCAGGTGGGGCAGCTTCACCCGCAGCACGGCGGCCTGGATGGCGTCGAGGCGGCTGTTGTAGCCGAGCGACGTGTGCAGGTAGCGGCGCGGCATGCCGTGCACCGCCAGTTCGCGGATCCGGGCGGCGAGCTCCGGGTCGTTGCAGGTGACGGCGCCGCCATCGCCGGCGCCACCGAGGTTTTTGGTGGGGAAGAAGCTGAAGCAGCCCACATCGCCCCAGCTGCCCACGGGGCGCCCAGCCCAGCTGGCGCCGGTCGCCTGGGCGCAGTCCTCCACCACCTGGAGGCCGTGGGCCGCGGCAATCGCGCAGACCCGCTCCATGTCCACCGGGCGGCCGAACAGGTGCACCGGCAACAGGGCCTTGGTGGCGGGCGTGATCGCCGCCTCAAGTTGGTCGAGATCGATCAGATAGGAGCTCTCCTCCACATCCACAAACACCGGTGTGGCGCCCACGGCGCTGATCGCTTCGGCCGTGGCAAAGAAGCTGAAGGAGCAGGTGATCACCTCATCGCCGGGGCCGATGCCCAGGCCGCGCAGGGCCAGGATCAGGGCATCGGTGCCGCTGTTGCAGCCGATCGCGAAGGCCGTGCCAACGCTGGCGGCAAACTCGCTTTCAAAGGCAGCGATCACGCTGCCGCCGATGTATTGGCCGCTGCGCAAGACCTGGAGCACGGCCTGGTCCAACTCCTCACCGAGGTGTTGGAGCTGCTCGGTGAGGCTGAAAGGGGGCACCTGCATGAAGACAACCTTAAGCCCCCTATCCCGCTAATCCCCCTGACCCACTCCGATTGGGGCGATTCTTTGGTGGACCAGGCTGCCGACCCAGCGGGGGGCCCCGGCGGGTGGGGAGCGCCATCCTGGCGTCATCGCTGCTCCCGATCGGACTGCTGAGGATGGACCACCCCTCCGGCGCCCCTAGCCATCCCCCGCTGCCAGGCCCCCATCCGCTGCCGGGCCATCCCGCCGACCGCTTCCCCGCGCGGCACCCGTTGGCCTGGGGCCAGCCCCTCGCCAGCGCCCTGGGCCTGGCCGCCCTGCTCGCAGGACTGACGGCCTGTGTGCCGGCCCAGCAGCGGCCCAGCTGGCGGATCTACCCCCTGCAGCGCAGCCAGCCCCACGACGGCCTGGCGGTGGTCAACCAGCCCGATGGCTACGGCCTGCACCTCTGGCTCGAGACCGACACCAGCGAGAGCGGCGTCTGCCGGCCCCGCTGGGTGATCGATGGGTCGCGGTTGTTCAATGGCAACGGCAGCGCCCCCTTCAGCTCGGGCTTGGCCACCCGCCAGGAGTTTTTCGGCGCCGTGGCCCGCCGCGATGTGGTCCGGGCCCTGCGCCAGGAGCTGGAGGCCCTCTGCCAGGCCCGGGCGCCCCGCAGCCGTTGGCAGTGGCTGGAGCCGCCCCTGCGGCCATCGGCTGTCAAACGTGGCGCCCTGCCGGCCCGCGATTCGGCCCTGCTGCAAACCCTGGAGGATCCCGAGGCCCGGGCGGCGGCGGCCCGGGAGCTGGAGTCCCACCGGCCTGGACCGGCGCCCCAGTGAGGCGGTGGCCCGGGGGTGGGGGAGAATGCCGGCCACCTGGTGTTCCCCCATGCTCCTCGATCTGCGCGGCAAGAAGGCCCTCGTCACCGGCATCGCCAACAACCGCTCGATCGCCTGGGGCATCGCCCAACAGCTGGCCGCCGCCGGAGCCGAGCTGGGCATCACCTACCTGCCCGACGACAAGGGCCGCTTTGAAGCCAAGGTGCGCGAGCTGACGGCGCCCCTCAACCCCAGCCTGTTTTTGCCCCTGAACGTGCAGGATCCGGCCCAGATCGAGGCGGTGTTCGACCAGGTTCAGCAGCAGTGGGGTTCGATCGATGTGCTGGTGCATTGCCTGGCCTTCGCCGGCAAGGAGGAGCTGATCGGCGATTACTCCGCCATCAGCCCCGAGGGCTTCGGCCGGGCCCTGGAGGTGAGCGCCTATTCCCTGGCGCCCCTGTGCCGCTACGCCAAGCCCCTGTTCAACCCCGGCGCCAGCGTGATCACCCTCAGCTACCTGGGCGCCGAGCGGGCGATCCCCAATTACAACGTGATGGGCGTGGCCAAGGCGGCCCTGGAGGCTTCGGTGCGCTATCTGGCCGCCGAACTGGGCCCCGAGAAGCAGGTGCGGGTGAATGCGATCAGCGCCGGCCCGATCCGCACCCTGGCCAGCTCCGCCATCGGCGGCATCCTCGACATGATCCACAACGTTGAAGAAAAGGCCCCCCTGCGCCGCACCGTCACCCAGGACGAAGTCGGAGCCACCGCCGCCTTCCTGGCCAGCCCCCTGGCCTCCGGCATCACCGGCCAGGTGCTTTATGTGGATGCGGGCTATTGCATCACGGGGATGTGAGGGTGGGCGGTTGCAGGGCTGAGGGGGGCAACGGGGACTGCAACCCTGCTCCCGGGGGCCGATCGTTCATGCCTGCAACGGACTGGGTTGGATGGCAGGCTGAACTGGGCCGGCTGAACCCAGTGGTGCGCCGGACGTGGCCTCAAGGGGGAAACGTGGCGGTGCGGAAGTTGCCCCCCCAACTGAGGGTGAAGGCCACGGCCCGTCCTGTTCCGTCGCTGTTGGTGAGATTGGCCCCCGATAACGCCAGAAAAAGGGGGGTGGCCCGAAGGGGGACGTAGGAGAGGCTCGCATTGAGGCCTTTGCCGGCCCAGCCGGCGCTCACGCCAACATTCGGAGCCAATTCCACGCCAACGGAGGCGATGGCCCCGTCGCCGATCAGGCGCGCCGCATCGATCGTCTGGAAGCGGCCGCTGCCACCGCCCAGATTGATCTGCAGAATTTGCCGGAAGCGATCGTCATGGGGGCGTAGGGGCCAGGCGGCTGTGAGCACGCCATAGGGAGAGCCACCCGGTTTCGGCCAGGTTCCGTAGGACGCCAGGCCAAGCCAGCCGGCGCCAAGTTGCAGGGCGAAGCGATCACGGGCGATCAACTGTCTGCTCAAGCGGATGTCCAGGCTGCCGCCGTTATTGCTATTGGCGAAACTGTCTTGATTGAGATCCATCTCCAGGGCCAGCAGGCGTTTGGAGTTGCCTAATCCCAGGCCAACGGTTGCGGAACCGTCGGTTGTGAAGGCGCTGCTGGCGCCGTCTTTTTCGTAGGTATAAATGGAGGATGAAAGGAAATAGTTTCCCCACTCCGCCACATAGGCGCTGGGAACCTGGGTTGGGTTCAGGTTGGGTGGCTTGTAGGCCGCTGGAGCGGCCTGGGCTCCAGAACCGGCGGTTTGGAGGGCGGCAGCGGCTCCCAGCAGCATGGGCCATTTCAGCCAGAGGTCGAATCGTGAGCGGTCCATCCTTCAGGGCTCCACGCAGGCATGGCCTTGCCGTGCTGGCCATGGCAGGGCCTGGAGTAACCAGGCGAGTGCGGAGGGCTTTAAGCTCCAATCCTCTGCTCCAGTGGCCAGGGGCATCCAGGCGGGTTGGGGAGCATGGAAGTACACAAACCCACAGATTTCCGGAAACCGGGGCAGGGATGCCACCGCATCTTTAAGCCACACCTGTTGGTCTTTGTCTGAACCGCTGACGCCTGCTTCGGCCACCAAGAGTGTGCGGCCAAAGCGGCGATAGAGCCAGCGTTTCTGTTCGACCTGCAGGGCAAAGGAGTCTAAGGAATGATCGGCAGACCAGGCGCGGCTGGAATAGATCGAGAGTCCGATCAAATCCACATAGTGGTCCCCTGGCCAGTAGCGATCCGCCTGAGGACTACCCGCCGGTGACCAGACCCAGCGAATGTTGGCGGATTGGTCGGATGAGATTCGATTGAATGCATAGCGATAGAGCGCGCGGAAGCGGCGTGGATCGCTAAACGCCCAGGGGTATTGGCCTGGCTTGTCCATTTCATGGGCGAAGCGCAGCAGCACAACCCCGGGGTGGGCGCTCAGAACCTTGGAGATGGCCATCAGGGCCTGGTCATGGCGACCCGCCAGGACATCGTCAAGCAGATCGGCATTGGTTCGGCCATGGGCACGGTCCGGAAAGGGCTCCAACGTGATCAGGGGCAAGCGATGACGTTGCTGGGCGAGATCGAGAAACGCTTGCAGCTGACTCGCTACGTCAGGCTCATTCCAGTCGATGAATGTTGCGGCGAGATTGAATTTGGCTTGCTGGGCTGAGCTGTTGACATATTCATACAAGCCAACCAAGGGAGCGGCGGGAGAGGGATAGGCGTTATGGCTCATCACGACCAGTAGGGCGGATGCAAGCGCTGACGTTGTCCCCAGGACCATGGCATTGAGAGATTTCATGGGGAGGCGAGTCATGCTGTCGCTGGCACTTGCTGAAAGGGCACTGCCAGTTCCGGCAGACGCCACCAGGCGCACAGCAAGGTGAGCACCACGGCCGCCCCTGTCAGGCCGTAGTGGGGCAGATGGCTGCGCAGGGACTTGCCTCCTTCACGCTGGCTCAGGAGGGCAACAGCCAGGCCAGAGAGGGCAAACATCGCTGTGGTGAGCAGGGTCAGGAAGACATAGCCCCGGGCGAAGCGAGCACCTGGACCAAGCACCAATGCTGTGGTCGCACCAATGCAAACAGCACCCACATAGGGAAACAGAAATCGCAGTGGTAGGGGCGCTTTGACTGTTTGTTTTCGCGTGACCCGGAAGGTAATCGGTCGAGGCCAGATCCGCTCTTCAAAGGCACGCACAACCCCTGAAAAGATCCAGGGTCCGCGTGTGAGTTCAAACAGGGTTTGTTCCCAGGACAGCAGGGGGGCCGTGTCGGGCCGCAGTAGGCCGCAACTGCGCACATGTAGCACAGGCAAGACGGTGAGCAGCATTTGTAGCCCGCTGAAGGCAAGAAAGGTTGGATAGTGGATTTGCATCCACGGGCGGTCGAGAATAAGCGCCAAGACAGGAAGCACCAGGGCCGCCAGGCTCAGGCTGCCGCGGAGGGGATAAAACACTTGGGCATAAAGAAATTGCAGCCGTAATTGGGGTGGCAATTGGCGAAAGGCTGCCGGTAGATAGCGCAACAGGATGGTGGTCAGGCTGCGTGCCCATTGAAATTCCTGCACCATGCCATCTTCAAACGTCTCCGGACCAAGTCCAAAGCAGATGGCCCGGTGGGCAAATGCTCCCTGCCAACCTTTGGCATTCAGAAGTAAGGTTGTGGAGTGATCTTCAGCCAGTTCGGGACCCAACCCTCCAGCCTCCTGTAACGCCCTGGTGCGTACGGCATAGTGGCTGCCGATGCAGAGCGGTGCCCAGCTTCCGTTGAAGCCCAATTGCATCGGTCCATGCAGGGCTGCTTCCGCGAACAGGCGCCCTCTGGCAACCCAGCTGGCAGATTCATTGGCATTGCATATTGATGGTGCAGCGACATAGCCAACGGCAGGGTCGTTGAAAGGCTGAAGCATGGCGAGTAAATAGCCTTTCTGGGGAATATGATCGGCATCAAGCTGCACGACTATGTCGTAATTGGCGTAGCCAAAGTGATCGTAAAAGTAGGCCAGATTTCCTTCCTTGCAGCGGGTTCTGCGGGGCCATGACTGGCGGTGATAAGACTCAATTCCCTGCCGGCTGGAGACCTGGACCCCATGGTCCGCACACCAGGCCAGGACCTCCTCGGTCGGTTGTTCGTCGGCGAGCCAGTTGGCATGGGGTGGGTTCTGGGCAAGCATGGCGCGCAAGGTGGTCTGAACCAATGGCCAGGGCTCCGATGGTGCTTTCGTCACGACCATGGCGACCCGCAGACCTTCTGGTGCGGTCAGCTCGGGCCGGACTTGGCGCATCCTTAGAAACAGGTAAAACGGCCAAAGGGGAATCCCAGTCACATAAATCAGCAGGAGGATGTTCAGGAAGGTTCCCGTGAGGCTCACCCAGACGGAGGGTTGCAGAGCCCAACGCCAGAAGGCCAGGGTGCCGGCCAACCAGAACAACACAAGCAGCAGCAGCAGGCGCCGGGCGTTCCTTGGCAGGGCTGGTTCAAAAATGTCGATGCCATGGGATTGGGCTGTCATCCGCATGGCCTCATGTCGGCATGGTGCTGCCTGCCATGGCGGGAGCGGGGCTGAGGCTTGCCTTGGCGGTGGGCCAGGACCCAGGCTGGCCGGATCCGATTTGCCAGGTTTCCAATCCCTGGGCCTGGGCTGCGCTTAAATCAATACCCCGTCGCGTGTCAAATACCCAGGCAGGACGGCGCAGGTCTGCGGCGATGACTGACCAGTCCAGGTGCCGATAGTCTGGCCAGTCCGTGAGGATGACGACGGCATCAGCCCCCCGACAGGCTGAGAGGACAGTTGCTGCGATTTCGACGCTGCCCGTTGATGTTTCCTCCGCCTGGTGGTGAGTCAAGAGCTGCTGAATTTCCTCAGCACTGACCTGGGGATCGTGGATCGATAGGGTTGCCTGCTCGCGCAGCAGGTCGCGGCAGATGCCAATGGCTGGGCTGTCACGGGTGTCCTTCGTGTTGGCCTTAAAAGCGAAGCCAAGCACGGCAATGCGTTTGTCACTCAAGCTGCCAAAGAGTGCCTGCACAATCATCTGGGACATGCGTTTTTGTGACCAGTGATTCAGCTCCACGACAGAGCGCCAGTAGCTGGCGACTTCGCTGAGGCCGTAATGCTCGGCCAGATAGACGAGGCTGAGAAGGTCTTTCCTGAAACAGCGTCCTCCAAATCCAGGGCCTGGGCGTAGAAACTCTGAGCCGATTCGCTGGTCCGCCCCAATGGCATGACGCACCTCGTTCACATCCGCACCTGTGGCTTCGCAGAGGCTGGCAATGGAATTGATTGACGTTACCCGTTGGGCCAGGAAGGCGTTAGCGGCTAGTTTGGCGAGTTCTGCTGACCAGAGATTGGTTGTAATGATGCGGCTTGCTTCTACCCAGTGGCTGTAGAGATTGGTCAGCTCGCGGATCGAGGCTGCGCATCGGCCGCCAATCAGGATCCGATCCGGATGGGTGAGGTCGTGAATGGCGCTGCCCCCGGCCATGAACTCAGGGTTGGAGAGAACCTCGAACTGATGATTGTTGCCTTGGGATAGGATCCTGATCAGAAGCGCCGCTGTGCGCACGGGCAATGTTGATCGTTCGACCACAATCGTGCTGCCATTTGCGTTGCTGGCGATCTGGCGGGCTGCCTTTTCGATCAGCGTCAGATCGGTTGCCGATCCAGCGCCATGGCCAAACGACTTGGTTGGTGTATTGACGGCCAGGAAGATCATGTCAGACCGTTTGATCGCCTCCTGGATATCGGTTGAAAAATGAAGATTGACGCCCCTGACTCGATCCAGAACGGCTTGCAGCCCTTGCTCATAGACGGGTAGGGATTGATTGTTGAGATTGTTCCAAGCGTCAATGCATTGTTGATCCGTATCGACAACATGGATGTCAACTCCTGGGCAGAAATCGGCCATGACTGCCATGGAAGGACCACCGACGTCGCCAGCTCCAATACAGCAAAGTGTGCGAACCATGGCGTCGGTGTGATTAGGAAGGGAAATTGAATTGATTGGCTTAAGGATGGAGACGGGCCCTTGTTTGTCGACGAAAGCCTGGGCGCTCACCCAGCTGTTGTGCCTGGCTGGCTGGGGCGCGTAGACCAGAACGCTGACCCAGCTGGCTGTCGAGGTTGTGGGGGGCAATGTAGAACACTTGCCATCACAGTTGATGTGGAGGTCAAAGTAGGGGCTGATCAGGGAAAGGAGTTTGCGATTCGGCATTTTCGAGTGCGGGATGCAGCGGCGTGCCGCAAGGCGCTTCGGTTGGGCTGCAATTTTGTTGGTTTCAGACGATGCTGAATCGGTTTGGATAAGGTTGATTGGCATTGCTTTTTGCGTGCCTGTGAGCGATCAGAACAATCAGATGCTTCTGGGTTTTGACAGCCTCCGCCTGGTCGGCGCCTTGGCCGTGCTGTTTTCCCATTCCTATTTGATTACGCAAGGAACAGAGGCGTCCGAGCCGCTGCAGCAGCTCTTGCATGGGGGTAAGAATATTGCCGGCCTTTACGGTGTTTTTAGCTTCTTCGTGATCAGTGGTTTTTTGCTGTCCCGTTCATTGGAGCGTAATCCTGATATTGTGCGATTTGCTGTCAATCGTGCCTTGCGATTGCTGCCGGGATTTGTCTGCTGTGTTTTGTTCTGCGCGTTGGTGCTGGGGCCGCTTGCGACGCAGCTGGATTGGCGCGATTATTTAACGTCTCCTGGGATGATTGATTATCTTCGTCAATCATTTACCAGCTTGGCGGATGCTCCCTTGCCTGGGGTTTTTAATTACAGTGGCATTGTGGCCGAGGTTGTGAATGGATCCTTGTGGTCGTTGCGGGCTGAGGTGGCGAGTTATCTGATCTTGTTGGTTCTATGGACGCTCTTGCCGGCTCCAGGCTGGGTGGCCCTGGCTTTTGCTGCTCTTGGCGTTGCGATTCTGGCCCAGCCTGCCCTGCTGACCTTCTTGCCGGAATTTGGTTATCCGCTGCCTTTCTTTGCGGCCGGTGTTGTGATCTGGTGGCTCACCCATCACCTGGGCGATAGCCGGCTGATCGCCCAGCTCTGTGCTGGTGGCATGGTGTCAGGACTCATCCTGGGGTTTCCGCACACGGCTTTCGCCTGCTTTGGGGCCTATCTGGTTGTTTATTTCGGCTGCCGTCCCACCCCCCTCACGGCCTGGGTTGAGCGTCACGGGGATCTCTCCTATGGGCTGTATTTGTTTGGCTGGCCCGTGCAACAAGTCCTGCGTCAGTGGCTGGATCTGCGGGAACCCCTGGTGCTGTTTCTGCTCAGCTCGGCCCTGACGGCATGCCTGGCCTGGTGTCTCTTCCATCAGGTGGAACGTCCCGCCCTGGCGTTGCGCAGGCCGGTGCTGCTGGGGCTGAGGCGCTGCGCCCAGGGCCTCTTCCATCGGGTGCCCGGAAAGGCGAGTTGACAGACCAGGTGGTTCTGTTTTCGCTGCAGTGTGTGGATTGTCCGTGCCCGGCCTGGGATCCCCGTGGCCGCCAAAGCGCAGGGGATTGGGCGGTGGCCAAGCCGGTCAGCCCTCGCCGGGGCCGGGCGTCCCTTCGGCATGCTTGGGAGGTGAACAGTGATGCGGGCCCATGGCCACCGATAACAACAGCCCCCAGGGCCCCATCCTTGCCCCTGCGGGGGGCCGGATCGGCGTCGTCCATCGGGTCACCGGCGAAACCGATGTGCGCGTGCGGCTCAACCTCGATGGCAGCGGCCGCTGCCAGGTGGCCACGGGGGTGCCCTTCCTGGATCACATGCTGCACCAGCTCGCCAGCCATGGGCTGGTGGACCTGGAGATCAGCGCCGTGGGCGACACCCACATCGACGACCACCACACCAACGAGGACGTGGGCATCGCCGTGGGCCAGGCCCTGGCCCAGGCCCTGGGCGACCGGCGCGGCATCCACCGCTTCGGCCACTTCGTGGCGCCCCTCGATGAGGCCCTGGTGCAGGTGGCGCTCGATTGCTCCGGCCGGCCCCACCTCAGCTACAGCCTGGTGATCCCGGCCCAGAAGATCGGCAGCTACGACACGGAACTGGTGAAGGAGTTCTTCGTGGCGGTGGTGAACAATTCCGGCCTCACCTTGCACATTCGCCAGCTCGACGGAGCCAACTCCCACCACATCGTGGAGGCCTGCTTCAAGGCGTTTGCCAGGGCCCTGCGCCTGGCGGTGGAGCTGGATCCCCGCCGGGCCGGGGCGGTGCCGAGCAGTAAGGGGGTGTTGGAGCGGGCAGGGAGCTGACGGACTTCCGGCTGGGGCGCCCAACCCTCCCCTAATCCGCCAGCAGCCTGCCCCGGGTTTCGATCACCCAGGGCATGGCGGCAATGCCCAGCAGGGGCACAAAGCCCACCACAAACAACACCCCAAACGCGCCATTGAGGGCATTGGCTTTCAGGGCGGCAATGCTGCCCACCAGGAACGGCCCCAGGGCCGTAATCAGGCGGCCGCTGTTGTAACAGAAGCCCGAACCGGTGGCTCGCAGACGGGTGGGAAACAGCTCGGGCAGGTAGAAGGTGAAGCTGCCAAAGACCCCGAACACACTCAGGCCCACGCCGAAATAGAGCCACGACCAGGTCTGCAGGTCTGCGGCCCTGGCCACACCGAAGGTGAGCGTGAGCATCAGGGTTGAAACCAGGAAGTAGAGCGAGAACATCCAGCGGCGGCCCAGTACTTTGGCGGCTGGAATCGTCAGCAGGGTGCCGATCAGGCCGCCGGCGTTGAAGAAGCTGGTGATCGTCGTTTTCCAGTGTTCCACCAGGGTCTGGGTGGCCAGCAGGCCCTGGCCCGGGGCCGCCCCATGGGCGAGGCCGGCCGCTACCACGGGAATAAAGGCGTTGCAGCTCCACCAGGTGAGCAGGGCCACCAGGGCCATCAGCACGCCGCTGCGGGTTGCCGCCCGGTGGGCGGGGGAGAACAGCTCCCGCAGGCGGGCGGGCGGGGCGGTGGCGCTGCTCTGTTGCCAGCGGTCCGGTTCGTGGGTGAACAGGCGCACCCCAAAGGCCACCAGGGCAGGGATCAGGCCACACAGGAACACATACCGCCAGGAGCTCTCCGGGCTGCCGGCCAGCCAGTGGCCGGCGATCAGGGAATTCACCGAGGTGGCTAGGAACAGGCCCGCTGGCGCCGAGGTGTAGAGCAGGGCGCCCGCCTCCACCCGGGCCCGTTCCGGCACCGCCTCGGCCACCATCGCGGCCCCGGCCGCCCATTCGCCGCCGATGCCGAGGCTGGCCACCAGCCGGAACAGCACCAGCACGCCGATGGTGGGGGCGAAGGCGCAGGCGAAGGTGCCCAGGGCGTAGATCACCATCGTCAGCAGCAGGGTGCGGCTGCGGCCGATGCGATCGCAGAGCTTGCCGAACACAATGCCGCCGATGCCCCAGCCCACCAGCAGCACCGAGGTGAGCAGGCCCGTCCAATAGAGAGTGGCGCTTTTCGCTTCCGGCGAGCCGATGGTGAGGTGCAGCAGGGAGGGCACACAGTTGGGCGCCACGTAGTTGAACAACAGCCCATCGAAGATGTCGAAGCCCCAGCCCAACCAGGCGGCAAACACAATCAACCACTGGCTGCGATTGAGCTGCAGCAGGGGCGATTGCCCCAGGCGTTGGGGCCAGGTCAGGGCTGGCGTTGCTGGGTCCTGGCCCATGGCGTGGGGATGGTCGTTCTGGAGATCCTGCTGGAACGCTGGCGCCCGCGGCAGCCAAGCATCGGCTCAGGCCCCGGGCCGTGGCGCCCTGGCCGGCGCAGCGCCCAAGGCCGGCGCCCTCCCCTGCGGCAGCGTTGCGGGCCCCGGGGCCCTGGGGTGACGGTCTCGAACTGGTGGGGGGCTGCAGCCAGGGGGGACGGCGGTCGACCCCGGCCGGGCGCCGCGCCGTCGCTTCACACTCCGTTACGGGATGATGGCGGGATCCCGAGCGTTCTGTCATGACCGTTGCCCCCAGCCGAGCGCCCCAGTCCGAGGCCCTGGGCGCTGCAGACGCCGGCCAGGCCCCAGCGCGGCCGGCCTATGACCGGGCCGATTGGTCCAGCGCCTTTCGCAACGTCGGTGTGGAACTCACCTCCGTGCCCCTGGTGGCCGCCCGGGGCACCATCCCTAGCGAGCTGGCCGGCACCCTTTATCGCAATGGCCCGGGCCGGCTTGAGCGCGGCGGCCACTGGGTTCACCATCCCTTCGATGGCGACGGCATGATCACGGCCCTGCGCTTCGAGGCCGGGATGCTGCAGCTGACCAACCGCTTCGTGCGTACGGAGGGCTGGCTGGCCGAAGAAGCGGAAGGCAAGGTGCTCTACCGCGGCGTGTTCGGCACCCAGAAGCCCGGGGGTCCGATCGCCAACGCCTTCGATCTGCGCCTCAAGAACATCGCCAACACCCAGGTGGTGCGCCTGGGCGACCAGCTCCTGGCCCTCTGGGAGGCCAGTTCCCCCCATGCCCTCGATCCCGACACGCTCGAAACCCGCGGCCTCACCCTGCTCGATGGCGTGCTCAAGCCCGATGAGGCCTTCAGCGCCCACCCGCGCTTCGATCCCGGCCACCACGGCGAGCCCCGCCTGGTGACCTTTGGCGTCAAGGCCGGCCCGACCAGCACCGTGCGCCTGATGGAGTTCGCCAGCGCCGGCGATCAGGCCGGCCAGCTGCTCGCCGACGACTCCTACAGCTTCAAGGGCTTCGCCTTCCTGCACGATTTCGCCATCACCCCCAACTGGGCGGTGTTCCTGCAGAACGCCGTGGCCTTCAACCCCCTCGGCTTCGTGCTCGGCCAGAAGGGGGCGGCCCAGTGCCTCGCCTCCAAGCCTGGCCAGCAGGGCCAGTTCTGGCTGGTGCCCCGCGCCAGTGGCGCCTTCGCCGGCCAGAAACCCCGCCTGATCAAGGCCCCGGAAGGCTTTGTCTTCCACCACCTCAATGCCTTTGAAGACGCCAGCGGCGAGGTGGTGGTCGATTCGATCTTCTATGCCGATTTCCCCTCGATCGGCCCCGAGGTCGACTTCCGCACGATCGACTTCGACAGCCTGCCGGAGGGCCAGCTGAAGCGCTGCCGCATCGACCTCAAGACCGCCAGCGTCAGCCTGGAACTGCTCGAGCCCCGCTGCTGCGAGTTCGCCATGGTCAACCCGGCCTTCCAGGGCCTGGCGGCCCGCCACGGCTGGATGGCGGTGGCCGAGCGGGAGCACGGCAACGATCCCCTGCAGGCGATCGAGAAAGTTGACCTGCTCAGCGGCGAGCGCCGGGTCTGGAGTGCCGCGCCGCGGGGCTTCGTCAATGAGCCGGTGATGGTGCCGGCGCCCCAGGCCCCTGGGGAGGGCGGCGCCTCGGCCGCGGGCCAGGCGGACGATCAGGGCTGGGTGCTGGTGCTGGCCTGGAACGGGGCCCGCTGCGCCAGCGACCTGGTGATCCTCGATGCCGCCACCCTGGCCGAGCAGGCCGTGGTGGAGCTGCCCCTGGCCCTTCCCTACGGCCTGCACGGCAGCTGGAGTCCGGCCTGATCAAGCTGGGGACGGCCTGATCGCTGCAGTGACCCCGTCCCTGGCTGGCTGCAGCCGTCGGATCGGACCATCAGGCCGAATCTCCCCTGAAGCGCCCCGGCCATGGCCTGGTTCATCAAGACCGAAACCTTCCGGCTGCCGCGCCAGCAGCTTCTGGACCACCTGCGCGCCCACCACCAGTGGGTGGCTGGCCTGCGCGCCCAGGGCGTGGAGATCAGCAGCGGCTATCTGGTCGACTCGGCGGGCCGCCCGGGTGGGGGCGGCCTGTTGCTGCTGGCGGCCCCAGACCATGCCAGCGCCGAAGCCCTGGTGCGCCAGGACCCCATGATTGCCAATGGCTGCGTGGACTGGCAGCTCCAGGGTTGGATCCCGGCGGTGGGCGACCTGGCCGTCGCCGATGCGGTGACCGATGACCCGGCGATGGGACCCGGCGAAGGCTGAACCCGGCGAGGGATCACCGAGCGCAGGATGAACCGCAGCGAGGGGGATTGGCGGCAGGCTTACCCGGCCGTGGCTGATCGGGTCCGGCTGCGGGTCTGGCCGGGGGGCCCGCCTGGTCTCAGCCGCGCAGGTGGCGGGTGAGGGTGGCGGTGGAAAACGTGTGCCCTTCGGCCAGGGCAATCGCCACCACGGCATCGGGGCCGGCGGCGGCATCGACCCGGGCCTTGAGGGCCGGATCCCCGTCCACCTTCAGCAGAAAGGCGGAGAGCTGGGCTTTGGACATGGGAGCGCGGGGCTGGGGACGCCCTCAGTGCTAGTGCCTTTGGCCGCTGGCGGCCGCGCTGCCCCTGGCGGTGACCCCCAGATCGGGGGGCGGGCTTCCGGCTCAGGCGCCCAGCAGGCCCGCCAGCTTCGGCGCCAATTGGGCGAAGGCCCGCCCCCGGTGGCCGATGCGGCCCTTGAGCGCCTTGTCCATCTCGGCAAAGGTTTGCCCGGTTTCCGGCACCAGAAACACCGGGTCGTAGCCGAAGCCGCCCCTGCCGCGGGGGGCCGCGAGGATCGTGCCGGGGCAGTGGCCTTCCACCTCCAGCACCACCTCCCCAGCCGGATTGGCCAGGGCCAGGGCCGCCGTGAAGCGGGCGCTGCGGTCGGGGGCCAGGCCGGCCTGGTGGCGCTCCTGGTTGGCCCCATCCAGGGCCGCCAGCAACCGGGCAATGCGCTCCGGATCACTGTTGGCATAGCGGGCCGACTGCACCCCCGGGGCGCCGCCCAGGGCCGTGACGGCCAGGCCGGAATCGTCGGCGAGGGCCCAGTGGCCGGTGGCCTGGGCCACGGCCGTTGCCTTGAGGCGGGCGTTGGCGGCAAAGGTGCTGCCGGTTTCCTCCACCTCCAGGCCCTCGGGCTGGGGCTGGATGTCCAGGTTGAGATCGGCCAGCAGGCTGGCGAATTCGCGGATCTTGCCGGCGTTGCCGCTGGCGATCACCAGGGTTTGGAGGCCGCTCAGGGGATTGCCGGCAAGGCGAGTCCGGTCGGTCTGGGCTTGATCCCCATGGGTGTCCATGCTCAGATCGCCTCGGCCAGTTGGCGCGCCCAGGCCAGCACGTCGGCCACCCGCTCCGCATCGGGGGCTTCGCAGTAGAGCCGCAGCAGCGGTTCGGTGCCCGAGAAGCGCAGCATCAACCAGTGGCTGGGCCCCAGCCGCAGCTTGACCCCATCGGTGCGAACCACGGCGCGCACCGCCACCCCGGCCACCTGGTCGGGGGGCTGGTTGGCCAGCAGCTGCTCCAGCCGCTGGCGGCTGGCCATGTCCTTGAGGCGCAGGTCGAGGCGGTCGTAGTGGCTGGCGCCGCCACAGCGCTTCTGCAGGGCATCGATCCGCTCTCCCAGGGGTAGGCCGCCCTCCACCAGGGCTTCAAGCAGCAGCAGGGCGGCGAACAGGGCATCGCGCTCGGGCAGGTGCATGCCGAAGCCCACCCCCCCCGATTCCTCGCCCCCCACCAGCACCTCGCCGCTGAGCATCTCGGCGGCGATGTACTTGAAGCCCACCGGCATCTCGATCACGGTGCGGCCCAGGTCTTCGGCCACCAGCTGCATCAGGTCCGAGCCGCTCACGGTTTTGATCACGGCGCCGGGCAGCTGGCGGGCCCGGGCCAGGTGGTCGATGAACAGGGGCATCAGCAGCTGGGTGCTGCAGAAGCGGCCCCGCTCATCCACCGCCGCGATGCGGTCGCCATCGCCATCGAACACAATCCCCACCGCCGGCCGGCCGGCGGCCGTGGAGGCCTTCACTTCGGTGATCAGTTGCTCCAGGTAGGGCGCCAGGGGTTCCGGCGGGTTGCCGCCAAAGAGGGGATCGCGGTTGGAGCGGATCTCGCGCACCACCCCGGCGGCCCTGGCCCCGGCCAGCAGGGCGCCCAGGCCGCCGGCGGCCGAGCCGTGCATGGGATCAACGATCACCTGCAGGCCCAGGGTTTCCAGCCCCTGGGAGAGCGCGGCGGTGTCGAGGCGCCGGCCCAGGCCGGCCAGGTAGGTGCCCATGGCATCAAACCGGGGCGTGACGCCCTCGATTGGCACGCTGATGCCCCCGGCCGCCAGGCGGGTCTCCACCCGGCTGGTGAAGTCGCCCTCCACCGAGCCGCCGAAGGGACCCTTGATCTTCAGGCCCAGCCACTCGGGTGGGTTGTGGCTGGCCGTGATCACCAACGCCCCGAGGGCAGCCCGTTCCACCACGGCCCAGCTGCAGGCCGGGGTGGGCACGGGGGTGTCGCTGAGCACCGGGTCCAGGTCGGCGCCGCGCACGGCGGCGGCGATGGCTTCGGCCAGTTCCGGCGCCAGGAAGCGGCGGTCGTAGCCGATCACCACCTCGCGGCTGCCGAGGCCCGCCGGGGCCGAGTAGGCCAGCTCCCGGGCGGCGGCGGCGGCCACGCTGAGCAGGCGCTCCACGGTGATGTCGACGCCGAGGATGCCGCGCCAGCCATCGGTGCCGAACTGGATCGGACTGGCTTCCAGGGGAAGCGGCGCTGACGCCATCGGAGCTGTAGTAGATGGGCCGGTGCTAGCAGCCCGTTGGGGTCCTGCGGGGCTCCAGGGTGCCGGCCCGGCGGCAGGCCACCGGCGCTTTGGGCCGGGATTGGCCTTCCAGCGGGCTCCGCCCAGGCCCCTGTCATCCACCAGACCCCGGCTCCGGCCCCCTCCCCCCAGGTCCAAGCCCAGGTCCCTGTCCAAGGCCCAGGTTCGGCTCCCAGGGCCTCCCGGCACGCAGCGTCGCTTCGCCCCAGCTCGCGGCCCTAGCTCAAGGCCCCAACGCAAGGTCCCAGCTCAGGCCCCCAGGTAGGCCGCCGCCTTAGCGTCCATCGAGGCCCATGGTGGCTCCCTCCTTCCCCCCCGTTGGCCCTGTCCCCTTTGGCCCCTTCCCCGCTCACCGACCGGTTGCTGGGCAGCTGGCTGCGGTGCAAACGGCGGGCCTGGCTCGATCGCCATGGCGATCCAGCCGAGCGGATCTGGAGCGCCCACCGCAGCCTCCAGCTCGATGGCCAACGGCGCAGTTTTTCCAGCCTCAGTCCGGAACGGCCCCGCCATGGCCTGGCGGCCTGCGCCGCCGGGGCCCCGGCCGTGGTGGGGGTGCGGCTGGCGGGCGTGGGACCGGCCGCTCTGGCGGTGGAGGCCCATCCCGCCCTCCTGATCCGGCGGGCCGGCTCCAGCCGCTGGGGCGCCTTTGCCTACCAGCCCGTGCTGGCCCGCCAGGGCTACCGCCTCAGCCGCGAACCGCGCCTCACCCTGGCCCTCTGGGGCCGCCTGCTCGGCGAGGCCCAACAGGCCCCGGTCAGCCATGGCCTGGTGCTGGCGGGGGTGGGGGCCGGCCAGCAGCGGGAGTCCCTGGCCCTGGGCGGCAGCCTCCAGCACCAGCTGGATGAGGGCCTGCAGCGCCTGGCCGGCGACCTGGAGCGCTCCAGCCCGCCGCCCCTGGTGAACGATCGCAAGAAATGCGTGCTCTGCAGCTGGCGCCGCCTCTGTGACCGGGAGGCCGCCGCCGAGGGGCACCTCAGTGAGGTGAGTGGCATCGGCGGCAAACGGCGCGAGTTGCTGCAGCAGTTGGGCCTCCAGCGCCTCGCTGACCTGGCCGCGGCCGAACCGGGGCCCCTGGCCGATGCCCTGGCCGTGCATGGTGAACAGCTGCGTGAGGTGGCGGCGGAGCTGATCACCCAGGCGCGGGTGCAGCAGGTCGGCCAGCCCCTGCGCCGCGATCCCAGCCCTGCCCTGGCCGACCTGGCCCGGGCGCCGGGGGTGCTGATCTACGACATCGAATCCGATCCCGACGCCCGCGACGATTTCCTGCATGGCTTCCTGCGCCTCGGCCGCGATGGCGCCGGCGGCTGGCTCGATCCCACGGACGCCCCCTATCACCCCCTGCTGGCCCTGCAGGAACAGGGGGAGGAGCGGCTCTGGCAGCGGTTGCGCCAGCTGCTGGAGAAGTGGCCCGACTGGCCGGTGCTGCACTACGGCGAAACCGAATCCCTGGCCTTGGTGCGGCTGGCCCAGCGCCAGGGGGCGTCGGCGGCGGAGCTTGATGCCCTGCGCCGCCGCCTGATCGATCTGCACCAACGGATCCGTCGCTGCTGGTGGCTGCCCGTCACCAGTTACGGCCTCAAGGCGGTGGCCAGCTGGCGCGGCTTCCGCTGGAGCCAGCCGGGGGTGGATGGGGCCCGAGCCCTGCTCTGGTGGCGCCAGTGGCGGCTGGGTTTCGGTGGCCCCCATGGCCGCGGCAGCCGCCACAGCCTGCGCCGGATCTTCACCTACAACCGCGACGACTGCCTGGCCACCTGGGCCGTGGCCCGCTGGCTGCTCGACGAAGACCAGGGGCCTGAGCGGGCGCCTTAGGCCCCCTTCCCCGCCCCCACCGGCGGCGCCTCGAAGGCCGCCGGGGTGCTGATCTCCAGGGTCTGCCCGTCGGCGAGCAGGTGGGTTTCGGCCAGGGCGGAGCGGCGAACCAGGGCCAGCCCCAGCACCACCGCCCCCGCAGGATCCGGGGCGGGCAGGGGCAGCACGGAGGTGATCACCCCGGCCCGTTCGCCGGCCGCGGTCACCAGTCCCGTGCCCGGGTTGGGGGGATCGCTGTTTGAGGGGCTCCCAGGGGGAGTCCCCGTTGCGTTGGCCCGCCAGATCCAGCGCCGCAGTTGCTGCTTGACGCCGTCGTAGGTGGCCAGCTTGGCCAGGGTTTCCTGGCCCACGTAGCAGCCCTTGCTGAGGCTCACCCAGCCGGCCAGGCCCAGCTCGAAGGGATTGCAGTTGTCGTTGAGTTCAGCCGGGGCGGTGGGGAAGCCCTGGCCCAGGCGCCAGTGCTCCCAGGCGTCCGGGCTCAGGGGCTCCAGAGCTTTGAGCCAGGCCGGCTCGGGTTCGCCGGCGCGCAGCAGCAGGGCCGGGCTGCCCGGCGTGCCCCCCAGGCCCACGCTGGGCTGGAGCAGCAGCCCGGCTCCAGTCGGATCGGGGTGCCATTGGCCCGCCGCGGCGAGCGGCAGCTGGGCCGGCAAGGGACCGGCCAGGCGCACCAGGCGGGCGGCCTGGGGGGCCTCCAGGCGCACCCGATCGGCGGGAAACAGCACCCGATCCAGGGCCTGGTGGATGGCGGCGCCCTCGCCCTCCAGCACCACCAGGTCCAGGCCCGTGCCATCCACCAAGGCCAGGGCCAGGCCCCGCAGCCGGGCCGTCGGCGTGATCAGGCAGGTGGCCAGGCAGGCCCCTGGCGCGGCCGTTTCGATCGCCTGGCTGCTCTGGCCGTGCAGAAAGCGCTGGCTATCGGGGCCCTCCAGCCGGATCAGGCTCACCGGACTGCTCCAGTAGGCCGGGCTGGTGGGGCCGCTCCAGGGATCGCGCTTGCCAATGGCTTGGGGGCGGGTCATGGCTGCTGGCGGGCGGCGCTGGTGGCTGCCACTTCCTCGAGCAGAAACAGGTTCACCAGCTCCAGGCCCGCGGCGGCCATGGCCGCCTGGCCCCCTTCCTGGCGATCCACGATCGTCACCACCCGGTTCACGGTGTATCCGGCCTGGCGCAGCTGGGTCACGGCCTTGAGCGAGGAGCCGCCGGTGGTCACCACGTCTTCGAGCACGGTGATGGTGGAACCAGGCTCGGGCAGGGGCCCTTCCAGCCAGGCGCCGGTGCCATGGCCCTTGGCCTCCTTGCGCACGATCAGGGCATCCAGCGGGCGGCCGGCCAGGGCCGCCGCCTGGGCCACACCGCTCACCAGCGGATCGGCCCCCAGGGTGAGGCCAGCCACCGCCACCGCCTCGGGCTCCACCAGGTCGAGCATCCGGGCTGCCAGCAGGGCCAGCCCCACGCCGCTGAGGCTCACCGGCTTGCAGTTCACGTAATGGCTGCTGGTGCGCCCCGAGGCCAGGGTGAACTGGCCATGGCGGTAGGCCCGTTCGGCCAGCAGATCGAGCAGGCGCTGACGTTGTTCAGGGGCCGGACTGGGAAGGAGGGGCGCCATGGTTGCCGTTGGTGGCTGGCCTTTTCAGGGGAGTTTGATTAGTTTGCTGCCTGATCCTGCGTCCCGATCGATGGCCCGTTGCCCAGGCCCCAGCGGGGTGGTTTGTTCCCAGCCGACCGCCACCCAGCCCCGGGCCGACGGCCAGCCGCCAGGCCCCGGCCCCGGTTGCCAGCGAAGGCCACCCCATTCCCAGGGCCGGAGCTGGGCCTTTGCCCTGCTGGCCCCGGGCCTGGCGTCCGCCCTGGGCCTCGCCCTCCCCTCGGGGGCCGCAGCCGGTCCCGTGGTCTGCGTCAGTTCCCTGGAGGCTCCCTTGCCGGCGAAGGGGGCCTCCGGTTCGTTGTCTTCCTCGCTCTCGCCTGTGGTCGTCACCCGTTGCGGGCCGGTGGTCACCACGCCCCAGCTGGTTGAACGCCGTGCCTACACCTGGACCGCTCCCTTCGCCCAGGGGGTGGACCTGGTCCACCAGGTCACCGATGTGCTTGGCATTGCCGTGGCCGGGCGTCATGGCACCACGCTGATGGGCCTGGGCTTCCCCGACCAGACCCTGGTGTGGGATGCCTCGGCGATCGAAGCCACCAACCGGGTGTTGCTGGAGGCCCAATCCAATCCGATGCCCCTGCGCACCGCCGATGCCTTCAACGGCTACTGCTCCGGCCTGGCCCAGGGCGGCTGTGGCCTGCCAGGGGCTGAGGAGACGCCTGGTCCGACCACGAGGCCCTATGGCGTCGCCCCCGCTGCGGCCCCCGTGCGGGGCCTCTGGTAGGCCACCATGCCAAGGGCGTCCCTATCGGGACGCTGCTAGGGGGTCTAGCAATCTGGTGAATGCAGCGAACTCATAATTCGCCTGAGCCGGGTTCGATCCCCGGGACCCCCATCCAGAGCCCGAACCATGCGCTACCTGGCCCTGGCGGCGTTGCTTGCCTTGCTGGCCTTCTTTGCGGCCGGGGAGTTCGCCCTGATCCACCTGCGCCCCAGCCGGGTGCAGCTGCTCGCTGCCGATGGCCATCGCGGCGCCCGTTCCGTCGCCCGCCTGCAACACCGGTTGCGCCGGGCCCTGGTGGCCACCCAGCTGGGCTCCGCCCTGGCCCTGGTGGCCCTCGGCTGGGCCGGCCGCGGCGTGGCGGTGCGCTGGGATCCCGCCGCCCAGCGCCCCTGGATCGACCTGGGCGTGTTCCTGCTGTTGGTGGTGCTGGCCACCCTGGTGGGGGGCCTGGTGCCCAAGGCCTGGGTGCTGCACCGACCGGAGGCCTCGGCCCTGCGTCTGGCGCCCCTGCTTGAGGCGGTGAATGCCACCCTCGGTCCGCTGCTGCTGCTGCTCGAGCGCCTTGGCGATGGCCTGCTGCGGCTGCTGGGCCTGCCGCGCAACTGGGATGAACTGGTGCCCGCCCTCTCGGCCGGCGAGCTGGAAACCCTGATCGAGTCCAACAGCGTCACGGGCCTGATGCCCGATGAGCGCAGCATCCTCGAGGGCCTGTTTGCCCTGCGCGACACCCAGGTGCGCGAGGTGATGGTGCCCCGCAACGGCATGGTGACCCTGCCGTTGGGGGTGCGCTTCGCCGAGATGATGGAGGCGGTGCATGCCACCCACCACGCCCGTTTCCCGGTGATCGGCCAGTCCCTTGATGACGTGCGCGGCCTGCTCGACCTGCGTCGCCTGGCCGAACCGATCGCCCGGGGCCAGCTGCAGAGCGACACTCCCCTGGCGCCCTACATCACCCCGGTGGCCCGGGTGCAGGAAACCGCCTCCCTCGCCGACCTGCTGCCGGTGATCCGCAGCGGCCAGCCGCTGCTCGTGGTGGTGGATGAACACGGCGGCACCGAAGGGCTGGTCACGGTGGCCGATCTCACCAACGAAATCGTCGGCGATGGCGTTGCGGCCGAGAGCGCCGATGACGACCTCCAACAGCTGCGCGAGGACAGCTGGCTGGTGGCGGGCGACCTGGAAATCGCCGAACTCAACCGCCAGCTCGCCTTCAACCTGCCGGAGGCCGATGGCCACCACACCCTGGCCGGCTTTCTGCTGGAGCGGCTGCAGCACATCCCGGCCCCAGGCGAGAGTTTGCGCTGGCAGGGCCACCAGTTTGTGATCGTGGCCATGGATGGGCCGCGCATCGAACGGGTCCAGATCACCGCCCGGGGCCGCGAGCCGGACAGCTGATCGTCGATAATTGCGGCGCTGGCATCAGGGGAGCGCGTTTGTTGCTCCCTGGCTGCCGTGATCCTCAACCCCGACTCCAGCGCCATGAAGCCCGTCCGCGTTGGCGTCATCGGTATCGGCAACATGGGCTGGCACCACGCCCGGGTGCTGAGCCTGCTAAGGGATGCCGAACTGATCGGTGTGGCCGACCCCGATGCCGCCCGCGGCCAGCTGGCCGTTGAGCAGTTCGGCTGCCGCTGGTTTGCGTCCTACACCGACCTGCTCACGGAGGTGGAGGCGGTCTGCATCGCTGTGCCAACCCTGCTGCACCATCGGGTTGGCATGGCCTGCCTGGAGGCTGGCGTGCATGTGCTGATCGAAAAGCCGATCGCCGCCAGCCAGGAGGAGGCCGCCGACCTGATCCGGGCGGCTGACAGTGCCTCGCGGCTGCTGCAGGTGGGCCACATCGAGCGCTTCAACCCCGCCTTCCGCGAACTGACCAAGGTGGTGGCCAATGAGCAGGTGGTGGTGCTGGAGGCCCGGCGCCATAGCCCCAATGCTGATCGGGCCAACGATGTGTCGGTGGTGCTGGATCTGATGATCCACGACATCGATCTGGTGCTGGAACTGGCGGCGGCGCCGGTGGTGCAGCTGGCCGCCGCCGGCGGCCGCAGTGGCGATGGCCCGATCGATTACGTCAATGCAACCCTTGGCTTCGCCAATGGGGTGGTGGCCAGCCTCACGGCCAGCAAGATGGCCCATCGCAAGATCCGCAGCCTCAGCGCCCACTGCCGCGACAGTCTGGTGGAAACCGATTTCCTCAACCGCAGCCTGCATATCCATAGGCGCACCCACCAGTCGGTGTCTGCCGACCACGGTGAATTGCTCTATCGCAACGATGGCTTCATCGAAGAGGTGAGCACCACCTCGATCGAACCCCTCTACGCCGAACTGGAGCACTTCCTCCAGTGTGTGCGCGGCCGCGAGATTCCCGCCGTGGATGGCCTGCAGGCCTCCCGCGCCCTCCAGCTCGCCGACCTAATCGAGCAGTGTGTTGAGCAGCCCAACATCTGCATGACCCTGGCCGATCCGATCTGAGCCTGGCAGGCCAGTTTCAGCCAGTTCGGCCGCCGCTTGAGCCCCATTGCCTGCTTCGAGCGCGTTTGGCTCCGCTGCCCCATCGGCTGCCCCATCATCCGGCTCGGCCATGGCCAGGCCGCCTTCGGCCAGTTCCTTGAGGGCCAGCAGTTGCCAGCGGCGGCATTGGCCGGGTGACGACACATAGAAGCGGTCCCAGGCCTCGGCCTTGTGCTGGCCGTAGAGGGCGCTGGGGATGTCCTGATGTTCCTGTTGCCAGCCCACCCGCACGGCGTGGCCGATCACCACATCGAGGGCCAGGTAATCGTTGAAGTGCACGTCCGGGTTGGCGCCCACAAAGGCCACCAGGGTGAGCAGGGTTTCGGTGCAGAGCTGGCGGTATTCGGAGGCGTCGATCTTGCTGAGCAGGTGTTCCACCAGGCTGGCGAAGTTGCGCTCGCCCGGGGTCTTCTCGCTCAGCAAGGGGCCACTCTCCAGCCGGTTGCGGCGATCGAGCTTGTCGCCGATCACCAGGCCGCGGCAGTGGTGCAGCAGGTCCCAGATGCCGGGGTAGAAATCGCGGGGCACCTGCTGCAGGGCCCCGAGCCGCTGGCGGTGTTGCAGCCAGCCACTGCCCCGGGGCAGTTCCTCGAGGGGGTCGGGCACCTCCCAGCGCACCCGGCCACTGACGTGGAGCTGTTCCTTGCGTTGCAGGGTGGCCTTGGCGTGCTCCACGTCGGTGAGCACGGCCCGCAGCCGGCGCCGGATCGCGTGGGGGGGCAGGCCCGAGAGGGCCTCGAAGGCCTCATCGGCGGCCAGATCCCGTTCCGCCGCCAGTTCGCCGGTGAGCAGCAGCAGCAACTGGCCCAGCTGCAGGGTGAGGCTGCCGCTGAGCAGGTCCGGCTCCAGCCGGGCAAGGCCATCGAGGGCCAGCAGCAGCTCCTGCTGCAGCATCCATTCGCGGCCATCCACGCCGCTGAAGCGCTCGATCATGGCGGCGATCGCCTGGCTGCCCTGGGGCTGGCTGATCAGGGACTCGTGGGTGTAGTTGCGGCCCACCACCACCTGCTTCTGGCGCACCAGCAGGTCGGTGAGGGCATCCTCCAGCTGGGGATGGACCAGGCCGATCGTGCCGGCGCAGCGGCGTACCACGGTCCAGTCCCCCTGGGCCAGGCCGCGGCGGTAGATCTCCTCCACCAGCACCTGCAACGACACGCTGTCGCTGACGGCGGGTCCCTGCAGCAGGGCATGGGGTCCCAGGCGCCGCACCAGCTGTTCGAGCACCTCCGCCTGCTCGGTGAGGGAGGTGCTGCGCCAGAGCCGCTCGGCCAGGTCGGGAATCGGGATCTCCTCGAGTTCCTGTTCCTCCAGGGCCGTGAGGGTTTGCTTGCTGGTGCTGGCCCGCAGCAGCGGGCGCCCCAGGGGCCGGACGCTGCGGCTCGGTTGGGCCTGCTCGGGCAGCTCCACCCAGCCGGCCAGCTCCTGGAGTTCGGCCAGGCGGCCCAGCTGCACCGGCACCCCTTCCAACTGGCCGCCCTGCAGCTGGGCGCCCAGGCGCAGGATCGCCTCTGGCGTGCGTTGGAAGGGGCCCTCGGCCACGGGGATCAGCAGCAGGGGCGGCTGGCTGTGGCGCCAGTGGCGCTGCAGCAGGCGCACTTCGGCGCCGACCGCATCGGCGAGTTGGTCGGGGTCGTCGGACAGATAGAAGGTGCTTTCCTCCAGAACCGCCGCCAGGAAGGCCAGGCGCTCGCCCCCGCAGCGGTAGAGGCGGGCGGTGGCCATCGCTTCCATCCGCACGGAGGGATGGCCGCTGAGGCCCAGCTTCGGGTTGGCCCCCACGGCGGCCATGCGTTCACTCAGGTCCCGGGAGCTGGCCACCCGCGGGCTGTCCGGTTGGTCGGCGCGGGGGACCGGCGGGGTCACCGGCAGGCCGGCCTGCTCCAGGGCCTCGGCCATGGCGCTGGTGGCGGGCACCAGGGCCACCAGCACCCGATCGGCCCCGAGGGGGCGGGGCAGGCGGCGGCCGCAGGGGTCCAGGTCTTCGGGCAGCAGCAGGCCCTGGAGCATCAGGTCCCCCAGCCAGGAGAGGCTCTGGGTCCAGAGCAGGGGCACGTTGGGGTTGGCGATCCGCACCTGGCTGCCGGGCTGGCGCCGTTCGGCACTGATCGCCGCCTCCGGCACCAGGTAGAGCTCGGGCAGCAGGGGCACCCCCTCCACATCCACGGCCAGGCGGTCCAGGTGGTCGCGCCAGCTCCAGGCCTCCGGCCAGCGCCCTTCGCAGCAGGCCGTCACCAGCTCGTAGGCGATGAACAGGGGCCATTCGCATTCGATGCACTCGAACTGGGCCAGTTCCTCGCGCTGGTAATGGAGCCGCGTGTGGTCCTCGATCACGGTCTGATGGCCGTCGCGGCGGAAGCGCTTGTAGCCGTAGGGGCCGCCCAGGTCCTGGCGGATCTTCTGGCGGGTGCGCTGCACCAGGGACGGGCTGTCCACCGCCCAGGCGGGGTAGCCGATCACCGCCAGGCAGGCGCTGTCCACCTCCTTGCTGGCCGATTCGCGCGGCAACAGGCTGCGCAGGGCCCGCCGCAGGCGCACGATCGCGTCGTGGGGGATCAACAGCCGGCTGCGCCCGTCGCCATGGGGGCCGTAGAGGTCGAGGCCATCGAGGGCTTCAAGGGCCGCCTTCACCAGGCCGATCGAGCTGGCATTGCGTTCGGGCAGGCCGTGGTTGCCCTTGTCGCCCCGCTCCCAGATGCCGTAGTCGGCCACCCGGTAGGCGCGGCTGACGTAATAGACGAGGTTCTGGAGGAAGTCGCGCTCGTGGCTGGTCTGCACCACCACCAGGCCCGAGCGGGTCAGCTGGGCCAGTTGCAGCAGGAACAGGGCCGTGGCGTCCAGCTGTAGGTGGCCCCAGCCGTCATCGGCCACCACCGGCTCGCCGCTGCCGGTGTCGAACTTGGCGTGGAGGGCATCGAGGGGCGCCAGGCTGGACTTGAAGCGCTCCACCTTGGCGGCCTGGCGCAGCATGGCCGCCAGCAGGCCGCGCATCAGCTGCAGCACCCGTTGGTCGAGCTCGAAGGCCCGGGTGTCGTGGCCGCCCAGGCGCCGGTAGGCCAGGGAGAGGCCCCAGACGCACTGGATCGAATAGACGCAGTCCCGCACCCAGGCATCGCCGTAGTTGCCGTGCACGGTGTGGGCGGTGCTGGCGGGCAGCAGGCCCGTGATCGGGTGCTGGCGGGCCAGCACCACGGCCTCGATCTGGGCATCCAGGGCCAGCAGGCTGCGCCGGGCTTCCGCCGGATCCAGCTGCAGGGGGGCCTGGCGATCGCCGCTGCTGGCCTGGGTGCTGCACTCCAGCTGGGGCTGGGCCGGGGGTGCGGAAACGGGCGAAGGGACCATGCCGGCTGCAGCCAGGGCGCGGCCATAGATTCTCTCCCGCCGACTGACCACCCAATGGCATCAATGGCGACCGCCCCCCCTGGCCCCCCGGCCGGTCCAGGCCTTGGCGAGACGATCCCGGTGTTGGGTGTGCCGGTGGCGGTCTGCGCCGATGTGTTTGAGGCGGCGCTGGACCTGCATCAACGGGGGGGCGGCCAGATCGTCACCCTCAATGCCGAGATGACCATGGCCGCCCGGGCCGACCGGGCCCTGGGGGCCGCGATCGCCGCCGCCCAGCTGGTGATCCCCGATGGCGCCGGGGTGGTCTGGGCCCTGGCCCGCCAGGGCCAGCGGGTGCGCCGCAGCCCCGGCATCGAACTGGCCTGGCGTCTGCTGCAGCACGCGGCCCGCCAGCAGTGGCGGGTGGCCCTGGTGGGCGCCAGCCCCGCGGTGATGGCGGCCCTGCGCCAACGCCTGGCCCAGGAGCTGCCCACCCTCCAGCTGGTGCTGGCGTTGCATGGCTACCAGGAGCCTGGGGCCTGGCCCGCCCTGGAGCAGCAGCTGCTGGCCCTGCAGCCGGATCTGGTGCTGGTGGCCCTCGGCGTGCCCCGCCAGGAAACCTGGACCCAGCGGCTCCACCAGGGCCAGCCGGGCCTGTGGATGGGGGTGGGTGGCAGTTTCGATGTCTGGGCGGGTGCCAAGACCCGGGCTCCGGGCTGGATGGGCCGGTTGCAGATCGAATGGCTCTTCCGCCTGATCCAGGAGCCCAGTCGCTGGCGCCGCATGCTGTCGTTGCCCGCCTTCGCCTGGCAGGTGCTGCGCCGGGGCTAGTCCCCCCGCCTGCGCCCGGTTCGCGACAGGCCTGGAGCCATCCGGCCCCGAGAGTGCAGTTCCCTGGCCTGAACCCGGCCCATCATGAAAAAACAGGCCAGAAGCACATGGCTTCAGGCCTGTTCTTCGGTCAGATCAAACCAGGTCAGATCCAACCAGGTGAGACAAGGCTCGAGGCCCAAAGGGAATCAGCCCTTGGCAATCGGCGCCTGCTAGGGCCGTGGCCGCCTCAGCGGAAGCCCACCGAGGCCTGCCACACAAAGGCCAGCAGCAGGAAGAAGAAGGGAATGATCGGCAGGATGTCCACCAACGGCGCGAAGGCCTGGTAGGCCTCTGGCAGCTGGGCCATCGGGTGAACAGAGGAGGCGGCCAGCAGCGCGGAGAGGGCCATTCCTGGGTGCATAGGCGATCGGTGAGCGGACGCTACCACGTGTGGGCGGCCTCGGAGTTGGCCTCCCAGGGAGCGAAATCCTCTGCAAAGGAACCATCGGCAATCGCCCGGCCCATGGCGGTGGTGAAGCGGATCAGGTGGGTGAGGTTGTGCAGGCTCAACAGGGTGCGGCCCAGCAGTTCTTCGGTGCGGATCAGGTGGTGCAGGTAGGCGCGGCTGTGGTGCCGGCAGGCCGGACAGGGGCAGCTGGCATCAAGGGGGCTGTGGTCGTGGCGGAAGCGGGCGTTGCGCAGGTTCCAGCGCTCTCCGTTCACCAGGGCCGTGCCATGGCGCCCCAGCCGGGTCGGCAGCACGCAGTCGAAGAGGTCGAAGCCCTCGGCCACGGCGATCGCCATCTCGCGCAGGCTGCCCACCCCCATCAGGTAGCGGGGTTTGTGCTCCGGCAGCAGCGGGCCCACCTGGCGCACGATCCGATGCATCTCCTCCACCGGTTCGCCCACGCTCACGCCCCCCACGGCGATGCCCGGCAGGTCCATGGCGGCCACCACCCGGGCCGATTCGGCGCGCAGGTGGGGGAAGCAGCCCCCCTGGACGATGCCGAACAGGGCCTGGTCCGGGCGATTGTGGCGGTGGACGCAGCGCTCCAGCCAGCCGTGGGTGCGGCGGCAGGCGCTGGCCACCTCGGCCTCACTGGCCGGGTAGGGGGGGCACTGGTCGAAGGCCATGGCCACATCGGCCCCCAGGGCCATCTGGATCTCCATGGCCCGCTCAGGGGTGAGTTCGATGCGGGCCCCATCCCGGGGCGAGCGGAACACCACGCCCTGGTCGTCGATCGTGTTGATCCCGCCCAGGCTGAACACCTGGAAGCCGCCGGAATCGGTGAGCAGCGGGCCGTTCCAGCCCATGAAGCGATGCAGGCCGCCGGCCTCCGCCACCACCGCCTCGCCGGGCTGGAGATGCAGGTGATAGGTGTTGGCCAGCACCATCTGGGCGCCGGTGTCGGCCAGCTGGGCGGCACTCACCCCCTTCACGGTGGCCAGGGTGCCCACCGGCATGAACCGCGGCGTTGTCACCACCCCGTGGGGGGTGTGGAAGCAGCCGCAGCGGGCCCGGTTGCGGTGGCTGCGGGCGGTGATCGCAAAGTGA
The DNA here is from genome assembly GCA_943370565.1 of Synechococcus sp. UW140. Lineage (GTDB taxonomy): Bacteria > Cyanobacteriota > Cyanobacteriia > PCC-6307 > Cyanobiaceae > BAIKAL-G1. The sequence continues at coordinate 41,263 of CALRRL020000011.1, read as the reverse complement.
AAGGCGGCGGGCTGGCCAGTCGCTGCTGAGGCTGCTGCCCCGGACTGGCTCACCACCGGGTCGCCGGAGCCGCTGCTGACTGATTCGCCGACAGAAGGTTCGCCGACGCAAGGGTCGCCGACGGAAGGGGCGTCCTCCGCAAAGGCGGTGTCGCCAGAGGCTGCGGGTGCGCTCCAGGGGGGGGAGTCACCCCCGGAGAGCGGGGGCTGGGTCGGGCCGCTGGAGCTCAAGGAGCGCCCTCGATCAACAAGACCTGGAACCTAAGAAGGCGTGGCGCCAGGATCAGGGGTCCTGCCCTGGAGCATTGGCCCGGATGGCTCCGCCCCAGACGCCCCTGCGGATGCTGAAGACCCCAGGCTGGCTCGCCGACCTGGCCGGAGCCTGGATCTTCTACAGCGTGTTGCCGCTGCCCCCCTGGCCCCGGCCCCGCTTTGAACGCATTGCCCGCTTCGCCCCCTGGATCGGGGCCCTGCTGGGCGGGATCGAAGCCCTGGCCTGGGGTCTGGGCCAGGGCCGGCTGCCCGTCTCCGCCCAGGTGGCGCTGGTGCTGGCCCTGGCGATCTGGCTCAGCGGCGGCCTCCATCTCGATGGCGCCATGGACACGGCCGATGGTCTGGCCGCGGGGGAGCGCTGCCTGGAGGCGATGCAGGACAGCCGGGTGGGGGCCAGTGGCGTCCAGGCCCTGGTGCTGGTGTTGCTGCTGCGGGCCGCGGCCCTGGCCAGCCTGGCGGCCGCGGCCCCCTGGGCCCTGGTCTGGGCCGCGGTGTGGGGGCGGATCGCCCCCCTGGTGGCCATGGGTGGGTTCCCCTACCTGCGCGACCAGCCCGGGGTTGGGGGCAGCGCCGGCTTCCATCGCCGCCACTGGACCGGTTTCGGCCAGGAGCTGCTGCCGGCGCTGCTGCTCCTGGGCCTGCTGGCCCCCGGGAGCGCGGCAGCGGGCCTGCCCTGGCAGGGCTGGCTGGGGTTGGTGCCGGCGCTGCTGGTGCCCTGGGGCCTGGGGCGGCGCCTGGGCGGCCACAGCGGCGACACCTATGGGGCCTGCGTCGAATGGACCTGCAGCTGGACCCTGGTGCTGATGGCCCTGGCAAGGGTGCTGGCTCCCTGAACAGGGCCATCAGCCCACTGGAGCGCCAACCCAGGCTCCAAACCCAGGCTCCAATCCTTCTTTGTTTGAGGTCGGATCCGCCGTGGAGGCCGGCTCGCGTGGGGGGCAGATCGCGCCACCAGACCCCTGGCAAGGGCCCGGATCCCGGGGCTGGCTGGAGGCTTCCTTCCGCTGCTTGGTTTCAGCGGGTTAGGGCCATCCAGCCGGCCGGTGTCTGGGCCCGGAGACCTTCAGGCGGCTGGAGGCGGCAGGGTGAGGCGAAAGGCGTTGCCCTGGTGGGGGAGGGTTGGGTCCACGGCCCTGGGGGGGATCACCAGCTCCAGGTCGCCGCCCAGGCGCCGGGCCAGGTCGCGGGCCAGGGCCAGCCCCAGGCCGCTGCCAGGGATGGCCCCCTGGGCCCGGCCGCGCACCCCGCGCTCAAAGATCTGCTGGCGTTCGTCGGCAGGGATCGGTGGTCCCGTATCCCAGACCGTCAGGCTCACGGCGGTGGGTTGGTCGTTGCTGGGGCCTTCCCCGGCGCTGGCCGCAACGCTGGTGCCGTCCGCGCCGGCCGGGCCGGGGGGCAGGGCCTGGTGGGGTCTGGGGTGGGCCGAGGCCCCCATGGGGCTGGCCAGGGGGTGGGCGGCAGGGTGGGCCGGTGCACTGGCTGCAGGGCTGACGATGGCGGCCGCGTGCAGGCCGATGCCGGCCTCATTGGGGCTGTAGCGAAAGGCGTTTTCGAGCAGGTTGGCCAGGATTTCGGCCACGGCGCCCCCGGCGCCCCGCCAGCTGGGCAGCTGGGTGGGACCCTGCCACGGCCGCCCCTGCAGGCTGGCGGTGGCGGCGGCCCGCTCCAGCAGGGGCGTCAGCCACTCGGCCAGGGGCTGCTGGGCCGGACCATCCAGGGAGGGGGGCAGCAGCAAGGGCCCCGCCTGGGGGGCGGCGGCCACCAGGGGGGTGGGGTGGGCCAGTTGGTCGATGGCATCCACATAGCGGTTGAGCTGCCGTTGTTCCGCCAGCAGGTTCTCCACCAAGGGCCGGTTGAGCGGATCGCGCTCCAGCCGCCGCAGCAACAGCTGGCCAAAGGTGCGCAGGGCCGCCAGCGGGTTGCGCAGCTGGTGCACCAGCAGCCGCAGCTGGTCGTCCTGGTGGGCGAGGGCGCGGCTGAGGCGCTGCTGTTCCAGGTCCAGGCCCAGGGCCTCGGTGAGGCACCCCGCCGTGGCCTCCAGCCGGTCCGCCAGGGTCTGGGGCCAGGGCCATTCGCGGCTGTCCACCCGCAGGGCGCCCACCAGCTGGGAGCCCTCGCGCAGGGGCAGCCAGCGGCGGGTCACGGCGTCGGCGGCAGGGGCCAGCTCCAGGGCGGTGGGATCGGGTCCGGCCGCCAGGGCCTGGCCGGTTTCGGGCCACTGGCCGATCGGCTCCAGGGCCGGCTTGCCGGTGTCCGAGGGGATGGTGAGGTACACCACCAGGGCCACCAGGTCGGGGCGATCGCTGAACTGGGCCAGTTGCTGCTTCAGCAAGGCAACGAGGCGGGCGGATACGGCCGTCATCTCCGCTGATCCCGAAGCTGCTGGGAAATTTTCGGAGCCCGTGTTCGAAAACCAGGAAAAAGTCTTAAGATCCTGGTATCGACCAATACCTCGCGGACCGGGAACGGACCCAAGGGCACTGTCGCGACGGCCTTTGTTGCGGGTTTGCCGCAATCAGGCTACAGCAGGAGCAGTTACGTCCCCTTGCTGTTTGGCTGCCTGCCCACCAGGTGGCCGTGTCGCTGTCAGTGCGGTTGCCACCGCCCGCTCCCCCCGGGGTGGTCTGTGGCGCTCTCCCTCCCGGTAGACAGACGTTTGGGCGTTCCAGGGCTGGTGGCTCCCGCATCCAGGCGGGTCCCCTGGCCAGACCGGATTGGTGCGGCCTCGTCCCTTTCCTTTCAAGTCCCATCCCTCAGCCTCCCTTCCGGGGAGTGAAGTCCATGTCCAAGAAGCGCAAGCGCATCAGCCGTCGTCGTCTGGCCGGACAGCGCGTGCTGGCCCATGTTCCGACCCACAACCTCGAAACTGGCGACCACAAGCCGGTCACCGCTGCTCGCCGCTACATCGCCGAGTCATCCCTGGTGCCACCGGCTCTGCTGAACGTCCGCCGCAACGAGCACACCACCGATCGCTTCTTCTGGGGCGAAAAGGGTCTGTTCAGCGCCCAGTACGCCGAGGAGAACCATTTCCTTTTCCCCTCCCTGCGCGCCATCGTTGATCGCATCGGCGAAGACACCCTGTTCGCCGGTCTGGAAGCCATGGCTGCCGACGATTGGGAGGAAATGGAGGAGTACGAATACGCCTTCGTCTGAGCCGGGCTTGGGCCTCCGGTCCTAAAACCCAGCGCTGGCTCAGATCCGGCGAGCGAGCTGTCCAGAGGGTCTGGGCAGCTCGGTCCCTCCCACCGCCCCTGGCCCCTCTCTGCGGGGTCAGGGGCGGTGGTTTTTGTTGGCCCCCTTGGCGCCCAGCAGCGGTGGCCGGGCCATCGGGCTGAGTGCGGGTCGGCCCGTTCCCTTGGCGGGATCGGTGCTCGCCCGGGTGATCAGGCTGGCGATCAGGCTGGAGATCAGGCTGGCGATCAGGGGTGTCCCTCGCCTGCGACGGGATCGATGAAGCGGCGGATCGCCGGCAGCAGCTCCGGATCGATCCCGTGTTGGGCCGGGCTGCTCAGCAGCTCCACCCTGGCCTGGTGCCGCTGCAGTCGCCGCAGCAGGTCTTCACTGGCGGCAAACGGCACCACCGGATCGTTGCGGCCATGGGTGAGCAGCACCCTGGCCATGGTTGGCCTGGCCTCCCAGCCCGGGTGGGGGTAACCACTGCAGGCCGCGATTCCCTCCAGGGGCAGGCTGCTGCCCACATCCAGGGCCATGGCCGCCCCCTGGGAGAAGCCCAGCAGAACGGTGTGCTCCAGGGGCAGGCTGCGGCCGAGGGCCTCCAGTCGGGCGCGCAGGGCCAGGCGGGCCTGGGGCAGGTCCGGCCAGGTGGGGTCCTGCAGGTCGTACCACTGGCGTCCCCAGCCGCCGGGATGGGGTTGGGGGGCCCGCAGGGCCAGCAGTTGGCGCCGCTCGCCGCAGAGCTGGCGCCCCAGCTCCAGCAGGTCGTCGGCATCGGCCCCCCAGCCATGCAGCAGCACCAGCCGTTTGCCGCTGCGGGCCGGGCCGCTTTGCAGGGCCTCGCCCACCGCGTCCTCCCCTTGCCAGATCTCCATGGGCTTCCCAGGCGCGGCCGCGCCCCAACGGACCCCCATGCTGCTGGCTCCCTGCCCCCTGGGCCCGGGTGCGGGGGCGAGATCCGCCGGCCAGGCGGCCAGCCGCCTGCTTGCTCGGGTCAGGCAGCTGGCTGCCCAGGCCCGGTTCAGGCCGGCGGCGGTCCTGCGCTTTCAGGGGGCTTGCCGTCGTGCTGGCACGCCTGGGCTCGCTGCGTAGGTTGGCTTAAGACCCCCCTTGAGCGCGATGGCCCCTACGGCCCTTCTGAGTGTGTCGGACAAGCAGGGCCTGGTGCCCCTGGCCGAAGCCCTGCACCGGCATGGGTTTCGGCTGCTCTCCAGTGGCGGCACGGCCTCGGCCCTGGCGGCGGCGGGCCTGCCGGTGACCCGGGTGGCCGACCACACGGGCGCGCCGGAAATCCTGGGGGGCCGGGTCAAGACCCTGCACCCCCGCGTCCATGGCGGCATCCTGGCCAAGCGCGACGACCCCTCCCACCAGGCCGATCTGGCCGCCCAGGCGATCGATCCGATCGATGTGGTGGTGGTGAACCTCTATCCCTTCCGCGAAACCGTCGCCGATCCGGCCGTCAGCTGGGCCAAGGCGATTGAAACCATCGACATCGGCGGACCGGCCATGGTGCGCGCCGCCGCCAAGAACCATGCCGACGTGGCGGTGTTGACCAGCCCGGACCAATACGACGCCTTCCTGGCCGCCCTGGCCGCCGGCCGGGTGGATGCTGCCCTGCGCCGCCAGCTGGCCCTGGATGCCTTTCGCCACACCGCCAGCTACGACAGCGCCATCAGCGCCTGGATGGCCTCCCGCCCCGAGCTGGCCACCGATGCCGCCCCCCCAGCCCCGTCGCCCGGGCCCGGCGACGCCGCGCCCCTGCAGCTGGAGGTTCCCCTGCAGCAGGGCCTGCGCTACGGCGAAAACCCCCACCAGCCCGCCCGCTGGTACAGCCAGAGCGGTGCCGGCTGGGGCGGTGCAATCCAGCTCCAGGGCAAGGAGCTCAGCTACAACAACCTGATCGACCTGGAGGCCGCCCTGGCCACGGTGCGGGAGTTCGGCTACGGCTCGGCCGACTCCGCCGGATCGGGCGCCGCCCTCCAAAGTGCCGCCGTGGTGGTGAAACACACCAATCCCTGCGGCGTGGCCACCGGGGCCGATCCGGCCGGGGCCCTGGGCCGGGCCCTGGATGCCGATCGGGTGTCGGCCTTCGGCGGCATCGTGGCCCTCAATGGTCCGGTGGATGCCACCGCCGCCGGCCAACTCACCAGCCTGTTCCTCGAATGTGTGGTGGCACCGGCCTTCAGTGCCGAGGCGCGCCAGCTGCTGGCGGCCAAGCCCAACCTGCGCCTGCTGGAGCTGGCTCCCTCTGCCCTGGCCCTGGCCTCGGGGGTGCAGTTGCGCAGCCTGCTGGGCGGGGTCCTGGTGCAGGACCTCGATGACCAGCCGGTGCAGGAGGACGCCTGGCAGGTGGTCAGTGCCCGCCCCCCCAGCGCCGCCGAATCCAACGACCTGCGCTTCGCCTGGCGCCTGGTGCGCCATGTGCGCTCCAACGCCATCGTCGTGGCGGCGGCGGGCCAGAGCCTGGGCATCGGCGCCGGCCAGATGAACCGGGTGGGCTCCGCCCGCCTGGCCCTGGAGGCGGCGGGCGAACGGGCCAAGGGGGCGGTGCTGGCCAGCGATGGCTTCTTCCCCTTCGATGACACGGTGCGCCTGGCGGCCTCCCATGGCATCACGGCCGTGATCCAGCCGGGCGGCAGCCTGCGCGATGGCGACTCGATCAAGGCCTGCGACGAGCTCGGCCTGGCGATGCTGACCACCGGCCGGCGCCACTTCCTGCACTAGGCCCTGGTGTCAGGCAGCCCCCCAGGCCGCTCCCGGGCCCTGCCATCGCCCGGGGGGCCAGGGCGGCCAGGGCGGGCAGTAGCTTCGCCTCCATCGCCGAGTTCCCGATGCCGGACGCCCTCGCCTTCAATCTCAACTTCCTCCACCCGTTGATGATGTGGGGGCTGCTGGCCCTCTCGGGCTATTCGATGGTGCTGGGCCTCAAGGCCAAGAAAACCCGCACCGCCGCTGCCGAAGAGCGCAAGACCCTGATCAAGGGCCAGTTCGGCCGGCGCCATTTCCAGCTCGGCAGCATCGTCCTGGCCGTGATGGTGCTGGGCACCTTCGGCGGCATGGCCGTCACCTACCTCAATAACGGCAAGCTGTTCGTCGGCCCCCACCTGCTGGTGGGCATCGCCATGACCTCCCTGATCGCCATCGCCGCCGCCCTCACCCCGCTGATGCAGCAGGGCAACCTGATCGCCCGCAAGATCCACGTCGGCCTCAACATGGGCCTGATGACCCTGTTCCTCTGGCAGGCCGTCACCGGCATGCAGATCGTCAACAAGATCTGGACCAGCCGCAGCTGATCCGGTTTAAGGGGGGCGAGTCCGTTCAGAAGGGAGGGCTGCAGGCCCGCCGCAGGCTTCCCCAGCCGGCCCTGCAGCCCCAGGCTCCCAAGCCCCGCTTCCGCAGCCTGGCAAGGGCCACCCCAACCCCCGTTGCGTCCCTGACGCCGCCCCGACCACGCAGCATTGGGGTTACCGGGGCTGGAAGCCCAGCCGATCTGGGCAGCAGCCCCGCACCCTGCCCCTCAGAACTGGGCCCGCTTGCGGGGTGGGCATTCGAGGTTGTGGCAGGCGTGGAAGTCTTCCTGCACCTTCCAGGTGAGCTTGCGGGACACCTGGCGCACGATCTGACGCAGCAGGTGGTCGCCGCTGCTCTGCACCAGGCTTTCCGGCAGCAGGGCGATCACGCCAGGCAACTTGATCCACACGCTCAGATCGAGCTCCCAGCGCACCAGGGTCAGGGCCGCATCCTCCCCCTCCTGGTCGAGCCGCAGGGAGGCGTTGAACTCCACGTCGTAGAGCTCCTGGAGCTTGTTCTCACTCGCCGCCAGGGGCACGGTCACGATCCGGTAGACCCCGGCGCTCTGGGGCAGCAGCTCCAGGCCAATCGTGGGCTCCACCTCGAAGCCGAAGTTGCCGAAACGCCCCAGGGTGAGCACGTAGCCATTGCGGCCGAGCGGATCCACCCGCATCGGCGCCGCGCAGCGACGGAACCAGCCCTCGTGGCGGTCCAGGTAGGCCTCCACCGTCGCCGCCGGGGCCCGCATCTCCATCAGGTCGCTGAAATGGCTGCTGTAGCAGCGCAATTTAGGGTCGCTGCTGTCGCGCAGCAGACCCGGCAGCTCAGCGGCGGCAATCGGTGGGGAGAGTGAGGTGGTCAACGGGATTTCAGACTCCTCAACGCCCGCGGGCGCAATCGATGAACCAATGTAAAGCCAGGGCCTGATCGGCATGGCAGCGGATGCGACAGCGCCAGTGGCGGCAAGGGGTCTGGCTGTTTCCAGCCCTGGGCTGGCCCGGTCTGGGTGGGCGCCCGCTCTCAGTGGGCACTCAGATCCATCAGGCGATGGATCACATCCTCCACAACCCGATCCGGGGTGGAGGCGCCCGAGGTGATGCCCACCCGCAGGGGGCCGGCGGGCAGGAAGGGCTCCAGCAGCTCCAGCTCGCCGCCGAGGGGCTTGTGCTCGATGCGGTTGCCCGGACCGATCCGCTCGGGGGTGTCGATGTGGAAGGAGCGGATGCCGCGGCTCACGGCAATCTCCTGCAGGTGGGTGGTGTTGGAGGAGTTGTAGCCGCCGATCACCACCATCAGGTCGAGGGGCTCGTCCACCAGGGAGAACATGGCGTCCTGGCGCTCCTGGGTGGCGTCGCAGATCGTGTTGAAGGCCAGGAAGTGCTCCGGCAGCTCCTGGGGGCCGTAGCGCCGCAACATCGTGCGCTCGAACAGCCGGCCGATCTCCTCGGTTTCGCTCTTGAGCATGGTGGTCTGGTTGGCCACCCCCACCCGCACCAGGTCCCGGTCCGGGTCGAAGCCGGGGGAGCAGGCCCGGGCAAAGCGGGCCATGAAGGCGTCCCGGTCCAGGCTTGCTGGGCCCACGCCCGCCTCGGGGCCGGCGCTGCCGGGCGTCTGGTCACCGGCGCTGGCCAGGATGTAGTCGCACACCATCTGGGCCTCGGCCAGGTCGAGCACCACCAGGTAGGTGCCGGCGAAGGAGCTGGTGGCGAGGGTTTCCTCGTGTTTCACCTTGCCGTGAATGATCGAGGTGAAGGCCTGCTTCTTGTGCTTCTCCACCGTGTTCCACACCTTGGACACCCAGGGGCAGGTGGTGTCAACGATGTGGCAGCCCCGTTCGTTGAGCAGCTGCATCTCCTGCACGGTGGCGCCGAAGGCCGGCAGGATCACCACATCGCCGCTGGCCACATCGGAGAAATCCTTCACCCCCTCCTCCACGGGGATGAACAGCACATCCATCTCGCGCAGATGGTGGTTCACCGAGGGGTTGTGGATGATCTCGTTGGTGATCCAGAGCCGCTCGGTGGGGTAGTGGCGGCGGGTTTCGTAGGCCATGGCCACGGCCCGCTCCACGCCCCAGCAGAAGCCGAAGGCCTCGGCCAGCTTGACGCTCAGGCGCCCATGCTCCAGGGCGTAGCCGTTCTCGCGGATCCTGGCGACCAGATCGCTCTGGTAGGCCTGCTCGAGGCTGCCGGCCACCTCTTCGGCGCGGCCGAAACCGCGGCGGTTGTAGCGCTCGGAATGGTGCAGCGATCGCTTGAAGGCATGGGTATCCACGGGGCGGATCACGGCTGGCGGCAACTCTATGGGGCCTGGCTGACGGGCTGCCGTCCCCGGGGCTTGGGTCCGCCCAGGCCCACCGCCTGCTTGGCCCCCGCGCCCCGGGACCCATGGGGTGGACGTTCAGGCTCCGGCCGGGCCCATCCCGCCGCTGAGCACTGGCCAAGCGGTTGTTTCCCATCCCAGCACCCGGCGGCGGGCCGCGCCCCCGCCGGCCGCCCCCCAGTCCCCGCCTGGCCAGCCGCCCCGCCAGGCCGAGGTCAGGCCGCAGACCGCCCAAGCAAAAGCCCCCGGGGTGACCCGGGGGCTGGTGGTCCCTGAGGGGACCGTTGCCTGACGACTGGGCTTCAGGCGTCAGATCGCGGCATCGCCCCGTTCGCCGGTGCGGATGCGGATCGCGGTTTCCACGGGCATCACGAAGATCTTGCCGTCGCCGATCTCGCCGGTGCGGGCGGCGCCGGTGATCGCTTCGATCGCCGCCTCCACCTTCTCGTCGGTCACGATCACGGTGAGCTTCACCTTCGGCAGGAAGTCGACGGTGAACTCATTGCCGCGGTAACGCTCAACTTGCCCTTTCTGGCGACCGAAACCGCGGGCCTCACACACGGTGAGACCGACGACATCAACGGCCACGAGCGCCGTTTTGACGGCATCGAGCTTGGAGGGACGAATCAGTGCGGTGATTTGTTTCATGGAGTCCCTCAGTACGTCATCGGATCGTAGGCCTCTTCGCCGTGGGCGACAAAGTCAAGGCCGCGCTCCTCATCCTCAGGGGTGACCCGCAGGCCCACCGTGGCGCCCACGATCCAGACGATCACGGCCGTGCCGATGCCCACGAATCCGTAGGTAATCAACACCGCCTTGAGCTGGGCGATGAACAGGGCCCCATTGCCGCCCTCGGCAAGGATCTTGGCGGACAGGGGGAAGTAGTCGGCAGGAACCAGTTCCTTGACGGCGAGGGCGCCGGTGAGCAGGGCACCCACCGTGCCACCGACCCCGTGCACCATGAAGGTGTCCAGGGAATCGTCGAACTGGATCTTGGACTTGATCTGAACGGCGATGAAGCAGGCCACGGTGGTGGCGGCACCGATCAGGATCGAGTTGCCGATCGACACAAATCCGGCGGCGGGGGTGATGCCCACCAGGCCGGCCACGGCGCCGGTGGCGGCACCAACGGCGGTGGGTTTGCCATCCTTGAACCACTCAATCAGGCACCAGGCCAGCATGGCCGCGGAGGCTGCGGTGGATGTGGTGATGAAGGAGAAGCCGGCGCCCTTGGCGGCGAAGTAGCTGGCGCCGTTGAAGCCGAACCAACCGAACCAGAGCAGGCCCGCCCCCAGCAGGATGAAGGGCACGTTGTGGGGAGGACGCTTGCTGCCGGGGAAGCCAGTCCGCGGACCAATGATCGCTGCCGACACGAGGGCGGCGACACCAGATGCGATGTGAACGACCGTGCCGCCGGCGAAGTCGATGGCGCCAACGGCACCGAAGGGACCCAGATAGCCACCGCCCCAGACCATGTGGGCCATCGGGCAGTAGATGAAGATGCTCCAGAGCAGGGTGAACCAGAACCAGGCCTTGAAGTTGATCCGCTCCACCAGGGCACCGGAAATCAGGGCCGGGGTGATGATCGCGAACATGCCCTGGAAGAGGGCGAAGGAGGAGGCACTGATCGAGAAGCCATCGGCCAGGGGGGCGCTGCCATCAGCGCCACCCACGCCATTGAGCCACATGAACTCGAGCCCACCGATGAAGGGGCTCTTGAAACCAAGGCCAAAGGAAAGGCTGTAGCCGATCACGACCCAGACCACCCCGATGAGCCCCATCATGAAGAAGCTCATCATCATCGTGTTGAGCACGTTCTTGGCGCGGGTGAAGCCGCCGTAGAAGAACGCCAGGCCCGGGGTCATCAACAGAACCAGGGCCGAACCCATCAACATCAACAGCGTGTCCGCCCCATCGGTGGGAACCTTGGACAGGGCGGCATGGGCCGAACCGGCCATCATCGGCAGCATGCCGGCGCCAGCGGCCAGCAGCACCACGGCATAGCGCCGGAGTTGGGGCTCCTGAACCCCGGCCAGGAGCCGGAGGCGGAACTGATCAAAGGTGGCAAGCGGTGTCTTTCCACCACCCGCCATCGGGACGTGGGTCATGAAGGGGGGAAACCTCTCCGGCGATCGCCCCGATACCCTCCTGCTGGGCGAGGGCGCAATCTGTAGCGTCTTGTACCAAACAAAGAGTTGGTGCCCGGCGGGGCCCGGTCCAGCGATGGGCCCCCATTCCGCTGGGCCTGCACAGCGCTGGGCAGGCACAACAGTGGGAAGGTCTATCCACGGGCCCGCATCGCCATGGGCCCGCACGGCCATGGGTCAGCACTGGGGTGGGCCCGCACGGCCATGGTCCACGCGGCCCTGGGGCTGTGCCGGCCCATGGCCGGATCAGCTGTGCGGCTGAACCGCCGCTAGTCCCAGCCAGTGAATGGCCGTGGCCGAAAAGCCGTAGACGCAGGGCAGCACCTCCACCCCCGCAGCCAGGGACTGGCGGAACAGCTCGCCGTAGCGGGGATCGGCCTGGTCGCCGGGCGCAAAGCGGCTCACATCGGCGCGGCTGAGGCAGGGCAGCAGCACCGCCCGGGCCTCGGGGACCAGGGCGGTGAGTTCTTCCAGGTGTTTCTGGCCCCGCTCGGTCACCGTGTCGGGGAAGAGGGCCAGGTCGCCCTCGGTCCAGGTGGTGTTTTTCACCTCCACATAGATCGGCCGCGGGTCGGCACTGGCGGTGCTGGGGCTGAGCAGCAGGTCGATGCGGCTGCGGCGATTGACTCCGTAGGGCACCTCGGTGCGGATGCTGGCAATCGGGCCCAGCCAGGGCTCCAGCAGCCCGGCGGCGATCGTGGCCTTCACCAGGTGATTGGGCAGGGCCGTGTTGATGCCCACCCAAAGGGGCTCCCCCGCGGCACCCACCACTTCGGCCTGCTCCCAGGTCCAGGCCAGCTTGCGGGTGGGCGAGGGGGCATGGCGCAGGCGCACCCGGCCTCCGGGATGCAGCACGCCGGTCATCGGGCCAGTGTTGGGGCAGTGGGCCGTGACGAGCTCGCCGTTCGCGAGCTCCACATCGGCCAGGAAGCGCTTGTAGCGCTTCACCAGCACCCCTTCGACCAGGCCCTCCAGGGGCCAGATCAGGGTGCCCGGGCCGGCCAGGGGCGCGGCCGCTGGCCCTGGGGTGGAACGGTGGCCGGGGCTTGGGGCCGTCGCGGTCATGGGGACGCCAGCGGGAGCCGGCTTGCTGTCCGGCGGATCGGCCCATGGTGCCGTGCGCCCGGACGGGAGAATCGGCGCCACTGAATGGCTGCGGCCGAACCGGATGGCGAAATCCCTGCGCCGCATCGCCCTGGTGGTGGCCGTGGCGACGGCCCTCAGCAAGGTGGCCGGCCTGGTGCGGCAGACGGTGATCGCGGCCGCCTTCGGCGTCGGCATCGTCTACGACGCCTACAACTACGCCTACGTGCTGCCGGGCTTCCTGCTGGTGTTGCTCGGGGGCATCAACGGCCCCTTCCACAGCGCCATGGTGAGCGTGCTGGCCAGGCGGCCCCGCGAGGAGGGCGCCCATGTGCTGGCCACGATCAACACCCTGGTGGGGGCAGGCCTGCTGGGGGTCACCCTGCTGCTGGTGGTGGCTGCCGATCCCCTGATCACCCTGGTGGGCCCCGGGCTGGATGGGCCGCGCCACGCCATCGCCGTGCTGGAGCTGCGCTGGATGGCGCCGATGGCCCTGCTGGCGGGCCTGATCGGCCTCGGCTTTGGTGCCCTCAATGCCGCCGACGAGTTCTGGCTGCCTTCGGTGAGCCCCCTGCTCTCGAGCCTGGCCGTGATCGCTGGCCTGGCTGTGCTCTGGTGGCAACTGGGCCCGGCCATCACCCTGCCGGAGAAGGCCGTGCTCGGTGGGGCCGTGCTGGCCGGCAGCACCTTGCTGGGGGCCCTGTTGCAGTGGCTGATTCAGCTCCCGGCCCTGGCCCGCCAGGGGCTGCAACGCACCGCCCTGGTCTGGGACTGGCGCCATCCCGGTGTGCAGGAGGTGTTGAAGGTGATGGGGCCCGCCACCCTCTCCTCGGGGATGCTGCAGATCAATGTCTTCACCGATCTGTTCTTCGCCTCCGGGATCGTCGGCGCCGCGGCGGGTCTGGGCTACGCCAACCTGCTGGTGCAGACGCCCCTCGGCCTGCTCTCCAACGTGCTGCTGGTGCCCCTGCTGCCCGTGTTTGCCCGGCTCACGGCCCCGGGCGACAGGCCGGAGCTGATCGGTCGGATCCGCCAGGGCCTGATGGCGTCCAGCGCCACGATGCTGCCCCTCGGGGCCCTGATGGTGGCCTTGGCCGGGCCGATCGTGGGGCTGGTGTACGAGCGCGGCGCCTTCGACGTGCACGCGGCCCGGCTGGTGGGCAGCCTGCTGATGGCCTACGGGGTGGGCATGCCGGCCTACCTGGGCCGCGATGTGCTGGTGCGGGTGTTCTATGCCCTTGGCGATGGCACCACCCCGTTCCGCTTCTCGATGGCCGGGATCGGCCTGAATGTGATCTTCGACTGGACCCTGGTGGGCGGGCCGACCCCCTGGGGACAGGCCCTGCCGGCCCTGTATTGCGGCGCCCCCGGCCTGGTGCTGGCCACCGTGGCGGTGAACGTGATCACCTGCCTGGGGCTGCTGCTGGCCCTGCAGGCGCGTCTGGGGGGCCTGCCGCTGCGGATCTGGGCCCGTGACAGCCTGCTGTTGCTCGGAGCGGCCCTGATCGGCGGTCTGGTCGCCTGGGGCCTGTCGAACACCATCCCCTGGCCGGCGGGACTGGTGGGCAAGCTGCTCAACTGCGGCCTCAGCGGCAGCCTCGGCCTGGGAGCCTATGGCCTGCTGGCCTCTGCGGCAGGGGTCCAGGAGGCGCGCCAGCTCAGCGCTCAGCTGGGACGCCAGCTGCGCCAGCGCTTGCTGCCACGGCGCTGAGACGGCGCTGATAGGGCGCTCAGACGCTGCTGAGACGGGGCCTGATCGCCCGCAGGCTGGCGGTGAGGGCTCCCAAATGGTTCAGGAGCCCACCTGCCGCTCTTCGCGCACGTGCACGGGGATCTCCAGGTGGTTGCGGCCGAGCAGCTTGGGCCCCTCGATCGAGAGGATGCGCGCCTCGATCCCGAAATCCTTGAACGCCGTTTCCAGTTCCTGGATCAGGGCCTTCTCCACCTGGGCCTCGGCGTCAACCACCTTGCCGATCAGGCGGCTGCCCAGGGGCCCGATCCGCTGACGCATCACCTCGCGGGCGTTGGTGACCTCGATAACCAGCACTGGGCCACGGCAGCAGGGGCAAACCCTATCGGCCGGATCAAGCCCCAGCTTCCAGCTGTTACGACTCCAGCGCTTCGCCGGCCTGGTCGGGCGGCCGCTGCGGCCCCTCGGGTGCCGGGGTGGGTGGGTCCCTGGCTGGCCGGCGACCGGCTGCTCAGCCAGCGGGGCGGGGAGGCCTGGTTCTCGCCAGGCTCAGCGGCTGTAGGGCTCCAGCAGATCCTCGAGATCCTGGAGTTGGCCCGGTGGCAGCAGGCGGGCCAGGGGCAGGCGGCTGCTGCCGCCGCCGATCGGCACCTGCAGGGCCTCGAGGGCCTGGCGGGCACAGACCGCTGGCCCCTGGTCGAGCCGGGCGGCGCATTCGATCGCCAGGGGTTCGGCCAGGGAGGCATCGCCCAGGTAGAGGTGCCAGCCGCCGATCTGGATGTAGAGCCGGTCGGCCAGTTCGGCCGTCAGATCGCGGATCGCTTGGGGGCTGAGGGCCATGGCCAACCTGGCAGACGGGGCTTTCAGGATGGATCGGCGGGCTCGGGCCTGGGGCGTTGCTGCACCACCAGCAGCAGCTGCCCCAGCCAGAGCAGGGCCCAGAACCCGGTGAGCCAGCCCAGCTGGGGCCAGGGATGGCGCAGGCCCTGCACAAACCAGAGGCCGCTGTTCACCGCCGCAAAAATGCCGCCATGCAGGCAGAGGTTGACGATGCGCTCGAAGTGCCGGTAGGTGGGGTCGGCGGGATCGGCGGGGCCGTACCAGCGGATCGGCATGGGTGGGTCGCGCAGGCGGGCCAGGGAGCCACCTGATTGTGGCCCTCGCCTGGGCCCTTCGGTGAGAAGTGGCCAGCAAAAGGGGGGAAGGACGCCGGCCGGCCGAGGCTGCCCGCCGGGAGCAATCTGCCCGCCGGGACCAGGCTGCTGGTGCCAGGTCCCTGCAACCAGGCGCCCGTCTTGCCCAGGTGGATGGCTCCGGGGCCGCTGAAGGGGGCGCCTTCAGGCGGGCAGGTTGACGGATGGGCCCTCCGTGGGCCAAGAATGGCCTGGTACGCGCTTGTAGCTCAGCGGATTAGAGCATCTGACTACGGATCAGAGGGTCGGGAGTTCGAATCTCTCCAGGCGCGCTTTGGAAAGACCGTCCGCAAGGGCGGTTTTTTTTATGGCTTTTCGGACCGGCGGCGCAACGGGGCTGTGGGGGAGAGCCCCATTTCTTACGATCCAAACCAACCCAGCAGGCCACCCATGGCGGATACCAACGGCGCAACCCCGCAAGGGTCCCTGGCCAGCACCGATCCCGCCATCGCGGCCCTGATTGCGCGGGAACTGCAGCGGCAGCAGAGCCACCTCGAGCTGATCGCCAGTGAGAACTTCACCTCAGCGGCCGTGATGGAGGCCCAGGGCTCGGTCCTCACCAACAAGTACGCCGAGGGCCTGCCCCACAAGCGCTACTACGGCGGCTGCGAACACGTGGACGCGATCGAGGACCTGGCGATCGAGCGGGCCAAGCGCCTGTTCGGCGCCGCCTGGGCCAACGTGCAGCCCCACAGCGGCGCCCAGGCCAACTTCGCCGTGTTCCTGGCCCTGCTCCAGCCCGGCGACACGATCCTGGGCATGGACCTCTCCCATGGCGGTCACCTGACCCATGGCTCGCCCGTGAACGTGTCGGGGAAGTGGTTCAAGGCGGTCCACTACGGCGTTGATCCCGAGACCCAGCAGCTCAACCTCGCGCGCATCCGCGAGCTGGCCCTGGAGCACCGCCCCAAGCTGATCGTCTGCGGCTACTCGGCCTACCCCCGCACGATCGATTTCCTCGCCTTCCGCGCCATCGCCGATGAGGTGGGTGCCTACCTGCTGGCCGACATGGCCCACATCGCCGGCCTGGTGGCGGCCGGTGTGCACCCCAGCCCCCTGCCCCACTGCCATGTGGTCACCACCACCACCCACAAGACCCTGCGCGGCCCCCGCGGCGGCCTGATCCTCTGCAATGACGCCGAGTTCGGCCGCCAGTTCGACAAGGCCGTGTTCCCCGGCACCCAGGGGGGGCCCCTGGAGCATGTGATCGCCGCCAAGGCGGTGGCCTTCGGCGAAGCCCTGCAGCCCGCCTTCATCACCTATTGCCAGCAGGTGGTGGCCAATGCCCAGGCCCTTTCCAGCCGGATCCAGGAGCGGGGCATCGCCGTGGTGTCCGGTGGCACCGACAACCACATCGTGCTGCTCGATCTGCGCTCGATTGGCCTCACCGGCAAGGTGGCCGACCTGTTGGTGAGTGATGTGAACATCACCGCCAACAAGAACACCGTGCCCTTTGATCCCGAGTCGCCCTTCGTGACCAGCGGTCTGCGCCTGGGCAGCGCCGCCCTCACCACCCGGGGCTTCGACGCCGCGGCCTTCGCCGAGGTGGCCGATGTGATCGCCGATCGCCTGCTCAACCCCAACGATGACGCGATCGAGTTGCGCTGTCGCGAGCGGGTGGCGGCCCTCTGTGACCGCTTCCCCCTCTACGGCGGTCAACGCCAGCTGCAGCCGGCCTGAGCCCGGCCCCGGGCCCCAGAATGCCGCTGCTTAAGCTGATCACCAAAATCAGTCTCCAGCTGGCAGTTCTCCCCATGGAGCGACCGTGACGATCACCAGCAGTCCGGTCATTGCTGCCCTGGTCACCTTTGTCAGCGCGGCCCTTGTCACCACGGGAGTGGTGCCGATCGTGCGGCGCAGTGGCCTGCGCTGGGGGCTGATCGACCGGCCCGATCCGCGCAAGCAGCACACCACGCCGATGGTGCGCCTGGGGGGGGTGGGCATCGTGGCCGGCTTTGCCTTCACCCTGGCGCTGGTGTGGGGCCTGGGCTGGTTCGGCAGCCTGGAGCCAGCCAAGGATCGGCTGATCTGGACCACCCTGGAAGGGGCCCTGTGCTTTTTTCTGATCGGCCTGGCCGATGACCTGCTGGCCCTGCCACCCCTGCCGCGGCTGGCAGCCCAGGTGGCCGTGGCGATGGCGGCCTGGAGCCAGGGGGTGCGCATCGGTGCGATCGACCTGCCGCTCGAGTTTCTGCCCATCAGCCCGGATGCCCCTTTGGTGCTGCCGGCGCCGCTCAGCCTGCTGGCCACGGTGATCTGGCTCGTGGGCATCACCAACGCGATCAACTGGCTCGATGGCCTCGATGGCCTGGCCGCCGGCGTGGCGGGCATCGCCGCCGTGGGCCTGGTGTCGGTGAGCTTCAGCCTGCACCAACCGGCCGCCGGCATCCTGGCGGCGGCCCTGGCGGGCGCCTGTTTCGGCTTCCTGCGCCACAACTTCAACCCCGCCCGCATCTTCATGGGCGATGGCGGGTCGTACTTCCTGGGCTTTGCCCTGGCGGCGATCAGCATCGTGGGGCCGGCCAAGGGCCTCACCACCGTGAGCCTGTTGCTGCCGCTGCTGATCCTGTCGTTGCCCCTGGCTGACATGTCGGCGGTGATCATGGGCCGCCTCAGCGCCGGCAGATCCCCCTTCCATCCCGACCGGCGCCACCTGCACCATCGCCTGCTGCGGGCCGGTTTCAGCCATCGCCGCACGGTGGTGCTGATCTATGCCTTCACCCAGTGGCTGGCGTCCCTGGCCCTGGTGCTGGCCAATGCCGAAATGCGCTTCCTCTGGCTTGGGCTGGCCACCTCCGTGCTGGTGGCGGTGCTGGTGGCCTGTCACCGCAGCCTGGAGCGGGATCGGGCCAGGGCGCAGCATGCCGAGGCTACGGAAGCCGAGGCTCAGGCCGCCTGCGGCTCCAGCGTGGCGGCAAGCGATGCCGGCGCCCCTGGCGGCGACGGCCGCCACGGCTGAACCGTCTTCATGCCGAATCGGCTTGAAACGGCATGGTCTGAAAACGGAATGCTGTTGACCCTTAATGCTGTTGACGCTGAATTCTGTTGACGCTGAATCCTCATGAAATGGAATGGCCTTCCTGCTGGATGGCCTGGAACTGGAAGGGTCTGGGACACGATGGAGAACGCCATGGGTGGGCCGCTGCTTCGCCAGGCCAAGGAGCTGGTTGCGCGATGGCTGGACCAGGCCTCTGATCGATCCCCTCCCCAACCCGTTTCACTCACCAACCCGCTTCGCTGCCCGATCCGTTGACAGTTCTTCCGCCTGAA
The DNA here is from genome assembly GCA_943370565.1 of Synechococcus sp. UW140. Classification (GTDB taxonomy): domain Bacteria; phylum Cyanobacteriota; class Cyanobacteriia; order PCC-6307; family Cyanobiaceae; genus BAIKAL-G1. The sequence continues at coordinate 22,821 of CALRRL020000011.1, read as the reverse complement.
GCCCCAGCCCCTGCAGCCCCGGCCGGGGCGGAGATCCTCTGCATCGGCACCGAGCTGCTGCTGGGCACGATCACCAATGGCAATGCCCGCTGGCTGGCCGAGGAACTGGCGGCCCTGGGGGTGCCCCATTTCCGCCAGAGCGTGGTGGGCGACAACCGCGAGCGCCTGATCGGCCAGCTGCGCGAGGCGGCGGGCCGCTGCCAGCTGTTGATCACCACCGGCGGCCTGGGCCCCACCCCCGACGACCTCACCACCGAAGCGATCGCGGCAGCCTTTGGCGCCCCCTTGGTGGAGCATGCCGAGATCTGGGCCGATATTCATGCCAAAATGGCCGCCCGGGGTCGGGTGGCATCGCCTAGCAACCGCAAGCAGGCCCTGCTGCCCCAAGGGGCTTTGGTGGTGCCCAACCCGACCGGCACGGCGCCCGGCATGATCTGGAGCCCCAGGCCGCCCGAGCCGGGATTCCCGATCTGCCCAGGCTTCACCGTGATCACCTTCCCGGGGGTGCCCAGTGAGCTGCGGGCCATGTGGGCGGCCACGGCCGTGCCCTGGTTGCGCCAGGCCGGCCTGGCCCAGGGCGTGTTTGCCAGTCGCCTGCTGCGCTTCTGGGGGGTGGCCGAATCGAGCCTGGCCGAATCGCTGGCCGATCTGCTGGCCCAGGAGAACCCCACCGTGGCCCCCTACGCCGGCACCGGTGAGGTGAAGCTGCGCATCACCGCCCGGGCCCAGACCACCGAGGCGGCGGAGGCCCTGCTGCAACCGCTGGAGGCGGAGCTGCGCCAGCGCACCGGCTCCCAGTGCTACGGCGCCGATGACGACTCGCTCGCTTCGGTGCTGCTGGAGCGCCTGCGCCAGCGGGGCGAAACCCTGGCGGTGGCGGAGTCCTGCACCGGCGGCGGCCTCGGCGCGGCCCTGGCGGCGGTGCCCGGCGCCTCGGATGTCTTCCTTGGTGGCGTGATCGCCTACGCCAATGCGGTCAAGCAGGAGCTGCTGGGGGTTCCGGCCGACCTGTTGCAACGCCATGGGGCCGTGAGTGATCCGGTGGCTCGGGCCATGGCCCAAGGGGTTCAGCGCCTGACCGGCGCCACCTGGACGATCGCCGTGACCGGGGTTGCGGGACCGGCGGGGGGCAGCGCCGAAAAACCGGTGGGCACGGTTTACTTGGCTGTGGCGGGACCAGAGGCTGTGGCGGGACCAGCGGCTGTGGCGGGACTAGCGGCGGTTGCCCGTCCTGCCGCTGATGCGGGGGCCACGCTTGATGGCGGCGACGGGGACTGCCAGTCGGGCCTGTGGCAGGCCGGCGCCAGCCGGGGACGGGCCTGGATCCAGACGGTGGGCGCCGGTGAAGCCCTCAATCGGCTGCGCTTGCGGCTCGACGCCCTGGAGGAGGAGCTCGCGGCTGGGGCTCAGTCCTGAGCCTGGGTCCAGAGTTATAGCCCTGCGTTGGAGGCCCCTTTCGGGGGCCAGGGGCGGTGGCCGGCGGCTAGCGGCCACAGTTTTAGGCTGATTTCCAGATTGGGGAACGTTCTTGAGCGCCGGCACCCTTTACGACAAGGTCTGGGATCTGCACCGGGTCGCCGAGCTTCCGGGTGGTTCCACCCAGCTGTTCATCGGTCTGCATCTCATCCATGAGGTGACCACCCCCCAGGCCTTCGCCGGCCTGCGCGACCTGGGCCTCACCGTGCTCCATCCCGAGCGCACCGTGGCCACGGTGGATCACATCGTGCCGACCACCTCCCAGCAACGGCCGTTTGCCGATCCCCTGGCCGAAGCGATGCTGGAAACCCTTGAGCGCAACTGCGCCGACCACGGCATCACCCTCCATGGCCTGGGCAGTGGCCGCCAGGGGATCGTGCATGTGATCGCCCCCGAACTGGGCCTCACCCAGCCCGGCATGACCGTGGCCTGCGGCGATTCCCACACCTCCACCCACGGCGCCTTCGGCGCGATCGCCTTCGGCATCGGCACCAGCCAGGTGCGCGACGTGCTCGCCAGCCAGAGCCTGGCCATGACCAAGCTCAAGGTGCGCCGCATCTGGGTGGATGGCCAGCTGCAGCGGGGCGTCTACGCCAAGGATCTGGTGCTGCACGTGATCCGCAGCCTCGGCGTCAAGGCGGGCGTGGGCTACGCCTACGAATTTGCGGGCCCGGCGATCGACGCCCTCTCGATGGAGGAGCGCATGACCCTCTGCAACATGGCGATCGAGGGCGGCGCCCGCTGCGGCTACGTCAACCCCGACGCCACCACCTTCGCCTACCTGGAGGGCCGCCCCTATGCGCCCGCCGGGGAGGCCTGGCAGCGGGCGGTGGCCTGGTGGCAGGGCCTGGCCAGCGGCCCGGAGGCCGTGTTTGACGACCAGGTGGACTTCGATGCCAGCACGATCGCGCCGACGGTGACCTGGGGGATCACGCCGGGCCAGGGCATCGGTGTGGACGAGGCCGTGCCCAGCCTGGAGCAGACCGAGGCCGATGAGCGGCCGATCGCCGAGGAGGCCTACCGCTACATGGACCTGGCCCCCGGCACGCCGATCGCCGGGCTGGCCGTGGATGTCTGCTTCATCGGCAGCTGCACGAACGGCCGCCTCAGCGACCTGCAGGCGGCCGCGGCCGTGGCCAAGGGCCGCCAGGTGGCCGACGGGATCACGGCCTTCGTGGTGCCGGGTTCGGAGCAGGTGGCTGCCGCCGCCGAGGCTGAGGGCCTGGATGTGGTGTTCCGGGAGGCGGGCTTCCAGTGGCGCGAACCGGGCTGCTCGATGTGCCTGGCGATGAACCCGGACCGGCTCGAAGGCCGCCAGATCAGCGCCAGCTCCAGCAACCGCAACTTCAAGGGCCGCCAGGGCTCGGCCACCGGCCGCACCCTGCTGATGAGCCCGGCCATGGTGGCCGCTGCCGCCGTGTCGGGCCACGTGGCCGATGTGCGCCAGCTGCTGGCCGAGTGAGGGCCCCTGGCCCGCCCCCGCTCGCTCGACCCACACCCGCTCGACCCTCAGCAGCTCCCCCCGGCCTGATTCCCAACGGCCTGATTCCCAACTCCCCGATCGCCACCCGCCTGATCGCTCACTGCCGGCACCCTGGCCGTCTGCTCCCCAGCCGACGGACCCCCCAGCCCAGGCCGCTTTCTTTTGATCGCCGCGCGGCAGGCCCCCGCTGACCGGCCCGCTGCTCACCCCTCTGCCCGTTTGCTCCCCGATTCCGCCATGACCAGCGCTGCCCCCGCCTCCCCCCTGCCCGCCGGGCCGATCACCGAGGTCGTTGGCCGCGCCCTGGTGCTGCGCGGCGATGACATCGATACCGACCGGATCATCCCGGCCCGCTTCCTCAAGTGCGTCACCTTTGATGGCCTCGGCCAGCAGGTGTTTGCCGACGACCGCAGCGAGCTCCAGGGCGGCCATCCCTTCGACCGGCCCGAGCACCAGGGGGCGCGCCTGCTGCTGGTGAACCGCAATTTCGGCTGCGGCTCCAGCCGCGAACACGCCCCCCAGGCCCTGATGCGCTGGGGCATCAGGGCCGTGGTTGGCGAGAGTTTCGCCGAAATCTTCTATGGCAACTGCCTGGCCCTGGGAATCCCCTGCCTCACCGCCCCCCACGCGCTGATGCTGGCGATCCAGGCCGCGGCTGCGGCCGACCCGGCTGCTGCGTTTGTCCTGGAGGTCGCCACGGCCAGCCTGCGCGCCAGCCAGACCGGAGCCCGCTGGGAGCTGGAGCTGCCCGCCGGACCGCGCCAGATGCTGAGCACGGGCCAATGGGATGGCACCAGCCAGTTGCTGGCCAATGGGGCCGCCCTGGCCGCCACGGCGGCCCGTTTGCCCTACATGACGACGTTTGCTGGCGAATCAGGGGGCGGGATTCGGGCTTGATTGGCCAAAATCAGGCTTGACTGAATCCCTTGATCGCCCATTGGTTTGACCTGCCAAGGGAGAGCGATTGACCCCCTTGGAGTGCTGCCCAAGGGGTCAATCGGTTGCTGGAGCGGCTGATGGTTGCCTGGGTTTGTCTTGGCTGAAGAGAAACACCTTGGGTGGCGTTCCAAGGCCCCAGCCTCTTGATTGGGGATTGGTGAGGACAGCGATTGGGTTGCTGCTCCAGGGATCGGGCTGGGTGGCAGCGCTGGAGTGCCTGGCTCTGCGGGCCCAGTTCAACGCCTGAACTTCATGGCCTGAGTTTGAAGGCCAAAGTTTCAAGGCCAAAGTTTCAAGGCTCAGAAGGGCCTGCTCCGGGCGCTCTGGGCGGTGCTTGGTTGATAGGGCACGAAGGGCACGCCGGTGCCGTCGAAGTTGAAGTCGTGCAGTTTCACGCGGATGCCACCCAGCTGTTCGTAGGGGCTGTAGTAGATGCCGAATTCGTAGGAGCGCCGCTGCCAGCGCAGCTCCACGTAGGAGCCGGTGACATTGCCGTAGAAGGGGGAGTTGGGATCGATGTTCATGCCGATGCCGCCGTTGAACACCAGGGGCCCCACGATCTGCTGGGTGAGGCCCACGCCGATCGTGCCCAGATCAACCAACTGGTCAAAAATCAGGGGGCTTTGGCCCGTGCGCCGGGTGCCGCCACCGGTGATCGTGATCTGGGTGTAATCGAGGAAGGGCTTGCTGAAATGGCCCAGGGTCAGGGTGGGGCCGCCGGAGAGGCTGTAGGAGTTCTGCACACTGCCATTGCTGTAGTTGAACAGGCTCAAGGTGAGGTTGGTGCTCAGGCTCAGGCCCGGCACAATCGCCACCGGCGAATAGCGGTAGGTGCTGGCCAGGCTGGGGTCGAGGGATTGGCCCGTCCAGACCGGCAGGGTGCTGTTCAGCGACGCGAACACACTGCTGCGCGAGAAACTGCCGGTGGTGGTGCTCTGGAACAGGTTGCCCTGGAAGGTGCCGTAGCCGATGCGGGCGTAGTAGTTGTTGCGGATCGCCCCCAGGTTCGGCAGGGTTTTGGCCTGCTCGAGCGAGATGCCAATGGCGGAGTAGATGTCCTGCTCCCCCAGGGAGCCATTCCAGATCCGGTAGCGATAGGCGCCGAAGAAGCGCGTGGTGATCTCGCCCAGCAGGGGCAGGCTGATCGGCCGGCTCAGGTCACCCCAGCTGCGGGTGCCGTTGGCGAAGTTGCTGGGATCGAGGGTGGAGGCGTTGAGGGTGACATCGCTGTTGAACCCGAGCAGGCGGCCGCGCAGCTTGGCCACCACGCCAAACAGATCGCCGATGCGGGTGGGTTGGCTGCTGGGGGCACTGCCCGCCGGCTGGCCCGGCAACACGTAGCTGGTGGTGCTGCCACTAAGGGCCCGCTGCACCATGAACTGGGGCTGCAGTTCCAGGGTGGCGCGGGCTGCCAACTTGATCGGCTTGAGGTTGTTGCCGATGAAGAAGCCATTGCGGTCGGTGCCATCGCTGGCGAGCACCCAGCGGTTGTCCACGTCCTTCTTCTTCTTGAAGACCTGATTGCCCGAGAGGGGGATGGGCAGGCGATCCTCAAGGATCAGCTGGTTGCGCTTCGCCGTGATCACCGTGTCGCCATTGGCGCGCAGGCGCGCCTCGACCCCCTCGGCATCCACCCAGGACTGGGCTGGTGTGAACGGATCGTTGCTCAAGGCCACCCGATCGCCGCGCCAGCCTTCTGGCGTGAGCGACAGGCTGGCGGCCTGGAAGCGCCAGCGGCTGACCGTGCCGCTGACCAGCTGGGTGTTGCTGGCGGTGCGAACCGAGAGGATCTGGGCGGGCCTCACGCCCCCATAGGTATTCACCTCCGTTGGGGTCGTGAATGTGCCTGTGCCCCCCTGTTGCCTCTGGAGGGAGAAGCTGCCGCGGTAGTTCAGGGCTGTGATGCGCTGATCAACGCTGGCGTCGATCGCCTGCTGGCGCTCGGCTTCGGCCTGGGCCGGCGGCAGCGCCGGGGCGGCCGGGCCCCGGGCGGGGGCGGCAGGCGCGGCAGCGAGGCCCTGGCCCGGCGGCCCCATGGCCACGTCATTGAGGATCTCGCCCAGGGGCTTGGGCCGGACCCGGCTGGCCCGGTCTGGATCGTCGCAGCCCAGGGGCGGCGCCATCGCCAGCTTCTGACGCGGGGCTGGCGCGGCGCCGAAGCGGTAGCGCAGGCCGATCAGGTAGGCGTTGCTGCCCTCGGACACACCGCTGTAGGTGCCGTAGGCGCCGGAGCGGTGGTGCACCCGTCCCACCAGCGACCACTGGGGCGCCACCAGGGCCTCGATTTCAAAGCCCAGGTAGTTGAGGAACTGGGTGTAGTTCTGGCGGAAGGTTTTCTCGTAGTTGCTCGGCTCGCTCAGCCAGCTCACCCCTTCCACAAAGCCCAGACTCAGCCAGGGCTGGACCCAGAGGCGCAGGCCCAGGCCGGTGGTGATTTCGGCGAACCCCTGGGCGGGGGTGTTGGCGAATTTCACGGTCTGGTTGAATTCGCCGCCCGCCTGTTGCAGGGCCCGGTGGCCCACCAGGTTGCTGTCCCATTCCAGGGCCACTGGGCCGGCCTGGATCAGGCGCTTGTTGAAGCCCAGGCCCAGTTCGTATTCGGGCCGCAGCCGGCCCTTGAACTGGAAGGTTTCACCGAAGTTGGAATCGATGCTCTTGCCCCCCCACACCGTCACGGCGAGCGGGTAGGGGTGCCAGTTGGGGATCGGCGGCAGCGGCAGCGGGCAGGCCATCGACTGGCCCTGGGGGGCCAGGGCCACCGGCGGCATGCGCCAGTCCCCCAGGGCCAGGGGCCGGATCGGGGTGGCTGCGCTGCTATAGCTCTCGACCCCGGCAGCGGGGGTCGGCCCCGCCGGGGCCAGGGGTTGGTTGTGGAGCGCCTCCAGCACCTTCGCCCCGGGCAACAAGGTGGCCCCCGGCAACAAGGTGGCCCCTTGCAACGCGGCGGCCCCGGGCTGGGGGTTGGCGCCGGCCCCGGAGGCCGGGCTGCCATCGGCCACGGCAAAGCGGATCGGGCGGGCCAGCAGGGGGTCCGGGTTGTCCCAGTAACTGAGGGGCAGCAGGGCGCCACTGGGGGGGCGGCTCAGGTCGAAGTCGGATTGGGCGGTCTCGAGGTCGATGACCCCATAGACATCCTCCAGCTCCCCTTCGGCCTGGATCAGGTTGAAACGCAGGCGGCTGGCCTGCAGGTACTCATGGCCGCGCTGGAAGCGGACGCTGCCGCTGGCGTAAACAATGCGGCTGCCGGGATCAAATTCGAGCCGGTCGGCCAGCAGCCGCCCGCCATTGAGCAGGGCCTTGACCTGCCCCGTGGCAACGAACCGGTTGAGCAGCAGATCAAAGCCCTGCTGATCGGCCTGCAGTTCCAGCTCGAGGGGCGGGGACTGCTCCGGCGTGGCTGCACTGAGCGCTCGGGCCGGCGCCCCAGGGGGCTGGGCGACGGGCAGGGTTTGGGCAGCGGCGGGCGCCTGGGTAGCTGCCGGTGCCTGGGCCTGGACCGTTGGGCTGGGGCGCGGACCCCCTGCGGCTCCCGGAGCCTGGGTTCCTGCCGTGCCCGGTTGGGAGGCTGCGGCGACCGGGGTGAGTGGCTCAGCCCCTGCTGGTGGCAGGGCCACCAGCAGAGCCGATCCCATCGCCGCAAATGTCCAACGAGACAGGGTGGGCGAGGGCACCGACGCAGCGGAAACGGCGCCGATCCTGCCATGGGGTCTGGATCAGCTCCAGACGGCTAGGACCGGTTTGTGGTTCCGGTTGGGCTTCAGTCCTCCAGGTCCTTGCGGCTGGGGGTGCGGGTGGGATCGCTGGCGAGGAAGCCGAAAACGAAGATCCCGATGAAGAAGAAAACGACTGAGTAAACCGAGATCTTGAGGGCGAGCATGGTCCGTCCGGCGGGTGACAGGGAGTGACAGGCGCCAGGTGGGCCCTGGGACGACCCTGCGGCAGCCGCATCATCCTATGGGGCACAGACGGCGCTGATCGATGCCAGAGGGCCTGGAGGGGGTGGTTCGCCCCTGGATTGAAACGTTTCAGTCACGGACGCGGCGCGATCTCCAGGCCCGTTGGCTGGCCGAAGGCCCGGCTGGCGTCTGGGCGCCGGCGATCGACAACCCCTGGGGCGCAAGCTATCGGCCCGATTGGTTTGCCCGCGGCCTGTTGATCTGGCCCCGGGGCGGCCAGTGGTTGCGCTTGCGCTTGCGGCTCGAGTGCCCGCCCGAGTGGCGCCAGCTCCACCAGGCGGCAGCTGGCCCGCAGGGGAACCCGCCCCGGGCCCGGCTGGTGCTGCGCTGGTGGGCCGAGGCGGTGGTGCTGGCGGCCTCCGGCCAGCCGGTCCATCGCGGCGACCTGTTCGATTCCGCCTGCCGCTGGCTGCTGCCCGAGTGCTGGTGGCAGGGCGAAGCCCTCGAGCTCAGCCTGGCCCTGCGCAGCCCCCGCCACGACGACGGTGCCCTGGTCGAGAGCCGGCTGGAGCTGGAGCCCGCCGATCGCGCCGATCCCCAGGGGCTGTTGGCCGGCACGGCCCTGGAACTCGTGGCCCTGCGGGCGGCCCGGGGCGACGACCCGGCGGCGGCTTCGCTTCAGACGGCCCTGGCGGGCAGCGATCCCGAGGCGCCCGATGCCCCCGGTCGCCTCAGCGCGGCCCTTCAGGCCCTCCAGGTCCAGCAGCGGCCAGGCCAGGGCGGCTTTCAGCTCCTGGGCCATGCCCACCTCGATCTGGCCTGGCTCTGGCCGGTGGCCGACACCTGGCGGGCGGCGGAGCGCACCTTCGCGTCGGTGCTGGGCCTGATGGACCGCCACCCCCAGCTCCATTTCGGCCATTCCACCCCCGCCCTCTACGCCTGGATCGCCCAGCACCGGCCGGCCCTGTTCGCCCGCATCCGCCAGGCCATGGCGGCGGGCCGCTGGGAGCCGATCAATGGCCCCTGGGTCGAGAGCGACTGCGTGTTGATCGCCACGGCCTCGTTGCTGCGCCAGTTCCAGCTGGGCCAGGCCTACAGCCGCGCCACCTTCCCCGAATGGCAGCACCAGCTCTGCTGGCTGCCCGACAGCTTCGGTTTCGGCGCCGGCCTGCCCGCCGTGGCCCAGGCCACCGGGGTGCGCTGGTTCTGCACCCACAAGCTGGCCTGGAACGCCACCAACCCCTTCCCCCATCGCCTCTTCCGCTGGCGCAGCCGCTGCGGCTCCGAGGTGCTGGCCCTGGCCACGGCGCCGATCGGCACCGGCGGCGACCCCCTGGCGATGGAGCGCTACCGGCTGGAGTGGCAGGCCAGCACGGGCCTGGAGCGGGCCCTCTGGCTGCCGGGCGTGGGCGACCACGGCGGCGGCCCCAGCGCCGAGATGCTCGAGCAGCTGGAGCTCTGGCAAGACCAGCCCCAGGCCTGCCCCCAACGCCACGGCACCCTGCGCCAGTACCTGGCCGAGCTGGAGCCCCTGGCGGCGGGGCTGCCGGTGTGGCGCGATGAGCTCTACCTGGAATTGCACCGGGGCATCGCCACCAGCCGTCCCGACCAGAAGCGCCACAACCGCAGCCTGGAACGGCTGCTGCGCGAGGCCGACATCGCCCGGGCCCTGCGGGCCAGCCAGGCTGGTGTCGCCCCAAGCGCCCCTGCCCACGGCGGTTGGTCCAGGGGCGAGACCGCTCCCGATTGGCGGCCGCTGCTGTTCCAGCAGTTCCACGACATCCTGCCGGGCACCTCGATTCCGGAGGTGTTCGAGCAGGCCGAACCCCAGTGGCGCGCCGCCCGCCGGGCCGCCTGCCGGGGCCGGGATCGGGACCTGTGGGCCTGGCTTGGGGCCGCCCCAGGCTCCCGGAGGCCGGCTCCTGGGCCGGACCAGGGGGCCGAGCCCTGGGCGTTGGTGCAGCTCCAGCCCCTGGTGGCGGCCCCCCTGACCCTGCGGCTGCCGGCCGGCCACTGGACCCTGGCGGGCCAGCCCCTGCGGGGCCAGCCGGCCCCTGGGGGCGGCCAATGGCTGCAGGTGCCCCTGCCCGCCGGGATCGCTTACCTCGGCTTGCAGCGCCAGCCCCTGGCGGCGGGCCGGCAGAGCGCGGGCCTGGCGGAATCGCCCCCCGCGCCTGCTCCGGGGCCAGAGGCGGATGGGGCGGGGGCCGGCCCGGCGGAACCCGTTGGGGCTGCCGAGGCCCCAGCTGCCGGCCCGGGCTTGGCGTCGGAGCCGCAGGCGTCCCTTCCGCAACGGTCGATTGCTGCGACGTCCATGGCTGCGACTTCCATGCCTCAGGCGTCCGTGCCGCAGCCACCCGGGCCGCAGGCGCCCCTGCCGGTGCTGCACCCGGTGACCCTGGTGGCGGAGCCCGATCCGCTGGGGGCCGATCCAGAGGCACCCCCGGTTCCGGCGAGTGGCAGCGGGCCCGCTGCTGGGCCCAGCAACGGGCCCGCTGCTGAGGCGCCAGCGCCGGCCGGCCGCTGGCGCCTCAGCAATGGCCTGGTGACCGCCCTGGTGGGGCCCCTGGGGGTGGAGCAGCTCTGGGGCAGCGATGGCTTGCCCCAGCTGGCGGCTCCGCTGCAGTGGTGCCGCTGGGCCGACCGGGGCGAGTTCTGGGATGCCTGGGACCTGGCCGCCGACTACCGCAGCCAGCCCTTGCCCTTGCAGTGGGAGGGGCCGCCCGAGCTGGCCGAAACCGGACCCCTCTGCGTGCGGGTTGTTTGGCGGGGGCTCTGTGGGCGCTCGCGGCTGCGGCTGGATGTACGGCTGCGGGCCGCCAGCCCCTATCTGGAGCTCAGCCTGGCCGTGGATTGGCGCCAGGTGCATGAAATGCTGCGGCTGGAGTTGCCCCTGGCCCAGCCGGCCCTGCGCCTGGCCGCCGATACCAGCGGCGGCGTGATCGAGCGGCCGGCGGCGGCGGTCACGGCGCGGGAGCGCAGCCGCTGGGAGGTGCCGGTGATCAGCTGGCTGGCGGCCGAAGCGGCCGGCTCCGGCCTGGCCGTCCTGCTGGATGGGCCCCAGGGGGCCTCGGGCACGCCCGAGCGCCTGGGGGTGTCGCTGCTGCGGGCGCCCACCTGGCCCGATCCCGGCGCCGACAACGGACCCCAGCGCCTGCGCCTCGCCCTGATGCCCTGCGCCGGGGGCTGGCGCCAGGCCGGGGCGGCCGCCCAGGCCGTGCGCTTCCGGGAACCGCCCTGGCTGCGGCCCCTGGGCCCGGCTGCCCCAGCGGGCCAACCCCCCGCTGCCGGCGGGCCGGCCCCGGGGCTGCCCCAGGGCGGCGCGATCCTGGGGCTGGGCGCCCCGCACCTGCGCCTGATTGGCCTGCGCTGCTTGCCCTCCCAGGGTGGCGCGCCGTTTGCGGCCGGGGCTGCAGCCCCGGCGGAGCCCGGGGCGTCTGCTGCGCCAACGGTCAGTGCGCTAGGGGCAAGTGCGCTAGGGACAAGTGCGCCAGAAGCCAGTGCGGAAGGTGCCAGGGAGCTGGAGGCTTGCGAGCTGGTGCTCACCGTTCACAACCTCAGCCCCCTGCGCCAAACCCTGGACCTGGGCCCGGGCTGGCAGCTGCTGGGCCGCCTCGATGGCCTGGATCAACCGCTCGCCCCGGCTCCGGATCCGGGCCAGGCCCAATCCGCCGCTGCCGAGGGTGCCCTGCCGCCTGAACCCCAGCCTGTGGCCCAGCGCCAAGGTGCAAGTGCCATGACCGCCGAAGGAGTCGCCCGATGGGATGACTCCCTCGTCGGCCCCTGGCAGCTGGCCAGCTGGCGGATCAGGCGGGTGCCCTGAGGGTTCGGTCCGGGAATGGCATGGGTCTGCGGGGGTGGGCGGCCTGTGCCCTTGCGGGCCCGCCAACCCCCTGCGGAGGCTCAATCCTCGTGGTCGTCGAAGGGATCGGTGAGCTGCTTGGACGGCGGGCCGAAGGCCGTGTAGATGCCGAAGCCCGTGAGCGAGAGCAGCACCGCCAGCACGGTCAGGGCCACGGAGAGGGCGGGGGAGGCGGTGCTGTCCATCGGCGCGGGGGCTGGGGGTGGTGGCGAAGCCGTGGTGCGGGGCCAGGGGCCCGCTTCCATCACAACTCTCGACAGCTGGGCCCGGTCCGGGCCGCAACACCCTTAAAGTAGCTAGACCGATCCCCTGCCAGAGAGGACCGAGCCGTCATGGCCCAACGCACCCGCCTCGGAGACCTTCTGCGTCCCCTCAATTCTGAATACGGCAAGGTTGTACCGGGTTGGGGAACCACTCCCGTCATGGGAGTTTTCATGGTTCTCTTCCTGGTCTTCCTGCTGGTGATTCTCCAGCTCTATAACAAGTCGCTGCTGCTTGACGGCATCACCGTCAACTGGAACGGCGCCGGCTGATCGCCAGCCCCTGATCCATCCCGAATTCGGGATGCCTTGCCCGCCCAAGCTGTTGGTTGTTTGACCATCTGCTTGGGCGGGTTGATGCTGGATCTACCCCTTGGTGCTTCGCAACGATGAATATCTTCGGAATCGGCCTGCCGGAAATGGCCGTCATCGCCGCCATCGGCCTGCTGGTGTTCGGGCCGAAGCGCCTCCCCGAACTGGGCAAGACCCTGGGCAAAACCCTGAAGGGATTTCAATCAGCTTCCAGCCAGTTTGAGCAGGAATTCCGCAAGGCCGTGGACACTGTCTCCAATGACACGGTTGCGGCCACGGCAGTGAGCACCGCCGTGAGCAGCGAGATCCCCAGCACCGAGATCCCCAGCGCCGTGACCACTGCCGAGCCCATGGCCGTGGCCACCGCAGTCGCGTCCGCCCAAGTGGCTGCTGAAGCGTCAGCTCCTGAAGCCGTTGCCCTGGCCAGTGCCCCAGCGGAACCCCTGGCTGCCAACCAGGCCGCTGCCCCTGGTGTTTCAGGCGTCGTGACCGAGGAGCCTCCCGCTTCCTGAGCCCGATGGCTGCACCCCGGTGCTCCCGGGCCAAGGGCCCCTGGCGGGGCGGCCTGGTTGGATGAGGGGACCGTCGGCTGTCCGCTCCCGGGGTGGATCCTGACGCCTGCCCTGCCCGCTTCTGCCCGTTCGATGACCGCCTCGCCCGCCGGGTCCCTGCAGCTGCTGGTTGGCCTGGGCAACCCCGGCGAGAAGTACGCCGGCACCCGCCATAACGTCGGCTTCATGGCCCTGGAGCGGCTGGCGGCCGCCGCTGGGGTGCCGTTCAAGCAGCAGGCCAAGTTGCATGGCCTCTTCTGCGAAGTGGGCCAGGGGGCCAGCCGGCTGCGGTTGCTCATGCCCCAGACCTTCATGAACGACAGCGGCCGCTCGATCCGGGCCGCCCTCGATTGGTATGGCCTGGAGCCGGGCCAGCTGCTGCTGCTGGTCGATGACATGGACCTGCCCCTGGGCCGGCTGAGGCTGCGGGCCTCCGGTGGCGCCGGCGGCCACAACGGCCTGCGCAGCACGATCGCCCACCTGGGCGGCCAGGACTTTGCCCGCCTGCGCATCGGCATCGGCGCCCCCTCGGCCAATCCGGTGGAGCGGAAGCAGCGCACCATCTCCCATGTGCTCGGCCGCTTCCAGGCCGCCGAGCAGCCGATCCTGGGCGAGGTGCTGGCGGAGGTGAGTGCCGGCATCGACCTGATTCAGCGCCTCGGCCTGGAGCGGGCTGCCAACCGCTTGAACAGTTTTGTGGCCCCCTCTGCCGTCAAGCTGGGCGAAGCTGGCGCCCCGAGCCAGTCCTCCACCAGAGAGCCCGCCCCCAGCCGCCCGTCCCCTTGAGTCGTCTGCCCACCACCACCGCCCAGTTGCGGGTGCTGCATCAGAGCTTCAGCAGCAAGCTGCTGGAGGGGGAGGTGGCGGCCGGGGGCTTCCGCTGGAGCTTCCGTTGGGCCTTCGATCGCGGCGAGCTGACGGTGGAGCCTTCCCTGGGCCGGGCCCTGATCCAGGACGCCCTGCTGCGCTTCCTGCTCAAGGCCGACTACCAGCTTGAGCCCGGTGGCGATTACGCCTTCACCGTGCGGGCCAAGTTCTAGGGCGGCGGCTCCCCAGCCGCCGGGGGCTGGCCCCGGCGGCGCGGCGCTCCCTGGTCAGCGCCGCCCAGCGCCAGCTCTGCTGGCGGGATGGGGGCATGGCGGGCTTTCCCTGGTTGCGGGCCCCGCCCCGCCTGAGGGGCCTTGGGCTGCTCCCAGACGCTGGGGGCCTCAGGGGCTGGCGTTGGCCTCCGGGGTCAGCCGGCGCGGCAGCTCCCGGCCCAGGTGCCGTTCCAGCAGCAGCTGGGCGACCACGTCGTCCCAGTCCCGGGGCGGCTGGCGCAGGCCCGGCGGTAACAGGCGCCGCCAGCCCTGGGCTGGCTCTAGTTGCCAGTAGCGCTGGCGCGCCGCCAGGGTGGTGCCCGCTTCCGGCACCAGCTGCAGCGGTGCGATCGCTGCCAGCCAAGGCCGCCAGGCGCCACTGCCGGTGCCGTTGCCGAGCAGCACCGCCACCAGGGGAGCGTGCTGCTCCTGCCATTGGCGCAGCCGCTCCAGGGCCCGCTCGGGCGGCAGCACGGCGGCCACCAGGATCGTCCTGGCCTGGGGGTCGCTGATCACCAGGCCGCATTTGCTGCGGCCCGGATCGATCGCCGCCAGGGGGCCCCGGGGGTGGCTGGCGGCGGCCGGGTTCCCCAGGGCCTCCTGGGCTGGAGAACGGCGAGGGACCCGGGGGGCGTCGCCGCTTGGGCCGCTCACGGTGGATTGCGGCCGGCTGCCGCCCCGGCCTGGCCGGGGCTGGGCGCCTGCAGCCAGCGCAGCTCCACCACCAGCGGATCGGCGATGTCGCTGTCCCGTTGCGACACCGATTCCAGTCGCACCGTCTGGCCGGCGGGCCGTTCGCTCAGCAGCTTGCCGAGCCGGTTGAAGCTGCTGATGTCGAATTGCAGGCCATCGGCCAGGGCCCCCTGGCGCTGGGCCCGGGTGAAGGTGGCGGCCAGCAGCAGGTTGAGCCGGCTCTGCACCTCCTGGGGACTGCGCTCCTCGGCCTCGAGCACGGTGGTGGCCATCTGTTCCCCCTGGCGCACCACCTGGCGGTTGGGACGCACGTCGGGGAAGGCCACCACCCGCCGCTCGCCCCGCAGCACGTTGCCCGCGGACACGATGCTCACCACCCAGGTGCCGGGTTTGGTGATCACGTCCTCCAATTTGGTGATGTCGCCCCGCGGCACGAGCAGGATCTGGCGC
Organism: Synechococcus sp. UW140; assembly: GCA_943370565.1. Lineage (GTDB taxonomy): Bacteria > Cyanobacteriota > Cyanobacteriia > PCC-6307 > Cyanobiaceae > BAIKAL-G1. The sequence continues at coordinate 7,820 of CALRRL020000011.1, read as the reverse complement.
TCCGGGCTCTGGCCGGGCAACACCCGCTGAAAGGCCACCTTGTTGGCCTGCTGCAGCAGGGCTTCGATCACCTCCTTGCTCTGGGAGCGCTTCTGCAGTTTCACCTTGGCGATCACCAGCGATTGGCCGCTGCTGATCACCACATCGCCGCGCCGCAGGGCCAGCAGGTTGGCTTCCAGCTCCTTGAGTTCCTTCCCGGCAGACGCAATCCGCCCCTTCACCTGGGCCAGTTCCCGTTGGTTGCGCTCGATGTCGGCATCCTTGGCGCGGATGTCGCGGTTGAGCTGGTCCCGTTGCTGCTCCAGGGCCCGGCGCTGGTCGTTGAGGGGGCCCAGGGCGGCCCGCAGCGAGCGGGCCTGGTGCTCCGCCTCGGCCAGGAGTTCGCGGGCCTGCTTGCGCCCCTTCTCCGCCTGCAGGAAGTCACTGTGGCTGCGCTTGAGTTCCGCCTGGCTGCGGCTCAGGCTGGTGCGGCTGTCGCGCAGGCGATGCTCGATGCGCTCGAGCTCGAACAGGCCCACGCGCAACTGCTGGCTGACCAGCAGCATCAGTCCCAGGGACAGGGCGCTGATCAGGCTGCCGGTCATCACCGTGATCAACACGGCCGTTTTGCGGGGCCGCAGGTTGAACAGGCTCAGGCGCGACTTGCCCACCAGGCTGCCGAGCCGGTCGCCCAGGGTGGAGAGCACCCCACCGAGCACCAGCAACGCCAGGATCAGGAGCCAGCCGGTCACGGGAGGGGGCGGGGAGAGCCAGTATCAACCGCCAGGGGCGCTGCGCTGCAGAGGCAAGGCCCCGGCTGGCGCGAACGCGCTGGGGAGCCCTTGATCGCCTGGGAAGACGCGCGCCCTATCTGCTGATCAAACCTGGAATCCAAGCTGTCGGCCATTCACCGCCTCAGGGATTGGCTGCCTTCGGGATTGTCTGTCTCCGCGCATCACTGCCCGATGAGCTGGCTGCCCCTGGATCTGGCTGGCTGCTGGCTTCATCCACTGGTTTTGATCCAGTCAGGACTTCCTCGCGCCAGGGCGCAGCGCCCCCTCGGATCAGCTGAACCGTTTGGCCAGGGCCAGGGGGTCAAACACGGTGATCTTCTTGCGATCGATCTGGACCAGGCCGGCGTTGCGCAGGTCGCCGAGCAGGCGGGTGATCGTGACACGGGTGGAGCCGATCGCCTCGGCGATCGCCTGGTGGGAGAGGCGCAGGTCGATGGTGATGCCTTCGCCCCCTGGCACGCCGAAGTCGCGGCAGAGCACCAGCAGGAAGCTCACCAGCCGGGAGGACATGTCCCGGTGGGTGAGGGTTTCGATCATGGTTTCGGTCTGGAGGATGCGGGAGGAGAGCCCCTGCAGCATCAGTAACCCCACGGCGGCGTCGTGTTCGATCGCCCGCTTCACCGAGGCGGCCGGGGCCGTCACCATTTCCACCCGGGTGAAGGCGACAGCGTGATAAAAGCGGTCGGAACGTTGGCCGGTGAGCAGGGACAGGACCCCGAACAGGCTGTTTTCGCGCAGCAAGGCCACCGTGATTTCCTCTCCGGATTCGTAGACCCGCGAAAGGCGCACCGCGCCGCGGCGCAGCAGATAGACCTTTTCGGCGGGATCGCCTGGAAAGAAGATGGTTTTGCCCCGCTCCACCGTTTCGGTGGTGCTGCCGCCCAGGCCGCGCATCACCTCGAGCAGGTTCGTGCTGGTCGGTGGCGCCGTCACCCCGACCGTGGCCAGAGGCGGAGCCCCGGAGGCAGGGCCCGTGTAGCGGCTGAAGCCGGCGTTGGCGCCAACCATTCCAACGGTTCGAGTTCTGGCGACCCTAAAGATCGCCCAGGGCCCGCCCTGTAGCTATTGACACCAATGCGGCGCCTGCACTCCCCTGGCGCGGCAGCGGCAGCGGTCCGTAGGGGGCTGGGCGCTTCTGGCCTGGCCGGAGCCGCGGCCCCGCTGGGAGGGGGATGCCGCCGGCTGGACCTGCCCGGCGGCCGGAGCGCTCGGCTCCTCCTGGGCCCGCAGCGGGTGGAGTCCCTATCCAGATGGCTTGGGGGACGACTGGGTCCGTTGCGGGGCCTGCCTGGGCCGCGGTCTGCACCGGGTCTGGGGCGGCGCTGGTGCAAATGTTCGCACTACCGGTAGCGGTTGTGGCTTGTTTCGCGGCCCCACGCCGCTACATTCGGGATCCACCCCGCACGCCGGGCTCAGGGATTGACCGGGGGTCAGCCATGCAGGGCATTGCACCAACAGGCCGCTTCACGCCGGCCAGGTCGGTGGCCTCCGCTGGGCGGCCGGTCGGCCTGATCGTCCACCACCCCACCCCGTTGAACCCAAGCCCATTGATGAACGGCCCCGTCCTGCCAGAGCGAGTCCTTGCCCCGAATTGGATGCCAGGGGAGCCCCTGGCCCGGTGCCCGGGGGCGGGCCAGGGGCCGGTGTCAGGGCACCGGGCCTCCGTTCGGGCTGGCCGGCGGGCCGCCGAGGGCCGGGGGGTGCAGCGATGACCGCTAGCCTGATCCAGCACCAGCCGCGGCGTGATCCCAGCCGCGCCTTCGGCCCGCCCGCCCGCTCCCAGGCGCCGACCCGGCCCGCCACCAGCCGCAGCCTGCGCCTGGTGGCCCAGCAGGACGGCCTGATCCAGATTCATACGGCTCCCTTTCGGGGCAGCTTCAGTGGCGTGTTCAGCCAAGCCCTGCGTAGTGCCGGCCTGGGCAGCCGGGTGCTGATCACCCAATTCCTCAAGGGCGGCGTCGACCAGGGCCTCGACGCCAGCCTTTGGCTCTGTGGCCGGCTGCAGTGGCTCCGTCCCGCCGTGGCCGGCTGCCTCCCGGAGCCCGGAGCCGCGGCCGCCCTGGCTGCCCCCGCCCCCGCCGGCCCTATGGCCAGCTCCTCAGCGGGCGCCTCCAGCGATCCAACCCCGGTCACTGGGCTTGCCATCAGCGCTGCCGACCGGGAGGCGGTGGAAGCGGTCTGGGCCTACAGCCGGGACCAGCTGCTCGCTGGCCAGCTCGACCAGCTGGTGCTCGATGAACTGGGCCTGGCCGTGCACCTGGGCTATCTGTGCGCGGCCGAGGTGACGGCCACCCTGGAGCGCAGGCCAAGCCACGTGGATGTGATCCTCACCGGCCCGGCCATGCCGGCAGCCCTGATGGCCATGGCCGACCAGGTCACCCAACTGCGGCGCGGCTTCTAGCCTGCTGCCACCGGCCCCTGCGGCATCCCCATGCTCAAGAACGACCGCTGGATCAATGCCCGGGCTGCCGAGGGGATGCTGGAGCCCTTCCAGCCCCAGCTGGTCCGCCACCTGGATCCCGATCAGGGCACCTCACCGGTGCTCAGTTTTGGCTGTAGTTCCTACGGCTACGACCTGCGCCTCTCGGCAAAGGAATTCCTGATTTTTCGCCACGTGCCCGGCACGGTGATGAATCCGAAGCGCTTCAACCCGGCCAATCTCGAACCGGCGCCCCTGCACGAGGACGGCGATGGCGCCTATTTCATCCTGCCGGCCCATTCCTATGGCCTCGGTGTGGCCCTGGAGCGGATGCGGGTGCCGGCCAACATCACCGTGATCTGTCTGGGCAAGAGCACCTATGCCCGGTTGGGGATCATTGTCAACACCACCCCCGCCGAAGCCAGCTGGGAGGGCCATCTGACCCTGGAATTCAGCAATTCCTCCGGCGCCGATTGCCGCATCTACGCCAATGAAGGCATCTGCCAGTTGCTCTTCTTTGAGGGCGATCCCTGTGAAACCACCTACCAGGATCGCAAGGGGAAATACCAAGACCAGGCCGAGCGGGTCACCCTGGCCCGGGTCTGACCCCCTTCAGGCGCCGGGCCATAGGCAAACCAGCCCCACGAGCACCCTTGGCGCGGGCGGAGCAGCCCCTAGGGGCGTTGGCTTCGAGTTGAACGTCTTTGCGGCTTACGGCTGGTGAGCGCCCGCCTAGCTCCAGCGGCGCGGCCACCAGGCCCACAGCAGCAGTTCGCCCACCGCCCAGAGCAGCACCAGGCCCACCAGCCAGCCGGGCAGCAGCACCAGGGGCCACCAGGGACGCAGCAGCATCACCAGGCCGGCCGCGGCCAGGGCCGTGAGGGCCCGGCGGCGTTGCCGCCAGCCCGGCAGGCTGGTGAGGACAGGAGGGAGGGTTGGGCGCCGCAGCTGGGGCAGAGCCATGGCGGTGGGGCCGGGGGCGGAACGGGACAGCCTCCCCACAATGGCAACAGCCATGCTCCGCCGTTGCCAGCCCAGCCCCTGTCGCCCCATCCCGCCGCCGCCAAGGGCCTGCGCCTGCTGCTCGGCACCACCCTGGGCACGGCCCTGGCCCTCCTGGCCGCCAGGGCCCTGCTGCTGCAGCTGCGGCCCACCCCTACGCCGGACACGCCGGTGGCCAGCCTGCGGGCCTGGCGGCTGCTCAGCCCCGATCCGGACCTGCGCCGTGAGGCCAGCCTGCTGCTGGCCAGCCGCGAGCCCAGCGGCAGCGCCAGGCAACGCCAGTGGCTCTGGGGCCAGGGCTGGGGCCGCGATCCCCTGGCCGCCCTGGCCCTGAAACGCGCCGCCCAGGCGGCTGAGGCCTCCGGCCACGCCGACCAGGCCCAGGATCTCTGGCAAAGCCTGGGGCAGCGCTTTCCCACCAGTCCGGCCAGCGCCGACGCCCTCTACAGCCTGGGCCGCCAGGATGCCCGGCTGCGCCAGCTGCTGCTGCGGCGCTTTCCCGCCCATCCCGCCGCCCTGGCCGCTGCCCTCGACCTGGGCCGCTCCCCCGCCAAGCGCCTGACGGCCAGCCTGCACCTGGCCCGCTGGGGGCCCCGCTGGCCCGGGGCTGAGGCCTTGCTGGTGGAGGCCTGTCGCGGCCGGGATGGGGGCCTGACGCCGCCCCAACGGCGCCAGCTGGCCCTGGGCCTGGCCCAGCTGGGCCGCGGCCAGAGCGCCCTCGACTGCCTGGACGGCCTGGGGGGGGATCCGCAGCTGGAGCTGGCCCTGGGCCAGGCCCTGCTCAAGGGCACCGCCAGCCAGCAGGGGCTGGCGGATCGCCGGCTGCTGGCCCTGGCCCGGCGCTGGCCCAACACGGCCGCCGCCCGGGAGGCCAGCGTCCTGCTCAGCCAGCGGGAGGGCGCCGGCACCGATGCCCTCCTGGCCCAGTTGCCCGCCTCCCTGCAGGACAGCGCCGCGGTTCAGGCCCGCCTGGCCCTCGATCAACGGCGCCCCTGGCTCGGGGTTGTCCAGCGCTGGCCCCGGGATCCGGCCAGTTGGGAGCTGCAGTGGCAACGGGCGCGTCAGGCCCTGCTGGCCCAGAACTGGGACGAGGCCGTTCAAATTCTTCGGGCCCTGCCGGCCAACCAGCTGGCCGCACCCCTGGCGGCCCGCCAGCTCTTCTGGCTGGCCTACAGCCAAGGGCGCCTGGGGGAGCAGGCCACGGCCCAGCGCCTCTGGCGCCGGGTGCTGACCCTGGCGCCCGGGGGGTACTACAGCTGGCGAGCTCGCCTGCACCTGGGCCAGGGTGATCCGGCGCTGCTGCGCGCCCCGGACGGGCCGGCGGCTCCCTTGCCCCGCACCCCCTGGCGGCCCCTGGCCAGCGGCGATGGGGGGCTCGATCGGCTCTGGCGCCTCAACCAGCCCCTCGAAGCCTGGGAAAGCTGGCGCTTCTGGCGCGGCGGCAGCCCGCCCCGAACGCCCCAGGACCTGCAGCTGGAGGGCCGCCTGCGCAGTGGCGTGGGGGATGACTGGATCGGCCTGGGCCAACTGGAGCAGGCCAGCCTGCGGCTGCCAACGGGCAGTTGCCGGCAGCGGCTTGCCCTGGAGTCCCAGCTGAACCCCCAGCGCTACGGCGACCTGTTCGACCAGGCGGCGGCGGCGGCGGGCCTGGATCCGGCCCTGCTCCAGGCCGTGGCCCGACAGGAATCGCGCTTCACGGCTGGGGTGGAGTCGCCGGTGGGGGCGGTGGGGCTGATGCAGCTCATGCCAAGCACGGCCAGCGAGCTGGCCGGTCGGCAACTGGCGGCAGCCAGCCTCAAGGATCCCGCCCTCAACAGCCGCCTCGGCGCCCGCTACCTGCGCCAGCTGCTGGAGCACTGGCAGGTCGATCCGGTGCTGGCCGTCGCCAGCTACAACGCCGGTGCCGGGGCCGTGGCCGAGTGGCTCAAGCGGGGCCTGGGCCGCGACCACCCCAACGCAGCCGGCCTCCCCCCGGATTGGCGGCGCGACCCCGAGCTCTGGATCGAGGCGATTCCCTACCCCGAAACCCGGCTTTACACCAAGAAAGTGCTCGGCAACCTCTGGAGCTACCGGCGCCTGAATCAAGGATTGGGGACTGGCTGCTAGACGCCGGTCTGGTCGCGACTCGCCTGGGCCCGTTCAGAGCGGGCCGGTCCAGCCTGAATCACTCCTGAGAGGCCCCTTTTGAGCCCCATCGGGTTCCCCTGCCTGGCTGGTCCCGACTTGGCTCAGCCCCTCGGTGCTGAGAGGCCCCTTTGCCAGCCGACCGCCCCAGGCCTGCTGTCCAGGCCCCCTTCAGTGATGGAAGGGCGTGAGGCCGAAGACGTGAACCTCATGGCCGAGCCAGACCCCAGCCAGCACCAAGGCGCTGAGGCCCGTGGCAACCCCGGCCGGGTTCATCGGCAGCCGCAGCCGGATCAGATCGAGCCGGGCCAGCAGTACGGCGGCGCCCAGCAGCAACACATCGGTGAGCACATTGATGTGCATCAGGTACACCCCGCCGGTGATCACAACAAACAGGGTGGTGATCAAGGTGAGCACCTTGCTGCGGGCCATGAAGAAGGAGATCTCGCGCAGCAGCAGATCGGGAATCGTGCAGATCACCACCACCCCCACCGCCTGCAGGCACTCCAGCGGCATCACCAGATCCTGGAGCAGGGTGACGTGCTCGCCATTGCCCGGCAGCCAGGGCAGCACCAAGGTCTGGGGGGCCAGGGTGGACCAGCTCAAGCCGAGGTAGGCGCTCACCACGAGCAGCACCAGCAGCATCGGGGCCCGGAACGGCAGCAGCAGCAGGCGCAACATCGGCATTCAGGGTCCCTTGAGCTCCAGGGCAATGGCCCCCAGGGGACAGCTGGGGATGCACTGCTCACAGACGAGGCAGCGTTGCGCATCGAAGTGCAGCTGCCAAGTGGGAGCCTGGCTGGCCAGGGCGCCACTGGGGCACAGGCTGGCGCAAATGCCACAGTCCACGCACAGATCCCGGTTGATCGTGATCTGGCCCGGCGCGCGGTTGAGTCCCAGGCCCTGGGCCTCGAGCCACAGCTCGGCAGCGGCCAGGTCGTCGATGTCACCCGAGAGCTCCACCACCATGGTGCCGCTCTGGTTGGGGGCGATCTGGGCGCGCAGAATCTTGGCGGCCACGTCGAATTCAACCGCCAACCGGTAGGTGATCGGCTCGTGCACCGCTTCCCGCGGGAAATGGAGGGTGATCCGGCGTTTCACGGATGCCCCGTCGCCCGAGCGGACCGTAGCAAGGGTGCCGGCCCGGGCGCTGTGCGGCTGGGGCAACGGCTCCAGGCGCCTGGGGCGGGCTGGCGCAGCCCATCGGCCCCGCTCCTGGAGCAACGGCGATGCCCGGCCTCACGGTGCCGGTTCAGGTCGTTGGCTCCAGGGGCAGGCCCCCGCTGCCACTGCCAACGCCTCCACTTCCCGAAGGACGCTGGCAAAGTGAAGGCCGTGCCAGAGCCCCCGTCGGTGCCATCGCCCGTGTCCGAGCCTTCGCCTGCCCCAGGCCCTCCTGCAGCGGTTCCGGGGGTGTCCCTGCCCGCGGCGGCGGCCGCTCCCCCGTTGGGCCGGCGCGAGCGGATGGTGCTGGCTGCCGTGGCAGCGGCCCTGGCCCTGGT
>CALRRL020000010.1:0-118002 GCA_943370565.1 Synechococcus sp. UW140 | reverse complement strand
CCGGATCCGCCGCAGCGGATGACTGGCCGGGATCCGCTCCTCGATCGAGACGTAGGAGAACAGGGAGCCGCTGCGCTCCAGGTGACCTCGCATCTGGACTGAGCAGTTGCACCATTTTCGCAGAGCTGGCTGGGTTTTTCAGCGAACTCTTAAGCCGCCTGCCGTAGGCAGGTCCGCTGGAAGGAAGGGTTAGCCAAATTCATAGGGCGGCTCGCATGGTGTCTAGGTACTGGACGGTACTCGAGATGGTGTTGTGACCCGCGCCTGGAATGATCACAAGCGATGCCACGCCATTTGCAAAGGCGGCATTCAAGCGCTCAGTGTTTGCGCGGGGAATGACTTCATCAAATTCTGCTACGAGAAGCAGTGTAGGTATCCGAATTGTTGGTGCATAGCGCCAAGACTCGAACTTGTCCGTAAGCAGCCAACGAACGGGAAAGGATGGGAACTCTCGAGCAGCGATTTCTTGAATGCTGTCGTACGGCGTGACGAGCACGAGCCGGGAGACTGGCCGCTGGCTGGCAAGACGGATCGCCACACCTGACCCGAGGCTTCTCCCTACAACAGCAATATTCGGATGCTGCGCGTGCACCTTGTCGAACAGAGCTTGTGCATCCGCGTGGAGCATCTCCTCTGACGCTTTTCCCGAACTCCCTCCGTAGCCACGGTAGTGGAGCAAGTAGATGGCGTAGTCCGGAAATGCGCCGGAGAACGAAGACAGATTTCTCGACACATCCTCGGCATTTCCGCCAAAGTAGATCAGAGCCTTTTGTCCGGCATGTGGTCGTACGGAGACGACAAGTTCAGCACCGGGAACCGGCAATGTGAGTGTTGTGGAAGGTGTGTCGAAAGCACTCGGTTGAGGAAAGTAGATCAACGAGCGCTGAAACGAAAACAGTGCAACGCAGGCCGCGCCGTAGAGAAACAGCACGATTGCAACGAGCCGGGAAGTCGTTTGCAAGATTTGACTAACATTCGAGCTAAGCGGCACGCCGTTGGCTCTCCGCTTGAGTGAGGGCTTGGGCCTCAGCTTGCTCACTTGGCAATGACATGAAAGTGAAAATAGGGTACATGCTGGAGAGCGGGCCCATTGGTGACAAGGCGGTAGTTCCGAACACCAGCCTTCGCCACTTGCTCGCGAGCTAAAGCCAGGCAGCCAACCAGGAACGGAATGTCCTCCTGGGTTAACTCGAGTACGTTGCGAGCATCTCGCTTCGGAAGGAAGACGAGATGAAATTGACCTTCGGGGTTGGGATGGCGAACCGCTACGCACTCTTTGGACTGTGCTTCGAAGAAGGGCAGCAGTGTTGGCGCATGCTGTATGCCCAAAGAGCCCAGAAGACCTGCGAGATCCTTCGGTTGAAGACACTCCTTCCCGCAGTTCTCGACCGCCAAGAATGAGCGTTTGATTGATTTCGAGAATAGCGCGCCTCCCATGAGAACGCCTACTGCCAGAGTAAGGATGTACGGCGCAACTCGTCCCATGTCGATTGCTTCTGAGGTCTAACTCCTTATTGAACGATTCCGACAACCAGAGCCTGCTGGCCGTTTCCTTCCGAGAACCACTGAGGCATCCCGTGGGTCATGCCCTGCACCTCCTTGTCCTGCAACGGGCCGCCCTGAACGTTATACCAAGCTCGCCGTGGTTCACGGGTCCGAGAACCAACTGGTCGGCCGGTTACAGAATGTCGGCTGGGCTTTGTATCCCGAGCGGACCGCGGTTCAGCACAGGCGTGTCGAGCATGGGGGTGCTCCCATCCTTGTGGCCGTGTAGCTCCTGGATGGTGCCGATGTCCTGGCCCCGTTGCAGCCGGTGTGTCGCGAACGACTGGCGGAAGGGGTGGCAGTTGGTCACCTTCGTTACACCGGCCTCGAGGACAGCCCGCTTCACCGCCTTCTGCACCATGCTCGGATCGAGATGGTGCCGGCTGCGTCCACCAAGCCGATGCTCCTGCAGGGCTGGCACCAGGTTCTGTTGCAGCAAAGTCAGCCGATCGTTGCTGCCCTTGCCGCCGCGCACGGTCAATGCACGCGGCTCAAGGCCCAGATCCTTCACCCTCAGCCGCAGGGCCTCCGTTAACCGCAGGCCGCTGCCATCCAACAGCCCCACCACCAAGGCAGGCTCCCCCTCCAGCCGGCCCCTCAGCCTTCAGACTGAACGGCTCCGGCAGAGCCACCCCACCCCTGAACCAGGAAACCCTGCTGTTTGACCCAGCCCAGCCTGAGGCAGGAGCCCTGCGGGCTGTGCTGGCCTTTCCCAGCACCTATTCGGTGGGGATCACCAGCCTGGGCTACCAGGTGGTGTGGGCGACCCTGGCCCAGCGGGCCGATGTGGACGTGCGGCGCCTGTTCACCGACCAGGCGGATCCGCCCCATCGCCAGGGGGATCGCCGCGGCGATCGCCAGCTGGGCAGTGGCGGTTCGGGCCTGGATTTGTTCGGCCTCTCCCTGAGCTGGGAGCTGGATGGGCCCGTACTCCTAGATCTGCTGGAGCAGCAGCGCATCCCGATATGGGCGGAGCAGCGGGGCGAGGCCGATCCGATCGTGTTTGGCGGCGGGCCCGTGCTCACGGCCAATCCCGAGCCGTTGGCGCCCTTTTTTGACGTGCTCCTGCTCGGCGATGGCGAGTTGCTGTTGCCGGCCTTTATCGACGCCATCTCCGCCCACCGGGACGCCACGCGCCAGCAGCGCCTGCGGGCGTTGGCCCAGGTGCCGGGGGTCTATGTGCCCTCCCTCTATGCGCCCCGCTACGGCAGCGAGGGCGAGCTGCTGGCGATCGAGCCGATTGAGGCGGGCATCCCCGCTTCGGTGGCCAAGCAAACCTGGCGCGGCAACACCCTCAGCCATTCCACCGTGATCACGCCGGAGGCGGCCTGGCCCTCGATCCACATGGTGGAGGTGGTGCGCAGCTGCCCGGAGCTCTGCCGCTTCTGCCTGGCCAGCTACCTCACCCTGCCCTTTCGCACCTCGTCCCTCGACGACGGCCTGATCCCGGCGGTGGAGAAGGGCCTGGCCGCCACCCAGCGCCTCGGCCTGCTCGGCGCCTCCGTCACCCAGCACCCCCAGTTCGCCGACCTGCTCAGCTGGCTTGACCAGGACCGCTTCGACGGCACCCGCGTCAGCGTCAGTTCGGTGCGGGCATCCACGGTGACCCCCCAGCTGGGCCAGATCCTGGCCAAGCGCGGCAGCAAGTCGCTCACGATCGCGATCGAAAGTGGCAGCGAGCGCATGCGTGAGGTGGTGAATAAAAAACTCTCCACCGAGGAGATCTTTGCGGCGGCCCGCTATGCCAAGGAAGGCGGCCTGAGTGGCCTCAAGCTCTATGGCATGGCCGGCTTGCCCTCGGAAGAGGAGGCCGACATCGAAGCCACCGCCGAGCTGATGCTGGCCCTTAAAAAAGCCACTCCGGGGCTGCGCCTGTCTCTGGGGGTGAGCACCTTTGTGCCCAAGGCCCACACCCCGTTCCAGTGGCAGGGGGTGCGCCCTGAGGCCGAAAAACGGCTGAAGCTGCTCTCCAAACGGCTCCAGCCCAAGGGCATCGAGCTGCGGCCGGAGAGCTACGGCTGGAGCGTGATCCAGGCCCTGCTCTCGCGCAGCGACCGGCGCCTGGCCCCGGTGATCGCCGCCGCCCGCGGCGACCATGCCAGCCTGGGCGGTTGGAAAAAGGCCTACCGGGCTGTGCTGGAGGGGGACACGGGCGGCACCCCGGCGGGCGTCAGCCCCCTGCCCGTGCCGCCCCCCTGGCAGGAGGTGGTCCATGGCACCTGGTCGGTCGATCGGGTGCTGCCCTGGGAGCATTTAGATGGGCCCTTGCCCAAGGCCACCTTGGTGGGCCATCGCCAGCAGGCGTTCGGGGGGTAGGGGTTCGCTGGCCGCTCCAGGTTTGGAACCTGGCTTGGGTCAGGGAGTTGGGGCCAGGCCCCTCAAGGGGCTGCTGGATCAGCGATTTCGCTGGCGCTTTCCGCCGGCCGTTGGCCGGCTCCAGTCCCCACGCAGCGCAGGCCCGCCAGCAGGATCCAGCCGGCGATGTTGATGCGGCTGTCGTAGAGGGGCATGTCGGTGGCATGCAGGGCCACGAGCACCAGGGCCGCCGCCCACCAGGCCCGCTCAAACACCGGCGCCTGCAGCATGCCCAGGCGCCCGGCCCGCAGCAGCAGCCAGGCCACCAGGCCGATCACCATCACCGCCACCGGCACTCCGAAGCTGATCGCCAGATCGATCGGCAGGTTGTGGGTGTGGCCATGCCAATGGCCCGTGCGCAGGGGGTAGATCAGGCTGAAGGCTGCCGCCCCCCAGCCCAGCCAGGGCCGCTCGCCGATCAGGCCCATGGCCACGGCCCACTGGCCCAACCGGGTGATCGCCAGGGGCCGGTGGCCGGCGAAGTGCAGATCGCTCAGGCGCACCCAGATCGGATCGGGCACCAGCAGCCGGGCCCCGTGTTGGAGCCCGGCTGGCACGTGGGGCAGGCTGGCCAGGGCCACGGCCCCGATCGCTACAAGCAGCAAGGGCACCAGCCAGAGCCAGGTGGCCGGCCCCACCACGATCGGCAGGGCCAGCACCAACGCCCCCCAGGCGTTGCGGGAATCGGTGAGATAGAGGCTTGCCACCAGGGAGGCGGCCAGCAGCAGGGCCAGGGCCCGCCGTTGCCAGGGCAGGGGGCGTTGCAGCAGGGCCGCCAGGCCGAAGGGCCAGACCAGGGCCAGCCAGGCGCCGGTGATGTTGGCGTAGTCGAACAGGCCCGAGAGCCGGCCGGGGGGATTGCCGCCTGGGGTGATCCACCAGGGGATCAGGCCACCGAGCAGTTGCCAGGGGCCGGCCCAGCCCAGGGTGAGCTGGCCCAGACCCGTGGCGATCACCGGCACCGTGCCGGCCAAAAACCACAGCCCCGCCCGGCGCCGGGCCCGGACCGTGGCCACGTAGGGCTGGAACCCCCAGAAGCCCCAGAAAAAGGGCAGCCAGTTCCCCAGGCCCACCAGGGCCAGCCAGCCGCTGTAGGCCCCGAAGCAGCCCACCAGCATCAACACCGCAATCGCCAGCAACCAGCGGTTGTAGCCATCGGCCCACCAGGGCGCCCGCCGGCGACTGCCCTGCACCAGGGAGGCGAACAACAGCACGGCACCCAGGAAGGCACTGGCGGGCAGCAGGAACACCCCCAACTGGAACCAGCGCCAGCCAAGGCGATCGGCCCCCTCGGGGCGTTCGCTCTGCAGTTGACGCTCGAGCTGCTGGCCGAAGGCCGCCAGGCGGTTGGGCAGGGAGGGGAACGCCATCAGCTCAATCAAAAACCGCCGTACGGCCCCGGTACACCATCACCTGGCGTTTGAGATGCAGGCGCACGGCCCGGGCCAGGGCCAGGCGTTCGGTGTCGCGGCCCTTGCGGATCAGGTCGTTCACCTCATCGCGGTGGCCGACCGGCACGGTGGATTGGGCAATGATCGGCCCGCCATCGAGCTCCTCGGTCACGTAGTGGGCCGTGGCGCCAATCAATTTCACGCCCCGCTCCCAGGCCCGGTGGTAGGGCTGGGCCCCCTGGAAGGCCGGCAGGAAGGAGTGGTGGATGTTGATCACCCGGTGGAAGGCATCGGGGGGATCGAAGGCCGCCAAAAACGTCGGGGTGAGCACCTGCATGTACTTGGCGAGCACCACCAGTTCGATGCCGTGCTCGGCCAGCAGCTCCAGGTGGCGGGCTTCGGCGGCCTCCCGGTTGCCGGCCTCAATCGGCACCCACTCGAACCGGGCGCCGAATTCCTCGGCCACTGGGCCCAGGTTGGGGTGGTTGCTGATCACCAGCGGCACCCGCATGGGCAGCTCGCCCGTGCGGGTGCGCCAGAGCAGGTCCAGCAGGCCGTGGTCCTGCTTGCTCACAAAGATGGCGACAGGCGGTCGGTCATCGGAAAAGGTCACCTGGAACTGGCCATCCAGCCGTTCGGCCAGGGCCTGGGCCGTGGGACCAATCGCCTCCCGCGGCAGGCCGAAGCCGGCCAGTTGCCATTCGATCCGGCTCAGGAACAGGCCGGCCCCCTGGTCGCTGTGGTGGTCGGCGTGGACGATGTTGCCGCCATTGGCCGCCACCCAGCCGGAGAGCTCCCGCACCAGGCCGGGCCGGTCGGGGCAGATCATCTGCAGGATGGCTGTGACACCCGGATTGCCAGCGCTCGTCACCAGTCCGGCCTATGCAGGGACTGCTGGCATTGTGCCCACCGGCGTCGCCCAAGACCTGTGCGGGCGCGCCGCCAGCCCGATCGGTTGCAGTGCAAGACCGCGGGCCGAAACGGGCCACAACCCCCGGTAAAGTCCAACGACTTCTCCTGCTCTCCATGGTTGCCCAGACGTTGTCTGCGCTGTTCTCCAGGTTCACCGCTGGCCTGAAGCAACTGGCCCTGCTGGCCCTGGTGGCCGTGCTCAGCATCGGCCTGGTGGCCTGTGACGGCGGCGGTTCGGCCAAGGCGGCCGTGCTCAGCCCCGAGGCCCTGGCGTCAATCCAGCGCCAGGCCGATGGCTTCTTTGCCGCCAAGGAGCGCCTGCCCGAGCTGGCCACCCTGGTGAACGAGCGCAACTGGGTGTTCACCCGCAACCTGATCCACGGCCCGATGCAGGAAGTGGGCCGCGAGATGCTCTACATCAACAAACAGCTGCTCCCCGCTGACCAGGCCGAAGCCAACCAGCGCGCCAGCCAGCTCAAGGCTGCCCTGGCCGACCTCGATGAGGCTGCCCGCCTGCAGGATGGCGATGGTCTGCGCAAGGCCTACATCAAGGTGGCCAGTGGCTTTGGCGCCTACGCCGAGGTGATTCCGGCGGCCGCCCAGGGCTGATCCCAGGTTGCCAACGCACCGTTGATCCCCCCCGCCAGCCCCAACCACGACCACCGAACCGGGGTGGTCGTGGTTGGGGCTGGTTTGGTTGGGGTGGCCTCGGCCTGGTTGTTGCTCAACCGGGGCCATCGGGTCTGCTTGATCGACCCCATCGGCGCCGGCGCCCAAACACCTGACGCCGGCACGGGTGCCGCCCTCGGCCTGTTGATGGCCCAGGTGTATCGCCGCAGCAGCGGCCGCGGTTGGCGCCTGCGCCAACGCTCCCTGGCGCTTTGGCAGCAGTGGAGCGACCAGCTGGCTGAGCACGGGGCTGCCTTGCCCCTGCGGCCCGGCCTGCTGCAACTGGCCGCCGATCCCCAGGAGCTGGAGAGCCAGCAACGGCTGGTGCAGGAGCGCAACGCCAAGGGCTTTCCCCTGCGCCTGCTCAGCCGCGAGGAGCTGGAGCTGCTTCAGCCCCAGCTGCCAGAAGGGGCCCTGGGCGGACTGCTCTCCCCCCTGGACGGCCAACTCGATCCGATCGTCACCCGTCAGCGCCTGCTTCAGGACGCCCTGAGCCGGGGCCTGCAGCTGGTCAGCGATCGCGCCGAAGCGATCGGAGCCGGCCCTGGCGTCGATCGCTGGCGGCTCCACCTGGCCAGTGGCGCCCAGCTGGCCACGCCCTGGCTGCTGGTCTGCGCCGGCCTGGCCAGTGCCGCCCTGGTGGAGCCCCTCGGCCACCAGCGGCCGCTGGCACCGGTGCTCGGCCAGGCCCTGGAGCTGCAGTTGCCCCCGGGCTGTGATGCGGAGCCTTGGCCTGGATCGCTGCTGTGGCAGGGCATCAACCTGGTGCCCCGGCCCGGGAGCCGGCTCTGGCTTGGGGCCACCCTGGAGCCGGAGCTGACAGCAGGTGCCCCAGGCGATCCCGCCGCCTTAGAGGCCATGGGCAACCTCAATGGCCATGCCCCTGATTGGCTCCGGGCCGCCACGCCCCTGCGCCAGTGGCAAGGTCTGCGGGCCCGGCCCGTGGGCCGGCCGGCGCCCCTGCTCGACCAGCTCGAACCGGGCCTGCTGCTGCTGTCGGGCCACTACCGCAATGGCGTGCTGCTGGCCCCGGCCAGCGCCGAGTGGGCCGCCGACCAGATTGCCGCTGGCCCATGAAAAAAGCCCCCCAATCGGGGGGGCTGAAGCCGGGGTGATTCAGGGGCAGCTGGCGCTGCCCGCGTCTCACTGGCTCTCAGTTCACTGGCTCTCAGGTCACTTTGTCTCAGTGAATTCAGCGTCGATCACATCATCGCTGCCGCTGCTGCTGGCACCGCTGGCGGCTTCGCTGGCGGCGCCATCGGCGCCGGCCTGCTGATATACCGAGGCGCCCAAGGCATAGAGCTCCTGCTGGAGTTCGTCGAACAGGGGCTTGAGGGTGTCGAAGTCCTCCTTCTGCAGGGCCTCGTTGAGCTTGGTGCGCTTCTCTTCCACCTTGGCCTTGGCCTCGGCGGACACCTTGTCGCCCAGCTCGCCGAGTTGCTTCTCGGCCTGGTACACCAGGGTTTCGGCCTGGTTCTTCAGGTCGATGCGCTCGCGCTTCTCCTTGTCCACCGTGGCGTTGGCCTCGGCGTCCTTCACCATCTTCTCCACCTCGGTGTCGCTGAGGGTGGAGGCACCGGTGATCGAGATGCTCTGCTCCTTGCCGCTGCCCTTGTCCTTGGCGGTTACGCTCAGGATGCCGTTGGCATCGATGTCGAAGGTGACTTCGATCTGGGGCACGCCCCGGGGGGCCGGCGGGATGCCATCGAGGCGGAAGGTTCCCAGCGACTTGTTATCGCTGGCCATCTCGCGCTCGCCCTGGAGCACGTGGATCTCCACGTTGGTCTGGCCATCCACGGCGGTGGAGTACACCTCCGATTTCTTGGTGGGAATCGTGGTGTTGCGGGTGATCATCTTGGTCATCACGCCGCCCAGGGTTTCCACGCCCAGCGAGAGGGGCGTCACATCCAGCAGCAGGATGTCCTTCACCTCGCCGGCCAGCACGCCGCCCTGAATGGCGGCACCCACGGCCACCACCTCGTCGGGGTTCACGGTCTGGTTGGGATCCTTGCCGGTGACGCGCTTGACCAGCTCCTGCACGGCGGGGATGCGGGTCGAACCACCCACCATCACCACCTCATCCAGTTCGCTGGAGGCGAGCTTGGCGTCCTTGAGGGCCTGCTCCACCGGCACGCGGCAGCGGTCGATCAGCTTGGAGGCCAGCTCTTCGAACTTGGCCCGGGTGAGGGTGAGGTCGAGGTGCTTGGGACCCTCCGGGGTGGCCGTGATGAACGGCAGGTTGATCTCGCTCTGGGTGGCGCTGGAGAGTTCGATCTTGGCCTTTTCAGCGGCCTCGGTGAGGCGCTGCAGGGCCTGCTTGTCCTGGCGCAGGTCGATGCCTTCGTTGCTCTTGAAGCTGTCGGCCAGGTAGTCAACGATCACCTTGTCGAAGTCATCGCCGCCCAGGTGGGTGTCACCCGAGGTGGAGAGCACCTCGAACACGCCATCGCCCACTTCGAGCACGGACACATCGAAGGTGCCGCCGCCCAGGTCGAACACCAGGATGCGCTCGTTGCTCTTGCGATCGAGGCCATAGGCCAGGGCCGCCGCGGTGGGCTCGTTGATGATGCGCAGCACTTCGAGGCCGGCGATCTTGCCGGCGTCCTTGGTGGCCTGGCGCTGGGAGTCGTTGAAGTAGGCGGGCACGGTGATCACCGCCTGGGTGACGGTTTCCCCGAGGTATTTGCCGGCGTCTTCAGCGAGCTTGCGCAGCACCTGGGCGCTCACCTCTTCCGGGGCGAACTGCTTGTTCAGCACCGGGCACTTCACCTTCACATTGGCGCCGGCCTTTTCAACGCCGTAGCTCACTTCCTTCGATTCTTCGTTCACCTCATCGACGCGGCGGCCGATGAAGCGTTTCACCGAATAGAAGGTGTTTTCCGGGTTCATCACCGCCTGACGTTTGGCGATCTGACCCACCAGTTGGTCCTGGTTCTTGGTGTAGGCCACGACGGAGGGCGTGGTGCGGAAGCCCTCGGCATTGGCGATCACGGTGGGCTTGCCGCCCTCCATCACCGCAACGCAGCTGTTCGTGGTGCCAAGGTCAATTCCGACAACCTTGCCCATGGATAGCAACCTCCTGAATGAGGGTTTTGAACTGACGGCATCCTCAGCAGTGGCCCCCATGGGGGGCTAGGTGTGGTTGCCGAACCCGGCCCGTACGGTGCCGCCAACGGCTGCGCCCCGGGCGCCCACCAGCTCCTGGTGGCCCCATCCCCAGCCGAGCCCTCACGCCACCGTGGATCCCGGGGTCGCGACTTCCACAGATGCCACCGTTGAGACCTGCGCCGATGCCAGCACCGATGCCAGGGCCGATGCCAGCAGCGATCACGGGCGCCACGGGCCTGGTGGGCGTTCTGGGCAATCCGGTGCGCCACAGCCTGTCGCCGGCCATGCACAACGCTGCCCTGGCGGCGCTGGGCCTGAACTGGGTCTACCTGGCCCTGCCGGCGCCGGCGGAGCGGCTGGACCAGGTGCTCGATGGCCTGGAGGCGGTCGGCTGCCGCGGTCTCAACGTCACCATTCCCCATAAGCAGGCGGTGGTGTCCCTGGCGGCGGAGTTGAGCCCCCTGGCTCGCCGGCTGGGGGCGGTGAACACCCTGGTGCCCCGGGCCGACGGCGGCTGGTTTGGCACCAATACGGATGTGGAGGGCTTCCTGGCCCCGCTGCGGGCGGGATCCTGGGGCCCTTGGACGGGCAAGCGGGCCCTGGTGCTGGGCTGTGGCGGCAGCGCCCTGGCCGTGGTGGCGGGCCTGGTGGAACTGGGCCTGGACGCGATCCAGGTGGCCGGCCGCCAACCTGCGGCCCTGGAGGCTTTTCTGGCCACCTGCGCCGGCTGGAGCGAGGCCACCCGGCTGGCAGGCCTGGCCTGGGCCGGACCCCCGCGCCCGGAGGAGGACGTCGAACGGGAGGGTGCTGGATCAGCGTTGCCGTCTGGCCCTGGACAGCCCCAGGCTGCCCTGGCGGAGGCCCTGGCTGGCGTCGACCTGGTGGTGAACACCACGCCCGTGGGGATGGCCTCAGCCAGCGATCCCGCTGCCGCCCAGCGCTGTCCCCTGGGATCCCTGGAATTGGCGGCCCTCCAGCCCCACACCCTGGTGTACGACCTGATCTACACGCCCCGGCCCAGCCAGCTGCTGCGCCAGGCGGCCGCCCGCGGCTGCCCGAGCCTCGATGGCCTGGAGATGCTGGTGCAACAGGGGGCCGCCGCCCTGCGGCACTGGAGCGGCTTTGCTGAGATCCCCGTGGACGCCATGCGCCAGGCTGCTCTGGCGGAATTGGGCCGCGGCTGAAGCCGACCGACGGCTGAGGTGGGGGTCCAGGTGCTGGGCCACTCCCAGTCCCTAGCCAAGTTCCCAGCTGGGCGGGCCTAGCCTGGGCCCAGCTTCCTTTTCCCATGGCGTCGATTCCGATCTGGCAACGGCTGTTGGCCGTGTTGGCCTACCTGCTGCCCTGGGGTGATGGGGTGGAATTCGGTGGTTACCTGTTCTCTCTATATCCCCCTCTGCAGTGGCTCGCCCTGCCGGCCCTGCCCGTGCGGATGGTGCAGCAGATGGTCCCCTTTGGCGGCTTTTTGCTGTTTCTGGTGCTCTACCTGGCCGTGGTGCGCAACCAGCAGGTGCCCTACTACCTGCGGTTCCACGTGCTGCAGGCGATCCTGGTCGACATCGTGCTGGTGGTGGTGTCGCTCGCCTTCAACGTGCTGCTGGCGCCCCTGGCGGGTGGCTTTGCGGTGCGCACCTTGAGCAACACGGTGTTTCTGGGGGTGTTGGTGCTGGTGGCGTTCGCGGTCGTCGAATGCCTGCGGGGCCGCCAGGCGGAGATCCCCAGCCTCTCCGAGGCCGTGCGCATGCAGCTCTATTGATCAATGGGTCCCCCCTGGTGGTCCGGGGCAGGGTGGCAGCGCGCTCCCCAGGGCAGGCAGCGGCCCGCCAGGGTCAGCGCCCCTGCCGCGATACATTGGGCAATCCGCCGTTGGCAGCCCGCACCCCGGCTGCCAGCCCTCGTCCAAGTCGGATCGACCAGTCATGTCCCAGAAGCCCTACTACGAAACCATGTACATCCTTCGTCCGGACATTCCGGAGGAAGAGGTGGAAACCCATGTCAGCAAGTACCGCGACCTGGTGACCGAGGCCGGAGCCGAGGTGCTCGACACCCAGATGCGTGGCAAGCGCCGCCTGGCCTACACGATCGCCGGCCATAAGGAAGGCATCTACGTGCAGCTGACCCACAACGGCGATGGCCAGCAGGTGGCCACCCTGGAGCGGGCCATGCGCCTCAGCGAAGACGTGATCCGCTATCTCACCGTCAAGCAGGAGGGTCCCCTGCCCGCCCCCCGCAGCGGCCCGATCCCCGCAGCCACCACCGATGCGGCTGCCCTGGCCACCAGCTCCGACGCCTGAGGCGGCCCAGGGGTTGTCCCCAGCTCGCTTGCCCCTGGGCCGCTCTCTGCGGTGCAGGGGTTTTTCTTTGCTGCGCCGCGCCAGCTGCCCAGGCCCCAAGCGGACCCGGGCCCGGCGAAGATTGCCAGCGTGTCTGTTGCCCCGGTCCCCTGGAGTCGCCATCCCCCATGGACCCGCCTGCGCCGGCCAGCCCGAGCGCCCCGAGCCCGGACCCTGGCGCGGCCCTGGCGGCGGCCCGCCGCGCGTTGGCCGACAGCCAGCAGCAGTTGGCGGAGCTGGAACAGCTGGTCGTTGAGCTGCCGGCGATCTTTGAGCGCAAGTTCGCCGAACGGCTCCAGCCCCTGCTCGACCGTCAGCGCCTGCTCAGCGAAGACAACCACGCCCTGCGGGAGCGTCTTCAGCTGGTGTTGGCGCCGGCCCGGGAGGCGGGCCCGGGGGGCGCCGGTTCCCCCTCGGCGGATCCAGCCCAGGCCCCTGCTGGTGGCGCCGAGCCAGCGGCGGCCGACCAGGCGGCGAGCAGCCCACCGGCAAACGAACCTGCCAGCGAATCAGCCGCAGCCCGCCCAGCCCCGGGCCAGGCTCGCCTGGCCTGGCGGCGGCACCTGCACCAGGCCACCCGGCGGTTGCTGCGCCGCGGGGGCTGATCTGGTGGTGCCCCGCCCGGGGGCAGAGGGACGGCACTGGGTCCGGTGGTCGCCCAACGCCCCTAGCCCGGGGCGATCGATCAGCGGCGGCGGGCGGCGGCCCAGAGGCGGGTGGGCAGACCCCACACGTATATGAAGCCCTCGGCGGCCCGGTGGTCGAACTGGTCTTCGGCGCCGTAGGTGGCCATGTCGGGCACATAGAGGCTGTCGCTGCTGCTGCTGCGGCCGATCACGGTGGCGTTGCCCTTGTGTAGCTTCAGGCGCACGCTGCCATTGACGGTGCGCTGGGTGCGCTCGATGAAGCCATCGAGGGCATCCTTGAGCGGGCCATACCAAAGCCCCTGATAAATCAGGTCGGCCCAGCTCATTTCCAGCTGGCGCTTGGTGCGCAGCACGTCGGCGGCCAGGGTGAGGCTTTCCAATTCCTGGTGGGCCTTGATCAGCAGCAGCAGGCCCGGGGTTTCGTAGATCTCCCGGCTCTTGATGCCCACCACCCGGTTTTCGATCATGTCGAGCCGGCCAAAGCCGTGGCCGCCGGCCAGGGCATTGGCGCGGCGGATCAGGCTGACCGGATCGAGACGCACGCCATCGATCGCCACCGGATTGCCCTGCTCAAAGCTGATCTCCACCACCTGGGCCGTGTCGGGGGCCGCCTCGATCGAGCAGGTCATGGCAAACACCTCCTCGGGCGGTTCCACCATCGGGTCCTCCAGGGGACCGGCTTCGATGCTGCGGCCCAGCAGGTTGAGGTCGATCGAATAGGGCGATTTCTTACTCACCGGCGAGGGGATGCCACAACGCTCGCCGTAGGCGATCGTTTCCTCCCGGCTCATGCCCCATTCGCGTGCCGGGGTGAGCACTTTCAACTCCGGTGCCAGGGCGCCGATGGCCACGTCAAAACGCACCTGGTCGTTGCCCTTGCCGGTGCAGCCGTGGGCCACGGCATCGGCGCCCACCTCCCGGGCGATTTCCACCAGGCGGCGGGCGATCAGGGGCCGGGCCAGGGCGGTGGAGAGGGGATAGCGGCCTTCGTAGAGGGCATTGGCCCGGATCGCTGGGAAGGCGAATTCGGTGATGAAGGGCTCGATCAGGTCGCCCACGATCGACTGGCTGGCGCCGGAATCCAGGGCCTTCTGGCGAATCGGCTCCAGTTCGTCGCCCTGGCCCAGGTCGGCGGCGAAGGTGATCACCTCCTGCACGCCCCATTCCTGTTTCAGGTAGGGGATGCAGACACTGGTATCCACGCCGCCGGAATAGGCCAGGACCACCTTTTTGGCCCGGGGTTGGTTCGCCTGGCTGCTGGCCGTCATCCCTGTTGCTCCTTGCCGGTCTGAAGCGATTCTCCCCCGTCGCCGGGTGGCGAGGCGGCGCTGGGGCCGGCCTCCCAGTTGCGCAGCAGAACCAGGCCCATCAGGGCTGGGGGCACCAGCACCAGGGCCCCAACCCAGGCCAGGTCGATCGGCAGCGGTTCGGCCCAGCGCTGGCCGGCCCAGGCCAGGCCGCCACTCAGCAGCAGTGCCACCAGCCACACCGCCAGCAGTTTCGATCGGGCGCTGGTGAGCAGGTCAGACAAGGGGGCCTCGGTTAAGATCGTGGATCGGGTTCAGTTCAGCCCATCGCCGGGTGCCCTGGAGCAGATAATGAGCAATCTCAGCCTCAGCAACCTTGACAGCATCAACCCTTCGCTGACCCGCTACGGCCGCAGCGAGATGGCGCCGGTGCTGCCCCTGCGCGAAGAGCCCGACCTGCTGAGCTGGCTGGAGTCCAGTGGCCGCCTGGTGGCCGACGAGGAAACCGCCTCGGCCGATGTGAGCACGGTGGAAGAGGAAGAGCTCTCCGCCTTGATGGGTGAGAAGGAGGACTACAACCCCTCCGACGACCAGTCCGAAGAAGACTGGGAAGACTGAGGGTCGATCGGGACCCGGCTGTCCTGCCGCCAGATGGTCCCATCAGCGCCCGAATCCCGAAGGCGCTGAGCCTGGGGGCTCGGCCTTTCGACGCCAATCACCGGGGGCTGGAATTGGCTTCTCCCCCCTGGGCCCCGGCCGGAGCCTGAGGAAGACTGGGCCCAGTCTGTCCAGCTCCTTTGGCGTTCACCCAACTCCTGGCCCGGTTGCCGGGGAACAGCCGCCCGATCGCCGCCTTGGTAGCCCTGATCCTGCTGCTGCTCTGCGGCCTCAGCGACTGGCGCCTCCAGGCCCTCCAGCTCACGCTCCCCCTGGTGATCGGCGCGATCGTGTCCGGGACCCTGGCCAGCTGGGGCGTGCCGCGGCTGCGGGCCCTGAAATGGGGCCAGGTGATCCGCGAAGAGGGGCCCCAATCCCACCAGGGCAAGGCCGGCACTCCCACCATGGGGGGCCTGCTGGTGGTGCCGGCCGGCTTGATCGTCGGCAGCCTGGTGGCCCCCGGGGACGACCGCCTGCTGGCGGTGGCGGCGATCAGCCTCAGCTACCTGGCGATCGGCGGCATCGACGACTGGCGCAGCCTCACCCGCCGCACCAACAAGGGCCTCTCCCCCCGCGGCAAGCTGCTGCTCCAGGCCCTCACGGCGGCGGCCTTCCTGGCCTGGGCCGCCTGGCAGCAGCAGCTGGGCGGCGACCTGGCCCTGCCCCTGGGCTGGGTGCTGCCCCTGGGCCTGTTGATCTGGCCCCTGGGCCTGTTTGTGTTCCTGGCCGAAAGCAACGCCACCAACCTCACCGATGGCCTCGATGGCCTGGCGGCGGGCTGTGGCGCCGTGGTGTTCACGGGCCTTGGGTTGCAGTTGATGCTGCGCGGCCACGACGGCGATCCGGCCCTGGCGGGCTTCTGCGCCGCCATGGCCGGCGCCTGGCTGGGGTTTCTGGTGCAGAACCGCCATCCCGCCAAGGTGTTCATGGGTGACACCGGCTCCCTGGCCATGGGGGCCTGCCTGGCGGCCGTGGCCCTGCTCAGCAACAGCCTCTGGCCCCTGCTGGTGATGGGCGGCGTGTTTCTGGCCGAATCCCTCTCGGTGATCCTGCAGGTGTGGGTGTTCAAGGCCACCAAGGGGGCCGATGGCCAGGGCCGGCGCCTGTTCCGCATGGCGCCCCTGCACCACCACTTCGAGCTGGGCGGCGCCAGCGAACAGCAGGTGGTGGTGGGCCTCTGGGCCTGCAGTTTGCTACTGGTACTGGTGGGGCTGGTGCTGGTGCCCTGAGGCCACTCCACCCAGGTCAGGCCTGCCCAGACAAGCCTGCCCAATCAAGCCCCGCTAGGGCCAACCAGATCAGCCCTGCCAGGCCTGCCGGAGCGCTGCCGGCCCCCCACGCCTTCGCCACCCCCGCTCCCTGCCATGGCCTATTTCACCTGGAAGGAAACCGGTCTCACCGCCGACTGCGCCAGCCTTGAGGCGATGGCCGCCCGCCTGGAGGAGGCAGCCGCGCTGATGCGGCGCATGGCCGCCGAAGGCTTCGTGGTCGAACGTCACGCCGACGGCCAGCACATCACCCATGCCGATGCGGCCGTGTTCGAGGCCTATGGCTTCATCAGCGAAGAGCCGCCCGTGCGCCAGCTCACCCTGATGCCCGAACTGGCGGACTAGGCCCGGGCTGGGATGGGCCCGTTGCGGCCGGCAGCTGCGGCCGCCATCGTCAGGGCCGGCGCCCAGGGCCCAGGTCAATGGCGGCTGGGGAGCGGGCGGCGATGGGCTTGTGGCCCAAGGGCCTAATTGCTGGGACGCCGCACTACCCCCACCACCCAAACCACCACAAAGGCGAGGGATGACAGGGCCAGATAGACGAGGGCGCCTTTCTGCAGGTCGGCGATGTCCCAGCCGAACAGCAGCCCTGAGGCGGCATCACCTGCCGTGGAGAAGCCGAGCAGGGGGAACAGCGACACGGGACTTGGCGGGGCAGGATCAGGTCAGTATCCCCCCGCTGCAGACGATGGCCGGCCTTCCCTTCCCCCGCCGGGTGATGCTGCTGGGCAGTGGTGAACTGGGCAAGGAGGTGGCGATCGCCGCCCAGCGCCTCGGCTGCCAGGTGATCGCCGTGGACCGCTACGCCGGGGCGCCGGCCATGGCCGTGGCCCAGGTGAGCGAAGTGGTGGCCATGACCGACCCCGAGGCCCTCAAGGCGGTGGTGCGGCGCCACCGGCCCGATGTGGTGATTCCGGAAATCGAGGCTCTGGCGGTGGATGCCCTGGCCGAGCTCGAAGCCGAAGGCCACCGCATCATTCCCACCGCCCGGGCCACGGCCGTGACCATGAACCGGGACCGGATCCGCGACCTGGCTGCCAGGGAGCTGGGCCTGCGCACGGCCCGCTACGCCTATGCCGCCAGTGCCGCCGAATTGGCCGCGGCCGCGGCGCCCCTGGGCTGGCCCGTGGTGGTCAAGCCGGTGATGAGCTCCTCGGGCAAGGGCCAGAGCGTGGTCGAGGGGCCCGAGGGCCTGGAGGCGGCCTGGGACGCGGCCCTGGCTGACGCCCGTGGCAGCGGCGCCAGGGTGATCGTCGAGGAGTTTCTGCGCTTCGAGCAGGAGATCACCCTGCTCACCGTGCGCCAGGCCCAGGGGCCCACGCTCTTCTGTCCGCCGATCGGCCACCTGCAGGAGCGGGGCGATTACCAATGCAGCTGGCAGCCGGCCCACCTGGACTGGCCCCAGCTGGCGGCCGCCCAGGCCATGGCCCGCACGATCACCGACAACCTGGGGGGCACCGGCCTGTTTGGCGTCGAATTCTTCCTTTGCCAGGGCGCGGATGGGCCGGAGGTGGTGTTCTCCGAGCTGTCGCCCCGGCCCCATGACACGGGCCTGGTGACCCTGGTGGGTCAGAACCTGAGCGAATTCGACCTGCATCTGCGCGCGGTGCTGGAGCTACCGATCCCGGAGATCCGCCTCGCGTCCGCTGCCGCCAGTCGGGTGATTCTGGCCGAGCTGGCCTGCGAGCCAGCGGCCTATCTGGGCCTGGAGGAGGCCCTCGCCGAGGACGACACCCAGGTGCTGCTGTTCGGCAAGGCGGCGGCCAGGCCCCAGCGCCGCATGGGCGTGGTGCTCGCGGCTGGCACCAGCCCGGAGCAGGCCCGGGAGCGGGCCGATCGGGCCGCGGCCCGGATAACGGTTGTCAAAGGGGTCTGAACCCCCTGGTTGCAAGGGGACTTGGGCCTTAAGGTGCGGCGATCGACACTCCCCATGGCCCAGGCCCAACCCAGTCGCGGCCGTGACCGCAAGCAACGCCAGGCCGGGCGCTCGCAGCGACAGGCTTCGGAGCGCCGGGACGCCGCTGCCGCGCGTCGCCAGAGCCGCGATCCCAACCGGGAGCAGGATCGCCAGCCCAGGGGCCGCGATGCCGGCCTGGAGCCCCGCACCAGTCGCCAGAGGGACCAGCGCCGCCCCCAGGTCCCGGCCAAGGCAGCTAATGCCATGCCTGCCGCCGAGACCCCTGGGGCCGCGTCCCAGGCCCCCATCCCGTCCCCATCCGGCATGGGCGGCCTATTGCTGCCCCTGGAGAAAGGCCGCAACCCCGCGCTGCGCCCCATTCCCGAACCAGACTCCGGCCCCGTGAAGCCCCAACCCAGGCCGCGGCGCCCGCAGAGCCCACCGCCCAACCGGCTGGCCCAGGGACCGAAACGGGCCCTGGCCCTCACCTTCCTGCTGGGCCTCGGCGTGGGCTACGGACTGGTGGGCCCCTTCGGCGCCCTGGTGGGGGCTGGCCTGGCCAAGTTGTGGCATCCCGGCACCCTGCTCGCCTCCATGGCGCCGCCGGTGGCCACGGGCAACCATCGGGTTCTGGTGATCGGCACCGATCAGGTGTCGGGCAACACCGATTCCCTTTTCACCCTGCACCTGGATGGCGGCAAAACCCAGCTCACCCAGGTCCCCCGCGACACCTATATCGAATCGGACAAGTTCGGTCCGATGAAGGCGAATGCGCTCTACGCCAATGGCGGCATTCCCATGGTGAAGCAGGAGCTTTCCAAGCTGCTCTCGGCGCCCGTTGATCACTATATTTTTGTCAACCTCAATGCCGTTCAACACCTCGGCGATGCCCTGGGCGGGGTGGAAGTGGATGTGCCCAAACGGATGCTTTACACAGACAACACCCAGGGCCTGACCATCGATCTCTACCCCGGCCGCCAACTGCTCAAGGGCAAGGACCTTGAAGGGTTCCTGCGCTTCCGCCACGATGGTCTTGGCGATCTCGGCCGCATGCAACGGCAACAGCTGGTGCTCAACGAAGTGTTCCGCAAGCTGGCCAACCCGGTCTTCGTCGCCCAGCTGCCGGAGCTGCTCAAGATTGCCGGCACCGACATCAAGACCGACCTCTCGCCCGTGCAGATCGCTGGCCTGCTCAGCGCCATGGGCACCACCAAGCTGACCATTCAGCAACTCACCGGCAAGCCCTACTGGCACGGCGATATCGATTACTGGATGCCGGACATCAACCCCCACCACGCCGAGTACCAGAGCCAGTACCCCGAGGGCTGAGATCGGCCAGGGCCTTGTCCGCTGTGAAACTGCAAACGCCGGAGGGCCCCTGGCGTCGCTGGAGGGCCCATCCGGCTTTGCTTCCGTTGGGTCTTCCCTGGCGAAGGGGCTGGCTTCAGCGCAGAGGGCTTGGGGGCCGCTGGTCCAGGCTCAGGGCCTGGGCGGGCTCACCTGATTGGTGACGTTGACCAGGGGCATGGCGGCGTTGCCCCAGCCATTGGCGGGCAGCAAGGGTGCTAGCCCCTTGGCCGGCTTGAGCGGGGTGCCGGGCGTGAAGGCGGCCTGAACCCAGGCCAGCAGCAGGCCCTTGAGGGGCGAGCCATCGCCCGTGGCCGGTCCCCGCAGGTTGAAGTGGTCGCCGCCACTGGCCAAGACCAGGGCATGGCCGAAGTGGCCATTGGGCGTAAACGGCGTGATCGCCTCGGGATCGGGAGGCACCACCCAGTCGCGGCTGCCGCTGATCAACAGGCCCCGGGCCGTCATGCCGGCGGCCGAACCGGGCGAAAACAGCAGACGGGTGGGCGGGCTCACCGCCGCAATCGCCACCACGCGCCCATCGGGATGGGCGGCGCGATCGGCTGAACTGAGGAAGCTGCATTGCAACACCCAGCTGAGGTTGCGCTCGGGATCGTCGAGGTTCTGGCAGTGGCTGCGCAATTGCACCGAGCTGGGGATCGCGCCCGCCAGCTGCAGGGCCGTGGTGGCACCCCAGGAGTGGCCGATCACCACCACCTGATCGGCGCTGATCGCTTCCAGGCCCTTGAGGCTGCGGGCCTGAACGGCATCCAGGCTGGCGGACACATCCAGGGGCCGCAGGCGCAGTTCGGCCGGTCCGGGCGGGGGCACCTGGCCGGAGAGCATGGCCTGCTGCTGGCTGCTGTCACTGCCGGGGTGCCGGGGCAACAGCACCGTGTAGCCATGGCTGGCCAGGTGCTTGGCCCAGCCCTCGAAGCTCTCGGGCCCATCCCAGAGGCCATGGGAGATCACCACCAGCTTGCCGTTGGCCCCTTGCACGGGCTGCAGGATCACCAGGGGCAAGGGTTGGGGCCGGTGGCTCACGGCCAGGTCCAGCTCCAGGCGCTGCACCGCCAGGGGGCCGGGCTTGTCCAGGCTTGGATCAATGCTGGCGCCGGGCTGGTTGTTCACCAGCTGTTGGGCGCGCCGTTGTTGGTCGGCCAGGCGCTTGGCCACCTTCAGGGCCTGTTCGGCATCCAGGGTCACGCTTTTGCCGGGAAGGGCCTGGAGCAGGGCCAGCAGGCTGGGTTGGCCCTTGGCGAAGAGCTGGTGGAGGGTTTCGGCCAGCACCTTGCCGGATTGGCTGGGGCTGAGCGGGTCGGGCCCGAGGCCGTCGATCGTGCCGAAGCTCGACACCATCAACAGCACCTGCTGGACCAGCGGTTGGGCCACGGATTGGTCCAGCACCGCCGTGCTCTGCAGGGGGAGGGGCGTCTGGAACAGGCCCACCAGGGAGCGACCCAATGACCCATCACTGGCGCGATCCAGTTCGGCCAGGTCGCTGTGGCCCGCCATCAGGGCCGCCGGACTGGTGAGTTCGCTCAGGCGCAGGGTGAAGGTTGTCTGCAGCATCGGCAGCCGCAGTTTCACGGTTTCCAGGGCTGAGGCCGGTTGGGCCAGGCCGCTGGACACCAGCCCCGCTCCCAGGACCAAGGCACGCATCCGGCTCCAGAAACGGGGGCCTTGGGGCAAGCAGCGGAGCAAGGGCATGGGGTCAGAACGGCTGCGCTGAAGAGCAGCCCAGGCAATGAGCGCAGACTAGGCGAGCGTTCTGCGCCGAGAATGATCGATCTCGATTCGCGGATCGCAACTCTGTTCGCCAAGGTTTCGCCGGCCGGGGATTTAGGGATTCAAGGGGGATTTGCGCTGGTTTGCGCACGTTACATGCCTGAATTTATGGCTGGATGGCAGTGACTTCCGTGGGCGAGATTGGGTCGGAAAAGTGGTTGTTATCAGTCGGCTCCATGGCGCTGACTGCGGTACACCTTCAGGCAGTATTTGCAGCCACCAGTGGTTTCCAGATGCTTTTCAGGCGTAATCGCAATCAGGCGCACGGGATGGATGCGGCAGCGGATTTTGATCGGTGTCTTAAAGCTTTTGTAGAGCATGGTGGTGTAGTCATATTTGTCCCCAAATCTGGCCTTGGCCCGCGCAAGGAAAACCTCCTGGCTGATCGGACTCCCCATCGGCAAGGGCTTCTGATGGCCCAAAGACTAGGGCCAACACCTGGGAGGCCTGGGCAGCGCAGCGACGGCGCCCTGGCCCCGAGCCGTCTGCGCCAAAGGATGGTGGCCCCACCCGCGGGCCAAGCTCCCCAATCCAGTCGCTTCCGGGCTGCTCCGGCTCCCGATGGCTGGATGCCGGGCCCAGCACTTCAGGCAGGGGGGTGGCCTTCAGGGGCGATTCGGGAGGCCGGGGGCTGGCGCCTCTTGGCCCAGGCCCTCCGCCCGGATCTGGGCCTTGGCCTGGCGCCAGAGTCCCTCCAGTTCGGCGATGCCCCGGCCCTGGAGATCACCGCCGAGGGCGGCCTCCACCCGCGAAAAGCGATCCAGAAACCGGCGGTTGGTGCCAGCCAGGCCCGCTTCCGGATCCAGGCCGCACCAGCGCGCCACATTCACCAGGGTGAAGAGCACATCACCCAGTTCCTCTTGGGCATGGGCCTGGTTGCCACTGGCCACGGCCTCTTGGAGTTCGGCGAGTTCCTCGGCCACCTTCTCCCACACGCCCCCGAGGTCATCCCATTCGAAGCCGGTCGCCGCCGCCTTGCGCGAGATCGTCATCGCCCCGGCCAGGGCTGGTTGGCCGCGCACCTTGCCTGCCAGCTGGTCGCTCAGGGGACTGGCCGAGACCGTGCCCGCCTGGTCAGAGACCGTGCCCGCCTGGTCAGAGGCCGATGCCCCAGCCCGTTCGGCGGCCTTG
Organism: Synechococcus sp. UW140; assembly: GCA_943370565.1. GTDB lineage: Bacteria > Cyanobacteriota > Cyanobacteriia > PCC-6307 > Cyanobiaceae > BAIKAL-G1. The sequence goes on along the minus strand of CALRRL020000010.1, from coordinate 95,710 downwards.
ATCGCCTCCCAGCTCTGGTTCACCGCGGCGCTGTCCCCGGAGCGGCCCCGGTTGGCTGGCCCTGGCTTGTGCCCGGGCTTCGCCTGTTGATCGGCCGGGGGCCCATCGCTCGGGCCGATCCCGATCCCTCCCGCTATGGCAAACACATGGGGATGGCGGCGCACCAACTTGGCGCCAAGGCCCCGGCAGATCGAGGCCAGATCGAAACGCCCTTCCTCACTGGCGATCTGGGCGTGCAGCAGCACCTGCAACAGCAGGTCCCCCAGTTCTTCGGCCAGGTGCTGATCGTCGCCATGGCGGATCGCATCCGCCACCTCATGGGCCTCTTCCAGCACATAAGGCACCAGGGAGCTGTGGGTCTGCTCCAGGTCCCAGGGGCAGCCGGCTTCGGGATCCCGCAGCCGCGCCACCACGGCCACCAGTTCGGCCAGGGCTGCCTCGCAGCCCCCAGCCCGCTGCGGGGCCCCATCCCCCGCAGGCCTGTCGTGGGGGGCCTGGCTCCGGGCGTCCATGGTTGGGCTGATGGCGGGCGATTCCACCCTGTCATTGCCCGTACCCGGGCCGCAGGGGGTGCTGGCTGCGGAGCTCGATCGCCCCTCAGGGGCGCCGGCCGTTTCGCCTGCGCCGCCCCCGGCCGGTCCGCTGGCGCCGCCGCCGCTGGCGGCTGAGCAGGCGCACCAACCGGGGCGGTTTAGCCAGCGGATCGCCGTCCTGGATCAGGTGCAACCAGGCACTGGCTTCCAAGCCCCCGAGGGCCAGCAGGAGCAGGACAGGCTGGCTGTACCAGAGCTGTTGGCCCCAGTGGATCAGGGCGAGGGGGGGTGGCGCCCCCCAGGCCGCCAGGAGCCCCGCCAGAGCCAGAACGATCCCCGCCAGATAGGCCAGGCGCCCCAGGGTTCCCAGCAGGGGGCCGTGGGAGAGCAGGGAACGGTGGCGCAGGATCCGGCGATAGGGCCACCACAGCAGCCCCAGGGGCCCCCAGCGCCGGCTGGGTCTGGAGTGGGTGTCTAGATCCGGTGAGAGCAGCAGACCGCCGATCAGGAAGGCCAGGCCTGCCGTGACGCTGCCCCTCCAGCCCAACACGGGCCAGCAGAGCAGGCCAAAGGGCAACGCCAACAGCCAGGTGCCCCGATCGTGACTGTTTCCGCTGGCCATGGACTTGTCGCGGCGCTCGGGGGAGGCTGGAGGCAGAATGGCGCAACCGCCCGATTAGCTCAGCGGTAGAGCGCCTGCCTTACAAGCAGGATGTCGCTGGTTCGAAACCGGCATCGGGCATGCCTTGGCATCGGGCAGTGCTTGGCATGGGCTGGGTTTGGGACTGGGCACGGTTTGGGATTGGCCATGGTTGATCAGCGGGCCCTGAGTCCGGAACCGTGCTGACCAAGCGCTGAAGCCTTGGTGCTGCTCCCGATCCCCCAGCCCCAGGCCCCCGATGTCCCCTGTCAACCCTGCTGTGAGCACCGCCCTCCTGAGCCAGTTGCAGCAGGCCTGGCGAACCAACACCGCTGTGGCCATCGCCACGGTGGTGGCCATCCGGGGTTCGGCGCCCAAGCCCAGTGGATCGAGCCTGTTGCTGCTGGGAGATGGGGCCGTGGTGGGGGCCGTGAGTGGCGGTTGTGTGGAGGGCGAGGTTGTCAGCGCCGCTGAACGGGTGCTCGCAACGGGGAGCTCCGAATGGTTGAAGTTTGAAGCCGCTGATGGTGAGGATCCCTTCAGCGTTGGACTCACCTGCGGTGGCGAGATTGAGTTGGTGGTGGAACGCATCGATGCCGGCCTCTGGCCCCAGGCTGGCTTGCTTTTTGAGCTGATTGGTGCGGATCGTCCCGTGCTCATCGCCACCCGTTTGGATTGTCCGGGGGAGCAATTGCTGCTTGGGGACGGTCAAACCCATGGCAGCCTTGGCAGTGCGGAACTGGATCAGCTTGTTGTCAGCCGCTGGCAGTCGGCCAGGGCGACAGGAGCTGGACGGGATTGGCCCAGCACCGCTCGCCTGGAGCGCTTGTCGGATGATCGATCGATTGTCATTCGCGAGTATCACCCCCGCCCGCCCCTTTGGATCTTTGGGGCCATTGATACCAGTGCCGCCCTTGCCAGTCTCGCCAAGACCCTGGGGTTTCGCGTTGTTGTGTGCGATGCCCGGGAGATCTTTGCCACCGAGCGTCGTTTTCCCATGGCCGATCAGGTGATCTGTGAATGGCCCCATCGCTGGCTTGCTAAGCAAACGATCACGGCCAACACGGTGATCTGTGTGCTAACCCACGACCCTAAGTTTGATATTCCGGTGCTCCAGATTGCCCTGCGCAGTGAGGCAGCCTATGTGGGGGCGATGGGATCGCGTCAAACCCATCAAGATCGGCTCAAACGACTTGCCGAGGCTGGTTTGTCGGCCGCTGAAATCGCGCGGTTGCGATCTCCGATCGGCCTCGACTTAGGCGGCCGCTCGCCCCAGGAAACGGCCCTGTCGATCCTGGCGGAGGTGGTCATGGTCAGGGAGTCGCGATCGGGCCTGCCCCTCTCGCAGACCGAGGGAACGATCCACCCTTGAGCGCTGGACGCTGGCGGGACATGGGCCTGGTGCTGGCGGCTGGCGCCGGCCGTCGCTATGGAGAACCGAAAGCAGGCGTGATCTGGCAAGGCGAACGGTTGGTGGATCGATCGGTGCGCCTGCTTCGCCAGGCCGGTTGTGGTGAGGTGGTCGTGGTGTTGGGGGCCTGGCAAGCCGATTTGACGGGCTGCCGCTCGATCGTCAATCCCGACTGGTCGCAGGGGATGGCGTCCTCCCTGCGCTGCGGTCTGGAGGCGCTGCGGGCAGAGATCGGGGATTCCAAGGCAGTTCCAGCCAGGGCCGTGATCACCCTGGTGGATCTGCCCGGGCTCACGGCTGAGGCGATCCTGCGGGTGCGCTCCAGCCCAGACGCTCTTGTGGCGGCCTGTTATGCCGGCGAGCGCGGTCACCCGGTGCTGATTGCAGAGAACCATTGGCCTGGGGTCGTGGCTTCGCTCCAGGGAGACCGGGGTGCTGGGGCCTACCTGGCCAACCACCGCCAAGATCTCAGGCTTGTGGAGGTTGGTGATTGTGCTTCGGGGGAGGATCTGGATGTTCCGAAACAAAGTCAGGACTGAGGGCTGGTCGAGGCGAGGGCCTGCTGCAGCGCTTCCCAGCCCAGGCTGGCGCAGCGGGAACGACCAGGCAGGCTGGCGAGGGGACTGAGGGCTTCGAGTGGGTGCTGGTGCGGGAAGGGCGCCTGTCCTTGCAACATGGCTTGGAAGGCTTCTGCCGATTGTTTGGCAACACGAATGTGTTGTCCTGACACCACATCAACCATTAAATCGGTGGCGGCCACACAAACGGCACAGCCATCGGTGCGATGGCGGATGCTTGAGATTGATTCACCATCAGGGGAGAGTTGTAGGGTCACTTCCACCACATCGCCACAACGGGGATTGATGGCATAGCCCTTGCCATCCCATGGCTCGAGCCGCCCTTGATGGCAGGGGTGTTTGGACCTCTGCAGGATCACCCGTCGGTATCGATCGCGCTCTCGACCATCAGCCATCATGTTCTCTTCATTTTTTGGCCCGCCTGCCATGGCAGAAGGGCAGGCAATTCAAGACATTCAATGCGCCGCTGTCGATGCGGCATGGTCAATGCCTCACAGTTAATGCGCCACAGTCAATGCAAGGCTGTCTTGCCTAGGCTAACATAACTATTGATCAGTAAAATGTCCGTGCAACCCCCAGGAGATCTGCGAGGCCGGCCCCTGGGCGTGTTACGACTGTCTGTGACAGCTCGCTGCAATCTGGCCTGTCCCTACTGCTGTCCCGATAGTGAGGAGCCAGTCGGTCTGCTGAGCCTGGAGCAAAGAGTTCAGCTGGTTGAGGCATTCATCGCCCTGGGGGGCCATACCCTCAGGCTCACGGGCGGGGAACCGTTGTTGCATGGCGGCTTGGAAGCCCTTCTTGCGGCAATCCGTCCCTTGCGTCAACGCCCTAGCACGGATCCCAGCGGTCAGCTGAGGGATGTGGCCTTAACAACGAACGGCGTGTTGTTAACGGCGGAGCGGGCCCTGAGTCTCCGGGAAGCGGGATTGGATCGCATCACCTTGAGCCTTGATGGCACCACAGCGGCGACGGTTGCCACCATGGCAGGCTTGCCGGGTGGCGAAGCAGCCGGTGAGATTGTATTGGCGAAAGTCCTTGCCGCGATCGACCATGCCATGGCAGCAGGCTTTGACCCTGCCTCAGGGGAGCTGAAGCTGAATGCCGTGATCACCCGCTCTGGCAATGCCAGCCAGGTGCCTGCATTGGCGCAGCTTGCCCGTCGCTACGGCATGGAGCTGCGTTTGATTGAGTTCATGGATGTGGGCAACCGCAATGGCTGGACCATGGATGAAGTTGTGCCTGCAGCAGAAATGGTTGAGTTGATCCGCAAGCAATGGCCCCTTGAGCCGATCAAGCGTGATCGCCACGGCACAGCCTTTCGCTGGCGTTATCAAGATGGCAGCGGTTATCTGGGCACCATTGCCTCAATCAGTGCGCCCTTCTGTGGGGATTGCAATCGCTTGCGAATCACCGCGGATGGCATGGCCTATACCTGCCTGTTTGCCTCAACTGGCACGGATCTGAAGCCTAATTTTCAGGCAGAGAATAGCCGAATGGCGCTACAATCTGCCCTTCATCAACTCTGGTCGGGGCGGTTAGATCGCTATAGCGAAGAGCGGCAAGTAAAAGCCGAGAGGTTGGCATCCACTGGCGCCAGTCTTCGTGGCCATGATCCATTTGATTCACACCAGTTCCAGCCTGGATCTCACGCTGAAATGGCTTACTTGGGCGGCTAGGTAGATGTTTATTCGTGTCTATGTCCAGGCAACCCAATTGCTGATGGCAGGTCCGCATCGGTTAGTCAGCCAAGCCGATCAGACCGCTGAACAACAGTGCCCTACTACTATCCTGTATCTTGTTTCTCCACAGGCAAGCTGAAACGTCGATTGGCAGAGCTGCCAAGGCAAACCCTTTGGATTAAAGAAGCTGGAGAAATACTGATCGTTTATTTGATTTCACCCAATCCGACATTGCTTTCGGTTGGGGTTGAGTTGCTTGAGACTATCATTTAGCTTTGAATGTTCTACCATCAGATTAATCTGTATAGACGGATACTTCTCCACAAGTTGGCGCTAGCAGGGCGCCTGGCCCCAAGAGCAGGATTTCCGCGAGTGTCAGTATTTAAACATAATCCGAATCGACGTCAAAATAACGTCAATGTGTGGTAAAATTGCCACTAAACCAATTTCTTAATCAATGAAGCGGATTCATTTCGGGAGAAAGCTTCTCGCCGCAACGATGCTGGTTTGTAGCGGTAGCTTTATTCCTGCCCAGGCGATGGGCTTTGGCAATGCCAAAAAACCTTTAGACCAAACCATCGTAGCAGCGGCACCAGCCGGTCAGCCCATCGATATTATTGCGGACCAGTCCTCAAGCGAAGCGGACCTACCCAAATTAAACCCCCAGAATCTCAGTATCAGTACTGGAAGAGATTCCAGCGGCAATCTTCTGGTTACTGACACTGGAACTGTTAAATTTGTCGAACAATCGGCTGGCCGATCCAGCACTCAAAGTGCAGTTGCAAGCACAGGCTCCCCCGCAACCAGTTCAAGTGTCAAGCCTGTTGACGGCATTGGCTTCAATCCAAAGATCAAATTTTCACTCTTCGCGATCGACAATACATCAATTAATACATTCTACGGCTCAAGTGCAGCCCCCACGCTGAATCAAAAATATTCACAGCTTTACAATCAATACATCTTGGTGCCTGGAGTTTCAATTAGCTTTTTCGGCAAAGATCAGTTAATGGTCACGGGTGTTCTGAGTAATTACCAAGGAGATACTCCGGGTTGCGGTTCGCCATTGTGGAGCACTTCTCATTTTTATTGCTTCCAAACCCAAAACAGTTTTCAGTTGTTCCGCGCCTGGTATAGCTTCCCAATAAATGATAACATCCGCGTTATTGCTGGCCCTAGGCTTTACTCCTACGATCTGTTGCCTGTAAGCACGGCGATGTATTCGCCGAAAGGCGCCAACATGATTGGCCTCAAGAGCCTCCTGTTTGACTTTGTCGATTATGCGAGTGTTCCTGGTACCTATCCTTTGACCCTGGGACCCGGCGCTGGCATCACCTTCGCTAAAAACGGCTGGGCATTGGGAGGCGGTTTTATTGCCGGCAATCCAAGTAGCAACTACAGCCAAGTTGGCATGCTAGATAATAATAATGGAGCTACGGCTGTTATTCAGCTGTCATACACATCAGCACGCGCAGGTTTTCAAGCCGCTTGGACAAATACAAACTATCAGCAGAATCCGTTAGGCTCTCCATTCTATTTTGCAGAGGCGTCTGGACTTGCTATTAATCCATTCGCATTTTTGACCCCAATGATCGTCAACACCGCTGCTGTTGGCGGCTACTATTATATCATTCCGAAAAGATTTTCCGTTAGCGGCGGTATGAATTACGGCTTTTACACAGCCACGGCAGACGGGGCCAACCCTTGGTATGGTTTGAGTGTAAAGAATGGTGATTCTGCTGTTAGTAACGCTTGGTTATTGACGTTCCAATATGAACGGTTCTTGGCAGACAGCCTGGCAATTGGAACCTCATTCGGTCAAACCGGCATGATCAAGTCCAATACCAGTAACGTCGGCATCGATAACCAAGCCACGCCCCCTTGGATGGTGATTGCCTTCTTGAATTGGCAAGCAACGCGCCACCTATCGATCACACCCTACCTTTATTGGGCTACTGCCAGTAATTCCATCTACAACCAAGGCGCGTCGCCTATCCCTACAACGAGCACCTTTGGCGGCAGTCTGATGATGTCCTTGGCCTTGTATTGAGGCAGCCAACTCTTTTTAAAGAGTCTGCAACACAGCCTGTTTCATCTTCTATCTTAACATCCCCATGAGATAAGGGTGTCTTATGCTTAAGCATAAGACACCCTTTTTAAATAGTTGCTGTGACCAGATTAGCTGCTTTTGACCTGCTTAAAGTTTGTGTGCATACATGAATTGTTGCTTGATCTTGGTGAAATCATGATTCATTGCGAACACATTACCGGCAGCCCATGCACCCGTATTGGCAAATGAGGTTGTGGCACTAAATAGGATTGAGTCCTCAGTCTCGGTAAATGCGTGCAGCTCATAGCCTGTCAGCTCACCTTGCCAATCAAAAAGAGTTTGAAAAAATTTGGCAAAGTCTTCGCGTCCACGGATAATGTTAGGCGCTGGCTCACCCAAATAGTTGAGGTCAAAATTGTTGTAAACAATGATGTCGTCATCGGCGTCTGTCTGTATGATACCGATATCTCTTGTTTGTAAATGTTGAATGTGATTGTCGAAAAAAGTCCGACCTGGTCCTGTCGTTGTGCTCATGATTGGCAAGTGTTTGTTCTGGGGATAAATCTGATTGTTTGAGAGTCTTCAGCGTTGCGCTGGTACAAGCCAGCCGCGACGGCATGCTTGTCAGAGTTTATGGGCAAAGCCGTAGTGGCGCATAATCATCTTAAAGTCAGCATCCATAAACCAAATGTCGCCTGCTGCCCACCGACCGGACTTGGGGCTATTGATAACAGCCTGGAAAGAGATTACATTGCCATCTTCAAAGTAGTTATGAACTTTTTCGACAATGATTTCACCCTGGAAATCGAGGTAGTCTTTGAAAAGCCTGAGAATTTCTTGCCGACCTCTGACAACATTCCAAGGAGGCAGTTCAGCGTAGATAGGGAATGCATTGTACAAAATAGCATTTTCATGGTAACTGTCGTTGACCATGCCCGCTAAATCATTTTGGGCTAAATATTCTAAATGGCGATCAAAGAAAATCTTGGCTTGGCTTGGCATTTAAAGAATTAATGAGGCCAAAAGAAGTTTAAGCCTGAACTGCCGGATGGTCATTCACTGAAGCCTAAGAAATCCCAACAAAACCTGAACGCTGGCCTTGGGTTGAACTTGGATGCTCGATCAATGGGCGGTCTTGGTGCTCACTGATATCAATTGGCCTGGAAGCGATTTTTAATTAGTACGCTAAGAGGATGATCAGCCCCAAATACTTCGGTACTGATTGCCAACTCGTCTTTTCCGTCGTGGCCAACCAGACCAAGCCGGCAGCGGGAATCGTCGAGTAAGAGTCTGGCACAATCCTCAAAACCATGCCACAGGGCATCGTGTAAGGGGCTATAGCCATTGATGCGTCCCTGTGCATTCACAACTTGAGCTGTCATTCGTGGAGAATTCAAGAGCTTCCTGAGAATATCAGCGCGGCCATTATATGTTGCTTTGTGGATAGTGTACCCCTTGAATATCCAATCAAAGGAACCTACCTCAGCGCCAGCTTCTAGTAGAAGCTCTACAATAGACGGATGGTTGTCGCGGCAGGCAATGAGTAGGGGCGTATGTCCATCGCTGAAACTATTGACGTGGGGGTGCCGTTGTTCCAGGTCAATGTTTTTATCTAGCAAGGCTTGGCGAGCTCCTTCTGTATCTCCTTTTTGGGCGGCAGCAAGTAATGTTTGACGCTCAATTGTTTGCTTGCATGTATCTCGATAGGCATAGATTAAGGATCCAATGGTTGCAAAGAGTTGTTTGCCAGCATCGGTTCCTTGGGCGGCAGCCTCATAATTGAGATGGTCCCAAAGGGAGAAGCCATAATGTGTTTTTGTTTCAATATTCGGGCCATACTGCAACAGCTGTTCAATCATTGGGGCGGATTTATACCAGAGAGCATCCATCATTGGAGTGTGTCCCATGGTCGGGGTCACGGCATCGACAAAGGCGCCAGCTTCAAGCAAGAGCTTGCCGACGTCTGCACTGCCACCTTGACAGGCTTTGTGCAGGGCCGTAGCACCCGTAAATGGGTCTGTTGTGAAGACATCGGCACCAGCCTTGAGCAGACTCGCCACAATCTCACGGTTGCCTTGACAGGCTGCCATCATTAAAGGGGTGAGACCTGTATCCTCTGCGCGAGTATTGACATTGGCACCAATGCCAATCAGTCGCTTCACTTCATCGCCATCATTTCGTTTTACTGCCTTTACCAATTGTGTTGGTAAGTTGGCGGCAAATGCAGCACTGAGTGGACCTAGGTCGGCAAATAGCTTCCAAGTCGTTACTTTTTCAGAGCTGTCAAAGCTGATCTGATGAAGATCTTCTAGCTCAAATACTTGGCCTGATGGCTTGCAAATCCCTTTAGCATGGATAATTACAAAAGCAGTTTGACCTGAAACAGAAATCGAGCGAAGTTGATTGTTGCTTTCTGTGGTGGCAGCTCGGATTTCTAGGAAACGGGATACCGCTTCGCGGCCATACCATTCGCCAGTAAAGGGTATCACCGCATTCTGCTTGTTCTGAGGCATGCTCAGATGGATGGTTTCACTCAGTCGGTTCAGAAAACTTTCAACATTGAGCGCATAGAGATCATCAAAAAGAGCAATGGTGAGTTTTTCGGGATTCATCGTCTGAGAATGCTTGGAGTTGGATAGTTGTTTTGAAACTGAAAACTAGGCTCTTGCTTCCGGTCCGATCACCCATTCTGAGCGTACGGTCATACAAGCATGAATCCATGGATCGGCAACTGCTAAGAAATCAGAATGCATTGCTTCTTGCCAATAGTTACTTGTGATCATTTCCTTGAGCCCAAGTAAGGTTTCTGCTGAGAAATGGCCTACGTAGTCGAAAAAGGGCTCGTCGCCATTGATGTAATAACGATCCCTAACAAAACAACAAAGGTTGCGTATTAGCCCAGGTGTGCGGCTAGCAAGTGCGGCATTGTTTGTTAAAAGATGATCGCGAAATTGAGCAAGATTGGTATCTTCTTTGCGCTTGAGTAAAACAAGCAGTTTGTATTCAGGCAGATCCTTGCGTTGAGCTGTCAATTCGTGCAGGAGTGTCGCTTGTGTGTCAAGCACCAATGTTTGCCACGCTGCTGCCCATTTCTTCTCATCTTTTTTAGCGCCCTCTAGATATTCAGGCGTCAAGACCGACTCTGCTTGCTCTTGTTCGTTGTTGAGCCATATCTCCGCTAGGCCAGCATAGGCCATTGGATGATACGTACCTGCAACATCCATCTTGCAATCAATTTTATATTTGCGTACCTGTGGAATTGGCATCGCATAGTTAATGGCATGCACATAGCGCCAGTAGTCTTGAAATTCTTGTTCAGTCATCCCAGGGCGCGGGGATGCAAAAATATGTTGATGAATCATTTTGTAACTGGATCTGAATTGCTGGTCAGCCGATCGACATTTAATTGTTGCACAGCCTTTGCTCTCCAAGCATCTCCACTCTAAAGCTGGACATCGAAAAAGTCTGCCTCCCTTGATCTGCTTTGGCCTCCCTCAACGCTAGCCCCCCAAGGCCTCCTGGGGGTGGTGGCATCGACGATGTCCGATGCAAGCCTTGGCTGCGCGCTCTGGGCAGGCTCCAGGGGTATGGATGGGTAGTTGGATCTGCGGCCTGGGCAACGGCCTTTCGGTCATAACGGCTGGATGTTTAATGTTGATTGCTATGGGTGATTGCTTGATCGACTGATCCTTCAGTAAGGGTTGGCATGGTATTGGCCATTTATTTGGTCGTTAATTAAATAATTTAGAAAATAATGGACCATAATTATTGATTTGAATGGGTGGATCTGCACATTGAAGGCTCTCCAAGAGCAGGCTTTTGGAGCGTTACCTCGTTGATCGCGCATCAGAGTCAATAGCTGAGGTTTTGCCTATCAAGAAGGATGCCCATTATCCTAATCAAGCAGCATGAATTTATTGCTGCCGATGGCTGCCTAATCAAAACATTAAAATTGAAACACTTGCTTGAATGTCAGATTAGTTCAATGCAGCCTTGGGCTAATTTTGGATAGGCATTAAAGTGTACCTTGTGTAACCTGTCTGGGCGCTGCATCGCTTCATAGTCTTTAGTTTACCCTGGAGAACTAGAGAGGGTATTGTTGCTAATAAATTCTGGTTAAAAGTCGCCACGATGTTGTCTAGATGTTCTTGAATTAGCAAGCACTTATTCGCGACTGCGGATCCATAGATCTATGGAAAAAGCAAGCATGCTGACGAGTTAAGCTCGGCTTCATGCCTGCAAGCAAGAAGAAGCATCAAGCCATCAATGATCAATTGCCAATAAATACAATCACTGCTGGCTTAAGCAATGGAGTTAAACGGGAGTTAGTGCTTCAGGCAATGAGAGAAACTGGAAAAAATTGAGGTGGTGCACTTACAAAAGAGCTTAATTGATCGGCAAATCCAGTCTCACTCCTGAATTTCATGTAGGCATCCCAGGATTCCTTGTTCTCCCACTTTTCGTAAATTCGAACAGTGGTTTCATCATTAAGGTCATAGGTGCATTCAAATAAGATATTGCCAGGAAATGCTCTTGTGGTCGCCACACCATTCGGATCGCTCATCAATGCTTTAAATGCCGTAACACTGCCTTCAGACAGCTTGATGATAGCTACAAGACTGAATTTCGTCATGAGGAGAAAGGCCAAAAAGAGTTTTTGTTGATAAAAACTATTTGATCCGTATGATTGTTAGCGGCTATGCTTAATAAGCTGGCTTGCTACCGAAATCAGTGGCGCACTATTTGGCTGGCACACATAGAGATTACTGGATAGAATCTTTTAATTGGGGCATCAAGCCAATGATTGCATCTGTTGCTTCTTGATTATCGAAAACTGGGATGAGATCAAAATCCAGGCCGCCAAGCACAAAGCCACCAAGATCTTGTGTTACAGCAGCATATGATTCCGCCTCGATAAACACAAAACCCTGGCGATCCATCAAGCCATGAAAAATTTCACGGCGAATCACTCCTTCTGCCAGTGGTGCCCCAGCTTGATGGAATTTGATCCAACCCTCCCATAGACCAGCTACCTCGGCAGGAAATTTGACGTGGCAAATGTACTTGACTGTCATCTTTTAAGCTCCTTACACACCCACTCTAGTGGCGCAAATGCCTTCTCGGAATGGATGCCCTAACTTTGCTGTTCTTTTGATGTGTATATGCACACTCACGTTATGAGTGTGCAGCCATGCTGTCATGGCGTTGTTTGTATCGTCATAATTCATGTTTCAGATTCACTGGCTGTGGGCCCGCTTCGCTTATATGTTAGTCAATAATTTCCAGCTTGAGGCACATCGATAAAGGGCGTTAGTTTCGTTGGTAAGTTTGCACAGTCTAATCCACTGGCATTGTGGGGGATTATCTTCAAGCGAACATTCTAGCCATCTTTTGCTGTGATTTGGGTGGGATTTGGATCAAGCACACAATATTTAGTAGGTCAACTGTGATGATTGCATGAACCAGCCTGCACATATTATCGACAGCCATAAAAATGTGGTAGATTTAGAATGCCAATCTGATTAGATCTCTCAGTCAATGACTACGCTTCAACAGGGATAATCTCCAAATGCTGCATACTGTCTATATGATTCAGTCCATATTTCGCTATAGCTTTGCCAGATTTCGAGGCACTTAGCCTTAGAGCGAGGGGAAGTTAACTTTATTTAAACTGAAGTGGATCTGGGCCAACTCTAATGCCAGCATCCAGCTGCTCAATCTGCAAAAGGTCTTCGGCCTCTAATTGAATGGTCGTGGCCTGAAAGTTCTCTTTGATACGACTAGGTGTAACTGACTTGGGAATCGGCAGGTTGCCAACAGCCAAGTGCCACGCAAGAATAGTTTGTGCTTCTGTTATGCTGTGCTTGTTGGCAATAGCTTTAATAATAGGCGCATTCAATACTTTGCCGCGACCGAGAGGACTCCAGCTTTGGGTGAGAATGCCAAGCTTGGCATGGAATGCACGTAAACTGTTTTGTTGTAACCAGGGATGGCATTCAATTTGATTGACAACTGGGACCACGCCTGTATCTGCAATAATCGTATCCAGATGCTCTGGGTTGAAATTAGAAACACCAATAGATTTTACCCGTCCCTCAGCTTGTAACGCAATCAATTCACGCCAAGTATCCACATACAAGCCGCGACCCGGTACGGGCCAATGGATTAGTACCAAATCAAGATAATCAAGTCTCAGGCGTTCCAAGCTTGCCAAGCAGGACTTCTTTGTCTTACCAGTACCTTGATCGTCATTCCATATTTTGGTCGTGATGAAGAGATCTGATCGCGGAATTTTGCTTGATTGGATTGCCGCACCCACACCTATTTCATTTTTGTAAATAGATGCTGTATCTACATGGCGGTAGCCACAGTCTAGGGCAGTTTTGACTGCGCTCTCAACCTCAGCATTGGCTATGAGGAAAACGCCAAAACCCAGCATTGGTATTTGATTACCATCATGCAAGGTGAAGTGGTTGTTTGTGCGGATCACAATAGGATTCAATAGTGTTGACCTAGCTTGGCAATGTGCAGCAGATTAAATTAGAGGAGTTTGGCTTTTGTTGATGAGATGGTGCGCAAGATGAGCTAAATATTCGTTACTTGCAGAAGAATTGTGCTGGATGTCTTTTAGAAGAGAGTGAAATAACGAAGCATCAAGAGGCTTTGAGATCGGATCGCCAGTTACTACCTTTTCAACTGCGGATAAACGTAAGACCGGAAGTCCATTGCCACAAAGAACAAATCTTGCTAGCTGAACGATATCTTTTTCAGTTTCATGATAGGAAGCAACTCCACAAACAGGTAAATAGCTGGCGGGATCCTTGACTTCGTGATAGGAGCTGTACCCTTTAATACCTGGCAGCTCGATTGCAGCGAGGATCAACTCTTGTTGAGGAGCTAATGGCTCTAAAAGGCATTTTTTTGAATGCTTGTCAACATAGTGAAATTTGGCCCCATAAGCCATTAACACTGAAAGGAGCCCCATGGAAAACGATGCATACGAATACTCATCGCCAATTGTTGTTTGATTGCAGTATTGGCGATCGCCAATTAACGTGATCGCATTAATGAGGGCAGGATATTGGTCTTTAATTGCTTGGTGGTCAGCGATGTCGGCAAGAACGGTTGTTGAGCCGATCAAAATATTGCCATTACTGTCAAGGTTGATGCCCTTAAAGGCACTTATGTTGTCAATCGATATCAAGAGATCTGGAGAAAATTTTTCGGCCTTGAGAAGCGCAATTAAGCTGTAGCCACCGGAGAGAACAGCCTTGCTTTTGTCTTTGCTCAGTAACAAAAAAAGCTCATCTAGTGACTTTGGTGAAGCGAATTCAAATTGCGTGGAAATCATGTCGGCGTGCAGAGGTAGGTGTTGGAAAGTAGAGACTTTACTTGGACATTAGGTCTGGGCTTGAATCGCTGTCCATACTTTCTCTGGTGTCAAGGGCATATCAAGATGACTAATCCCTATGGCATTGCAAACGGCGCTAACAATAGCGGGAGGCACCCCATTAATCGCAACGTCGCCAGCCCCCTTGCCACCATGTGGACTATTGGGCGTGATAGTTTCAGTTCGTGAGACCTTTAACATTGGCAAAGAGGAGGGGCGAGGAGAGCCATAGTCAAGTGAGATGGCATTTACGATTTCTCCTTTATCGTTGAAAATAATATGTTCCATGAGAGCTTGAGATACACCAGCGAAGATGTTTCCATGGGTTTGCCCATCAACGATGCCGGGGTTGCATACTTTACCAAAGTCGTCGACTGCTACATAATCAACAAGGCTGATTACTCCTGTATGCTTGTCAACTTCAACGATTGCTACATGGCTACCAAATGGAAAGGCAAAATCCTTTGGATCCCAATAGGCAATCGTCTCCAAACCCGGTTCCAAGTCCTTTGGTAGGTCCCAAGCGTTGTGAAGTGCGTTGGAAATTTCTTGAAGAGTGGTCGACTTGCTGGGATCAGAAACAAGCGAATATCGACCACCATCATGTTTGATGTCATCTTCATCAGCCGCTAGTAGATATGCAGCCATTTTAGTTGCCTTTGCCTTTATCTTTTGACAAGCGACGACAATGGCACCGCCTTCAATTTGATATGAACGCGAACCATAACTGCCACCAATCGGCAAACTTCCTTTGGTATCAGAGTGCATGACCTCTACTTTATCGGGATCAATCCCTAATTCTTCTGCAACTATTTGAGAAAAAACGGTAACATGGCCCTGGCCATGGGGTTGGCTGCCAATATGCAATTGGGCGTCACCACTTTGGTGGATGCGTAGGTGGGCGGTGCCGTAGGTTCCTCCGTTGAGGCCAATCACGTTATGCATATAGGGAGATGGACCAACGCCCGTCACAGCCACATAGGAGCTGACGCCGTAACCAAGTAGCTTGCCACGTTTGGCTGCTTCGTCCCGTAATTGATCGATTTCTGATAAGTTAGCTTTTGTTAAAGCCTGATCCAAGGCAAGCTCATAATCACCAGAGTCATAGGTAAATCCAAGTCCGTTTTCATATGGAAATTGGTCGTTTTTGATAAAGTTTATACGCCGAACTTCAACTGGATCCATGCCAATTTTAGCAGCAAAGAGATCAATTAAGCGTTCGATTACATAGAGACCCTCTGTTCTGCCTGCACCACGCATCGGGCCAACCATTTGTCTATTGGTATAGCAAATATTAACCTCGTAAAATGGGTTCTCAATCGCATAGGCTCCTGTCACGCTCATTCCTGTCAGGGCCGCTGGTGCACCAGGGCCATTAAATGTCGAGTAAGCGCCTAATGTTGCGTGATTTGTGCAATACAGGGCGGTAATCTTTCCGTTTTTGTTGCCAGCTATTGTGGCATCGACATCAGAGCCGCGTGCATGCACAGTGCGACGATAAATACCTTCGCGAGTATCTACCCATTTGACTGGCCGACCCAGCCGCCTTGCCATCACAAGCGCAATTGCTGTGTCGTTGTAAATGTATCCCTTGCAGCCATAGCTTCCCCCTACTTCCGGAACGATTACCCGTAGCTTGTTAAAAGGGATACCAAGAACGAGCCCGCAGAGTGCCGCTCTGTTAATATGTGGAATCTGAGTATTTGTCCAAAGAGTGTACTCTTCGCTGGTGGGATCGAAATTTGCAATAGTGGAGCGTGTTTCGACTGGAGACGCACTCACAAGTTGGTAGGGAAGATGCTGTTTGACAACAACTTCCGCTTTATCTATCGCTTCCAGAGTTTTTTGTTTGTGCCCCCAGCTGACATATTGACATAGATTGTCTGGGATGGTTTCGTGCACAATAGGTGCCCCGACCTTTAAGGCTGAGCGAGCATCCAAGACATGGGGCAGAATCTCGTACGTTACTTTAATTTTTTTGATAGCTCTTTGGGCCGCTTGCAGTGTCGTTGCAGCGACTGCAGCGACCGTTTCGCCCACATGCCTCACCTTGCCGACAGCCAGGATGGTTTGTCCGGCGGGGAATCCCCATGGATGGGGAGGAAATTTACCATCCTTGCCAGCCGGGTTCATGAGCACCGGCAGTGGATTATATTGTTGAATATCTTCACCAATAATGATATCTAAAACACCTTCGGAGTTCAGGGCCTCTGAGATATCAATTGATTGTATGTGTGCATGGGCGTAGGGACTGTCCAAAAAAGCCATGTAGACCATTTCGGGAAGTTTAATATCAGCCATAAACTGAGCTGAGCCATTGAGCAGAGCTCGATCTTCTTTACGCTTGATTGCTGAACCAAGAACTGAGGTGGTCATGGATGTAGATTTTGCTGGTTGGTGGTTTTAAGGCTAGCAATCACTGCGTTGTAAGCGTATTTGCCTCAGCTGCATCTATGGCTGCTAAAATAATGTTTTGAAAACCGGTGCATCGACATAAAACACTATCAAGCTGCATTCTAATCTGTTCCTCTGTCGGTTTACTAACCTTAGTTAGTAATTCCGTAAGCACTAGAAGTGCCGCAGGGGTGCAATAGCCGCACTGCACGGCATGAAATTTTTCGAAACTTTGCTGGAGTGCATTTAATTGTTCGGACCCACTCAAACCCTCAACTGTTATGATGTCAGAATTGTCGGCTTGAACAGCAAGCATCATTGAGCTTTTAACTGCTTTGCCATTAAGTAGAATTGTGCAAGCCCCTGTTTGGCCGTAATCAAGTGGGTTTTTTGTACCAGTTAAGCCTAGATTTTCACGCAAAAAATCCACTAACAACAAACTGGGTTCGACATCAGCAGATTTTTTTTGGCCATTGACGGTACAGTAAATGATCACGGGAAAACCTGTAATTGAGAGGTTGAGGAGGGCTTGGAAGTGTTTTTTGGCGAATACGCCAAGTTCAATCTTTGTGCGGTGAACCTAAAGCCTTGCAATTATGAAAGTACTCGAGAATCAACTTGTAGCGTTGACTCTCGAGTACAATTGCAATCGTTTAATTTAGAATCTTAGCCATCTGCAAGAACAAGGTCAGCGCCTTTTTCCCCAATCATGATGCAGGTAGCGTTTAGATTGCAGTTGACAACAAATGGCATGATTGAAGCATCGATAATTCGAAGGCTAGAAATACCATGAACTTTTAATTTAGGACTGACCACTGCCATTTTATCGTAACCCATTTTGCAGCTACAAGAAGGGTGCCACTGGGTAAAGGCTGTATCCCGTAGATATTCTTTCAGGCTTTCGTCATCTTGTTTGTCAGCACCCGGTATAACTTCTTCACCTCTAAGATGATCAAATGCAGGGGATTCAACAATGGCACGTGCCATTCGCAAAGCTGTTACCAGTGTATCCATATCCCGTTCATTTTCAAAATAGTTATGAACTACCTTGGGATTATCAAATGGATTTGTAGAATTAAGTTTAACACTTCCAGTCCCAAGAGCTTGCACATTAGCAGGAACAACGGTAAATCCAGGTTCAGGGGAGACATCGGGGAACATAAATCCACCAACACAGAATTGAATATCCGGCGATGCCACTCCCTCGAGGCCTGGACGAGAGTAGGTGAAATGCATATTTTCGCTTATAATTGAAGGCACATTCTGAGTGCTCAGATCAACACTGTCGTTGAACTTCCATGCCATGCGGCCCACGATATGATCCTGTAGGTTTTGACCAACCCCAGGCAAATCTTTGACCACGCTTATATTATGCTCCGCCAAGTGCTCTTTCGGCCCGATACCAGACAACATCAGGATCTTGGGGGATTGATATGGACCAGCGCTCAATATAACCTCTTTGTTTGCTTTTACGCTGTGGTACTCAGGCGAGCCAAGAATTTGTGATCCAAGACGGTTTAGATTGGTTGCATATTCGACACCAATCACTTTTGTCCCATCAAGGATGAGCTTGGTAACTTCACACTTGGTTTTGAGCGTGAAGTTGGGGCGATCCATAATCGGGTGAATATAGCCAACTGCCGTGCTATTCCTGCGCCCGTCTGTAGTTGTTGCGGATTGGGTTAATGTTGCGGTCCCTCCTTGTTCATCGCTATTGTAATCATAATCAATATCACCTCCATAACCTTGTTGCTTGGACGCTTCAATCCAAGCCAACGCAGTAGGAGTTGGATCTTTGAGTTTTGCAATGTGAATTGGACCTCCAACACCTCTTTTCTCTGAGGCACCGCCTTCAAAGTCTTCTAATTTTTTGAAATAGGGGAGCACGTCTTCGTATGACCATCCTTCGTTGCCGAGATGGGCCCAATGGTCAAAGTCACGTTTGTGGCCCCTAACGAAAATGCGGCCATTTAAGGTTGAGCCTCCACCCAGCACCCTGCCCTGAATGAGAGGTTTTTTAATGTCTTTGCAGTAAGGTTCCGGCTCCGTTTCAAGACCCCAACTTAATTCTGGCTTCCAAAGGGTGAATAGCTTGGTAACCGCAGTTTCCTTGATAGCTGGATCGATATCGGCATCACCAGCTTCTAAAAGCAGAACTTTGACATTCGGATCGGCACTCAGTCTATTGGCTACTACGCATCCTGCCGCACCTGCTCCAACGACAATGTAATCGTAGGTTTCTTCGAAATTTACGGAGTTTGTCATTGTGCTGATTAAGAATTTTTGTGACCGGCTTTGGCAATGATGGTAATGGGAACCTGAATAGCCAAGCCTTTATTCAGTTCCTACTAAACACCCTAGCAGTGCCATCTTGAAAGGGACATGCCATGCCATCAGTAAAACTTATGCTAGCTGGGCTTTCGAAGCCATGGGGCTAAGGCATTATTTTTTGATGTCTACTTTGCTTCTGAAGGGCCTCAGCTGGATTTGCAACCATCTGTTGATTGCTTCCCCAGCAACGCCCTTCTGTTTCGCCTCCACAGAGAGGGTCTGGCTGAGCCTCTGTAACGGCACGGCAAGCCTGGCAGTGCTTCCTGGAGCGTGCTTCCCTTCGACTCGACTCCATTGAGAGTGGCGTGGCTTCCAAAGTGCTCAAGGCTTTGGAGAGTAACTGCAGCCTTGATAACTAGTTAGGTGCAGTCTTGGTACCTAACATCGAAGCAAAAAAGTCAGGTGTTATTTCTGATGATGAATGCTAAGACAACGAAGTCTTGATCCCATAGCGTCTTGCTTGGCCTTTGGTGTATTTTATAGGCTTATGCTTGGTCAGCCCCTATTGGTTGAAATGAGCAGGCTTGATGGGTCACATTGCGTTTGCACTAGGCCTGGTTGACAATGATTTAATGTTTTATCTGTGGCCTTATTGTAATTACGAAAACTCCGCCTGGCTTGGCTTGGCTTGGCTTGGATGGCAGGACAGCCCAGTTTTACTTCGATAAAAAATAATACAAAGGCGCATTTGAGTGTCGCTTTCAAGGGCTAGAGCCTTGGAGAAAAAATTTATGTATGTATTAATAACTTGCACATCTATACTTTTGCGGCCCTCTGCTCCTTCCGCTAGCGAAATTAACAGCTTTTATTTTAAAATCAAAAAGGCTATTCAATATGAATAGCCAGGCATTGAATTTTAGCTGTTTGCTTGAACTAAGGCTTGATGAGTTGATGGGCAAATCCAATATGATGATAGATCTTGCCTGCGCGCATCAACCAGCAGTCACCTGCTGCCCAAGTGCCTGTGTTAGCTGTACTAAAAGTTGCTTGGAATGAAATCGCATCATCACTTTCCATAAAGTTGTAAAGAGAGATGACATTGATGGCACCTTGATAGGCTAAGTACTGATTGAAGGTTTCAATCAAAGCTGTATGGCCTTGGATGATATTAGGAGGAGGCGTCTCCATAAAAGGAAAGGCATTGAACAGAATTGCATCTTCAGTATATGTGTCTTTAATCATGCCTTCCACATCGTTTGCCATAATGTATTCCATATGGCGATCAAAAAAAGCTTTGCCTTTACTAGTCATCTTAATTGAAAATCATTTACATTGTTATGCTAGCAAGAATCTCTTGGATTTGCACCCTGCGTCATTGATCCGACACTTTTGATGAATGTGTTTATGGTTGGTTACATAAAAGCATGATTGGCCCCAAGTCGGTTGTCTTGGAATTCATAGAGCCTAGGCTTGTCGCTACAGTGTTTTAAACAGTGGTTCATGAGTTGCGTGATGGACATAAAAAAACCATGCATAAAATGCATGGTAGATTATTATTGAAGCGAATCAGCTTGTAGAGTTTAAAGTTTTTTCCAGCTTAGTAAAGCCCAACGTTGGGCGCCATCCTCGCCCCAACGTCCCCAGGAATAGGTGTTTAGATCATTTTCAGTGAGGATCTCAAGAGTTTTGGTTCTTGATTCAAGTGTTTCGACATTAAAGTCAAAACCATATTCCTTTCCTAGTGCGACGACTTCTTCCCTTGAGTTGACTTCAGAAACTTTTTGCTGGAGAGTTTTATCTTTCGCTAAAAGCTGCAAAAAATTTTCCAAACTCTTTTGTGGTTCTGAAGCATTTGGATCCCATGTCCAGGCTTTACCGTAATAAGTGTCCTGGGGCAGCTTGTCATTCTTTAGGTCTGTCATTTTGGTTTTTTCATGAAAAGAGCGTGAATGTTCGCAGTTAAAAAGGGATTACACTGGCTACCTAGGAATGGCTCTAATATTCATCAGTAAAGCCTTGGCTGATTTCGATAATCCTATCATCAGGATCTTTGAGCCAAACTGTACGCCATCCTGGGATAAAGGCATCGAAACTCAAAGGTCCAAGCGTAACAATGGCATCCTCACCAATTTCCTTCAACTTATTGTCGACATTTTCGACTTTAAAAGCTAAATGTCGGAACGAAGGAAATGTATAGCCGTCGTTTTCAGCGGCAGGTAGTGGGTTCTCTGAGTCAGAGGCAAATAGTTCAAGGTAAAAAGACGAATCAGCCATCTTAATAAAGATGATCTCTTTGCCATCGGGCAGCTTGGCAACACGTGCTCGCCTAAACCCAAAATGTTTGCTATACCAAGATTCAGTTTTGGCCTGATCTTTGCAGGTGAGTGCTAGTTGGGAAATGATTTGCATTGCCTTCTAAGCGACTGAACCGTCGGGATATTGAGTCATGCCTGCGAAGTGAATCTTGATGAGCCCATTTTCGTCAAGAACCCAACTATCTGCAAATCGCATTTTTGCCTCACCACCACCGGCTTGCATCGTGATTGCTTCAACAATCATGAGGGTAGTTGGATTTTCTGTCTCCGCCCAAAATGCAATTTCAGTGTCTAGGCCATCAATGCCTAAAATTCCTTGAAAGTGAACTTCAAGCTCCTTGCGTCCACGGAAGTACTTGGGTGTTTTTTCAAAGCTTGAAATTAACAAGCCATCGGGGGCATACTGGGCTAGCAGTGCATCGATATCTTTTTTGAGAATGAGTTCAATATGGGAACGATAAAGTTGACCAAGTTTCGTGTCGGGAACGTTTTTCATATTTTTTGGTAAATGGATTGAAGTTTGTTTTGGCTAGACTACAGCTTGCAAGATGCAGTCTCGTAGTCCATTTTGTTGACTACGTAGCGAGCAATTTGAAGGCCTGAGTCGGTCTTCACAATGTCCCACGTTTGATCAGCATCCATCTTGAAGCGGGTACTACTGGCATTGGGGGCTTGCCATGTACTAGCTTGCCAGTTGACAACCACATGGGCTGTTGCTGTGTTGCCAGACTGGACTTGTATGTCTGCCGTTTTAAGGGTGTGTATCTCGTCAAAGAAAATGCCTACAACTGTGTTATACCAGCCTGAATAGCCTTCAAATCCTTTGACAGTGGCTTCAGGAAAAACAAATTCAACATCAGTCGTGACTAACGAACGAAAGCTCTCGAGAGGAGCATGTACGTCAAGATAGCGATACCATGTCGTTGCAAATGACCAGAGTTCGGGATGGGTGATCATGGCGAAAGTGTCGATTGGTTAGTTTGAAAGAAGTTTGGTCTTACTGGCCACAGTGAACTCCCACGAGTTCAGGCTTGATATCTCCTTCGAGTACCAAATTGATCAGATAGGGGCCATTGGCAGACAACATTCGGTCTATTGCGTCAGGAACTTGAGCAGGACTCCAAACTCGTTCTGCTGACATACCAAAGCTTTTGGCGATGTTGTCAAAACTTATCTCAGGGAATGAGAGATCAAACGAGGTCGGGAAATCCCTTCCTGATATTCCACGTTCCTTCCAGAATTGCGTAATGTTTGCTTGTAGTAAGCGGTAAGATCTATTTTGGCAAACAACAAACTTGCTGTTAATTCCGTGTCGAACAGCCGTCCATAAGCATTGAATTGTATACATGCTGCCTCCGTCACCAGAGAATCCGATGACAGTGCGGTCAGGATGGGCGGCTTTAGCGCCAATTGCACCTGGAAAACCAGTGCCAAGAGAGCCACCTCTTGTCATTAACTTATCTCCAATTCTTTTTCCAGGCAGATGGCGGCTCAGCGGAGGGGAATTGGTGAGCGCTTCATCAAAGATGATGGCATTATCCGGAATTTTTTCCGACAATACCTTGAAGAAGTAGCCGGAAGCCATGTAGGTCGTCTTATCGTCATAGAGTTCAAATGGATGGGTCGGTATTGTTTGGTAGATTTCGTCGATTTTGTTATTTATTACCGGTGATGCTGCTTCTAGTTTTTCTTTTCTCTGGGCTGCCGCCTGCTTGTCGTTCTCTGTGTATTGGGAATGCAACACAGGCATCAATTCTCGCAGGAAAGTTCCTGGAGCACCGATATAGGATACATCCACCCGATGATTCTTGGCAATGTTGCCAGGGTCGACATCAATGTGGATGACTTTTGCCGATGGCTTAAAGATTTCCCCCAAGTGGGGAAAGACTTCAGGTAACAAATAGCAACCCAAAGCAAGGCAAAGATCGCAGTCTTGCATTTTGGGGAGGCTTTGACTGCCAAACATATGGCCTGTGCTGCCATAGTTCAACAGGTGGTCATCAGGGAAATTGACTTCGCCTCCATCAGCAGAATACACTTTTGCGCCGATTGTCTCGGCGAGTTCCACTAGGGCGTCGAGACCGTTAGACCATGCAATGCCATCACCAACGAGAATGATGGGGTTACTTGCTGCTTTGATTAGAGCCGCGCATTCCGACAGGTTGCTTTTGGTCGGATGGATGTCATAGCTGGGTATATGGGCTGGATAAATTTCTTCGGTTATCTCAGCATCAAGCATGTCTTCAGGCAGACATAAATAAACCGGACCACACGGTGGCGTACTGGCCACTTTAATGGCTCTACGAACCATCCGAAGGAGGCTGGATGGGTGCTGAACCATGGCAGACCACTTCGTAACTGGCTCGGCCATGGCAACCAGATCTGCTGCCATTTGGGCATCCATCGCCTGATATTTAATGCCCGCATCCCCACCAATGACAACGAGAGGCGCATTGCCCCTTTTGGCTTGATAGAGATTACCAATGGCATTGCCAAGGCCAGGTGACGAATGAATTTGGACCAAGGCCGGTTTGAGCCGGCTCCTGGCGTAACCATCCGCGCACAAAACCGCAATCGATTCCTGCAAGGTTAGAATATATTTCATTTCTGGCACATCAGCCAGAGCATCTAAAAATCCTTGCTCAACTGTGCCTGGATTGCCAAACATGTGATCAATACCATTGGCCAAAAATTGGCGAATGATAGCTTCATGGCCTCTCATGGATTTCTCGTGATTAAGATGTTAAGCTTGCATATTCCTTGGTCATCGATTACCAGCCATAGCGAGTCAAGCCTTCTTCAAGAACTTTGATGATTAGCTCACCAACGAGCGTCGAGTCTTGCGTGGATCTACCAGTTAGGAATGGATAGTCAAGAATGGTCGAAAGATTATGGCCAACACCTCCATGGTACTGCCCATTAGGGCCAACAGCATCGCGCAGAATGTACTCCAGCGGATAGAAGGGGGGGCCAAAGTTTGCAGTAGTATTCATCGGGTTGCCATCAAAATCATACATTTGGGCGAAACCTGTATTCTCTTTGTAGTCATACTCGCGGGCATGACCTGTTACGTGCTTGCCATCAATAATGCTCTTGCGATCCGTCCAATCACGGGCGAAGGCGAGACAAGTGACGCAATAGCATTCGGCTGCAATTAACTTGCCCCTGTTAAGGAAGCCGAGAATCAAGGCATGCAGTCTTTCATTGTTAACCATGTCAGCCATGGGCCCACTACCACCCGGTAGCAGAAGGGCATCATAAGGGTCAACAAACTTTTTCCAAAATTCTTCTTTGAGCTCATTGTATTTAGCCAGCTCCAGGCCAAAGTTTGGTCCGTTGAAGTAAGGCATTAGTGGCAGCTGGTCTGCCAAGCTAATTGGATTGGCTAGGAGATCTGAATTGTTGATTTCCGTGGTTCGCTTGGCAAAATGCGCATCGGTTACGGATTTGTTCAACGGTGGATCCATGTATCCCTCTTCCATGCTGGGCGGCAGGGCAGGGGGCTTGCGACCAAACGCCGTCATGAAATCCAATTGATACCCAGCCTTGGTCAGTACATCATATGGACCAACGAATTCTTCGCCCCAGTAACCCCATTCCGAAATAACAGTCAGAATCTTTTTAGCCATGGATAGGAGATTAAGAGTGACTTTTAATGCGCAGCTTTTCTGCGCATCTTCTTTTTAAGTCTACCGGTTTTCCGTGGCAGGGCCCTTTTCTTCCAGCTTTGATCATGATTCCGTGACCCTTGGCTTTACACTCCAGCCGCTGTCGCTTTGCCAGTCCGCCAGCCCTGGCCGGTCCCAGCTCCTCAACTTGCATGCTGCTTGGCAGGACCGGATTATCTTAGGGGCATCGCTTGGTCTGGGTCTTCAGATGGCAAGCATGATCAGGTTTTAGCGAGAAATTTCAATTAAATTAACGGCAAGACAAACCCGTTTTTGTTTTGACTGAAAAGCCACTGTTTCGTGGGGAATATAGGATGGGAACATCACAAATTTACCATTTTCGGGCGTCACCTGCAAGGTGCGCGCGTTTGCTTTTCCTTCAATATTTGAGAAAACCAGAGACCCACCATTTGGGTCGCTAGAATTCATATCCTCAGGAATGGCGACATAAAGGACACCACTCACCCTTGCTTCTGGGTGGGTGTGGCGCAGCTGTCTGCCGTCGGATTCCAAGCTGACGCCCCAGCCGCTGAGTCGATAGTAGGCATTGGATGGGGATCGTATGGGTTCAGGCAATTGTTGTGCATAGGCGATTAGTTCTTTTTCAAGAGTTTCTTTTATTGCAGCAATAATTGTATCATTGGTTAGCATGATTTCATGGGTTTGGCTGCCGCCCCTCGTGGGTTTGCCAGGTCTATCTGGGATAAGGCTTTCATTGTTAATGATGTAGTTGGCGAGGTGTTGCAGTAAATTTCCTTCGCTAATTAATGACTTGGCCATCACGAGCTTGGTTGGATCGTATAAATTGCTGCCGCCGCCATACTCTTCTTGGATGTCATTTGCTAGGTCATAAATGATGCTCCTTAGCTGAAAATCTGAGCGCGCTGATGATGAGATGCTGCCTAGGTAGTGTTTGCAGCTTTCATTATCTTGTTCCGACAAGGCTGCTGCGATCAGCGGCTTTATAAGTGCGATAGCATTCTTTTCGTTAAGACCACCATGCTGTAATGCTGCCTTGTAGAGAGCCAGCGCTTCGTCCTGCCTATTTACTTGTATTAATGTTTCTGCCTTGGCCGTGATAGCTTCTATCGCTTTTGGTATCATTTTTAAGCAACGATCGAATTCGTGGATGGCTTCAGTTAGGCTTCCATGAGATTGCAGAAATTTGCCTAAATTGTAGTGGGTAACAAAATGATTGGGTGCCAGACTTAGGGCGGTACGGTACAGTTTTTCGGCGGAGTCTAGCCTCCCGGATTCAAGTGCAATGGCGGCAGCATTTGTGATTACTTCGGCATCTGGTCCTTGCTTGTTTAAGTAGTCTTCCAGGATTATTCTTGCTTTCTTTAGTTCACTCAATGCCAGCAACGACTGGCTGTAGCCAAGCGCAATTGTTTTGTCACGAGGATGGGCAGTGTAAAGGAATTCATGCAGCTGCTTACTTGTCTCATAGTGGCCTGCTCTGAAGGCAGATTCAGCAGCCATCAAAATGCAAATCTGAGGGAGCTTAAGTGTGTGTTCGCTGCCAAGCTCCTCAATCACATCGACAACGGCTTGACTGCGTTTTTGTTGATGTAGAAGACGAATTAAATTTGCTGCTCCAAGATTGAAGGCTCCACCCTCTTGCTTTGCCAATAAAAAAGCCTGACGAAAGCATTGCTCTGCTTGCGTCAGGCTACCCTTTGAGGCTGCATCAACTCCTTTTTGAATGAATGAAGTTGCTGTCAAGCTATGATGGCGGGATATGGCCATCATAGCTGTTTTGCTGGCAATCAGCCGATTGTAAACTCCTCATCAAGCTCAGCTTCCAACAGCGACTTTTTCACGGCCTCTGAGAGGTTTGTGAGTTTGACTGTAAAGTTGGCGCCAGCGCGCTGTTTAGTAAACAGCAGATAGTTCCAACCCGTATCACCGATAGCCTTGAGATTTGTCATGTCAAGCACAAGGCCTTGCAGATTCGGAAGTTTCTCAACCTCTTCCTTGAGGTAACGAAGCCTTGATGTGATCAATTCTCCGGCAAGGGCAAAGGTTGCGATACCCCCCTCAAAGGTGAGCAGGTCGGCATCAAAGCCGAGGCCCGCAGGGGTGATGCGACAGCGAACCTTCATCGTGCTGTCTGAATCCGGCAGGGTTACATAAAGCTTCTCACGATTGAAGTTTTCGTAGTTCTTACCGTTAATCCACACCTCTGTTAGTTCGACACTGCCTGCAGGCAGCAGATCTGGTGCCACCCGAAGGATGTTGCCTTCCCAGGCACCAGGTTCCGGACTGAAGAAGAAGTCCATGGGATGGCGGTTGACCAGCAGATTGGTGTACACCGCTGCGAGGAAGCAGAGCTCAAACGAGTGATAACCTGCCATCGAGTGGCTCCCTTTACCGCGCTCGCTACCGAGCGCATAGGGTTGACCATTGGCCAGCACGTTGAAGTAAATGCCGCCTTGTTCGTAATCAAGGAACCAGCCGTTATAGAAGCCCGAGCCTTCCCTTGCGAAACGAAGGTAATCTTCGTTGTCGTTATAGACACCGGCCATGATGTAGTAGGCCAGAATGCCTTGTTCCTGTTGCCACCACGCCTTGCGATCGTGCCAGACCAGGCGATAGAAGTCTTCCCCTTCCTTGCGGGTGCGCTCCATCATGTCGTACCAACCGCCCCGCTGGTTGTCACAACCAGCAGCCGGAATCGCATCGGCGATCTGATGGGCAAATGTTTTATAGGTTTCTTTTGGCTTGAGACTCTGCATCCTGGTGAGGTTCCAGGCGACTTTGAGGTTATGGCCAACAACACAACGGGCCTGATGAATACCCCAGCTGAGGTCATGAGTCCAGTCGTCGTAGAACTTCTCGTTCATGAACGGGCTGTAACCGTAATCCGGGAAGTATTCACAGATGGTATCAAATGTATATTCCAGGAAATCGGAATATTCTTGCTTTTCGGTTGCAAGATAGAGGTTGATGAGGTAGGCGGGTGCATGGTCGCCCACTGAGTTCCAGTTTTTCTTGGCCTTGTTTACGCCAAGTGAATCGGCCTTGGGATCAAACGTAACTGGATCAATGTGTGAATAGTAGCCGCCGTAGGGACCGTGATCCTTATAATAGCGATTCAGGAATGAAATGGTATCCTGAATGTCTACAAGAATGCTTTTGGCACCTGTCAGTCGGTAGGTCTGGGTAGGACCTGCCAACGCATAGATTTGCTCATAGCAGGGAATTGCATTGCCACCTTCGTCTCCACCTGCCGTGGATCCCATGTATTTGCGCAGGCTGCCATCTCCCTGGATATCAATTTGGCTATACCAGTAACAGATACCCTCGGAGCTATCACGGTGGCGGAAGTGCCGCTGCATGTACTCGGTGCCTTTGGTGGCTGCTTCCAGGGCCCGCTCATCGCCTGTCATCATGTAGGCGGTGGCGAACCCGTAGATCAAGCGAGAGATCGTGTCGAGATTCTGGACACCATCCTGCTTATCACCTTCTGAGCTCAGATCGGTTCGGAAATTGCGAAAGTCAATGGTTTCTCCTTCTTCAACCTTGAACTGTTTTTCCAGGTAGAAGTTGAGAAGTTGCTGAATTTGGCGTACCCACCAATCCTGTTCTTCAAATCGTAGCTTTCCTGCATCTCTGCCAAACAAGAGGATGTGCTTGGCTTCAAATTTGAGACCATCTGCTTCGGGATAGAAGATGCCATAGGCATGGATAAATCTGCCGACTGTGAGGGTCTCTTTGAGGCCTGGCGCTACCTGGAATCCCTCGCCAAGGTTGCGGACGAGTTCTGCGTAGCAGGCGTAGGTGACTTTGACTGTAAATGTACGACCATCTGAGGTTTCTAGCTCAATAAACCCTTGCGAGTCAAATACTTCTGGAAAATCAACCTTGCGAATGTAGCCTGCAATTAGGTCGGAAAACGTGAAGTCTAGTTTGCCTGTCATTGTCTTGATAAATGGTTGATGTGTTCGTTGGGATTTGGGGCGTGTGCCGACACGCTGTTTCGTGATGACTACTTCATTTCATAGCGTCATACCGAACCTCCCTGGTCTAGGGCTCTCGTCGTTAAGACGACGATACTGCGATCATTGACAATGTAGCCAGAATCTGAAATCACGGGAGATTCATTTAAGGCTGTAATGTCGTTGGGGGATGGCAGTGAGGTGTCGATCGTGCGGTGCCAAACCAGTCCTTCATACTGTGGGATTTCAAATCTCAATGGCTCCCAATACATATTCATCATGATATGAATATTGTCAAGGCCGTCGGTATCTTCTGCAGTATCACCAAAGGTCATGGCGAGACAGCGGGCACCGGCATCATCCCAATTGGGTTGATTGAGTTGGGTCCCATGCCAGGATATTTCTGGCACACCAAAGTGACTGATTTTGCCAGTGAAATATTTGCCCTTAAAGTGATTGATAAAGTTGTGGCGTTTTTTATTGAGCATGGACCAAAAGCGAATCATCTCTTTTGATTCTTTTGTTTGGATTGCATCCCAGTCATACCAGTTTAGGGCATTGTCCTGGCAGTATGTATTGTTGTTGCCCTTTTGAGAGCGGGCATGTTCATCGCCACCAACAATCATTGGCACCCCAAGGGAGCACATCAAAAGCACTCCAAAGTTTTTGACCTGTTTTTTCCTTAAAGCCTTAATGTACTCGTTATCTGTATCGCCTTCTGCACCGCAGTTCCAGCTCACGTTGTCATTGACGCCATCATTATTGCCTTCGCCGTTTGCCCAGTTATGTTTTTCATTGTAGGAGCAAAGATCGTAGAGAGTGAACCCATCATGGGCTGTAATAAAATTAACGCTGTTGACCGGTTCATGGTGTCGCCATTGATAGAGGTCAGCGCTGCCGGTTAGACGGGCAGCTACCTGCTTGATGACGCCTGGATCACCTTTGACAAACTGGCGAATGGAATCCCGGTATTTACCGTTCCATTCAGCCCAACGCGCTCCTGGGAAATAGCCGATTTGATAGAGACCAGCTGCATCCCATGCTTCTGCAATCACTTTACTGGATCCCAAAACATCATCCAACTCAATCGACCAGATGACGGGAGGATGCTCGAGGGGGGTTCCATCTTCGCCGCGGGTGAGTACAGAACCCTCATCAAAGCGGAAGCCATCCACATGCATTTCTTCAACCCAGAAACGCAGGCAATCAAGAATCAGTTTTTCGCCGATTGGATGGTTGCAATTAAAGGTATTGCCGCATCCCGTATAGTCATAATAGAATTCTTTGGAACCGTTAGGGCCAGTCAAGTAATAATAAGTACTGTTGTCCAAGCCTTTGAACGAGAACATTGGGCCTTGGTGGTTGCCCTCGTCCGTATGGTTAAACACAACATCGAGAATAACCTCAATGCCGGCCTTGTGAAGGGCCTTGACCATATCCCTGAACTCTTGTACATGCAAACCAGACTCGGGATCGGTGCAGTATCCTTGGTGGGGTGCAAAGTAGCCCATTGTGCTGTAACCCCAGTAGTTAACAAGGGGATTGCCCTCATGCACGCGCAGGACATCGGTGTGATCAAAGCTAAAGACCGGTAACAGCTCTACTGCCGTAATGCCAATTTCCTTCAAATAGGGAATTTTTTCAATCAGGCCTTTAAATGTGCCTGGATGTTGAACACCACTACTGGGGCTTTTCGTAAACCCAGCAACATGCATTTCATAGATGATTGTTTCTGACATCGGCCGCCTGAGCGGCGTATCCCCTTCCCAGTCATAGCCTCGGGTATCGATCACAACACTGCGCATGCTTTTATGCAGGTTGTCTTCTGGGCCGCAGGCAGCTCCCCGCTCCCAAAGGGCGAGAGAATTTCCTTTTGAGTAGGGATCTACGAGAACTTTGGCTGGATTAAAGCGATGCCCATTCCATGGTTCATTGGGGCCATCAACCCTGTAGGCATAGCCGCTTCCTGGCTTTAGGCCTTCAATATAGACATGCCAAATATAAAAGCTTTTATTGGTAATCGGGCTTAGGTCAACAACTTTTATGGGATCAAGATCGTTCGGGTTCTTAAAAATAAGTAGCTGTATGGCTGTGGCATTGGCGCTGTAGACTGCAAAATTAACACCATCATCATCAACAGTTGCCCCAAAGGGATGGGCAGAGCCGGTGTAAACCCTTAACTCCTCCCCTTCGGGAGTCAGGGGAATCCCCTTTAGTGAAACCACGAAACTGTTGATGGTTGAAGTCATTTTCTTGGATTCGTGTTTTGTTTGACGTTGTTTGGATTGATGAGGTTGTGCTGCTAATTATCCCGTTTGTGCACAACTATTGTGAGAACCACTTATGGTTATGCATCCATAGCCTAAGCACCATCTCACGGATCGGCAACAGCTTGGCTGCACCCCCCTGCTAAAGCAGGGCTAATTCAGGTTTTTTCTATATGTCATTAACGTTGTATGGCGATAAACCGAATCATTGCTGGTTTCGCAATGTCAGGGTTTCGCAACGATCTTGTGACTGGTTTTGCGTTTTGCGACGATCATCACCTTTGCGCGCATTTTAATGGCAGCTATTCGGCTTAGGCGCTAGAGATGAGGTGATCAATTCTGGAATTATGGTTCAAGCATTGCCCGTACATACCAGCAAGCATGTTGGTTCCGGCGCCATTGAGTCCATTTCCATAGTGGGGAATCTGGGGGCGCGTCGTTGGCGTTGGAATCCGTTTATTACTGATCAGGATTTCAAGTTTGTTAATGATGCGATTTGGGAGCGAAGTGTGTTCTTGGAGGGTCCCAAGGGTCCAGAGCATACTGGTAAGTATTCTTGTAGACTCATCATTAATCACAACGCTCGCAGGCATCTTAAGGCCGTGGCTGTGGATGGTGCAGCGTTGGCATGGCAGTTAATTGAAGATGAGGATGGCAAAGCCTGTGCGAATATTAACTTTGCCGTGCTGATGGACGCGGAAATCCTTTTCCGCTTTCACAGCGACAGCATGCGGCTTGAGTTGATTCCGTTGGGAATTGTGGCCGATGCCAGCAAGATCGTGCAACCGGTTGTTGCACTTAATAGTTATGAGTTGAATGGGTTTGTGTGGGATGATTTATCGATGTTTGATAAGTTTCAATGCAGGAGACCGGGTCGTTCGTTCCAGGCCGTTTCGCCTGGATTGTGGTCTTTGGATGTGCCACTACGGGCCAATGGAGGCATTGATTTTCGGGCCGACGGTGTGTATCAGTTTCTGATCTCGGCCGACGGAGAGGAGGATTACGGCTTTTCTGGTTTTAACGATGGGTCTGGCCGGTTAGTGAGGGGGACGGGTTTTGGCAGTAGCCATGGCTCCTCTCGCCATTCAGGATGCACCATCAAGGTGAAACAGGATGGCTTGTATCGTTTCTTGTTGGATAGCAGCCCCGACGCGCCACGGGTTGAGGTCAAAGGTTTGGGTGTTCCCGACCCGGATTTACTGAACTCACGGGATTCCATACAGTTGTTAGGCACGGTGCATGCTGACAACCAGTTTGACCCGACTGTAGCAGGGCGCAGCTTGGTTGCTGGCACAACACCCGAGAATCTACAGTTGGAATTGGATGTAAAAGCCGGCAAGCATTGTATTAACTTTGGCATTGGTTCTGAGCTTTTTCTCGATACAATGGGCTTTGGCTGCTGGCTTGACCTTGATGCGTCCCAGCCTGCCCGTATCCTCAAGGGTGTGGCCTGGCATGGTAAGCCCCAGGAGTGGAACATTCTCTTTGAGCTCGATGTTGATAGTCGTTTGCGTTTTAATTATTGTTTAGAAGATGATAGCTTTGCAATCGAAGTTCTCTCCGGTGGTGGTACCCTAAAGCCCACCACCGAGTTGCATGAACTTTCACTGGTGGGCAACTTCCCAGAACCGCTTAAGGCCTGGGATCCGGAATCGCCTGCCAACTTGATGGAGATGATTGGCGGAGGACGTTTCCAGCGTTGTGTGTTGCTCACCGCAGGAGAAACCTACACATACAAATATGTTGCCAATCGCACTCCCTGGCAAATGGTGTTTGCCGATTATGAGCTTGATTGCCATGGAACCGATTTCACGGGTTCCCATCCGAATGCAGGTGATGTCAGTGTCAGCGCCTTGAAGCGTTTTGGTCAATTAACGTCCCATGGTAACCCTCCTGCCCTCAGCTTTACGGCGCTGCATACTGGGCCTTACCGTTTTTATGCTGACGTGATTACTGGTGGTTATAGTGTAAAGCCAGTGTGAGTGGCTCCATGCGCAGTCTGCCGGAACGAATGGGTTTGGAATTGCTTGGCAGCTTCTGTCTTGCCTATGCGGTTGTAACATCTTTTGCCTTGCATGCTAGTGCTGGGCTAGACACATTCGTTTCGATCGGCCTGGCTCTGATCGTGCTCATTCACCTGTTTGGACGTAGCAGTGGAGCCCATTTCAATCCTTCTGTCAGCCTGATGTTTTATGGCCAGAGTACTCTGGCCAATCCATCGGCTTTCTGGAGCAATTTATTGTCTTTTTTGGGCTATGCCAGTGCCCAGCTTGCCGGGATCTGGCTGGGCTTCCATACGCGGCCCTTCTCACCCCCTTCAGGCCCTTTCAGTGTGCGTTCAACCCTGGTGGAGCTGGCAATGAGCCTGGTGCTCTTTTGGTTGATCCATGCCTGGAGTGATGAGGGTCGCATTTGCCCGGAGGCCCGTCCCTTGTCGGGTTTTGTGGTCGGATCTGGGCTCACGTCTCTGTTGTTTCTTGGGTTTGCCGATTCCGTGGGGATTTTCAATCCGGCCTTCACCTTGGCCTTTATGGGACTAGGGGCCCATGGTTTGGAGCAAATTCTGGTGTTGCAGGTGCTGGCTGGTGTGGCGATGATTTTCGCGCCCAAGCCACTGGCTTTGTCGTCCCTTGAGTAGTCGCTGCCTTCTTTTAGGGCTGATTCGTAAGGTATGTGGTCTGCCTCAGGCTGCTCTCCAAATGGTCCATGAGGCGGCTCGCATCTTTGATCTTTAGCTTGCCGCTGCGAATGGCTGCTTCACTGGCAATGCGAATCCGTTCCAGCAAGGCTTCGGGGTCGTGTTCCATGCTTTCAAGCACCTGGGCATTGGTGTCTCCCTTGACAACATGATCAAATTGATAGTCTCCATTGCTGCCTAGCCGTACGTTGACGGCATTGGTGCTGCCAAAAAGGTTGTGCAGGTTTCCCATGACTTCCTGGTAGGCCCCGGCTAGGAACATGCCAATCCAGTAGGGCTCACCTGGATTCAATGCATGCAATTCCAGTAGATTCTTTGATTTGCCGCTGTCAATGAAGCGCGTCAGCTTGCCATCTGAATCACAGGTGAGATCGGCGAAACTGCCCAGTTCCTCTGGTTTTTGATCGAGGCGATGGATCGGCATCACCGGGAAGAGTTGATCAATGGCCCAGGTGTCTGGTGCTGAGCGGAAAACTGAGAAGTTGGCGTAATAGGTTTTGGCCAGGGCTGAGCGCAGGGCCCGCAATTCATCGGGGATTGCCGAGGCTGGCAATTGCTTGGCGATCCGATCAGCACAGGCCCAGGTGAGCTGTTCTGCAACTGCCCTTTCGGTGAGGCTGAGATAGCCGAGGCGGAAGGCTGCAAGCGCATCCTCCTTAAATTTAATGGCATCATTCCAGGCTTCCTGCAGTTTTTCGAGTTTGCGTTGGCCTGTGTTGGTTAGCCCAAGGCTGGTTCCTTGGCTCTGTTCCAGCTTGTCTTCCAGGTTGTTCAGGGTGTTGAGGGTTTCGCGCAGGTTGCGGACCGTGAGCGGTTCTGGGTCCGTTGGCGTGGGAATTGCCATGGGGACGCTGCCCGTGCCGAGCACATCAAAGATCAAGACGCTGAAATGGCTGGCAATGGCGCGGCCGCTTTCGCTGACCAGGGTTGGCACCGGGATCGCCAGGGGCTCACAGCATTCCTTGATGGTGGCAACCACATCATTGGCATAGTTTTGCAGCGAATAATTCTTTGATGCAGCGGTGGCTGTGCGACTGCCGTCGTAGTCCACTCCGAGGCCGCCGCCGACATCCAGATAGCCCATGGGTGCACCCAGCTGGCTGAGGGATGCATAGATTTGTCCTGCTTCCTGCAGGGCATCTTTCAGGACGGCGATATCATTGATCTGGCTGCCAACATGGAAATGCAGCAGTTTTAATTCGGTCAGGAGATTCGCCTGGCGCAGCGCTTCCACCGTGGCCAGCACATCCGGAATCGCCAAACCAAATTTGGCCTTGTCACCGACCGAGCTGCCCCAGCGTCCGGTGCTCCGGGCTGAGAGCTTGGCGCGGATGCCAATCAGGGGGGCTGCCCCCAGTTCTTCGCTGGCGGCAATGATGCGGGCCACTTCATCGGGTTGTTCAATCACCACCACGGGTTGGCGCCCCAGGCGCCGGGCCAGGATTGCTGTTTCGATATAGCGTTTGTCTTTGTAGCCGTTGCAGATCAACAGGGCTTGGGGATCATCCAGCAGCGAGAGAGCAATGAGTAATTCGGCTTTGCTGCCAGCTTCCAGGCCGAAATGCCAACGGCGGCCACTTTCGATCAGCTGTTCCACGACGTGGCGCTGCTGGTTGCATTTGACCGGAAAGACCCCCTGGTACTGGCCGGGGTAGGCGTAGGTCTCAATGGCCTGGGCAAAGGCGCGGTTGAGATGGGTGAGTCGATCTTCGAGAATGTTGTCGAACCGGATCAACAAGGGCAGGGAGACCTTGCGGCCCTGCAATCCCTTGACCAGCTCCACCAGATCCAGGCTGGGGCCCTGGTCCCCCTGGGGTCTGACCTGAATGTGCCCTTCGGCGTTGATCGAAAAGTAGGGATCACCCCATTGGTCGACCCCGTAGAGGGCAGCACTGTCGGCGACTGACCAGTCAGCCATGGCCTCGGCCGAGCCGGCTGCTGGGGGAATTGCTCCTGGGGTGGCCATGGGGGGACCCTGTTGGGCTGAAATCTAGGGAGTGGATGGGGTCAGGGCCGGCTGGGTTCGTTCCCGGAGCCCTGGGTCTCCGATGGGCGCTGCTCCGGCCGGTTCCCCTTGCTTGCCAACGGGTAGGGCTGCCACAGACGATGGGCCCACCTTCATGCCGTTTCCATGGCCGTCGAGCGCAGTTTTGTTGCCATCAAGCCCGATGGGGTCCAGCGGGGCCTGGTGGGCGAGATCATTGGCCGCTTTGAGCGCAAGGGGTTCAAGCTGGTGGGGCTGAAGCAGCTCACGCCCAGTCGTGCCCTGGCCGAGAGCCATTACGGCGTGCACAGGGAGCGCCCCTTCTTCGCTGGCTTGGTTGACTTCATCACCAGTGGTCCCGTGGTGGCGATGGTGTGGGAAGGCGATGGCGTGATCGCCAGCGCCCGGAAGTTGATTGGCGCCACCAAGCCGCTGGAGGCCGAGCCCGGCACCATCCGTGGTGATCTGGCCATCAACATTGGCCGCAACGTGATCCACGGTTCGGATGCGGCGGAAACGGCAGCCTTTGAGATCGGCCTTTGGTTCGAGCCCTCCGAACTGAGCGACTGGACCCCCGCCGATCAGGTTTGGCGCGTTGAGCCCTGAGCGACGGCTCCGGCTGGCGTTCGACTTGTGGCCTGAACTGGCCCAGGCAACGGTGCGAGTCGCCAAGGCTCTGAACGAGCGATAAGCCCCTTCATGCCTGCTAGAACCGGTTCCAACGGAACCGATCCAGCAGGTTTTGTTCGATCAGGGTGGTTTCGGTTTCGGGCTCCGGGTGGGGCGTGATCCGCCGGCTGAGCAGCTCAGCGGTGATCCCTGCCAGCAGCACCCCATTGCGGTGGTGGCCGGTGGCCAGCCAGAGCCCCGGGATGGAACTGGTGCCCAGCAGGGGCCCCTCATCCGGAGTGCAGGGCCGGAAGCCCCACCAGCGTTCCATCGGCGGCCAGCCCGTGGCGGCAGGCAGCAGCGCGGCCATGCCCTGTTGCAGGGTGCGCTGGCCCGCGGGGGTCAGCCCCTCGGCAAAGCCGGCGTCGGCCTCACTGGTGGCCCCCACCACCAGCAGGCCGTCTTCGCGCGGGACCAGGTAGGTGCCCGGTCCAAACACCACCCGCTCCAGGGCGCCTTTGGGGGCCTGGAGTGAGAGCATCTGCCCCTTCACCGGGAAAACCGGCAGCTCAGGCAGCAGTTGGGCGCTCCAGGCCCCCCCCGCCAGCACCGCCTGTCGGCAGGTCAGCTGCAGCCCGTCCCCCTCGGCGGTGACCAGGCGCACCCCCTGGAGCTCGCCGCCAGCACCGCGCAGCAGCTCCTGCACCTCGCTGCCTTCCTGGAACTGGACCCCTAGGCGGGCGCAGGCCCGTTCCAGGGCCCGCATCAGCTGGCGGCGGTTATCGATCTGGCCGTCCTGGGCGAACAGCAGACCGGCGTGCCAGTCGGGGCCGATGCCAGGGACTTCCCGCTCCAGACCTGGCCGATCCAGGCTCAGGCCCCAGGCCGCTGTCGGGTAGTGGTCCCGATCCTCCGGCGTGCGAAAGGGCACCACGATGCCGCAACCGCGCAGGCCGCAGGCCAGACCGCTGTCGGCCTCAATCTGGGCCACCCAGTGGGGGATGCGGGCCAGGCTGGCCTGGCCCAGTTGCAGCAGCGGTCCCGTCAGTCCCTCGGCATGGGGGGCAAGCATGCCGGCCGCCACAAAACCGGCCGCTTCGCTGCGGCGCCGGCTGAGGATCACCACGGCCTGGCCCCGGCGCGCCAGTTGGTGGGCGATGGCGAGCCCCATCAAACCGCCGCCGAGGATCAGGATCGGATCAGGGGATGGGGCCATGGGGTCAACCTATCCAATTCCATCGCTAGCGCTGGCTGGCTCGGCCCCAGGGGCACCGGGTCAGGGGGGCGCTACGGGTTGGCAGCCCCCATAGGATCGCCCCACGCCTCGGTACTCAGGAGAACAGGGTTATGGCCTCGGCCAGCGCAGCGGTTTCACCGGCCCCAAGCAGAAGCAGCCAACCCGCCTGGGAAGCCGTGATCGGTCTGGAGACCCACGTGCAGCTGGGCACCAACAGCAAGATCTTCACGGCTGCGTCCACGGCCTTCGGCGATGACCCCAACACCCACATCGACCCGGTGGTCTGCGGTCTGCCCGGCACCTTGCCGGTGTTGAACCAGAAGGTGCTCGAGTATGCGGTGAAGGCGGCGATGGCACTCAACCTGCAGATCGCCGAGCACAGCAAGTTTGATCGTAAACAGTATTTTTATCCGGATCTGCCGAAGAACTATCAGATCTCCCAATACGACGAGCCCATCGCCGAAAATGGCTGGATCGAAGTGGAGGTGGCCGAGAAGGGGAAAGACACCTATCTCAAGACCATCGGCATTGAACGGCTCCACATGGAAGAAGATGCCGGCAAACTCGTGCATGCCGGTAGTGATCGTCTGGCCGGAAGTACCCACTCTCTAGTGGATTACAACCGCGCCGGCGTTGCCCTGGCTGAAATTGTTAGCAAGCCGGACCTGCGCACGGGCCGGGAGGCCGCCGAATATGCCTCCGAGATTCGCCGGATCATGCGCTATCTCGGCGTGAGTGATGGCAACATGCAGGAAGGTTCGCTGCGCTGTGACGTCAACATCTCGGTTCGGCGCGGTCCTGATGCGCCCTTCGGGACGAAGGTGGAGATCAAGAACATGAACTCCTTTTCAGCGATTCAGAAGGCTTGCGATTACGAAATTCAGCGCCAGATCAAGGCCTATGAGGCCGGTGAACGGGTGGTGCAGGAAACCCGGCTCTGGGATGAGGGCAAGCAGCTCACCAAGAGCATGCGCAGCAAGGAGGGGGCCAGCGACTACCGCTACTTCCCCGATCCCGATCTGGGACCGATTGAAGTGGGCGCTGACTTGCGCGAAAGCTGGCGCTCCGAGTTGCCGGAACTGCCCGCCGCCAAACGCCACCGTTACGCCGAAGCCCTGGGCCTCTCCGCCTATGACGCCCGGGTGTTGACCGACGAGCGGGCCATGGCCGAATACTTCGAGGCGGCCGTGGCTGCCGGCGCCGATGCCAAGGCCGTGTCCAACTGGGTGACGGGTGACATTGCCGCCTATGTGAATGCCAATCGCCTCTCGATCGCCGCGTTGCCCCTCAGGCCGGAGCAGCTCGCCGAGATGGTGCAACTGATTGAGACCGGTGTGATCAGCGGCAAGATTGCCAAAGAATTGCTGCCCGAGTTACTCGCCCAGGGCGGCTCGCCCAAGGCGATCGTGGCGGCCAAGGGGCTGGGCATGATCAGCGATCCGGCGGCGATCACGGCCATCGTCGAGGAGTTGCTGGCGGCCCACCCCGCCGAGGTGGAAGCGTTCCGGGGCGGCAAGACCAAATTGCAGGGCTTCTTTGTCGGCCAGCTGATGAAACAGACCGGCGGCAAGGCCGATCCCAAGCTGGCCAATCAGATCCTGATCGAAAAGCTCAAGGGATAGGACCGGGACCTCCCCGGTTCAGTGGAAGGGAGCTGGCCGTTCAATCCGTTGGGGTGGTCAACCGTTCGGGCTTTCAGGCGTGGGGCGGCTGCCCAGGCCCCCTTCTTACTGGCGGGGGATCGGCCAGGAGCTCTTCCAGGGCCCCCTGCCACTGGCCGGCTGGGCCCCGGTTGCTGATCAGGGCATCGGCCAGGGGCCGTTTGCGGGCCAGGGGCCACTGGGCGGCGATCCGGGACCGAGCTTCGGCTGGGCTGCAGTGGTCGCGGGCGATCAGGCGTTGCAGCTGCTGGTCCTCGTCGCAGTCCACCAGCCAGACCTCGCTGCAGAGGCCCGTGAGCCCCGCCTCGAACAGCAGGGGCACCATCAGCACCAGCACGGGGGCCCCGGCCTGGGCGGCCAGCTCCTGGTCGAAGCGGGCGCCCACGAAGGGATGGACCAGCTGCTCCAGCCAACGGCGCTCGGCGGGGTCGTGGAAGACGATGCGGCCCAGGGCGGAGCGATCGAGCTGCGCCGCCGCGGCCCCAGCCCCAGGGGGCACCAGCACCGCCGCGCCGTAACGCTCTTCCACGGCCCGGGCCCCAGGGGAGCCCGGTGCCAGGGCCTCGCGGGCGAAGCGGTCGGCATCGAGGACGGGGACCCCGGCGACGTCGGCCAGCCAGTGGCCCACGCTGCTTTTGCCGGTGGCGATGCCGCCGGTGAGGCCGATGCGCCGTTGGGGGCCCTGCCAGCGGGGCGAGTCAGCCATGGGGTGTCGCCGCTGGGGCGGGGTCTGTCCGATGCTCAAGGTTGCAGCAACGGCGCCCCCGTGACCCATCCCTGGCACCCGATCTCTGGCGGTGTGACCGCCCCCCAGGGGTTCCTGGCTGCCGGGATCACGGCCGGCCTCAAGGCCTCGGGCAACCCCGACCTGTCCTTGTTGGTGGCGCCGCCCGGGGCGGTCTGCGCTGGCACCTTCACCGCCAGCGTCGTGCGGGCGGCCTGCGTTGATCTTTGCGCCGAGCGCCTGGCCGCTAGTGGGGGCCGGGCCCGGGCCGTGCTGACCAACTCCGGCCAGGCCAATGCCTGCACCGGCGAGCGGGGCCTGCTCGACAGCCTGGGGGCTACGGGCGCCGTGGCCGAGCGCCTGGGCCTGGCCGCTGGCGAGGTGCTGATCTGCTCCACCGGGGTGATCGGCGTGCCGATCCC
This sequence comes from Synechococcus sp. UW140, assembly GCA_943370565.1. GTDB lineage: Bacteria > Cyanobacteriota > Cyanobacteriia > PCC-6307 > Cyanobiaceae > BAIKAL-G1. The sequence continues at coordinate 55,241 of CALRRL020000010.1, read as the reverse complement.
GATGGACACCCTGCTGGCGGGGCTGGACCCCCTGGTGGCCGCCCTCAGCCCCAACGGCGGCGACGCCGCCGCCCGGGCGATCCTCACCACCGACCTGGTCGACAAACAACTGGCGCTAGAGGCCACCCTGGGCGGCCGGCGGGTGCGCATCGGCGGCATGGCCAAGGGGTCGGGAATGATTCACCCGACCATGGCCACGATGCTGGGCTACCTCACCTGCGATGCCGCTGTGCCTGCGGAGCGCTGGCAGGCGATGGTGAAGCGGGCGGTGGATCGCTCCTTCAATGCGATCACGGTGGACGGCGACACCAGCACCAACGACTGTTTCCTGGCCTTTGCAGCCGGCGAGCCCCTAAGCCCAGAACACTTTGACGCCCTAGAGGCCGGCCTGACGGCGGTGGCGATCGGCCTGGCCCGGGCCATCGCCCGCGACGGCGAAGGGGCCACCTGCCTGATCGAGGTGCAGGTGGCGGGAACGGCCAGCGATGCCGAGGCGATCACGCTGGCCCGCACCGTCTGTGGCTCGTCGTTGGTGAAATGCGCCATCCACGGCCGCGACCCCAACTGGGGCCGGATCCTGGCGGCGGCCGGCCGCTCCGGCGTGGCCTTCGATCCCAGCGCCGTGGCCCTCTGGCTGGGGGACCACCAACTGATGGCCGCCGGCCAACCCCTGGCCTTCGATCGCCCGGCAGCATCCGGCTACATCCGCGACCGGGCCGCCGCCGCCTACCTCCAGGACGACACCGTGCTGATTCGCCTCAGCGTTGGCAACGAATCTGGCCAAGGCCGGGCCTGGGGCTGTGATCTCTCGGATCAATACATTCGGATCAACGCCGATTACACGACGTAGGCCAAGTGGGCTTCGCTGTTGAGGGTGCAGGCTGGCTAGCCAGATTCCCTCGCAGCGTCATTTGCGGCGCCAGGGGGTGGTGCCCCAGGGTTTGACGTAGGACACCACAACAACAAAAAGGAGTAAGAAGAATTGGGGCGGAATGCCGAGGGAGAGAAGGTTCGCAAGGTGCAGGAAGTGTGGATCGGCGGATGCAATCGGTTGATCCCAAGGGGGGCTGGCTGCGATGGCGATTGCGGCGCTTTTGTTCAGCCAAGGCCCCAGGGCGATCGTGCCAAAAACAATGAATGCCACCGTCAGTAGGCCTTTGGCGATCACCCACCAGTGTTTGATGAAGCCCCAGGAGGTCATCGCACAAAGCGCCAGGCCAGAGACAAGACTCAGCATCGCAAAAGGAATGATCAGCTGATCGTCAATCTGCTGGCATAGCCTTGCACTGGCGTAGGCAAGCGCCAGGGGGGCATCTTTATGGGACCTCAGTAGAAAAAGGACCGCGAGAACGGAGCCTGTCCAGCCCATCGCGCAGATGACATGCAGTGAAACCAGAAAGCGTTTGGACTGATGGGAGAGATGAAGCTTCACGGCTTGACCGGGACGGCCCAGGTTTGGGGGCACCATCCTTGCAGCGACTGGCAGAATGCCCACTCTTGTCGGTGGGAAAGGGATGGCCAAGGCCGCACCGGCGTCGCAGCACCGCCCCCGCTCCTGGGTTGGGCCGCTGGTGGTGGGGGTGTGTTTTGGCCTGGGCTACGGGCTGAGCCAGCGCCTGTTCAACCTGCAGGTGGGTGAACTGGTGCACTTCGGTCGCAACTTTGATGTGCAGCCCTTTCCGGGCTCCGGCTTGGAGAGCCTGCGGTTGCGTTACGGAGCCAGTCCTGAGCCGCTTCGGGCCGATCTCGACTCCCTTGAACAGGAGCGGCTGCGGCAGGAGGAGGACACCAAGGCTGCGGCCAAGGCCAAAGAGGATGCCGCTGCTGCCGATGGGGGCCAGGCCCCTGGCGAGCCGGCCCCGAATTCCGGCGCCGACCAGGAGCCACCCAATGCGCCGGAGTTGCCGATGCCACCGACGGCCCCCAGCGCCCCATCCCTGCCAGCTCCGCCGGCGGCGAGCCCCGGCGGCCGGCCCTGATCTGCCACAGTTTCACCAGCCTTTTGCTTTGGCCGGCCGGCCCCCCATGCCTGCGCCCCAGTCCCTGATTCAGGCCACCCTCAATCGCCTGATGGTGCGCGTTGGCAGCGGCCTGGCCGATGCGGCCGCCGAGTTCGCCCTTCTGGCCCAGGACGCGCCCGAGCGGCTGCGTCGGGAATGGCAGCTGTTTGTTGAGGAGGTGGAGTTGGAGGCCGATCGGCTCGACCAGGGCGAGGCTGCCGGACCCGCCTCTGGGGCTGGGTCCTGGTCCGCCGATGGCCAGGACCACTCCTCCGCTGCCCCCACCGCCGCTAGCCAGCCCCCTGCCGTCGACCCCCAGGACCAGATCGACCAGCTGCGGGCCCAGGTGGCTGCCCTGGCGCGCCAACTCGAGGACCGGTCCTGATGGCGCGCCTGCTGCTGGGCCTGCGCAGTGTCCGGCGCTCCCTGCGCATCTGGCTCTCGATGCTGCGCCTGCTGGCGGGCCTCTGGGCCGATGGTGCCGACTGGACCTATCGCGGCGGCGTCACCCCGGAACGCCGGGCCGCCCGCCAGCAACGGCGAGCCCATTGGCTCACCGGCGAACTGCTCGGCCTGGGCTCGGCCTTCATCAAGCTGGGCCAGCTGCTCTCGGCCCGGCCCGATGTGTTGCCGGCCGGCTATGTCGAGGAGCTGGCCCGCCTCCAGGACCAGGTGCCCGCCTTCCCCTTTGCGGTGGCCCAGCAGCTGCTGGAGCAGGAGCTGGGCGAACGCTGCGTCGAGGTGGTGGATCTCGACGAGAGCCCCCTGGGCGCCGCCAGCCTGGCCCAGGTGCACCGGGCCAGGCTGCGCAGCGGTCGCCAGGTGGTGTTCAAGATCCAGCGGCCCGGGCTTGAGCGCCTGTTCCGGCTCGATCTTGAGGTGATGCAGCAGATCGCCGCCGTGTTGCAGCGCCATCCCCGCTGGGGCCAGGGCCGCGACTGGGTGTCGATTGCCCAGGAATGCCGGCGGGTGTTGCTGCGGGAGCTGGACTTCCGCCTGGAGGCCGAACATGCGGCCCGTTTCCGCCAGCAGTTTTTAGACGACCGTGGCATCCGTATTCCCGGGGTGGTCTGGGAGCTCACCACCCGGCGGGTGCTCTGCCTTGATTACGTGCCCGGCATCAAGATCACCGACCGCCAGGCCCTGATGGAGGCTGGCATCGATCCGGCGGCCGTGGCGGAAAAGGGGGCGGCCAGCTATCTGCAGCAACTGGTGCGTTTCGGCTTCTTCCATGCCGATCCCCATCCCGGCAATCTGGCCGTGGCCCGCGATGGGGCCCTGATCTATTACGACTTCGGCATGATGGGCCAGATCTCCCAGCGGTTGCGCAGCCGGCTGGGACGCATGGTCACCGCCGCAGCCGCCCGCGATGCCGGTGGCCTGGTGAGCGAGTTGCAGGCGGCTGGGGTGATTGCCACGGGGATTGATCCCGGCCCGGTGCGCCGGCTGGTGCGGGTGATGCTCACCGATGCCCTCACGCCACCATTTGATTCCAATGTGCTTGCCAAGTTGTCGGGGGATCTCTACGACCTGGTGTACGGCCAGCCCTTTCGCCTGCCCTCGGAGCTGATCTTCGTGATGCGGGCCCTCTCCACCTTCGAGGGGGTGGGCCGCAGCCTCGATCCCGGCTTTAGCCTGGTTGCCATCGCCCGCCCCTACCTGCTTCCCCTGATGACCGCAAGCGGCAGTGGCCCCAACGATCTGATCAACCAGCTGGGTCGCCAGGCGGCCGAGGTGGGCAGCCGCGCCCTCGGCATTCCCCGCCGCCTGGAGGAAAGCCTGGCCCGCATCGAGCAGGGTGACCTGCAGGTGCAGATCCGCGCCGGTGAAACCGACCGGCTGCTGCGCCGCCTCGCCGTGGCCCAACAGGTGGCCGGCCAATCCTTCCTGCTCGGTGCCCTGGCCGTGGCGGCGGCCCTGCTTGGGGCCAGCACCCGCCCAGCCCTGGCCGCCATTCCCCTGGTGGCGGGCCTGCCGGTGGGCCTGGGCTGGCTGAAGTTGCAAGGCCGGCTCAAGCGCGATCTGCGCCTGGAAAAACTGCCTGGAGCCGGCGTCCCTGCTGCAGCAGACCCGACTGAGACCCCCCAGGGTTAACTGCTTAGGGCTCGCCGGCCTAGTCCGTTGCCACGAATCAAGTGGACCCCCGGGGAACCCGGGGGCTGCGAAATGGGGCCTCAGCCCTTGCCGCGGGGGCCCCGATCTTCGACGCCGGCATACACGGCCTGGCTGCCCAGTTCGTCTTCGATGCGCAGCAGCTGGTTGTACTTCGCGACCCTGTCGCTGCGGCTGAGGGAGCCGGTCTTGATCTGGCCCGCCCGGGTGGCCACCGCCAGGTCGGCGATGGTGGTGTCTTCGGTTTCGCCGCTGCGGTGGCTGATCACGCTGGTGTAGCCGGCCCGGCCGGCCAGGTCGATCGCCTGCAGGGTTTCGGTGAGGGAGCCGATCTGGTTGACCTTGATCAGGATCGAGTTGGCGATGCCCTGGTCGATGCCCCGCTGCAGGCGGGTGCTGTTGGTCACAAACAAATCGTCGCCCACCAGTTGCACGGTTTTGCCGAGCCGCTCGGTGAGCAGGCTCCAGCCCTCCCAGTCGTCTTCGGCCAGGCCGTCCTCAATCGAGACGATCGGGTAGCGGCTTACCAGCTGGGCGAGCTGGTCGACCATTTCGGCGCTGGTGTAGCTGCCGCCGCCGAAGGCGTAGCGGCCATCCTTGTAAAACTCCGTGCTGGCCACATCCAGGGCCAGGGAGATCTGGTCGCCGGGGCGGTAGCCGGCCTTCTCGATGGCCTGGATCAGCAGTTCGCCAGCGGCGTCGTTGCCGGCCAGATCCGGCGCAAATCCGCCCTCATCGCCCACGGCGGTGGAGAGGCCCTGGGCCGAGAGCAGGCCCTTGAGGGTGTGGAACACCTCGGCGCCCATGCGCAGGGCCTCGCGGAAGCTGCTGGCGCCGTGGGGCACAAGCATGAATTCCTGGAAATCCAGGTTGTTGGAGGCGTGGGCGCCGCCGTTGATCACGTTCATCAGCGGCACCGGCAGCAGGGTGGCCATGGGGCCGCCCAGGTAGCGGTAGAGGGGGAGGCCCACCCCGTTGGCGGCGGCCCGGGCCACGGCCATGCTCACGGCCAGCACGGCGTTGGCGCCCAGGGCCGATTTGTTGTCGCTGCCATCGAGCTCCGCCATGGCGGCATCGACGGTGCCCTGGTCGAGGGCGCTCAGGCCCAATAGCGCCGGGGCGATCTTCTCTTCCACATTGCTGACGGCCTGGAGCACCCCCTTGCCGAAGTAGCGCCTGGCATCGCCATCGCGTAGCTCGTGGGCTTCGTGGGCGCCGGTGCTGGCGCCACTGGGCACCATCGCCCGACCGGTGGCCCCCCCCTCGAGCAGCACCTCCGCTTCAACGGTTGGGTTGCCACGGGAATCGAGAACTTCCCGGGCCACGATGGAATCGATGACGAGGTCGAGGGAGTCGATCACAACAGGCCAAAAGGAACTGTCCGATCCTATGGGCCGCCCCCCTCCGGCCATTTGTGCTGGTTGGCACTGAATGGAGGCTGGCCCCAGGCAGCTGGCTGGAGAGAATGGGGAGACCTGACCTGGCCAGCCCCATGCGTCTGCTCCACACGATGCTGCGGATTACGGATCTGGAGCGATCTCTCAGCTTCTACACCGAAGTGATGGGCATGGAGTTGTTGCGTCGCCGCGATTACCCCGGCGGCCGTTTCACCCTGGCCTTTGTGGGCTACGGCAAGGAGGCCGACACCGCCGTGATTGAACTCACCCACAACTGGGATACCAGCAGCTACGAGCTGGGCACGGCCTACGGCCATATCGCCATTGGGGTCGACGACATCGTGGGCACCTGCGAGGCGATCCGCAGCAAGGGGGGCAAGGTGGTACGCGAACCGGGGCCGATGAGCGAGGGCGGCACGGTGATCGCCTTCGTGGAGGATCCCGATGGCTACAAGCTGGAGTTGATCCAGCTCGCCTCCCGCGCCCATGCAACCTGATCCCAGGGCGCCCTCAGGGGTGGCAGGGACCCTGGCCCCTGTTGGGCTTTGGTCCCCGGCTCCGGGACGGGCTCCAGCACGGCAAAGGCGTTAGCAATGGCAGGGGCAATGACTTCAGGACTCACTTCCACGGGCAACCCCGGCGCCGATGCGGGCCGCGGCAGCCTCACGGCCGAGCCGGATCGGTTCAGTGCGTTGGCTTGGGAGCTGCTGCTCGCCAGCCAGGACCAGGCCCGGCGCTGGCGCCATGGCCAGATGGATGTGGAGCACATGATGCAGGTGTTGTTCAGTGATCCGCGTTACGGCGCCTGGGTGGATCCCTTGCCGATCCAGCCCGAGCGCCTGCTCGATCGGCTCGATGCCTTCTGCGCCGACCAGCCCAGCGGCTCCGGTGCCCAGCTGTTCGTGGGTGATGCCCTCGAAGACCTGCTCGAAGCGGCCGACCGGCGCCGGGCCAGCTGGGGCTCCCGCTGGCTGGATGGGCCCCACCTGCTCTTGGCCCTGCTCGATGAGCCCCGTTGCGGCGCCTCCCTGCTCGCGGCCGAGGGTCTGAGCGAGGAGCTGCTGCTGCGCCAGCTGCGCAGCGCCGGCGGCGCCAGCGAGCGGCAGGGCCCTGAAGGTCCTCCCCAGCGGGCGGCCTCCCAGCCGGCTGGGCCGCCTCGGCCCATGGAGTCGGGTCGACGTCCGGATTCCGGGGAAACCCTGGAGCGGGGCCGCCGCCAAGCCGATGACTGGATTGATCTGCCTGAGGGGGCCCGCAACCCGACTGGGGGAGCCCTGGTCCGCTCGCCGGCCGGCTCCGCGGCTGGGTCTTCCCTATCCCGTCCTGGGACCAGCTCCCAGGCCCCGGGCCCCGCTGCGGTGGCGGAACCTGGCGAGGGGCCTGGCCTGCGCCTGGAGCGGGAACCCGGGGCCCTGGAGGCCTACGGCCGCGATCTCACCGCCGCCGCCCGCGCCGGCGCGCTCGATCCGGTGATCGGCCGCGACACCGAGATCCGGCGCCTGATCCAGGTGTTGTCGCGCCGGAGCAAGAACAACCCGGTGTTGATCGGCGAGCCCGGCGTGGGCAAAACGGCCATCGCCGAATTGCTGGCCCAGCGGATCGTGGCCGGCGAGGTGCCCGATTCGCTCAAGGGCCAGCGGCTGATCGCCCTCGACCTCGGGGCCCTGATCGCCGGCGCCAAGTTCCGCGGCCAGTTCGAGGAACGGCTGCGCAGCGTGTTGATGGAGGTGGCCGCCAGCGAGGCCAGCGACGGCGGTGCCGGCGTGATCCTGTTCATCGATGAGCTGCACACCGTGGTGAGCAGCGACCGTTCCAGCGCCGATGCGGGCAGCATCCTCAAACCGGTGCTGGCCCGGGGCGATCTGCGCTGCATCGGGGCCACCACCGCCGAGGACTACCGCCGCACGGTGGAGAAGGATCCGGCCCTCAACCGTCGCTTCCAGCAGGTGCTGATCAAGGAGCCGGGCCGGGATGTGAGCATCGAGATCCTGCGCGGCCTCAAGGAGCGCTACGAGCTGCACCACGGCGTCACGATCACCGATGGGGCCGTGGTGGCCGCCGCCCAGCTGGCCGACCGCTACATCAGCGACCGCTGCCTGCCCGATTCGGCCATCGACCTGATCGATGAGGCGGCCGCCCAGCTGAAGATGGAGGCCACCTCCAAGCCGCGGCTGGTGGAGGAGGCCGAGGCCGAGCTGCGCCGCGTGGAACTGGCCCTGTTGGCGGCCGAAGTTGCGCCGATGGCGGAACGCCTGCAGCTGCAGGAGCAGCGCCAGCTGGCGATCGAAACCCTGCAGGACCTGCAGCAGCGCTGGCAGGCGGAGCGGGCCCAGCTGGCCGAATGGCGCCAGCTGCTCGCCGATGACGGCGACCTGCGCCAGGCGATCGCCGCCGCCGAGCGCGCTGGCGACCTGGAGGAGGCGGCCCGGCTCGAATACGACCAGCTCCATGGCGTCCAGCAACGGCGCCTGGATCTGGAGCAGGAGCTCCAGGCCGATCGGGCTAGCGGCCTGTCCCTCTTGCGCGAGCAGGTGGAGGCCGATGACATCGCCGATGTGGTGGCCCGCTGGACCGGCATTCCAGTGCAGCGGCTGCTGGCGGGCGAACGCCAGAAGCTCCTCGAGCTCGAGCAGCGCCTCGCCGAACGGGTGATCGGCCAGCCCGAGGCGGTGGCAGCGGCGGCGGCGGCGATCCGGCGCGCCCGGGCCGGCATGAAGGACCCACGCCGACCGGTGGGCTCGTTCCTGTTCCTCGGCCCCACGGGCGTGGGCAAGACGGAACTGGCCAAGGCCTTGGCCGCCGCCCTCTTCGATGAGGAGGAGGCCCTGGTGCGGCTCGACATGAGCGAATTCATGGAGCGCAATGCCGTGGCCCGGCTGCTGGGGGCTCCTCCCGGCTACGTGGGCTACGAGGAGGGCGGCCAGCTCACCGAGGCGGTGCGGCGCCGGCCCTACGCGGTGTTGCTGCTCGATGAGGTGGAGAAGGCCCACCCCGATGTGTTCAACATCCTGCTGCAGGTGCTTGATGACGGCCGCCTCAGCGATTCCCAGGGCCGCACGGTCGATTTCCGCCACACGGTGGTGGTGATGACCAGCAACCTGGCCAGCCGGGCGATTTTGGAGAGTGCCCGGGCCGCCCCTGGCGCTGAACCGCCGTCGGCCCAGGAGCAGGCCGAACGCGACGCCGCCCTGGGGGAGGCGGTGGACCGGGCCCTGGCCCAGCAGTTCCGCCCGGAGCTGCTCAACCGCATCGACGAGGTGATCCGCTTTCGGCCCCTGCGGCCCGAGGACCTGGCCCGGATCGTGCGCCTGCAGCTGGCCGACCTGGCCGCCCTGTTGCAGGAGCAGCAGCTGGTGCTGCAGGTGGATGAGGCCGTGGTCGCCCGCCTGGCCCGCCAGGGCTACGAGCCCGAATACGGGGCCCGTCCGCTGCGGCGTCTGCTGCGCCGCAGCCTGGAGAACCCCCTGGCCACCGAGCTGCTCGAGGAGCGTTTCGCCGGCTTCTGGGGGGTGCGGGTGAGCGAGGCTGCCGGTGACGACCGGGGCCTGGAGCCCCTGCTGTTCACCCCCCTGGCCGAGCCCCCACCCCAATGAGCCGGCGGACCACCCCCTCGCCCGGGACGGCGGGGCGGCTGGGGGCAGGGACGAGGGGTGGGTCAGCGGCGGTTCTGGGGCCTGGGAGCCAGATCCGGTAGGGTGATTGTTTGCCGGTGTGTCAACCCTCACCGGTGTGACCCCCTGCCGTGGATCAGCGCTCCCCCTCACCCCAGGCCCCGGACGACTCCCTGCCCCAGGCAGAGGGGGTGGTTGCGGTGGCCACGGCCAGCGATGGCGACGGGGCCGAGGCGGCTGGCGACGGGTTCGTCGCGTCGACCCTGGCCGAGTTGCGCAAGGTCGTGTGGCCCAGTCGCCAGCAGCTCTTCAGTGAATCGGTGGCGGTGATTTTGATGGTGACGCTCTCCGCCTTTGCCATCGCCGCCGTCAGTCGCTTTTACGGCTGGGCCTCCAGCCAGATCTTCCGCTGAATCCTCCCTTCCCCACTCCCGTGTCTGACGTCGATTTCGCCACCGCCGATCCGGCCTTCGCCGCCGCCCCCGGGCTGGGCGACGACGACCTGGCTGCCCCAGCCCCCGTGGTGCTGGACCTGGGCGCCCCGGCGGAGGCCGCCGTTGAAGAAACCCGCCCCCAGGTGGCCCGTTGGTATGCGGTGCAGGTGGCCTCCAGCTGCGAAAAGAAGGTGAAGGCCACCCTGGAACAGCGGGCGGTCACCCTGGGCGTGGATAGCCGGATCCTGGAGATCGAGATCCCCCAGACCCCGGCGGTGAAGGTGAAGAAGGACGGCAGCCGCCAGTCCACCGAAGAAAAGGTGTTTCCGGGCTATGTGCTCGTGCGGATGATCCTCGATGAGGACACAATGATGGCGGTGCGCAGCACCCCGAACGTGATCAACTTCGTGGGCCAGGAAGAGCGGCGCGCCACCGGCAAGGTGCGCGGCCACATCAAGCCGCGCCCCCTCAGCCGCCAGGAGGTGGACCGCATCTTCCGCCGTGCTGCCGAGAAGAAGCCGGTGGTGAAGGTGGATCTCACCGAAGGCGATCAGATTGTGGTGACCGCCGGTCCGTTCAAGGACTTCCAGGGCGAGGTGATCGAAGTGTCGGGCGAACGCAGCAAGCTCAAGGCCCTGCTCTCGATCTTTGGCCGGGAAACCCCGGTGGAACTCGAGTTCTCCCAGATCAGCAAGCAGAGCTGATCCAACCCGGCCGTCTCCCTGCGGAGGGCGGCCCTTGGCGAATCACCCTTGCGGGTGGCTCGCCCCAGCGTCAGTCCTTCCGGGCTGGCGATCCGCAGCTCCCAGTCCTGGGAGGTCCGATCCGCACTCCCGTTTGGGGAGTCCTGTCCCGTAACACTGCCGATGGCCAAGAAAGTCGTTGCCATTATCAAGCTGGCGCTCAATGCCGGCAAAGCCAACCCCGCACCGCCGGTGGGCCCTGCCCTCGGTCAGCACGGGGTCAACATCATGGCCTTCTGCAAGGAGTACAACGCCCGTACCCAAGAGAAAGCCGGCTATGTGATTCCGGTTGAGATCTCCGTTTACGAAGATCGCAGCTTCACCTTCATCACCAAGACGCCCCCCGCCTCGGTGTTGATTTCCAAGGCCGCCGGCATCGAAAAGGGCGCCCCCACCTCCGCCAAGGGGTCCGTGGGAGCGATCAGCCAGGCCCAGCTCGAAGAGATCGCCAAAACCAAGCTGCCCGACCTCAACTGCACCAGCGTTGAAGCGGCCATGCGCATCATCGCCGGCACAGCCCGCAACATGGGCGTCGCCGTCAAGGACTGAAGCGCCGGCAACCCAGCCTGGGGCTCCCTGAGCCGCAGTCTCGAACCGGTTCAGCTCCGCGCCCAAGCCCGTCCAGCCTGATGCTCACCTGCCGACCGCTGTCCAGTTCCTTGCTGGCCGCCGGACGCCGGTCAGTTCAAGGCCCGTCAGCCAGCCGCTGACCTGTTCCCCATCCATCCCATCCGGGGGAGACCCAACCGGTCGCCCGCACCCCGTCACCGCCATGCCAAAAGTTTCCAAACGCTATACAGCCCTGCTGGGCTCGATCGAAGACCGGGCCTATGCGCCCCTCGATGCCCTGGCGCTGGTGAAGCAGAACGCCACCGCCAAGTTCGATGAAACGATCGAGGCCCATGCCCGCCTCGGCATCGATCCCAAGTACACCGACCAGCAGCTGCGCACCACCGTGGCCCTGCCCCACGGCACCGGCCAGACGATTCGCATCGCCGTGATCGCCCGGGGCGAAAAGGTGGCCGCCGCCAAGGCCGCCGGCGCCGACCTGGCCGGTGATGACGAGCTGGTCGATGCGATTGCCGCCGGTCAGATGGATTTCGACCTGCTGATCGCTACTCCGGACATGATGCCCAAGGTGGCCAAGCTGGGTCGGGTGCTCGGCCCCCGGGGCCTGATGCCCAACCCCAAGGCCGGCACCGTCACCGCCGACCTGGCAGGCGCCATTAACGAATTCAAGGCCGGCAAACTGGAGTTCCGGGCCGACCGCACCGGCATCGTCCACGTGCGTTTCGGCAAGGCCAGCTTCAGCGGCGAGAACCTGCTTGACAACCTCAAGGCCCTGCAGGAAACCATCGACCGCAACAAGCCCAGTGGCGCCAAGGGCCGCTATTGGAAGAGCCTCTACATCACCTCCACCATGGGCCCCTCGGTGCAGGTGGATGTGACCGCCCTCCAGGACATCAAGAAGGACAGCTGAGTCTGAGCCTGGCTCAGCCGTCAACGCTGGCCTCCTGTTCCCCACCAACCCCTGTCGAGCGGACCCAGGTCGCCCTCGACAGGGGTTTTTGCTGGCCTCCAGGGTTGGGGGGTCCGGCCTTGCCCCGCCTGGGCCAGGGTGTCAGTGGGCCTGGGCCTCCCCGTGGTGTACCTTGGTGAGCTGGCGAAAGCCAGAGGGCACGCGCCCTACCCAAGACAGCAGGTGAGCTGGGTCCCTGATTTCAGGGTTGCCAAGGTCATAAGTCCTGCCGAGGTGCTCGCACGATTTTTGGACCCGATCGGGGCTTTGCCCCGGAACGGACGGAATGACAGGCGGCCTCGACAACCGGTCCCTTCGGGACGGGTTGTTTTCTGGGGCCGCGTTCCCGGCTTGTTCCCCCGATCCGTTCCACTTCCTATGGGCCGCACGCTGGAGAACAAGCAACAGATCGTCGAAGAGCTCAAGGGGCTCCTCGGTGAGGCCGAACTGGCGTTGGTCCTTGATTTCAAGGGCCTCTCCATCAAGGAAATGTCTGATCTGCGGGTTCGCCTGCAGGCCAGCAACGGCACATGCAAGGTCACCAAAAACACCTTGATGCGCCGGGCTATTGATGGCAACAGCGCTTGGTCGGAACTCGATTCCCTGCTCACCGGTACCAACGCCTTCGTCCTGGTCAAGGGCGATGTCGGCGGTGCGGTGAAGGCCATTCAGTCCTTCCAGAAGGACACGAAGAAGTCGGATGTGAAAGGGGGCCTTTTCGAAGGCAAACTCCTCTCCCAGAACGACATCAAGGCCATCGGGGATCTGCCCTCCAAGGAGGTGCTCATGGCCCAGATCGCCGGTGCGATCAATGCCGTGGCCACCAAGGTTGCAGTGGGCATCAACGAAGTTCCATCCGGTCTTGCTCGGGCGCTCAAGCAGCACGCCGATGGCGAAGGCAGCTGAAATCACCCTCTGCGTCCTGCAGATTGCGATTCCACTGAGCTCCACCGATCCAACTGTTCACCCAACAGATCTGTTGCTGATTCCCAACCATGTCAACCAAAACTGACGAGATTCTCGAATCCCTGAAGACCCTTTCGCTGCTGGAAGCTTCCGAGCTTGTCAAGCAGATCGAAGAGGCCTTCGGTGTGTCCGCCGCCGCTTCCGCCGGCGTCGTGATGGCCGCAGCTCCCGCTGCCGCCGCTGAAGCCGTTGAAGAGCAGACCGAATTCGACGCCATCCTCGATGGTTTCGATGCCGCTGCCAAGATCAAGGTCCTCAAGGCCGTCCGCGAAGTCACCGGCCTCGGCCTGGGCGAAGCCAAGGCCCTGGTGGAAGGCGCTCCGACCCCCATCAAGGAAGGCGTGTCCAAGGCCGATGCCGAGGCGATCAAGAAGGCCGTCGAAGAAGTCGGCGGCAAGGTCACGATCAAGTGAGCCCGGTTCGCTGACGCCTGGGCCCTTGGGCCCTGGGTTGGCGTTCCTCTTGCGCTTGTCATCAAGGAGGTCAGTCCTGCGGGGCTGGCCTTTTTTGTTGCCTGACCGTGCCAGCGCCCACCGCCCCAGGCCAGGAGCCCTGGACTGGGGGACTGGGGCCTCGCTAGGGCTCACGGACCTGCCCCCCAACGCTCCAGGGCCAACGCCACACCTGGGCCCCCCCAGCAGGGGCATGGAGGCCTGCGCCCACCGTTCGAGCCTGCTCACGCCCTGCTGCCCTGGGGGATCCGCAGCGTCCTGCCGGCCAGGGGACGACGACGGTTGGCTGTCCGTGCAGGCGCCGGGGGGCAGGCTCCCCCGGCCGACGTCCACGTCCAGCCCACCACGCCCACTCCAGCGTCCGCGTTGGGGCGCCCATCGGCGGGTTTGTGCTTCCTCGCGGTTGATTGCCCGTGCCCGTCCCGTTTCTGGGGCTTTGCCTGTCCCGGCGGCCGGCTCCGCCAAACCCTGGGCCCCAGGGCCTTCGCGTGCCCCGGAGCCGATGGGGTAGCTCCCGCGGCTCCAGGCCCAGGGCGGTCGCAGGTCGCCCTGCACCCCCTGGCTCCCGGACGACCCAGCCCGGCCTGGCCGTCCAACCCTCCCAGCCATGGACAAAAAAAAGCCCCGCCGAAGGCAGGGGCTCTGAGTTAGGAACGGTTTCCGGGAGTCTGTCCTCGTTTCGACCCCGAAAAGTCGTTCCGCACTCCTCACACCCCAGAACGTTAAGGGGCTGTCAAAGGGGCTGGTGCGGGGTCTGGGCCGCTGCGGCAACTGTCCGCTGGCCCGGGGGCCGGCTCATGGCCTGAAGGGGATCACCTGCAGGGCGATCGGGCCTTCGCCGCCGTTGCGTCCTGCTGGGGAGCCCGAAAGGGAGGCTTGGGCTGGGGTGAGCGTGGCGGCCAGGCCAGCGGAGGCTCCTGTTGCCGGGGCCGCGCTGGCCAGCAGGCGGGCCAGGGGGGTGGCATTGGCGAAATAGAGATGGCTGAGGGCCTGCTGGCCATAGAGGCGCCGTTGCAGCTCCCAGCCGGGCTCCAGCTCCAGGGCAACGAAGCCATCGCGGTCGCGGCGGCTGATGCTGCCCTTGGCCACGAGCAGCTCGCTGGCCTCATTCGGGTTCATGGCCAGCAGCTGCAGGCTGGTGCCCTGTTGTTGCAGCCGCAGGCGGTAGCTGCTGCCCAGGTCGGTCTGGCCGACCCGGAGCGAGTAGCCGTTGCTGTCCAGGTAGCGGCTGCAGATGCCGGTGTAGTCGAAGCGGTTGAGGGCCGGATCCACCAGGCCGTCGGCCCGGCTTTCCCAGCAATGGGGCAGGGGGGCCAGTTGCTCCAGCACCAACAGGTTCCAGTCGCTGCGGCCCACGGGCTTGGCCAGCACGGCGAAGCGGGCCTTGTCCACGGGCTGGCTGGTGAACAGGTCGACGGCCTGGGCGCGGGGCAGCAGGGTTGCCGTGGCGCTGACCGCGGCGCCGGCCGCCAACGCCGCCATCCCCAGCCATGGGAGGTAGGTTCGCTGCATGGGGAAGGCTCCTCAACGACGCACTCAACCCGCTTTGTACCAGACCTTGCCGGAGCGGCCTAGTGGATCCTGACCAGTCCCCGCCCCGGGTGGTGGCGGCCGCCTGCGATGGCGCCTGCAGCGGCAACCCAGGGCCGGGCGGCTGGGGCAGTTTGCTGCGCTTTGAGGACGGCAGCGTGCAGGAATTCGGGGCGGCCGACCCGGCCACCACCAACAACCGCATGGAGCTGACCGCCGCCCTGGCCCTGCTAGAGCAGCTCAAGCACCTGCCCTGCCATCCCAGGCTGTCGATCCGCACCGACAGTCGCTACCTGATCGATGGCTTCTCCAAATGGCTGGCCGGCTGGAAGCGCAAGGGCTGGCGCACCGCCTCCGGCTCGCCCGTGCTGAATCGCGACCTCTGGGAGGCCCTGGATCGGGCCCGGTTGCCGGCGGTGCCGTTCACCTATGTGAAGGGCCATAGCGGCGATCCGGACAACGACCGCTGCGATGCGATCGCCGTGGCCTTCTCCAAGGGTGGTCGGCCAGCCCTGGCCCAGGCCAGCCCCCAGGCCCAGGTCCGTTCCAGCGCCGCGCCAGCGGCGACGGCGCCAGGGGGAGAGGGCCCCAGGGTGCGGGCCCGGCAAACGGTGCTGGCGGTGGCGACTCCAGCTCCTGGTCCCGTTGCGCCGCCGGAGCAGCCAGCCCCCGCGGCCCTCACCCAGCTGCTCAGCCGGCTGGAACTGGCCGATCGCCTGGCGGTGGGGGGATATTCCCTCAGCCTGGTGGAACTGGCCCAGCTGGTGCAGGTGCCCATGAAGCAGCTGTCGAGCAAGTCAACGGCCTGGAGCTGGCGGGACTGGACGGTGAGGCCCCAGGGCGAAGGACGCTGGCGCCTGGAGCGCGGCGCGGCAGGATCGGATCCGGAATCCTCCGGCACTTGAGGCCATGGCAGCGCCAAACCCGGCAGGAGCAGCGGTAGATCCCGGGCCTGGGCCTGACTCAGGAGCCGGTTCGGGGCGAGGGGACGCCACCAGCACGGCTGGCCTCTACCGCCAATGGGTGGCCCCCCTGCTCAGCCGTGATGACGGTGCCGATGCCGAACAGCTCAGCCAGCTGACCCTGGCGGCCCTGGGCCAGGCCTCCCTGCGCCGCCATTGGCCCCTGGTGGCCGGCAGCCTGGCCGGCCTGGGGGCCGAGCTGCAGCGCCGTGATCTGCGCCTCGAGCAGAGCCTGTTTGGCTGTCGCTTCGCCAATCCGGTGGGCCTGGCCGCCGGCTTCGACAAGAACGGTGTCGCCGCCGGCATCTGGCACCAGTTCGGCTTTGGCTGCGCCGAACTGGGGACGATCACCTGGCAGGCCCAGCCCGGCAATCCCCGGCCGCGCCTGTTCCGGCTGGCGGCGGAGCGGGCGGCGCTCAACCGCATGGGCTTCAACAACATCGGCGCCGAGGCGGTGCTGCGCTCGTTGGAACGGCAGGCCCTGGAGCCCCCCGGCCAGCGGCCGGCGGTGCTCGGCCTGAACCTGGGCAAATCCAAGGCCACCCCCCTGGAGCTGGCCGGCGATGACTACGCCTCCTCCCTGGAGTTGTTGGCGCCCCTGGCCGATTACGCCGTGATCAATGTCAGTTCGCCCAACACGCCAGGGCTGCGGGAGCTGCAGGGCGAGAGCCAGTTGCGGCGGCTGGTGGAACGGCTGCGGCGCTTGCCGGCCTGCCCGCCCCTGCTGGTGAAGATCGCCCCCGACCTGGAGGACGATGCCATTGATGGCATTGCCCGCCTCGCCTACGAGGAAGGCCTGGCCGGTGTGATTGCGGTGAACACCAGCCTCGACCGCTTCGGCCTGGAGGGGCGGCGCCTGGCCCAGACCGGGCGCACCCTGGCGGAGGAAGCGGGCGGCCTCAGTGGGGCGCCCCTGCGGCACCGGGCCCTGGAGGTGATGCGGCGGCTGCGGGCGACCGCGGGACCGGCCCTGCCCCTGATCGGCGTGGGCGGCATCGATTCACCCCAGACGGCCTGGGAGCGGATCACGGCGGGGGCCTGCCTGATCCAGCTGTACACCGGCTGGATCTATGGCGGGCCGGCCCTGGTACCCACAATTCTGGAAGGGTTGTTGACCCAGCTGGATCGCCATGGCTTCCGCCACATCGGTGAAGCGGTCGGTAGTGGCGTGACTTGGCGCTGAACAGCCGATAATCTGCGCCCACGTCTCGGTTGTCGCTTTTGGTGCTTGCGGGTGTCGTTGATCGCCTGATTCCGCTTCAGACCTGGTTATTTCCATCGCAGGTCCTGTTTGAGCTGGATGATCATTTCGTGACCCTGCTGGCCCTCCACCAGGGGCACGCCCTGCCGACCATCAAGTGGTTGGAGCGCATCCCCTTGCCGGCAGGGACCTGTGATCAGGCCATCCCGGTGCGGTCCGAGGCCCTGGCCGATTTCATCGGCGACCTCCTGGTGGAACGGGGTTTTGCCGGAGCCCGGGTGGCGGCGGTGCTGCCCGCCCTGGCCTGCGAGTGGCACCTGGTGCAGTGGCCCGGCGCCGAGTGGCCCGAGGATGCCCGGCGCCTGCTGATCCAGCGGGGCCGGGAGGCCGGGTTCCGCCTGCCCCTCCAGTCGGCCGATCTGCGTGAGATTCGCCTGGAGCCGGAGGTCGCCCCATTGCCCACCTCCCTGGTGATCGCCGTTCGCCGGGCGCTGCTGGTGGGCTGGGTGGACACCTTTGCCATTGCTGGTCTGGCTCTCGAGGGCCTTGAGGCGGGTCCGGTCTGCGTGTTGCGGGCCCTAGAGCCCCTGCTGCAGCAGACGCCGGAGGGCCAGCTGGTGGCCGTGCTCGACCTCGCCAAGGACAGTGGCCATCTGCTGTTGTTGCAGCGGGGGATTCCGGTTTACGAGCGGCGGCTGGCCGGCTCCTTGGCTGGCATCGGGCTGCTGGTGGAGGAGCTGCGCCGTTCGGTGGACTTCTGGCGCCAGCAGGAGCGGGGTATTAGCTCGGTGCTGCTGCTGCTGCATGGCTCCCAGGCGGCCTTGCAGGATGACGTGGTGCTGCCCCTGAGGCAGATGCTGCCGGCCTGGGAGGTGGTGGTGGCCGATCCGATCGCCCTGGGCTGGCTGGCGGCCCCAGCCGAACCCCAGCCCGCCGAGGAGGGGGCGATCCCTGCTGGCGTGGAGTTGTTGCGATTGCTTGGGTTGGCCCAGGTGGAGGCCTATCGATGACCAGCCTGTTCCATGGCCCCGTTGATCTGCTGCGCCAGCGGCGACTCGAGAGTGGCTTGCCGGCCGATCCATCCAGAACCCGGCCGGCCTGGCAGCTGTTGCTGCTCGGAGGCGTGGTGGGAGGCGTCCTGCTGCTGCCGGCCCTGGGCCTGCAGCTGGCCCTGGGCTACTGGCAGTCCCAGGTTGGGGGTGAACTGGAACACCTGATCAGCCTGCCCACCCGGGTCAAGGCCCTCGAAGCCCGGTTCAAGGGCGCCCAGGCCGGGGCCAAGGCCCTGGAGACCAGCAACCAGGGCCTGGCCAAGGGCCTGGTGGCTGTGTCGTCCGGTTCGGCCCTGGTGGCGAACCTGTTCCAGCTGGCCCCCAACGGCGTGGAGTTGAAGGAGGCCACGGTCGCGGGACCCGCCCTGGCCCTCAAGGGAGCGGCCCTGGATCCGGGCGGGTTTCAGCGCATCAACGCCCTGCAGCTGCAAGTGGCCTATTCACCGATGTTCCAGCCCGATTCGGTCAAGGTGCTCAAGGTCAGCCGCGGCGATGGCAAACCGGATCTGCTGCTGAGCAAGGTGGGGTTTGAGCTGGGCAGCAGCTTCAAGACCCTGGATCCCGAAGGGCAGCTCAAGCAACTGCAACGGCTCGGTGCCACCGGCATGGCCAGACGCTTGCAGGTTCTGCAGACCGCCGGGGTGTTGCAATGACCAACTTCCAGGCCCAGGACCCCAAGCCATGGTTCCAGACCCTCCTGACCCGGGAGCGGGTGTTGCTGGGGGTGCCCGTTCTGGTCGGGGGCCTGGCCGCCCTCGGCACCGGCCTGTTGCTGGTTTTGCCCAGCTGGCAAAAACTCTCGGCCGACCAGGCTGAATTGGCCCGGCTCAAGGCCCTGGCCGCGACCGTTCCCCAGTACCGCCGCCAGATCGATCAGGCTGAGCAGCGCCAGCGCAATGCCCAGCAGCTGCAATCACGCTTGATGTCGATGATTGCCGGCAGTGGCGACATCTCCACCTTCATGAGCCAGCTCGGGGCGGAGGCCAGCCGCAGCGGCGTGCTCCTGGATCGCTACGAACCGGCGGAGGCCGCGGCTGCCCAACCTGGAAGTGCGCCAGCCCAACCTGGAAGCGTGCCAGCCCCTCCCGGCGGCCAGGCCCCTCCTGCCGGCAAGGCCCCAGCCCTACCTGATCCCTTGTTGGCGCCGGGCCTGAAAAAAACCGACCTGCTGATCACGGCCCATGGTTCGGCCCCGAACCTGCTGACGTTCCTGCGCCGGCTGGAGGCGCTGAGTCTGTTGGTGGTTCAGAGCGATCTCAGCCTCAAGCAGGAGGAATCAGCCTCAAGCGTGATAACGCTCAAGCTCAAAGTGAGCCTTTACTCCAAACAGACTGCCGCCCCAGCCCCGCTGCCGCCGAAACCAGCCAGGTCATGAACTTGCCCGTGAGGCCTGGCCGCAGCGGTTCGGGCCCCATACGCTGCGGCCACGATGCAGGGGCTGCCCGCGAGATGGAACGTCGTCCCAGGCGATGGCTGAATGGGGCTGGGCCCACTGGCCGATCCCCGGTTCAGCTGCGGGGCCCCCTGGCCGGTTTGCTGGCTTCGGCGATGACCTGGCCCCTGGCGGCCCTTCCCCTGCAGGCGGCCACTCTTGGCTCCGGCGCGTTGGGATCTGCCCCTGCTGGCCCCCGCCCCTCCCAGGGGTCGGCGGCCAGCCTGGTGGCGTCCAGCCAGCCGGGGCCTGGGGCCCAGCCGCCTGCCCAGGGCGGAGCCCCAGGCCCGGCTGGATCAGCCCAGGGGGGGGCTTCCCTCGCCCTCAGCCTGCGGCGCAGCGCCGGTGGCGTCGATGTGGTGATCGAGGGCACAGGGGCGACGCCCGTGTTGCAACAGGGCCGCACGGGCAACGGCTGGGTCGGCCAATTGACCACTTCCAGCCCGGCCGTGTTGCGCTTCGGGCCCCAGAACCTGTCCCTGCCGGAGGCCGGCATCCAGAGCATCAGCCTGCAGGGTGGTGGATCCAATTACCAGGTGCAGGTGGTGCCCCTGCAGGGGTTGCCCCTGTCCAGGCCCGTGATCGGTGCCGATGGCCGCAACCTAGTAATTAGCTTCAACACGATCCCCCAGTCCAGTAGCCAAACGGCCCGCTCCGATCTGAGGAGCCCTGGCACCGTGCCTCAGGCCACCTACGCCCCAGCCCTTCAGCCCCGGGCGGTGGCCCCCCCTGTGGGGGACATGGCCGTGGGCTCAATGCTGTTGCGTAATCGTGGCTTCATTACCCTCAGCGGCAGCCCGGTGACCATGACCCTACGCAATGCGGATGCACGCGAGGTGTTGATGAGCCTGGCCGCCAGTTCTAGCTATGGCTTTGCTTATGTGAATGATTCCGGAACACCAGGCAACGCAGCTTCTGCGGCTGTGGCCGCCAAGGCCCCTGGGCCGGTTGTGACGATGTCCTTTCAGAATGAACCCTTCTCCAGGGCTTTCAATGCCGTTTTGCTGAGCTCTGGGTTGCAAGCCAAGCTGCAGGGGAGGTTGATCTTGGTTGGTAAAAATGTGCTTGGCCAGAGTTTTGGCAACCAACTCTCGAAGGTGTATCGCCTGAATCAGGTGTCTGCCCTTTCAGCTGCTGATTACCTCGCCAGCCTTGGTGCATTGATTTCCAAGATTTCGGTTAGCACAACCTCCACCTCCACAGGCGTTTCCCAGGCCAATCAAGTTGAAGGGGGTATATCAACTAGCCAAAACTCATTATCTGAAAGTACCTCCGTTACAACCTATGGGGGAGGTAAGGGGCCGCTCCAGGGCATTTCTGGTACCACCGATAGCCGGCTGCAGACAATTACCCTCGTGGGAGATCCAGCAGTGATCGCGGTAGCTGAGAATTACCTTCGCCAGTTGGATCTACGTCAGCGGCAAGTGGCATTGTCTGTGAAGATCCTAGATATTAATTTGCAAAATGATCTTGCTATCAGCAATAGCTTTGCGTTTAAATATGGTAATAACTTTATTGTCAATGACAACGGTAAACTCCTTGGCGCCTGGGGTGACAAGCTTCCCCCCACCAGCACACAGCCGCCGGGTCAATTTTCTGCAATATCTGGTGGGGCAAGCTCTGGTAAGCCGGTTTATCAGACTGTTACGGAAACCACTTATTTCATTAACCCCGTTACTGGGGTTGTTACCCCATTGGTTAACACATTTCAGCAAGCATTGCCCCCGCTGGCGCCTGCTCCAGTCAATCCAGGCGCTGCCTATGATGCTAACAATTTCTACAATTTATTGAATGCTGCGATTACGTCGTCTTCCACGAAGCTGCTCGCTTCTCCGACTTTAATATTAAGCGATAATCCTGAAAGCATCACTGGAGGCGCTTCTGCTGGAGTCGGGTCTGTCGGGTCCGGCGGAGCTATTTTAGGTCAGGCTTCGATTGGTCGTGAACGTGCCAATGAATCGTTTATTACTGTCGGCAGCCAGGTCATTGTCAGTTACAACGCATCAAATTCAGGGGGATCTGGCTCGGGTTCTAACGTGATTACTTGTACCCCTTCTTTCGGAACTTCAGGCTTGATATTTGGGGCCAGGGTCTTAAAGATTGATGATAATGGCTATGTAACTTTTAATCTTTCCCCCGCAATTTCAGCTACAACATCCACTCAAAATGTGGTGGGTTGTGGGCCAATTAATATTCTGAGTGTTAGGCGCCTAGATACTGGGTCAGTGCGGGTGCGCGACGGCCAAACCCTCATTCTTACTGGGGTGATTTCTGACCTCAACGCCCAAGTTTCCACCAAATGGCCAATTCTTGGGGACCTGCCCTTTATTGGTCAGTTCTTTCGCAGTTCGGGGAGTACCCGAGAAAAGCGTGAATTAGTGATCATGGTTACTCCCCGCATCATCAATGACACTGATGGGGGCGCTTATGGTTATGGCTATCAGCCTGCTAGCGCCGAGTCAAGGCAGATGATGAGGACGGGCCAAGATAGTTTTTGAGCCTAGATCAGTTTCTGCCCTGAGTCTTTGCGGCCGGCCTTGTGCTGGGATTTTGGGTACGTGTTGGGCCTGGCTCAGAGTCCCATTGGCATAAGGGCTTTGGCCGCCAGGGGCGCTAGGAACTGGAAGGCAGCCAACGCCCCGCCCATCAGTTGGGAGCCCATGCCATTGCCTGATTTTTTGGGTGCCTTGGGATCTTCCAGCAGCAGCTCCGAGGCTTTCTTCAGTTGTTCGGCTTCGATTGGATCGCCCATGCGCGCATAGAGAATGCTGGCGTAGTTGAAGTCCTGGGCGGCCAGCGTGGTTTTGCCCTGTTCACTGCGGGCGATGCCGCGGGCGATCCAGCTGATCGCCGCATCGGGCAATTGGCGGATCGCCTCGGCGAAGAACTGTTCGGCCTGGGGATAGCGGCCCTGGTTGGCTGCGGTCACGCCGGCGTTGTGCAGGGCGGCGTAGCCGAGCTGGTTGAGCTCCAGGCCCCGGGCCTGCTGCCAGTGGCTCTGGGCCAGACCATTGCGATCCAGCAGGGCCCCGGCCAGGTCAGCCTCGCGCAGGTCCGTGCCCAGCAACAGGGCCCCGCGCAGGTCGGTGCCGCGCAGGGAGGCCCCCGCCAGGCTGGTGAAGCTCAGGTCGGCGCCCGTCAGGTTCGCGCCATCGAGTTGGGCGCCGCTGAGGTTGGCCCGCTGCAACCTGGCCTGGCGCAGGTTGGCGCCCTGGAGCTCGGCATGGACCAGGTCCGCATCCTGGAGGGCGCAGCCCGGGCAGCCGTGGCGATCGAGCAGGCGCATCACCTGGGTGGGATCGGCGGCCCGGGCTGGGACTCCAGCCAGGCCATGGGCGGCCTGGAGGGCAGCCAGCAGGCCTGCCAGGGCCAGGGGGCCGCGGCGACGGCTGGACGACTGGAGCTTGGACGACTGGGCTTTGGACGACAGGGATCTGGGCGACTGGGCTCGTTGGCGCTGCAGCGTCATCGGGGCTCCGGCGGTTGCAGCCGTTCTACCGGCCTGCGCCTCAGCCGCCATGCGGCGGCAGCCAGCTCCCGATCCGCTGCCCCGAGGGCCCGGGCCAGGGAGCGGGCCTGGACGCGGTCCTGGCTCCGGGGCGCGAAGCGCAGGCGCTCATAGCTGCGTTGCAACTGGTCGAGACTCCGGGCCAGTTCCGGCAGCTGGGCCGCGGCCCGCCGGCAGAAGGCCGCCAGGTGTTCCCCCGGCAGGGGCACCAGCTGGAAGGGGGCCAGGCGGCTGAGGCTGCGATCGAGCCGGCGCCGCAGCTGGTCCTGGCGGGGCGTCGGCCGCAGCAGGCCCAGGATCCCCACGGCCAGGGCCAGGGCCAGGGCCAGCCCCACCACCAGCACCATCCCCTGCCAGCTGCGCAGGGGGCCCAGCCAGCGCAGCATCAGCTGCTCCTGGCTGAATTGGTCGTAGCGGAGCAGCTGGCTCCAGGCCAGATCGAGGTTGGTCCAGCTGCGGGCCAGGGGCCGCAGCCAGGGCAGGCCCTGGTGCAGCAGGCCCAGGTCGGCCCACTGGCCGGCCAGGCCCGAGCGCAGGCCGGCTTGGATGCGGGCCGGCGCTACCCAGGCGGTGGGATCGATGCGCACCCAGCCCTGGTCGGCCAGCCACACTTCGCTCCAGGCATGGGCGTCCTGCTGGAGCACCTCCAGGTAGCCGCGGCCCCAGAGGCTGGGCGGCACCCAGGAGCCCCCCTGGTAGCCCACCACCACCCGCGCCGGCACTCCGGCTGCCCGCATCAGGTCGGTGAAGGCACTGGCGAAGTGTTCGCAGAAGCCGGCCCGGCTGACGAACAGAAACTGATCCAGGGGAGCCTGGTCCCCCAGGGGCGGGGGCTGGAGGGTGTAGCGAAACGGCTGTGCCTGGAACAGGGTCTGGGCGGCGGCGAGCCGTTGGGCGGGCGGGAGCTGCTGGCGCCACCCCTCGGCCAGGGCCTCCAACTGGGGGTTGCTGCCCGCGGCGAAGTCCAGGTCGGCACGCTCGGGGGCCTGCCCTTGCCAGGCAGGCGGCTGGCCGTTGGCGGCGAGCACGTAGCTGCGGCGCTCCAGGGTCTGCCAGGGACCGACCAATTCGCCCTTCGGGGTGCTGGTGATGGCGGGGTTCAGGGGCACGCCGCTGCCGCCCCAGGGCAGGGCTCTCAGGGGCGAGGGCTCCACCAGCCAGAGTTGCTGGGCCGCGCCTGCTGGGGCGGGGGTGGGGGCTGGCCAGGCCTGGGCCGGGGCCTGGGGGGCGCCGGCCCGCCAGTGCTGGCCGTCGAAGCGATCGAGCACCCGCACCCGCCAGTAGCGCTGGTCGGGTGGGGGCAGGGCGTTCGCCTGGCCCGGACTCATGCGCAGGGCTGGTGAGGGGTCGAGGGCCAGCTGGGCAATGGCGCCCGGATCGAGCTGGTCGCTGAGGCCGCTGCGGCCCCGCCCCAGCTCGGCATGGGGCCAGAGGGGGCCCAGGCGCGGCATGAACAGGAACAGCAGCACCAACAGCGGTAGGCAGACCCCCAGCAGCTGCACACTGCGACCGAGGATCTGGCGCAGGCTGCCGGCCCCGCCGCTTTCCTGGGCCATCAAGCCGGCGACCAGCACCAGGCCCGTGGCGGCCTGCAGCAGGCCCGGCCCCAGGGTTGGGTTCAGGCCCGCCAACACCCCCAGGGCAATCAGCTGGGCCAGGGTGCCCCGGCGCAGGTCGGCCGGCCGTTCGGCATTGCGCAGCTTGAGGCTGGCCATCACCACCAGGATGAGGCTGCCCCATGTGAGCGGGTTGTCCCAATCGCTGCTCAGCAGCTGCAGCCCCAACAGACTGAGGCTGAAGATGTGCAGGCGACGGGCGAGGGGCTGGATCACGCCGGCGCCAGGGCCAGGGCCGTGAGGCAGCGCTCCAGCTGGGCGGAGCCGGCAGCGGGGGGAATCGTCTGGCTTCCCAGCACGAGGCCGTAGGTCTCGCCGCTGGCTGCCAGCTGCCAGATTCGGGCACTGAGGTGTTCGAGGGCCCGCTCCCGCGGCAGGGAGGGTTCGGGCGCCAGCAGGCGGGGGCGGGGCTGGGGATCGGCGAAGCGTTTGGCGTAGCGCTCGCCGCTGCGGGCCAGGTGTTTCCAGGCCAGGCGCGCCAACCCCTCCTCCGGCCGGTGGGGGCTCAGGTCACGCCAGGTCTCGCTGCCGGCGGCCTGGTCGGCGGCGCCTTCCTGGGCCAGATGCCGCTCCCGGGGCTGGGGTCGGTCCAGTTCCAGAACGGGCCCGGGCCGCCGGGCCGGATAGATGAGCTGGGGGGCGGGCGGATCCCAGAGGGTCCAGCACACGAACAACCCCAGGGGGGCGCTGGAGTGCAGCCGCAGGCGCCCGGGGGTTTGAAGGCCCCGCTGGCTGGGGCGCCAGGGCAGGGCCAGCCACTGCTGGCCGGGCTCCAGGCTGCCGCTCCAACCCAGGTCGCCCTCGCTGCTGCGGAAGCGGGCGCCCAGGGCCAGGCGCTGGTCACGGCTGGTGGCCTGCACCGGATAAGCAACCACATCGCCGGCAAACCCGGGGGCCGGGCTGCCGCAGCGCAGCTCAAGCCCCTGCAGGTTGAACTGGGTGAGGTAGGGCGCCAGCAGGAACAGCCCCAGCCCCAGGTAGGCCAGCAGCAGGGCCCCATGGCTGCTGCCCTGGACCCCCAGGATGAACAGCACGGCGCAGCTCAGCAGCCAGAGCCAGCCGAAGCCACTCGGCAGGATGTAGAGGCTGCGCAGACCCAGCCGATGGGTGGCACTGCGGTGTCGCCGGATCAGACGGTCTGGAAAGGGTTCGGACGCCTGCCCAGCACCCCGTGCGGGGATCGGGTTAGGGACGCCCTCGGGCATCTGCCCTGGGATGGAGCCATGAATGGACCTGTGAATAGACCCGTGAATGGACGCAAGGCGCGTCTCTTGGGCCGTTTCAGGGGTGGGGCCAGGGCCGGGCTCGGGCCGGGGCAGGGCGCTGGCCATTCAACGGATCGCCGCAACGGCGCTGAGCAGCTGGCGGCTATAGCCCCCCGGCGCCTGGGCCGGCCGGCCGCCATCGAGCCGGTGTTCCGCCACCGCCGGGAACACGGCCTGGACATCGGCGGGAATCACGTAGGTGCGGCCCTCAAGCAGGGCCCAGGCCCGGGCCGCCGCCACCAGGGCCCGGCCGGCCCTGGGCGAGAGGGGCGTGCCGCTGGCCAGGCCCCCCTGGCGGCTGGCGGCCAGCAAATCGAGCAGGTAGTCGAGCAGGGGCGGTTCGCAGGCCACCCGGCTGGCCTGCTGTTGCAGCTCCTCCAGCTCCTCCGCTTCGATCACGGCCGCCAGGCCGTCGAGGTGCGTGGCCTGGCCCGCCAGCAGGGCCGCCTCGGCCTGGCGGGGTGGAAAGCCAAGGCTGAGGCGCATGGCAAAGCGATCGAGCTGGGATTCGGGCAGGGGCGAGGTGCCGGCCTGGTCGAGGCTGTTCTGGGTGGCGATCACACAGAAGGGGGTGGGCAGCGGGTGGCTGGTGCCATCGACGCTCACCCGCCCGGCGGCCATCGCCTCCAGCAGGGCGCTCTGGCAGCGGGGGCTGGCCCGGTTGATCTCATCGGCCAGCAACACCTGGCTGAACAGGGGTCCGGGCTCGAAGCGGAACTGGCCCAGTTGTTGGTCGAACAGGCGCAGGCCGGTGAGGTCGGCGGGTAGCAGGTCGCTGGTGAAGGGGACGCGGCGAAAGGCCAGGCCGAAACTGCGGGCCAGGGCCTCGGCCAGGGTGGTCTTGCCGACACCCGGGACGTCTTCGATCAGCAGGTGGCCGCCCGCCACCAGGCAGGCCACCGCCAGCCGCACCTGCTCCTCTTTGCCGAGGAGGACGCCGCTGATCTGGGCGAGGACCTGCTGCAGGGAACCCATGGGCTGGGGCAATCCGGCTCAGGCTAGGCCGGTGCACCGGCTAGGTCCCTGGTGAGCGCTTGGGGTGAGCCCTCGGGCCTGGGTCGCTGGTCGCCTGGCCGTGGGGCCTGGGCCCGACCTGCGGGCGGAGCGGGGATGGGCAGGCCTGCTTGACCAGGCACCCGCAACGGGATTGGGGCCAGGGAGGAGGCCTGGGCCTTTGACTGGGGCGATGCAAGGGTTTTCTGCGGGCGTTGGCTGCTCCAGCGCCGATCCCGGGCGCCATGGCGGCAACCTGGCCCAGGCGGCCGCGCGGCTTGGCTGCCGGCCCGGCCAGATCCTCGATGCCAGCGCCTCCCTGGTGCCCTTCGGCCCGCCCCTGGCCCTGCGGGCGGCCCTGCTGGCGGCGCCCCTGCGCCCCTATCCGGACCGGGACCACACCAGCCTGCGCCGTGCCCTGGCCCGCCACCACGGGCTCGATCCGGAGCAGCTGCTGCCCGGCAATGGCGCCGCCGAACTGTTCACCTGGGCGGCCCGGGATGCCGCCGCCGCCGGTGGCAGCCTGCTGCCCGCCCCGGGCTTCGCCGACTACCAGCGGGCCCTGGCCTGTTGGGACGGCGGCTGGCGCCACTGGCCCCTGCCGATCCAGGCGACCGGCCCCTTCCCCCAGCCCTTCCCCGCCGGGGCCGGGCTCGCGGGAGCTGATGTGCTCTGGATCACCAACCCCCACAACCCCAGCGGCCAGCTCTGGAGCCGCGCCAGCCTCGAGCCCCTGCTGGCGCGCTTCGCCCTGGTGATCTGCGATGAGGCCTTCCTCTCCCTGGTGCCCGCTGGCGAGGCCCAGTCGTTGATCCCCCTGGTGGCCCGCCACCCCAACCTGGTGGTGATCCGCAGCCTCACCAAGCTGTTTGCGATCGCTGGTCTGCGCCTGGGCTATGCCGTGGCCGATCCCCGGCGCCTGGCCCGCTGGGCCGGCTGGCGGGACCCCTGGCCCGTGAACAGCCTGGCCGGGGCCGTGGGCGAAATCGCCCTGGAGCAGGGGCGCTGGATCTGCCGGGTGCAGAGCTGGGTGGGATCGGAGGGCCCCTGGCTGGGCCAGCGGCTGGCCGCCCTGCCGGGGCTGGTGCCCCTGCCTTCGGCGGCCAATTTCCTGCTGGTGCGCGGTGAGCGGGGCGGGGAGCCCTGGTCGCTGCAGCCCCTGCGCCTGGCCCTGGAGCAGCGCCACCGGATCCTGCTGCGCGATTGCCGCTCGTTCAGCGGCCTCGATGCCAGCTGGCTGCGCATCGGCCTCCAGGACCGCCGTGGCAACCGCAGGCTGTTGCGGGCCCTAGGGCAGGCCCTGGCCTGAGCCGCCAGCGTCCCTCGCCCAGGGGGATCTTGGCTTGGCAGCCAGTGCCGGGGATCCATGCCCTGTCCAGAGATCGAGACCAGTCGATCCCCAGCCCAGCCGCGATCCGGCCCCAACTCTCCTTGGGCTGCGGATGGGCTCAGCCCCTGGCTTCGATCAGCCCCTGCAGCAGCTGGGCCAGGTGCCGGTCGGCGTCCCGCGCGGCCAGACGCCCCATGCCCTGCCGCAGCTCCACCAGGGGATCGGGGCTGGGCCCGCCGCTGCCCGCACCCCCGCCCGGTTCCCCGCCAGCCTCAACCCCCCGCAGCCGCGGTCCGAGCAGGCGCCAGATCGCCCGCTCCAGGGCCGGTTCGCCCGGGGGGTGCTGCAACACGATCACCGCTGCCCCCACGGCCGCGGCCGCGGCGGCATTGGCCTCCTGGTGGCCGTCGGCCGCGGCGGGAAAGGGCACCAGGATCGCCGGTGTGCCGGCCAGCGCCAGTTCACTGAGGCTGCCGGCCCCGGCCCGGCTGATCACCAGGTCGGCGTGCTGCAGCAGGCCGGCCATCTCGTCGCTGAAGGGCCGATCCACGTAGGCCGGGTGCCCGACCTGGCCCGAGGCGCTGTCGTTGCTGCCGCTGAGGTGCACCACCCGGCAACCGGCCGCCAGCAGGCGAGGCAGCAGGGGCCGCACCATGCGGTTGAGCCCCACCGCCCCCTGGCTGCCGCCCATCACCACCAGCAGGGGGCCCGGACCGCTGGGCACCCAGGCGGGCAGCGGGGCGGGGTCCAGGAAGGCCCGCCGCACGGGGGTGCCGGTCACGACCGGCTGGCAGCCCCGGAGCTGGCCGGCGGCCTGGGGCAGGCCCAGGGCCACCTGGCTGCAGAGGCGCCCCAGCAGCCGGGTCACCCGGCCGGGCACGGCGTTGGAGTCATGCAGCAGCACGGGAACGCCACACCAGCGGGCCGCCAGGATCGCCGGCGCGGCGATGTAGCCGCCGGTGCTGAACACCCCATCCACCCCTTCGCGGCGGATCAGGCGGCGCACCTTGCCGGTGGCGGCCAGGAGGCGCAGCAGCTGCCAAAGCTTGGTCAGGCCCCGGCCCTGGAGGCCGCCGGCCCGGATTGTGTGCAGGGGATAGCGGCTGGGCACCAGGTCCCGTTCCAACCGATCCGGCACCCCCAGCCAGTGGATGGACCACTCGGATGGCAGGGCCTCGGCCACGGCCAGGGCGGGGAACAGGTGACCTCCGGTTCCGCTGGCGGCGATCAGGAGCCGGGTCATGGTCATCTGCGGCGGTGCCTGGCGCCCGAGCCGGGCGGCCCTAACTTAAAAGCCGGCCCGTGTGCTCGTTCATGTCCCCGCTCCGCCCGCTCCTGCCAGCGTTGATGGCGATGGCTTGCCTGCTGGTTGGGGCACCCCTGCGGGCGGCCCCCACTCCAGCGGCCCTCGAAGCGGCCCTCAACGACCCGGCGCCCACCAGCCTGGCCGCCGTGTTTGAGGTTGGTCCCGATTTCGTTCCGGCTGAGCTGGAGGCCCGCCGGGCCGCCCTGCGGGAGCGGTTCCCCGACCTGCGCTGGCAAGTGGCCCCTGGCGCCCCCCTGGCAGACGGCCGCGCCACCCTGGAGATCACGGCCCGGGGCAGCCGCCAGGAGGGGCAATCCCGCTACCGCATGGTGGCCACGGAGCTAGTTGCGCTGCAGACCCATGGCGATCGCTTCAACGGCCAGGATGTGATTCGCGAAAGCTCCCTGGTGCGCAGCGGGTCCAAGGATCTGGCCGTGACTCTGTTGGTGCCCGATGCGGTGCTCACCGGCCAGCGCTACGACCTCGATGTGGTCGTTGATGAGCCCCTTGATGGGGCGGTTCTGGCTGGAGCCGTGGCGGCGGTGACCCCGCGCCAGCTGGCCCAGTCCGCCATGCCCGAACTCCAGCTCGAGGCCCTCGGCGGCGGCGGCGTCTTCAAGACGGTGCAGGCCCCCGCTAATCCCGGCTCCCAAACCTGGGCGGTGCTGCTGGTCCATCCCGATGGCATCGTCACCGCCACGAAGCGGGTGAGGGTGGTGGCAGATAAGGCGGCGCTCACCCCCTGAGCCGGTCCCTGCAGCCGACCAAGCTCTGAGCCCCGCGCCCGAGGCCGCCGCTAAAGCTGCTGCAGCGCTGGCCCTGGGGCAGTCCGATTCCGTCACAGGTTGGCGACCGCCCAGTCACATCTGGGGCGGAACCCGTGGTCAGGATGACAACGTCCCCATCCCCTGCCGGCTCCTCCCATGGCCCCCCGTTCTTCCCTGCGTGCCCTGCCCCTGGCGCTGATGGCCCTGCTCAGTTCCCCCCTGGCTGTGGTCGCCCAAACCAGCGGACCCCCCCCGGGCGATGACCCGGGCCGCAACGAGCGCCCCCATCCGCCCCAGGGTCCCTCCAAACAGACTCGCGAGGCCCACCTTCAGCAGGAGGCCGAAGCCATGGCCAAGCTCAGCGTGGCCCAGCGCAAGGCCTATTTCCAAGCCCGCCAAGATCTACAGCGCCAGCTCTTTGACAAGCGCCAAGGGGACCTGAAGCGCTTTGGCCAGTGCTACGAGCAGGCCGCCACCCTCCCATCGATCAAGGCCTGTCAGCAACTGGAGCGCACCAGCTGGAAACAGGATCGCCGCCAGACCATGGAGCAGGTGCTCAAGATCCGCCAGCGCTTTGGCTTCCCCGCCCTCACCCCACCACCGGGCCGGGGTCCCGAGGGAGCCTGGAAACCCCAACACAAGGACCAGGACGGTCCGCCCCCCGGGAGCGTCTGACGCTCGGAGGGCCTGCCCCCTCCTTGGGGGCAACCCAATCGCCCAAGCCATTGCTCTTGGTCACGCTCCTCCTACGGTGGAGAGAGTTCTTAAGGCACGATCTCTGGGCCGGGTCATGACCTGATCCGGACCAAACCCCATCATTCCCTTCCCGAGCCATCCCAGCCCAAGCCCGGGACGGAGACATTGCTGATGCAACTAGAGCAACTTTGTTTGTTTAGACTGGCAACAACCTGAAATTAAACTACGATTCGCAGGCTTTGTATCCTGCCTAGTCAAATTAATCGTGTGAATCAAAGGCCATAGCCGCTGGCTTCTCGATGAGTCACGTTCGTCCCCGTTGGAGAGCAGTATGGAGGTGTTGGTTGTGCTCAGACCCACCTCCAGGCCACGGGTTTCGAACGGCATTCCGTAGTCCGAATTCCTCTTGAGGACGGAGAAATATTGCGCTCCGACCACCCCCGTAGACCATTTCGCCTCCAAACTGCGGGCCTGCGGGTGGGTGGCGTCGTTTGTGGTCTGGTATTACCGCATGAATCGCCACAGCGGGATCAAGCCCGTGAAGCCCGTAAAGCGCACAGTGGTCAATCGATTAGAGATCTGTAGTTAGTTGGCTGACGTCTACGAACAAGCCCGCCATTGTCATCCAGGTCCCTAGTCACGATCGACACGTTGCTGCTATCAAACGGTGATAGTCTTGAACAATCGGCCGCATGATGCTCCAGATACATTGCGAAAGCTACCGTTGTTTCATGCTACTTAATGGGCACCTAAGGTGTTGCAGCTTCCCTGGAAGTCACCGGTATAAGACTTGTATGGCCGGGGCACAGCAAAGATGATTCAATGACTTTACGAAGACTTTTAACTGCAGGTTCAATGCTATCTCAGGGTTCTGATCTGGGCTAGCCTGGGAGTTGTCAATCGACTTGGCGACAAGGTTTATGGGGGGGCTAGGGATTAATCAGATGGGGAGATGGTCTTGATTGATGGAATGGAATCGTGGTGCTCTTCAAGAGCCTTATCGATCGCTTCGGCGACAATGCTGGTGATGGATCGGTCCAAAACAACCGCGAGCAGCCTTAGGCGCTGATGGGCGTCAGGCCGGATGTCAAGAGTTAGTTTCTTCATGAAAACTTAAAAACCTCAAGATGGTGGAGAGTTTGCATTTGGCGTCAATTAGTGATTTATGATAGTAGTGAAGTTGATGCGGAATATATATTATATTTTTAATTTGCGGCATCGTGATGTTAACACCTTAACCGCAATTCCAACACTACCTTAGCGGCTGCTTGGCGAAAGGCGACTCTTTGGTGGATGCGAATCTTGCATCAGCTGAGGACGCCTATCTGTAGGGGCTTAACCTGCTCACCTGCTCACCTGCTCACCTTTTTTTAGCTTTCTTGGTTATTGCGTATTTCCTAGTTGCTGAGTCCCCTGTTGGATGTGGCACAGCTATTGGTAGAATTTGCCGCAGATAAGGCTCACAATAGTTCGTGAACTTTTTTGCTGAAATCCGCCATGGGTGCTTCTAAAAGCAAGGCGAAGTTACAACGCCTGTTTATTGCTAGCAATCCGGCTGTCCTTATGGCGGCTCTGCTTCTTGGTGCTGCCAGCCAGTCTCCCCAAGCAGCAATTGCTGCTCCCAATGGATTGAATGGAGCGAACGGTGCCCCAGGCGCAACCGTCGGAACGGGAGCAGGCGGTGCTGGAGGCACCGGTGGCACAGGCGGAACTGGAGGCGTTGATAACGCTTCTGGTGTTGGTACGGTTGGTGGTAATGGCGGCGCCGCCGGCAACGGTGGCACCGGTGCAAGCAACGGTGCCAGCAACGGTGCCGGCGGCGCCGGTGGTTCCGGCGGTGCTGGTGGCAATGGTGCTAGCAGAGGCCTATCTGGAGCAGCGGGCTCTGCTGGTTCATTTACCAATGACCATGCCAGCAATCAGTTCAATTTTAGCAATAGCGGTGGTCTAGGAGGGGCCGCTGGAATTGGTGGGGCTGCCGGAGCTGCCGGAGTTGGCGGTCTTGGTGCAATCGGCGGCGCTGCGGTTTGCAACACCGTGGGCACGGCGGCCTGTTCAGCTGGAGCTAGTGGTGGTTCCGGCGGGGCCGGTGGGGCTGCCGGAGCTGGCGGTGCTGGTGGTGCTGGTGGAACCGGCGGCTCGGTCACGCTTCTCGGTGCAGGAGCTATTTTGATCGGCGATGCGGCTGATGGTAGTGCTGGTGGGGCCGGTACCGCCGGTACTGATGGTACGGCGGGTACGGCAGGCACGGCAGGCACGGCAGCCGTGTTCGATCCGGTAACCGGTGCCTTGACAACCGTGGCCACGCCCGGAACCGCCGGAACCGCAGGGGTTGCTGGAACGAATGGCGCTGCAGGAACAAACGGCACCAGCGGTGGCAGCGTTGTTGTAGTTGGTCAGGGTGCCATCGGTATTGGTAACGCGGTTGGATCATTTAATGGCGCTAGCGCCACAGGTGATGGTGCGATAGCCCTTGGCTCTTCCAATGGCTCCAGTGTGGGTGCCCTAGCCCAAGGCAATGGCGCCATTGCAATCGGTGTTGGTGCCTCAGCCACTGGTGTCAATGCCGTTGCCATCGGCGCCGGAGTCATAGCAAGCAACAACACGGTGATCAAGGGTGGTACCAACAGTGGTACGTTGACCCTGCAGGATGGTGATGCGGGCGCTGGAACTACCGCAGGTTCTACTATCCAAATTGCTGGCAGTGGCGTTGCCGTAAGCGGAGCCAAAACCGTTTTCCAGGCCACCACAGATGCCACCACTAGCGTGGTGACCACAAGCGTTGGTACTAGCGATGCAACTGTCGCTAGCACTGCTGTTCTGCAGTCAGGCACAAATAGCGTCAGTGTGAACTCCGTTACGGGGACGACCATCACCGGTGCTGCTGCCATCGGCGGCACGTTGGGTGTCACTGGTCAGACCACGACCAACGGCTTGGGCAACACTGGCCTGCTGGCCAACACCGGTAACTTCACCAACTCCGGTACTGCCACCATCGGCGGCACGTTGGGAGTGACAGGTGCGACCACGACCAACGGCATTACCAACACGGGTAACGTTGGCACTGGCACCCTGTCGACAACAGGTCTGGCAACGCTTAACAGCGCTGCCGTTACCAATAACGCCACTGTCGGCGGCACGTTTGGTGTCACTGGTTCGTCTACATTCACCGGAGCCGCAACATTTAACGGCAACTTCGCAGCCCGTGGATCCCAGATCACCTTGGGTGCGGCCGATGGTAGCTCCACTGTGACGATCCCTGGCATTGCTTCTCCAAGTGGTGGCCAGCGGTTTGTAACAACCGATGGGAGCGGCAAACTGGGCTCTAGTGCCTATACGATCAATGATTACAATTCGGCCCTTCAACAGGTCACCAGTCAGATTTCCTCTGCTGGTGCTGTGGCTGCTGCCCTATCGGCAATCCCCAACCTCACGACTGGCTCCAGTCGCTATGGTTGCGGTATCGGTACCGGTGCCTTCGGTTCTGCCTGGGCTGGTGCCGCTGGTTGTGCAGCGAAGGTCTCCAACAATGTGTGGGTGAATGGCGCTCTCTCATTCACGCCTTCGATCTCCACAGCTTTCGGCTCCACTCCTACAGTGGCTGGTCGCCTGGGAGTTTTCTGGCAATTCTAAGCTAAACGAGCATATCTAGCTGAATGCTAGAGTAAGGCCCGGCATAATTTGCCGGGCTTTTTCTTTTTGAAGACACTTTTGATTGCAATCAAAATGAATAAACAGATTCATTTGAGCCGATTCCTGCAATCAGGCAAGGCCTTGCTTGTTGTGTTCTTTGCTCTAGCTTTGCTCTTGCCCGCTTGGTCGCAGGAGGAGTCTCCCCAGGGTGCCTCGGCTGGAAAGCGCAGCCTTGCAGAGGCAGCTGCAGCTAGTTTTAATGGCGGTCAATATAACGAAGCGATTGCAGGCTGGACCAACATGATTGCCAAAGGCGATCAGGTTAAGACCGCTTTGTTGAATCGGGCCAAAGCCTATTTAGTCATTCAGCAGCCCTTGCTGGCTATTGAGGATCTCAATAGCCTTGAAAAGACAGCTGCCCCTAATGAAAAAAGTACTTTGCTCGTGCTGAAGGCTGTCGCATTCAGTGGCCTGGGCCAAAAGGATGAGTCTTTACGGGCTTTCAATCAAGCTGAGGCGTTAGATCGTAATCCTTATGTATACATAAATCGTGCTACTGTTTATCAGGATATGGGGGATCTTGATAGTGCTCGTCGCGATCTCCAGAAAGCCATTTCAATGCAGCCCAGCCGAGCTAATTACTTTAATTTAGCGGTTTTGGAGCGTCGCTCTTCAAACTATAAGATGTGCATTGAAATTCTCACGGAAATACTTAAGCAAGATAGTTCGTTTGTGCCAGCCTATGCCCAGCGGGGTATATGCTTGGCCTCTGATGGTAGGCATCTTGAGGCCATCCAGGATCTCCTTAAGGCCGTTGCTTTGGATCCAGTTTTGGCTGACGCCTATTTACAATTGGGTAAATCAATGCTTGCCCTGGGAAAGGCGGATGCTGCCAAAAGCTATCTTTTAAAGGCTGCTGATCTTTACCTTTCCCAGGGTAAAACGCCATCTTATCAGGCTGCAATGAAACTCATTTCTGCTGGTTCCAGATAGTGTTTATGGCTAGTGCTGCGTAGTGCTTCTACGGTAGCTACCTGCAATTTTGCCAGTCCGATAACTATAATTTTTGTGAAATACGACCGAATCGAGCCCAGGAATCATTTTTCCTTGTAGAATAACACCGCCGGATTTTTGTGTTTATGTTCCGCAAGTTTTTGCCAATCTTGTTGATTGCTCTCCCTATGCCAGCCCTAGCCCAGCTGGACGAACGCTTGGAAGCCCAGCCTAGGCCTGTGCAGGCGCCTGTCCGGCAGGCAACGCCGCAGCAAATTGATACTTTTTTGAGAAATTTTCAAAACGGTGTGGTAAAGGGCTGCCTGCGTACTCCGCCTAAGGATGTCGGTAATCCAAGGATCTATTGCCCGTGCTATGCGAAGTCGTTTGTCGAGCGCTATAATCCTAATGACCTCATTGTTATTAATAATTTGGCCGAGCGTTATCCCCAGGTAGCGTTACCAACGATTAGTGTGATGATGCGCCCAGAGTCTTTGGCTTGTGCCGCCCGCTGATGCCAGCGGGGCCCTGTTATCTTTTCTAGATGGTTTCAGTCTTTTGAAAAGAGCCACTGATAGGTATCATGGGAATTGGGCCCTGGCGAGGCTGCATGTCATCATCTAGTTTTTTCATGGCCATGTGGCTATTTCTGTTGAGTGGTATTCACGCTTGCCGGCAGATGCAGGAAATCCACACGGTTTCCCCTATCATGCCGGCCATTGTCTGCTGCTGGGTTTGGTGGAATGCGATATGCGTTGTCTACACCTCCCGGGGCAAGGCTTTCGCGAGGTTGGTTTTCTAGTTTGCTCTTGATCACAAATCAGGGCCTTGAATACCCCTCCCCCTCCCCCACCCCCAGCAGCTTGGCTGTCATCTTGCCTTTGGGAATGAAGGTTGCTACAACTTTGCACGTAGTCTTTCAATACTAGGTAGCGTCAGTCTAATAATTACGATCAGCAATTCATTTCTGCCTATCCACTCACCGTCCTGGAGGCCTCCGGCCTGACCGCCGTATCGGGGCAACCCCTCCAGCTAACGTGTCGCCGGCAGAGCAGACCCGTTGGACATCATCGAGGGCTGTTAAGCCCGGCTTGGCTAGTTTTAGGCCGTAGGCATGGGGGCATCTGCCTTACGACACTGCGATCGCTTCTTGGGTCAGGGTAGGCTCCTCCTGGCTGCCTGCGTAGTTGGCTTTGGCAACCCCTTTCATTAGTTTATCCATGGGAACTGGGCAGCTATTGCCCCGGCCCTGAGGCCATGGCCGAGGCCTAGCTATGCGCCCACTTGCACCGCTCGGAAGCAGCTTGGGTAGAGCCACCGCACCAGCCCTTTGGGCAACATGCCCAGATTTGATGAGGGTTTGATCTGGCGGCGGGGCAGGTCTTCGACGGTGAGTGGGGTGGAAGATCGGCCTGCTTTTTCAATTTCAGCTAGGCGGGCCCGTTCGCCTGCGGCTGCTGCCAGGGACGCCGCAACGTCGGTCGCGTTTTGCCCGGCTCCTTCAGGGGCATCTTGTCAATTGGTCTTGCCGCCCCAATGCTGCAGTTCAGCGATCTGCTGTCGGTGGTGACGGTTTTCTGGGTGGCCACCTTCTTCTCTACGATGGCATCGCTTTTCGCCCAGCCATAGAGATCGATCATTCCTGCCGTAGCCGCTTGACTCGACAGGCCGTGGAACAAGGGGGATCACTCTCATCCATGCACGCCTGGGTGTGGCCCGGCTGCCGTACGGCGCTTCCTGCAGAGTTGCTGGCGTTGTCCTGTCGAGGGTTGGGGAGTTGATCCGCGGCCGTGCGAAGGGAATCAATTGGGCACCTCCGCATTCAGCAGGTCTTTGGCTTCGTTGACATGGTCCGTGAGTCTTTCGGCCATTCCCTGCTTAATTTAATTGCTGCTTGCTTCGAAAGGAGCTTGAGGATTTTCGCCATGTTGGTCACAAGGCTTGCGGCTTGATTCTTTTATAAAAGCCATCGGTTGTTGTGCATGTATTCTCAGTCTTTCGCGCTTTATTCTTTGAGCGCAGTTCTTATTTTGTTGGATCGTTGCGTTGGCTTCTTTTGGGACTGACTTTTGATGTAATACGGCAACTGATGAAAGCGTAATCACCGCAACCACAATGACCAACCCAATCATTGAGTAGCTCTTCTGCCCAGGCTTGCTGCCCTGGGTCCTGCGTAAACGGCAGCTGCCGACTTTTGCGAGCAGGCGGTCCACTGCAGGAATGATCGCTGACCTCTAATGAGTTCGATCCTTGGTGATCAGCAGCAGCGTGTCTTGCTTGCCAAGCTCTCTTGGTGGGCGTGGTACTTGCTCCTAGGGGGCTTCCAGGCCCGATTTCTAGGGCATGGCCTCGGTATCGGCCGCCCTTGGCGTGTGTTGTTTTAGCGGCGCCCTCTATAGCATACTGTTGGAAATCTTTGCAATTGTGGCGTCCCAAACAAAGGCCCAACCCGGCAGCCCCCTGGGGGTAGCGGATCGGGCCTGTGGAGTTGGCTGGGTTGGGAGGGGCTGTTCAGACCCCCTGCGATCAGGCCTCGTCGAGGGCGGCCACGCCGGGCAGCACCTTGCCTTCGAGCAGCTCGAGGCTGGCGCCGCCGCCGGTGGAGATGTGGCTCATCTTGTCGGCCACGCCCACCTTCTCCACGGCGGCCACGGAGTCGCCGCCGCCGATGATCGTGCAGCAGCCCTTGGCGCTCAGGTCGGCCAGGGTGTGGGCGATGCCGTTGGTGCCGGCGGCGAACTTGTCGAACTCGAACACGCCCATGGGGCCGTTCCAGATCACGGTCTGGCAGTCGGCCAGGGCCTCCTGGAAGGCCTTGATCGAGTCGGGGCCGATGTCCAGGCCCATCCAGCCGTCGGGGATGGCGTCGATCGCCACGGTCTGGCTGTTGGCCTCAGGCGAGAAGGCATCGGCCAGCACCACGTCGCTGGGCAGCAGCAGTTGCACGCCCTTGGCGGCCGCCTTGGCTTCCAGCTCCTTGGCCAGTTCCAGCTTGTCCTCTTCCACCAGGCTCTTGCCGACGGCCAGGCCGCGGGCCTTGTAGAAGGTGAAGATCATGCCGCCACCGATCAGCACCTTGTCGCACTTGTCGATCAGGGCTTCGAGCACGCCGATCTTGCTGCTCACCTTGGAGCCGCCCACGATCGCCGCCAGGGGACGCTTGGGCTCATCGATGGCGCCCTGGAGGTACTGGAGTTCCTTCTCCATCAGGTAGCCGGCCACGCAGGGCTTGAGGTGGGCGGTCACGCCCTCGGTGGAGGCGTGGGCCCGGTGGGCGGCGCCGAAGGCGTCGTTCACATACACATCGGCCAGCTTGGCCAGTTCGGCGGCGAAGTCGCTTTCGTTCTTTTCTTCTTCCGCGAAGAAGCGCACGTTCTCGAGCAGCAGCACGTCGCCATTGGCCATGGCGGCCACCTTGGCTTCGGCGTCGGGGCCGATGCAGCTGTCGGTTTTGGGCACGGCCACGCCGAGCAGCTCGCTGAGGCGGGCGGCCACGGGGGTGAGGCGCATGGCCTCGTTCACCTGGCCCTTGGGCCGGCCGAAGTGGGCCGCCAGGATCACCTTGGCGCCCTTGGCGGTGAGGTCGTTGATCGTGGGCAGGGCCGCCTTGATGCGGGTGTCGTCGGTGATGGCACCGGCGTCATCGAGGGGTACGTTGAAATCCACTCGCACCAACACCCGCTTGCCACGGAGCTCATCGGCGGACAAGCTGGCCAGGGAGCGCTTTGCCATGGGTGCGGGGAGCTAAGGAGCGGTGAGATTAACCTGCGGCCCCGCAGCAAGGGCGTCCTGCCCGGTGGCCCAGCCCGTGGAAACCGCCCAACCGGCCGCTCCCCAGGCCGCCAGGACCGCGCTAAGACAAAGGAGGACGGGACCTGCCGGAGCATTGCCGGCCTTTGCCGCCTGTCCCAATCGTCACCATGTTCGACACCGTTCTCTTCCCGATTGATCGCAGTCGCCAGGCCGCTGAAACCGCGGCCACCGCGTTGAAATTGGCCCAGCAGCACCAGAGCCGCCTGGTGCTGCTGTCGGTGGTGGAGCCCGAGCAGGACGATCCCGCCGCCGTGGCGACCCTGTTGGAGGATGCCCGCAAGCGCTTCCTGGCCGAAGGAATGGATTGCCAACTGATCGAGCGGCAGGGCAAGCCCGCCTTCGTGATCTGTGATGTGGCCGACGAAATCAATGCCGATGTGATCGTGATGGGCACCCGCGGCCTGAGCCTGGAGGCGGATGAAGCCAGCACCGCCTCGCGCGTGATCCAGCTGGCCCCCTGCCCCGTGTTGGTGGTGCCTTGAGCGAGGCCGCCGCCGCTGCTGCTGAGTCGCCGTTGCGCAAGGACGACCAAGGGGGCAGCGCTGAAGCGTCGACCCGCCCTGCCCAACTGAGCCAGGCGGCCCAACTGAGCAGCGCCGCCCCAGCCATCCAGTGGTATCCGGGCCACATCGCCAAGGCCGAACAATCGCTCAGCGACAACCTGGCCAAGGTGGATCTGGTGATCGAGGTGCGCGATGCCCGCATCCCGCTGGCCACCGGCCACCCGCGCCTGCAGCGCTGGATCAAGGGCAAGCAGCACCTGTTGGTGATCAACCGCCGCGACATGGTGAGCGCCCCAGCGCGCCAGGCCTGGGACCAGTGGTTCCGTGCCGCCGGCCAGACCCCCTGGTGGTGCGATGCCAAGGAGGGCACGGGCGTGAAGCAGCTGCAGGCGGCGGCGATCCGGGCCGGCGAGCAGCTCAATGCCCGCCGGGCCGGTCGCGGCATGAAGCC
The DNA here is from genome assembly GCA_943370565.1 of Synechococcus sp. UW140. Taxonomy (GTDB): domain Bacteria; phylum Cyanobacteriota; class Cyanobacteriia; order PCC-6307; family Cyanobiaceae; genus BAIKAL-G1. The sequence goes on along the minus strand of CALRRL020000010.1, from coordinate 14,956 downwards.
CCGGCCGGTGCGGGCGTTGATGCTCGGCTTCCCCAACGTGGGCAAGTCGGCCCTGATCAACCGGCTGGTGCGGCGCAAGGTGGTGGAGAGCGCCCGCCGGGCCGGCGTCACCCGCAGCCTGCGCTGGGTGCGCCTCGGCCAGGACCTCGACCTGCTCGATGCCCCCGGCGTGTTGCCGCCGCGCCTGGACGACCAACTGGCCGCCCTGCGCCTGGCCCTCTGCGATGACATCGGCCAGGCGGCCTACGAGGGCGAGGCGGTGGCCCTGGCCTTCCTGCGCTTGCTGGCCCTGCTGGAGCCGGTGGCCGGCGCCGGCGTGGCGGCGGGCCTGCTGGAGCGCCGCTATGGCATTCCTGGCCAGGATCCCAACGCCTGGTTGGAGGCGGCCGCCAGCCGTCACACCAGCGGCGACCAGGCCCGCATGGCCCAGCGCTTGCTCGATGATTTCCGCCGCGCCCAGCTGGGGCCGATCGCCCTGGAGCTGCCCCCCGGCCCATGAGTGCCTTTGGCGAAGGCGAGGGCGAGCTGCTGACGCTCCACTACCCCAAGCCCCTGCCGATGCGGCTGGACCGCTGGCTGGTGGCCCAGCGGCCCGAACAGAGCCGGGCCCGCATCCAGAAGTTCATCGACGCCGGCTACGTGCGCGTCAATGGCGTCACCGGCCGGGCCAAAACCCCCCTGAGGCTCAACGATGAGGTGCAGCTGTGGATGCCGCCGCCCGAGCCCCTGCCCTACCTGCTGGCCCAGGACATCCCCCTGGATGTGCTGTTTGAGGACAGCCACCTGATCGTGCTCAACAAGCCGGCCGGCCTCACGGTGCACCCCGCCCCCGGCAACAAGGACGGCACCCTGGTGAATGGCCTGCTGTTCCACTGCCCCGACCTGCCCGGCATCGGCGGCGAGATGCGCCCCGGCATCGTCCACCGGCTCGACAAGGACACCACCGGTTGCATCGTGGTGGCCAAGAGCCAGGAGGCCCTGGTGAAGCTGCAGGTGCAGATCCAGAAACGGATCGCCTCGCGCCAGTACCTGGCGGTGGTCCATGGGGTGCCGCCGGCGGAGCAGGGCACGGTGGTGGGCGCCATCGGCCGCCACCCGGCGGACCGCAAGAAATATGCGGTGGTGGCCGATGAAACGGGGCGCCACGCCTGCACCCACTGGCGCCTGATCGAGCGCCTCGGTGATTACTCGCTGATGCGCTTCAAGCTCGACACCGGCCGCACCCACCAGATCCGGGTCCACTGCGCCCACATCGGCCATCCGATCGTGGGCGATGCCACCTACAGCCGCTGCCGCAAGCTGCCGATTGCCCTCAGCGGCCAGGCCCTGCACGCGGTGGCTTTAGGACTGGATCACCCGATCACGGGCGAACGGATGCAGTTCGAGGCGCCCCTGCCGGAGGTGTTTGAGGCCCTGTTGGCGGTGTTGCGGCGGCGGGTGGCCTAGGGCCTAGGGCCTAGGGCCTAGGGCCGGCCCCCTTAGGCCAGGGCCGGCAGCCGCGGGCAGGCCTCCACCAGGCTGCGGGTGATGGCGGCCTGGGGATGGGCCAGCAGCTGGTCGCCGGGCCCTTCCTCCACGATCCGGCCGCCCTCCAGCACGATCACCCGCTGGCAGAAGCCACTGGCCACGCCCAGGTCGTGGGTCACAAAGATCAGGGCGAGGCCTAGGCGGCTTTGGAGATCGCGCAGCAGGGCCAACACCTCCGCCTGCACCTCCGCATCCAACATGCTGACGCTCTCATCGCAGAGCAGCACCTGGGGCTCCAGCACCAGGGCCCGGGCGATGGCGACGCGCTGTTGCTGGCCGCCCGAGAGCTGGCGGGGCAGGCGCCGCTCGAACGCCTCGGGCGGATTCAGGCCCACGGCCGCCAGCAGCTCCCGGGCCTTGGCTCGGGCTTGGGGTTTGCTGGCCAGGCCATGGATCAGCAGGGGGTCGGCGATGGCCTCGCCCACGGGCATCAGGGGGTTGAGGCAGGCCAGGGGGTCCTGGAACACCATCTGGATGCGCCGGCGGGCCCGCCGTAGGGGCTGGCCCCGCAGGCTGAGCAGGTCCACCCCCTGGAGGCGCACGGCGCCGCCCCGCACCGGCGCCAGGCCGATCAGGGCGCGGCAGAGGGTGCTCTTGCCGCAGCCGGAGGCGCCCACCAGCCCGACCGTTTCGCCCCCATGCAGCTGCAGGCTGACGCCATCGACGGCCTTGAGCCAGCGCTGTTGCCAGGGCAGGGAGGCCAGGGGATGCCAGCAGCGCAGCTGGTCGATCTCCAGTAACAACGGCGCCTGGCTGGGGGCCGGTGTGGCCTGGCCTTCCCGGGCCCGGGCCGCCGCCACCAGGCGCTGGGCCAGGGCGGAGCGGGGGGCCGTGAGCAGCTCCAAGGCGGGGGCTTCCTCCACCAGCCGGCCCTGGTCGAGCACGGCGATGCGGTCGCACCAGCGGCCGGCCAGGGCCAGGTCGTGGCTAATCAGCAGCAGGGCGCTGCCGCTGTCCTGGCAGAGGGCCGTGAGTTCGGCCATCACCTGGCCGGCCACGGCCGCATCCAGGCTGGTGGTGGGTTCATCGGCAATCACCAGGGGCGGTTGCAGGGCCATGGCCAGGGCGATCGCCAGCCGCTGGCGCATGCCGCCACTGAACTCGTGGGGATAGCTGGCGTAGCGATCGGCGCCAATGCCGACCCGGGCCAGCAGGGCCTCGGCCCGGCGGCGGATCGCCCGGCGCTGGCCCAGGGGCCCAGGGCTTGAGCGCCCATGGCTGGTGACAACTCGGCTGGAGAGGCTTGCGGCGCTGGCCTGGTGGGCGGCGAGGGTGTCGGCCAGGTGCTCCCCGATCGTCATCAGGGGGTTGAGCCGCGTCATCGGGTCCTGGAACACCAGGCCCACCGCCCCGCCGCGCAGGCGCCGCAGGGCCCGCTGGCCCAAGCGGCGCGGATCCTGGCCGGCCAGCTCCAGGCCGCCTGCGCAGCGGCTCCCGGGGGGCAGAAGTTGCAACACGGCCCGGGCCACCGTGCTCTTGCCGCAGCCCGAGGGGCCCACCAGGGCCAGGCGTTCGCCCGGATGGAGGGTGAGATCGAGGCCGTTGAGGGTGGCCACGGCGCTGCCCGGGTAGTGCACCAGCAGCTGCTGCAGGCTCAGGATCGGCCGGCTGGTCGCCGGGTTCCCCTCCCGGGCGGCCGAGGGCGATCCGCTGGCAGCCATGGCGTTTTCCAGGGGGGCAGGGGCCTCCAGCTTGGATGGGCGGCCCCACACAGCGCCGTCAATGTGTCGCGAACTGCATACGATGGGATCACCCGCGGGCTTGGATGGTCAACGCAGCGGCTGACAAGACGGACGCAGCCCGGGCCGATCGGGTCCCGGCCGTGGCTGACTCCCTTGAAGCGACTGCGGTCGCTGGCCGTTCTGCTGGCAAGCCAGCCCCTGCTGGGGAGAGGCTGCCCTGTGCGGATCCAGGCGGATCCCAGGCGCCCCGAGCCCTGACCACCGAATCCCAACCCCCCGAGACGCAGTCCGCCAAAACCCAGTCCACCCAAACCCAGTCGGTCCAAACCCAGTCGGTCCAAACCCAGGGCCCTGAAGCTCGGGCCTCCGCAACCCCTTCCTGCGAAGCCCCAGCCCCGGGAATGGTCCCTAGGGGCAGGGAGTACGGCATCTCCCTGCCGGCCTGGCTGAAGCGCTGCATCGAAAAGGGCGTCCCCGAGCCCGGTTCCGGTTGTCCTGCCGAGAACGAGGCCCTGCTGGCGGCTGCCTTTGATTTCGCCTTCCAGCTCCACGACGGCCAGGTGCGGGCCAGTGGCGAGCCCTACATCGTCCATCCGGTGGCGGTGGCCGACCTGCTGCGCGATATCGGCGCCAGCCCGAGCGTGATCGCCGCCGGCTTTCTCCACGATGTGGTGGAGGACACCGACGTCACCCCCGCCGAGATTGAGGACCATTTCGGCGCCGAGGTGCGGGCCCTGGTGGAGGGGGTAACCAAGCTCGGCGGCATCCATTTCACCAATCGCACCGAAGCCCAGGCCGAAAATCTGCGCCGCATGTTCCTGGCCATGGCCAGTGACATCCGGGTGGTGCTGGTGAAGCTGGCCGACCGGCTGCACAACATGCGCACCCTGGGCGCCCTCAAGCCGGAAAAACAGCAGCGCATCGCCCGCGAAACCCGCGAGATCTATGGCCCCTTGGCCAACCGCCTCGGCATCGGTCGCCTCAAGTGGGAACTGGAGGATCTGGCCTTCAAAATTCTCGAACCGGAGGCCTTCCGCGAGATCCAGCAACAGGTTGCCTCCAAGCGCAGCGACCGCGAACAGCGCCTTGGGGTAACGGTGCAGCTGCTGCGCGACCGCCTGGTGGCGGCGGGCCTGGCCAACTGCGAGGTGAGTGGTCGCCCCAAGCATCTCTACGGCATCTGGAGCAAGATGCAGCGCCAGCAGAAGGCCTTCCACGAGATCTACGACGTGGCCGCCCTGCGGATCCTCACCCCCTCGATCGAGAGTTGTTATCGCGCCCTGGCCGTGGTGCATGACACCTTCCGGCCGATTCCCGGCCGCTTCAAGGATTACATCGGCCTGCCTAAACCCAATGGCTACCAATCGCTGCATACGGCGGTGATCGGCCGGCACCGGCCGATTGAAGTGCAGATCCGCACGGCCGAGATGCACCAGGTGGCCGAATATGGCATCGCTGCCCATTGGAAATACAAGGAAGGGGGGTCCCCAGCCGCCTCCGGCAGCGATGCCGAGCGCTTCAACTGGCTCCGCCAATTGGTTGATTGGCAAAAGGATGGGGTGGGCGAAGATAGCAGTGATTTCCTCGCCTCAATCAAGGAAGATCTGTTCGATGAGGAGGTGTTCGTGTTCACCCCCAATGGCGATGTGGTGGGTTTGCGCAAGGGATCCACGGCCGTGGATTTTGCCTATCGCATCCACTCGGAGGTGGGCAATCACTGCCAGGGGGTCCGGATCAACGATCGCCTCTGTCCGTTAGCCACGCCCCTGCAGAACGGCGATTTCGTGCAGGTGATCACGGCCAAGACGGCCCATCCCAGCCTCGATTGGCTCAATTTTGTGGCCACCCCGACGGCCCGCAATCGCATCCGCCATTGGTATAAGCGCAGCCACCGCGATGAGAACATCCAGCGGGGTACGGCGATGCTGGAGCGGGAGCTGGGCCGTGATGGCTTTGATGCCCTGCTCCATGGCGAGGCCATGGCCCGGGTGGCCCGGCGCTGCAACCTGGTCAGCACCGAAGACCTGCTGGCCTCGATTGGCTTTGGCGGCGTCACCCTGCAGCAGGCCCTCAATCGCCTGCGCGAGGAAATCCGGCTGGAGACGGCCGCCGCCGCCCCGGTGCTCAGCAACGAGGAGCTGGCCCGCAGCTTCAGTGCCCAACGGGACCAGGCCACCACTGCCCTGGCGCCGGCGGAGCACGGCCACGCCAGTCCGATCCTGGGCTTGGAGGGCTTGGAGTACCGCCTGGGGGGCTGTTGCAGTCCCCTGCCCGGCGAGGGGATTGTGGGCAGCGTGGCCCTGGGCAACCACGGCATCACGATTCATCGCACCGATTGCGCCAATGTGGCCCAGATGCCCCTGGAGCGTCGCCTGCCCGTGCGCTGGAATCCCCTCGCCGACCATGGCGGCCGTCGCTATCCGGTGCAGCTGCGCATCGAGGTGCTGGATCGGGTCGGTGTGCTCAAGGACATCCTCACCCGCCTGTCTGATAGCCGCATTAACGTCAGTGACGCCCGGGTGCGCACCGCCGCCGGCAAACCCGCCCGCATCGACCTGCGCATCGAACTGGCCAGCGCTTCCCAACTCACCAGCACGATCAACCAGATCCGGGCGATGGCGGATGTGCTGAATCTGTGCCGCACGGGGATTGGTTGAGGGTGACTTAAACCGAGAGCAACCCGGCTCTGGCATGTTGGCTTTGTTGGATGGTTTTCGGGCGCTGTGTTGCTAAGCTTTGCGGGCCATCAAAGGGATCGCTGACATCGCGCTGGATTAATCAAGCGGTGCTGGTTGATTGTTTTGGTGAAAGTCTTTAGGCCTGACCAAACGGTTTCTATCCTTTGGGCCTCGGTTTTGCTTGCATGTAAGCCTGATCGCTGCCCATGGGCTGCATCAGTGGTCTTATGCACTGCTTCTGGCCAAGGATTTTCCCCTAGTGGTGAAAGCATTGTTGAGTGATTGCCCATGTTTGTTGGACCTGCTGATCCTTTTATGACCGACGTTTTGGCTCGACTCTTGCCTGGGGTGCTTGTTTTGGCCGTATCGATAGCGGTAGCTCCAAAGGTCCATGCGGAATCACTGGTGATGCCCATACCACCTGGCTTGCACTTGGTGACTAAGTCGCAAAACCGTGATACGAAGCTATTTGAATGGGTTGGCCCCGGTGAGACAGCATCTAGCTGGAGAGAAATGCTGACTTTGGCAATTCTCAAGGGACTGGGCAAGGCAACGCCAGCTCAAATTGAGGCTGGTCTAACGAGGCGTTGGCTTGAGGCTTGTCCGGATACTTGGCGTTCTGCTGTGGTCAATGGTCGCGAACATGGTCACGCTTTTTCTTTCTGGCTTCTTTCTTGTTTGCAAAACCCCAAGACTGGCTCAAGAGAGATCACTTGGTTTAAGGCCATTCAAGGGAGGCAGGACATCTTCTTGGTTCAAAGGGCATTCAAAGTCATGCCTACGGATTCGAAATTTGCGGCGCTTACAAACCACTTTAAGTCCGTACAGGTCTGTCGTGGAGAAGGGTGTGGTCGGCAGCTGGGAAGAACCGTTTGGCAATAAAAGCTATTTTTTTGTCTCGAGGCGATTCACGCCCATCGCCCAGGTCTCCTTATGGCCAGCATGGTCGATCCAGCCCTTGTCCACGCGGATGGTCTAAATTGTTGACCAAGGAAATTGCTTGCGGACTCTGGTGTCGCAATCACAGGCGCTCGCCATGCCGGCTTTAGGGCAAAGTCTCTAAAATATAGTTCTTCGTCTTTGTGGAAGTGTCTCCAGAGCTGCTTTTGCTGGTCGGACCTTGCCTGGCGGCGGTACTGACCTATGGCTACGCAAAACTTGTTGAGCCACGATGGTTGAAAACATCGGCAATCTCCTTGGCGCTGTTGCCCGAAACGGTTGATGTTGATGAGCTCATGATCGTGCATTTGTCTGATCTGCATCATTCCGATGCAGTGTCCTTGCGCTATCTGAAGCGGTCGCTGCAGAGCGCCATCCAAGTGCAACCCGATTTAATCGTGCTGACTGGTGATTACATCACAACCAGGATTGACGATCCGCGCTACCTGGCGATCTTGAAGCTGCTTCCTGGGGCGGCCCCAACCTTCGCCTGCCCCGGCAACCATGATGGCGGCGCCTGGGCCCGGGCCATGGCGGGGTATGCCACAACCGGGCCGATCCAGAGTCTGCTGGAGGAGGCTGGCATCCACTACCTGGAGAATGACTGGACCCTGATCAAGGTCAAGGGTGTGGCCATTGCCATCGGTGGGATGGGTGATGTTTGGGCCAGGCGCTGTGAGCCCGAGGCCATGGTGAAGCCCTACAACGGGGCCAGGGCTGATGTCAAAATCCTGCTGTCCCATAATCCCGATTCCAAGGACCGGCTTGGTGCCTTGAACTGGGAGTTGATGCTGTGCGGCCACACCCATGGCGGCCAATTCAGGCTGCCGATGCTGGGGGCGCCATTTGCGCCCATCAAAGATAAGGCGTTCCTGGTGGGCCTGTGTCGGGCTGGCAATCGCTGGATTCATATAACAGCAGGCCTTGGGAATGTGCATGGATTGCGGTTTAATTGCCGGCCGGAGATCTCCGTGATTCGACTGGTCAAGAATCGTCTGGGCGACGCCACTGCCCTGGGAGGCTGACAGCGGCTTGCCCCAGCTGATCTGAACCCATGACGGCCCTGGGGTTCGCTCCTCAAGGATGGTCTGGCCTGCCGGGGCGTCGGGGAGCGGCAGGGCTCTCGGGATACCCCTGGAAGTCTTCGCCCAGGGATTGGTCAGTGATGGCGTAGCCCGGATGGCCATGATCCGCCACGGCAAGCTCAGCCCCTACACCGATTCGTTCCGCAATGGGTAGGAGATCGTGATCGCGGCGGCATGTCGCTCTCTCCTTGCCTGCCATTGCCGTGGCGTGTTGATCTCTGGTTGCAGGCTTCTCTGCGGTGACCCGATCTGATCGATCCCAGCCAGTGGGTTGGGACGCTGTTCTAGAGCCGCAGCGATCGGTCCCAACCCCCATCAGTCCCCAATTCGCAAGGGCCAACCGAGGGAGCCTTGCGAACTCGACCAGGCACTACTTGTGAGCGCAGAACGTGTCAGCGCACAACGTGTCAGCTTTGGCAGCCAAGTCTCCCTGATGGCCGAAACTCAGCGAGAACTCACGGCAAGGTGAAGCCACTCGTATTGAGGTGCTTGAGATCGAGCATCACAATGCCCAGCCAGCCCAGCAGGGCCAGGCTGCCCACCACCCCCAGGGCCACCAGCAGGGTGACGACGAGCGGGCGGGTCGAGCCGTTGTTGGTTGCCAAGCGCCCAGGGCCGAAGGGAACTGATCCTGCCACGACCGGGCCGAGGCCGCTGGGATTCCGGCCCTGGCGCTGGATGGGCGGCTGCGGGCCCTGACGGGGGCTGGCCCGGGGCTCGGGCGCCGACCGGCCGGGTGTCTGGGGCCAGCCAGGGGCAGCAGGCTCCCCCTAGGGTCACGGGGCCCTGGGCTGGTCAGGCCCCGCTGTTGGTGTCCGGGGCTGCCGCCCGCCCGATGTCTGCCGTCCACTCTGCCGCCAATCCTCTGCTGGCCCTGGCATTTGAGCCCGCGCTTGAGGGTCTGGGCGAGGCCTACTGGGATGGGGTCGAGCCGGCCGTGTTTCCCGAGACCCGGCTGCGCTTTCGCAATGACGCCCTGCTCCGCCAGTTGGGGCTCGAGCCCGCCGCCGTGTCGGATCAGGATTTTGAGGCGGCCTATGGCCGTTTTGAAGCGCGCCGGCCGCTCCTGGCCCTGCGCTATCACGGCCACCAGTTCGACACCTACAACCCTTTCCTCGGCGACGGTCGCGGCTTCCTTTATGGCCAGGTGCGCGACATCCAGGGCGATCTCCAGGACCTGGGCACGAAGGGCAGCGGCACCACCCCCTGGAGCCGGGGCGGCGACGGACGCCTGACCCTCAAGGGTGGTGTGCGCGAAATCATCGCCAGTGAGGCCCTGCATCGCTTGGGGGTCTGCACCAGCCGCACCCTCAGCCTGGTGGAAACCGGCGAGGCCCTCTGGCGTAGCGATGAACCCTCCCCCACCCGCAGCGCTGTGATGGTGCGCCTGGCCCGCACCCACCTGCGGTTTGGCAGTTGCGAACGGCTGCTGCACCTGCGCCAGCCCCAGCAGCTGGAACGTCTCTGGCGCCATGTCCAGGCCACCTACTACCCCCATCTGGCCGATGCCAGGGGCACCGGCGATCGACCCGGCGATGGGCCGGCCCTGGCCCTCTACGGCGAACTGGTGGAACGGCTGGCCCGCCTGGCGGCCGAATGGATGGTGGCCGGTTTCACCCATGGGGTGCTGAACACCGACAACATGTCGCTGGCCGGCGAAAGCTTCGACTACGGCCCCTTTGCGTTTCTGGAAACCTGGGATCCGGGCTTCACCGCCGCCTATTTCGACCAGACCTCCCTGTACGCCTACGGCCAGCAGCCGCGCCGTTGTCACCACAACCTGCGCCTGTTGCAGGACCCCCTGGCGATGCTGTGGCCGCGCCAGGCCTTGGAGCAGCGGCTGGCCCGTTTCGGTCCCACCTATGACGCCCATTTTCGAGCCCGGCTGCTGCGCCGGCTCGGGTTTGCCGGTGGGGCGCAGGAGGCTGGTGGGCTGGATCGGCTGGCTAGCCTCGCGCTGCCGGATCTGCTGGTGCCGACGCTGCAGTTGCTGGCGACCTGGCCGGTGGCCTACGGCTCCTTTTTTGCGGGCCTGGAGCGGCGGATCGCCACAGGCGGCCTGCCGGCGGAAGCGGAGGCCCTGGCTCCCTTTGTGGAGGGTGCGCCCGCGCCTCCGCGGGAGGCCTGGTTGACCTGGCGGGATGGCTGGTGGGCCTGGAGCCGCTCCTGGCCCGAACCCGACACCATCGCCGCCACCCTGTCCCGCTGGAACCTGCCGGTGACCCCGGTGCGGGCCGAGATTGAACGCATCTGGGAGGCGATCGATCAGCGTGATGATTGGCGCCCGCTGGAGCAGTGGCTGGAGCAGACCAGAAACCAATTCGCCAGTTGAGGCTGACAGACTGATAGAGCGGTTCGGACGGCTGACGAAGTCCATGATTCCAAGTGGGCTATCATGGCAGCATTGATTGGTTACTTGGGAATGCCCTGGGTTCAGTCTGTCTTCTCTGTATTGGCCTATTGCTCCCTTGGCTTCGTAGTTTTCGAGATCTATCTTACCCTTAATAAGTTGTGGTCACGTAAGCATGATCCCCGGGTGGTGGAAAGCATCTCGGTGATGGCGAAATTGGTGGGGCTGATCCCGGGCACGATGTTTGTTCTCGATGCTGGGATGAAGCGGGAGTGGACGGCGGCGAGTCTGGATGGGCTGTTTTGGCTGTTTGCTTTGGTTGTGGAGCTCCTCATTGGCATGGGCCTTTGGGTGGCGGGCACACGACGCCGTTCCTTGTTGGTGATGTTGCGCCGGGCCTTGGCCCAGGAACGCTCTGAGCTGGGAGATTTGCTCAAGGCCCTTGTCCGTCCCATGGGGGCCCGTCAGATCATCGATATTCTTAGTCAGTTGGCCTATCTTGATGGCGACCTGGATCCGCGCGAACGGGATCTGATCCAGACCTTTGCTGACCACTGGCAGATTCCTTTTGATTGGCAAATGATCGATGCCAAGCGTCTCCCTGCCCCCTCCTTGCGCCTCCAGGCCCTCAGCCATGCCGTAACCGGTTACCTGGCCATGGCTCCCCCCGCTGATCAGGCCCGTCAGTTGGGTGATTTAGTGGCATTGGTCATTAAGGTGGATGGCAAGGTGACCCCCGAAGAAGAGATTACCCTGGCTGAGACCACTAACCATTTGCATGCCTATCTTTGCAATGGTGACGCCAATAATTATTATGTCAATATTATGCCCCGCTCCAGCGAGCAGGCGGCCGCCCTGTTGAGCCTTGTGATGAATGTGGAGGAACGTCAAGTGGCCGGAGCTAGCGCCTATTTTGTGGGTCCCTACTTCTCCTCCCTTTATGCTGAACAGATCGCCAAACAGTATCGGGGGATAGGGTTTTTTGCGATTATGCTTGATCAGCCTGGGCTGGATCGGCTTGTTGCGGAACAGCCAGCTGAAGCGGCTAATCTTGCCTAGGAGCCCATGACGGATCGGTTGGGTCTGATTTGGAGGTGCACCAGGAATCCAAAATCCCGTTTTGCTGCTGGCCCGGCTGATCCTAATTTTGATCCCAATGGCGATTGATCTGGTCGTTCACGCCAGGATCAGTCAGGGCGTTGTGATTTGGTTTGCTTGCGATGCCTGATTTGAGTGCATTGTGCCCGGTCCGTATTTTTGATTCACGGTTCTTTAAAGGCTTCTGGCTTTTTCTCAATGCCGTAGTTGTAGGGCAGTTGCCTTTCTGCTGGGTGATCTTGTGATTAGTAAGGATATTTTTGGGGTTGATGATCTTGGGGCTTGGGGTGAGTAGGGGTGATGCCTGTATAACGAAAGTGCAACTTCTAAGGGGCTTGCGATTGTTCTCGCAAGGGCGTCAGTGCATGTCCTTGTGGATGTCGGGATGGCATCGTTGCTTCCCGAAAAGGGCTTTGTTGGATATTGCGCAAAGGTGCATCAATGATCAATATTGATTGTCATGGGTTGGGGTGGGATGGGCCTTGATAGTGCCCAAGCAAGCGCCACTCAATGGGATCTGCAAGCTTTAGGGGATTTGTCCTATTGCCCATTGCCTGCACTTGTTGCTGCATCCAGCGCTTCCATCGCGCTTTCAGGGCTTACACAGTTCCGATTCGAAGCCCCAACTGGACATTTAACCGGTCATGGGGAACTCTGCGAAACCGGCCAATTTAGCCAAATCGATCCATCGGCTCCCGCAGGAATTCAAGCGTCTTTCCGCCAGTACCCCAAGCCAAGCGCATCGCAGCAGCACCATCATTGGTTGCCTGATGACCTGCGGGGTGCAGGGGGGGACTGGTTCGCGCGTGACCAATGGGGTTCCACCGCTATCGACCACGAATCCGCCAGTCAGATTGACACCATTGGTGACACCCACCGGCCTTCACTATCCCCTTGCCGTGATGCAGATCGTGTCGACCCGTTGTGGCGATCAGGGTTCGTTTGTGCTTAGCATGGTCAGGCCTTGAGATGTCGCTCAGGCTCATGAGCCCCTCCCGCCCCTGGCTGAGCCTCGTGATCGGCAGTCGCAACGAAGGCGACCGTCTTGAGCGCACACTCACGGGCGCCTTCGCCCTCGATCCGCCTGAGGGTGGGCTTGAGGCTTCCATCCTGGATGACGGCTCCAGTGATGGCAGCAGTCTGTTTTGCGATCGCGATCCCTGGTTGCAACGGCGCCAGGAGGGATCCTTGCGGCTTCAGCGCGTCTCCACTTGTCTGGGCGTGTCAAGGGGGCGGCGGCAGGCTTCCCTGGCCTGCCGCGGTGAGGTGCTGGTGTTCCTAGATGCCCACCTTGACTTCCCCCAGAGCGACCTCTGGCGACAGCTGCAGGATCGTTTCCGAGATCCCGCCTGCGACCTGCTCGCCCTGGACTGTTACGACACCAGCAACGGTCAGACAACAGCGGGATGCGTCTACACGAGTCAACGTCTCTGCCATCAGGCACCGGCGTGGGTCCCTCTGCAGCACGAACGGTTGGTCAATGTTGAGGTGCCCTACATCAATGGGGGGTTCTTCGCGATCCGCCGCCATGTCTATGAGCGGCTGGGGGGATTCCCTGAATTCCTGGAGGGATGGGGCCATGAAGACCGTTTCCTTTCGATGTGGGCCTGGTTGAACGGGTACCGCTGTTGGCTCCATCAGGACCTCAAGGTGGGCCACCTGTACAAAGACAGCTTCGCGGCGGAATCGCCAGGCGAGCCAGTGAGCTGCTGGGCTGATCCGTTCCCCGAGGATGGTGTCCAGCTCCCAGACATCCCCTATCGGCATGCACACCGGGTGTCCAAAGGAGTACCACCGCCATTGCTGATGAACAGCCTGCGCTGCGCTGCACTGCTCTACAGCCCGGAATTGTTCATGCAGTGTGGAGAACAGTTGCTGTTCGACTACGGGGCGAAGCTTTTAGGTCTTGGCTTGCAGCATCTGGAGCAGGAACGGCCGCAGCTCGAGGCCCTTCTGCAGAGTGTGGGACTGACGCCGGAGCTGCGCAATCAACGGGTGCGTGAGTATGTGCGGCGCTTTAGGACGGTGCTGCCGATGATCGACGAAGCCGAGCTGCAGGCCACTACCCGTATCACCGATCCAGCCCTTGCCCTCCAGCGAGTGCAGCGCCTTCCCCTCTCCCTTGGTTCGTTGGGCGATCCGGAATACGACCAGTATCGGCTAGCCCGTCTTTATCGTGAAGCGTCGTACGCATCCCAGCTGAATGCCCACGCCACCGTGGTACGCCTGCTGCCCCAACTGCTCACGATCAAGCCCGACTACATCCCTGCGATCCTGTTGCTGGTGATGAGCCTGCAGGCCCTTGGTCTTCGTGCAAGCGAACGCTACTGGCTTGAGCAGGGTGAGCGGATCCTGGAGCAGCATCGCAGCAGTCACGGCGACGGGCCGATTGGTCCCAGGCATCCGGTTCGCCACAATCCCTATCTGCGTAACGAATGGCCGCCGGCTGCAGATCGCCTCATCTGGAGCGGCCTGGCCGATCTCGCCGAGCAACGCGGCAATTGGGCAGAGGCGATTCACTGGCTCGGTAAACTGCTTGCCCAGGTGCCTGAAGACCCGCTCCTCCAGGCGCGCCTGCAGGCGTTAATGGCCACCTGATTGCTCGCCTCTGGTACAGATCTGTTTTGGCTTAATAAGGGCTGTAAGTGACTCCCATGACTCCCCCGGGATGCTGTTAGGTGAGTATTGTGGCCATAGGGATTTCGCTCTTGGCTGTTTAATTGAATTCTGAACTTGCACTCTTGACGATCTTTGCTGAAGGTGGCTTAACCTGCGATGTTCATTATTTAATTGCGTCGGAGTTTTTGTCCTACTTTATGCCTAGGTCTGTCAGATTTTGGCAGTAATAGAGACAGGGGAGGATCCGAAGCGGGCTCGTGTGACTCAAAACTATAGGAAAAGATAAAGCAGTGAGAAGTGTCGCTTTGCTGCGTCTGTTGATTGCCGATCGCTCGATTGATCATTGAATCAACTGGTTGTCATTGGTGTTTATGTGTGGATTATTTGAGGTCTTGGAGGTTGTGTTGGCAGGGGCCCGATGCGTTTGCTTGGGGGTAGCACAGACCCTGGTGCCATGGCCCCTTCGGGCGGTCCGCTAGGACCCTATTTTGGGGTTAAATTCTAGATTTGGCGTTCTAATTGTGGTTGGAGTAACTAGAGTTCTGCCAATCAATCAACTTGATGGAACCTGGCTGAATGATGCCTTTCCTTAGGCTGGAGTTTGCTCCTGGATTGCTGATTTAGAGGCCAAGGCCACGCTGCCTCCAGCTACATTTCAATGCTCATCAGTGCAAAGCTTTTTGTTCAGTCCTTCACTGCTGGTAGCTGGCTTGAGATCCTTTGGTTGGTCTTCCGGCGTCGCGCGAAAAGATGTCTCAACGCCTTAGACATTGCCTTTATAGTTACCGTATTGACCAAGGCTTTTTTAAAGTCTTCTAAGGCATTTATATAAGGGCACCTCGAAAAATCAACAAGTCACTTGATTCCGGCATGATCTCGATTATGATTAGTTGAGCATTTGACGCGTTAACGGTGGGCCAGAGAGGCTTCTGGGACGAAGAGCAAAGAGTCACAAAGCTCCAGGATAAAAAGCCGGTT
>CALRRL020000009.1:0-119659 GCA_943370565.1 Synechococcus sp. UW140 | reverse complement strand
CAGCCTCAGGCAGCATCCAGAATTCCCTTAATTACTGCACTTGACCGGTAAGGAGCGAGTCCTTATCAATGGCGTTCAGGCATAGTCACACAACGCGCCCTTCCAGGCCCGGCCCCCTTCAACTGGGCAGCGGGCAGAACCTCAGCCGTTTTGCGCAAGCCAGGCCTGCAAATCAGCCGGGCCGGTTACCGAGCTGGTTATGGCCCTGGGTGGGCTCGAGGTCCACAAGCACCGGCGTGACCCAGATGACGCACCGGTTCGCCGTCCTGGCAGCCCGATTCGAGGCTCCAAGGGATCGCCCCATCTGCCGCTGGAGCAAACAAAGCGCCATCGCCATCAAGTAAGCCACCCGACCACAGAAAGGCAGGCTGTTGCAATCGAGACACCATGGATCTGACTCAAGACGTGCAGCAAGCCCAACCGCTGTCGCCGGCACGATCTGTGGAGCCAATTCCGCAATCAGGCAGCTGCTGTTGCTCTCCGCGCGGGGAAAGGCGAGCGCCCATCCCTGCTGGTCTGGTCCCGGTGATCCCTTCGGTGGGTGAACCCAGGGGGCCAAGACTCCTTGGACAAGGCGCATCGCCTTGCTCAGAAGGTTGCACCCTGCCATGGGCTGGCCTTGGGGTTAGTCGAGCCAAGCCAACGATGCTGAGGGAGACATCCATCAACACTGTTGCGCCTCGATGGATCGGTCCAGCCAAATGGGTCCAGCCAGCTGGGTCGATCCAGGGGTCCAGGCACCCCACGCCACCTGCACCGCCCTGCCTACGCTCCAGCCGTTGGGTTCAGGGCGCCATGGCCAGCAAGTGGGACAACTTTCTTGGCAATCTGGGCGAGTGGCGCGGCAGTTTCACCACGATCTCGGCGACGGGGGTTGCCCAGGACAGCTCTCCCTCGGTGTTGACGCTGGCCCGCGGAGAGGACGATGGCGACGTGCGCTTCAGCTTGCAGCGCTGGAATCCGGGTACGCCAGTGGCTGCCGGTGGGGGCCCTGGCGAGGGGGCCGGTGAACCCAGCCGTGCCATCGCCCAGGACTACCGCAGCCTCGGCAATCAGGTGGTCTTTTTTGCATCGGGGGCGTTCAACAAAGGCTCAATGCAGGTTGCACCCAACACGATCTTTGGGGGGGAATTCGGCTTCATCAGCGGCAACCGGCGTCACCGCCTGGTGCAGCTCTACACCCCGGCGGGAACGGTTGATGAGCTGGTGCTGATCCGCGAATTCCGCGCCGGCAGCGGTGCGATTGAACGGCCTGCCACCACAGCTGACCAGCTGCTGGGCCGTTGGCAGGGCCGTGGCGCCACGATCAGCGCCGATTGGCCCGAACCCGAGCTCACGGACTGCCAGCTGGAGCTGGGGGCTGGGGCGATCCAGGACTTGATGCTGTTACCCGATGGGGGCTTTGTTCAGCTTCCCCGGCAGATCAGTCACCGGGAAGCCTTCGTGCTCGAGGGCGGTTGGCTCGTGGGACCCGACCGGATGGAGCGGCTGATCCGACGCTATGACGCCACAGGCGCCTGGCTCTCAGCCAGCCATGAGGTGCTGACGCGACTCTAAGGAAAGGACACTTTCAATCCTAGACATCGTCCTGAAGAATCAATGCAAATGACAGACCTGAGGACTCAAAAAAATAACATTTAAGGCTTCTCCTACAGGCAGCAATAGCAAAACCCCGCATTACCTTTTTGCCAGCTATCTGGGGGTGGTGAAGCGTTCAACAATCCTTCGCAGCAACCTGCCCAGACTCCCGGGCTTGCAGGCTGCCGCCCACTTCCTGGTCCACGAGGGCATCGAGGGTCACGGCGGAACGCACCAGGGCCTGGTAGCGCAGCACCACCCGGCGGTTGCGTTCCAGCCAGTTGCCCGCATCGCCCGCCGGCAGGCTGGTGCCATCGCCATTGAGCAGCTCCAGGTCCTTTTGCTGGGCCAACAGGGCCAGCACCAGCTCATGGATGCGCTCGCGGCGATCACGCATGGGGCCAGGAACAGGGATGGCGATTGACCATCATGGGCCCATTGGCCGGCCGCCCCCTGGAGTCCACGAATCCCGTTGTTCCGCCCCCCGGTCCGGCGCCGCCCATCGCGGTCATCGGCACCGATGCCGGTGGCCTGGGCTCCCTGGCGGCTGCGGCCCTGGCCCTGGTGGCCCAGGCCGAGCTGGTGGCGGCGCCGACACGGCTGCTGACGCCACTCCCCAAGTGGTGGGACCAGGAACAGGCCGCCGGTCGCCTGCCGGCCAACCAGTCCTGCCCAGCTCTGGTGGCCACCGACCGACCTGAGGTGGCCTTTGTCCAGCTGGCCGCAGCCCGGGCGGCCGGGCAGCGGGCGGTGGTGCTCGCCAGCGGCGATCCCCTCTGGTTCGGCATCGGTCGGCTGCTGCTGCAACGCTTTGGCCCTGACGCCCTGGCCTTCCAGCCGGCGCCCTCGTCGATGCAGCTGGCCTTTGCCCGGATCGGCCGACCCTGGCAGGACGCCAGCTGGGTCAGCCTGCACGGGCGAGGCAGTGGGCCCCTGGCGGCGGCCCTGCAGAAGCGGCCCGCCGCCCTGGCCGTGCTCACCGACCCCCAGCAGGGTGGCGCCGACTCGGTGCGGGTCCTCCTGCGGGCCTCGGGCCTGGAGGCGAGCTACAGCGTCTGGCTGTGCGAGCAGTTGGGCCATCCCGCCGAACGGGTCCAACGGCTGGCAGCGGACACGCCCCTGCCCGCCGATCTCCACCCCCTCAACCTGGTGCTGCTGGTGGCCGAACCGCCTCAAGCCCCAGCCGATCCCGCCGCCCTGCCCCTGTTCGGCCTCGATGACGGCCTCTTCCTGCAACAAGGCGACCGGCCAGGGCTGATGACCAAGCGGGAGGTGCGCGTGCAGGTGCTGGCCGATCTGGCCCTGCCTGCCAGCGGCGTGCTCTGGGACCTGGGCGCCGGCGTTGGCTCGATCGGCCTGGAGGCCCTGCGGCTGCGGCCGGCTTTGCAGCTCTGGGCCCTGGAACAACGGGGTGGTTCCGCCGCCCTGATCAGCGCCAATGCTGGGCGGCTGGGGGTGACGCCGGCCGGGGTTGTGGAAGGCCGGGCGCCCCAGGCCCTGGCGGAGCTGCCCGATCCGGATCGGGTGGTGATCGGCGGGGGCGGCTCGGAGCGGGCCGCGGTGCTGGCGGCTGTGATCGAACGGCTACGTCCAGGCGGGTGCGTGGTGCTGCCCCTGGCCACCCTGGAGGCCCTGGCCGAGCTGCGGCCCCTGCTGGAGCGGGCGGGCTATGGGATCACCGTCAGCCAGCACCAGGCCTGGCGCGGCGCCCCCCTAGCCGATGGCACCCGCTTGGCGCCGATGAATCCGGTGTTGGTGCTCAAGGGGACAAAACCCTGAGACACCAAAAGGGTGTTCAGTCTCCGGAATGGACGCATCCTGATGGGCTCCCTTCCATGCACCAAGGGAAACAGGAACACGGAACCCCAATTTCCAGCAGAACGATTGGGCCTTCATTCCACAAGTAGGGCTGACGCAAACTCGTCAAAAACGTCCCAAGGCAAGATGGTACTGAAAAGCCTCAGACTTTTAAACCCAAGCGAAAAGCCTGCTTTCGGCTGATCATCAATTGCAATCATTCGACTGCATTTTTGCCAGAGAAGGCAAGCCTAAGCAATGCCTCTAATGTCAACTCAGATAATGCCAACTTAAAGCCCTCCCAAGTTGACATATCAAACAATCTTTTCACGCCAAAGAACGCCCCCGCCAGGTCCAGCCCTGACCGGTGGTGGTTTTCCAGATCGACGCTGGCACAATCGCACCGATCAGCAAGCCCCCCAGCCAGGCCAACCACCAGTAGCGCAGGGGGGTGCCAAAGCGCCAGCGGCTCCATAACCGGATCGCCAGTTGCAAGCCAATCGCCAGCCCACCAATCAGGCCGAGGGACCGATCCAGCAGGGCCAAGGGAAGCAGCAACCAGGGCAAACTGAATCCCCCAAGCACCACCAGGGCACTGCCGATCGCCTTGAAGGGATTGCGATCCACCCCGAGGTACCAATTCTTGGTCCAGCCTTCCCAAAGGGATGGCAGATCCCGGTACATCCGCAGCCGGACCAGATCGACGCCTAATTGATACAGCAGGCGATGGCCTGATCGCTTGATGGCACCGGCGAGCGCCAGGTCTTCCACCACCTCGGCAGCAACGGCGCGATGGCCCCCAATCGCCTCGTAGGCGCTGCGGCGAAACAGCATGAAGGGGCCGGCGGCAAAGGCCGTGGGGTCGCTGGGATCGTTGCTGCGCTTGAGCGGAAAGCCCAGGCCCAGCAGGGAGGCCACGATTGGTTGCACCAGCCATTCGGCCAGGCAACCGCATTCGAGCCTGGGGGCCAGGGTGAGCAGATCCACCGGCAGACCGGCCATGCCGGCCCCAGCCACCTGCTGGAGAACCGCCACCAGGGCAGCCGGTTCCAGGCGCACATCCGCATCAATGAAGAGCAGCCACTGGGCGCTGGGATCACCGGCGGGCCATGGCATGGCAGCGGCCTGGCTGGCTGGCCAGTTCTTGCCACACCAGCGCTCCCCCTCGGGACGGGGACCAACCGGCACAAGTCTGCAGATCGGCCCGCCGCTACCTGGCCCGGCCTGGGCGGCAGGCCCAGCCGGGCCAGGCTGAACCGACTGGCCGGCCTGGAGTGCCTGAAAGCGCTCCTGCACCAGCGATGGCGTTGCATCGCTGGAGCCGTCATCGGCCACCAGCAACTCCCAGCCCAGGCCCGGATCCTGACAGGCCAGGGCCGCATCAAGGCAGGCCACGATGTTGGTCTCTTCGTTGTAGGCGGGGATCACCAGCCGCAGGAAGGTGGCCTGCAGGGGAACGGGATCCGGATTGGCCACCAGCCGGGGGGCGCGGCCCAGCTGCAGTTCGAGCAACAGCAGCATCGAGCCCAGGCCCAGGCAAGCGATCAGCCCCAACACCTGCGCAACAACAATGATCACCGGCGTGCCTGCTCCACGGCCCAGGGGCTGTCCTGGGGCCCGCAACTCTGGCACCGGCCCCCGCAGGCTGGGGGTTCGCCAGAGCCGCCGACGGGTCCCAGGACTTCAACAACAGGACGCCAGCAAAAGGGCCCCTTCAACCTTGCTCTGCCCCAGGAACAAGAACAACCTCAGCCAGGAGCCAGCCCTCCCCCATGCAGGGTTGGCGGGGAAGGTTGACGGGGTTTGGAGACAGCCTAGGTTAGGAGACCGTCCAGGCTGGGCGATGACCTGCTCAGCAAGCGTTGGTCAATGCATCCCAATCAATCATGGATCCAACTCGATATTTCATCCAAATCAATATTGCATCCAAATCAATCATGCATCCCAATCAATCGCGCAACCATCCCAGTAAGTCTTGAGCCCTCCCTCAACGTCCGGGCAGCTTGGCGAGGTCTTCGCTGGCTCCCATCACCACCAGCAATTCGCCTGCGGCAAGCCGGTGGGAGGCAGGCGGGTTGACGGTGAGCTGGTTGTCGGGTCCGGCGGCAAGCACACTCACCTGGTAGGTCTTGCGGAGGTTGATGTCACGCAGCGTTTTGCCGATGAAGGCATGCGGCACGTGAATTTCCTCGATGCTGTTGCGGTCGTCGAGTTGGAGCCGCTCCAATAGATTGGGCCGCACGAGTTCCATCCCCAGGCGTTGGCCTTGCATCTTCGATGGAAACACCACCCGATCAGCCCCCACCCGCTGCAACATCCGCATGTGCAGATCACTCGTCGCCCGGGCGATCACGTGTTGCACCTTGGTGCCGGCTGTGTCCTTGAGAATCAAGGTGGCGGTGATACTGGCCTCGATCGGCTCACTCACGGCCACCACCACTGTGCCCATGTCGAGCACCCCTGCAGCCCGCAGGGCCTCCTCATCGGTGCAGTCGAGCAGCCGGGCCTCGATGCCCGGATCGATCTGGCGCAGGGCATCGATGGCCCGCTGGCTGCTATCGATGGCCAGAACGTCGGCCCCAACCTTGGCCAACTCGGCACACACCGCCAGGCCGAAGCGGCCCACACCAATCACCGCAAAGCCCGCTTTGCTGACGCCTTCATGCGGATGCCAATGCCACCAATTTGTCATGGGAGGAGTTTCAGATGAACAGCTCTTCGCGGGGATAGCCCACCCGGGGCTTGGGCCGGCTTCCGTAGATCGCCGAGAGCAGCAGGAGAATCCCCAATCTGCCCACAAACATCCCCACCATCAACACCAGCTGACCCCAACGGTTGAGTTGGGCAGTGACGCCGAGATCCAGCCCCACCGTGCCGAAGGCTGACATGCAGGTGAACAGCTTTTCGAGGAAGTTGAAGCTGGTCCGGCTGGGCTCTCCGGAGGCCGTGGGCCCCAGCCCCAGCAGCAGGGCCATCAAGATCACAAAAATCGCGGAGGCCAGGGTTACCCCCACCGCCCGCAGCACCACCGTGTCAGGCACCTGACGCCGGTGGATCACCACCTCTTCACGCCCTTCGAGCGTGGAGCGGGTGGCCCCCATCAAGATGGCAAATGTGGTGGTTTTGATGCCGCCACCCGTCCCACCCGGACTGGCTCCGATGAACATCAGAACGATCAACAGCAATAGACCGGCATCGGAAAAGGTCTGGATCGAGAGCGGCACGGTGTTGAAGCCGGCCGTGCGCGCCGAAATCGACTGGAACAGGGTCACCTGAATCCGCTGCCACCACTGCAGACCTTCGACCACCCCACCGGCGGCGAACTGTTCGGTGAAGAGAAGGCCCAGGGCTCCTACCCCAACCAAAATGAGGGTGCTGCGCAACACCAGGCGACTGTGCAGGCTGAGGTGCCGCAGGCTGAAATGACTCAAGCTGAAGCGATTGAGATTGAATTGATTTTGGTCGAAGCGAGTCTGGCTGCGCTCACTGCGCGTGAATTGGGGTCGCCGTTGCAGGCCGAAGCGGTTGCTCCAGAGGTCATTGATCACGCGCCAGCCGATGCCGCCGATCACAATCATGGCGGCGATCACACCATTCACCACCGGATTGTCGCGATAACGCACCAGGTTGTCTGCCCAAAGACCAAAGCCAGCATTGTTGTAAGCGCTGATGCAATGGAACAGGGAGGCCCAGAACCGCTCGAGAGGATCAGCGATGTCGGTGAAACCGAAGCCGAAGAGGACAACCGTGCCCAGGCCCATCACCAGGAAGCCCGTGGCCAGGATGCTGTTGAAGGTGGGGCCAATGCCGCCAACCCCGAATTCATCGAGGGCTCGGCCCCGATCAAGCCGGCGCCGCAGACCGGAGCCCCCCTGGACGAACCCCTGCAGGAAGGTGGTGATCGCCATCAGGCCAAGGCCACCGGTGATGATCAGAACGGCCAGGGTCACCTGGCCAAAGGCGGTGAGGTCACGGCCGATGTCAATGATTGAGAGACCGGTGACGGTGATCGCGGAGGTCACCGTGAACAGGGCCTCCCAGAGCCCAACCTCATCGCTGGAACAGGCTGGACTGGCCAGAACGAGGGTGCCCAAAGCGATCACCAGGGCGCCGGTGACCACGGTGAATTGGGGCACGGTGAGGCTCTGGCGCCAGGCATTCAGCGCGATCCAAAGGGTGCGGGCCAGGCAGGTTTAGCTGGAAGGCCATTCACAATAGACAGCCCGTCCGGACGCTGGGTGCTGGGGTTCCGCCCAGAGTGGGGGGGCAAATTCAAGGCTTGAGGCAGCCCATGGCCGGGGGCTGGCGCCTTGGCTTCGCCGGGGTCAGAAGAAGCAGCCCAGGCCTCCACAACCATGGACCGAAGCAGGGCGTGGACTTGATCGATGATTTTCTGTTAAACTAGAAAATAATAATCATCGATTCCCTGAAACTGATCCGGCCGATGAAATCAGCCCCACCAGCCCCGACCAGTACTCGATTCACCCGGATCCGCCTTGCCCTTTGTCAGCTAGGAACTGCGATTGCGGTAGCCACAGGCACAGCGCCACAGCCGGGCTTGGCTGCGCCAGAGCCTCCCCCGATTCAGGCCTCCGGCGGCCTGCAGATCCAGAGCCAGGGGGGCGGCACCCCCAACGTCCTCAGTGGCTATCTGGTGGCACCCCTGGCCCAGGGCCGCTTCGGCGAGCTGCTCTTCCTGGATGGGGTGATCGGCCTCAACCTCGGCGGCGCCCTGGTGCAGCAGACCACGGCCTCTGCCGCGCTCAGCAGTCGCTTGGGCTATCGCGTTCTGAGCCGTGACCAACGCTGGATCTATGGCCTGAATGCGGGCGTGGATACGCGGCAAGCCTTCCGGCAGTATGCCTTCCAGGCAGGGATTGGTGCCGAAGCCCTCAATCGCCATGGGGAAGTGCGAGCCAACGGCTATATTCCCTTCTCAAACCAAGCAGAACTTTACGCCAGTGGCTGGTCAAACGCCTCCCTGGTTAACAACCAACTGATCCTCGATGGTTGGAACCGCTATCTGGTCTCCCTGGGCGGAGTCAATCTCGAGGTGGGTGTTCCCCTGGCCCGCTGGGGCGCAGACAGCCTCTGGCTGTATGGCGCCTACTACTACCTCGATGGCAACTACGTCACCGCCAGCTCCGGTGTGCGCAGTCGCGCAGAATTTCGGGTCGGCAATCAGGTGTCCGTTGGGGCCAGTTTGGCCTATGACAATCTCTTCCAATGGCAGGCGAGCGGTTATCTCCGCTATGGCGCCAAACCGGATCAGAACCGGGCCAGGGCTGCCCTGGCTGCCGCTGAATCCAGCTTCCTGGCCCAACGGGGCCTACCGGTGCAACGGGAAACCGAGATCCGCATGACCAACGCCCTGGAGTCTTTGCCAGGCAGCGTGGCCACCTATCCTGCTAATTATAGTAGCGCCTGGGTGGTGCGCTGCACTGGCGCCACCAGAAGCAGCTCGACCGTCAGTTGTGGCCATGCCGACTTCGACAGCCTGCTGGCTGCGGCCGGTAGCAATGACGTGCTGCTGGCTGGAGGCGACGCCCGTTTGGACCTGGCAGCCAAGCCCCTGATCGGTGGGCGGCCGACGGTGCAACTGCCCCCGGGGACCCAGCTGGCCGGCAGCGGTAACGCGCCCACCCTGGCAACCCAATTCGGTCCCGTCAATCTCACGCCAATCTTCGGTGCCACGGTGGGGGCACAGCCGGCCCTGAGCAATGGCGTGATCAGCATTGGTAGCAACACGACAATCAGGGGGTTGAGCTTCAGCAACAGCTCGATCACCAATTACAGCACCAGCAATGTGGTGATCTCTGGCAATACATTCGTGGGATCCTATACGGATCAGCCAACTTTGTTGGCGGATGCCCAAAACCTGGGAGCGATCAACGCATCTACCAATGCCCTGGCTGCCATTGATTTCAATGGCGTCCACAACGCATCCATCAAGGACAACAGCTTCCTGTATCCCCAGGTGCAATTGTATGCTGCGCAGGCAGCGCCGGATTTGGGCGGATCAATTGCAGTTTGCAACCAAGGCGACCTCTGCCTGGCAGGCAATGCGGTCAGACTCAATCGAAGCAGCGGGATCACGATCGCCAACAACAGCGTCGAGGGGGCCCTGGAGGAAGCCTTCAGCATTAATCACCCGACCAATCCCACCCTGATCAGTGGAAACACCATTACCACGATCCGCATCGGACCCAACAGCAGCCAGCCCAATGCTGTCGTCCTTGCCCAAAGCCGCGGCGCGTCGATGAATGCCGAGCGGTCCTTGCACACGGCGACAGCCTTGGCAAACGGCGATATCCTGCTGGCGGGTGGATACAACCTACAGGGCCAAGCTGTTGCCACAGCAGAACTCTACGAGGCTTCAACGGGATCGTTTAAACCGACTGGCAGCATGAAGGATGGGCGGATCGCCGCCACGGCCACCCAACTTCAAGACGGACGCATTTTGATGGTTGGTGGTCAGGACACCAATGGCACCGCCTTGGGCACTGTCGAAATCTATGACCCGGCAACGGGACAATTCTCCCTTGCCAGCAACCTGGGAACCGCCAGGCTCAATGCCACGGCAACGACCTTGGCCGATGGCACTGTTCTGGTGACGGGAGGATACACTGGCACCATCAACAAAGACAGCTCGGGAACACCGCTTGATAGCGCTGAATTGTACAACCCAACTACAAACAGCTGGCAGGCCGTTGGCGCAATGGGCAGCACACGGCGCAATCACACAGCCACACGGTTGGGCGATGGCAGCGTGCTCATCGCTGGCGGCTACAATGGCAGCTATATCAATTCACCAGAGATTTATGATCCAAACCTGAAAACGTTCTCGCCAACACCAACCAGCATGACCGGTCCCAGGCGCTACCCAACGGCAAATCTGTTGCCCACGGGGCAAGTTTTGCTAGCTGGAGGCTTTAAGAGCACCAACAATGGCGCCCTTGCCAGCACAGAGATCTATACCACCCCAGGCGCCAGCAGCTTTGCCAGCGCTGCATCGATGACCACGGCCCGGGGCCGGCACACGGCAACCAATCTGGCGGGCGATCGCTATATCCTGATCGCCGGCGGATTCACCGGGACCACTACCCTCTCATCGGCAGAACTGTATAGCGTCAGCGCCAATCAATTCCTGCCGGTCGCAGCCATGGCGACCGCCCGCTACCGCCATACCGAGTCTCTCCTGCCCAATGGCTCGATCCTGCTGACCGGCGGAGACAATGGCAGTGGCGCCCTATCAAGCACGGAACTCTACATTCCCTTCAAAAATTAAGCCTCGATTGGCATCCTTGCCGAAAGCACAGCAGTCACCGTCTGCTGAGGGCCCTACCAGGCCCATTGCCGTCAGGCTTGCCCAGGACCCGGCGGTGCCCCCAGCCCACTCGGCCGGCCTGGCCCAGCCGTTCAGGTCCGGGACTCTGCCCCTACCCCGCCCGGGGCAGGGCATCGCCTGCCGGGTTCCCGTCGCCAACCAGCAGCCGAGGGCGCGGTTCGGGGACCCCTCCCTGGCCGGGCTTGAGTTCAAGGCAGCTGTTGCCTAGGGTCTGGCCGAGCCGTCCATTGACCGTGACTGTGAAGGAACAGGGCCAGATCCAGATCCACACGGAGAACATTTTCCCCATCATTAAAAAGGCCGTGTATTCCGGCCATGAGGTCTTCCTGCGTGAGCTGGTGAGTAATGGCGTCGATGCCATCAGCAAGCGACGCATGGCGGCCATGGGCGGCGATTGCAGTGAAGGTGAGGAAGGACAGATCCGCATCAGCATTGATCGTGAAGCCAAAACAATCACGATCAGCGACAACGGCATCGGCATGACGGCCGATGAGGTGAAGCGCTACATCAACCAGGTGGCCTTCTCCAGCGCCGAAGAATTCCTGCAGAAATATAAAAGCGAAGACGATGCCATCATCGGCCATTTCGGTCTGGGCTTCTATTCCAGCTTCATGGTGGCCAACCAGGTGGAGCTGGTGAGCCTCTCGGCCCGACCCGACTCCGCAGCGGTGCGCTGGAGCTGCGATGGCTCCCCCAACTTCACCCTCGAGGCGGGTGAACGCAATGAACCGGGCACCGATGTGATCCTGCACCTGCAGGAGGAGGAAATGGAATACATCGAGCCCAGCCGCCTGCGCACCCTGATCACCACCTACTGCGACTTCCTCCCCGTTGAGGTCAAGTTGGCAGGCGAAACGGTGAACAAGCGGCAGGCCCCGTGGCGCAGCAGCCCCCGCGACCTCACCGATCAGGACTACATCGAGTTCTACCGCTACCTCTATCCCTTCCAGGGCGATCCGCTGCTCTGGGTGCACCTCAACACCGACTACCCCTACACCCTCCAGGGCATCCTCTTTTTCCCAAAAATCACCGGCCGCACCGACTGGGAACGGGGTGAGATCCGTCTCTACTGCAACCAGGTGTTCGTCAGTGATTCGATCAAGGAGGTGGTGCCCCGCTACCTGTTGCCCCTGCGCGGGGTGATCGATTCCCCCGACATCCCCCTGAACGTGAGCCGCAGCGCCCTGCAGACCGACCGCCGCGTGCGCTCGATCGGTGGCTTCGTGGCCAAGAAGGTGGGGGATCGCCTCAAGGAGTTGCACCGGGACGAGCCCAAGCGCTACGCCGAAATCTGGGAATCCCTGGCCCCCTTCATCAAGATCGGCGCCATGGAAGACGACAAGTTCGCCGACCAGGTGGCCGATCTCGTGCTCTACGGCACCACCGCCGCCGCTGGCAGCCAGGAGGACAATCCCGACCCGATTGCCAGTGGCGAGAAGGCCTACACCACCCTGGCCGGTTACCGCAGCCGCCTCGGCGAAGCCCATGGCAAACGCATCCTCTATTGCACCGATGAGGCCGGCCAGGCGGGGCCCCTGGCCCTGTGGACCGGCCAGGGGGCCGAGGTGCTGCTGGCCGACACCCTGATTGATGCCCAGTTCATCCCCTGGCTGGAATCCCGCCACCAGGAGCTCACCTTCCAGCGGGTCGACAGTGAACTGGATGACAGCCTTCAGGAGAAGGAGAGCGAAATCACCGATGCCGAAGGCAAGGACGCCAGCGAACAGCTGCGCAGCTTCTTCAAGGAGGTGCTCAACACCGACAAGGTGACGGTGCAGGTGCAATCCCTCAAGGGAGACAATGCGCCGGCAGCCCTGATTCTGCTGCCCGAGCAGATGCGCCGCATCAACGACATGGGAGCCCTGATGGACCAACGGCTGCCGGGGCTGCCCGAGCACCACGTGCTGCTGATCAACCGCCGCCACCCCCTGGTGGAAGGGCTGCTCAAGCTCTCGGCCGGGGCCGTGATCACCGGCGCCGGAACCAGCTCGCCCAGCCAGGAGCTGGCGAACCGGCTGGGTCAGCACCTCTACGAGATGGCCCGCCTGGCCGTGGGCGGCCTTGAGCCCAACCAGCTGGCCGGCTTCCAGCAACGCAGCACCGACCTGCTCTCCCAGCTGCTGGCGCGGGGTCTCTGAGCCCTGGCCCCAGGCCCAGGCAACGGGCTGCGGCAGCTGGTCCCAGGCCCCGCAGCCCCCTCCTCCAGGCCGGTTCTGGCGTCCCAGCCCCCGATCCCGGGGCGCAGGGGCGCAGGGGCACCGGCCAGGCTCGGACCCATCACCAGCAGCCCCCGCGGGCCGCTGGTGATGGGCATGCTTCGGTCCCCGCGGTGGTTTCAGGCCAGGGCCGAGTTGTCCTTTGATAGGATCCCCATTCGGGTTGATCCCCGTTTGTTATCCACAGGTTGATTGTCATGTCCCGGGTTTGTCAGCTCACCGGCAAGCGCGCCAACAACGGCATGGCCGTCTCCCACTCCCACGTGCGCACCAAGAAGCTGCAGCAGGTGAATCTGCAGGAGCGGCGCCTCTGGTGGGCCGAGGGCAATCGCTTCGTGAAGCTGCGCCTCTCCACCCGCGCCCTCAAGACCGTTCAAAAGAAAGGGCTGGGTGCCTACGCCAAACAGCTCGGCATCAACCTGGCCAAAATCTGAGCGGTCGCCCCCCAGGCCTACCCAAATCCACCCCCGAGCCCCGGCAATGAAGCGTCGTCTTGTGTTGCAGGGGCTTTTGGCTGCCCTGCCAACGGCCGCGGCCCTCGGCAGCTTGCTCGGCGCCCCCAGGCAGGCCCAGGCCCTGGGCGGCACCCTGCCCGACCTCGATCAGCCAGCTCCGGACTTTGATCTGGCCGGCTTTGTGCCCCCTGGCAGCGAGGGCCGGAGCAGCCTCTCCGACTTTGCCGGCCGTTGGCTGGTGCTCTATTTTTATCCCAAGGATTTCACCGGCGGCTGCACCCTGGAGGCGCGGGGTTTCCAGAAGGATCTGGCCCAGTTCCACAGCCTCGGGGCTGAGGTGGTGGGGATCAGCGCCGATTCGGCCGAAACCCATGCCTCCTTCTGCGGCAGTGAGGGCCTGGCCTTTCCCCTGCTCTCCGATCCGGGCGGACGGGTGAGCCAGCGCTATGGCTCCTGGATTTCCCCCTTCTCCCAGCGCCACAGCTTCCTGATCGATCCGTCCGGCGTCCTGCGCGAGCGCTGGGTGGCGGTGCGCCCCTCGGGCCACAGCCAGGAGATCCTGGCGTCGCTTCAGGCCCGGGTCGCCGCCCCAACCGCCAGCGCTGCACCAGCTCCCAGCCCCAGCCGCTGAGACCCGCCTC
Organism: Synechococcus sp. UW140; assembly: GCA_943370565.1. Lineage (GTDB taxonomy): Bacteria > Cyanobacteriota > Cyanobacteriia > PCC-6307 > Cyanobiaceae > BAIKAL-G1. The sequence goes on along the minus strand of CALRRL020000009.1, from coordinate 105,624 downwards.
CACCCGCTCGGGCCCGGGGACTGGAGCCAGGGTTCCCCCAGCCCAGGAGTACGGCGGCAGCCGCCCTGGCAACCCGTTGCACCGCTGCATGGAACGGCTGGCAGGCCATCTGGGGGTTCGGCCTTGCCGCAAGCGGGGCTAAGGGCCCCGCTCCGACAGGCTTCTGGGCCCAAGCCCAGAGCCTGCTGTTGGCCTGCCTGGCCCAGGGGGGCCGCCCCAGGCACCGGGATCGAGGCCAGCGCTGATGGCATCGCAAGCGGCATCCCGAGTCGGATCAGGGGCCAGCTCGTTCGGCCCGCAGGTCATGTCATGGCCGCTAGCCTGGAATTTCAACGGCCAGGCTCCATGGACCGCGACCGGGCCCGTCCTTCCCTGCGCCGCCGCCAGCTGCTGGCCCTGCTCGCCGCCGGACTGGGGTTCGGGGCCAGTCTGGTAGCGGCCCGGGCCGGTTCCGCCCAGGGGGGGGCCGCAGCGGCCGCCCCAGGCTCCAGGGGGCCCGTGCCAGCGGCCTCCAGCCCCCTGAAGGGTCGGGCCAGCGGCCAAGCCGCCACCACGCTCCATTGGTTGGTCACCGCCGATAGCGGCAGTGGCGATGACAAGCAGCAGGCCGTGGCCGACCAGATGGCGGCGGTGCAGCGGCGCCAGAGCGTGGATCTGGTGATCATGGCCGGCGACAACATCTACAACGATGGCGATCTCAGCCGGGTGGATGCCGCCTTCCAGCGGCCCTACAGGGCCCTGCTCCAGGCCGGGGTGCCGTTCCACGCGGTGCTCGGCAACCACGACATCCGCACGGCCAATGGCGATCCCCAGGTGGCCTATCGCCCCTTCGGCATGGCCGGCCGCTGGTACAGCCTGCGCCGCGGCCCGGTGGAGTTTTTCCTGCTCGATACCAATGTGAATGCCAACTGGAGCCAGCAATTGCCCTGGCTCCGCTCCAGCCTGGCGGCCAGCAAGGCCCCCTGGAAAGTGGTGGTAGGCCACCACCCCATCTATTCGGCCGGTCTCTACGGCAATGACGCCGATGCCCAAGGCCGCCTGGGTCCCCTGTTCAAAAAGTATGGGGTGCAGCTCTATCTCAATGGCCACGAACACGACTACGAGCGCACCAAGGTGATCGATGGCACCACCTACCTGACCCTGGGCATCGGTGGCGCCCACCTAAGGCCGATCCTGGCCAACGGCAACACCGCAGTCTGCGCAAGTGTGCACGGCTTCGTGGAACTGGAGGCCAGCCCCACCAGCCTCACAATCAACGCCTGGGATAGCCAGGGCAAGCCCATCGACCAGGCCACCCTGGCCCTCAAAAGCTGAGGCCCAGGAGCCTACGGCTCCACTTGGATCAGGGCATGGGGGCGGCCAAATTACCAATCCGGCCCATCAACCACCACCCGCCAATCCCCTGCAATCAGCCACCACGACCCATGCCACTCGTGTGCCAATACCAATTCAATTGCTAGTGGCTCCGATCCCAGCCAGACCATCATCCAACGGATCAACTGACCAACTGATCAACTAGTGAATTGGTGAACGGGTCAACGGGTCAACGGGTCAACGGGTCAATGGTCGTGCCCCTCAACCATCCAGCCCGTTGGCGTGCTCCCAGGGGCTGACCTGGCTGCGGTAGTCCTGCCATTGGCGGCGGCGCAGCTTGAGGTAGGAGCGGCAGAAGCCCTCGCCCAGGGCGGCCCGCAGCACGGAATCGGCCTCCAGCGCCGCTAAGGCCTCACCCAGGTCGGTGGGCAGGCGGCCGCAGGCGTCTGGGGGCAGGGGATCGGCGTAGTTGTCGTTGTCGTGGCGGACGCCGGGATCGAGCTGGCGCTCGATGCCATCGAGGCCGGCCGCCAGCACCACCGCCTGCAGCAGGTAGGGATGGGCGGCCCCATCGGGCAGGCGCAGCTCCAGGCGCTGGCCATCGGGAATGCGCACCATGTGGGTGCGGTTGTTGCCGCCGTAACTGATGCCCCCCGGCGACCAGGTGGCCCCTGAGGTGGTGGGCGGTGCCGCCAGGCGCCGGTAGCTGTTGACGCTGGGGTTGGTGAAGCAGGCCAGGGCCGGGGCATGGGCCAGCAGGCCGCCCAGGAAGTGGTAGGCCAGGCTGGAGAGCCCCAGCACTCCGGCGGGGTCGTGGAACAGGTTGCGGCCCTGCTGGTCCCAGAGGGAGAGGTGGGTGTGGCAGCCGTTGCCGGTGAGCTCGGCCATCGGCTTGGGCATGAAGCTGGCCCGCATCCCCTGCTGTTCGGCCAGGGTTTTGACCATCACCTTGAAGAAGGCGTGGCGATCGGCGGTCACCAGGGCCTCGGCGAAGGTCCAGTTCACCTCAAACTGGCCATTGGCGTCCTCGTGATCGGCCTGGTAGGGGCCCCAGCCCAGCTGCTCCATGCCCTCCAGCAGCGGACCGATCAGAGGGAAACGGCGCATCAGCGCCAGCTGGTCGTAGCAGGGTTTGCTCTGGCGATCGAGACCATCGGCCGGCCCCTGGCCACTGGGATCGAGCAGGAAAAACTCGGCCTCCACGCCACTGCGCAGCTCAAGGCCGAGGGCGGCGGCCCGCTGCCGTTGCCGTTGCAGCAGGCGCCGCGGGCATTGGTCCATCGGCTCACCATTGAGGCTCAGGTCGGCCGCCACCCAGCCCACCTGGGGCTGCCAGGGCAAGGGCATCAGGCTGGTGGCATCGGGAATCGCCATCACGTCGCCATCGGCGGGCGAGAGATCGAGCCAGGCGGCAAAGCCGGCAAAACCGGCGCCCGCCTCCGCCATTGAGGCCACGGCCGAGGCCGGCACCAGCTTGGAGCGCTGCACCCCAAACAGATCCGTGAAGGACACCAACAGGAAGCGCAGGCCCTGCTCCTGGACCAGGCGGGCGAGATCGGTCATGGGGGGTTGGGTGGGGATGGGGTGTGAACAGCGCGGCGATCAGCGAACAGGGGCCTTAGGCCTGGGCTTCAGGACTGGGCTTCAGGCCTGGGCCCGAATCCACCGTTGGCCTGCGCCCGGCATCGGTTCAAACCTGGGTTCTCCGCAGGTTGGGCGGGCCGATCGGTTGGCCGGAGGGGCCTGGCGCGGTCCGGTTCAGCGGTTCAGCAGCTCTTCAACGGCGCTGCGCAGCTGCCGTTGTTCGGGCGGACTGGCGGAGGGGTTGCCGGCCCGGTGGCCCAGCAGCGACTCAATCACCTGCAGGCGCCCATGGCGCAGCCGCTCCACATCAGCGGCCAGATCATCGACGGTGAAATAAAGATCACGGCTGCCCGCCACCACGGTGGCCTGGGCCTGGATGCGGCCCAAGGCCGCCGCCAGGTCACCGCCATCGGCCACATCGTGGGCCAACCAGGTGTCGAGCATGGCGATCAGGTCGCGGGGGTCATGGCGCCGGTAGGCGGGCAGCCACTTCTGCTCCACGTGCTCCTCCACCGAGGCCTCGCTGATGGTGCGAAAGAAGGGCTGGCTGGCGGCCCAGCTGGCGTAGATCAGGGCGTAGGTGCGCAGCCCCTGCACCGGATCGGCGCTAAAGCCCTCGCCCGTCCAATGGCGATCGGCCGTGAGGGCCTGGCGCAGGCTGAGCACGAACAGGCGGTTGTGGGGCGAGGTGCGGGCCGTGCCACCCACACAGCAGAGGCGCCGAATCCGCTCGGGGTGGCTCACGGCCCACTGGTAGGCCTGCTGGGCCCCCATGGACCAGCCGTAGACCAGGGCCGGCTGGTCCGTGCCGAACAGCTCCAGCAGCAGGCGCCGCTGGGCGGCGATGTTGTCGTGGTGGCTGGTGACCCAGCCGCTTTCGGCCAGGCCCATCTCGCCATGGCTGGGGCTGCTGGACACCCCATTGCCGAACATGTCGGCGATGACGATGCAATAGCGCTCGGGATCGAGCACCGGTCCGGCCAGCCAGGTGAGGTCTCCATGGCGGGCCCCATAGGAGGTGGGCACCAGGATCAGGTTGCTGCGATCGAAATTGGGCTCGCCGATCTGGGCGTAGCCGATGCGGGCATTGCCGAGGGTGTGGCCGCAGCGCAAGGGGAACGGGCCCAGCTCCAGCAGGCCCTCCTGGATGGGTGGCATGGCGCTCATGCCGGCAGGGCCAGGCTGCTGAGCCTGGTGAGCAGCTGGCGATGGACAGCCAGGTAGCCCTGGTCGCAGTGCTCAAGCTTGGGGCCAATCCAGCGGTGGGCCCGGGGCAGGGCGTGGAAGGGCAGGGAGGGATAGAGGTGGTGCTCGGCGTGGAAGGGCATGTTCCACATCAGCCAGCGCACCAGGGGATTGGTCAGGGTGGTGCGGGTGTTGCGTGTGCCATCGGCGCAAAACGCGCAGCCGGAATGTTCGGCCAGCAGGAAAAAGCGCAGCAAGGGTTGGCCCAGGGCCAGGGGCAGCAGCCAGGCCCACACCAAAAACCAGCCATGACCTGCGGCCACCGACCCCAGCACCACCAGGCCATAGACGGCGAACTGGAGCCGGATCGAACGCCGCACCTGGGGAATCACCTCAGGGCTGAGGTAGGCAACGCCGCTGAGGTCGCCAAACAGCAGCCGGCCGTGGCCCCGCACTTTGCCGGTCCACCAGTTCCAGCCCAGCAGCTCCAGGACGTAGGCCAGGGGCGTTGTCGGCTGGGGATCCTCCAGCTCGGGATCGAGACCGCTCTGGTGGGCAAAACGGTGGTGCCACTGGTGATAGCGGCGGTAGAAGGTGGCGTTGTAAAAGCTCAGCAGGCCGGCGATCCAGGCGCAGGCGTCATTGAGGCGCCGGCTGGCAAAGGCGGTGCGGTGGCCGCATTCATGCATCGGCGCAAAGCAGGTGGCCAGGCCAATGCCGCTGGCCAGCAGGGCGACCAGGCGCAGCAGCATCGGCAGGCTGGCCTGGGCCCAGAGCCAGCCACCGCCGCCGATCAGGGCCAGGTGCGAGGCGAAGCGCAGCAGGGCAGGGCCATCGCGCAGGCCATTGAGCTCGGCGAGGTCGGCGCGGGGAATCAGGCCGGTGGGGGTGGTCGTCATTGCCCAATCACACCAGCTGGATCGCCATTGCTTCGGTAGGGATCGACACCGTGCACCAACCCCGTCCTCCGGGTTGGGCCCCCTGGGCGGCCGGGAGCAGGAAGGGGTGGGCCCGGTTCACCTTGGGCCCTGGGCGCCTTGGGCCCTGGGAGCGTTTGACCCTGGGAGCGTTTGACCCGGGGAGCGTTTGACCCTGGGCGCGCCTGGATCAGGAGGCGTTGGATTCAGGCAGGCCTGGGCGATTGCGCTGGTCCAATCCCAGCAGGGCGGGCATAGGGGGCCATCGCCCAGGAAACTGGGATACCCAGTTGCAGCCTCCCCATGTCCAGGCACCAGGTGGCCCTGATCGTGACGGCCGGGGTCTGCATCCTGGCCCTGGTGAGCTGGGTGGGCGAACTCGATCTGGGCCTGGGCCAGCTGCTCGACCCACCCACCCCCTCCGGCGCCCCTGCTCCGGCTGGAGCCCCAGCTGGAGCCCCGGCGGCCGGCCCAGCCCAGGCCAGCCATGCCAGCCCCCTGCATCCCTGAGCCGGCCGGCCAAAGGAACGCCCCCGATCCAGGCGATCGGGCGCACTCCCCCGCTCAAGCCAACCGTTGCAGCAGGCTGGCGTGCACCCGGGCCCCCTGGCGCTGGGCCCAGATCGCCTCAGGCGCCAGGGGCCGATCGAGCTGGGACCGCCAGGAGGCGACCAGGGCGGTCTCCGCTGGCAGAGGGGCCTCCAGATCCAGGCAGGGACAGGCGATCGCTGCAGCCGCGGCGGCCACCTTGGGGTCGTAGCTGAGGGCACAGCAGGGGGCGGAGGCAAGGGCCGCCAGGATGAGGCCGTGCAGGCGCATCGCCAGCACCAGGCCAGCGGCCGCAAACTGCGCCATCGCCTGCTCGGGACTGGTCACCGGGCATTCGCGGCTGCGGGCCGCCAGGGCCTCCGGCACCAGCCCCTCGGCGGTGAGCCGTGCCAACAGGCCCGTGTCCTGGCCCCGGTGGAAGGGCAGCCAGAGCACCTGCCGATCCGCCCTGTGGGCCAGGTCGGCCAGGGCCGCCAGCAGCACGCGCCACTCGGGCGGGCCCAGCAGGGGGCTGGAGCGAAAACACAACACAAGCGGCCCCCCGGCTCCCTGCCAGGCCAGGGGCGGCAGAGACCAGACGGGATCACTGCCCTCGAGGCAAGGCAACCGCCAGCGGCGCACCTGGGCGGCCGAGGCCGGGTCGCGCCAGCTGCTGGCCGTCACCAGGGGTAACACCAGCCGCACCAGCAGACGGCTGGGTCGGCGCCGCAGGGGGCCCAGGCCCTGGCCCCAGAGCAGCACCGGTTTGCCGGCCAACCGGGCGGCGGCAATCAAGAGCAGGTAATAGAGGAGGCTGCGCCAGCTGGTGGCGTCCTGGAGCAGGCTGCCGCCGCCCAGGATCAGGGCCTGGGCGCGGCCCAGGGCAGCCAGCACCGCCTTGAGGCTGCGGCGCGGACAGGTGGCCACCCCGAAGCGCTGCTGCAGCTCCACCTGGTCGTAGGCGGTCACCAGGGGCGTCCAGCCCGGCGGCAGCTGGGCCAAAAGGGCGGCCAGGAGGGCGTCATCGCCGATGTTGTGCTCGCCGTAGTAGCCGCAGAGCAGCGCCTGCCGAGATGCGCCCATCGCCCTGCCCTCGCCCCAGTGGTTGCGCCCCCGGCAGCATCGCATTTCCGCCGGGTCCCAGCCCGACCCGGGCAGCGAGATCTTGTGCTTAAAGGGGCCGAACGGCAGGGTTAACCGGGCTTCCCTTGTGCCAGTCGGCCTGGGCGTCAGCGGCGCGGTGAGGTTTCGATGCGATCAAGCCGCTGCCAGGGTTGGGGGCTGAGGTCATCGAGTTCAAACCAGGTCCACACCGACGGGGCCTCTGCCGCTTCCAGGGCCCGGGGCTGGATCGGCCACTCGATCCGCCGGCCCCGGTAGGTGAGGCCCACGCAGGTGAGGGCCGCGTCATCGGCCAGCAGCGACCACAACAGGCGCAGCTGGGCCGGGTCGAAGGAGTCCGCGGAGCCAGACGCCTCGCCATCGGGGGAGCGGCCGGGCAGAAAGCGGCGGGGGCGCTGGCTCTGCCAGCTCAGATAGCGTCCGTTCTCGGTGGGATAAAACCAGCAGGTTTCATTCTCGATCTCTGCCAAGGGCAGACAGGCCAGGGCCCGGATCTGCTCCGGGTTGGCCTCTGGCTGGACATAGATCCCCAGCCAGAGGCTGGCGGCATCGAGCACCGGCACCAGGGCATCGCAGCGCAGGCTTCGCTGGGGGGGCTGGTCTGGAGGCTGCTGGTCCGCACCATCCGGGGACGCAGCCGCAAAGGGATCGCTGCCGCCGCTGTGGGCCAGGCCCTCTTCCACCAGGGTTTCGAGGCTCCCCGGCCAGGCGGATGGACAGGCAAAGATGCGCAGGGCCAGGGCCTGATCCAGGCCCCGGGCCTGGGCCTCCACCAGATCGGCCCATTGGGTCTGCCCCTGGGGCAGGGCCGGGGCAGGAGCCAGCACAAAGAAAAGGGAGTCGGCCATGGCTGGTTTGGCTCCTGGAAGCTGACAGGGGCGCGGGGGCCGGCAGGGACCAAGGACTTGGCGGGCCTGCAGCGGCAGACGGTGCCACGGACAGCCCCGGGACGGAGACCGAGGATGTTAAGGAATATTTCACAAAGCTAACAGCTCCGGGCTTGATCCGGGTGGGGTTGCCCTAACGGGGCGTTGTCCCAAGGGCTGGGCCGGGGTCCTCCTTCAGGCCAACCGCTTTGGCCTGGGGCCAGGCCCGCCGCAGCGATCGGTTCCAGCCCAGCCCCAGCGGGGCCAAGAGTCTGGGGCCTCCCCGGGCCGGCGCCTACGCTCAGCCCCAGTGACCAGGCCCGCCGTTGTTGAAGGTTGACGAAAGCCGCGCCGAGGAACTGAAGGCCATCGGCTGGCCCCCGGAAGACGTGCGCCGCTACGAAGAGCTGTGGGAGTACCGCCAACGCTGGGGCGCCATCAATCTTGAGCGCGATGAGCGCCTGTTCCTGCGCAAGGCCGATGGGGCCCTGCCAAAACTGCCCGCCCATGGCAAGGCGGCCAAAAAAGCCACCCGCGAGAAGTCCCACTACCGCTGGCTCGCCTTCTACCGCGATGCCCTGCGGTCCGGCCCCCCGGAAACGGAGCTTGGTGCGGCTGAACAGGGCGCCTGGCCGATCATCCTCGATGAGGAATTGCGGGCCCTCGACTACTACGAGCCAGTGCTGGGTCTCCCCGATACCCTCAAGGCCAAGGCCCTGATCCCCCTGCGCGAGCAGTGGGCCGCCCAGGCGGCGGCCCTGGGCCGCACCCTCCACGTCGATTTCGAAGCCCCCCTGGCCGCCCTGAAGGCCACCACCAAAACCAGCTGGAAACCCCTGCGCGAGGGGGCCAGCGATCCCAGTTCCTATCCGGTGCTGCCCAGCGATGCCGCTGCAGCCTTCCGCGCTGAGGTGCGCAGCGCGATCACGGCCCAGATCCGCAGCAGCTTCCCCTCCCTGCAGGACACGGACAAGCCGGAGCCGCCCGAGGACTGGCAGCCCAACTGATCCGGCGCCCGCCCGGGGCTGACTCCCAGTGGTGCGATTGCCTGAAGGACCCTGACCCAAGCGGGATGGCTCCCTGGCTGTTCCGGCCCACCCGCCCCCTGATCGTCTGGCCGCAGCCCATGCACGCCCTCTCCCTGCCCACCTGGTGGATCCACATCACCTCGGTGCTGGAGTGGGCCCTGGCGATGCTGGCGATCCAGCGCTGGGGCCATCGGCAGGCGGAGCCCGCCTGGAACTGGCTGGCCCTGGCCATGCTGCCGGCCCTGGTCAGCGCCATGGCGGCCTGCACCTGGCACCTGTTCGATAACCCGGCGGCGCTCCAGGGATTGGTGGTGTTCCAGGCGGCCACCACCTTGCTGGGCAACTGTTGCCTGGCCCTGGCAGCCCTGCTGATCGCCCGCCGCGCCGCCCTCCAGCCCCCCAACCAACCCCTCTGAGCCGCCAGCCATGGCCGACCCTGCCCTGGCCCCCTCGGCCCTCAGCGCTGCCTTCAGTGCCCTAGGCGCTTTCGACCCGGCGCCCCTCTTTGGCCTTTCGCTCTTCCCCTACCTGGCCTTCCTCTGGTGGGCCTGGCGCTGCGGCCGCTTCCCGCGCCTGGCCCTGTGGGGCTTCAGCGCCACGCTCCTGTTCGTACTGGTCACGATTGGGGCGGCCCTGGTGGCGCTCCGCGTTTACGGCCACCAACTGGCTGACGTGGATCCGCTCCATGGCGGCGCCGAAGCGTTTTTAACCCTGAGCAATACCCTGGTGCTGCTGGGGTTCTGGCGAGGGCCGGGCGCCAAGGCAATGAATAAGTCTTAAGCAGCGGCGGTGGCGCAGGCACGGCCCCGGAAGATGGGGCGTCGCCTGAATTTCATGCTCTCCCCCCTGTTTGCCCTCGCCCCGGCAACCCTCACCTGGTCCCCGAAAGTGGCCCTGGTGATGATCGCGGCCAATGTGATTGCCATCGGCATCGGCAAAGCCACCATCCAGCACCCCAACGAAGGCGCCAAGCTGCCCAGCCCCGCCCTGTTCGGTGGCCTGAGCCATGCCTCCCTGCTGGCCACCACCAGCCTCGGCCACATCCTCGGCATGGGCGCCATCTTGGGCCTGGCCACCCGCGGCGTGCTCTGACCAAGGCCCCATCCTCGAGGTCCATTCATCGGGCGCCTGATCTTTTTTCATGCGCCATCCCCAACACGATCCCCGCCGCTGACTCCTCGCCGAGAGATGTCAGTAGCGGGGATGTTTTTTTTTGCAGGACAACCCTTTGCGCGTCGCCCCAGCCGCGCAGCTGGCGAATGCTTCGCCCTGGGCCGATTGGGTGGCTTAGCCCAGAACCCTCGAGCCAAGAAGCCTCAAACCGAGAAGCCCTGAACCCAGAAGCCCTGAACCCAGAGGCCTCGAACCCAGAGCCCCTGGACTGATCAGACACGAATACAGAGTCCTGAAACCCCACGGCCCACCAGCAGGGCGCCCTCCAAGTGAGCCCTCAGCGCAGGCCCAGCAGGTAGGGCAGGGCCCGCACTCCGTAGCGCTCGAAGTGGTAGTCAAACAGCAGGGCCGAGAGGTCCTCCGCCTGCTGGTGCCTCTCAAGCCCCCTCAACAAGCGCTCCAGGCGCCGGTCGGCCGCCGGCGACTTCAGGCCCAGCCAGGTGCGTCGGGCCAGGCGGCCGCTCAGGCCCCAGCGCCAACCCAGGGCCCGGCGCAGCTGGCCGGGGTAGGCGTCCAGCCGCTTGGCCGCCGTGGCCTCCGGCTGGCCAGGGGCGAGGGCCGCCAGCAGCTGGGGGGCCAGCACCCGGGCACTGAGCAGGGCATGGCGAATGCCCTCGCCACCCAGCAGGTTGGCCGTGCTCACGGCATCGCCAAGGCCGATCAGGCGGCCGCGCCGGTGGGGCTCCCGGCGGGCGATCGTGCTGCGGATCAGGCCGCCGTGGCGATCCAGCACCCGGGCCTCGGCCAGGCCGCAGCGGTCCAGAAGTCTTTGCAGCAACGGGCCCAGGGGCGGTTGGGGCTGGCCGGGGTCCTGCAGGCGGCACACCCCCACCTTGAGCTGGCCGCTCTGCATGGGAAACACCCAGCCATAGCCCTGGGGCAGCCAGTCGGTGCCGAGCAGGAAGCTGAGCTGGCCGCGCCAGCGCTGGTCCTGGGCCTCCGGCACCGCCAGCAACCACTCCACCCCCAGCCCCGACACCAGTGGGCCCGCTAGAGCGGGGGGCTCCCCGAGCAGGCTGCGGGCCTGGCCGGTGGCATCAATCAACCAGCGGCTCTCGATCCAGCGCTGGTGGCCATGGCGCCAGCGCACCAGGGTGCTGATGCGATCAGGGCCCTGGCGCTGCTCCAGGGCGCGGCAGCCCAGCTCCAGGTGGGCTCCCCAGGCCTGGGCCTGGCCCGCAAGCCACTGGCGCAGGGCGCCGAAATCGAGCACCACCCCCAGGCTGTGGTCGGCGCCCCAGCGGCGCACCGCCGGGCCGGGCCCCAGCAACTGCCAGCCCTGCCAGCGGCTGGCCACCACGGAGGCAGGCAGGCCAAAACGCTCGAGGGCCGCCAGGGGCAGGGCGGCGCTGCTGAAGGCGGCCTGGTTGAGGTGAGCCAGCTGGTCCACCAGCCACACCGATCGCCCAGCCAGGGCGAGAAGCCTGGCCAGTTCGGCGCCGGCGGGCCCGCAGCCCACCACCAGCACCTCGCAGTCGAGCGGACGGGGCCGGGTCAGACCGCGACCGGTTGGCGCTGGAGGGTGGCGCCGTAACGCTCCAGGATCCGCTGAGCCATCTGGGCGGGAGTAAGCCCCAGGCTCTGCTTGCTCTGGTCCGGGCTGGCGTGATCCACCAGCACATCGGGAATGCCGATGCGCAGCACCGGCACCAGCACGTCGAGGTCGTTGAGGGCCTCCACCACGGCGGCACCGAAGCCCCCGGCCAGGGCCCCCTCCTCCATGGTCACCACCCGGCCGATGCGGCGGGCCATCGGCGCGATCAGGGCCTGATCGAGGGGACGCAGGAAGCGGGCATTGATCACCGCCGCGCGCACACCGCTCTCCTGCAGCAGACCAGCGGTGGCCATGGCGGGAGCCACCATCGAGCCGTAGGCCACGATCAGCAGGTCGTCGCCATCACTGAGCACCTCACCGCGGCCGATCTCGAGCTGTTCCCAGCCCTCTTCGGCCAGCGGCACACCTTCGCCTTCGCCCCGGGGGATGCGCAGGGCACAGGGACCGTTGTGGTGGATGGCGGTGACGAGCATGCGCTGCAGCTCGGCCTCATCCTTGGGCGCCATCACCGTGAAGTTGGGCACGCTGCGCAGGTAGCTGATGTCGTATTGGCCCTGGTGGGTGGGACCATCGGCGCCCACGATGCCGGCCCGGTCCATCACGAAGGTGACGGGCAGGTTCTGGATGCCCACGTCATGGATCAGCTGGTCGTAGGCCCGCTGCAGGAAGGTGCTGTAGATCGCCACCACCGGGCGCAGGCCTTCGCAGGCCATGCCCGCCGCCATGGTGACGGCGTGCTGCTCGGCGATGCCCACATCGAAGTACTGCTTGGGCAAGGCCTTCTCCAGCAGGTCGAGGCCCGTGCCGGTGGCCATGGCGGCGGTGATGCCCACCACGCGCGGATCCTGTTCGCACAGCTTCACCAGGGTCTGGCCGAAGACCTTGCTGTAGCTGGGGGGCTTGGGCTTGCTGGAGGGGTAAGCCTTGCCGGTGGACAGGTCGAAGGCCGACTGGGCGTGGTAACCCACCTGGTCGGCTTCGGCGTAGGGGTAGCCCTTGCCCTTGGTGGTGGCCACGTGCACGAGGACGGGCCCCTCACAGCGGTGGGCGGCCTGGAAGGTGCGCACCATCTCGCCGATGTTGTGGCCATCGATCGGGCCGATGTAGGTGAAGCCCAGCTCCTCGAACACGGCACCCACCTTGGGCACGGCCAGGCGACGCATGCTGTCCTTGAGCCGCTCCAGTTCCACCGGCAGTTCGCCATGGAGGAAGGGCAGGTGCTTCACCGCCTCTTCGGCGCTGCCGGAGAGGAACTGCACCGGCGGACTCAGCCGCATGCGGTTCAAATAGGTGGAGAGGGCCCCCACCGGCGGGGAGATCGACATGTCGTTGTCGTTCAGCACCACCATCAGCCGGGTCTTGGGCAGGTGGCCGGCGTGGTTGATCGCCTCCAGGGCCATGCCACCGGTGAGGGCGCCGTCGCCGATCACGGCCACGGATTTGAAGCTCTGGCCCAGTTGGTCCCGGGCCAGGGCCATCCCAAGGGCCGCCGAGATGCTGGTGGAGGCGTGGCCGGCGCCGAAATGGTCGAAAACGCTCTCGCTGCGCTTGAGGTAGCCCGCCACCCCATCCTTCTGGCGCAGGCTGTCAAAACTGTTGTAGCGGCCGGTCACCAACTTGTGGGGATAGGCCTGGTGGCCCACATCCCACACCACCCGGTCGTGGTCAAGGTCGAGGGTCTGGTACAGGGCCAGGGTCAGTTCGACCACGCCCAGGCCCGGGCCGAGGTGGCCACCGCTGGTGGAGACCACCTGCAGATGGCGCTCGCGGATTTGGCGGGCAATCGCTTCGAGCTCGGCGGTGCTGAGGCCATGCAGCTGATTCGGATGATTCAGCTCGCTGAGATGCATGCCCCATGCCTTCGTTGGGGTTCAATCTACGCCGAGCGGCCGGTGGGGCGGCGTCAACGGTGACGGTTCCGGGGGGCAGCCGGCCACCAGCCCCTGGCCCGATGGGCCCCAGGGCTGCCGCCCCCAGACCGGTCCGGGGCGGCGCCAGGGCACTTGCCAGACTGGCGTCATGAGCAGCGATTCCCAGCCCCAGTCCCCTGTCCGCGGCCCCCTGGGCCCGGTGCCGGAGCGGGCCCTTGGCGGCCGGGCCCAGCCCCCAGGCGGAACCGCGATGGGCCACAGCGCCGGGGGGGTGGAGCCCTGTGGCGACATGCTGCAGCGGATCCTGCGGGCCCGGGTCTACGACGTGGCGATCGAATCGCCCCTGGATCCGGCTCCTAACCTGTCGCGGCGGCTCGGCAACAGCGTGCTGCTCAAACGCGAAGACCTGCAGCCGGTGTTCAGCTTCAAGCTGCGCGGCGCCTACAACAAGATGGCGGGCCTCTCCGGCGCCGAACTGGCGCGCGGCGTGATCGCCGCCAGCGCCGGCAACCATGCCCAGGGGGTGGCCCTGGGGGCCCAGCGGCTGGGCTGCAAGGCCGTGATTGTGATGCCAGTCACCACGCCGGAGATGAAGGTGCGGGCGGTGGCCTCCCGGGGTGCCGAGGTGGTGCTGCATGGCGACACCTACGACGCCGCCTACGGCGAAGCCCGGCGCCTGGAGCAGGAGCGCGGCCTCAGCTTCATCCATCCCTTCGATGATCCCGACGTGATCGCCGGCCAGGGCACGATCGGCCTGGAGATCCTGCGCCAGTGCTCCGAGCCCCCGGATGCGATCTATGTGGCCGTGGGGGGCGGCGGCCTGATCGCCGGCATCGCCACCTATGTCAAGAGCCTCTGGCCCCAGGTGCGCATCGTCGGGGTGGAGCCCAGCGATGCCGATGCCATGACCCGCTCCCTGGCCGCCGGCCGGCGGGTGCGGCTGGAGGCCGTGGGCCTGTTCGCCGATGGCGTGGCCGTCAAGGAAGTGGGCGAGCAACCCTTTGCCCTGGCCCAGCGCCATGTGGATGCCATGGTCACGGTGGACACCGACGCCATCTGCGCCGCCATCAAGGACGTGTTCGAGGACACCCGCTCGATCCTCGAGCCCGCCGGTGCCCTGGCCGTGGCCGGCATGAAGGCCGACATCGAGCAGCGGGGCCTGGCGGGCCAGACCCTGGTGGCGGTGGCCTGCGGCGCCAACATGAACTTCGATCGTCTGCGCTTTGTGGCCGAGCGGGCCGAGCTGGGCGAACAACGGGAAGCGATGCTGGCGGTGGAGATTCCCGAGCAGCCGGGCAGCCTGCGGCGCTTCTGCAGCCTGCTGGGCCAACGCAGCCTTACCGAATTCAGCTATCGCCTGGCCGATCCACGCCTGGCCCACATCTTCGTGGGCGTGCAAACCCAGGGCCCAACCGACACGGCGGCCCTGATCGCCAGCCTGGAGCAGGCCGGCTTTGGCTGCCTCGATCTCAGTGGCAACGAACTGGCCAAGCTGCACCTGCGCCACATGGTGGGCGGCCGCCTGCCGGCCAGCGCCGGCTCGGCCCTGGGGCTCGGCCAGGAGTTGCTCTACCGCTTCGAATTCCCCGAACGGCCTGGGGCCCTGATGACCTTTGTGAACAGCCTGCAGGCCAGCTGGAACATCAGCATCTTTCACTACCGCAACCACGGCGCCGACGTGGGGCGCATCGTGGTGGGCGTGCAGGTGCCCCCGGCCGAACGGCCGCAATGGCAGGGGTTTCTGGCGGGCCTGGATTACCGCTACTGGGATGAAACCGCCAACCCCGCCTACGCCCTGTTCCTGGGCGATCGCCAGCCGGCCCTGCCGGCGCTGGGGGCAGGCCAAGTGGCTGGCGATCAACCGGTGGGATAACTTGCGCCCATCCCTGCGCTGGAGCGGCTGATGCCCAGCCCCGAGCCCTCCCTGGCGGGGCCTGAACCGTTCGAACCGGGCGAAGCCGAAGCGGTGACCAGGGCCTGGCCAGCTGTCGGTGCTGGGGCTGAATCCCTGGACGGGACTCCCAGCGAAGGGCAGGACCCAAGCCCCGAGCCCGCCGCCGATCGGGCCCAGGCCCCTGCGGCGAATTGGCAGCCAGACCTGGCGGCGGCCGACCCCCAGGCGATCGCGGCGATTGAAGGCTCTGACGATGCAGCCTCGGGCGCGCCGATCGACACGGCCTCTGCAGCTCCCCTGCCGGCGCCGCAGGCAGGGCCGCTGGCACCGCCGCGGCAGCTTTCGATGCCGGCCCGGCTGGAAGCGATTCTCTATCTCAAGGGCAAGCCCCTCACCCTGGGGGAGCTGGCCGAGATTGCGGCGGTGCCCCGCCAGGAGGCCGAACTGGCCCTGGTCACCCTGATGGCCGACTACGCCCACCGGGACACGGCCCTGGAGATCCGCCAGGAGGGCCAGCGCTACAGCCTGCAGCTGCGCGACAGCCTCGGCGACCTGGTCCAGAGCCTGCTGCCGGTGGACCTGTCCACCGCAGCCCTGCGCACCCTGGCCACGATCGCCCTCAAAAAGCGGATCCTGCAGTCGGACCTGGTGGAGCTGCGCGGATCCGGCGCCTATGACCACATCAAGGAGCTGCTGGCCCAGAACTTCATCGAGCGCAAGCGCCAGAGCGAGGGCCGCTCCTACTGGCTGAGCCTGAGCGAAAAGTTTCACCGCACCTTTGCCGTCACCACCGTGGCGGGCCCGGCCCGGCCCAGTGCTCCCCGCGGACCCGCCAGGGGCAGGGCCAACGCCAAGGCCGCGGACCCTGACGGCGAGGCCGCTGGCCCCGAGCCTGCCAGCGCGGACGCGACGGGCTCAGGCCCCCCCGGCGCGAGCGCCTCCGGCGCCCCCGATGCCCCAATAAAAGCGCTGGGCCTTGAGGACAGCGCCTGGGAAACGCCCGCCTGAGCCCGCCAGGGCCCACCAAACCTGCCTCCCATCCCAAGAACAGGCCGATCCGTCCAGACTGACTGCATAGAGTCGGCCCACAGTTCCAACACCCTTTCCCCATGGATGCCGTGAGCCTGTTGCTGAGCGTTCTGGGCCGCACCCTGGAGATCTATTCGCTGATCCTGTTGGTTCGGGTCCTGCTGAGCTGGTTCCCCAACCTGGATTGGGGCAACCCGGTGCTCTCCACCGTGAGCTCGATCACCGACCCCTATCTCAATGCTTTCAGGGGCCTGATTCCGCCCATCGGTGGACTGGATATTTCGGCAATTGTGGCCTTTCTGGCCCTGAGCCTGGCCCAACAACTGCTCGGCAGCCTGAGCATGAGCCTGCTGGGCAGCGGTTACGGGATCTGAGCAAAAGCCAGCAGGCCTGATCAGAACCCCTGGGTACCAATCCTGACCACCGAGCTGGCAGGTGCGGGCAGCCGTTCCGTTCGCCTCAGTTCGCCGCCAGGGCCTGTTCCAACGGCAGCAGCTCGTCGTCGTCCCCGGCCCGGGTGCGCACGGGAGCGCTGAAGCCGCGGGCCTTGGCATGGCTCACCTGCAAGGGACCCGGGGTGCCGGCGGGAACCGACAGCCGCAGGGCAAACGGAGAGACCCCGGGCGGCACATCCCCAATCGAGCCCACCCGCGAGCGGTTCTGGAGCACGGGCTCGCCACTGGAATCGAGGATCTGGGCGAACACATCGGTGTCCACCACCGGGCGCTTGCCGGGGTTCAGCACCTCCCCGCGCAGGGCGTAACAACTGGCGCCGGTTGGTCGCTTCAGGTCGGGCTGGGCGCCCACATCGGTGTCCGGACAGGGATCGAGCTGGATCTGGCGGACCACCAGGTCGCTGGCCCAGGCCCCGGCTGGCACCACCAGCAGGCTGGCCAGAACGACAACCAAGGGGAGGGCCGAGCGCAGACTGCGTTGCCAAAGGGCACGGGCCAGGGACGCCAACACGTCCGCCCAGGCCCTTGCGTTCTGCCCTGCTGCCCTGGTCACCGCTGATCGCCGCTGCCTGCGATCACGTTACGGGCGGCGCGGCTGGCCAACTTGTCCAGATTGGCGCGGGCGATGCTGTCGAGGTCAAAGCCCAGTTCGCTGGCGAGTTGGGCCACGTACCAGAGCACATCGCCCAGTTCCAGCTTGAGGCTGTCCCGCACCGATTCGCTGAACAGGCCTCCGTCATCACGGATCACCTTTTTGACTTTGTCGGCCACTTCGCCCGCCTCACCGCATAGTCCAAGGGTGGGATAGATGGGATTGGAGCCCACCTCGGGGTAGCGGGCCGTGGCCCGGGCCCCTTGCTGGTACTGGTTGAGGTCCATGGCGGAGCCTGCGGCGGAGGTGCCGGATGGTAGTTTCCGACTTGACTTTGGCCCCGCCGATGGCCCTCCCCGATCTGACGCGTCGCACCAAGATCGTGGCCACCATCGGCCCCGCCACCGAATCGCCGGAACGGCTGCGCGAGCTGGTGCTGGCCGGGGCCACCACCTTCCGGCTCAATTTCTCCCACGGCGACCATTCCGAACACGCCGCCCGCATTGACACAATCCGGGCCGTTGCCAAGGAGCTGGGCACCCACATCGGCATCCTCCAAGACCTGCAGGGCCCCAAGATTCGCCTCGGCCGTTTTGCGGAGGGTCCGATCACCCTGGCCAATGGCGATCCCTTTGCCCTCACCGCCCGCGAGGTGAGCTGCAACAAAACCATCGCCACGGTCACCTACGACAACCTGGCCCAGGAGGTCACCCCCGGCAGCCGCATCCTGCTCGATGACGGCCGGGTTGAGATGGTGGTCGAGTCGGTGGATCCGGTTGAGCAAACCCTGCACTGCCGCGTCACCGTGGGCGGTGTGCTCTCCAACAACAAGGGGGTGAATTTCCCCGATGTGCAGCTCTCGATCCGGGCCCTCACCGACAAGGACCGGGAGGACCTGATCTTTGGCCTGGCCAATGGGGTTGATTGGGTGGCCCTCAGCTTTGTGCGCAATCCTTCCGACATGGAGGAAATCAAGGAGCTGATCAAAAGCCACGGCCACAGCACCCCGGTGGTGGCCAAGATCGAGAAATTCGAGGCAATCGATCAGATCGACGCGATCCTGCCCCTCTGTGATGGCGTGATGGTGGCCCGGGGGGACCTGGGGGTGGAGATGCCGGCCGAGGAAGTGCCGCTGCTGCAGAAAGAACTGATCCGCAAGGCCAACAGCCTCGGCATTCCGATCATCACCGCCACCCAGATGCTCGATTCGATGGCCGCCTGTCCCCGGCCCACCCGGGCCGAGGTCAGCGATGTGGCCAACGCCATCCTCGATGGCACCGATGCGGTGATGCTCTCCAACGAAACCGCCGTTGGCGATTACCCGGTGGAAGCCGTGGCCACGATGAGCACGATCGCCCGCCGGATCGAGCGCGATTACCCCCTGCGCTCGGTCGACAGCCGCATGGCCTCAACGATTCCCAACGCCATCAGCCAGGCGGTGAGCACGATCGCCCGCCAGCTCGAGGCGGCCGCCATCCTCACCCTTACCAAGAGTGGGGCCACGGCCCGCAACGTCAGCAAGTTCCGCCCCTCCACCCCGATCCTGGCCGTCACCGGCGACAGCGCCGTGGCCCGGCAGCTGCAGCTGGTGTGGGGCGTCAGCCCCCTGGTGGTGCCCGACCAGGACAACGACGGCGGCACCTTCCAGATCGCCATGCAAGTGGCCCAGGGCATGGGGGTGCTCGGCAGCGGCGATCTGGTGGTGGAAACGGCCGGCACCCTCACCGGCGTGAGCGGTTCCACCGATCTGATCAAGGTGGGGATCGTCTCCTAGGCAGCCGCAGCCCCGGGGCCCCGGTCTCCGGGTCAGCCTGGTCTGAGCGAATCCGGCGCCAACCAGCCCCCGCAGCCCAAGCCCTGGGCCCGCAAGGGCTTGCTGGCCAGCCCCTCCAATCGCGGCCGGCGCCAGCCAAGGTGGAACGGGGCCGCGGCTCGGCCCCCCTTCTCCCCAGCCTCCCTGACCGATGGCCTCAAAGTTGCCCCTGGGCGAAACGGTGGCGATGGCGCTCACCACCCTGCGGGCCAATCGCCTGCGCAGCCTGTTGACGATGCTGGGCATTGTGATTGGCAACGCCTCGGTGATCACCCTGGTGGGCATCGGCAAGGGGGCCCAGAACCTGGCCGAGGGCCAACTCAACACCCTGGGAGCCAACGTGCTCTTCGTGGTGCCCGGCAATAACGACACCCGGCGCCAGGGGATTGAATTCCCCAAAACCCTGGTGCTCGAAGACGCCAAGGCGATCGCCCAACAGGTGCCCAGCGTGCGCCGGGTCGTCCCCCAGATCAGCCTCAATGAGGTGGTGCAGGCCGGCGCCCGCAGTTCCAGCAGTTCCGTCTCTGGCATCACGCCCGATTTCCTGCCCGTTCGCCGCTTCGAGGTTGCCCAGGGCCGCTTTCTTAGTCCCCAGGACCTGGACTCGGCCCGCAACGTGGTGGTGATCGGCCCGGATCTGCGCAACAAATTGATGCCGGTTGGCTCGGCCCTGGGCCGCAGCCTGCGCATCCGCGACCAGGCCTTCACGGTGATCGGCGTGTTGGCGCCCAAGGGGGCCGTGTTCGGATCCAACCAGGACGAGAACGCCTACATCCCGATCACCACGATGGTGAGCAAGCTGAGTGGCCGCGATCCCACCTACGGGGTCAGCCTCAGCTTCATCAGCGTCGAAGCCCGCGATGAGAACAGCACCGGCGCCGCCAAGTTCCAGATCAGCAACCTGCTGCGCCAGCGGCACCACATCCTGCGCGATGACGATTTTTCGGTGCGCTCCCAGAAAGATGCCCTCTCGATCGTGGGCACGATCACCGGGGGGCTCACCTTGATGCTGGCGGCGATCGGCTCGATCTCCCTGCTGGTGGGTGGCATCGGCATCATGAACATCATGCTGGTGTCGGTGAGTGAACGCACCGCCGAGATCGGCCTGCGCAAGGCGGTGGGGGCCCGCAGCAGTGATGTGATGGCCCAGTTCCTGGTGGAATCCCTGGTGCTCTCCAGCCTGGGCGGGATCCTGGGCAGCGCCCTGGGCCTGGCGGCGATCACGGCCGTGGCCAGCTTCACGGCCCTGCCAGCGGCCATCGGCGGCTCCAGCGTGGTCGTCACCGTGCTGGTGTCCGGGTCGATCGGCCTGTTCTTCGGGGTGGTTCCGGCCCGTCGGGCGGCCCGGCTCGATCCGATCACCGCCCTGCGCAGCCTCTAGGGCGGCGATCGGCCGGGCCCAACCGGGCCGGGCGAAGGAAGAAATCGTTAAGAAGCTCAAAGCGTGTCGGATGGCACACAAGGCCCGGGGGGCTCAATGGCTTGATGGTGCATCGTTTTGAGGGGCATTCCTTGGGCCAGCTCTCCTGCGGCTACCGCAACGCCAGCGATCGCATGGTGATCCTGCGTTGTATCGGTCCCGAGGAGTTCTTTCTCGAACGGGTGGTGTTCCCGTTTGAGCTGCTCAGCTTCTGCGCCCCCGCCCGGGCCGTGGTTGAGATCTGGACCCATGGCCTGGGCGGCCCGGAACTGATGGAATCGATCGATGCCGACGAACTGAGCATCGAGATCGAGGCCCCCGGCCCCAGCGCCAGCCCGGATGCCAATCCCCTCCAGCTGGCCAGCGGCATCGAGGAGTGGTGCAAGGCCTAGGCCGTCCCTGGGGGCTTGGGCCAGCCGGCTTTGGCCCCCAACTCCGGCACCTCCAGATGCCACTGCAGGCCGGCAGGAGCTTTACACTTATTTAAATTCAAGTCGCGGGTTGACTCGGCCATGAACCAACGCTGGCGTCTCATTGCTCTTTGGCTTCTGCCCGTGGGGGTAGCCCTGTTCTTCGGCTGGCAGATCCTCGGCAATGGCGGTGCCACCCGCCTGGGCCAACCAGCCCCGGCCGGTCCCACGGTGGCGCCGCGCAATGCCGCCGTGGCGCGCATGACCTACGGCCGCTTCCTCGACTACGTCGATGCCGGTCGGGTGACCTCCGTGGAAATCTTTGACGGCGGCCGCACCGCGGTGGTGGAAGCCTCCGACCCCGACCTCGACAACCGGGTGCAGCGGCTGCGGGTCGATCTGCCCGGCCTGGCGCCCGAGTTGATTAACACCCTCAAGGCCAAGGGGATCAGCTTCGACATCCATCCGCCCAAGGCCGCGCCGCCCCTGCTCGGCATCCTGGGCAATCTGCTGTTCCCGCTGCTGCTGATCGGTTCGCTGATCCTGCTGGCGCGCCGCTCCTCCAACATGCCCGGCGGCCCTGGCCAGGCCATGCAGTTCGGCAAGACCAAGGCCCGCTTCCTGATGGAAGCGGAAACGGGAGTCAAATTTGATGATGTCGCGGGCGTTGAAGAAGCCAAGCAAGACCTCCAGGAGGTGGTCACCTTCCTGAAAACCCCGGAACGCTTCACTTCCGTTGGCGCCAAGATCCCCAAGGGTGTGCTGCTGGTCGGACCTCCTGGCACGGGCAAAACCCTGCTTGCCAAGGCGATTGCCGGCGAAGCCGGTGTGCCGTTCTTCTCCCTCTCGGGCTCGGAATTTGTCGAGATGTTCGTGGGCGTGGGCGCCAGCCGCGTGCGCGATCTGTTCAAGCGCGCCAAGGAAAAC
Organism: Synechococcus sp. UW140; assembly: GCA_943370565.1. Taxonomy (GTDB): domain Bacteria; phylum Cyanobacteriota; class Cyanobacteriia; order PCC-6307; family Cyanobiaceae; genus BAIKAL-G1. The sequence goes on along the minus strand of CALRRL020000009.1, from coordinate 83,941 downwards.
AGCCCCTGCCTGATCTTCATCGACGAGATTGATGCGGTTGGCCGCCAGCGCGGTGCCGGCATCGGCGGTGGTAACGATGAACGGGAGCAGACCCTCAACCAGCTGCTCACCGAAATGGATGGCTTTGAAGGCAACAGCGGCATCATCATCATTGCGGCCACCAACCGGGCCGACGTGCTCGATTCAGCCCTGATGCGGCCGGGCCGCTTCGACCGCCAGGTGATGGTGGATGCTCCCGATATCAAGGGCCGCCTCTCGATTCTGGAGGTGCACAGCCGCAATAAGAAACTGGGCGACGATGTGTCGCTGGAAGCAGTGGCCCGCCGCACTCCTGGCTTCACCGGTGCCGATCTTGCCAACCTCCTCAATGAGGCGGCCATCCTCACCGCCCGTCGCCGCAAGGAGGCCACCGGCAATGCTGAAATTGACGATGCCGTGGATCGCATCATCGCCGGCATGGAGGGCAAACCGCTCACCGACGGCCGCAGCAAGCGCCTGATTGCCTACCACGAAGTGGGCCATGCCCTGGTGGGCACCCTGGTCAAACAGCATGACCCGGTCCAGAAGGTGACGTTGATCCCCAGGGGCCAGGCCCAGGGTCTGACCTGGTTCTCCCCCGATGAGGACCAGATGCTGGTGAGCCGCTCCCAACTGCGGGCCCGCATTATGGGCGCCCTGGGCGGCAGGGCGGCCGAGGCCGTGGTCTTCGGCCACGCCGAGGTCACCACCGGTGCTGGCGGCGACATCCAGCAGGTGGCCTCCATGGCGCGCCAGATGGTCACCCGCTTCGGCATGAGTGAGCTGGGGCCCATGTCCCTGGAGGCTGGCAACCAGGAGGTGTTCCTGGGTCGCGATCTGATGACCCGCAGCGACATGTCCGATTCGATCGCCAGCCGCATCGATGATGCCGTCCGCCAGATCGTGCAGAGCTGCTACAACGACACCGTGGCCCTGGTGGATGCCAACCGGGAATGCATGGACCGGGTGGTGGAATTGCTGATCGAAAAGGAAAGCCTGGATGGCGATGAATTCCGGGCCCTGGTGGCCGAATTCACCGAGGTGCCCGTGAAGGAGCGCTTTACGCCGGTCCTGGGAGCTAGCTGAGAGCCAATCTGGGCTCGAAGGTCAACTTGAAATCAATTCAAAGCCCTGTCCTGAATCAGGACAGGGCTTTTTCTTGCCTCTTGAAAGCAAAGATCAGTGCACTCAACGATCAGCCAAAGAAACTGGCCCGCGCTTTGCCAAACACAAGTGAGAACTTGCAAAACCTCAAGACTTTTCCCTCCTTACAGAGAAGACTAAAAACCCAGTAAATCAATTGTCGACCCTGCCTGAAGGCTAGGGCCAACTAAAGTTGATGCGCTCTGAGCGGCGAAACAGCTGGGTTTTGCGGAGCTTCTCTCATTGCAAAAGAGTTCGACTTGCCAGCCTGCTGGTCTGGCCAGCAAGCACCACAGCGGCAGGTCGTCCTGGTTGGGAGCCCCTTCACTCGGTGGCGAAGGGGGTGAGAGCCAGGTCTTAGACGGAGCGGATGGGCCGTTTTTCGATCACCTTATCGATCAGGCCGTAATTCACGGCTTCCTGGGGAGACATGAAGAAATCCCGGTCGGTGTCCTGCTGGATCCGCTCGAGGGGTTGGCCGGTGCGATCGGCCAGCTCGGTATTGAGCTTGTCCTTGAGATAGAGGATCTCATCGGCCTGAATGCGGATATCGCTGGCCTGGCCCCGGGCACCGCCCAGGGGCTGGTGAATCATGATCCGCGAATGGGTGAGGCTGCTGCGCTTGCCTTTGGTGCCGGCACAGAGCAGGAAGGCCCCCATGCTGGCGGCCAGGCCCAGGCAGACGGTCTGCACATCGGGCTTGATGTGCTGCATCGTGTCGAAGATGCCGAGGCCGTCATAGACGGAGCCGCCGGGGGAGTTGATGGAGAGAAAAATATCCTTCTCGGGATCTTCGGCCTCCAGGAAGAGCAACTGGGCCACGATCCTGTTGGCCGACTCAGCCGTCACCGGCTCGCCTAGAAACACGATGCGCTCGCGCAGCAGGCGCGAATAAATGTCAAAGGCGCGCTCACCCCGCCCGGACTCTTCGATCACGATCGGGATCATTGGCTCATCTGGGACTTCCAGAGCCGATCCTACCGAGGGCGGCCCACCCATCGCCCGGCCTGGGGCGGCGCTATGGTCACCAGACCCTGGCCTGAACTGAGTGGGCGCCTGCCTCACCGTCGCTGACAGCAAGCGAGCCTTCCATCGCGCCTTTCCCTTCGTGATTGCGCCGCTCTACCGGCGCATGGTCGATGAGCTGCTCGTGGAACTGCACCTGTTGAGCCATCAAAAGGGGTTCCTAGCCGAAGGCCTCTTCGCCGTGGGGTTGATCCAGGTGTTTGACAGCTTCTCGAAGGGCTATCGGCCCGAGGAGCAGCGCCAGCCCCTGTTTGAGGCCCTCTGCAGCTCCTCCGGCTTCTCCGCTGCCGACCTGGAGCAGCAACGTCAGGCCATGGTGGCGGCCGTGGGGCAGCACAGCCTCGAGCAGGTGTCGGGCTGGCTGAGCAGTGGCGGCGTCGGGGCACCGGCGCCGATCGCGGCGGTGCTCTCGGCCATCAAGCAACCCGATTTCCACTATTCACGGCTGGCCGCTGTGGGGCTGTTGACCCTGCTGCAGCAGGCCGCCGGCGCCGAGGCGGTGGAGCCGGCTGCCCTGCGCCAATCGGCCCACGCGATCGGAGAGTCCATGGGCCTGTTGAAATCACGCCTGGACAAGGACCTGAGCTTGTATGCCAGCAACGTGGAGAAGATGGCCCAGGCGGTGGAGCTGATGGAAGAAACGGTGGCCGCCGATCGGCGCCGCCGCGAGCGCCAACGCGACGCCGCCGCCAAACCGGCTGAGCAAGCCCAGGCTCCTGCCGATCCCGGCGCCAGCGCCGGCTGAGCCGCCCAGCTCGCCAACGGCCCCTAGCAAGCGTTGGGCCAGGGCCGCACCCCACCCCAAGGTTGCCCCTGGTCTCCATGACCCGGGTCTCCTTCCCTTAGCCCAAGCCCAGGGCCTGCTGAGACGCTATCGGCAGGGCAATCTGCAAAGCCACCGACTGCGTCAACTGAGTCGCCCATCGAGGGGATGGATCAGGGCAGCTCCAGGCGGCCTGCCAGCGGGCTGGGCCCTGACCCCGCAGAGCCCGCCCTGGCTTCGACCTGGATCTGCAGGGACCGGGAGCGCTTGAGCAGGGGGGGAAGCCCTGAAGGCCAAAGGCCGAGGCGCGCCAGGCCCTGGGGCCTGGCCCAGAGGCTGAACCGACCCGACGCCTGCTGGGCCAGGCTCCCAGCGGCAGCGGGGGCTATTGCCCCAGGTTTTGGCTCGGGGCCAAGGAAGAGCAGCAGCTCCTGCGGTGGGCCCTGGTCGTTTGCTCCCCGGGAAGCCCCCCGGGACCGGTTGAGCCAGCGCCAGCCCCCCACGACCCTGCTCTCAGCCGTCGCGCCTGCCCCCGGGCCTGGGCCAGGACCGCCAGGGCCAGGGCGTTGCCAGGTGCTGGGGTTGAAGCGTTCTCGCTGGACCTGGCCCTGCCAGCGGGGGGTGGCGGCATCCCGTTCCTCCAGCCCCTGGGCGAGCAGGCCCTTGCGCAGGCCCGCCAGCAGGACCTGCCAGTCGGAGGGATGGTCGCCCAGGCCCAGGTGCAGCGCCAGACCGGCCTGGTAGGGCCCCTTGGCCTGGGCGCGGAGCCACAGTTGAAAGGGAGCCTGGCGCAGCAGGCCAAGCTGGGCTGGGCCCAGGCCGTAGCTCTTTTGCAGGGGCTCGCTGACCAGGCGGCTGGCCAACAGGCCATCCAGCAGGGGGCCCAGCCGGGGGCCCTGGAGCAGCAACAGGGCATCCGGCGGTGGGCTTGCGGCGACAGCCGGGACTGGGGCCGGACTGGCGGGGCCAGCGGTGCCGATCCCCAGGGGGCCAGGCCCCAGGGGACCGGCAAGGCCCTGCCAGAGCAGGGCCTTGCCCTCACCGGCCAGCCCGAAGCAACCCTGCTGGAACGGCAGGAAGAGGGGCGTGAGCGGGCCCAGCAGGTCGCCCAGGGTGGGGCCGCTCCAGTAGACAGCTTCAGAGCTCTTGAGCAGGCCCAGGCAATGGCGTTGGAGGCCCTGGGGCGGGGCGAATTTCAAGCGCAGCTGGTCCTGCAGCCACTGGCGGTTGAGCGGGTCTGCCGCCAGCACCACCAGGTCATCCACCCGCAGGGCTGGGGCCGGCAAGGGCAGGGGCCTGGCCCCGGCAAAGGGTTCGGCCGGCAGGACCAGAAACTCGGCGCCATCGCCATGGCCACCCCAAAACTGCCACCACAGGCCCGTGGGGCGAGCCCAGAGCTGCTGGGCCAAGCCAGGCCCCAGGCGGCGGATCCAGAGCGATGGCGGCGGGGACAGGCCGCCTGTGCGAAAGCTCTGCAGCAGGGCCGCACTGGCAGCCAGCCGTTCCAATCCGGCAGCGTGCTGGCGGGGATGGCGAGCCAACCAGCCGATCGGGCCCAGCAGCAGCAGGCCCAGGGTGAAACCGGTCACCAGCAGGGGGGGACGCGGGCGTGGCAGCGGCATCACGAGGCTCCCCTGGGACCCACTGATGGGCCCGTTCTGGGGGCAGCAGGCCCAGCTCCCGGGCCATGCGCAAAGGCAAACCCAACCTGAGCGCCCAAGCGCTCAGGTTGGGTTGTGAAGGGATCCCTTACCAACCAGCGCGACGCAGGGCTAGCTGGGCGAACCAACCAAGGGGCGGTCAACGGCGCGTCTGGGGAGAGGCCTGCCGGCGGCGGCGATCCCGCCATTCGATCGTGGAGAGGTAGAGCACGCCCACGCTGACGAAAACGAGCAACAGGGTTGCCGTTGCCGCCAGCACGGTGGAGCTGCCCAGGGAAAACTCCGGCAAGGCTCAGAAATTGAGGGTGCCGTCACCGTTGCGGCCCCACACCACCATGGCAATCGAGAAGCTGAAGATGGCGGCAAGCGACGCCCAACCCAGGGTGATCAGCATGGGGATCAAGAGAGGTGGGAGCAGTGTACCTAGGCTTGGCGCCAGCGCGACCAGTCGATTCGGGCCATGATCCACGCCCCTGAGCTGACCAGCACCCCCGTGCGGCCCCTGGGGCCGGCGCCCCAGGCCAGGCCGACCACGGCAAGCCGCCGGGTGCAGGAGCCCTACCCCCAGGCCCGGGTGATCGTGCTGGATGACGACTTCAACACCTACCAGCATGTGGTGGAGAGCCTGCTGCGCCATATCCCCGGCATGGATCCAGACCGGGCCTGGCAACTGGCCCACCGGATCGACACCCAGGGATCGGCGGTGGCCTGGAGCGGTCCGTTTGAGCAGGCCGAGCACTACCACCAGCAACTGGCCACTGAAGGCCTGACCATGGCCCCCTTGGAGCGGATCTAGTGGGGCGGATCTAGGACCAGGGCCAAACTGCCTAGATTTACAAGCCTTGCGAGCCGGGGCGATGGGCCGGGTGGTCATCACCCACAGCACCTACGTGGAGGGACTGATCCCTCTGCTGCGCAGGCTGGCGCGCCATCCCCAGGTGGACACGATCACGCCGGCGGTGATCAGCCGGGTGCGGGGACGTAGCCAGGGGCTGCGCCTGCGGGTGTCGGCACCCCTGATGGGCGGCTGGAAGCTGGTGGCCCGCCGGGGCAGTTCGGCCCAGGAGGTGTTTCTGACCACCAGCCTGGATCGCGACAGCCTGCAAGCCGAGGTGGACGCCCTGCTCAGCGCCGGCTGACCGGGGGACCGTCCGCCAGGCGTTGCCCCTGATCCGGGGAGCGGCCAGGGCGGATGCCTGCATTGGCGACCCCATGCATCAGTGAACTTATGGGCTAAAGATAGCCCGCCCAGGATTGGGCAATTGGGCTATCCCTGCGATCTTGGCAAGACTATTGCAGATTTTGCAATTAGTAACGAGTGAGACATTGGCCGCCTCTGGCCTTCCCTAAGGCGCAAGCGGCGGCCACACTTGCCGGCCGGCCCGCAGGCCCCAGGCCAGGCAAAAGAGAGCGGGCAACCAAGCATCAAGCCGATGGCGGAACCCCACTGCCTCAAGGCATTTCCCCAGGGCAGGCTCATCCCCCATGGAGGGGGATCACCGCCCCATTGCTTGACAGCCAGGGGGCAATCCACGGTAGGGTTAAGACAATAATGAGTTCTTTTCCAGCCCCCTCCCTACCCCATCCACGTGTCCCTCAATGAGGTCATCACTCCAACCCATGGTGACTTCAGGTTTGGAGTTCCTGATCCTGGGCCAGCCGTGAACGAGTTGGCCCAACCCCTCGATCAACTCACCCGGTTGATCGCCCTGTTCGACCCCACCCATGGCCACCCGGTGGTCAACGCCCTAGACCAGGTGGCCCGCGACCTGGAGGCCCAGGTGGTGGTGGTGCTGGGCCAGGGCAAGATCCTTGACTCCTTGGGGCTCATCCCCGGGGATCGGGCCTTGGTGGTGGAGGCCCGGACGCACCAGCCCGCCACCCTGACCCTGAGCATGGGTGAGGTGCAGGCCACCTGGCTCGAGCTGCCGGACCAGGACCAGCTGTTGGCCTGCCGCCTCGGCCATCCCTTCAGCCCGAGCGAACGACAGCTGTTGGCGGCCTACGGGCGCACGATCCAGATCGGAGCTCGCCAGTGGCAAGCCCTGGCAGCGGAACGCCAGGCCCATGAGGCGGCCGTGATCCGGGCCACCCATGACAGCCTCACGGGCCTACCCAACCGGGAAATGGCCCTGGAACAGCTCAGCCTCTGGCTGAAGCAGGCCCAGCAGCACCCCCCGGTCGAATCGGTGATTGCGGTTCTGTTCATCGATCTTGACCGCTTCAAAAATGTCAATGACGCCTATGGCCACGTGGCCGGCGACCAGTTCCTGATCACGGTTGCCCGCATCCTGCGGCAACTGGTGGGCCCCCAGGACATCCTGGCCCGCCTGGCCGGCGATGAGTTCATCGTGATCTGTCGCTACGACCTGGCCTACCAGGCCTTGAAACTGGCCGAGCGCATCATTGCCGAGATCAGCATTCCTATCAATCTTGGCGGACGCCTGCTGTCCCACTCCGCCTCGATCGGCCTGGCCTATGCCAACGGACGGGACACGGCCGATTCCCTGTTGGAAAATGCCGACCTGGCCATGTACGAGGCCAAGCAGAAGGGGCGCCATTGCGTGATCAATTTTGATCAGGGCATGCGCGAATCGGCTCAGCAACGCACCTCGATGGAGTCTGAGCTGCGCCGGGCCCTGGCCAATGGCGAGTTGGAATGTTATTTCCAGCCGATCATGGAGCTTTGGACTGATCGCATCAGCGGCTTTGAGGCCCTGGTCCGCTGGATCCATCCCCAGCAGGGCATGCTCAACCCGATGGACTTCATCCCGATCGCCGAAGAAACGGGCCTGATTGTGGACCTTGACGCCCAGATTCTCGAGCAGGCCTGCAAAAAAATTACCGAGTGGAATCTGGTCTGCCCGGAAAAACTTCTTACCCTTTCAGTCAACATCTCGGCGCGAAGCCTCCTTGATGTTGCCCTCTCCGAGCGGGTGGCCAGCGCCATCAAATCCCATCAGGTTCAACCCGCCAATCTTTATCTGGAGATCACCGAAACTGCCCTGATTGACGACATTGAGCTGGCCACAACCTGCATCAACAAACTCGAAAATCTGGGCGTGCGCATGGCCATCGATGATTTCGGCACCGGCTATTCCTCCCTGCGCTACCTAAAAAATCTCCAGGTGGGGGTGCTCAAGATTGATCGCTCCTTCACCGATGGCCTGTCGGTTGACCATGGCGATGGCGTGATTGTCAAGGCCGTGATCGATATGGCCAGCGCCCTCAACATGGCCGTGGTGGCTGAGGGGATTGAAACCCAGCACCAACTGGACGTGCTCAAGGGCCTGGGCTGCGAATACGGCCAGGGCTATCTCTTTGGTCGCCCCCTGAATGCCCCGGACACCGAACGCCTGCTCAAAACGGCCTGGGCCGGAGTCAGCCGCGGCCACTAGCCAACGCTTCCGCCTGAACCAAGGACTCCTGGGCTGGCCCCGGCCCGAAAATTCCCGGCCCCAAAGTTCCCATTCCATCCCCACCGCCAACAGCAACAAACCGCTGGTGATCTGCCAGTTGGCCGCCGTAGAGGTTGCTGCAGACAAGCACAGCATCCAGTAAAGAGGCTGGCCCCTTGACTTGTACAAGCAATGGCCCAGCGAACGGAAGGACCCATCATTCGACGCCACGCGGCTTGCAACTAGAACCAGTAATCACCCCAGACCTAAAAAGTTGCCGGCTTTCGACCGGACATCAGGGCCGTGGGCCGATCAGCAAAAGATCCAACAGCCTGTATTCGCGTGCGTAACTGGAGAATCCGAAAAACCCATCAGGTCTCGAAGCGACTCTCTCGAACTTTAAAAACTAAATCCAGGGAATCAAATCCCGAACAAGACAACCAAAAGGGTGAACCACCATGCCGTTCTGCCCCAGATTCCGACCTGGATGAACCAGAAGGGGCACCAGAGCGGGGCTTCGTTTCCGGCTACGGGGCCGGTTTACGTCGCCTTCGCGACAGACACCCCATGTCGAAAAGGGAGTCAGATCAGAAAACTGTAGAAGGCAGTCACCAACACAGCAGTTCGCGATCACTTTAAACCCATTCCTGGCTGGGCAGGGGCCAGATCCGGCGGATCTCCGCCAACCGCTGGTTCGCTTCGCTGGCCCGCGCCTCCGGCTCGGGGGACTGCAACAGCACGGTGACATGACCCAGTTTGCGCCCGAGGGCCGACCCCTGCTTGCCGTACCAATGCAGGGTGGCTCCAGGCAGGGCCGCCAGGGCCGCCAGGGCAACGTCCCGTTCCGCCTCCCCCTGGTCGTTGCCCAGCAGGTTGACCATCAGGGCCCCGGCTGCCGTCAGCTGCGGGGCCTGCAGGGGCTGGCCGGAAACGATGCGGACCTGCTGGGAAAACTGGCTGATCGAGCAGGCCTCGATGCTGTAGTGGCCGGAGTTGTGGGTGCGCGGAGCCAGTTCGTTGACCAGCAGCCCCGCGGGCCCGTAGAAGAATTCGATCGACAGCACCCCCACATAGTCCAGGGCGGTGAGCAGGGAGGCCGCCATGTTGCGGGCCATGGCTTCGAGGGCCTGGTTGGCCTGGGCCGGGGCCAGCACCCAGTCGCAGACCTGGTGGTGTTGGTGGGTTTGGACCAGGGGATAACAAGCCACCGCACCGGTGTGGTCGCGGCAGGCCACCAGCGCCAGTTCCCGTTCAAAGGCGACGAAGTCCTCGAGGATCCAGAGGGACGGATCCACCCGCCCGTGCAGCTGGTCGAGCTCCTGCTCTGTGTTGAGGATGAGCGTGCCCTTGCCGTCGTAGCCGCCGCGAATCGCCTTCGCCACAACCGGGAAACTCCAGCCCGCCGGCAACCGCCACAGGCTGGCGGGTCCGGGCCCGGCCCCAGGGGCCTCGGCCGCATTCGCGGCCCGCTCCAACGGATCCGGGTTGGGGGCAGCAGGACCAGAGCCTGGTTCGGGACTGGCGAGTTGCCAGGGCACGGCGGACGCAAAGAACCCGGCAACGGCATCAGGATTGCCGGCCTGCTGGCCTGGTTGCTGGCCTGCCTGCTCCTCAGTCGGAGCCCTCGGGGTCCGGACGACCGGGAGCAGGGCATTGAGCGGCAGCCAGCGGGGCGTTGGAATCGAGAGGCGGCCCAGCAGCTCGCGCTGCTGGCGTTTATCCACCAGGGGCCTCAGGGAATCCAGGCCGGGCAGGAAGGTCACGCCTGCCGCGGCCAGGGGCGCCAGGGCGTCGAGGTCGACCCATTCGTTTTCAAAGCTGATTGCGCGGCAGCGCAGGCTCAGCTCGCGGGTGGCCCCGGCATCGTCAACCTCGGCCTGGATCACCGTGGTGGCCAGCCCCACGGCGGGATCGGCCGCGCTCGGCGTCTGCAGATGCAGGGGCAACCCCTGCGCCTGGGCCGCTTCGGCCAGCATCAAGGCCAGTTGCCCCCCGCCGACGATGCCGATCCCCTCTCCCGGGGAGGACCCGACTGGCTCGGTCGGGGGCAAGGAGGACGCAGGGCTCACAACCACCGTTTGCCTGGTTCAGGCCAATCACCCACTTTCGCACTGGATCGCACCGGCCAAGGCGACTGGCCCGGCTGGCTGGTCAACGGGCTGGCCAACGGACGGCACCCACTGGCTGCCCAATCAGGCTGCCCGGCTGACGAGTCCGCGGTTGGCTCCACTGGCTGCACCGCTTGCTGGCCCACTTGCTGGCCCGCCGTCAGTTCGACGATTCATTCCAAGGTCGGACCGGCAGTCGGACCCATCCTCTGGGGTTCAGCCGGCCTCGCGGGAGGCGCAAGGCTCAGTTGAAGCCCCGCTCGCCCGCTGCCACCAGCCGCACCACACTGAGCAGCAACACGATCAGGAACAAAGCCAGGCCCACCGTGCAGGCGTAGCTGATCTCCAGCTCCGAGAAAGCCTGGTCGTAGACGTAGTACACCAGGGTGCGGGTGGAATCGGCGGGTCCGCCCTGGGTCATCAGAAACACCTCCTCGAACACCTTGGTGGCCGCAATCGCTGAAATCACCGCCACCAGGGTGATGTAGGGCCGCAGCAGGGGCAGGGTGATGTCCAGATGCTTGCGCCAGCCGTCACTGCCATCGAGGGAGGCGGCCTCATACAGATCCTTGGAGATGCCCTGGAGGCCGGCCACAAAGATCACCATGTAGTAGCCGAGGCCCTTCCAGAGGGTGACCAGCATCACCGCGGGCAAGGCCAGCAGGGGATTGGTCAGAAAGCCGATCGGCGCGAAGCCGGGCCCGAGCAGGCTGGCCAGCCAGCCATTGATCAGGCCTGTTTCGGCGTAAAGCCAGCGAAAGGCAATCGCCGCCACCACGATCGACACCAGCACGGGGGCATACAGGGCCGCCCGGACCCAATGGATGCCCGGGAGCTGGCGGTTGACCAACAGGGCGAGCACCAGGGAGCCAGCCACGATCGGCGGCACCACCCCCACCAGGTACAGCAAGGTGGTGACAAGGACCCGGAAAAACATCGGGTCATGGAGCAGGCGCTGGATGTTGGCCAGCCCCACGAAATGGAGCGGTTCGGACACATCAAGCCCGCTCTGGCTGACGCTCATCACCAGGGCCAGGGCGGCTGGAACCAGCACCGAGAGACCCAGCAAGAGCAGGGCCGGGGCCAGAAAGGCCCAGGCGGTGCGGTTGCGTCGGTGGCTGGAGGCCTCGGCCATGACCCAAACCTTAGGGGCTGCCAAGGCGGGGCCAGCTCAGACGGCAGACTCGCTGCCAGCCCAGACGCCGTCGCCCGTGCCAGCCGTGAGCAGCAGCAGCCCTAGCCCAGCCCGCGCCATCGCGGCGGACCCAGGCCCGATCGCCGGCCCCGGGCTGGACGGGGACCAGGGCCTGGGCACTGGCCAGGACGGCAGCCGCCTCGCCAGCGGCTCGGCGGACAAGTCGGTGGACAACGCCCAAGACACCAGCATCGAACCCTCCATGGCAACCAATGGGGACACCACCTTGGGCAGCACGATGGAAAGCACTGGGGCCGGAAATGTGAACAGAAGCGCAGACGGAACTGGGGACAACAACTTCGACACCATCGAGGTCGCCCTGCAGCACCGGCCCTATCCGGTGGTGATCGGCGCCGGGGGCCTGGACCAGCTGGGGGCCCTGGTGGCGCAGCAGGGCTTTGGCCCCGGCACCAAGCTGTTGATCGTCAGCAATCCGGAGGTGGAGGCCCTCTATGGGGCCAGGGCCCTGGCCAGCCTGCAGGCCGCCGGCTTCCAAACCCAGGTGCTGGTGGTGGAGGCGGGGGAACAGCAGAAAACCCCGGCAACCATCGGCCTGATCCACGATGGGGCCTTCGCCCACAAACTGGAGCGCCGTTCCCTGCTGGTGGCCCTCGGCGGCGGGGTGGTGGGGGACATGACCGGCTTTGCGGCGGCCACCTGGCTGCGGGGCATCGCCGTGGTGCAGGTGCCCACCACCCTGTTGGCCATGGTCGATGCAGCCATCGGGGGCAAGACCGGTGTGAACCATCCGGGCGGCAAGAACCTGATCGGAGCCTTCCACCAGCCCTCCCTGGTGCTGATCGATCCCCAGACCCTCGCCAGCCTGCCGCAGCGGGAGTTCCGGGCGGGGATGGCCGAGGTGATCAAGTACGGCGTGATCGGCGATCCCGACCTGTTCACGGCCCTGGAGAGCGCTGGCGACGTCTCGAGCCTGGAGCGGCTCAGCCCCAGCCTGCTGCAGTCGATCCTGCAGCGGTCGGCGGCGGCCAAGGCAAAGGTGGTGGCCGCCGATGAGCACGAAGGCGGCCTGCGGGCGATCCTCAACTACGGCCACACCCTGGGCCATGTGGTGGAAGCGCTCTGCGGCTACGGCACCTATCTGCACGGCGAAGCCGTGGCCATCGGCATGTTGGCTGCCGGCGAAATCGCCCTGGCCCTGGGCCTCTGGACAGCTGGCGACCAGGCGCGCCAACGGCAGCTGGTGGCCGCCGCCGGCCTGCCCCAGCGCTGGCCCGATCTGGAGCTGGACGCGGTGCTCGCCTGCCTGCAGGGCGATAAGAAGGTGCGGAACGGCAAGGTGCGCTTTGTGCTGCCCACCAGCATCGGCAGCGTCGAGATCCGCGCTGACATCAGCGCCGCCGTGATCGGCGCTGCCCTGGAACGGCTGACCTGAGCCGGCTTCAAGGATCCTGCAGGAACAGGGGCAGGGGGCTGTCACCAGGGGTGTGGCCGGCCCCTGGGCTCGCGGCGGCGGCCAGCAGGGTGGCTTCTGGATTGGATTCCGGATCCACTGCCAACTTGGCTTCGGGCTCAGTTTCGGGGTTGACTTTCGGCGTAGCCTGCCCGGAGGCCGAGGTTGGGGAGCCGGCCCGGCTGAAGGCAAACCAGCGGAAGGCCCCCAGGCCTGCGGGATCAACCAGGCGCAACAGGCTTTCGCGCCGCCCCAGGGCCTGGGCCAGATCCAACCGTTCACCAGCCGCTGGGGTCTGCAGGCCATGGAGGCGCTGGGCCAGGCCCAGGGCCAGCAGGGCCTCCCCCTGGCTGCGCTGGCCGAGCAGGCGCCAGCCCCCCTGGTGGGCCGCCAGCAGCAGGCTCTCGCTGCAAAGGTGGGCGGTCAGGTCCCAGTGGCCGGGCTGGCGCAGGGGATCGCCACTGGCCTCCTGCTGGCGGTAGGCCAGCAAGGTGCCGTCGCGGCGCTGGGGAGCGTAGTAGCGCTCGGCGGCCAGGGCGTAATCAATCACCAGAAGCCGGCCGCGGGCGATGCCGGCGGCGCAGCTGGCCAGCCAGGGCGCCAGCTGCGGATGCAGTTCCGTGGCCCAGCCCGGACCCCGGCGCGGATCAGGGGGCCAGAGGCCCAGGGCGGCCAGGGCAGGTTCCGCCTGGGGCTCGAGGGGATCGCCATCCACCAGCTCCAGGTGCTCGGCCTGGTCGGCGTCCTGGATCAGGGCGACCCGTTGCTGGCGCCAGTGCTGGCCATCCCAGCGGATCCGGTCCACGGCCAGGGCATCGAGCACCTCGTGGGCAAGCACCACTCCGCTGCAGGGGGATCGGGCCAGGTCGTCGGCGCTGCACCAGCGGCAGGGAAGGGGGCTGGCAGCCAGCCGCTGGCGCTGGCGGGCGGCCATGCCGCCATTGGGATCCACCAACACCAGCTCGCACAGGGCCGCCAGCTGGGGCCACCCCTGGGCCAGGGCCTGGGCCAGCTGCAGGGCCAACTCCCCCTCGCCCGGACCGGTTTCCACCAGGGCCAGGGGCCTGGCGGCGGGTGGATGACCACTCTGCGGGGCAGGGGAATGGGCCACGTGGGGGGCCCCGCAAGGGGCGCCCGGGTCCAGGCCCAGCTCCGCCGCCAGTTCCGCCAGCCAGGCGGCCAGCTGGGGGGCCAGCAGGGCGGCGAAGTCGGAGCCCAGGGACGGAGAGGTGACGAAATCACCGTGGCGGCCGATCCGCAGCCGGCCGCTGCCATAGGCCCCGTGGACGGGATCGTGCAGGGCCCATTGCATGTAGGTGCGGAACGGCACCGAGCCCCCGGCCGCCAGCAGCCGTTGCCGAAGCCAGGCGGGCAGGTCCGGGGTGTCGCGCGGGGAGCTCAAGGGCGTGCGATCCAGGGTGCGGGGCTGAACCCTAGGGGCTGGGGCTCGCAGAGCCAGGCCAGCACCCAGACCCAGCCCGAGGGCGCTTTGGCCTGGCCGACTGGAGCGCAGCGGGCCACGCCAGGGCCCTGGAGTCGGTGAGAATGCGGGGCCACTGAAGCGGCAGCCATGGGCCTTTGCGAGACGTTCAGGCGCCTGGGCCGGCGCCTGGCTCACTTCAGTTCCGCCCTGCTGCTGCTGATGGGCCTGCTGGGGTTAGGTCCCGCCGCGGCCCACGCCTACGACAACCCGGACCTGCTCCCGGACCATCCCACCCCGGTGATCGACCTGGCCAAGGCCCTCAGCGATGGCCAGCGCGCCAGCCTGGAGGCCAACCTCAATGCCTTTGAGGCCAGCAGCGGCTGGAAGCTGCGCGTACTCAGCCAGTACGACCGCACCCCAGGCCTGGCGGTGAAGGAGTTCTGGGGGCTGGATGAACGCAGCCTGGTGCTGGTGGCGGACCCCAGAGGCGGCAACCTGCTGAACTTCAACGTGGGGGATGCCCTGTTCGCCCTGATGCCACGCACCTTCTGGGTGGAGCTGCAGACCCGCTTCGGCAACCAGTACTACGTGCGTGACCACGGCGAAGATGGCGCCATCGTCGATGCCCTGGCGGCGGTGCAGACCTGCCTGGAGCGGGGCGGTTGCCAGGTGGTGCCTGGCCTGCCCCAGGAACAGTGGCTGCTGACCCTCTGCACCTCGCTGCTGGGGGGGCTGATCGTGGGCTTTGCCGCCTATCCGCGCAAGGAGGGCCACAGCGTGGAATGGGCCTGGGTGCTGCTGCTCTCGCCCCTCTGGGGGATCCTGTTCATCGTCTTCGGTCTGGGTCCGGTGCTGACGCGCACCAGTGATTGGCTGCCGATCAGCCGCAACTGCCTGGGCTTTGCCGCCGCCGCCCTGGCGGCCTACCTGATCGCCCAACAGACCGTGGGCCGCTCCCGCCTCAGCGACCAGGGCAGCGGAGACGCCTGATCGAAGCCGGGCTTTTGGCCTTGGGGCATTGGGCTTAAAGGCTTTGCGGTTGAGGAGTTTCCTTGTGCACAGGCTTCATCCCTTGATCCACACGGACCTCATGGAGGATGGGTCCATCCCGGTGTCCAGATCCCCATTCGGCTGGTCGACAAATGGCCGGGGTTTTCGATCAGCCTTTTGTTCCGGCGCTTGGAGCTAAGCATCCTTAAGCCAGGGCGTTAGAGCGAAGGGCTGGTGCCATCAACCGGGCGGCAGACCAGTTGGCCCTGGTCACAGGACGAGGAGCCCGCAAGGGGGCCTGAACCCGGGTCCCTTGGCGATTCCCCCAGCAGCTGGGCCAGGTTGTCCTCGTAGAAGCGTTTCAATTCAGCGAAGCGCCGCACCGGCTGGCCGTAGTAACTGGCGCCGCCCAGGGTGGGGAACGAGGCCCATTCCGGCGCCAGCCGGGCGGCCAGGGCTGGGGTGAAGCGACCGGCATCGGCCAGGGCCAGGGCGCCCCGGCGCTGGATCAACAGCAGGGCCGCCTGGTCCTGCTCCTCCGGGCTGAAGCGTTGCAGGCCCAGCAGGCGGCTGGCCAGGGACCAGGTGAACGGCATGAACTGGTAAGCCCCGGCGGCGGCACTGGCGTAGCGGGCCGTGCGGATCACCAGGTTGGGATGGCGCTCCAATGAGCGCATCAGGCTGCCGCCGAACAGGATGCGATAACCGATGTCCTGGCCGCCGGCCCAGGTGCCCTCCGAGTAGCGGATCGTATTGAGCAGGGCCCGGCGGGCAGGCGTGATCGGAAAACTGGCCCGCAGCGGCGGCGGCGGGCTGATCAGCGGAAAGGGGGCTTGGACAGACGTCTGGGCAGGGGCCCCGGCGTCGAGCAGGGCAATCCGTTGGGCCGGCTGCTCGAGTTGGCGGCCCAGGGCGGATCCGATGCCCTGGACTGCAGCAGGGGCAGAGGCCAGCACTGGGCTGCCCTGGCCCGGGGCCGCCAGGGCTGGGACGGCTATCGCTTGAGATCCCCAGGCTCCGCTGAGGCTGTCCCGCGGGGCGGCAGGGGCTGCCGGGAGAAGGGCCACCCCGGCCATGCCAACGGCAAGCAGGCCAAGCCAGGAACGCATGGGCGGGAAGGGACTAGCGACGGGTCTTGGCTGGCGGCTGAGATGGAGCTGGGGCATCAAAGCGGTTCAGGCAAGGTCGACAAGGTGCTTGGCTTTGCCTGGGGGGCAAGGCGATGGGCATCGCTCGAAAGGGCAAAAGCTTGATGAAATGGGGCCAAACGCTTAGGGAGCGATTTTCACGGGCGCAGAAGGGCGAAGCCGGGCGTGAAAAAGAGGCAGAGGACTAAAGCGGAGATGGGCAGAGAGAATTGGCCGTAGATTCAGTTGGAGGGCGCAAGAGGGCGGAAATCTTCAACCAAAAAACAGCAAGTTGCTGAATGTGCAGATTTTGTCGAACAAGATGCCGCGCCAAACCTATGCAGTGCCAGTCACACAGCCGTCCATTTGTAATCAGAACCACATCAAGGCACTGAAAACACTGTGGACGACTGATTTCAGCCCGCCGTTAGCGGCAGGGGACGATCGCCAGCCTCGATCGCTATCACCTTCATTGATTCACGTTGCTGATGATTGACTTGACAACCTGTCAAGTACTTGCGGCGCAGTCGTTTTGCAGCAAGAAACTCTCGAGCAGTCCGGCAGCCTGGTCGGCGCCGTCCGCGTTCAGGGGGCCCTGGCTCGGGGGCTGCAGGGGTTGATCCAGTAGCCAGTCCCCCGTCAGCAATTGGTCGCGGCTGAGCAGGCGGTGGTGGCCGTGGGCCTGGAGGGCGGCCTCCAGCACCGGCGCCTCGGCAAAGCCCTCACGCCGCACCAGGTGCACCCCCAGGCCCTGGGAGAGGGCCTCACAGAAGGTGCTGTAGCCCGGCTTGGTCAGCACCCGGCCGCAGAGGGGCATCCCATCGAGGGGGCGCAGGCCCGGGCCCAGCAGGGTTGCATTGGCGGCCGCCGCGGCCAGGGCCGGATCGGTGACCAGGAACTGGTGCTCTGGCCAAAGGCCGAAAAGCTCGGCCGCCAGGGGGAACCCCATGCCACCGAAGCCCACCAGCACGGTGCGCTCGGGCGGCGCCTCGATCGCCAGGTGCTCGCGCAGGAGGGCCGGATCAAGCCTGGGCCGACCGGCCGTGAGGCCGACGGGCCAGTGGGGGAGGGCCCAGTCCATGGCCATGGCGAAGGGGCACTCGATCACGGCCTGGCCCTGGCGATAGGCCTGCAGGGCCCGCTCCGCCCAGGCCAGGAAGGGGCCGCCCATGGGCCGGTAGATGGCATCCCAGCCGAAGTTGCCGATCCAGATCAGCGGTGCCGCCAGGGCCCGGGCCAGGGCCGCCGCCGCCGGGGGCACGTCGCCCAGCACCACCAGGGGCTCACCCTGGTCCGCCAGCCAGGCGGCCTCGCGGCGGATCTGCTCCGGCAGCTGGTGCTCGAGGGCATCGAGGGCCTCCAGGGTGGCGGCGGCATCGGCACCGAGGGCATCGGCCTGCACCACCCCCACATCCCAGCGGCAGGGCCGGTGCTCAATCGGCACGGCCCCGAAGGCCAGCTGCAAGGTGGCGGCGGGCAAGGGGGTGGACACCAGCAGGCGCCAGCCGGGTTGGCGCTGGTGCAGGGCCGTGAGAATCGAGGCCGTGCGCGAGAGATGGCCGAAGCCATGGCCGCTGATGCAGGCAACGATCAACATGACGCCGGCGCCGGGGCCTGGATGTCTGCCACAGGCTGCTGATAAAGGCGTTGCTCATAAAGCAACTGGCCACCAAGGCCATACCAGCGGTGGCTGGCCTGGTGCAGCTGCCCATCCCGCAGCACCACCCAGCTGAAGTGGCGCAGGGCCCGGCCCTGGTCGTCATTGCCGTGGCGGGGCACGCAGGCCGTGTTCAGGTAGGCGGTGCCGGCGCGATCGCGCAGAAAACTGAGGCGCTCCCCCTGGCCCCGTTTGAGCCGGTGGTGCATGTGACCAAACACCACCAGGGGCAGGGGCCGGTGGCGGCGGATGCGCTCGATCGCCAGGGTCAGGTCCTGATCGCCCCAGTCCACGGCCGGTTTTTTCCAGTCACGGCCGCAGGGATCGGCGCAGGTGCTGCCAAGGCCACTGGGGCCGCAATGGGCCAGGAGCACCAACGGCAGGCTGGGATCGGCCGCCAGTCCCGCCGCCGTGATCCGATCGGCCGATTCCTGCAGGGTGACCGGACCGAACACCGCCGCAGCCCCCTGGTTGAGCTTGAAGCCGCCGCCGGCACTGGCCGGCCGGGCTCCCACCACCGCCAGGCCCGGGGGGGTCAGGCAGCGCAGCCCCCAGCCGCAGTGCCGATCCCCCAGCAGGGCCAGCTGGCGTTGCAGGGTGCGACCACTGGCGTCGCGGCCGGCGTCGTGGTTGCCGAGCACACAGGCCATCGGCAGGGTCAGGCGGCCCAGCCGGGCGGCGATCAGCTGCTGGCCATCGCTGAGGTCGCCCACCACCATCAGGGCATCGGGACGCAGCAGCTGGAGGAGGTCCTCATCCAGCCCATCCCATTGGCCGTGCAGGTCTCCGGCAATGGCAATCTGCAGGTCCCGGGGCGGGCCAGGGAGCCGCCCGGGGTCCCTGTTCGGATCGGCTGATGCCCCAATCACAGCCATCCAAAAAGCCTAGGGTGGCTCCACTGTGCACCAGTTGAGGACTCGCTTGGTTTTCGCGGCATCCCAGGCCACAGCAAACGGTGTCCGGGACAGCCGCCCGGCCCCTGCCGACCTGCCTGCGGCGATCGCCGAGCTCAAGCGCCAGCGCAACGCCGTGATCCTGGCCCACTACTACCAGGAGCCCGCCATCCAGGACGTGGCCGACTTCATCGGCGATTCCCTGGAACTCTCCCGCAAGGCGGCGGCCACCGACGCCGAGGTGATTGTGTTCTGCGGCGTGCATTTCATGGCCGAAACGGCCAAGATCCTCAATCCGGGCAAAACGGTTCTGCTGCCCGATCTCAACGCCGGCTGCAGCCTGGCCGATGCCTGCCCCGCCGACGCCTTTGCCGCCTTCCGCGCCGCCCACCCCGACCATGTCGTGGTGAGCTACATCAACTGTTCGGCGGCCGTGAAGGCCCAGAGCGACCTGATTTGCACCAGCAGCAATGCGGTGGACCTGATCAACCAGCTGCCCAAGGACCAACCCATTCTCTTTGCCCCGGACCAGAACCTGGGGCGCTGGGTGCAGCGCCAGAGCGGCCGCACCCTGAGCCTCTGGCCCGGCAGCTGCCAGGTGCATGAAACGTTCAGCGAGCAGGCCCTGCTCCAACTCAAGCTCGATCACCCCGAGGCCGAGGTGATCGCCCATCCGGAGTGCCAGCAGCACCTGCTCGATCTCGCCGACTTCATCGGCTCCACCAGCAGCCTGCTGCGCCATGCCAGCGAGAGCCCGGCCCAGGCCTTCATCGTGCTGACCGAGCCGGGCATCCTGCACCAGATGCAACGGGCCCTGCCCGCCAAAAGCTTCCATGCCGTGCCCGGTCAGGACGGCTGCAGCTGCAACACCTGTCCCTACATGCGCCTCAACACCCTGGAGAAACTCTGGGACTGTCTCCACAACCTGGCTCCGGCCATTGCCCTGGATGAGGAGCTGCGGCTCAAGGCGTTGGCGCCGATCGAGCGGATGCTGGCGATGAGCCGCTGAGCCAGTCAGGACCAGCCCCACCCCCCTCCTTGCCCCTGATCCGGCGGGGCAAAGATTCGCTTGGGCCGTTCAAGGGAGCCCTGGATCCGATCAGGTGCGCTCGAGCCGCCGCACGATCACGGTCATCAACACCAGGGAACCGGCCAGGGCAATCAGCAGGGCAAGGGTCATGGCAGCGGCATGAAACAACCCCGATTCTCAGGGCTGGCCGGCAGCCCGCTCGCCCGCTTCAGCCAGCAACCAATCCGCCATCTCCATGCGCAGGGCGTAGGCCTCCTCAAACTCCCCCTGGCCCTCGAGCATGGCCAGCCGCTGTTCGAGCCAGTGCTGCAGAACGCCGACCTGGTCATCCGGCTGGTCGCCGGGCGGCTGCCCCCCATCCCGACACGGAACCATGGGGACATCCCCGAGTGGCGCCAGCCTGCATCAGCAGGGGCCTCCCCTGGGGCCAGCGCCCCAGGAGTGCCGCAGCTTTGTATTGGGCGTGACAGGCGTGAGGGGCTGCGATCGGATCGCGGGGCTCAGGGCAGGGCAACCAGCCAGCGGCCGCCGGCGGCCAGGGCCAGGGCCAGCAGGGACGCCGCCGGCAGGGCGGAACTGCCGGCCCGCAGCAGCCGCCGCAGCAGCACCAGGGCCGCCCCCAGACCCACGAGCACGGCACCGCTCTGGCAGAAACCGATCACATGGCCATCGGCCTGCCAAGCCGGCAGCCGGGCCGCCACCGCCCCATTGAGGGGGGCCCAGGAGACCTGCAGCACCCGGCCGGCTTCGGTCATGCCCAGGGGCAGGTAGCGGGCCAACAGCAAGCCCCAGAGCAGGGGCAGCAGGGCATAGAGGATGCGGCGCAGGCGCTGGGGTGTGAACCAGGGCCGCATCAGCAGGAAGCCCAGGGCCGGCAGGGCCAGGGCCAGGGCGCCGAAGGCCAGGCGTGGCAGCAGGGGTCCCTCCGTGAGGCTGCTGGGGGCGAAGGGCAAGGACCCCAGCAGCTTCTGCCAGTGGTGCAGGGTCAGGTCGCCGGCCAACACCAGGATCAGGCCCGCCTCCGCCTCCGGCGCATCCAGGTCCCGCTGCAGGTCGGCGGCGGGAGGACGCAGGCTCAGTTGCACCGACCGGTGCGGACAGGCCTGGGCACAGGTCATGCAGAGCACGCAGTTGCGGTTGCTGCTCAGGTGGGCGGGATGGGTGCCGAGGGGACAGCCGGCCGTGGCCAGGCCCTCGCCGACGGCCGGGCCGCCCTTGAAACAGCCATAGGTGCTGCAGCTGCCGCTGCAGGTGCCCACCTGGGCGCGCAACTCCAGAATCGAGAGCTTGGCAAACAGGCCGTTCATCCCGCCCACCGGGCAGAGGTAGCGGCACCAGAAGCGTTTCTCGAAGCGCAGGGAGCCGATCACGGCACCGGCGGTGATCAACAACAACAGGCAACTGCTCAGCCTGGCGGTGTTCTCGAGATCGGCCAGGGATTCCCAGAGCAGGATCGCGGCAAAGCCGGCCGCCAGCAGGGGCGCTGCCCAGTCGTCGCTGGATCCCCTGGGCCAGGGCGCCGGTGTCCAGCCGAGCAGCCGGGCCAGCCGCTGGCTGATCTCGCCCCAGACCATGAACGGACAGACCGCACACCAGAGCCGCCCCACCAGGGGATAGCTCAGCAGAATCAGGGGCCACCACCAGGCCCAGAAGAGGTTGAGGCCCCCGTTGTGGGCCCGGTCCTGGGGCCCCAGCCACAGCCAGAGGTTGACCAGCACGAACAGCCAGCTCACCAGGCCGAACAGCAGCACCCGCCAGAGCAGGGGATTGCGCAACCCCTCGCGCAGGCCGGGCTTCCAGCGCCAGAGATCAAAGCGGAAGCGCTGTTGGCGGGGCGGGGTCCAGAACACCTCCTCAGGCAGCTGACTGAGTTCGGAGGGCGGCTCGCTGGATTCGGAGGGCGGCGCGCCGAGGGAGGCAGGAGCGGGCGTTGCAGCCGGGGCCTGTTGGCCGGGCCGGACATGCTGCAGGGCCCGGGTGAGCAGGGCCTCCAGTTCCTGGAGGTTGCCGGGGAAGTCGTAGCTCTGGAGCCGCTGGATCACCGTTTCCGGCACCTGGGGCGGCCGCTGCCAGCCCAGGGCGCGGCTGCGGCGGCGCACCCCGTAGCGCACCCATTCGCCCAGGTCCTGGCGCCGGACCCGCAACGCCGGCACCCGGATCGATTGGCAGAGCCGATCGAGCTCGGGCACGGCCACTTCCGCAGTGAAGAACACCCGACCGGGGAACTGGTGCAGGCGGCCCCCGGGAGCACCGGAGTGCCATTGGCCTGTGCGGGCCAGGGTGAGCAGGGCCGGGCGCAGGCCTGCCGGCACCTGGTCGTATTTGTTGATCAGCAGGGCGCCGCTGCCCAGACTCTCGAGCAGGGACCCGGCCCCATCACTGCTGGCGGGCCCGAACAGGTCGGCCCCGTCCTCGCGCAGCAGGGCGCCATCCAGGCGCACCATCAACTGCCGGCGGGCGGGCGAGCCGAAATGGATCAGGGCGGCCAGGTTGTCCTTCTCGAGGCCGGGCTCGCCACTGATCAGCACCGGCCGGGCCTGGGGGTCGTCCGAGACCTGGCGCACGGCCTCCCGCAACCGGGTGGCGTAGCGGCTGCTGCCGACAATGCCGCGGCGGGCCCGCACCACCAGGTGGGGGGCGAGGCGGCGAAAACGCTCGGCGTCGGGCAGGGGGGCCCGGGCTGCCGCCAGGGCCCGGCCCTGAGCCGGCTCAGCTGGCGGAGACTCGGCCTGGGATCGGTCCGCTGCTGGACTGGGTTGCTCAACCAAGGGGGCCCCGCGCGGCACCCCGCCATTCTCGGCCGGCCTGGCGCCAACGGCCGGCCTGGTCCAACGCCAGGAGTGCGGCCAGAAGGGCAGCTCGAAGTGCGGCCAGAAGTGCGGCCTTGACGGGCCAACCCAGGGGCCTGTCAACCGACTGGGAGACCGGCCAGAGCCCTGCACCAGGACGCGGCCCTTTCCCTCGCCGGCCGGTTGGGCCAGCCCACCCCGATGGCCCCGGCCCACCCCCCGGGTTCGAACAGGGCCAGGGCCTGGCTGGCGCAGCGGTTGGGGGCTGGATGATGGGGGGGCACTCCACGCTCCCTCGGCCATGGGCCTCACCCTCTTTGGCGGCCTGCGCAGCCGCGCTTCGATGCCCCGCTGGTACATGGCCGAGAAGGGCATCGCCTACACCTGGAGCCTGGTGGACATGGGCGCCAAGGAGCACCAGCAGCCTCCTTTTTTGGCGGTGAATCCCTTCGGCAAGGTGCCGGCCCTGATCGACCAGGACCCAGCCCTGCCGGGGGGCGAACTGCGCCTGTTTGAAAGTGGCGCCATCTTGCTGTACCTGGCCGAGCGCCATGGCCGGGAGTTCAGCAACGACGCCGAGCGGGCCCTGGCCCAGCAGTGGGTGTTGTTTGCCAATGCCACCCTGGCCCCGGCCCTGTTCAACCCCAGCCAACGGGAGACGGAATTCCCGCGCCTGCTCGGGGTGCTCAACCAACTTCTGGTGCCGGGCGGGTCGATCACCGGTGGCGATTGGGGCGTGGCCGATTGCGCCATCGAGGCCCACCTGGCCTATCTGCCGATCTTCTTCCCCCAGATCGATCTCTCCCCCTGGCCGGCCGTGGAAGCCTCGATCCGCCTCACCCAGGAGCGTCCGGCCTACCAGCAGGCGATGGCCGTGGGCTGATCCCGCCATGGCGGCTTTGCCGCCCTGAATGGACTGGATCAGGGGGCCTGGAGTGCGGCTTCTGGAGTGCGGGTTCTGGAATGAGAGGGATGGAGTGCGGGGGATGGACTGGCGGACCTGGCCTGAATGATCTGGCCTGAATGCCCCTGACTCAATGACCTTGATGGAACGACCAGCACTGAAGCTCCAAGAGCGAAACTCCTGGCCCGGGGCCGGGTCCCTTGACGGGAGGCCCCCCCGACGACCAGCGTTACGGATCCTTTCGGGCCCCGGGTCGTTCGTTCTTGGAGAGTTCCCAGGCCAGGCCCTACCGCCTGAAGCGACCCCTCTACCAACGCAAACGCTGGCTGGCGATCGCCATCCCCCTCGGCACCCTGATGGCCCTGGTGGCGATCGCACCGCCCCTGCCGCCCCGCCCCTCACCCAACAGCCTGCAGCAGCAGGCCCGCACCTCGGGAAAACCGTTCCGCTACCTGCCCGATAAGGACGTCTTTGCCCTGGATTTTGATCCGCGCAAGGTGCGGATCGGCCTGCTGGAGGGCTGGGACCGGGAGCAGGAGGCCTACCGGGACCCCACCGCCCTGGCCTATGTGTCCGGGCCCATGTACGAGCGCCATGTCAACAGCAATGGCCAGGAAACAACCGTGCCGCTGGGTGACATCAAGTTGGGGGATCAGGTGTGGCGCGGCACCAACCGCACGGCGGCCCGTCAACGGGCCTATGTGGGCATCCGCCACGACGGCCATGTGGACTTCGGCTATGGCGAATTGACGCCGAAGCGGGCCGCCCTCTACGACACCTTCATCGGCGGGCTCCACAGCATCTACAACGATCTGGAGGCACCGCCGCCGGCCTACAAGGGGGCGTACAGCATCAGCATGGGCCAGCAGATTCGCTATTTTCTGCCCCGCATTCGCATGGTGATCGGCCTGCGCTCCGATGGCCGGCTGGAAGTGTTGATGAGCCGCGATGGCCTCACCCTGGAGCAGACCCGGGCCCTGGCCCGGGAACGGGGCCTAGTGGCGGCCTACATGCCCGACCATGCCTCCAAGAGTCGCTTCATCATTCCCGGGGTGAAGGGCTTCAATGATGACGATGCCAACTGGATCAGTGGCGGCGCCACCAGTTTTGTGCACGTGCCCTACATGCTGCGGCTGAGTGAACGGTCCGTGCCCCTGCAAGGATCCCTGCTCACCAGCCTCTCCCCCCACCTGGAGGAGGCCGGCTGCCCCAACCCCTGGCAGTGCGGCAAAACCCTGGGCAGCCAGATCCTCGATCGGGCCCTGGCGGGCTTCAATCGGCTGATGGAGCAGGGGGTTGAGCCGATTGCCCGCATGATCTGGGCCCCCCATGGGGCCAGCAAGACGGCCCAACGACCGGCCCAGCAATCGCCCCTGCGCGAGCCGCCGATCACCGCCGATCCCTTCGTCCTGCGCCAGCTGCAACAGAGCGACCAGCCCTCCGCCCCAAGCCCCACGCCCCTGCCCACGGCTCCCGATCTGCCGGCGCCGGTGTTGCTGGAGGACGGCCAGACCTTGCCAAAGGAAGTGACCCCAGCCAATCCCCCTTGCCAGGGCAGCGACTGTGGCAGCCGCCCCGCCGATGGCCTGGTGGCCCCGGAGCGGCCCGGCGACCCCAAAGGACCCGGCGCCGCCAGCCCCCTGGATGCCCCCGCCGCCACGGCCGGCGGGCCGACCAGCCCCCAACTGCCGGCAGGCCCCCTGGTGCCCCCGCCCCCCCTACTGCCGCCGCCCCCCTTGCGCTGAGGAACGGCCGGGGTGCGGCCCCAAGGGGCTGGATCCTCCGGCCTGGAGCCAGGGCAGGGGAGCGATTCCGCGAAAGCAGGTGCCCCTGGGGGTCAACCGGCGGCGGCCAGGGCCCGCACCACATCACCGCGGGTCAGGACCCCCACCAGCTGGGAGCCATCCAGCACGAACAGCCGCTGCACCCGGTTGTCGTGGAGTTGTTTGGCGGCGGCCGGGAGGTCCAGGCTGCTGCTGCAGCTATGGGGCTTGTGGCCCATCACCTCGCCGACGCTGTTGCCGAGCACCTGATGGACCTCCTTGTCCCACTGCAGGGGATTGCGCAGGTAGATGACCGCATCCAGCAGCATCACGTAGGGACCGGGATCGAAGCCGCTTTCGCGCACCATCAGGTCCTGTTCGCTGAGTTCACCGACCAAGGCGCCGCTGGCATCGAGCACCGGCAGGCCACTGAAATGGTGCTGGCTCATTAGCTGCACCGCCTCCTGCAAGGGGGTGTCGGTGCGCACGCTGATCACCGGCGTTGACATCACATCGGCAACGCGCTGGGCCACAACCATCGATCCGGATCAGTTGGGGCCATTGTGCCCGCCGGGGCGGGGGCCACCGGCGGCGAGGATTGGCCCGATCAGCGGAGCATTTGCATGGCTGCCCCACGACGTGCCCGCCAGCTCGCCAACGGCCTCACCGTCGGCCGGGCCGTGCTCGGCCTGCCCGTGCTGCTGGCCTTGCTCCACGGGGCCGAAGCCCTGGCCTGGTCTCTGGTGCTGCTCGGGGGCCTCAGCGATGCGGCCGATGGCTGGTTGGCCCGGCGCAGCGGTGGCGGCTCGGTCTGGGGGGCCCGGCTCGATCCACTCACCGACAAGATCCTGATCAGCGCCCCCCTGCTCTGGCTGGGGGCAACCGGCTCCTTGCCCCTGTGGGCCGTGTGGGTGCTGCTGGCCCGGGAACTGCTGATCTCCGGCTGGCGCGCCGGCCAGGGCAGCGGCGGCCCGGCCTCGGCGGCCGGCAAGGCCAAGACGATCCTGCAGTTCGCCTCCCTGCTGCTGCTGCTCTGGCCCTGCGGCTGGACCCTCGGCAGCCCGGCCGCCCTGGGCCTGGAGGATTGGCTGCACTGGGGCGGCTTCCTGCTGTTCTGGCCCTCGCTGCTGCTGGCCCTCACCTCGGCCCTGGGCTACCTGAGGGCCGGCTCGCGCCCGGACGCCCCCTAGGCCAGCAGGGCCTCATCAGCGCTGAAATCGGGGCTGCCGCCAGGCCTGAGGGCGTAGTCGTTGGCATAGGCATCGGCCAGGCTGCGAGCCAGGTCGAAGCGGGGCTCCCAGGCCAGTTCCCGCCGGAGCCGATCGGTGGATGTGAGGAAATGGGCCAGGCGAAGGGGGAAGGCCTTGCGCGCCTTGGGATCTAGGCGGGACGGATCGAAACTGCGGATCTTCACCGTGGCTGGATCCTTGCCGCAGGCCACGGCCGCGGCCGCCACCAGCCCCCGGAAGGTCACACCCTGGGCGCCGCTGCAGTTGTAGATGCGGTTCGTGGCCGCCTCCACGCCGATGCTGGCGGCCATGGCCAGGGCCAGGTCGTTGACATGGCCCAGCTGGGTGATCGTGGTGCCATCGCCGGGCAGGGGCACGGGCCGGCCGTGGACGATGCGGTCAAAAAACCAGCGTTCAACCGGGTTGTAGTTGCCGGCACCAATGATGTACGTGGGGCGAAAGCTGGTGAAGGGAATCGCCTCGGCCCGTAACCAGGCCTCGGTTTCGGCCTTGCCGGCGTGGCGGCTGGCGGGGTCGAGCGGGGCGTCCTCATCCAGGGGCCAGAGCTCGCTGTCGGCGTAGACCCCCGCCGAACTGACGTAGATGAACCGGTGGCTGGGAGCGCCGGTCTGCTCGATCACGGCCCGGCTGTCAGCCAGGCTGCGGCCGGAGCTGTCGATGATCACATCGAAGCGCCGGCCCGCCAGCTGGGCCAGGCCCTCGGCCGTGGTGCGATCCCCCTGCAGGTGGGTCACCCCCTCGGGCAGGGGTTGGCGGCCGCGGGTGAACAGGCTGAGCTCGTGCCCGGCAGCCAGCAGCTGGGCCACCAGGGGCCTGCCGATGAAGCGGGTGCCGCCCATCACCAGAATCTGCACTGCATCCAGCCCAACACTGGCGCCATTCAACCCTGGCCCGACCCCAGGGATGGCATCGGCGGCGCCCGGGCGCATCCCGATCAGCCGGCTGGCGGAGGCCGTGGGCTGGGCGCCAAGGCCGGTGCAGGGGCCAGATCCCCAGGCCCGGCGGCGCAGAGCCGCCAGCGAGGATGGCTCCAGCGACCCGCCTCCCCCGCCATGGAGATCATTCCCGCCATCGACCTGTTGGGGGGCCAGTGCGTGCGCCTGCACCAGGGCGACTACGGCCAGGTGACCCGTTTCAGCGATGATCCGGTGGCCCAGGCCCTGGAGTGGCAGCGCCAGGGGGCCAGCCGCCTGCACCTGGTGGATCTCGATGGGGCCCGCAGTGGTGAGCCGACCAACGACCGGGTGGTGAAGGCGATCACCAGGGCCCTGGCGATTCCGGTGCAGTTGGGGGGTGGCGTGCGCACGGCCGAGCGGGCCGAGGAGCTGCTTGCCTTTGGCCTGGACCGGGTGATCCTCGGCACCGTGGCGGTGGAGCAACCCGAGCTGGTGGGCCAGCTGGCCAGCCGCCATCCAGGCCGGATCATCGTGGGCATCGATGCCAAGCAGGGGCGGGTGGCCACCCGGGGCTGGATCGACGAGAGCCCCCTGGAGGCCACCGCCCTGGCGGCCAGCTTCGCGGGCAGCGGCGTGGCGGCGATCATCAGCACCGACATCGCCACCGACGGCACCCTGGCCGGTCCCAACCTGGACTCGCTGCGATCGATGGCCCAGGCCAGCCCCATTCCGGTGATCGCCTCCGGTGGCATCGGCAGCCTGGCCGACCTGTTGTCCCTGCTGTCCCTGGTGCCCCTCGGGGTGAGCGGCGTGATCGTGGGCCGGGCTCTTTATGACGGCAAGGTGGACCTGGAGGAGGCCCTGCAGGCGATCGGTCCGGCCCGGCTCCAGGATCCCCCTGCCCTGGAGATCGGGTCTATAACATAAGAAGAACTGCTCCCTTGGCCGGTGCCAGCCAGCAAGCCAGCGTCACCCCAGACCGGCCGGGCCGGGGCGAACGGGATCAGCGCGACTGGCGTCCTTTCGGCAGCGGCCGACGGCATCGCCATCGGTCCGGCCCCTGAGGGTCCGGGCTCCCTCGATGAGGCCTTTCTGCGGTGCCGCGACCTCGGCATGCGCCTGAGCCGCCAACGCAAGATGGTGCTCTCCCTACTCTGGGAAAGCCAGGATCACCTCAGCGCCCGCGACATCTTCGAGCAACTCAATGCGGATGGTCGGGCGATTGGCCATACCTCGGTGTATCAAAACCTGGAGGCCTTGCAATCGGCTGGAGTGATCGAATGCCTGGATCGGGCCACTGGCCGTCTCTACGGCTATCGCAGCGATCCCCACAGCCACCTCACCTGCAGCGAATCCGGTGAGATCCTCGATCTCGACATCCACCTGCCCGCCGATCTGATCGCCAGGATTGAATCGCTCACCGGCTTTGAAATTGAGTCTTACACGTTGCAACTCACGGGCCACCGCCGCTGATCTCGGGCCCTTCTCCCGGGCTCCATGCAGCGAGTCCAAAGGGAACCAATCTTCGACAGCGGATGTGGGGTAGGGTTTTAGGGGAATCGGCGCCCTCTGCTATCGCAAAGACACTTTGATAAGGCGTGCTAAGAAGCTGCCTTGGTTGCTGCCCCCGGCCACTGCAGTGATCCAATGGCTGGGCCTGGGCGCAGGCCGGACGTCCCCCAAGCCCGCCCTGCAGCTGGAATGGCGCGGCCAGCCTCGGTAGGTTGGGCTTCTGTTGTGCTGCCCCTGTGAGCCCGAGCCAGGCCAAGCCGCGTCCGCAACTGCTGGTCCTGGCGGAACCGCTGCTGCGGGAAGGCCTGTGGCGACTTCTGGGCGAAGCAGCGGAGGCCGGATCCCCTGGCGCATCCCCCCCGGCGGCATCCCCCCCGCAGGCCTACCGCCTGGCCAGTACCGCAGCTGACCTGAGCGGCCGGCCCGACCTGGTGATCTGGTCGCCGGGCCAGTCCCTGCCAGCGCCAACCCTGGCCCGGGAATTGGGGCTGCTGATCGAGCGCTGGCATCCCCAACCGGTGTTGCTGCTGCTGGGCGCCGAGGGGCCCTACCCCGCCGAGTTTCTGATCAGCCTGCCGGCCGCCGGCCTGCTGCAACAGCCCGACGGCGAGACCTTGCGCCAGGCGGTGGCCACCCTGCTGGCGGGCGGGCGGGTGATCGATCTGCAGAGTGAGCCGTTCAGCTCCGACCCGGAGCCGCCCCTGGGCCCGTCTTTGGGTTCGCCCTTGGGCCTGGGCCAGTGGCTGCTGGAATCGGGATTGCTGCAGATCCAGGCCGAGCAAGCCCGCTGCCGCCAATGGCTGGCCCTGGCCCCTGCCGGCGGCCTCAGCGAACTGCTGTTGCAGGGCCGCCTGCGGGAACTGGCCGCGGCCCGGGCCCTGCTGCTCTGGCTCTGGGGGCCGCTGGGCCTGGCCTGGGGCAGCGGCGGAGCGGAGATCGCGCCCGCGGGCGCCCTGGTGGGTCCGGGGGCAGCCCAGGCTGGGGGTAGCGACCCGGACCAGGGCAACCCCGGGCCCCGCTCCAGCGCCATCACCTTGCGGGAACGCACGGCCCAAGGGGTGTGGCTGGCGATCCGCCAGCGGCTCGACCAGGCGGCCGAGGCGGGCCTGCGCAACCACAGCGGCCACCTGCTGGCCTTCGAGGGGCTCGCCCCCCAGCACCGCCGCGACCTCCTGCTCGCCCTGCTCAGCCAGCTGGACCTGCTGCTCACCCGCCTGCGCCACGAGCGGCTGCGCGGTGAGGACCTGCAGCAGCGCTTTCAGCAACTGCAACCGGAACTGCGGCGCCTGGCCCTCAGCACCATGGCCGGCCAGTACGTGCAGTTGCCCCAGGAGGGCAGCCTGCTGCCCGTGGCCGTCACCCTGGCCAAGGACGGGGACTTTGAGCTGGAGGATCCCGAACTGCCCCCACCGCTGCCGATGCTCCAGGCCCTGGTCCAGGCCCAGCCGTTGCTGGTGAATGGCCAGCTCCTGGCCCCCGATGAACCGCTGGCCCTATTGCAGCTCGAAGCCCTGATCAGCAACTGGCTGATCCGCACGGCCGAACTGATCAGCGCCGAACTGCTGGCCAGCTGCAGCACCTGGCCCGAGCTGCGTCGCTACCTGCTCAGCGACGACCTGCTCGCCACCCGCAATCTGGAGCGGCTGCGCAACCAGCTCAATGCCCAGCAACGCTGGAGCGGCTGGTTCGAACGGCCGATCCAGCTTTACGAAAGCCGGCGCCTGCTCTATCGGCTCCAGGGCGGAACGATCACGCCCCTGCTGCTGACGGAACCGCGGGACCAGGAATTGCGGCGCCTGGGTTGGTTGCAGCAGCTGGTGACCCTGGCCCTTGAAAGCCGCGACGCG
This sequence comes from Synechococcus sp. UW140, assembly GCA_943370565.1. Classification (GTDB taxonomy): domain Bacteria; phylum Cyanobacteriota; class Cyanobacteriia; order PCC-6307; family Cyanobiaceae; genus BAIKAL-G1. The sequence goes on along the minus strand of CALRRL020000009.1, from coordinate 53,137 downwards.
ATTGCCCCCCAGCTCCACGCCCTGGTGCGGCGCACCGGCGACCTGGTAGGGCTGGTGCTCACCCAGGTGATCGGCCGGGCCATCGGCCTGGTGGGCCGGGGCATCCTGCAGGGCATGGGCCGCAGCCTGGGCCGCAGCTAGGCGGTCGCAGTCGGGCCGCGACCTGTTCAGCGCTGAAGGCCACAATGGCGCCATCGTCCCGGCTCCCTTGATCCGGCTTCCTGCATGCTCCGCTCCCCGGTCCGCCTGTTGCTCCTGGGTCTGCTGCTCTGCCTGACCTGGATCCTGCCGGGGACCGGGGGCTCGGCCGCCTGGGCCGCCCGGGACACCAACAGCTACGACGGCAACATCTACGCCCTCTACGCCGGCAACGGTTCCCTGGTGCCGCCGCGCAACAGCCTGGCCGACTCCCTGGCCGAACACCGCGTCACGGTGCTGGGGTTCTATCTCGATGACAGCGCTGACAGCAAACGCTTCGCGCCGGTGTTCAACGAACTGCAGCGCCTCTGGCTGCGCAGCGCCGAACTGATCCTGGTGCCCACCGACCTCGTCCAGAACCGCGCCGATGGCGGCCCCACGGATCCGGCCCACTACTGGAAGGGATCGATTCCCCAGGTGGTGGTGTTCGACGCCGAGGGCCAGGTGGTTTTTGATGCCAGCGGCGCCGTCAGCCTCGATTCGATCAATGCCGCCCTCAGCCGCGCCACCGGCCTCAAACCCCAGGGGGATGGCACCAGCAGCAACAGCGAGTTCAACGAACTCAACAGCGAGTTCACCTACTCCCGCTAGGGAGCCTGGGGCGGGCCAGCTGGTTGCCGCCCCGCCCCGGGGATCGCTGTGGGGCTGCCTGCAGGGATCCCAGCGGGAACGGGAGTTGGAGGGATTGGCCCGAGGTCCCGTCGCGTTGGGGAGAGGGACTGTCCTCAAGGGGCCGCGCGCCGAGGGCTGATCCGATTGGCCTGGTTGGCCCTTAGCCCGGATTGCCTTTGGCGTTAATCGCCCTTAGCGCCGATCGCACTTGGCGCAGATCCCCATTGGTGCCGATCCCCCATGGGTGTCCAGCCCCGTTGGTGTTGTTCGCTTCGGGGCTGATCGCCTTCGGGGCGGATGCCTGTTGGCGCCAGGCCCCTTGGCGCCAAACCGGATTGACAGTGCTGCGATTGGACAGGGCTGCGCCAGCACGGGAGTGGGACTTCACAGCGATGCGACCTGGGGTTCGCTTCGAGGTGTGAAGCGGTGCCCCATGGAACCGCTGCGATCAGCGGTGCTCCGTTTGGCGATGCTGGTCTGGCGAAGCTCCATTGCCCACCTCCCTGCCGATGACGCGCCCCCCCTCCCCCCAGGCCGGCCCCGGCGCTGGTGCTGGTTCCACCCCCCGGGAGGCCCCGGCCGGGACCCGGCTGGAGAGCGACAGCCTGGGCACGGTGGCGGTGCCGGCCGAGCACTACTGGGGCGCCCAGACCCAGCGCTCCCTGCACTTTTTCCCCTTTGGCCAGCGGATGCCCCTGGCGGTGGTCCATGGCTTTGGCCAGCTCAAGGCCGCCTGCGCCGAGGTGAACCTGGCCATGGGCAAGCTGCCTGGGGAGCTGGCGGCGGCGATCGTGGCCGCCGCCGATGCTGTCGCCCAGGGCGAGCTCGATGGCGAGTTCCCCCTACGGATCTGGCAGACCGGCTCCGGGACCCAGACCAACATGAACGTCAACGAGGTGATCGCCAACCGGGCGATCGAAGCCCTCGGCGGCGAGCTGGGCAGCAAGCAGCCCGTCCATCCCAACGACCACGTCAACCTCAGCCAATCGAGCAACGACACCTTCCCGGCCGCCCTGCACCTGGCCGTGGCCCTGGCCCTCAGTGATGAGCTGCTGCCCGCGGTGGAGGCCCTGCGGGACGCCCTCAACCGCAAGGCCGAGGGATTTGCCGATGTGATCAAGATCGGCCGCACCCACCTGCAGGATGCGGTGCCCCTCAGCCTGGGCCAGGAGATGGGCGGCTGGGTGGCCCAGCTCGACATCGCGCTGGAAGGGATCGCAGCCAGCCTGCCGCGGGTGCGGGAGCTGGCGATCGGCGGCACGGCCGTGGGCACCGGATTGAACGCGCCAGCCGGCTTCGGCGAGGCGGTGGCGGCCCGGCTGAGCGAGCGGCTGGGCCAGCCGTTTGAGAGCGCCAAGAATAAGTTTCAGGCCCTGGCCGGCCAGGAGGCCCTGGCCGCGGCCCATGGCGCCCTCACGGTGCTGGCCGGCAGCCTGATGAAGATCGCCAATGACATCCGCTGGCTGGCCAGCGGTCCCCGCTGCGGCCTGGGCGAGTTGATCCTGCCGGAGAATGAACCGGGCTCCAGCATCATGCCGGGCAAGGTGAATCCCACCCAGTGCGAAAGCCTGACGATGGTGTGTGTGCAGGTGATGGGCAATAACACCGCCGTGCAGCTGGCCTCCAGCCAGGGCAACTTCGAACTAAATGTGTTCAAGCCCCTGATCGCCAGCAACCTGCTCGAAAGCATCGGCCTGCTGGCGGGCGGCTGCCACAGCTTCCGCCAGCACTGCATCGAGGGCCTGGAGGCCGACCGCAGCCGCATCGGCCAGCTGCTCGACCAAAGCCTGATGCTCGTGACCGCCCTGACCCCAGCGATCGGCTACGACCGGGCCTCGGCGATCGCCAAACACGCCCACAAACACCAACTCAGCCTCAAAGAAGCCGCCCTGGTCCTGGGCGAGATCAGCGTTGAAGACTTTGATCGTCTGGTGCAGCCCGACCAGATGGTTGGCCCCCGGCAGGCCTGAGCCCGAGCGGCCGCCTGGGCCGGGGACGCCTACGCTCCCGCAGTCATCGATCCATGGATGTGCCCGCTCTCCATCCCCTGATCAGCCTGGCCCTGGCCCTGGCCCTGCTGTTCGGCCTGGTCCTGGTGGTGTTGGAGCTGCGCCATCGGCTGCGGCCGGCCTCGCCCCTGCGGCTGCGCAGCGGCACCTGGCAGGTGCACAGCGACGCCAACAGCCTGGTGGTGGAGGGTGAGATCCAGATCGCCAACCCCCATCCCCGCATGGAGGTGATGGTGCCCGAGCTGACGGTGCGGCCCACCCTGCTGGGCCAGGGCCGCCTCGATGGCATCCCCATCGCGATCCAGGTGGACCCCGACCATCCCGATGAGCCGGCCCGGCCTGATGGCTACTGGTTCGCTTACATCGTCAAGGGCCGCAAAACCACCCGGGCCCGCATCAACCTGCGCCTCAGCGCCCCGGCCGACACCCCGATCGGCCCCCTACTCGACACCCTCTGGCTCGACATCGACTGGGTGAATTACGGCCCCTTCGGCCGGCTCCAGCGCCGCGACGGCCTGCTGATTCCCCTGCGCCGGCCCGAACCGATCGCCCCGGCCCAGGCCCTCTGGCGCCAGGGCGACGCCAGCCAGGTGCTGCCCATCCGCACCCACCTGCTCGGGGTGCTCGACGATCCGGCCGAGGTGCTGCGCCATTACGCCGGCGCCCTGCTGCTGCCCGGCGACGTGCTGACCATCGGCGAAACACCCCTGGCGGTGATGCAGGGGCGCTATCACCACCCGAGCACGGTGGCCCCCTCCGCCCTGGCCCGGCTGCTGTGCCGCGTGTTCCATCCCACCAGCAGCCTGGCCACCGCCTGCGGCCTGCAGAGCCTGATCGACCTGGTGGGCCCGGCCCGGGTGCTCTGCGCCTGGCTGGTGGGCATGGCCCTGAAGCTGGTGGGCAGCAAGGGCTGGTTCTATCGCCTCGCCGGCGACCAGGCCCGCCTGATTGATGACATCACCGGCACCACGCCCCCCTACGACCAGACGATCGTGCTGGGACCCGAGCGGCCCGCCGAACTCTGCCGCGAGCTGGCGGCCCAGCTCGGGGTGGCCGTGGCCGTGGTCGATGTCAACGACCTGGGCCGGGTGAAGGTGCTGGCCGCCAGCCCCGGATGTGATGAGGCCCTGCTGCAGCGGGCCCTGAAGCCGAACCCGGCCGGCAATGCCAACGAGCGCACCCCCCTGGTGCTGGTCCGGCGCTAGGGCTGGTTTGGGGCGCGGAGACGCCAGTTCCAGGGCCTCGCCAAGGTCGGCCCGTCGATAGCATCTCCACAGGCCTGTTGAATTGGGCGATGCCCCTGCCAAACGCGCCGACACCATGCCCCGAGCCAGGGTCGGTTCGCCGCGAAGGCACGGCCGCCCTCGGAGCCCAGGCAACGCCCCCGGCCGTGCCCCTGGGCAGCGATCCCTTGGTGATTGAGCCGCTGCAGGGCTGGCACATGCCCCTGCTCCAGGACCCGGCCTTCCTGGATCTGCACCCCCTGCTGCAACGGGCCCTGCTGTTTAAGGGGCCCGAGCGGCTGCTCCATGCCCTGGCGGCCCGCCGGCCCCTGGCCCCGGAGGTGCTGGTGGCCTACCGGGATCCCCAACAACCCCTGGGCCTGGTGGTGAGCCAACGGCTCAACCGCAGCGGCAGCTGTTTTGAACTGCAGCACCTGCGCAGCGCCGCGGCCTGCCTGACGGCGGCAGAGATCGGCACCACCGCCCTGGAATCGGCCCTGGTGCGCGAGGCGATTCCCCGGGCCCGCAGCGCCGCCAGCTGGATCGCCAGCTGCTCCAGCCTGGATCTGCAGCGGCAGGGCCTGCTGCGCCAGCTGGGCTTCCAACCCCTGCGCCAGGAGGTGCTCTGGCGCTGGCAACCGCCCCAGGCCAGGCCGGCCGCCCGAATCCTGGGCGCCGACCTGCAGCTGCGCCCCCTCAACCGCCGCCAGGGGGCCCTGCTCTGGCACCTGGAGCAGGCCAGCTGTCCGGCCCAGCTGCGCCAGCTGCTCGATCGGCGCTGCGAAGACCTGCTCGACCAGAGCCAGGCCCCCAGCCTGCTCCTGGTGGACACCAACCGCCAGGTGGCTGTGGCCGCGGTGCGGCGGCTGCGGCGCTGCCGGGCGGGGCTGCCCGAGGTGGAACTGACCCTGCATCCAGGCTGGCAGCACCTGATCGGGGCGCCCCTCGAACAGCTGCTGTTGGCCGCCATGGCCGGCACGGGTCCCTGCCTCCTGCGCAGCGACCTGCTCGACGGCAACCGCAACCGCTGGCTGCACCAGCTTGGCCTGGAACGCCTGGGCGAGGAGGTGCTGTTCGGTCGCAGCGTCTGGCGGCGCCAGATCCCCCAGACCAGCGACGCCATGGCGCGGCGCCTGGAAGCCGTGGTGGCCCAGTGGCAGCCGCGGCGCCGGCCCCTGCCCACCCCCCTGGGCCGCTGACGGCCTCCCCGTCCCGGCGGCCACCCCAGCCCCGTTCGGTGCTGGCCCTGGATGTGGGGCGGCGGCGCATCGGCCTGGCCGGTTGTGACGGGCTGGGCATCTGTGTCAGCACCCTGCCAGCCCTGCGCCGGGGCCGCTTCCCCGACGACCTGGCCCAGCTCCGGCGGCTGGTGGAGCAGAGGCGGGTGCGGGCCCTGGTGGTGGGCCTGCCCCTCGATGCCCAGCAGCAAGCCACCGCCCAGGCGCTCCATTGCCGCCGCTACGGCGAGCGCCTGGCCCGGGCCCTGGCGCTGCCGCTCGCCTGGGTGAACGAATACGCCAGCAGTTGGGCCGCCGCCGAACTGCATGGGCTCCAGGGCGACCGCACAGGTGCCCTCGACAGCGCCGCCGCGGCCCTGTTGTTGCAGCAATGGCTGCAGGAGGGGCCGGAAGCCACCCGGGTGCCCGAGCCGGTCGGGACTCCTGCTGGGGGCGTGGATGGCGCCTGGGCGGGGGGTGCGGGGGAGCCCAGCGATCGGCCTGACGACACCCAGGCTCCCGTGGCCAAGGGGAGCGCTCTGAGACACTCTGAAGAGGTCTGACGATTCCCCATGAGTGCCGAAGGCTCCAATCCCTCCGGATCCGGTGATGTGCCCACGGTGCTTGTCAAGGACAGCCAGGGCCTGCAGCTGCTCTGTTTTCTTGAGCAGCTGATCCCCCTTGATGGCCACGATTACGCCCTGCTGACCCCGGTGGACACCCCGGTCTGCCTGGTGCGGATCGCCGCCGATGAGGACGGCGAAGACGAGGTCATCGAGGAGCTCGATGGCGCCGAAGCGATCCTGTCGGTGGCCGATGTGGTGCTGCAGGAACACGACCTCACCCTGGTGCGTTCGGCCGTGACCCTGACCGTGAGCGGCGAACTCGATGAGCCCGATCTCGAGGAGCTCGAGGACGAACTCGACGGCGAAGACGACGGGGAGGACGACAGCGACCTCTACGAAATGCTGATCCAGTTCCGCTCCGGCGACCAGGAATACGGCCTCTACATTCCGCTCGATCCCTTCTTTGTGGTGGCCCGCCTGGAAGACGGCGTCGGCGTGCTGGTGGAGGACGAGGAATTCGAGCGGATCCAGCCCCGGATCGAAGCCGAACTGGACGAGCGGGAGATCGGCGGGTGAGCCTGACCCGGCTGCTGCAACCGGCCTGGCTCGCCAGTGGCACCCTGGCCGAACTGCCCCTGGAGCCCTTCCGGCGCCAGGGGATCCGGGCCCTGGTGCTCGATGTGGACCGCACCCTGTTGCCGCGGCGCCAGGCCCAGCTGCCGGCGCCGATGGAGCTGTGGCTGCAGCAGGCCAAGGCCGAACTGCATCTCCACCTGTTCAGCAACAACCCCTCGCGCGAGCGGATCGGTTCGGTGGCCCGCCAGCTGGGGGTGAGCTTCACCACGGCGGCCGGCAAACCCCGGCGCAGCGCCCTGAGGCGGGTTCTCGCTGACCTGCAGCTCCCCCACGGCCAGGTGGCCCTCGTCGGCGATCGCCTGTTCACCGATGTGCTCGTCGGCAACCGCATGGGCCTGTTCACGGTGCTGGTGAAACCCGTGGATGCGGCCGGCCAGCCCTGCCAGCGGGACCGGCTCCAGGCCACCGAGGTGCGGCTGGCCCGCTGGCTCGGCGCCGAATTGCACTAGCTGGATTGCCCTAGCTGAGTTGCACTAGCTGAATCCCCCCTAGCCGAACCGCTTTCGCCGCCATTCACGCCATGGGACAGCGCCGGGTCATCAAGGTGGGCACCAGCCTCCTGCGGGGGCAGGAGGGCCGCAGCACCGCCGCGGTGATTGCCGATCTCGCCGCCAGCCTCAGCGGCCTCTGGCAGCGGGGCGACCCGGTGGCCCTGGTCACCAGCGGCGCCGTCGGCCTCGGCTGCCAGGCCCTGGGCCTGCTGGAGCGCCCCCGGGAGCTGGAGGCCCTCCAGGCCGCCGCCGCCGTGGGCCAGGGGCGGCTGATGGGCCTCTACGACCAAAGCTTTGCCAGCCACGGCCGCAGCGTTGCCCAGGTGCTGCTCACCCGGGGCGATCTGGCCTCCCGGCGCCGCTACCAGAACGCCTGCCGCACCCTCGACCAACTGCTGGCCTGGGGGGTGACGCCGGTGGTGAATGAGAACGACACCCTGGCCACCGACGAACTGCGCTTCGGCGACAACGACACCCTCTCGGCCCTGGTGGCCGTGGCGATCGGCGCCGATGAGCTGGTGCTGCTCACCGATATCGACGCCCTCTATTCCGGCGATCCCCGCAGCGATGCCGACGCCCGGCCGATCGCCGAGGTGGCCAACCTGGCCGAACTGGAACGCCTCAGCAGCGCCGCCAGCGGCGGCGGTTCCTGGGGCACCGGCGGCATGACCACCAAGCTGGCCGCCGCCCGCATCGCCACCGCCAGTGGCATCCGCGTGCGCCTGGCCGATGGCCGCGACCCGGCGGTGCTCGAAGCCCTGTTGGCGGGCGAGCCGGTGGGCACCCTGTTCCGGCCCAGCCCCCAGCCCCTGGCCGACCGCAAGGGCTGGCTGGCCCATGCCCTGCTGCCGAAAGGCAGCCTCACCATCGATGCGGGCGCCGAGCAGGCCCTGCTCGAGCGGGGTGCCTCCCTGCTGGCCGTGGGCATCCGCGCCGTCGACGGCCAGTTCGCCCGGCGCGATGCGGTGCGCCTGCTCAGCCTCGATGGCCGCGAACTGGGCCGGGGTCTCACCTCGCTGGGCAGTGAAGAGCTGGCCCAGGTGCTCGGGCGAAGCAGCGAGGCGGTGCGGCAGCGGCTCGGCCCGGTGGGGGATGCGGTGGTGCACCGCGACCAGCTCGTGTTGACCCCGGGCCAGGCGCCCCCTGAACCGGGCGCCTAGGCCGGCCAGGTCGCCGCGCCCCCACGCCTGGCGCCAGCCAGCGCGAGCGGTCGCTGTGGCCCCCCGGCCCTAGCATCCGCGCCAGCCCAGTCGAGCCCGGCCATGCGCTTCAGCGACCTGCTCATCCAGCTGGGGGAGGTGCAGGACTCCACCGCCCGGCACCTGGCGGGCGACCCCGAGCTCCGCGGCGCCGCGGCCCTGGACCAGGCGGCCGCGGGCCAGCTGAGTTTTCTTGAACCGGGCCATGCCCTGGCGGCGGCCCTGGCGGGCTGCAGCGCCAGCGCCCTGCTGATCCCCAACGACCCGGAGCTGCAGCAGCAGGCCACGGACCAGGGCCTGGCCTGGGTGGCCCTGGCCAATCCGCGCCTGGCCTTTGCCGAGGCCCTCGACGCCCTCTACCCGCGCCAGCGTCCGGCCGCCGGCATCCACGCCAGCGCCGTGGTGGAGCCGGGCGCCGCGATTGGGCCCGGCGTGCATATCGGCGCCCATGGGGTGGTGGCGGCCGGCAGCCGCATCGGTGCCGGCACGATCCTGCATCCCGGGGTCGTGGTCTACGGCGATGTGGAGGTGGGGGAGGGCTGTGAGCTCCATGCCGGCGCCGTGCTCCATCCGGGCAGCCGGCTCGCTGCGGGCTGCGTCGTGCACTCGAATGCCGTGGTGGGATCGGAGGGCTTTGGCTTTGTGCCCACGGCCAGCGGCTGGCGCAAGATGCCCCAGACCGGCCAGGTGGTGCTGGAAGAGGGGGTGGAGGTGGGCTGCGGCAGCACGATCGACCGCCCCTCGGTGGGCGAAACCCGCATCGGCGCTGGCACCAAGATCGACAACCTGGTGCACATCGGCCATGGGGTGGTGACCGGCCGGGGCTGTGCCCTGGCGGCCCAGGTGGGCATCGCCGGTGGCGCCCGCCTCGGCAACGGCGTGATCCTGGCCGGCCAGGTGGGGGTGGCCAACCGGGCCACGATCGGCGATCGGGCCATTGCCTCCTCCAAGTCGGGCATCCATGGCGACGTGGCCGCCGGCGAGGTGGTGAGCGGCTACCCCGCCATCCCCAACCGCCTCTGGCTGCGCTGCTCAGCCGTGTTCAACAAGCTGCCCGAGATGGCCCGCAGCCTGCGCCAGCTCAAACACCAGGGCGAGTGATCGGCGGCCCGATCGGGGCCTGGGCCACTGGTCCGCCCACCGACCGGTCTGAGGCGGCTTTGGAAGGGTTCGGCATCGGGTGGGCTTGGCGGGCCATGGGCCTGGCTCAGCCCCGGGGCGGCCAGTAACCTCGCCTGCTGCCCCCCCTGGTTTCCGGCGCCGCCGGCCCTTCTGTGATGACGAGCTACCGGATCACGCTTCTGCCCGGAGACGGCATCGGCCCGGAAATCACGGCGGTGGCCCGCCAGCTGCTCGATGCGGTCAGCGGCCGCCATGGCTTCAGCCTCAGCTACGACGAGCAGCCGATCGGCGGTGCCGCCATCGATACCTGCGGCGAACCCCTGCCCGCCAGCACCCTGGACGCCTGCAAGGCCGCCGATGCGGTGTTGCTAGCGGCGATCGGCTCCCCCCAGTACGACAGCCTGCCGCGGGAGCAGCGCCCCGAAACCGGCCTACTGGGCCTGCGCTCCGGCATGGGCCTGTTTGCCAACCTGCGGCCCGTGAAGATCCTGCCGGCCCTGGTGGACGCCAGCAGCCTCAAGCGGGAGGTGATCGAGGGCGTGGATTTGATGGTGGTGCGGGAACTCACCGGCGGCGTGTACTTCGGCACCCCCAAGGGCCGCATCGAGGCCGATGGCCATGTGCGTGCCTTCAACACCATGGCCTACTTCGACTACGAGATCGACCGAATCGCCAAGGTGGGCTTCGACCTAGCCCTGGCCCGCGGCGGCCGGCTCTGCTCGGTGGATAAGGCCAACGTGTTGGACGTGAGCCAGCTCTGGCGCGACCGGGTGGTGGCCATGGGCGAGGGCTATCCGGGCGTGGAGCTCAGCCACATGTACGTGGACAACGCCGCCATGCAGCTCGTGCGCGCGCCCCGCCAATTCGACGTGCTGCTGACCAGCAACCTGTTCGGCGACATCCTCAGCGACGAGGCCGCCATGCTCACCGGCTCGATCGGCATGTTGCCGTCGGCATCCCTGGGCAGCGACGGCCCCGGCCTGTTCGAGCCGATCCATGGCTCCGCCCCCGACATCGCCCGCCAGGACAAGGCCAACCCGATGGCCATGGTGCTCAGTGCCGCCATGTTGCTGCGGGTGGGCCTGAAGCAGGAGGCGGCCGCCCTGGCCCTGGAGGCGGCGGTGGACACGGTGCTGGCGGCGGGCTATCGGACCGGCGACCTCATGGCCCCCGGCTGCGTGCAGCTGGGCTGCCAGGCCATGGGCGACCAGTTGCTGGCGGCCCTGGCGGCCTGAGCCTGGCCCGGCGCCGCGCCCGCCGCCGGGTCGCCCCCCTGCCGGGCGGGGCCGTTGCGGTCTGGCTCTTGCCCTGAAACAAGCCCTCCCTGGGCCCCGGGCAGGGGCGGGACCCGTGACCTGCCAAACTCAGCAGCTGTTTTCACCCCCCTGCGCCGATGTCGAAGCGTCACCCGGTCGTCGCCGTTACCGGTTCCTCTGGCGCAGGGACCAGCACCGTCAAACGCGCCTTTGAGCACATCTTCAAGCGCGAAGGCATCACCCCGGCCGTGGTGGAGGGCGACAGCTACCACCGCTTCGAGCGCGGCCCGATGAAGGAAGCCATGGCCGAGGCCCTGGCCAAGGGCGAAAACTTCTCCCACTTCGGCCCCGAAGCCAACCTGTTCGACAAGCTGGGCGAGCTGTTCAAGACCTACGGCGAAACCGGTTCCGGCGAGAAGCGCTACTACCTGCACTCGGTCGAAGAGGCCGCCGAGCACAACGAGCGCCTCGGCACCGCCCTCAACCCGGGCCAGTTCACCCCCTGGGAAACGATTCCGGCCGGCACCGACCTGCTCTTCTACGAAGGTCTCCACGGTGGCGTGGTCGGCGACGGCTATGACGTGGCCTCCCTCGCCGACCTGCTGGTGGGCGTGGTGCCGATCGTCAACCTGGAGTGGATCCAGAAGATCTCCCGCGACAACGCCGAACGGGGCTATTCGGCCGAGGCCACCGTGGACACGATCCTGCGCCGCATGCCGGATTACATCAACCACATCTGCCCCCAATTCAGCCGCACGGACATCAACTTCCAACGGGTCCCGACCGTGGACACCGCCAACCCGTTCATCATCCGCAACATCCCCACCCCGGATGAAAGCTTCGTGATCATCCACTTCCGCAAGGGGGCCCGGGAGAAGTGGGACATCGACTTCACCTACCTGCTCGACATGATCCACGACTCCTTCATGTCCAGCCCCACCTCCATCGTGGTGAACGGCGGCAAGATGGGCTTCGCCATGGAGCTGATTCTCACGCCGGTGATCCACCGTTTGATCGAAGAGAAGAAGAAACTCGCCTGAGCCCCTACGCTGGGCCGATCCGGCGGACCCGGTCACGGCTTCAGCTCTCCCACCACAACGCACCGTCCCATCCTTTGTGATTGGGGCAGCCGGGGCTTTTCAAGGGTCTGCCTTGAAAAGCCCTTTGCGCTGGGATCGCATCAACAGCGGTGACCTGATTGCCCGGGCCCGGCGGATTTATTTCACCTACCTGGAACAGTGCCCCTGCGGCGGTGAGCCGGTGGGGATTGTGCTGGCCGGTCAGGGGGAGCTGGGGCGGGCCGTGTTTGAGGCGCCAATCCTGCTGCCGGAGGAGCAATTTGTGCCCCTCGATCTGATCCGGGGCCGCAGTCCGCGGCCGCGCAGCCCCCGGCCGCCCTTCCGCTCGCCCGGACGGGAGGGCCCCTGAAGCCGCCAACCCCCCTGGCCGTTCCACCCCTCGCCCCGTCCGCTCCCCCTTGAACCTGATCGAGGCCGATTCCGATGCCTGAGCTCCCCATCGCTGGCCTGGTTTGGGCAACGGCTGGGCTCGCCGGCCTGGGGAACGGGGTGATCGGGGATGGCTTGCCGTCGTTCGGATTGAGCTGGGCCAAGGGATTGGCAAACGGCTTGCTATCGAACGGCTTGGGCTGGAACGGCCTCAACTTTGGTGGTTTGAACTGGACTGGCTTGAACTGGACTGGTTTGAACTGGACTGGTTTGAACTGGAACGTGTTGGGCTGGAGTGGCCTGGGCTGGAGCGCTCCCGGCCTGGCGGTGCTCCCCCCGCAAGCCCCCCCTCCAGCCGCCGAAATGGCCCAGGATCCGGGCTTCGCCCTGCTGGCGATCGGCGTTGCCGTCCTGGGAGCCTGCGTGGGCAGCTTCCTCAACGTGGTGGCCTGGCGCCTGCCCCGCCAGGAATCGGTGGTGCTGCCCCCCAGCCGCTGCCCCCACTGCGGCACGCGCCTGGCCTGGTTTGAAAACATTCCCGTGCTGGGCTGGCTGGTCCTCAGGGGCCGCTGCCGCCACTGCGGCGCCCCGATCAGTCCCCGCTACCCGGCGGTGGAGCTGCTCAGCGCCGGTCTCTGGGTGGCGGTGCTGCTGACCACCCCGCCCCTGGGGGCCCCAGCCCTGGCCGGGTCGGCGGGGGGCCCTGGGGTGGCTGCCCTGGGCGGCTCGGGCGCCCTGGCGACTGGGGCCCCCTGGCTCGGGGGCGGCCCGATCGACTGGTGGCTCGTGGCCGCGGGCTGGCTCCTGGCCAGCCTGCTGCTGCCGATGGTGCTGATTGATCTTGACCACCTCTGGCTGCCCGAACCCCTGTGCCGCTGGGGCCTGCTGCTGGGCCTGGCCCTCACCGCGATCAGCGGCTATCGCCAGGGTCCAGCCGGGGGCGGGCCCCTGCTGCTCGATCACCTGATCGCCGCCGCCGCCGGCCTGCTGGCCATGGAGGGGCTGAGCGCCCTGGCCGAGAAGCTGATGGGTAAACCGGCCCTGGGCCTGGGCGATGCCAAGTTGACCGCCCTGCTGGGGGCCTGGCTGGGACTCCAGGCCATGGCCGTGGCGGTGTTCCTTGCCTTCCTCAGTGGGGCGGTGCTGGGCAGCCTGCTGATGCTGGTCGGCCGGCTGAAGCGGGGCCAACCGTTCCCCTTCGGCCCCTACCTGGCGGCCGGGGGCCTGGCCGTGTGGATCGGCGGTGCCGCCTGGTGGCGCCAGCTGCTCGGCGGTGCCCTGGGCGGCGGCCTGCTGGGCGGCTGAAACTGACTGATTAGTCCAGAACGGCTGGGCTGGTGCGTCCCCCTGGGCGACGGGGCCATGGCCAGACCCTGGAACGGGCTTGGCCGGGCCGTGCTGGCTGGCCTGGGGAAGGGGATGCCCTTTGGCGAGCAGCCAGTCCGGGGGGGCTGCAGCGAAAGGCGCTCTGCCGCCGAGGAAGCGGGGCCGGCCCTGGCGGGCGGACGCCTTTAATAAGGGCACGACGGCGCCCCCCGAAGCCGGGTGCGTCTGGCCAACCCCCTCCTGCCCTTGCCTGCTAGCTCCGTGTCGCTGTTCGACTGGTTTGCCGATCGCCGCAAGAACGCCCCGCTGGTGCGCTCCAGCCAGGAGGCCAGCGAGGACGATGGCCTCTGGAGCAAATGCCCCGAGTGCGCCTTGGTGGTGTACCGCAAGGACCTGGTTGCCAATGCCAGCGTCTGCAGCAACTGCGGCCACCACCACCGCATCGACAGCGCCACCCGCATTGCCCTGATCGCCGACCCGGGCAGCTTCCAGCCCCTGGATGACAGCCTCTCCCCCACCGATCCCCTCGGCTTCAAGGATCGCCGCAGCTACGCCGATCGCATCCGCGACACCCAGCAGGCCAGCGGCCTTATGGATGCCGTCAGCACCGGCCTCTGCCGTATTGAGGGCCTGCCCCTGGCCATCGGTGCCATGGATTTCAGCTTCATGGGCGGCTCGATGGGCTCGGTGGTGGGCGAGAAGCTCACCCGCCTGATCGAAACGGCCACGGCCCAGGGGATGCCCGTGTTGATCGTCTGCGCCTCGGGCGGGGCGCGCATGCAGGAGGGAATGCTGAGCCTGATGCAGATGGCCAAGATCTCCGGCGCCCTGGAGCGCCACCGCCAGGCCGAGCTCCTCTACATCCCCCTGCTCACCCATCCCACCACTGGTGGGGTGACGGCCAGCTTCGCCATGCTGGGTGATCTGATCCTGGCCGAACCCCGGGCCCTGATCGGCTTTGCCGGCCGCCGGGTGATTGAACAGACCCTGCGCGAAAAACTGCCCGACGGCTTCCAGACCGCCGAATACCTGCAGGACCACGGCTTTGTCGATTACATCGTGGCCCGGCCCAAGTTGAAGGCAACCCTGGCCGGACTGCTGCGGCTCCATGGCGTGCGCCCTGGCCAGGCCCCGGCCGCTGACCAGGTGGCGGCATGACGCGGCCTTGGCTCCGCCGAGGGGCAAGGCAGGGCCCAGCCAAGGCCGCCCTGGGGGCTTGCCGGGCCGCAGCCAGGCGGGTCTTCGGCAGGGGACGATCCCTCACCCGGGCCCTGGCCCGGGTGGTTGGGCTGGCGGGCTTGGTGATGGGGCTAACGGGCTTGCTGCCGCTGCCCCTGCTGCAACCCCAGGCGGCCTGGGCCGGACCGGTGGAGTGGCAGGAGGTGCCGGCCAGCGAGGCCGGCCGGCAATGGTGGGATCGGGGCAGCCTGCGGCTGAGCAAGCAAGGGACCCTCACGGTGCTGAGCCGGTTCCAACCCGCCGCCGAGCCCGAAACGGCAGGCCCAGCCGCGGCTGAACCGGCAGCCTCCGCCAACGCTCCTGCAGGCGCCACAGCTTCCGCCCCTGCCCCTGGCACCCCCCAGGGCAGCGAGCCGGCGGCCACCCCAGCCCGGCGCCCCCGCCAACCCAGCAGTGAGCTCTATGTCTCCGAGATTGACTGCGACCAGAGCTTGATGCGCGACACCGCGATCAACGGCATCCCCCAGTGGCGGGCCAGCTGGCAGCCCGTTGCAGGCGATGGCCTGATGGAGGCCGTGGTCCAGGCGGTCTGTGAGGCTGGGGGCCAGCTGCTCGCCTCCCGGTGACTTCGCGCCCATCGGCCCCTGAACCCCCGTTCGCCGGCCCGGCCAGGTCCGCAGCCAGGGCTGGCGCCGCGTCGCCCCTGCGGGTGGCGGTGGCAGGCCTGGGCTTTGGCGAGCAGGTGCACCTGCCGGCCCTGGCCGCCTGCCCGCTCACGGAGCCGGTGGCCCTCTGGCACCCCCGCAGGCAGCGGCTGGAGCAGGCCTGCGCCGCCAGTGGCCTGGCCGGCTTCAGCGCCTTCGAGGCCCTCCTGGCCGACCCCGGCATCGATGCCCTGGTGATCGCCACCCCGCCAGGCCCCCGCTTTGACCTGGCGAAAGCCGCGATCGCCGCCGGCAAGCACCTGCTGCTGGAAAAGCCCGTGGCCCTCAGGGCCGACCAGGTGCAGGAGCTGCAGCGGCTGGCCCTGGCGGCCGGGGTGTGCGTGGGGGTGGACTTTGAATACCGGGCCGTGCCCCTGTTTCAACAGCTGGCAGGTCTGCTCCAGCAGGGCACGATCGGCACCCCCTGGCTGGTGAAGCTCGACTGGCTGATGGGCAGCCGCGCCGATCCCCGCCGACCCTGGAGCTGGTATTCCCAGCGCAGCGAAGGCGGCGGCGTGCTTGGCGCCCTCGGCACCCATGCCTTCGACACCCTGCATTGGCTGGTGGGCCCCACCCGCCAGCTGAGCGCCAGCTGCAGCACGGCCATCGCCGAGCGGCCAGTCCCTGTTGGCAAGGGTCCAGGCCCGGGCCCCGAGCCGGCCTCCGCCCCGGTCGATGCCGAAGACATCGCCCTGGTGCAGCTGGACCTGGAATCGGCCAGCGGCCAGACGGTGCCCGCCCAGGTGACCCTGGCCTCGGTGACACGGCCGGGGCGGGGCTACTGGATCGAGCTTTATGGCAGCGAGGGCAGCCTGGTGCTGGGCTCGTCGAACCAGAGCGACTATGTGCATGGCTTCCAGCTCTGGCAGGCCCGCAGCGGCGAGGGCCTGCAGCTGCTGGAACCGGATCCCCTGCTGGCCTTTGAGCGCACCTGGGTGGATGGCCGCGTGGCACCGGTGCAGCGGATCCTGCATAGCTGGGCCCTGGCCGCGGCCGAAGGCCGGCCAATGGTGCCTGGCCTCTCGGAAGCCGTGCTCAGCCAGGCCTGCTGCGATCTGGCCCTGCGCTCCGCCCGCGATGGCCTGCGCCTCAGCCCGTGAAGCCTGAAGGGCACCCTCTGCGTCCAAGGACCCGGGGCGGCCCGATGGCCAAGCCTGTCTGACAGCCCCCGGCGGTGGTCCCCCAAGGGCGACCCCACCCAGCCAGCTGGGCCCTCAGGAACGCTGCAGCCACCCTCCAAAAACTGGCCAAGAGCGGGCCCCAAATCCGTCTGGGTCAGCGGGTAGAGTCTCGGCCAGTCCTAGCCAGGGCCATCGATTCGATGCCCTGACGCCTGGCAGGCCCCCCGGCCCCCCATCCGTTTCTACCTCCGCGAGGTTTTCCCATGGCGCTCGTTCCGCTTCGGCTGCTGCTTGACCACGCCGCTGAAAACGGCTACGGCATTCCCGCCTTCAACGTCAACAACCTGGAGCAGGTCCAGTCGATCATGGAGGCCGCCTCCGAGACCGACAGCCCTGTGATCCTGCAGGCCTCCCGGGGTGCCCGCCAGTATGCCGGCGAGAACTTCCTGCGCCACCTGATCCTGGCTGCCGTTGAAACCTATCCGGACATCCCGGTGGTGATGCACCAGGACCACGGCAACAGCCCCGCCACCTGCTTCGGGGCCGCCGCCAACGGTTTCACCTCGGTGATGATGGATGGCTCCCTGGAAGCCGACGCCAAAACCCCTGCCAGCTACGAGTACAACGTTCGCGTCACCAAGGAAGTGGTGGATGTGGCCCATGCCATCGGCGTGAGCGTTGAGGGCGAACTGGGCTGCCTGGGGTCCCTGGAAACCGGCATGGGTGAAGCCGAAGACGGCCATGGCTTCGAGGGCACCCTCGACCACAGCCAGCTGCTCACCGATCCGGCCGAAGCCGCCGATTTCGTGGCCAAAACCAACGTGGACGCCCTGGCCATCGCCATCGGCACCAGCCACGGCGCCTACAAGTTCACCCGCAAGCCCACGGGCGAAGTGCTGGCGATCAGCCGCATCGCCGAAATCCACAAGGCCATCCCCAACACCCACCTGGTGATGCATGGTTCCAGCTCCGTTCCCCAGGAATGGCTGGACATGATCAACAAGTACGGCGGTGCCATCCCTGAAACCTACGGCGTGCCCGTGGAAGAGATCCAGGAAGGCATCCGCAATGGCGTGCGCAAGGTGAACATCGACACCGACAACCGCCTGGCCTTCACCGCCGCCGTTCGTGAAGCCGCCGCCAAGGATCCCGCCAACTTCGATCCCCGCCACTTCAACAAGCCCGCCCGGGCCTACATGAAGCAGGTCTGCCTGGACCGCTACCAGCAGTTCTGGTGTGCCGGCAACGCCTCCAAGATCAAGCAGCGCGACATCAACTACTACGCCGGTCTGTATGCCAAGGGCGCCCTGGACGCCAAGACGGCCGTTGCCGCCTGAGGCCCAGCCCCCGGCCAGCCCTAACTGAGGATCGGTTGCCAAACGCTTCCGATCCTTTCCCACTTGAAAGGGCCTTCGCCATTTGAGTTCAGCCGTTTGGGTCCACGCGTTGGACTCATCCCGTTCAAACTCACTCGCTTGTTTCAGGAGGGCCCCCCGGGCCCTCTTTTTTTTGGCCAAGGGCGCGGTTGCTCCCCTTGGGCGAATCTCCAGCGGTCCAGATCGGCCCAAGCGAAGCACCGCCAAGGCAGGCCGCAGCGGCCTCACAACACCTTGAACCCTTCCATCAGCAAGCCATACAGCAGGCCGATGCGCGCCATATCGAGCAATTGCAACGCCAATCGGTCTCCGGTCTGACGGATCAGGCGCCGGCGCCAGCGCACCGCCAGCTCAATCAGGGCCATGGGGAAGAGCGCCGCCAGAGGTTCTGAAAAGCCAGCGGTCGAGGTCACCGTTGACAGGGCCGTACCGATAAAAAAGGCCCCCAATAACACAATCAGCAGCAGCGACAAGCGCCGCCAGGGGTTGATGGCCCAGCGCAGCAGCCGCTGCACCGCCTCATTGACCGTCAACTGCAAGGCGGTCTGCTGGTACCTCACCACAACAGCACGGCAAATGGCAAAGGGACTGGCAAGGCAAAGCCCCGCCAATGTAGGCAGCGGTTAGGCCTGGCACTTCACCACAGGATGGTCGCCTGGGGCTCCACGATCCGCGCGGCCAGGCCCGGTGAACCGGCCCCAGGGCCCCACCTGGCTGCCCAGGGCATGACGCCAGAGACGACCAGTCGGCCATGGTCGCCGTCACCACGATCGGCCAGGTGGACTCGACGCTCCCGCAGCAGATCAGCCGCTTGATCCCCACAACGGCCGCAACCCAGGGCGACAGCAGCGCGAAGCTGGCTGCGCAGGCCTGCCAGCGCCGCGGAGCCGGTTTGAACGGCTGGATTCGGAGGGCCCACAGGGCCCTGCCAACCTGCCCTGCACAGAAAACAGCCCAGTTGCGGTCCCCGAAACAGGCCTCGCCGCCGGCATCGGCTTCACTCCACCCGGAAGGTCACCGCCATCACGGCGGTGATGTCCTTGGCGATCGTGCGAGTGTCATAGGAGCCACTATTGCTGGCCTCGGTGGAATTGGGCGCCGTGATCTGGAAGGTGCCGGTGTCGGCATTGGTGATCGCCCCGATCGAACTCTGGGCCTGGGCCGCAATCGCCCTGGCGCGGTCCCGGGCATCTTTGGTGGCCTTGGCCAGCATGTCGACCCGTTTTTCGGCCAACTTCGTGTAGGTGTAGGCGGGCTCATTGATCGTCAGGGGAACCCCCAGACCGATCAGGGCCGGAATCTCAGCAGCCAGGCGGTTGATCTTGTCCACATCGGCGCTGCTGATCAACAGCGTCTGGCGACTGGTCCAGCGGGTCTGGCGCAGTTCGCCGCTGCGGGGATCGCGGATCTCTTCCCGATCGGAACTCAGGGATCCGAGCTTGAGCTCC
This sequence comes from Synechococcus sp. UW140, assembly GCA_943370565.1. Classification (GTDB taxonomy): domain Bacteria; phylum Cyanobacteriota; class Cyanobacteriia; order PCC-6307; family Cyanobiaceae; genus BAIKAL-G1. Next base: position 34,006 of record CALRRL020000009.1, on the reverse strand, counting down.
CCGGGCTGAAGGCCATGGGCGAGCAAAAACGCCCGGGTCTGCTGCACCAGGGGCTGCAAGGCCCCATAGGACTGCTGCTGGCTATCACCCCCCTGGCTGACGACAACGGACCAATCGCCGTAGTCACTGCGGATCCGCTCGGTGCTGGCCCCGGTCACCGTGATCGTGTCGCGGGCGCTGCGCAGGCCCTTCACCAGCACCGCCGTGGAGCCGAGCAGCGCCAAACTGAGCAGGGCCATGGCCGTCACCAGGGCCGGGGTGCGCTGCAGGCTGCGCCCCAAGGGGCTCCAGGGGGACGGAGCAAGGGCAGGCGGGCCAGGGGGCTGGGGATCAGGGCTGGGGGCTGGGGCCATGGCATGGATGGGAAGGAAGCGCCCCCGGCGCCCAGGGCAGGGCCTTGGGGCATGGGCCCCTCCATGCTGGAAACGCCACCGGGGCCCTGGCAAGGTCGGCGGATCGACGCTGGCGCAGCAAAACCGCCGGTTGACAGCGGCCGTAGCAGTGCCGCCGAGGCAGAGCCCCCGGATCGAAGCGGCAAAGCCCCCGGATCGAAGTCGTCTGGCCAAAGTCGGCTAGCCCAAGTCGGCTTGTCAACGCCGCTTTCTCAAAGCCGCTTTCTCCAAGCCATTTGCTCAAATCCGTTTTCTCAAAGCCGCCAAAACAGAGCCACCGCAATCGGACTGCCCAGAGCTGGTGCAGGCTCACGGCCCAGGGCCGACCTCGGGCCGGGCCTCACCCCGCAGCGCCTGCCGGGCACCGGCCTGGGCCCCACTCCTGACCCCGCCCTGGCCCGGATCCTGGCGGCAGATGTTCGCAATTGCATCTACTATTGAGAACAATGGGCGGCCCTGATCCGCCATCCGGCACCGAAGTCGGCCCCAGGGCCGCCAATCCCCTTCACCTGCCCAGTTCGCCTTGGCCGCCCTTCCCACCGTGCCTGCCGCCCACCCCCAGGCGGAGGCCCTGCGCACCTCCCTCAATGGCCGGGGCCAGCGGCTCACCCCCCAGCGACAACGGGTGCTGGGCCTGTTTGAGCGCATCGGCGAGGGCAGCCACCTCAGCGCCGAGGAAGTGCACCAACGGCTGCTCAAGGGCGAGGAAAGGGTGTCCCTGGCCACGGTGTATCGCACCCTGCGGCTGCTCAGTTCGATGCAGCTGCTTCAGGAGCTTGAACTGCCCGATGGCGGCCGCCGCTTCGAGCTGGCGGGCGACACCAACCGGGATCACCACCACCTGGTCTGTGTCCGCTGCGGCCAGACCGAAGAATTTGAAAGCCACGACGTGCTGCAGGCCGGCGAACGGGCGGCCGGCCTGCACGGCTTCCGCCTGCTTGAATGCGTTCTCAACGTGCGAGCCGTTTGTCCAAGCTGCGCCCAAACGGAAGCAAACTGAACCAGCTACGGATAAAATTAAAGAACTTTTATTGATTAGCAAACGAATTAAATTAAATGGATTAATTTTATCCGGCGAGACTAATGTATGCCTCAATTTCGGGCTTTTTGGATTAAACGAAGACCAGCCACTCGCTAGAAATCACTGATGGGCTGAAGCCCAGGATTCAGCGGTTCTGGGGATACCGACGCACAGGCACAGGCACTAACACAGGGCGCATCAGGCCGCCACCGCCGTTGTCATCATCGGAGCCCTCTACCAACCACCAGAGCAGTCCGAGCAACACCAGGACGGCTGAGACCAAGAAAAGCTCCGTCATGCAGTGCTCAGGCAGTGGCCAAACCCTAGCCGGGTTGGGCGGTTCTGGTGTGTCGTTCGCTGCCAAAGCCTGGGGGGTTTCCACCCTGCCCGCAGCGGCCCGGGCCGGATCCTGGCGCAGAAGCATGGCACCAGCCCGCCCAAAGGGGGCCGCAAGCCAGATGCGCTGACGCCCGTGCTGGCGGGAGCGGCGCCTGGGTGGTCAATGCAGAGCCCAGGCTGAAGGCTGACCGCAGGGAGGATGGCTGCCGGAGCGGAGGGGGTGCCTGGCCCAGGCGCCAGAGCCAGGGGGCAGCTCAGCCGAAGCCCTTGCCAGCGTCCTTGGCGACACAGGCCTGCAATTGCTGGCGCAGCTTGCGGTGATTGAGGTCGCGGCCGATCAACACCAACTGGTTCTTGCGCTCCCCTTGCCAATCGGTGTCATCAATCGAGAAGCGTTTGCCGGCCAGGTGAAACACATGGCGCCGCTCGCTCTCGTTGAACCAGAGGATCCCTTTGGCGCGGAACACGCCACTGGGCAGCTGGTTGTCGAGGAAATTCTGGAACTTGCGCAGGCCAAAGGGGCCATCGCTGCTGAAGGAAAGGGAGGTGAAGCCCTCAATCGCCAGGTGGTCGGCGGCCCGTTGCACGGGATCGTCGGCCAGGGCGTCGGTCCTGGAGCCCTGGTCCTGGCCGTGATCGTGACCGTGGTCATGGTCATGGTCATGGTCATGGTCATGGTCGTGCTCATGGGTGCAATGGCCATGGTTGTGGTCGCAGGCGCTGTGGTCTGCCTCCCCCTGCCCCGCGGCCGGGCCGTGATCATGCCGGTGGCCGCTGCCGTGATCGTGGCTGTGGCTGTGGCTGTGGTCGTGGCTGTGGTGGTGGCCGTGGTCATGGCCGTGCTGGTGGGCCGGCTGGGCTTCGCCGGCAGCCACCACCCGGTCTGACTCAAACAGGCCCACGCTCAACAGCAGGGGCAGGGCCACGGCGCCATGGCTAGAGCGCAGGATGCGGGCATCGGGCTTGATCTCCTTGAGGTGGCTCTCGAGCGCCGTCAGCCGCGCTTCGCTGACCAGATCACATTTGTTCAGCAGCAGGATGTCGCCATACACAACCTGGGCCCGGGCCACCTCGCCCTGGTCAATCGTGTCACTGAAGTTTTCGGCATCGATCAGGGTGATGATCGAATCCAGCCGGGTCGCATCGCGCAGGTCGCTGCCCAGGAAGGTCATGGCCACCGGCAGGGGATCGGCCAGGCCCGTGGTTTCCACCACCAGGTAGTCCACCGGCTCGGGCCGCTCCAGGATCCGATACACGGCTTCCAGCAGCTCGCCATTGATCGAGCAGCAGATGCAGCCATTGCTGAGCTCGACCATGTCTTCGCCGGTGGCGATGATCAGGTCGTTGTCAATGCCGATCTCGCCGAACTCATTCACCAGAACGGCGGTTTTGAGCCCCTGTTGGTTGCTGAGGATGTGGTTCAGCAGGGTCGTTTTGCCGGCGCCGAGGAAGCCGGTGATGATCGTCACCGGCAGGCTGGTCGGGGCCAGCTCCCCCCCCGGGGCGGGTGCAGGGTCCAGGGCGGCACGGGCGCCGGAGCCAGCGGCTGCAGCCGACCCGGTCGATGCTCGCGAGGCCGTGCTGGTCATGTCTAAGGAACGCTCGATCCACCACTGTGACACCGTCCCAATGGAACGGCTGGCCGGCCATCCCTACCAAGCGGCGCAGAACCGCCGCGACCGGATTGGCCTGGCCGTTGCCGCACCGATTCGAACCACGCCTGTCCGCCATCGGCCCCTGGATCGCAACGGGGCACCGGCCGGGGTGCTTGGCAGAGGCTGGGTAGCGTGAGATTCAGTTTCAAGGCAGGGCCGGTGAGCCTCACGGTCCAGCAGCTGGGGGTGCGCCGCGGCAACGACCTGGCGATCGAGGCGGTGAGCTTCGCGCTTCCCCAGGGCAGCCTCACGGCCCTGGTGGGACCCAATGGGGCCGGCAAAAGCACCTTGCTGCAGGCGATCGCCGGCCAGCTGCCCCTGGCCACGGGGTCGATCCAGCTTGATGGCCAGCCCCTCACCCGGCCGGTGGCCCGGCGCCAGCTGGCCCTGATGCCCCAGCGGGGCGAGATCGCCTGGGGCTTCCCGATCACGGTGCGGGAGCTGGTGGGCCTGGGCCGCCTGGTGGCCTCCCGCCCCGGCTGTTGCGATGTGGAGGCGGCCCTGCAGCGGGTGGGCCTGGTCGAGCTGGCCCAGCGGCGCCTCGACCAGCTCTCGGGCGGCCAGCAGCAACGGGCCCTGCTGGCCCGCACCCTGGTGCAACCGGCCCAGGTGCTGCTGCTTGATGAACCCTGCGCCGCGATTGACCCGCCGGCGCGCACGGCCCTGCTGCGGGTGATGGGCCAGCTGCGCGATGCCGGCCTCACCCTGCTGGTCTCCAGCCACGACTGGGGCCACGACCTCGATGCCTACGACCGGGTGCTGGTGCTCGATCGGCGGCTGCTCGCCGATGGCAGTCCCGGCCAGGTGCGCCAGGCCCTGGGGGACCTGCGGGTGGGCAACCACCGCTGCGGGTAGGCAATCTGGGGGACCCTGGCCAAACGGACCCCCCGAACCTATGGATCGCTGGTGGGCCCTGCCCCTGCTCCTGGCCCTGCTGATCGGCGCCCTCTGCCCCCTGGCCGGCACCCTGCTGCTGGTGCAGCGGCGCCTGTTTCTGGCCAACCTGATCTCCCATGCGGTCCTGCCCGGCCTGGCCCTGGCCGTGGCCCTGGGCCTGTCCCCGGGCCTGGGCGGCATGGTGAGCGGCCTGGCCGGGGCCCTGGTGGCGGAGCGGCTCAGCCAGGGCGGCGCCCCGGGCGACAGCCGCGATGAAGCCGTACTCAACACCGTGCTGGCGGGCTTCCTGGGCCTGGGGGTGCTGCTGATCCCCCTGCTGCACATCCGGGTCGACCTCGAAGCCATCCTGTTCGGCGACCTGCTGGCGGCCAGCCCGGGCGATCTGGCCAGCAGCCTGGTGGCCCTGGCCGTGGTGGTGGCCCTGCTGGTTTGGGGCTACCACCAACTGGTTTTCCTCGGCGTGGATCCGGTGGGGGCGGCCAGCGCCGGCCTGCCCGTGCGGCGCCTGCGCCTGGGCATGACCCTGGCCACCGCCTTCACCGTGGTCAGCGCCATGACGGCCGTGGGGGTGGTGCTGGTGATCGCCCTGATGGGGGCCCCGGCCCTGGTGGCCCTGGTGGGGGCCCGCTCCTTGAAGGAGGCCCTGCTGCGGGCCGGCCTGATCGGCATGGGCTTGAGCGCCCTGGGCTTCGGCCTGGCGATCCAACCGGCGATCAACCTGCCGCCGGGTCCGGTGATCGCCCTGCTCTGCCTGGCCCTGCTACCCCTGGCCCAGGGCCTGCGCCGGCTTCCGGGCCCCTGAACCGGCTACGGGCCGCTGGTCAATCCTGGCCGAACCCGAGGGCCGGCACCATCAGCTGGCCCCCATCAGGGGGCCCTCTTCAGCGAACCCTCTTCAGCTGACCCCGATCGGTGGGCCCTCTTCAGCTGGCCCCGAACCACTCAGGCACAGCCGAATAGCAGGCCGCATTCTTCTCATTTTCGCGCGCTTCCACCTTGACGCAGCAGCTGCGGCCCCGATCCCGGTCCTGCAGCAGGGCGTTAGCCCAGGTCCAAACCAACTCGGCGCTGGCTTCCATGCCCACATTGGCCATCACGCGCAGGTCCAGGGCCCCCTGGTCATGCAGGGCCTGCCACTGGTCCAGCAGGGGGTCGTCGGCATTCACCAAAAAGGTGTGATCGAACTGGGCCGCCAACTGGGCTTCAAGGGCCTTGAGGCTGGAGAAGTCCACAACAAAACCATGGACATCAAGGCTGCTGGCCTCGAACCAGGCCGTGAAGCTGCGGCTGTAGCCATGCACGAAGCGGCAGTGGCCGGGGTGGCGCCACTGGCGATGGCAGCAGGGATAACCGCTGAAGCTCTTGCTGCAACTGAACGCTGCCGGGCGTCGAGGGGCGGTCATCAGGGGGGAGAAGGTTTAGCGGGAGAAGGGATTGCCAGAGGAGGGTGAGCCAGAAAAGGGATTGCCGAAAACTATGGTGCCGGAAAAGCTGGGGCGGCAGAAGGCGTTGCGGGAGGATCGGGGCAGATGGAACAGAAGCCCTTGCAGGCATCATTTCAGCCCCCAGACCCGGCCCTGCTCGACCAGCTCCGCTTCGATGCGGCCGGCCTGATCCCCGCCATCGCCCAGGACTGGCTCGATGGCGCCGTGCTGATGGTGGCCTGGATGAACCGGCAGGCCCTCGAGCGCACCCTGGCCACCGGAGAGGTGCACTACTGGAGCCGCTCCCGCGCCGAGCTCTGGCACAAGGGGGCCAGCAGCGGCCAGTTCCAGACCCTGCGGGGCCTCCGCTACGACTGCGACGCCGATGTGCTGCTGCTCACGATTGAGCAGCAGGGGGATGGGGCCTGCCATACGGGGGCCCGCAGCTGCTTCTTTGGTGTGGAGCCCGGGGCAAGCGGCGGGCCTGGGGCCCCGGCGCCCCCGGCCGATGTCTGCAGCGAGCTGTCCCGGCTGATTGAAGGGCGGCGAGCCAGCCCCGAACCTGGCAGCTACACCAACCGGCTGCTCGAGGGGGGCGACAACCGCATCCTCAAAAAGATCGGTGAGGAATGTGCCGAATTCGTGATGGCCTGCAAGGACGACAACCCGGCCGAGATCGCTGGCGAAGCCGCCGACCTGCTGTTCCACCTGCAGGTGGCCCTGGCCCACCACGGGGTCCCCTGGCGCCGGGTGCAGGAGGTGCTGGCCGCCCGCCGCGGCGCCCCCAGGCGCCCCTGACACCGCTTGGCCAGGCCTGCCATGGCCCCAGCCCCTTGGCTCGCCAGGGCCTGGTAGTACGGCGAGGGCCAGGCTTTGCCCAGACCCCAGCTGCAAAGGCAGCGCGGCACCAGGACCCCGGCAGGGGCTGCTGATCGGCCCAAAGCGATCCGATCGCTGGCCGCCCCATCCCAGGGGGGATCGAGCAAACCGCCCCATGGGCTCTCCCAGCCGCTGCCTGAGCCGGGGAGCCCGCGAGCCACGGCCTCCGCAGCCAGCGCGCGCGCCCAACGCCCGCCGCTGGCGCCCTGGCGTTTGCCACCAACCACGCTGACCGGTCCAGCCCGGGCTCCAGCTTCACACCAGGCCCCTGGAACCAGTCCCAAGCCCAGCTCCCTGGCGGGCCTGGCGCCCCTCGGCCTCAGGGCGCCAGGCCGGGCTGGGCCCGCAGCCAGCCCAGGGTGGCCCGATCCCGCTGGCTCAGGGCCAGCACGGGCTTGGCCGTTGGGCTGGCGGCCATCACATCGCCAGCCTGGTCACTGTGGCCCCAGAGGCCGAAGGCATGGCCCAGTTCATGCAGGCTGGTGGCCTGGATCGCCTCCGGCCGCTGGCCGGGGCTGATCAGCACCTCCACCAGGGGCTCCAGCTGCCACTGGCCCTGGCGCTGCACCTGGCGCAGGGTCAGCAGGGCCCGGCCATGGCTGGCCCGCAGCGCCCCATCGGCCCCGGCCTCCAGGGGCGGCGTGCGGCGCCAGAGGCGCACCTGGGCCTGGTCGGCGCTGGGCACCTGGGTCAGGGGCAGTTCGGCCTGCCAGGTGGCCAGGGCCGCCTGCACGGCCCGCTGCCAGCGCAGCTGGAAGGGGCTGGCCGGCGCCCCGGAGGGCAGCGGTTCAATCCAGACGCACCAGAGGGCGCGCACCGGCCATCCGGCTGCAGTGGGTTTGAGGCGCAGGTGATAGTCGGTGCCGCCAGGAGCAGAGGTGGGCCCAGCCGACCCCTGGCTGGCCTCTGAAGCCGGTTGATCCGGGAATCCAACCCGGCGCTGAAGCCCTGGCTGCGGCGGGGGCCCCTCGCCGGGTGCCTGACCGGCCACGGGACCAGGCCAGGGCCGGCTCTGCTGCTCGGCTGGACAGGCGATCGCCGGGGCTGAAGTAGCCCGGCCGCCCTCCACGCCCTGGCGCACCAAGGACGGGGGCTCGCTCAAGGAAACCGGCAGGGGCATGGGCGCTGGCATGGCAACCGGGGTCCGGCCTCAGCCCGGCAAGCCGACGCCCCGGGCCATCAACACCGCCATCACCGGAATCAGGGCAAAACCCACCAGTTCAATGTTCAGGATCCAGGCCAGGCGCTTAGCCAGGGCCTCGCTGACCTGGGGCAGCTCGCCCTTGCGCAGGGGGATCGCCCAAAGGATGTAGGTCACGGTGGGATAGAGCGAGAGGGCTCCCACGGAGAGATAGGCCCCCACCTTCCACCAGAACAGGGGGTTCTGGGTATAAAACTCGCTGCCCTGGCCGAAATAGAGAACCCGCAGGATGCCACTCACCAACAGCGCCAGCGCCGCCAGGCCATACACCACATCGGTGATCACCATGGCGATCGCGTCCTGGCGGTTGGGATTGGGCCGGATCAGGCGCCGCTCCAGCACCAGGGCCCCAAAACAGAGCATCACGCTGAGGTAGTGGACATAGGCCACCGAGGCCCGCGGAATCAGGTCGCCGGGCAGGCTGGCCAGGCTGGTGAACAGGCGGCCGGGCAGGGCACTGAACAGGCCGAAAGGCAGGGCAGTCAACAGGGAGCCGAGGGGCATGGCAAACCCGTCCATGGGGCGCTGGTGGCTGGGGCGCCCTGACCGTAGCGAGGGCCCCGCACCGCCGTGCCCCCGCGCCCCACGAACGCGGAGACCCTGACGGGACGTCTTGAGCGCGCAAATGTGTTGAAAACATTGCGGCAGGAAAGCGTCATTGCCGCGTCAAAAAGGGAGAAAAAGCGAAAGTCCGAAGCCTTTCAGTTGCTTCCAGAAAAGGCAAGAATTCGCCCTATGTTCTTTCCAGTGCCGGGGTTAGAAATGGCGAGTTCACTGAGTGCTTTTTTAGGGGAAATTGGTCGTCACCAATTGCTCACCCCCGAACAGGAGCTCACCCTGGGCCGCAAGGTTCAGGCCATGGTTGAGCTGCAGGAACGCTGCAGCAGTGCTGGTGGTGTGGGCGATGCCTGCCACTACGACGATGTTGAAAAGCGCACGATGCGCCTGGGGGAGCGGGCCAAAACCCAGATGATCACGGCCAATCTGCGCCTGGTGGTGAATCTGGCCAAGCGCTACCAGGGCAAGGGCCTCGACCTGCTCGACCTGATCCAGGAGGGCACCTTGGGCCTCACCCGGGCGGTAGAGAAATACGACCCCACCCGCGGCCACCGCTTCAGCACCTATGCCTATTGGTGGATCCGCCAGGGCCTCAACCGGGCCCTCTCCACCCAGAGCCGCACCATCCGCATTCCCGTGAATGTGAATGAAAAATTGACGCGGCTGCGGGCGGCCAAGGCCCGCCTGTTGCAGAGCAATGGCCTGCTGCCCAGCGCCAAGGAGCTGGCCGCCGCCATGGCCATCCCCCAGGAGGAGGTGGAAGAGCTGCTGGGCTGCGAACTACGCAGCGTCACCGTCAGCCTCCAGGGGGTGCTCAAATCCAAATCCGATCCCACCGAATTGGTGGATGTGCTGCCAAGCAATGAAATGGCGCCCATGGAGCGGGCCGAACTGGCCGAACGCAGTGCCTCGGTGTGGAAACTGCTTGACCAATCCAACCTCACCCCCAAGGAACGCACGGTGGTGATGCTGCGTTTCGGCCTTGATGGCGGCAACGAATGGCGCACCCTGGCTGAAGTGGCCCGCCAACTGGGCTGCAGCCGCGAATACTGCCGCCAGGTGGTGCAACGGGCCCTGCGCAAGCTGCGCAAAACCGGCATCCAGAGCGGTCTGGTAGAGGTCGATTGAGGGGGCGTTCCGACTGGTTCTGGCGGCCCACCCGCTCAGGCCCCGGCTGCCCCTGGGGCTGATGTCCCAACCCTGAACCCAGTCCAGGGTTGGATGGGCCAGAACGGTTCCAGCCCTGGCCCATCCCGTCTGATCGGCCCTTGCCCTGACTTGAAACTCAGCCTGGCTTGATCCATGGCCAGCTGGTTTGCAGCCCAGCCTGATTGGAAGAGCGTCGGCTTGAAGGGCACAGGTTTCGGCCTTCGCTGGCCCTGAACCTGGTTCGGTTACGTCCGCGGCTGATCGGGACACACCACCACGCAGCCGCCCTTGTCGCTCCAGGCCTGGGGGTTCTGGCCTGAAGGCCTGGACCTGGCCCAGTTGGACCCAGCTGTCTTGTCAGTCTCTCGCCAGAGTGGAGGGGATCTCGAGCAGGGGGCATCGCCATGGGTCCGTCACGCCAGACCCCACCGCCCCAGGGGGCCCAGACCCCTGAAACGATCGAGGCCGAGGTGGTTGGCAGCACCGACATTGATGAGGGCCTGCTCTGGCGCTTGCTGCGCCGGGCCGGCCGCAGCGTCGCCCGGCCGGCGATCGAGTGCCTGGAACTGGTGCTCGATGCCCAAACGCCCCTGCAGGTGCGGCTCACCATGGTGGCGGCCCTGACCTACCTGCTGATGCCCCTGGATCTGATCCCGGATTTCATTCCCGTGGCGGGTTTCGGCGATGACGTGGTGGCGATGACGGCCCTGCTCGGGCTCTACCGCACCCACATGAGTGAGGCGGTACGGGCCCGGGCCCAGCGCAGACTGGACCAGTGGTTTCCCCCGGTGCGTTGATGGCCAGCCTGAGCCTCGAAGAGCTGGAGGATCTCCAGAGCTTTCTCAAGGACTGGCTGCGCCACAGCGGCCGCACCCAGGCGGACCTGCGCCGGGCCCTGCGGGTGAGCTCAATTCGGATGCCGGTGCTGCTGGAGGAACTGCAACGGATCCATGGCCGCGAAGGCTTGAACGGCCTGGCCGAACGCCTCTGTGGCATCGACCTGCTCTGGCAGGAGCACCCCACCGCAGGCGCCGACGACGCGGACCTCCCCGATCTGGAGGCCTCCCTGGGCCAACTGGATCTGCTCCTTGAAGAGATTCGCCAAGGCGGCGCCGCCAGCTAGGGCCGATGCCGGTCCTGGCCCTGGCGCAGCACCCCTGATCCCAGGCCGAGCGGCAGGCCCCCTAGGGGCCAGACCGCACAAGCCCTGGCCTGGCTTTGCTGAACCGCTGGGCCTGGCCGCGCAGCCGGCCTGGCGCCAGGGCAGGCAGAGTGGGGGCCGATGCAGTGATGGCCATGAACTCCCGTTTGAAGCCCCTCCCAGGCAAGACCCTGCAGGGCCTCGTCGCCGGCCTCGGCCTGGCGGCGGCCCTGGCCAGCCCTGCCCTTGCCCAGAGCCAACGGTTCCTGTTGGGCCCCGGCAGCAACGTCGGCCCAGAAACCAAGATCGAGCCGCAAAACTGCGTCACGGCTGCCGATGGCACGATCACCTGTGACACCAAAATCGTGAATCCCAAGGGAGATACCCCTGCCAAGCCGCAGTACTCCCCCTTCAACCACTGATCGCGATGGCTCCGATCAGCCAGCACCTGCATCGTCTCCGCCAACACGGTCAGCACACGGTCGGCCGTGTCGGCCGCAGCCTCACGGCCAAAGGCCTTGGTGATCACCCCTTCCTGCGCCAGGTCCATCGCTTTGAGCGCCAACTGGCCAAGGTGCTGGCGCTGGCCCTGATCCTGGTGCTGCTGGTGGCCACGGTGGAACTGCTCGTCAGCCTGGCCACCCACCTGTTCGGCGGCGGCAGCCACTGGTTCGGCGAGGACATGACCCGCTTCCTCGACCAGATCCTGGCCCTGCTGATTGCCCTGGAGGTGCTCCAGAACCTCACGGCCTACCTGCGGGACCAGGTGGTCCAGATTGAGCTGGTGTTGATCACGGCCCTCACGGCCCTGGCCCGCAAGGTGATCGTCATGCCCGAGGGCATGCTCAAAACCCCGGGGGAATTAGGCGGGTTGGGGGTGGCGGTGCTGGCCCTGGCCAGCGCCTACTGGCTGGTGCGCCACTCCCACATCAGCCGCCTTCCGACCAGAACAGAGCCAGCCAGCGGGTCCCCGGAGCAGGATCCGTCGCCTCAACCCGGTGACGCCGACCTGGGCTGATCCAGAGGCTGTCTCCCGCCCGCAGAGCCCGGGCCTGGGCTTCATCGGCAAAGCGCAACCGGGCCGAGCCCTGGAGCACGAGCACCCATTCGGCTTCGCGTTGGTCGTACCAAAAACCCGGGGGATTGGCGAATTGACAGGAGTGGATCAGCACCAACCGTGCCTGGCCCAACTCCAGAAGCGTGTCGGTGACCTCCTGGCCCGCCGGCGGACAGGGGCCTGAGAGCAGGTGTTTGGCCTGCCCGGGGTCGGCCCGGGAGCCGCTGGGCGCGCCACCGTCCTGCGCCTGTCGAGGGCCTGCCGCAGCCGGCGCTGGTGAGACCGACGGGGGCTCGCCCCAGCGCCTGGCGATGTCAAAGCCGCACTCCCTGGCCAGGTCCACCACCTCCTGGTGGCTGGCGCAATCCCTGAGGCGCTGCCGAAAGGCTGGATCGGCCTCACTCAGGGCCACAAAGGCATTGAGCTGGCGCACCTTGTCCAGAAATTGCTGCAGCTGGGCTTCGGCCATCAGGGCAGGGGCTGAAGGGATTTGGTCATGCGATAGCGCCGAAAGGCAATGCCGTCGATCAACAGCAGCTCCACCCAGGCCACGCTCCACCCCTGGCGCAGCAGCAGCGGACGGGACAACTGGCTGGCCTCGGTCCGCAACTGGTCCAGCCCCTGGGCCTGGGCCAGGTGCTCCAGGCGCTGCACCAGGCGGGTGGCATGGCCCTGGCGGCCCGCCCGACCCCGGCAATAGAGCAGCGAGAGGCGATCGGCCGGCTCCATCAGCGCAAAGGCCTCGATCGCACCCGCATCGCCACAACTGACCAAGCCGCTGCCCCGCTTCAAGCTGGCAACCAGGGAACCGGCCGGGCCGAGCTGGCTCAACCAGGCACGCACCTGAACGGCGCTGTAGATCCCAGGGGCCTGGCTCGCCACCGCATCGCCAAAGATCTCCAGCACCTGGGCGTGATCCGCAGGTGTCAGCCCACGAATCACGCCCATCGAGGCCAAACCGATGCCAGCCGGGCAGGCAGTGATGGTGTAAGGATTACGTCCAATCCATCCAGCCCAATCCCCACCACGCTATCAATCAGGCCGTCACGGAGATGGCAGCGGCTCCTCGGAAACCGGCAAGGCTTGTGGTGTCCAGCTTCAGGTGTCCTGCATCACAAGCGAGCGCCGCGCGATCCAAGGAGGTGAGCAAGGGAGCTGATCCAGGGTTGGGGGCCTTGGTGTAAGTGTTACCCCGGTGGAAGCGCCATGGCCGCGGAACCAGCCTGCCTCAGCCAGCTCGATCAGCCAGCTCAATCAGCCAGCTCGATGAGCCTGAGTTCCAAGCCCTGCAGCGCTGGCGCAACGGGCTCTTGTTGCAAGAGCCCGTCTTGGCTCCTTTGCATCCAGGCACCATGGCCTAGGGCAGAAGACCATGGCGGCGCGAACTTGGCGGCAGGTTAAGGGATCAAGACCATGATTGCACCGCGTGGGGCGGCACAGATCCGGCAAGCCAAGGCCAGACTGCGACGCGCAAGTAGCTGCGCTCGAACCAATCATCGAACCCATTGGCGCCGGAGCCCCAGCCCGCGGTTTGCAATCGGCGTCAACAGCGGCTGAAGGCTTGCGCCCATTGTCATCGTTACCGGCTGTGCTGTACTTTCAAGAGGTCATTGTTTTTGCCACCCGATGCTCACCGGATCTGAATTGCTGTCCAAGGTCAAGGAACTCGGAGACGCCAGCAAATCCGATGTCGTTCGGGCCTGCGGCTATGTTTCGACCAAAAAGGACGGCGTCGATCGCCTGAATTTCACGGCCTTCTACGAAGCCCTGCTGGAAGCCAAAGGGGTCGAATTCGGTGCCAACAGCAAGATCGGCAAAGGCGGCCGCAAACTCAGCTACGTGGCCACGGTTCAGGGCAACGGCAACCTGCTGATCGGCAAGGCCTACACCGCCCTGCTGGAACTCAACCCCGGCGATGAATTCGACATCAAGCTCGGTCGCAAGCAAATCCGCCTGATTCCCGCCGGCGGCAACGACGACGACGAGTGAGGCTGGTGCGGGGGCTCCCCAGCCCGCACCGCAGGCCATGCCCGAAACCCCTGGCAACCCGGGGTTTCGGGCGGGCATTCCAGCGAAACGCCCAGACATCCCCCTTTAGCCCGATTTGCGGGCCTGCTCAGAAATGGGCAGGCCGGCCTGCCCCAGGCAGCCCAAGCCAGCCCAGGGGAGGCTGAAGGCCCCCCCTAGGCTCGCCCCAGTAGCGGAACTGAGTTGCTGGCAACGCTGTGCCCGGTCGCGCGAGCGGCCCGGCCCCGATTCCGGTTGGGGCAAATCCTGGACCGATCGACCGCACGGGCGATCAGCCTGGCCTGGACAAGGGCCCGCTCCCTGGCCCTTTGTCTGGCCGTGGGTCTGTGGGCCAGTGGTCTGTTGATTGGGCCCGCCCCAGCCTTGGCAGCAGATGCCGATGGGGCGGCCCTGTTTGAGGCCCACTGCGCCGGCTGCCATGTCCATGGCGGCAACATCATCCGCCGGGGCCGCACCCTGAAACTGGCCGCCCTCGAACGCAACGGCATCACCAGCGCTTCGGCCGTCGCCGTGATTGCAGCCAATGGACTGGGCCAGATGGGCGGCTATGGCCCGGTGCTCGGACCAGCCGGACCAGAGCAGGTGGGCGCGTATGTGTGGCAGCAGGCCCTGCTCGGCTGGCCTGCCCAGTGATCGCTGCTGGGCCTCAGAGGGCCTGGATCCAGGGGTGGACGGTCAGTTCCACCCAGATGCCTTCGCGCCAATAGATATCAGCGTGGAGCAGCGCCTCCACCTGCTCCTGGCTCTCCGCCTCATAGATGCCAAACACAAAACGGCTGTCTGTCGTCGGGCCAAGGGTGATCAACAGGCCGTCCTGCTGTTGTTGGCGCAGGCCGGCAAGGTGGGTCTCCCGAAAGGGGGTGCGCTTTTCGAGGGCGTTCTCGCAGTAGCGACCCCACAGCACAAAGCGCATCGCCAGACCTTGCAGCAGAAGTGCTGACCCTAAAACCTGGCCGGCCCTAGCCAGCTTGAGCAGCATGGGGCGAGACCCATCCGCCCAACGGGCCATGGTGCCATCCCGCGATCGGGCCCTGCGCCTGCGCACCCTCTGGCAATGCTGGTTTCTGGCCCTGTTGTTTCACACCGATCTGGGGCTGATGCCCCTGTTCCATGGCCTGACGGTGGAGATTGAAAGCCAGGTGGCCCGGCAAGCCGTGGCGATGATCTTCTGGGCGATGTTGGCCTATGGCCTGGTACCCCTCGGCGCCCTGCTTCTGATCACCTACGCCGAAACGGCCGCGCCGGACCTGCCCTGTCGGCGGCGTAGTCGTTGGCGGTGGCAATGGCAATGGCAGTGGCAGTGGTGGCGCCGTTGCCATCTGGGCTTGAGCCTTTTTTACACCCTCACCAATGGCGCCCACCTGGTGGTGGACCTGGTGATTCCCGATTCCCGCGGCGATCAGGTGGCGCTGATGGCCGTGATGCTGGTGATCGGGTTGATGATCAACCGCGAAGCGCTTCTCTGGTGTCGGGATCGCCCCGATCAAGGCAGCGATGGACTGCCCATCGGCGAGCCCGGCCTCGGCGCCTAAGGCTTGGTTGCCGGGGCCAGCCCAGCTGGATCGGCCAGGGCCATGCCGGCCTGCTCCAGGGAGGCCAGGAGATCGAGGTTGATCCTCTGCTGGCCGTCGAAGGCCAGGCCAGGATCGGCCGCCTCCAGAAAGTAGACCAGCTCAAAGAGCAGGCCCGCGGGGGTCAACTCCACCAGGTGGGCCCGATCGAAGCGGGCCTGGGGACAGCGGGCGACGGCAGCCTGGATCAGCTGGGGGACTTGGGCCGCGGCCCCGGCACCGCCATCGAGGCGCAGCAGCAGCCGTTGCACCACGCGGCGCTCCTGCTGGTCGCCGAAATTACGCAGGGTTTTGGTCAGCAGATTGGCGTTGCTGATCACCACCAGCTCGCCATCCAGGCTGCGCAAGTGGGTGGAGCGCAGGCCCACCTTCAACACCCGGCCGGTGACATCGTCGAAGCGCAGGACCTGACCCAGCTGGAAGGGCTGGTCCAGCAGGATGGTGATCGAACTGAACAAATCCCGGGCGGGTCCCTGCAGGGCAAAACCGATGCCGACCCCGGCCCCAGCCAGGGCCCCAAGCACCGCCGTGAGCTGCAGGCCCTGGTTCTGCAGATACACCAAGGCGCCCAACAGCCAAATCCCGCCCCGCACCATCGGCAGCAGGGCCGACAATCGATCCAGCTCCCCACTGCCGCCCAGGCGTTGGGCTGCCAAGGCAAGCAGCGTCTGCAGGCCCCCATTGATCAGGCGCACCACCAACAGCAGGGCCACCAGACCCGAGGCCGCTTGAACGATCTGGTTCGCCTGGCCGGAGAGGGGTAGGGCCGCCCAGCTCCAATCCACCACCAGGACCAGGGCCAGCTGGCTGGCCGTGCGCAAGGTGGCTCCTGACAGGAAGGGATCCGCCTGGCCCTGGACCCGGCGCAGGGCCAGCTGGCGACGGGCCAGGGCGCGCATCACCAGCACGGCCGCCAGGCCCAGGGCCAGGCGGCAGGCGGCGGCCAGCAGGGGTTGGTCGATCGGCAAAGCAGGGGCCCCATTGGCCTGCAGGCTCGCCATGGGCAGACCGGAGGCGATCACGGACCAGCTCAGCGGTCCAGGGCTGTGCGCAGGTCAGCGCAGAAGGCGGCGGCGGCAGCGGCGGTGGCCGGCGCTGGATCGGCGGCCGCGGCCGCCGAGGCGGCCGCCATCACCTTCACCAGGGCGCTGCCCACGATGGCGCCATCGGCGCCCCAGTCCCGCACCTGGCGGGCCTGGTCACCGGAGGCAATGCCGAAACCCACCGCCACGGGCGTGGGCCCCAGGCCCTTGAGCTGCTGCACCAGTCCTTCGACCCGGCCTTCCAGGCTGGTGCGGGCGCCGGTCACACCGGTCACGGACACCAGGTAGGTGAAGCCCCGGCTGGCGGCGGCGATGCGGGCCATGCGCTCGGCCGGGGTGGTGGGGGCCACGAGCAACACCAGATCCAAGCCATGGGCAGCGGCCAGGGGCGAGAGCCGATCCGTTTCTTCCAGGGGCAGATCCGGCACCACCAGGCCAGCCGCACCGGCGGCGGCGGCCTCCTGGCAGAAGCGCTCCATGCCGCGGCTTAACAGCGGGTTGCTGTAGGTGAACAGCACCACAGGGGTGTGCAGTTCGCCCTTGAGGCTGGCGAGCATCTCCAACACCCGGCCGGGGCTGGTCCCCGAGGCCAGGGCCCGGCCGGCGGCCGCCTGGATCACGGGCCCATCGGCGAGGGGGTCGCTGTAGGGGATCCCCAGCTCAATCAGGTCGGCCCCGGCCCCCTGCAGCGCCAGCAGAGCGGCCCGGGTCGTGGCCAGGTCTGGATCGCCCGCCACCAGGAAGGGCATCAGGGCGCAACGCCCCTCCTGCTGGAGCCGTGCAAAACAGCGTTGGATCCCGGTGGCGGGTCCGGCAACAGGGGAGATGGCGTCAGCGCTCATCGGGCCGATCGGGCAGGCAATGACCGTGAGCCTATGGGGCGGTCGGTCCTCAGAGGTCGGCGGAATCGCTGAGTTGGCCCAGCTCCCGCAGCAGCCGCTCCTGCTCGGCCGCCGGCAGGGCGTCGAATTGCTTCTGAAGCTCGTCGTCGGTGGCGGCCTCGTAGCGGCTGCGGTAGTCACGCCGCTGCTGCATGTAGGTCATGTTGCCGGTGACGACCCGGAACAGATAGGAGCCGATCCAGCCGATCACGATCACGATCAGCACCGCTTCGGCGGCGATTCCCGCCGAGGCCTCGCCAAAACCGGCCAACTGGAACAGGCCGTAGCCCCCGGCCCCCAGGCCGAAAATCGCCAGCCCCAGGATCAGGGCCTTGCCGCGGGTCATGCCAGTGGGCGTGGCCATCAACCCTTGCCCTGGCCTGCCATGCGCAGGTTCAGAAACGGGGAAAACAGGATCAGGCCCGGGAAAAACAGGAACACCAAGCCGTAGATGGCCGTGCGCTCCAGCTTGCCCATCACCATCCAGCGCTTGTTCATCCACCAATAGAGGGCCAGGGGCACCACCACCAGATAGGCCCCTCCCAGGGCGGCAGCCGCGCCCAGGGCCAGAAGATTGTCGGGGCTTGGCAGGCCAGGCAAAACCACAGTGCAGGGAGCGATCAAGCCCCTTGAATCTAGGATGGCCCAGCGGAGGTCGCCTGATGGGCCCCGTGCGGGGGCATGGCGGAATTGGTAGACGCAGCGGACTTAAAATCCGTAGACAGCAACGTTGTGGGGGTTCAAGTCCCCCTGCCCCCATTTCTGAACCCCACGACTGGGAATCGGCCACGGCCCAGAACTGCCCTGGCCATGGCATTGACCTTGCTTGCCTGGAGCTCAGATGGCCCTGACCTTGGCTGCCTCGAATCAGTGGTAGTGGAGCCAACCGGTTGAGGGCCTGCAGCAGCTCGCTCCTCAGCAGGCCACGGCAATGGCCACCCCACCGCCCGAAGGCCATTCTTTCTGAGCAGGGACAGGATCAACACCCGTTTGGTGCTTAGGTGGGTTGCCAATCGCTACGCGAAAGATCCATCCCAGAGGGCGAACGATGCTCGGATCTGCAAGGTTTGCACAAGAGCCCAACCGGCAAGTAAACAACAAAGATCAGAACTGACGGACGGGGACGGAGTTTCTTTCAGATCAACACACTATTGACTGCCGCCTCACCTGGGGCCTGAGCCGGTGGGACAACACGGCACAATCGCCCATCCCCCGGGATTCCCCTGACCACTGAAACCCCGACCCGATCCGGGCCATCGCCTGACTCAACGACAGCCGAAAAACGAGACTCTGGAAACCCAATCCTTCAATTCCATTGATTGGCAGAGCCCCTGAATTCCTATGGCGCCCCCGGGGCATCCAAATCCAATTTGAAATCAGGCATTGTCGATTGGCCGGTGTTTGGCTGCATCGCTGCTTCAGGGCACCCGCCCTGCCAGCGTCCTCAGGACGCTTGAACAGCTCCCACCAGCCCGGCCTGAGTGCCCGTCATGCAGGCCCTGAACAACGCCTCCGCGAATCTGCCTGGCAAGAACCAGGATCAACCAATCGCGCCACCGCGAAAGCAGCGGGCGGCACAAGGATTGGGGCGAAGTCTGGACCACTCCCAAGGCAGGTCAGGGTGTTTGGGGAGTTCTTGGCCCCTTTCCCAGTCCCTTGGTTGCTAAACACCGGCATTGGGAAACGCCCGCATGGGGAATGACTGATGTCCGATACCGAAAGCTCGACCCACACCCTATGGCGAGCACAAGATCCTGCGAAGGCCAAGTGAAAGCCAAATACAAGCAATGCGAAGGCCTTGCGAAAGCCATGCAAAGGCCATACAAAAGTTACGCCAAGAGCTTCCATTTAAAAAGCCCGGCGACAAAGCGCCGGGCTCACGAACCATTCCTCCTTGTTAAACGGAGCTGAAGGCAGTCAAAACTGCTGTCGTTGGAACCATGTTGTCAGGCTATTGGCTTGTAGTGATGCTTGCGAACGAACGATCGGAGCGAATAACGGCGGCGCCTGGGGCCTTGGGCTTGGAGGGTTTGTGTCGTTACCCCGGGGCACCTGGGACGATGCAATGGGGGCCACATTGTCAACCGTTCTGTGGCCTGGACACGTGTTGATCGTTTGAGACTGTTGGAGCAGGGGCCGCAGCGTCAGGTCGCTCCTCGGCAATGCTCAGGGGGGGTGTCTTCCATCGATGGAACCTCCGAATCCCGACCCCTTCACAATCGATCAGCCAACCCACAGATGCAATAGGAGTTTGTGCGGATCAGGGGCCAATGCTGGCCGGCCCGCCAACCCAAGGGCGCCGCTGGCGGCGGCTGGCCCGCCAGGCCGGGCGGTATTCGGCCAGAGTTGGCGAACTCTTGCCAAGCCATGGTGTTGATCCCCCCCTTCGCCCCGTTCTCGCCCTGCAGCGCCCTGCGGATCGCCGGCTTGAAGGCCACGTTGCTGCTGCTGCTCACCCTGTTGATCAAGGCCAAGATCCGCATCCAGGCCTTTTCGGCCCTCGGTCTGGCCCTGCTGCTGCTGCAGACCCTGATCGGCCTGGCGGTGGTGGCACCGCTGGCCCTGGCCGCGATCGCCGCCGCCGCCTTTGGCCTGAGCCAACGGGCTAAAGCGGCCTGACCCTCGCCTGACCCCCACCTGACCCCCGCCAAGGACTGGTCGCCTGTCGCGATGGATGCCGCCCCCTATCTCGAGCTCCAGTCGATCGAGGCCTACCTGGGGCCCCGGCCGGTGTTTGAAAACCTCAGCCTCAGGCTGCACCTGGGCCAGCAAACTGTGATCCTGGGCCCCAACGGCTCGGGCAAGAGTTCCCTGATCAAGCTGCTCAGCCGCGAGATCTATCCGGTGGTGAAACCTGGCTCCTGGCTGCGCCTCTTTGGCCAGGAACGGGTGAACCTCTGGGACCTGCGGGCCCGCATCGGGCTGGTCTCGCCGGATCTGCAGGCCAGCTACAACGGCCGCGTTGTCGCCCGTGATGTGGTGCTCTCGGGCTTCTTCGGCTCGGTGGGGTTGGGCCGCAGCCAGCTGGTCAGCGACCAGCAACGGCAGCGCAGCCTGGAGCTGCTGGGGCAACTCGACCTCGACGCCGTGGCGGATCGCCCCTTTGGCCAGCTCTCCGATGGCCAACAACGGCGCCTGCTGCTGGCCCGGGCCCTCGTCCATCAGCCCGAGGTGCTGGTGCTCGATGAACCCACCAACGGCCTCGATCTCAAGGCCAAACACCAGCTTCTGGACCACCTGCGCCAGCTGGTCCAAGGCGGCACCACCCTGCTGCTGGTGACCCACCAGATCGAGGCGATCATTCCCGAAATGCAGCACTGCCTGCTGCTGCGCGAGGGCCAGATCATTGGCCAGGGATCCTGCCAGGACCTGCTCCAGGACGGGCCCCTCAGCGCCCTGTTCGGCACCCCCCTGCGGGTGCTCGAAGCCCAGGGCTACCGCCAGGTGCTGCCCGGGGGCGGCCCCAGGGCCCAGGGTTGAGGGCGGTTGCCAGGGGGCTGGCTGGATGGGTTGCCAGCGTTCCGGCGGCCGCCAACGGCAGGGCCCCGCCGCTTTGGCAGCCGGGCAGGCGAGGCGGGCGGGCGGGACGACCCGAGCCGGCTCCGCGAACAGGCCCACTGCCAAGTGAGGCCCTCAACGCCGCTCCGGGGCTTGGCGCCGGGCCACCGATCCAAGGGCCCGATCGGATCCGGGGACTCGATCGCATGGCCCCAGCCCTAGCCAGCCGCCGCCTAGGTCGAATACCAGAAGGCGCAGCGACGCTGCAGGGGTTCCAGCTCCCACCCCTGGGCCTCGTAGAAGCCCACCACCTGGGGATCGGCGAACAGGCTCACCCGCTCCACCTCCATGGCGCGCAGCTGGTTGAGCACGTAGTGCATCAGCTGCTTGCCCAGGCCGCAGCCCTGGTAAAGGGGATGGATCGCCACATCCCACACGGTGGCTTCGATCACGCCATCGCCGGTGCAGCGGGCGAAGCCCACCAGCCGGGGTAGGCGCGGCTCATGGCGCCAGAGGCCCACCCAGAGCAGGCTGTGGTCGAGGGCCTTGCGCACCCGCCTGACCGGCCGCCGGCTCCAGCCCACGGAATCACAGAGCTGCTCCAGCTCGAACAGGTCGATCTCGCGCTCACAGCTGAGCACCAGGGCCAGCTTGGGGTTGGCGGTGGTGCAGAGGCGATGGGCGCCGCCGTACATCGCCGCCAGGGCTTCGGCCTGGCTGATCTCGGCGTCGGAGGGGCTGATCATTGGGGAGATCCTGCCCCATTGGGGCGTGGACTGTTGCAGGCTGGAGCTTCTTGTTGGCAGCGGCCTTGTCCCCACGCCCCCTGCTGGTCTTCCTGCATGGCTGGTTGCTGTCCGGACGGCTGTGGCAGCCCTTGCTGAAGGAGCTGGAGCCCGCTTGGCCGTGCTGGGCGCCGGATCTGCCGGGCTTCGGCCACTGCCCCCGCCCCCGCCGGCTGCAGCCCACCCTGGCCTCCTACGGGCGCTGGCTGGTCGACCAGGCCCAGGCCCGCGCCAACGGCCGGCCCCTGGTCCTTGTGGGCCATTCCCTGGGCGGCAGCATCGCCCTCCATGGCGCCGCTTGCCTGGACGAGCAGCTCGTGGGGCTGGTGCAGATCGCCGCGGGCGGCGGGGTGTACCAACCGCGGGCCTTCGCCCGGGTGCGCCAGGCCGGTGCCGCCTTCCTCAGCCTGCGGCCCAGCGCCTTGGCGGACCTGCCGGCCCTGGACGCCATTCGCAGCCCCCTGGTGGCCGAGGCGCGGGCGGCCCGGGGCCTGTTGGCCTGCAGCACCAACCGGGGGGCCGTGCGCCAGCTGCCGGCCCTGACCGCCGAACTGGGCGTGCCCAGCCTCTGGCTGGTGGGGAGCGCCGACCGGGTGATGGAACCGCGCTACGTCCGCCACCTGGCCGGCTACTCCCGCCAACATGCGGTGGAGGTGCTATCCGGCCTGGGCCACCTGCCCATGGGCCAGAACCCGGCCCTGGTGGCGGAACGGATCAGCGCCTGGCTCCTGACCCTGCCCGGTGCAGGGGCCTGGGCGCCGGCGGATCCGACGGCCTCCTAGAGCCGGGCCAGGCCCCGTTCCTGTAGATCGGCCAGCTGGGCGTAGAGGCCGCCGGCAGCGCGCAGCTGGGCATGGCTGCCCTGTTCCACCAGCTTGCCGCGTTTGAGCACCAGGATCCGGTCGGCCGCCTCCACGGTGGCCAGGCGGTGGGCAATGACGATGGCGGTGCGGCCCTGCAGTAACCGTTCAAGATCGGCCTGGAGGGTGGCTTCGGTGGAGGGATCCAGGAAGGCCGTGGCCTCATCCATCACCAGCACCGAGGGATTACGAATCCCCACCCGGGCCACGGACAGCAGCTGGCGTTCACCCGAGGAGAGGTTGCCGCCCCGTTCGCGCAGGGGGCTCTCCAGGCCCAGGGGCAGGCGGCTGAGCAGGGGATCGAGACCGAGTTCGTGGCAGAGGCGCTGCAGTTCGGCGTCGCTGATGTCAGCGTCAAGGCGCAGGTTGTCCGCCACATTGCCGCTGAACAGGAAGGTGTCCTGCAACACCACGCCCAAGCGCTGGCGCAGGGTCTGGATCGGCAACTCGCGGATGTCGATGCCATCGAGCAGGATGCGGCCCTGCTGGGGTTCGTACAGCCGGCAGAGCAGACGGATCACCGTGGTCTTGCCCGAGCCGGTGGGGCCCACCAGGGCCACATGTTCACCGGGAGCGATGCGGAAGCTCAGATCTTCGAGGATCGGATCGTCGCTGCGATAGGCAAAGGAGACACCCTCAAAGATCACTTCGCCAGCGCTGTGGCGGTTACTGCCGCTGCGTTGGGCGGCGGCAGAGCGTTGCGCGAGGGGGAGGTCCTGGATGTCAATCGGCTGTTCGAAAAGCTCACCGATGCGCTCCACGGCCGTCAGGCCTCCCTGGATCTGGGTGAAGCGTTCAGCCAGCTGGCGCAGGGGATCAAACAGGCGCTGGGAATAGAGGATGAAGGTGGTGAGGGTTCCCAGTCCCATCACCTCTGATGACACCATCCAGCCCCCCAGGGCCAGCACCACGGCAATGGCCGTGAGGGCCACCCACTCGATCAGGGCCGAAATGGCGCTGTCAAAGAAAATGGTGCCATCCACGGCCTTGCGATAGGCCAGGGTGGTGCGGGCGAAGCGGGCACTGTTGTAGGCCTCGCGGCGGAACATCTGCACCACTTCGAGCCCCTGCAGGTTCTCCTGCAGGTCGGCATTGAGCTGACCCAGCTCTTCGCGCACCCGGTAATTGGCCTTGCGGTAGCGCCCCTGCAACCAGAGGATCGTCATCGTGACCGGCACCTGGCTGGCCAGCAGCAGAACGCCAAGCCGGGGCTCGATCGAGATCATCGTGATCGCGATCACCAGCAGGGTCACCAGGTCGGCGAGCACCCCCACGGCACCGCTGCCGAACACCTCGGCCAGGGCATCGACATCGCTGGTGAGGCGGGTGAGCAGCTTGCCGACCGGGGTGCGGTCGTGGAAGCGCAGGGAGAGATCGAGGGCGTGGGCAAACAGGTCGTTGCGGATCCGGGCCGTGAGCCGCTGGCCAACGGCCTGAACGTTGTAGCTCTGCACCCCCTGGAGCCCCAGGCGCACCACCACGGCCACCAGAAGCAGGCCCACCAGGGTGCGTAGCACCTCGGGCACGCTCTGGCCGGCCAGCCAGGGCATGGTGGGTTCGTGGCGCAGGGCTGAGATCGCTTGCCCCACCAGCAGGGGCTGGACCGCAGCCCCCAGGGCCACCGGGATCAACAGCAGCAGGCTGAGGGTGAGGCGGCGGCGGTCCTGGCCCAGGTAGGGCAGCAGGCGGCGCAGCCGTTGCCAATCGCGACTGGCCATCAGGACGGACCCGCCGCCAGGGCGGCAGCCGGGGCTGCCGGCAAGGGCGAAAGGGCCGCCAGCCGATCCACTAGGGCCTGCAGGGGGCCGTGGTCGAGCCGCATCGAGAGGGGGTGGCCCACCAGGCGGGCGGTGCTGTGGAACAGGTCTTCGATGGCGATCAGGCCGTTTTCTTCCAGGGTGCGCCCGGTGGCCACCAGGTCAACGATTGCCTCAGACATGCCGGTGATCGGGCCCAGTTCGACCGAACCGGCCAGGTGGATCAGCTCCACCGGCAAATCGAGGGCGGCGAAGTACTCCTGGGCGCAGCGGGTGAACTTGCTGGCCACCCGGCAGTGGGCGGGCAGGTCCACGGCCTGGCGGTAGCCGCTGCTGGCCTTGACCGCCACGCTCATGCGGCAGCCGCCAAAGCCCAGATCCACCAGTTGGGCCACGGGCAGGGCGTGCTCGCGCAGCACGTCATAGCCGACCACACCAAGCTGGGCCTGGCCGTAGGCCACATAGACGGGCACATCGGCGTTGCGCACCAGCAGGGCCCGGGCGCTGCCGCAGGCACTCTCCACCCGCAGCTGGCGATTGACGGGATCCAGCAGGGCCGAGAAATCGAGTCCGGCGGCAGCGAAGCGACGCACGGATTCCTTGAGCAGGCCGCCTTTGGCCAGCGCGACAGTGATCATGGGGATCGGCCTCGACCTGGACTTTAACGATGCATCCGAGCGCTCCGGGATCGTCCCTAAGCCAGCCCGCCGGGCCCGGGTCCCTGGGACCCAGCCAGCCGGCTGGGCCGTTGCCGGGGGGCAGCACCGGGACGGCCACGGTGGTGAGCCTGATCCCCGTGCTGGAGGACAACTATGTGTTTGTGCTCCATACCGCCAGTCCTGGTGCCCCTGCCGGCGCCCTCGAGGGCCCGCTCGGCGCTACGGCTGCGGGCCAGGCCGTGCTGGTGGATCCCGCCGTGGCAGCCCCCGTGGTGGCCTGGCTGGAGCAGCGCCAGCTGGAGCCCATTGCCGTGCTCCACACCCACCACCACCACGACCACATCGGCGGCACGCCGGAGTTGTTGCGGCGCTGGCCCCAGCTGGCGGTGATCGCCGCGGCGGCCGATCGCCAGCGCATTCCCTTCCAGAGCCAGGGGGTGGGCGATGGCGACCAGCTCAGCCTGTTGGGGCGCCGCGTCGAGGTGCTGGCCGTCCCCGGCCACACCCGCGCCCACATCGCCTTCTACCTGCCCCCCGTGGGCGGGCCGCCCCGGGCCCCTCAGGCCGTGGCGCCCGAGCCTGGTCAGGCTGGGAACCTTGATCGCGGAAGCCTTGAGCCAGAGCCCCCCGGGCTCGGGAGCGTTGAGCAGGAGCCTGTCGGGCGCGAGCCCGATGCCGGCCCAACGGATCTGGCCAGCCCGGGCGAGCTGTTCTGCGGCGACACCCTGTTCGCCGGCGGCTGCGGCCGGCTGCTGGAGGGCAGCCCGCAGCAGCTCTGGCAGTCGTTAAAACGGCTGGGGGCCCTGCCAGCGGCCACCCGCGTCTGGTGCAGCCACGAATACACCGAGGCCAACCTGCGCTGGGCCCATCACCTCCATCCCGACGACCCGGCCATCAACCAGCGTTTCCAGCAGGTGCTGGGCGAACGCGCCCTGGATCACCCCACGATCCCCAGCTCGATCGGCGAAGAATGGCGCACCAACCTGTTTCTGCGCAGCCAGGACGCCGAGGCGTTCGCCCGCTACCGCCACCACAAGGACCATTGGCGCGGCTGAGGCACCTGGGCCCAGCCAGCCCGACCCGGCGCAGGGCCTGGCATCCCCAGCCGCTCCGCGCCCGCCGGCGCGCCCGGGCATCAGGGGCGCCGGCGAGCCGCCATAGCATCGAGATCCGCCCGCGCCCGATCCCACCGATGTCCCCAGTTCCTGCCCCTGAGGCCGTCATCACGGCATCGGCCCCCGCCCCCGTGGGCCCCTACAACCAGGCGGTCAAAGCGGGGGGCCTGCTGTTCTGCTCCGGCCAGATCGCCCTGGATCCCGCCAGCGGCACCATGGTGGGGGGCGGCGATGTGGAGGCCGAAACCCGCCAGGTGCTGGCCAACCTGCAGGCGGTGCTGACCGCCGCCGGCTGCACGGCCCAACAGGTGGTGCGCACCACCGTGTTTCTGGCCGATCTGGCCGACTTCGCCAGGGTGAATGCCCTCTACGCCGAGGTCTTCGGCCAGGGCGTGTCCCCGGCCCGGGCCTGCGTGGAGGTGGCGGCCTTGCCCAAGGGGGCCCGGGTGGAGATCGACTGCATCGCGGTGCTGAACTGAACGGCCCGGCTTGCCCACCAGCCGAGGGCGCCGGCGCCCTCGGCCTGAGCGCCAGTCCTCAGGCCCCGGCCAGGGCCAAATCGGCCGTCGTTCCATCTGGGCCCCTCGGGGGTAGGGAAGGCCCTTGGGAGAAGGTCCTTTTAGGCACCCCCCGGGCTCGAACCCTGAGCAACAACCCCAAGCTCAAACCCTTGACGCGAACCCAGAGGTCAAGGCGGGTGGATTGACCCCTTGGAAGATCGACTGGAAACCAAGCCCAGGGAACAGGCCGTGGGATGAAACCGCTGGATGATCCCTGGGATCCAACCCATGGGATCCAAGCCCAGGGCTCAGGCCCAACGCCGGAGCCCCCCCTGGACCAGGGGCCGAGGCTTGTCAGATGCAGCTCTTCAGCTCCCGCACCGCCTGGAGCTGGCCGTAGTAATAGTTGGCCCGGGCGCGGCGATCGCCGTCCTCGAGGCTGTCGAGGGCATCAAAGCCCAGGCTCTGCCAGAGCTCATGGCCGCAGGCCCGGTTGATCTCATCCACCGCCTCCTGCTCCAGGTTGGCGAGGCGGCGCTGCAGATTTTTGATCTGGGCAACGGACATGGGCAGACGTGGCACAAGCCCAAAACTCTACAGCAGGATAGTACAAAAAAACTATCCCTGGATGCCCGGTGTTGCCGGCAAGGCCCTCACCCCGCCGTCGGGACAAGCCACTCAAGGCCCCAGCGGCGCAGGCCCAGGTGGGCCAGCCAGGTGATCCAACATCCCCAG
Source organism: Synechococcus sp. UW140 (assembly GCA_943370565.1). Taxonomy (GTDB): domain Bacteria; phylum Cyanobacteriota; class Cyanobacteriia; order PCC-6307; family Cyanobiaceae; genus BAIKAL-G1. Next base: position 6,861 of record CALRRL020000009.1, on the reverse strand, counting down.
GGCTCGGAAACCCATGGGCGTGGGCCTGTTCGCCGCAAGCCAACCCCAACCCAGGGAACTGATCTGAGATTCATTGCACTGGCCGCGATCCAATCAAAGAAGCCCTGGAGAACCCCGCCGTTGGGCTGGTTGGGGTTCAGAGATCTCAACTGGGGCAAGGAGGCTTGCTGGATCGCTGATCTGTTTCTCTGGGCATCCTGGGAGCTAGAGCCCCGCAACGATCCTCAGAAGGGCAGTTTCTTCTTGGCGTCCTTGTCCAGATCCGCCTCCATTTCGCGCAGGCGCCGCAGAATCGTGGCGTAGTACTCCTGCAGGTAGTCCTCCAGGCCAGTGATCTCGGCGGGATCCACACCAAAGGCGGCGTAGCTTGCGTCCATCGGCGCCGAGAGGGTCACCCCTCCTCCGGTGACCGCATCAAAGGCCAGCCGATCGGCCACATTCAAGCCGGCTTCAAAGAAGCTGGCCAGGCCGCGCATCAAGCCGATCAACACCGGCTGCACCCGGAAGATGCGGGCCGTCTTGCCGCTGAACTTTTCGCAAAGCTGGGTCACCTCACTGGTGGTCCAGGCCCGGGGGCCGACCACCGGCAGGGACTGGCGACTGGTTTCGGGACGCTCCAGGGCGGCCACGGCAAAGCGGGCCACGTCCTGGGTGTTCATGTAGGCGATCGGAGTGGGCGTGCCACTCACCCAAACGGTCTGGCTTTCCAGCACAGGAATCGCAAACTGTCCGATCACGCCCTGCATGAAGGCGACGCAGCGCAGAATCGTGTAATCGAAATCGGAGGCAAGCAGCAGCTGCTCCGTGCAGTATTTGATGTCCATCAAAGGCACGCTGCGATGCTTCTCGGCATCGAGCAGCGACACAAAGATGAAACGCTTAACACCGGCTTTCTCGCAGGCGTTCAGCAGATTGAGCTTGCCCTGCCAATCGATGTCGTAGATGCTGGCCTCATCGCTGGGGCGGGTGGTGGCGGCATCGATCACCGCCTCCTGTCCCTCAAGGGCGTAATCGAGGCTGGCCGGTTCGAGCAGGTCGCCGCGCGTCAGTTCGCAACCCCATTCCTGCAGGAAAGCGGCCTTGCGCGGCGAGCGCACCATGCAGCGCACCTGGTGGCCGGCATCGAGGGCACGCCTGGCGATCTGACGACCGAGGGTGCCCGTGCCACCGATGACCAGGACCTGCATGGAGGAGCGTCAAGGAGCGATGAGCCTAGGGGTGAGCTGGACCCAGCGTGAACGGCTCCCGGGGGCCCAGCCTCACTCCTTTTCGAGTTTGAGCAGCAGGGCACCACCCACCAGGCCAATCGGGATCAGCACCCAGAACACCGCTGCAACGCCAAAGATTTCCGAAGCCATGGCCATTTCCCGTAACGGCTTACCTATTTAGCGCGGCGCCGTGGACAGGCGGGGCCCCGCCAGGGCGGCTGACATGGGCTGCCACCTGCAACAGCTGCTCCCAGGGGGCATCGCTGCGCAACTGGGCCGGCATCACCGCACTGGCCTGGGCGCGAAAGCCCTGCTGGCGCAGGGCCTGCACCAGGGCCTCCAGGGGCGGCGGACCGCCCCCCAGGCGCCGGGCCAGCTCCGCCAGGGGCCAACAGCGGGCCGGCAGGCCGTCATCCCGCCGCAAGCGGGCGAGCAGCCTGGCCCCCGCCGGACTCAGGCTGGCCGAAGCCGCCCCGGGGGCCGAGGCCAGGGCCTCAAGGCAAGGGAGATCCTGCAGGGGGCCGATCCAGAGGGGCCCGGAAATCGACAGGCTCGCCTGGGCCTGGTTGGGGCACTGGCAGGGCCGCCACTGGCGCAGCTGCGCCAGGCTTTGCACCTGCTGGTCACCGCAGCCATGGCAATGGGCCAGCAGGCCCAGCTGGCGCTCCGCCTGGGGGGCGGGCTTGCGCCGCAGGCGCACCGCCGTGCGAAAGGTGCGGCCTTCACTGAAACTGAAAATAGGTTCGAGCCCCCGGCCCAGCACCCAGGCGGCCCGGGCCTGCACCCCCACTTGCAGCCGCAGAGCCAGCTCCCAGCTGGCGGGATGGGCCCGGGCCGCCGCCCCGAGCGAACGGATCGCCGCGGGCCGGTCATGGCCGGTGGGGGAGCGGCCATCGGTGCTGGCCAGATACAACACCCCGTCAAAGGCCAGGGCCTCCAGGGCCAGGGGCACCAGGGCCGTGGGGCAGCCGAAGGCATCGAGGTCGATCAGGTCGAAGCGCTGCTCGCGCACCAAGCAGCCAGCCAGCAGCTTCTGGGCCGTGCGCGTCGTGCAGCGCCCACCCCCTAACCCAGCCAGGTTGCCCTGGAGCAGGGCTAGCCGGTCCGGATCGGCGTCGTTGGCCCAAACCGAATCCGCCCCCGCCTCACGGCCGTAGCGCAGGCTGCGAATGCCGCAGCCGGCCATCAGATCCAGCACCCGCAGGCCAGGGGCCTCCGGCCTGTCGCTGCGGCGCTCGGCCGCCAACTGTTGGGCGAGCAGCACCCCCAGATCCCGCGACGGCCGCGATTCCTGCCGAAAAAAGCCGCTCCCGACCCGGAGGCGAACCGCCCCTTCCGCGATGGCGCTATCCCCAAAGGCCCGCTCGCCTGGGGCGCCTTGCCCAGGCTCCTCTGGCCCGAGGGCGGTTGCTGGGGTGCCAGTCCCTGGGCCCGTGGGGTGAGGGGCACCATCGGCGTGGCTGGCTGGATCCTGGCTAGGAGCGGCCGCCCTGGCGCTGGCCAGGCTGGGGAAGTCTGGGCTGGGAGCGGTCTGGCTCGGTGCTGTCTGGCTTGGATCGGCCTGGTTCAGAGCGCTTTGGCCCCGAGTGGCCTGGCTCAGAGCGGCCTGGCTCAGAGCGCTCTGGCTCCGAGTGGCCTGGCTGGGGGAGTCACTGCGCCCCGGTTCCCCCTCCGCCCCTGCGGCCTTCGCCCCCCGGCTGCCTGCCTGGTCCAACCGCCCCACCGCACCTGCAGCAAGGCTGGCAGCCGATGGACCCGGGCCTAGAGCCGCCCCCTGGCCAGCCCAAGCGCCCCCAGTCCGACCCACGACCGGCCAGGCTTGCCCTACCCCGCGACAGCACCCGGCATGGTGGTCAGCTCCGTCTCTCCGCCTGGGGCCACGGCCGGTGCGGCCTGGGGTGAGGCGGCCACCTGGCACTGGCGGGGCCTGGATGTCCATTGGCGCCGCCTGGGCAATCCGGCCGATCCGGCCCTGGTGCTGATCCACGGCTTCGGCGCCGCCAGCGGCCACTGGCGCCACAACGCCGGTCCCCTGGCCGCGGCCGGCTGGTGCGTCTACGCCCTGGATCTGGTCGGCTTCGGCGCCTCCAGCCAGCCGCGCCTGCGCCTCGACAACCGCCTCTGGGCCGGCCAGGTGGCCGCCTTCCTGGACCAGGTGGTGGCCGCTCCGGCGGTGCTGGTGGGCAACTCCCTGGGCGCCCTCGTGGCCCTGAGCTGTGGCGTCTGGGCGGCGGAGCGGGTGCGGGCGGTGGTGCTCGCCCCCCTGGCCGATCCCACCCTGGTGATGCCCGTGCCCAGGCGGCGCCCGCCCTGGCGCCGGCGCCTGCAGCGCTGGCTGATCACCTGGGCCTGCCGGCTGCTGCCCCTGGAGCTGCTGATTCCCCTGATTGCGCGCACGCCCCTGCTCGATGCCGCCCTGGCAGCCGCCTATCCCAGCGGCCGGGGCCTGGGGCCGGAGCTGCGCCGCCTGGTGGCCCGGCCGGCCCTGCGCCCCCGGGCAGCGCAGGCCCTGCGGGCGATGAGCATCGCCATGGCCCTGCGGCCCCGCGGTGCCACGGCGCCGGTGTTGCTCGATCAGCTGCGCAAGCCCCTGCTGGTGCTCTGGGGCAGCCGCGACAACCTGGTGCCAGCCACGGTTCGCCACACGCTGCAACGGCACCGGCCCGACCTGGATCTGGTGCTGCTCGCGGGCGATGGCCACTGCCCCCACGATGAGGATCCCAACCGCTTCAACCAGACCCTGCTGGCCTGGTTGGACCAGCTGGCGAAGCCAGGGCCGCGCACCGATGCGTAATTTGGAAGCCGGATCGGCCATGGAAGCGCCTGGGCATGAAGCACACCCTTTCGGTGCTGGTGGAAGACGAGTCCGGAGCCCTGAGCCGCATCTCCGGCCTGTTCGCCCGGCGGGGTTTCAATATCGAGAGCCTGGCGGTGGGACCGGCGGAGAAGCCCGGCGCATCCCGGCTCACCATGGTGGTGGAAGGGGACGACCGCACCCTCGAGCAGATGACCAAGCAGCTCAACAAGCTTGTGAATGTGCTGGGGGTGATCGATCTCTCCACCATCCCGGCGGTGGAGCGGGAACTGATGCTGCTGAAAGTGTCCGCCAACGCCGAAACCCGCGGCGCCATCTTTGATCTAGTGCAGGTGTTCCGCGCCAAGGTGGTCGATGTGGCCGACGACGCCATGACCCTGGAGGTGGTGGGGGACCCGGGCAAGTTGGTGGCCCTCGAACAACTGCTCGAGGCCTACGGCATCCTCGAAATTGCCCGCACCGGCAAGGTGGCCCTGGAGCGGGCTTCCGGGGTCAACACCGAGCTGCTCAAGGCCAGCGTGCTCGACAAGCGGGTGCCGGCCTGACCAAGCGGGTGCCGACCTGACGGGGGGGGCTGGCTCCAACGACAAACCAGCCCCGGAACTCTCCGCCCTCAGCGCTTCTCCTTCACCAGGGTGCCGCCATCCACCACGGCGGCCTTGATCAACTTGTCCCCCTGCACCAGCCGATCCACCACCTCCATCCCCTTGGTCACCTGGCCGAAAACGGCATAGCGACCGTCGAGCTCCGGCAGGGAGCGCAGGGCCACATAGAACTGGGAACTGGCCGAATTGGGATCGTTGCTGCGGGCCATGGCGATCGAACCGCGGGCATGCAGCAACTTGATCTTGGCTGGCTGGCCCGGGCCGGAGAGGGTGGCGCCGTAGCGGGGTTCCGATTCGCCGGCCAGGAGAATCTCCAGGGGAATCTGGCGCTGCTGGCCGGTGGCCGGATCAATGAAGCCCCCGGAGCCGAGCAGGTCGGGATTCACCTTGGGATCCCCACTGAGGGGATCGCCGCCCTGCACCACAAAGGGCACGGGCTCCTTCACCACCCGGTGAAAGAGGGTGCCGTTGTACACGCCCCGGCCCACCAGATCGACAAAATTGCCGGCGGTCAGCGGAGCACTGTCGCCATCGAGGCTGACTTCCACCTCCCCCTTGTTGGTGGTCAACAGCACCACCGCCTTGCCCTTCAGACAGGGCAGGGTGCCGGCCCCACAGCCCAGGGCCGCCGTTGGCTTCGAGCCGGCACAGGCCGCCAAGGCAAAGGGACTGACCAGCAGCACCGCAACCAGCAGCACCCGGCTGACCAGGCTGGAGAACGGATGGGACGCTTTTGCCATCGGATCAGACTCCTTCGAGGGGCACGCCCAGGAACCGGGCCAGTTCGGCGCCGCCGCGCTCCAGCTGGTCCAGGGGCATGGGTTCACCGACCCGGGTCAGGGGCAGGTCCCGGCGACCCTGCAGGCGCAGGGACAGGCGGCGGCGGGGGCTGAGGCCATCGCGCACCTCCACCTTCACCGCCTGGATGTCCTTGATCGGCACCTCCACCTTGATCAGCTGGCGAAAGCCCTGGCGGGTCACCAGCAGTTCGCCGCTGGCCCGGTCAAAGCGGTTGCTGCCGGCACCCACGTCAATGGCGATCACGGTCCAGAGATAGGTGGCCAGCAGGGCGGCGGCGATGCCATAGAGCCCCATCACCAGGCCCTGGGGCACCCAGATCAGGCTAGAGGGCTGGCCCAGGGGCAGCAGATCCCGGCCGGTGTAGCTGGACAGGCTGGCGAGCAGGAAACCCAGGCCGCCAATCGTGACGGCTCCGGCCACCAGCACGTTGGAGAGGCGGCGCGAGCCCAGCACGGACTGCTCGAGCACCTCTTGGGCAGCCGTCGCCTGGGCGGCTGCCGGGGTTGAACGCGAAGCCATGGAGAGGGCAAAACCAGGGGGGCCCGCCATCTTGGCGCCCCCCCTGGCCAACCAAGCGCTGGCCTGGCCCCAGGGGCTGAAGGAACCGCCCGGGGGACCAGGCGGGGCGGCCCGGGCCAGGCCCCTGGGTTGGGGGGCGCCAGGACAAAAAAACCTGCTCACCTCTGGCATGTCAGCCCATTGCGACGGTCCTCGCGCTGCCAGGGAACGTTGTTACCATCGCCCGGTCACCCTCAGCCCGCGGGACCCCGTCTCGCACTGCCCATTTCCAAACCATGACGATCGCTGTAGGGCGCGCGCCTTCAGCCCGGGGATGGTTCGACATCCTCGACGACTGGCTCAAGCGCGACCGCTTCGTTTTTGTCGGTTGGTCCGGCCTGCTCCTGTTCCCCACGGCCTACCTGGCCCTGGGGGGTTGGCTCACCGGCACCACCTTCGTGACCTCCTGGTACACCCACGGCATTGCCAGCTCCTACCTGGAGGGCTGCAACTTCCTCACCGCCGCGGTGAGCAGCCCCGCCGATGCCATGGGCCACAGCCTGCTGCTGCTCTGGGGCCCGGAAGCCCAGGGTGATTTCGTGCGCTGGTGCCAGCTCGGCGGCCTCTGGGCCTTCGTGGCCCTCCACGGCGCCTTCGCCCTGATCGGCTTCATGCTGCGTCAGTTCGAGATTGCCCGCTTGGTCGGCATCCGTCCCTACAACGCCATCGCCTTCTCCGGCCCGATTGCGGTGTTCGTCAGCGTGTTCCTGATGTACCCCCTGGGACAGAGCAGCTGGTTCTTCGCACCGTCTTTCGGGGTGGCAGCGATTTTCCGCTTCCTGCTCTTCCTGCAGGGCTTCCACAACTGGACCCTCAACCCCTTCCACATGATGGGAGTGGCCGGGATCCTGGGCGGTGCCCTGCTGTGCGCCAT
>CALRRL020000008.1:0-121003 GCA_943370565.1 Synechococcus sp. UW140 | reverse complement strand
TGTAAGGCTTGGGTTGATTTCTATCCTGGTGTCCATGGCGCTGTGGACCCACACCGATCCATCTCGAACTCGGTTGTGAAACGCAGCAGCGGCGACGATAGTTGGGGGGTAGCCCCCTGCGAAAATAGCTCGATGCCAGGTAAAATTTTTGCTCCATCGCTGCATTGATCCGCTGGATCAATCAGCCACGAAAAGCCACCCCACGGGGTGGCTTTTTTGTTGGGGATGATGGGGCTGGATCGCTCTGCTGAGAATGAATGGCCCTAGTGTTTTGATGCTTGAGAAGCATCTGCACCCCTTTGATTTTTTTCACCAGTCCTTGGGTGGGGGCCTGGGTTTTTCGGGAGGTTGGCCTCCATATCCAAAGCTCTTTCCTTTCTGATGGCCAGGGTGTTGGAAGTTGGAACCGCCAAGGAATGGGGCTCGTAATGACGCAGCAGTTACGATTGCGGCAGCCAGCACTCTGGTATCCAGTGATTGGCCAGAGGCCTGCGCTCCTTGAATAGTCGCGTGACTGGGTTGTTCAAGCCATGGTCAGTTGTTTTCGCCATCGCGATCCTGGGCGTCGAACTCGTGATTGCGCCAGCGACAGCTGCTTCGGCGTCGGTCAGACCCTGGCACGGATGTAAGCAACGGGGCCAGCGCCATGTCGATGCCTTGGTGTTTGGCGATGAACCGGCCGGGATCATGGCGGCCCTTGAATTGAAGCGCCAACTGGCTCGGCTGGCTCTCCGTGCCCATCCCCAGGTGGTTGTGGTGGCCGATCCCGACACCCGGGCTGCCATTGGCGGGGTGCTTAGCCGCAGCGGGCTGGCCTATCTCGATCGCAACCAGGTGCCTGCAGACCTGCGCCCGCCCCTGGAGCGCTTTACGCACTCCTCCGATCTCTATCGCCGCTTTCTCACGATTGCGGGTGTGGACACGATTGCGGCCGATCGCTTCCGGGTCAGCCAGGGATTCCGCCGGGCCCTCCACCAGGCCGCCATCCCCGTGCTGGATCGGGCCCACAGCCTCGGGGCAAGCCTGGAAGGCGGCAGGCTCTGCAGTCTGCAGACCCGTCAGTGGGGCCGCCTTGGCGCCGATCTATTCGTGGATGCCTCGATTGGGGCCCGCCTTGCCCACCTGGCCGGGGTGGGGTTTGCCAGCGGTCTCGGTCGGGGTCCCCTTGCCAAAACCAGCGTCTCCCTCGGCTGGATCTTTGAACTTGAAGGGCTCACCCTGGCCGATCTGCAACGGGCTGAAGAACGTCTCAGCCGGCGATTGCTGGATCCGGGCGACAGTCAAGCCCAGGGCTGGTTGCGCCACTGGCCCGTCTATGCCCACGACCCCCAGCAACTCAAACGGGACCTGCTCGACCCCGATGGAACGCCGAAGCTGCTGTTTGCCAACAGCAGCGATTCCGCCGATCAGCGCAGCCCAGCCATTCCGATCGCCTTCCATGGATCGGCTTCTCTGGTGCCCGGACTGCGGCTGGCCCGGGTGCGCCTCGATCAAGCCAATGTGGCTGTCCTGCCGGGGCGGTTGAGCATCAATGCCCTGCTCTTCCGCAACGATGCCGCTACCAACAGGCGTGTGTTGGCGAGGGGCAATCGGCCCTTGCCTTGGATGCGTCCCTACGCCGCAAGCGTAAGCCACTTTTTTCGCAGTTTGGGGGCCCGGCGGGTGATCTGGATGCCGGAGCTCTATGTGCGTAGTGCCGATCAGTTGGCCCATCCCGTTACGCCGCTAACGGCAAAGTTGATGGGCTGGGGGGGTGTGCCAGCCGATCAAGCCCTGGGGAGTTTTACTTACAAACTTGATTTCCGTGGGGGCTATCCAGGTCTAGAACGTCGTCGACCCCAAGCCGATCCCACCTTCAATTTCGGCTATCGCCACACCCTGCCGCGGGAGATTGGCAACCTGGCCGTCCTCGGACCATCCGCAGGCTATGGCGGCCTGGGAGAAGGGGTCGGTCGGATTGTGGAGTTGAACATATCTGTGGGAGTGGGTGTGGCAATCGCAGCGGCCTTGGCAGAACGTCAACACAGCACGTTGGCCCAGGTTGATCCGGTCATGGTGGCGCAGTTGCTGGAGCGGCGGGGCTTGATTGTGGGCAGGCCCAGTGTGGAATCCTCCTGGCAAAGACTCTGGCGTTGGATGTTGAATCCTTTTGCGTGATTGTGTGGGTATGGCTGCAAAAATGAAGTCTTTAGTCAGCGAGTGAGCCTAGGACTTGGATGCTCGCTGGGACGAACAAGATCATTGGGTCACTTGAAAGCCCTATTTGCTAAGGAGTAGCATCTAGGAAATTTTCTTTTGCGCTTGATATCCAATGGCTTGGGACTCCTCAGCGTAATGATAAGAACGACTTTTGGTCTGTTGAAACGGCTAGGGGGCGCTTGCAAACTGGCAAATGTCCTCTGGCTGAATTGATCTGGCGCGCTTATGGGCTTTTGGTTTTTCGTTTTTCTAGGTTTTTGTTTTCGCCTGTTTTTGGCTGACTTAACGGTATCGTCGTCATTTATAAAAAAACTGGCACGGCGACAACTAGGTTCCCAAAACTTGATATTAGGCTCATGGCCAGAGCTGTGAGGCTAGCTATGCCGCTTGGAGAGGACGACTGACCTTAGGCAAAAATCTTGAACAGAGGCTTCCGACGCCAATCATTTAAAATGCCCTTATTGCAGGACAAGGCCCAGTAGGATTTCGTGCTATCAGGTATCTTATGGGCGTATTGCGGTGAATGCTATTGAGTCGTTTGCGCCTAATTAAAAGTATGGTTTGTCCATATTATTTGGACGATGTGTTCGCTTACCGCTGTCAAGAGGGTCTGCTATCAAGCATCATCGGCGATGAATTCTTTTTTGGTGGGACCTGGCGATCTCGGCTCCTGGTCAGGAGAGGATCGCTCGAAAGTCAGGATGTACAAACTCGATAATAGTGTGCCAGGTTAGGGGGTGATAGCTAAATTGTCAGGCTGATTGGTTATGGTGGCGAATTGGAATGTTTGTTCTTATCGGCGCTGGGTGTCCCCTTTGGCTGACTTGTCGATACTTCTTCCGGCTAAGAATAGCCCAAGGCCGCAGAAGAATGAGAAAACCCCTATCGATAAGAAGACAATAGCAAAGCCGATTAGATTATTGAATGCGACTGAGTTGGTGGAGGTGCTTGGGATGGTCGTGATGAAAGCCCACAGGGTAAATATTGAACATAGGCCTGACGTGCCCGCTACCAGGATCCCTGCTGCTTGCAGGAGAAAGCCAAAGAGACGTACTGTGTTCATCCTTTCCCCGCACGGTAGCCAGCAAGTACTTCGGCTCCCTCGGCGCCTTTGCGGTAAAAGGTATTGTAGGTGTCAAAGGGGATGATCTGGCCTTCTTTGGTGAGGAAATGGACGCAGCTGCGTTTCACCGTAGCCAAGTCAAAGTTATAGCGATCGAGGAATTGCATGATCACCACCCGAAAGCTGTTGGCGTAGGACAGCTCTGCGGGTACCATGGCCTGAGGTAAGCAGCAGAGCAGGTTGGCAAGTTTTTCAACCGTATTCACCTGGGAGGTGGCTAGGGAGAGCAGTTCGAAGAAGCGTGCTCTTAGCTCGGGGTAGGCCTCATAGCTGATTGTGTTGGGCCCGGCCACAATCGCCTCGCGCGGGATCAAGTTGGTGATTGGCGTCACCGTTTTGCCCCGGCGCAGGCCATAGCCAATCGAGATTTGGTCTGGATTGCAGGGGAGTGGAATCATGTCCTCCAGGGAAAAAATGCCCGATTTCGCTACTTCCCGGCGAATCTGGGTGAGCAGCACCCGGTTGGAGCCTGGTTCGAAATCTTCATTGCGGCCGGCATCCTGGATCGGTTGGAACGTCACACCCCGCACACAGGCCCAGGTGAGGGCGTGACGCACGATTTCGGCCACTTCGCCATCATTGACACCACGCTTGACTACGCAAACCAGGGTGGTCGAGAGTCCCACCTTGTTCAAGGCTTCGAGCGCCTGCCTGCGAATGCGGCTCAGACGCGTGCCGCGGAGGTTGATCAGGGCTTCGTCATTCAGTGAATCAAATTGCAGATACACCTCCAGTCCTGGTGCATAGCTGGCCAGCCTGGCCACAAAGTCGGGCTCGTTGGCAATCCGTATTCCATTGGTATTGATCATCACATGGCGGATCGGCCGCCGTTTGATCGCATCGAGGATGGCAAAGAAATCGGGGTGCAGTGTTGGCTCGCCGCCCGAGACCTGGAGCAGGTCCGGTTCCCCTTCGCTCGCCACCAAGGCATCAAGCATCCCCTCAATCTCTGTAAGCGATAGATGGCCGCCATGAAGGTCGGCAGCATCGGCAAAGCAGACCGGGCAAGCCAGGTTGCAAGCGCTGTTGATTTCGAGCACGGCGAGACAGGAATGCTGCTCGTGATCGGGGCACAATCCGCAGTCAAACGGACAGCCGGCTTCCGTTCGGGTCTGGGTAAGGAGAGGCCGATCGCCGGGCTTGAGCCACAGTTTTTGGGACCGCCAATACTCCAGATCGTCCGAAATCAGGGTTTTTTGCATCCCATGCCTTGGGCAACGCTTGAGGTAGAACACCTTGTCTGCCTCGATGATGACCTTGGCGGGTACTAGCCCCAGGCAGGTTTCACAGAGGCTGGTGGTCTGGCTGTGGAACACGTAGGGCGCCACTTTGCGTGCCATGGTGGTAGCTAAATTGTCAGTCTTATTGGCCTGAAGATTGAGCCGCTCCGTCATGCCGCCACCAGAGAATTCCATAGATAAACATAGCGGCGCAGATCAGTTGAAACAAGTTGAAAGGACCTGCCACCTTGGGATAGGGCTTAAGAAATTCTAAAAGGAATCGCTGAGCTCCGTAATAAATCACAAAGGCATGGAACGCATGCGTCGTTGCCCAGGGGGCTTGGCGTCGGAGGGCCGGAATATAAGCCGCCAAAAAACCAGCCATCGCCAGCGATTCATAGGCTTGCACGGGATGGCGACCGATGCCATCACCCAAATCCACCGCCCAGGCGAGGGAGCAAGGCACCCCATAGGTGAGATCCGGGAGGCCCGTAAACAAGCAGCCCATGCGCCCGACCATGATGCCGACCGCCAGGGGTAGGACAAAAAAGCTGCCGGTTGAGTTCCGAATGCCATGGCGCCATTTCCATAGCTCAACACCGATGATTGCCCCTGCTAGCGCCCCTACAAGGCTGTGAGATGGGGCCAGGTTGATCGGAAGGGAGTTCACGGTACCCGCTAACCAGGCACCCGCAATGGCGCTCAAGGCCAGGATCCGGTAGTAGCTCGGTGTGTTGGCGATTCGTGCCAGTCTGCGGGTGTGTTGCGGATCACTCCTGTGCAGACACCAGCCACTCAGAGCCGCTGCACACCAGGCGCCCAGATCGCCAAGCGAATGGGCCCAAAGGGCCGTGGGCAGCACAATCATTCTGGCACGATACAGCAAGCTTTAAAGTTTAATGCTTGGTGTCGCCGAGGTTGTTTGCCGGGAGCGCATTTGGCTGATTGATTCTTTTGGCTCTTGGCTCAAAGCCTGTGGACTGGTACCGAGGATGGCGAGCCCATGCCAGGTTTGTGGTGGCTGGGGTTGATGACCCATTGGCTGTTTCTGGATTGTCAGCCGTTTCTGGATTGTCAGCTGTTGCTTGCTCCGGTGGCTGGTCGTGCGCCACTGAACAATCCTCGCTGTGGTGCTATCGGCCGTGCTCCCACGGGTTGTCCGTTGGCCTGACATCAGCTGAGGCATCGGCGGATCGGAATCCCCGCTCCACGGAAGCCCCGTCCTTGGCCCTCCGTTCAGGGCCAGGGACGGGGCGATGCCGATGGGATCCGAGTCTCGGGCCGTGGCTCAGACGATCACATTGCTGCTGCCCAGTTGACTGGCATCCACCCCAGGGAGCAGCACCTGCTGGGCGTTGAAGCCCAGGTCGATCAGCGCCCCCGAGGGACTGGCCACCGCGTGGGCGCCGTTGGCCTCCCCCCAAAAGCCGCGCAGATCGATCAGATCGTGGCGGCTGTCGAAGCCTTCGATCGTGAGTTGGCGCCCCCAGGCGTAGGAGAGTTTGAAGGTTTCAGCGAGGGAATGGCTAGCCAGCAAGTGGGTGTCGCCGCTCCCCACGGTGATGACTTGGGCTGCCATCGGGTTGGTGATGGGGTCGGCTGGGGTCAGCGTTCCTGCTCCACTGCCACCAGTGGCAACTGGGCTGCCTCCATTGCCGCCGCCCATGATTGGGTCGTTGGTGCTGCCGGAGGCGCTGCTGATGCCGGAGCCAGAGGGACCGGGTGCGGGGATGGGGGTGGGGATTGGCGCTGGAGCTGGTGCTGTTCCCACGACGAGATCGCTGCTGGTCACCGTTGTTCCAGCCGGGATTGCTCCTTGCACATAGGAGCTGGCTGAGGCGCCAGCGGCCAGAGCCTGGCCCCAGCTCGGCGGCCTGAGGGTGACCTGCCAGCTGCCATCGGCGAGCTGGCTTTGGTTGACGGAGAAATCACTGATGTTGCGCAGTTGGTAGCGGCTGATGAGCGTGGCGCTCCAGCTGCCTAGGGCTGCAGGGCCTGTGTTGGTCACGACCAGTTGCCCTTCAAAGGTGCCACTCCATTGGCTGCTCAGGGTGAGTGTCGCGGTGACGGCGCCAGTGGGCTGGCTGGAGGCCCCGATTGGCGTAGGGGTCGAGATCGGGGAGCCGCTCGGTGTGGGACTGGAGGTGGGTGTTGGCTGGGGAGTCGGCGTTGGGGCGGGGGTAGGCGTTGGGGCGGGCGTGGGTGTCGGAGTCGGGGCCGGGGCAGGTGCCGGCACTGGAATCACGGGAGTGGGGTTGAGCGGATCGCTGGGGCGCCCGGTTCCCTGACCAAAGCTCGGGTCGCACAGCACCTGGGCCAGGTCAAAGGCGCCGTTGCCGCCCACGATCCGGTCGAAGACCAGGTCAGATGCCGCGGCAATCTCGGCAAAACTCTTGCCGGCCAGCCAGTAGTCAGCCCCTGCTTTCACCAGGCTGGCTCGATCGCCGGTCGCATCGTTGGACAGGTCCCAGAACATGATGCCGCCGAGGCCTTTTTCCCGGGCCCAGGCACTTTTGAGCGCCACCGTGGCCGGTGTTTCAAACGAACTGAAGGTGTTGGTGCTGGCGTTCCACAGGTAGGCGGCCTGGGCGTTGTCGTCCCAGACCAATTGCCAGCCGCCGGCGCGGACCTGGTTGAGGAGGTCTTTGTAGTCGTACACCCCGGCCTCAAAACTGCCGGGCGCCGCTCCGCTGCTCGCGTCTTGATAGCCGTAGTCGGCTACCCCGTAGTCGTCTGGGCTGGATTGAACGCCACTCCAGGCCCGGGTGTACATCGGTGAACCGAGCACGATCTTGCCAGGAGCAACTCCAGCAGCCAAATAGGCGTTCACCGCGGTCGAAATGTCGTAGCCAATCGCATCGCCGCTGAGGGCCGCCTGGTGGCCGGTAGTACTCTCCCAGGTGCCATGAAAGTCGTAGGCCATCAGGTTGAAGAAGTCCACCGACTTCGCCAGCTCCCCCAGATTCATGCCCGCAATCTTGTCGATGCCCGCGGGCGAGGCCACGGAGATCCCGTAGCTGCGGCCGGTTTCCAGGCCAAGGCCATCAAGTTTTTCGCGCAGCAGTTTCAAGGTGGCCGCATAGTTCACCCCATCGGCGGCGGAGCTGCTGTTGCCAGCCAGGCCACCGCCGCCGGGATACTCCCAGTCGAAATCCACCCCATCAAACATCGGATAGGTCTTCAGAAAACTGATCACCGAATCGGTGAACACAGCTCGCTCGGCAGCACTGTCCAGGCTGCTGGAGATGTTGCCTGAGAGGGTCCAGCCGCCGATGGCGATGCTGGTGCGCAGGTTCGGGTGCAGTTGCTTGAGTGCCGCGATCTGGTTGAAGTTGCCAAAGAGCGTTTGATTGGCTCGGGGATCGCCGGCTGGGTAGTCGTAGCGATCGGCAATTCCGCCTACGGCCTCTGGGGCAGTGGTGAAGCGTTTGTCCGTGGCGGCATAGCCATCGAACAGGGCGATGCGGCCCGTGGAGTCAATCTGGGCAAAGGCGTAGATCAGGTGGGTGAGCTGGTCGGCGGGGACATCGGCAATTTGATAATCGCGGCTGTAGATCCCCCATTCCGGAAAATAGGCCGCCACAATCGGTTGGCTGCCCGTGGATGTTGTTGCTGTTGCTGTTGCTGTCGCTGTTGCTGTTGCTGTTGTCGTTGTCGTTTCGGTTGTCGTTGCCATTTCGGTTGTTGTTGTCGTTTCGGTTGATGGAGTCATGGAAGGATTGATCGCTGAATGTTGCAGGGGCTGGACGGTTGCCCAGGGCTGGTGCCACAACGCCATCCCAGGAGCCCTACCCCTGATGGGCAGTTTTTGGCTGTTGGCAGACCCTGCCCTGGCCCCTTGTGCAGGCCCTTCGCCAGAACGCGGTGCCAGCACGAGTTCCGAGAGGGTGTTCCCCGCAGGTGTGGCAGAAGGGGTTATCGGAACCAGTTGCCCAAACCGGTTGCAGAACGGCCCATCAGGGCCAGTTGCCCCGATCCGTCCAGGGCCATGGCCTGCCCAAGGGTTTGGGCCCGGAGCCGGGGCTCGGGTTGCGCTGCCCCGGCGGGGCTGGTTGTTGGGATCTCAGCGAATGACAGGCATCAGGCATCGGGTCGTGGGGGGAGAGCCGGCCAGGCTTGCGCTCCTGGACCTCCCCACTGTCTGGCGAACCATCCCCCTGCCGCATCCGACAAATGTCGGGTCCTGTTTCAGCTCCCAGGCCATTTAGTCGCCGACCAGGCCCTGCGCAATGGCCCAGGCCGCCGCCGCTGCCCGATTGTTGATTTGCAGTTTGGCTAAAATTGAGCTGACATAATCGCGGGTGGTGGATTCAGCGATCAAGAGTTCCTTGGCTATTTCCTTGTTCTTCAAGCCCCTGGCCAGGAGAGGCAGAATCGCCCGTTCCCGGATGCTGAGCGAGCCAAGCTGTTGACCGGCCTGGTCAGCAGGCTCGATTGGCACCAGAAGGGGGTCCATGTAGGAGTGGCCCTGCTTCAAGATCATCTCCAGGCAGCGATAAATGCCGCCCCGGCCCACACTGCCGGCGCTGATCAGGCCATCGAAGCGCTCGGGCAGGCTGGGCTGGCGGCCATAGTTGCTGAGGTTGTTGACGAGCAGCAGCGTTTTGATATCCGGTTTTGCTTGGCGAAGTCGCTGCACCAGTGCGGCGCCGCAATCGCTGCTGATGCTGTCGACGAGCAGAAGAACCACCGGCAGCACGGCGGCGGCCACGAGGTCTTCCACTTCCTTGGCATTGCAGCCGGCTCCCAGCAGATTGAATGTGCCCAGTTCTTTGCTGACCAGGGCCATGAGGTAGGCCTCAAACGGAGAATTTGTGCCGAACACGACCCCGTAGCCCTGGCCCAGTTCCACCAAATGGCTGGTGTCCCAGAGCAGATCCCGGTCGTTGGGCAGAAACAGGGCCATCGCGCCAGCCAAGCTGGGGCATCATCGCGATTCGGCCGTTTCAGGCTTGCCAAGGCAATGCCGCGCCAATGGCAAGCCCCAGCCCACCCGTTGATGCGGGGGGGCTGGGGCCAGGGGCAGATCCGCTTTTGCAGCGCGGCGGCTTGGATGGGGGGCTGGTGTCAGCCCGGGCTGAGCAGGGTGCCCAGGCCGATCTGGTGCAGGATTCCCTGGCCGGTGAGGGCTTCGGTGAGCACACCGATCAGAACCCCGAGCATGGCGGCCCGGCCGTTGAACAGTTCAGCCCGCTGCAGTTGCTCGGCGTGGATCTGGGCGGCGGCAGCCGCTTCGTACCAGGACAGGGACGGTCCCTGGCCGCTGGCGGCGCCGGAACCGGAGGAATAGCTCGACGACATGGTTTGGGAACAACGCCTCTCAAATGTAACGTTTCTTTTTGTTCGCTTGACCCCTGGCTGGGGGCGGTTCTCCGAATTCTTCTGGTAAGCGGCCTTGCGGGCAGGCCCGGCGTCCTGGTCCGGTCGCTGGGGCCGCCGGGATACGGGCGATAGGGTCGAAGCCAGGCAGGGCATCCCATGGTTTCCAGCGCAGCACCCCAGGGTTTTGGCCCTTCCCCGGGAGGCTCCTCCCTCCTGGAGGCCGACGGGGGTCCCCTGGGGGTGTTGATCTGTGGCCATGGCAGCCGCAATCGCCTGGCCGTGGCCGAATTTGCCCAGCTGGCTGAAGCCCTGCGCGAGCTGGTGCCAGAGGTTCCCGTGGCCCACGGCTACCTGGAATTTGCCCGACCGATTCTGCGGGAGGGCCTCGACAGCCTGCGGGCCCAGGGGGTGAAGCGCGTGTTGGCCGTGCCCGCCATGTTGTTTGCCGCCGGCCACGCCAAAAACGACATCCCCTCCGTGCTCAACACCTACGCGGCTGAGACCGGCCTGCGCATCGATTACGGCCGCGAGCTGGGGGTTGATCTCAAGATGATCCAGGCGGCCGGGGCGCGGATTCGCGAAGCCCTCGCCGCCGCCGATCGGGCCAGCCCGGAGGGGGCCGGGGCCGCCGTTGGCCCTGCTCAGGCGGGCGCGATCACGGCCGAGCCCCGTCCAGCCCGGGGGCCAGCCGTGCCACTCCACGACAGCCTGCTGGTGGTGGTGGGGCGAGGCTCCTCCGATCCCGATGCCAATTCCAATGTCTCCAAGGTGACGCGGATGCTGGTGGAGGGCCTCGGCTTTGGCTGGGGGGAAACCGTCTACTCCGGCGTCACCTTCCCCTTGGTGGAGCCAGGCCTGCGCCATGCCGTGCGCCTGGGCTTTCGCCGCATCGTGGTCTTCCCCTACTTCCTGTTCTCCGGGGTTCTGGTCAGCCGCATCCGCCAGCACACCGCCCTGGTGGCCGCCGACCACCCGGAGCTCGACTTCATCGATGCCAGCTACCTGGGCGACCACCCCCTGGTGGTGGAAACCTTCCGCGAGCGCCTCGAGGAGGTGCTGCGTGGCGACACCCAGATGAACTGCTCGTTATGCAAATACCGGGCCCAGGTGCTCGGCTTTGAACTGGAGGTGGGCGCCCCCCAGCGCAGCCACCACCACCACGTGGAGGGGCTCAGCGAAGCCTGCACCCTCTGCGAACTGGAATGCACGGGCGCCTGCCAGCCAGACGGCCAGCCCCTGCCTGCCGCGGCCAACCCCGCCCCCGGCCAGCCGCAGGACCACGGGCATCGCCACGGCGACCCCAGCTCCGTCCCCGGCCACGGCTCTGACCCTAGCCATGGGCACGAACCCGGCCAGAGCCATGGCCATCACTACGGCCATGGGCCTGAGACCAGCCAAGGGCATGGGACCAGCCATGGGCATGAGCACGGCGCTGGAGAAGCTGGACATGACCACAGCCACGGCCATGGCCATAGCCATGGGCATGACCACAGCCACGGGCATGGCCATGGCCACGCCCCCTATCCCCAGGCGGACCACCCCCTGGGCCCGCGCACCCTGGCCGCCAGTCAGCAAGCCCAGCGGCTGCGCCAGCAGGCTGCCCCTGGTTCCGGCACCCAAGGGGCCGCAGGGCCCGCGGTGGGGGACCCGGACACCGCCGTTGATGGCACTGGGCCTGCTCTGGGCTGAGCCGGCTCCGGGCTGAGCCGGCAGCCAGCGATCCAAACGACCCGATCCCGAGCTGGCTGCCGGACCGCTGCTGGCGCTGTCTCAGCGACAGTCTCAGTGGTCAGGCCCACACAGGGACCGATGGGACCAAAAGGCGAGACCGGAGGCCTCCTCCAGGTCCAAATCCCGCTGTCTTGAGGCCCCTCCGCCGTCTCAGCAGCCCTTGCTACCAATCGCTTTGATCTGGCATTAAATTTCCTGATCTATGGCGGATTTCCCCAGGTGGCGGGGCTTTTCCACAGGTTTGGCCGGGTTTTCCCACAGTTCCAGCTTGCAGAGGGCCCGCCAGGGCAGGGGCTTTGGGGAATGGGGCCAGTCCTCCCACGGACCCTTGACAGGGCACCCCATGGCTCGTGGGCTTGACCCGCCCCGGGCGCTCCTCCCTGGCGAAGCCAGCTGGCGCAGGCGGTCTCAGGCTGATGCGGCTTGGCTTCGGCTAGGCCAGGGCCGTTTGACGGGGGCCGGGGGGCTGTGGCTTGCTGACCCCATTGAACGGACGTCAACGGTGGGAGCGGAGGCTGGAGCAGAACAGGGCGATTGGCTGGATCTCGGGCCTGGCTTCAGCCCCCTTGGGGAGCCGCTCGGGCGGCCACGGCCGGCCGGACCCGGGGGCCAGGGCGGTCTGCCCGCGGCTCCCGGTTCGAACGGCTTGAGCCCGCTGGCGTCCGGTGGGCCCCCGTCCCGGGCGCTACCGCCCTTGGCCAGTGGCGCCAGCGGGCTGGCGGGCAGGGCCAAGGGCAGCCGCCAGTCGATTCATCACCTGAACCGCTGTCTCGGCCAGCTCCCGGCAGAGTCTGGCCAGTCAGGTGCTCAAGCGCCCTCTGCCCGGGCCAACCCGGCCCTTCGGGGCCCGTTGCCGCTGGCGGTGGCTCCTGTCGCCCAGCCGGCCCCAGGGTCCCGGGATCGGACGGGCCCAGGGCTGGACATCGCGAGGGCTGACGCCGTCATGGCTGCCGCCGGTATGGCTGACACCGTTATGGCTGAAACCGCCAGGGGTGATGCCCCCATGGCTGATCACGCCAACCGCCAGGCTGCCACCGTTTGCCAGGCCCAGCGCATCAGCCTGGAGGCGGAAATTCCCGAGGCCCTCTTCGATGGCATGCGCGCCTTCATTCAGGCCCGACCCGACTGGGACCAGTACCGCCTGGTGACCTCCGCCCTGGCGGGCTTTCTGTTCCAGCACGGCTGGGCCGATGGCTGTGTCAGCCAGCACTACCTCAACGGCCTCTTTCACGACGACGTCGCCTGAAGGGCCAGGGCGGCGGCTCGAGCCCCCAGGCGAGCCACCCCCCACGGGCTGGGCTGCTCCCAACCGCTAGTGGCGCTGGCACCGACCCTGGGAGCAGCGAACTTCCGCAATCGGGTGCCCTGCTTCAGTCAAGGCCGCGGCCCTTCGCGTCCAGCCTGGCATTGCTGGGTTGATGGATTGATGGATTGATGGATTGTTTGATGGGTCTCTGCATTGATCATTGGGTGCTGCATGGATGACCGCATCGGTTGATGCCGTGGCGATCGATTACAAGCGGCCCATCAATTGCATGCGGCCTATCGCTGCCAGACGCCAGTTCTGGGGCCACCCGCTGGGGCCCCTTCATTACCCATTTCTGGACCCATCTCCGGTAGCCCTCAGTTCCAGCCCTGGCCCAACCCCTGGCCCTCCCGTCGGCTTGCGGCCGACCGCCCTGCCATCAGGCCCAGACCCCTGATCCGGCTCTGGGTCTGATGCGGCCGGGCCAGGGCAGGCACCCGTCCTGGGGCTAAGCAACCTGGCGGCGTCTAGCAGGCCTGATGGGGGCTCCACCCCGGGGCCAGACAAAAAAAGGGGGGAGGGTGACCTCCCGCCTGGATTCTCCCTACCCGACCCGTTTGGAGGTCGCCCCGGAAGTGTCTCCTGAGCCCAGGGGGCTAACTGTTGGAGTTGATACGGGATACCAAGCTGATCGGGGCTCCCAGACAGCGGCTCCACTGGCCCCCGTCCTGGTGCCGTCCGATCGGGTCTTCGCACGCCCCTTGGGCTGCAGCCCCCCTTGGCCCCCGGCCCAAGGGGGGCGCCAACCGCGTGGACGGGCCTGCTGACCCCATCGGTGAGCAGCGCCTTGGCCGTCAGGCAGGGGTCAGAGCTCACCGCGGCGCAGTTGCTCAGCGGCCCGTTCGCAGGCCCGCCAGGTGATCGCCATCTCCGTGAGGGTGGGACTCTGCCAGCCGGAACTGGGCCAGCAGGCCCCATCGGTGACCAGCAGGTTGGGGCTGCGCCAGAGCTGGTTCCAGCGGTTCAGCACCCCCGCGTCCTCGGTGTCGGCCATCGGCGCCCCGCCCAGCTCATGGATGTAGTAACCCGGCGGGGGTGCCCCGGGGGCCAGGGCCAGGCTGCCCTTCACCAGCGGTTCCACCAGGGGGAAGAGGAACAAATCCTCCAGGGGGGCGATCTGGCCGCCGGCGCAGGCCACGGCCGCCTGCATGCGCTCCTGCATGTGGGCCACCATCAGGGTTTCGTTCTCGCCCCAGCGGCAGTCGATGTGGGCCACGGGCAGGCCCCAGGCATCGCGCAGCTCCGGGTCGAGGCTCACCCGGTTGTGGTGCTGGCTGAGCACTTCGCCATGGCCGATCAGGAAGCCCACCGCTTCGCTGGGCCGGCGCTTGAACGGGGGCGGCGGGTCAAACCGCTGGATCGCCCCCCAGAGGCCGTAGCCCCGCAGGAAGGGTTGGTCGGGGTCTGTCCCCAGGTTCACCGTGTTGGGGATGAAGACGCTGCCGGCCCCGGAGAGTTCTGTCGCTCCGGCAGCCGCCTGGTTGGGCAGGGCGAAGAAGCGGCTGGTGGAGATGTGGTCCATCAGGCCGTGGCCGAGCCGGCCTGAGGGGTCCTCCAGGCCATGGTCCTGGTGCTCAGGACCCGAGTGCAGCAGGATCCGCAGGCTTTCGATCGTCGAGGCGCAGAGCACCACCAGGGCGGCGCCGGCCCGCTGGCTCTGGCCGCTGTCGGCATCGATGAGCACCACCCCCCTGGCCCGGCCGCTGCGGGGGTCCAGCTCCACATGGCTCACCACGGCGCCGCTGCGCAGCTGCACCCGGCCCGTGGCCAGGGCCTCCTTGAGGCAGCCCCCCTGGGAGCTGGAACGGGGCCAGGGGTCTGCACCTGGGCTCTGTCGCCGCAGGGCAAAGCCGCGGGAATGGATCAGGGGGAGACCCAGCTCCCGGCCGAGGGCGGCCTGCAGGTGGGCTTCCGCCGGGGTGAAGGGCAGGGGATCGCGGTAATGGCCGTCGGGCAGCTGGGCCAGGCCATCGGCCTGGCCATGGACCGCCAGCCGCCGCTCCAGCCGCTCGTAATAGGGGGCCAGGTCGGCGTGGCGGATCGGCCAGCAGGCGCCATGGCCATCGCGCTGGGCCGCCTGGAACTCGAAATCGGAGAGCCGCAGGGTGATGCCGCCCCAGGTGAGGCTCTTGCCGCCCACCTGGCGGCCCCGGGTCCAGAGGAAGGGGCGATCGGCCGGGGTGGTGTAGGGATTGCGGACCTCATCCACAAACAGGTCGGGGTTGGCCTTCCAGTAGCCCGGGTGGTGGATGGCCCGCCGTTGGCGGCCGCTGGCCATGCGGGCCAGGCGCTTGAGGCTGTTGAGGGGCTCGCTGCCAAAGGCGCGGTTGGCCTCCAGCTGGGGACCGGCCTCCAGCACCAGCACCCGCAGGCCCGCCAGGGCCAGGGCCAGGGCCGCCACGCCGCCGGTCGCGCCCGACCCCACCACGATGGCGTCCGGTTCCGGTCCGTCGGCTCCCCAGCCGCCCGCCCCCCTGGCGTCAGGACCGCTGGCATGGGCACCGGGGGCGCTGGCAGGCATGGCAGGTGGGGCTGGGCTGGGAGAGGAAGGGGGCTGGGCTGCCAGCAGACCTGGGGCTGGCGTGGTGGGCCCTGGCCCGGGGGGAACGGGGAGGAGCGCGCTGGTCTGTCCTGATGGGCGGGGCGCCTGCAGACCTGGCCAGGGCAGGCTCGCCTGGCCTCGGCCCGTGGCCCCGGACCGGTTCGGCGCTCCCGGGCCCAGAGACCCGTTCAACCCGACCGCCCAGGCCTCCTGGCCAAACAAAAGCCCCGGCGCTTCAGGGAAGGCCGGGGCTTCTGGGAGTTGGTGGCGGGGAGGAGATTTGAACTCCTGACCTTCGGGTTATGAGCCCGACGAGCTACCAGACTGCTCTACCCCGCGTCGCCTCAAGGACCATAGGGCATGGCCTGCCTGCAGGGCAATGGTCGGGTGGGTGCCCCTGGCCCGGGGCCTGGTTGCTCCCTTGTGCTGCTGGGACCGGCGCTCTTATGGGTTCTGCGCCCTGGTGTCTCGCGCCTGAGGGGCTTTCGCCTGAGGGGCTTGCGTCAGCTGGTTGGTTCCATGCTCCAGAGGCGTCCAGCCCCTGGATGGTTCCTCGATCTGGATCGGTTCATGGTCTGGATCGGTTCCCAGTCTGGGCGGGGCGCCCCGCCTGGCCCGCCTGCCCGCTGCCTTGTCCAGGCCAGGGCGGCCCGCCGGCGCCCAGCCCCTGGCCCCCCCTGTGCTGGGTTTTGGGGCTTGAAAGCGGCTGCCAGCGCTGCAAGATGGTCAGATCATTCGAGTAGACGACGATTTCGCCATGCGGCAATACCTCCGGTACCTCAAGGTTCCCCTTGGTCTCTGTCTGATCGGCCTGACGTTGGTGGGGGTCGTGCGGGGCGAGCAGGCGGGCTTGCATGAGGGCTTGACGGCCGTGTGGATCACCCTGGTGTTGCTGATTTTGGAGATCAGCCTCTCCTTTGACAATGCCGTGGTCAATGCCCGGGTGCTGGACCGGCTCACGCCGCGCCAGCAGCAGTTTTTCCTCACCTGGGGCCTGGTGATTCCGGTCTTCGGCGTGCGCTTTCTCGGCCCGCTGGTGCTGGTTTGCCTGGCCGGTGGCGTCAGCCTGGCCACGGCCTTTGATGACGCCTTCAACCATCCGGAGGCCTACCACCAGCTGCTCAAGCTGGCCGAACCGCGCATCCTGGCCTTCGGCGGCATGTTCCTGTTGATGGTCTGCCTGCGCTACTTCTTCAACGAAGCCAAGAGCCTCCACTGGATGCGGGCGATCGAATCGCGGCTCAGCCGCGCCGGCCGGATCGAATCGCTTGAGGTGGCCCTGGCCCTGGTGGTGCTGCTGCTGTTGCAGATCTGGATCCCGCCGGCCAACCGGGGTGAGCTGCTGATCGCCGGGGTGATCGGCCTGGTGCTGCAGATTGTTTGCACGTCCATTGCCGAGGCCTTCGGGACTGAGGAGCAGGCCGTGGGGCGGGCTGCGGCCGGTGGCGGGATTGCCAGCCTCATCTACCTGGAGCTGCTGGATGCCTCCTTCAGCCTCGATGGCACCGTGGGCGCCTTTGCGATCACCAATGAGTTGCCCCTGATCCTCACCGGCCTGGGCCTGGGAGCATTGTTCATCCGCTCGATCACCCTGTTACTGGTGCGCGAGCGGGCCCTCGATGAGTTGATTTACCTCGAACATGGCGCCCACTACGCCATCGGTGCCCTGGGCCTGGTGATGCTGGTCGGCGTGGTGCTCTCGCCGATGCACATCGAGATGCCGGAATGGCTCAGCGGCCTGATCGGGGTGGTGTTTCTGGCCCTGGCCCTGGCCGATTCGCTCCGCCACCGCCGCCGCAAAGAGAGCCGGGCCCACTAGGGCCCCCAGGCTGCCAGGGCAGTTCTGCCAAGGCTGGGGGCCGGCGATGGGAAGGGCGCCTTTCCCCTCCCGATCGCGAGCGTTTTCCCCCGTGCCCCCGGGGGGCTCAGGCGCTGGCGGCGTCGAAGCGCAGCTCGCCGCTCACCTTCAGGCTCACCCCTTCGCTGGGCACCAGATACTGCTGGGACAGCTCTTCGATGGTGAGGGGGGTCAGCCATTCCAGTTGCTTGAGCAGGTGCAGGGCCACGGCCTGTTTGGCCCGGCTGGCGCCGTCCTCCACCTTGATGGCCAGGCCCAGGCCTTCGCCGATCCGGCTCAGGCATTGGATGCCCTCGGCGCCGCCCTTGCTGAGCACCTGGCCGTGGCCGCGGCGCATCACCTCGGTGTCAAAGCGCCCCTCGCCTGCCACCAGCTCCGGATGGGCCAGCATCGCCCGGCTGAGCCGCTCCAGGTCGGCCTGTTCGGAGGCCCCCAGGTGGGCAAACAGCAGGGCCATCTGGGCCAGTTGCAACTGCAAGGTGGGGGCGCCGCAGTCATCGCGGGCCGTCACCAGTTCAGCCCCGGGCATGCCGAGCAGGTCGCCCACCTGTTTGAGCACCTGCTGCTGCAGGGGGTGGTCGGGCTGCAGGTAGCTCTCCAGCGGCCAGTGCATGCGGCGGCAGCTGGCCAGGAAGGCGGCGTGCTTCCCGGAGCAGTTGTGCTCCAGCGGGCTGGTGCCACCCTTGGGAACCGGGCATTGCAGCTGGTCTGGTTCCAGATCGGCGTTCCAGAGCAGCTTGAAGGCCTCGCGGGCGTGGGCGGGGGTGCCGGCATGGGAGGCACAGGCGATCGCCAGGCTGCGCCCATCGTTGCCGGCCTGGTCGGCGGCGCCGGTGGCCACAAACACCTGGGCCTGAAAAGGTTTGAGGGCCGAGCGCACAAAGCTGAGCCGCTGGGGATCGCCGGCGCGCATCAGCACCCTCCCCCGCTGGTCGCAAACCACGGCATGGACCCGGTGCACCGATTCCAGGCTGCCGCCCCGCAGGAGGCGCACCTCCAGGGGCGGCACACCGCGGCGCTGGCTGGCGGAAAAACTGCTGGAAAAACTCATTGCGGGATCGGAGCCGGCGGGCGGCGACTGGCCGCGCTCAGAGAGCCTGACAGAGGCTGGCCCCCCCGAGCAGTAGGGCCGCGGCCACGGCCATGGCCCGCTGCAGCCGCCCCAGGATCGGCCGCACCTGGTGACTGGCCACCAGCCAGTCCTGTTCCCGCCAGGCCAGGGGCTTCTCCCAGACCTGGCCGTCGTACCAGCCCGATTCCTCGTATTCGACCCGTTCGGCCACCAGGCGCTGCAGCACGGTGGTCCAACCGAGCCATTGGCGCACCAACATCAGCAGCGGCACCACCAGGGCCGCCACGGCCGCCGCTGCCGCCAACCGCGGTAGATCGTGGCGCAGGGGCACGCTGCCACTGGCCACCAGCAGGCTGATCGGCAACACCACCAGCCAGCTGACCAGCAGGCTGCGGCCCAGGGCGGTGGCTCCCCGGCAGGGCCAGGAGAAAAACCAGGATTGGGCCAGTTCCTGGTAAAGGCTCAAGGGACGCTGGGCCTCAGGCACCGGGCAGGGCTGCTCTCGGACCGGGGAGTCGGACATGGGGCCGCAAAAGCAGGGGAGGGGCCAAGACAGGGAGCCGAGGGCCGGCTCAAGCAAGTCCTGGAGCCTGGGAGGACCCAGCGGCCAGCTGATCTGACGGGGACTGGCCCCCTCGCGCTCAGCCGGCCAGGGGGTGGCCGGATCCCAGGATGGCTGGCTCGGAGCCTAGGAATGGCACGGTTTCGCCGTGGCCCCAGAAGGCCTCCAGGTCGTAGTAGCTGCGCTCGGCCGGGGTGAGGGCGTGCACGATCACGTCGCCGTAGTCGAGCAGCACCCAGCGCCCTTCGCTCTGGCCCTCCTTGCGCAGGGGCAGGCGACCGGCCTCGGCCTCCAGCCGGTCCTCGACCGAGCGGGCGATGGCACGCACCTGCATGTCGGACAGGCCCGAGGCGATCACGAACCAGTCGGCGAGGGAGGACACCTCATCGACCCGGATCAGCACGATGTTGACGGCCTTGCGGTCATCGCAGGCATCGGCGGCCAGCAGGGCCAGGGCGTGGGTGTCCAGCGGTTGACGCTCCAGTGCTGGACCAATTGGAGCTTGACGATCCAGGGCCTGACTATCCATAGACGTTCTCACTGGTGACCGATTCGCGGGAGCCCTGTTGCTGGGCCATTTCGGCCCGGGCCTTGCCGGCACTCTTGCGCAGGGCCTCGAGCCGGTCTTCGTAGAACGCCCGTTTGCGTTTCTTGCGGGTCTGCTCAATCAGCTCCTTGAGCGCTCCCCCGAGACTTTTGTAAGCGTTGGGCAGGCTGTAGCCGAAACGGCAGGCCAGGTCGATCGCCCGTTCATCGGCGGTGATCGCATCCTGGAGCCGTTTTTCCGGGTTGTTCTTGAGGTAGAGCCGATAGCCGGCAAAGCCGGAGAGGCCCAGGGCCATCAGCAGCAGCAGGCCGTCCTGCACCCACAGCTCGCCGATGGCGCCGCCCAGGCCGATCGCCAGGGCGGCCATCTCCCAGCCATCCCGGGGGATGGCATCGTTCTGGATCCGGCCCACCTCATGCCAGAACAGCAGGTTGCGGTGGTCCAGGGCCAATTGATCCCAGGCCTGGAGATCCAGCTGGATTTCCACCTCATCACGACCGATCTCCTCCAGCGTGATCAAGGCGGGATCGGCGGCGGCGGCGGCTTCAACGAACACCCAGCTCTGCATCTCTGGGGGCAGCAGCCCCTTCAGGCGCTGGAGTTCGCTCATGGAGGTGGGGGTACTAGGGAGGATGGGGTCAGCGTAGCGACCGTCGCAGCTGACGTCGCCTGCCGTGAGAGGCTAGCCAGGTTTGGCCGCCCGCCCTTCCGCCCATGCCCCGTCGCACGGATTTGCGTCGCATCCTGCTGCTGGGGTCGGGTCCGATCGTGATCGGCCAGGCCTGCGAATTCGATTACTCCGGCACCCAGGCCTGCAAGGCCCTGCGCGCCGAGGGATTCGAAGTGGTGTTGGTGAATTCCAACCCGGCGTCGATCATGACCGATCCGGACATGGCCGATCGCACCTACATCGAGCCCCTCACCCCCGAGGTGGTGACCCGGGTGATCGAGCTGGAACGGCCCGATGCCCTGTTGCCCACCATGGGGGGGCAGACCGCCCTCAACCTGGCCGTCACCCTGGCCGAGAACGGCACCCTGGCCCGCTATGGCGTTGAGCTGATCGGCGCCAATCTGGAGGCAATCCGCAAGGCGGAAGACCGCCAGCTGTTCAAACAGGCGATGGAGCGGATCGGCGTGGCCGTGTGCCCGTCCGGCATCGCCACCAGCCTGGCCGAGGCCGAAACCGTGGGGGAGGCGATCGGCACCTACCCACGCATCATTCGCCCCGCCTTCACCCTGGGGGGCTCCGGTGGGGGCATCGCCTACAACCCGGAGGAATTCCGCGCCTTCTGCAAAAGCGGCCTGGAGGCCAGCCCGGTCTCCCAGATCCTGATCGAGCAATCCCTGCTCGGCTGGAAGGAATTCGAGCTGGAGGTGATGCGCGATCTGGCGGACAACGTCGTGATTGTGTGCAGCATCGAGAACCTCGATCCGATGGGGGTGCACACCGGCGATTCGATCACCGTCGCCCCGGCCCAGACCCTCACCGACCGGGAATACCAGCGCCTGCGCGACCAATCGATCGCGATCATCCGCGAGATCGGTGTGGAAACCGGGGGCAGCAACATCCAGTTTGCGATCAACCCCGCCAATGGCGATGTGGTGGTGATCGAGATGAATCCGCGGGTGAGTCGCTCCTCGGCCCTGGCCTCCAAGGCCACCGGTTTCCCGATCGCCAAGATTGCCGCCCGCCTGGCGGTGGGCTACACCCTCGATGAAATCCTCAACGACATCACCGGCAAGACGCCGGCCTGTTTTGAGCCCACGATCGACTACGTCGTCACCAAGATTCCCCGCTTCGCCTTTGAGAAGTTCCGCGGCAGTCCGGCGGTGCTCACCACCTCGATGAAATCGGTGGGTGAGGCGATGGCGATCGGCCGTTGCTTTGAGGAGTCGTTCCAGAAGGCCCTGCGCTCCCTGGAAACGGGCCATGCCGGCTGGGGCTGTGACCGGCCCGATGGCGAGATCGAGCCAGGCGACCTCGATGCCCAGCTGCGCATCCCCACCCCGGACCGCATCTTTGCCGTGCGCGAAGCGATGGTGGCGGGCCGCAGCGATGCGGCCATCCACGCCCTCAGCGCCATCGACCCCTGGTTCCTGGCCAAGTTGCGCGGCATTCTTGCGGCGGAGACCGATCTGCTGCGCGGCCGCCAGCTGGCCGATCTCGACGGCGATGCCCTGCTGGCCCTCAAGCAACTGGGCTTCTCCGATCGCCAGATCGCCTGGGCCACCGGCAGCGACGAACTCGCCGTGCGCCGCCATCGCCAGGGCCTGGGGGTGAATGCCGTGTTCAAAACCGTGGACACCTGCGCCGCCGAGTTCGCCTCCAGCACGCCCTATCACTACGCCAGCTACGAGCGGCCCATTGAGCGCCTCACGGCAGACGGCCGGCTTGAGCGGGTGCCGGCCGAATCGGAGGTGCAGCCGGAATCCCGCCGCAAGGTGCTGATCCTCGGGGGTGGTCCAAACCGCATCGGCCAGGGCATCGAATTCGACTACTGCTGCGTGCACGCCTCCTTTGCCCTCCAGGCCGAGGGCTTCGCCACGGTGATGCTCAACAGCAACCCGGAAACGGTGTCCACTGACTACGACACCAGTGACCGGCTCTACTTCGAGCCCCTCACCCTTGAGGACGTGCTCAACGTGATCGAGGCGGAACGGCCTGAGGGCGTGATTGTGCAATTCGGCGGCCAGACGCCCCTGAAGCTGGCCCTGCCCCTGCTGCGCTGGCTGGCCAGCCCCGAGGGCCTGGCCACCGGCACCCGCCTCTGGGGAACCTCGCCCGAATCGATCGACAGCGCTGAGGATCGGGAGCAGTTTGAGGCGATCCTGCGCCGCCTTGAGATCCGCCAGCCCCGCAATGGCCTGGCCCGCAGCCAGGCCGAGGCCCGGGCCGTGGCCGAGCGGGTCGGCTATCCGGTGGTGGTGCGGCCCAGCTATGTGCTCGGTGGCCGCGCCATGGAGGTGGTCTTCGATGAGGAGGAACTCAACCGCTACATGCTCGAGGCCGTGCAGGTGGAGCCCGACCACCCGGTGCTGATCGACCAGTACCTGGAAAATGCGATCGAGGTGGATGTGGATGCCCTTTGCGACCAGAGCGGTGCGGTGGTGATCGGCGGCTTGATGGAACACATCGAGCCCGCCGGCATCCATTCCGGTGATTCGGCCTGTGCCCTGCCGGCCGTGTCCCTCGATGCCGGGTCCCTGGCCACGATCCGGCGCTGGAGCCGGGACCTGGCCCTGGCCCTCCACGTCAACGGTCTGATCAACCTCCAGTTCGCCGTGCGCGAGGGCGAGGTGTTCATCATTGAGGCCAATCCGCGGGCCTCGCGCACGGTGCCGTTTGTGGCCAAGGCCACCGGCGTGCCCCTGGCCAAGATCGCCAGCCGGCTGATGGCGGGGCGCAGCTTGGCCGAGCTGGGGATCACCAGCGAGCCGGTGCCGCCCCTGCAGGCGGTGAAGGAGGCGGTGTTGCCGTTCAAGCGCTTCCCTGGCGCCGACTCGGTGCTGGGGCCGGAGATGCGCTCCACCGGGGAGGTGATGGGCAGCGCTGCCAGCTTCGGCATGGCCTACGCCAAGGCCGAGCTCGCCGCCGGCGAGGCCCTGCCCACCGAGGGGGTGGTGTTCCTCTCCACCCACGACCGCGACAAACCGGCCCTGGTGCCCGTCGCCCGGCGCCTGATCGAGCTTGGGTTCGCCCTGATCGCCACCAGTGGCACCGCAGCGGTGCTCTCCCAGGCGGGCCTGGCGGTGCAATCCATTCTCAAGGTGCATGAGGGACGCCCCAACATTGAGGATGCGATCCGCTCTGGCCAGATCCAGCTGGTGATCAACACGCCGGTGGGCCGCCAGGCCGCCCATGACGATCGCTACCTGCGCCGCGCCGCCCTCGACTACGCCGTGCCCACCGTCACCACCCTGGCCGCGGCCCGGGCTGCGGTGGAGGCGATCGCCGCCCTCCAGGGCCAGAGCCTCACCATCGAGGCCCTCCAGGACGTGCACGCCGCCATGGCCAAGCCAGCGGCCTGACCCCGACCCCAACCAGCCGCCCGCCGGGGGCCAGTCTTCCCCCCGGGGCCAGCCCCCGGCGTCCCGGGCCTCGTTAGGGTCTGTCCACTGATTCCGATAGCGATGACCGCCACCGTTGCAGAGCCCACCGTCCACGCCCCCGGCAGCGACCTGCGCGCCGCGTTCCGCGCCGCCTACGAGAACCGTTACACCTGGGTGCCCGGGTTTGGTGGCTATGGCGGCCGGTGCCTCTGGGAACAGGACGGCCAGAGCGTGGCCGGCACCTTTGCGGTGGGCGCTGATCTCAAGGCCCAGGTGCAGGGCATCGACGACGAGGCCATCCACAAGGCCGTGGCCTCCCAGCTCTGGGAGGTGGCGATCCACCGGGTAAGGCGCGGCTTTGAGCAGACCCACGGGGAGAACACCTTCACCGCCGGTGACACCGATGCGGTGGGTGTGGAGGTGATCGTGGGCGGCAAAAATACCGGGGATCGCTACCGCATCAAGGATGCGGTGGTGACCATGGTGCATCGCCACATCCACGGCACCGTGGTGACGATCTTCACCGAAAGCACCACCGACACCGGCCATGGCTATCTCAGCCATCGCTACACCAGCCAGTACAGCGATCCAGCCACAGGTGCCCGCAAGGGCGGCCTGAGCCGCTTCACCGATACCTTTGTGCCCCTGGTCGCGGGCGGACCCTGGGTGCTGGCCGAACGGGTGGTGGAGACCGAAGCGTTTGGCGAGACCCCCGCCACCCGCCAGGTGTTCCGCTTTGAGGACCTGGCGCCCCTGGGCTAGGCGACCGGAAGCAGGCCAGTCTGCTCGGTGCCAAGGGGGGCTGGTTGGCGGGGCAATCCCCCTTCGCCCGGCTCGATGCCTGGGTTTCCCGGGCTGGTTTGCACGGCGAGGTCGTTGATTCGAGCGGGGCGGTACCCCGTTCGTCCCACCGGCATGGAGCTCCTCTTCTGCATCTGCCGGGCAGCAGGGCAGCCAGGGCGGCCCTGTCCAGCCTTGTTGAGGAGCCCTGAACCGACCAGAGAAAGCCCTGAGCCTGGTGCTCAATCGGATCTGCTGGAGTTCTGCCGCAGGGTTGTTCGTACTTCAGCCAGTTCCGCCCAGGGCCTGGGCGGAAGGGACTGGGGGCCGGTTTTGGATCGGTTGCCTGGCGGTTGCTCGGGGTGGTCGGGGCTGGCGAAGCGTGGGAGAGTGACGATCACCCCTAGTGCCCTCGATGCCAAGCCGTTTGCTGACTGCCCTGCTCCTGTCCGGTTCGCTGCTTCTGGCGGCTCCAGCGTCCCGGGCCACCCAGTCCGGTGCCCAGCCCCAGGCTCCCCAGGCCAACATGAAGGACCAGATCATCATGGGTGCCTGCTCCCAGGCCATGGCCAGTGAACTGTCATCGGCGGGCAAAACGGCTCCGGCCGGCATGGTCAAGGAGACGTGCGGTTGTGTGGTGACCCAGCTGAATAAAAAGGCCAGCCTCGACCAGGCAAAACTGATCTGCAAACAAATGGCGGCGGCTAAATACGGCCTCTAAATAGAGTCTCTAAATAGGGCCTCAGGGCGCAGCGCCTGGATGTAAAATCTGGGCGCAATCTCAATCCAGCCCCTATCGAATACGGCTTTCAAGAACGTCGCTGCTGTAGCCCCGGCGGAGCTTTCTAGCGATTGCGCCAGGGGAAAGACGCCACGGCTGATTAGCGAGGTCGAAGGGTGGGGAAATCCCCTGCAGGGCTCAGATCACGTCGTCCGACCCAGCTTGGGGAGGGCCTAATCGTGGCGGTCGTCGCTGCTGCGGCGATGGGCCCCGACCCTCCCGCGGTTGAGGTTGTGCAGGGCAGGCCGATCGCCGCTTTTGAGGCTCCTGGGGCTGGGGCTCACCGGCCGTCCCACGCAGCTGCTCAACAGCAGGGGCAGCAGACCGGCAAGGAAGAGGACCAGCAGGGGGCCGGCAGGGCGGACCCGGCCGCCATAGGCCGTGTGCAGGACGCCCTTGCCCTTGGCCCAACCTGGCGTGGGGGCATTGGACATCGCTGGCCCCGCCTGTCCTTGGCCCGTTTCCGGGGCGCCCGGATGGGGGGCAGCAGTTGGGGCCGATCGGCGCGGCTCCTGGGGGCAGCGCTGCTGCCACGGCAGGGTCCCTGGTTGGGGGGCCGGTTGGCAGGTCGGGCGGCTTGGGCTGGATGGCTCCACGAGGGCTGGGAGCACCATGGCTGATGGGATTTCGGCCAACTTAGGTGCTGGTCCTTGCCGGGTTGGGCCCGGGCGGCGCAACCGCAGGCGCAGCGGGCTCGCCAAGGGTGGCGGCTGCCCCCAGCCCCAAGCGATCCCCGGGGCCTGCCCTACCGAGTCCTGGCGATGCCAGCCCGCCAACCCAACCTGGGCAGGCCAGCGATCAGGAGGGCATCGTCACGAATTCTTCGGCCACGGTCGGGTGCAGGGCCATGGTGCGATCGAAGTCGGCCTTGGTGGCCCCCATGCCGATGGCGATGGCGGCCATCTGGATGATTTCGGCGGCGTGGTCGCCGACCATGTGGCAGCCCAGCACCTTGTCGCTGCTGGTTTCCACCACCAGCTTCAGCAGCACCCGCGGACCCCGCTTCGGCAGGGCCAGGGCCATCGGCCGGAAGCGGGCCCGGTGGATGCGGATCGCCTCCTCGCCGTAGCGCTCGATCGCCTCCTCTTCCGATAGGCCGACGCTGGCCAGTTCCGGGTCGCTGAACACGGCGCTCGCCACCAGCCTGTGGTTCACCCGCCGTGGTTTGTTGCCGTACACCGTGTCGGCAAAGGCCCGCCCCTCATCCACCGCCACGGGCGTGAGGTTGATCCGGTCGGTGACATCGCCCACGGCATAGATGTGGGGCACGTTGGTGACCTGGTCGGGGTTCACGGGGATGCGGTGGCCCTCGATCGCCACGCCGGCCGCCTCCAGGTCCAGCCCCTGCAGGAACGGACGCCGGCCCGTGGCCAGGATCACGGCGCCGCAGGCGAGCTGTTCGCCGCTCTGGGTGGTGACGGTGAGGTCGCCGGGGCTGCCGCTGATGGCCGCCGGGCTGTGGGCGAAGCGGATGGCAATGCCGTCGGCCTCCATCGCCTCCTGCACGGCGGCCGCGAGTTCCCGGTCAAAGCCGCGCAGCAGGTGGTCGCCGCGCACCAGCTGGGTCACCCCCACCCCCAGGCCGCGCAGGATGCAGGCGAATTCACAGGCAATGAAGCCGGCGCCCACCATCACCACCTGGCTGGGCAATTGCCGTTGCAGAAACAGGTCGTCGCTGACCCAGCCCAGCTCGGCGCCGGGGATGGCGGGGCGCTTGGGCCGGCCGCCCACGGCGATCAGGATGCGCTCGCCGACCAGCTGCTGGCTGGCGGCCCCTGGCTCAGCCGCTCCTCGCGCTCCCCCGGCAGCCCCGCCCCCGGCGGCGCCGCTGCTGACCTCAACGGTGTGGGCATCGAGAAAGCGGCCCCAGCCCTGGATCAGGGTGACGCCCGCCTTGGCGAGCAGATCCCGGTGCAGCTGGTCGAGCCGATCGACTTCGGCGGCCACATTGGCCAGCAGGATCGAGGCATCACAGCGGGCCGGACCCAGCTCCCAGCCGTAGCTGGCCGCATCGCTGAGGCTGTGGCGAAAGCCCGCCCCGTACACCAGCAGTTTCTTGGGCACGCAGCCGCGGATCACGCAGGTGCCGCCCACCCGGTCCCCCTCGACGATCGCCACCTTGGCCCCGTAGGAGGCCGCCCGCTTGGCGGCGGCCAGGCCTCCGGAGCCGGCGCCGAGCACCACCAGGTCAAAGGGGGAAGCCATGGGCAGGGCGGTGCAGGGGATGGGATTGGTTCAACCTATGCCGCCTGCTGGGGGGCGGCGGTTGGCTGAGTGGCTCGTTTGAGGGGGCCGTTGGCGGCTTGTTTGGGGGGCTAGGGCATCGCCGGGGGGAACTCGGCCAGCTGGTGCTCGCTCAGCAGGCTGCCCTCAAGGCGGGCCGCGGTCAGGTTGGCGCCCCTGAGGCGGCAATCGCGCAGGTCGCAGCCGCGCAGGTCGGCTCCCTCCAGATTGGCCGCGGCCAGATCGGCGCCGTAGAGGCAGGTGTCCCGCAGGTTGGCGCCGCCGAGCTGGGCCCCCTGGAACAGGGCAAAACTGAGGTCGGCGCCCTGGAAGTCGGCCCTGCCGAGATCCGTGAGCTGGTCGAGGCCTGAGCGGAAATCGGCGTCCACCATGCGGGCGTTCTGCCAGGTGCTGCCAGCGGCCACCACGCCCCGCAGGCAGCAGCGGTGCAGCCAGGCCTCGCGGAAGTCGGCCCCCTGCAGGCGCGAGCCGGAGAGGTCGGCCCCGTGCCAGAGGGAGCGGGCGGCGCGCACGTTGGAGAGGTCGGCGCCCCAGAGCAGGGCCTGTTGAAACGCACAGGCTTCGATCAGGGCAGCGCCGAAGTGGGCATGGCCAAAGCGGGCTTCGCGGAAGCAACTGCCGCTCAGATCACAGCCGGATAGGTCCAGATCAACCCCATCGAGGTCATCGAGGCGCAACCCGACAAAGTGGGTCTCACCCCGGGCCAGGGCCTGCCGTAGCTCCGCCAGGGAGGTGGGCAAGGACGGCATCAAAGGGCGGCCACCAGGGCATCGAGCTGCTGGCGCCGGGTGGCCAGCAGCAGGGCATTGGCCTGGTCAAGCAGCTGGAACACCCGCTGGTCGCTCACCGCATAAAAGACGAGGCTGCCTTCAGGGCGGCGCAGCACCACTCCCGCAATCGTCAGCAGCTTGAGGTGTTTGGAGACCAGGGCCTGGCTGAGGCCGGTTGTCTCGACCACGGCGCTGACATTGCGGGGGCCGTCCCGCAGGGCCTCCAACACCGCCAGCCGGTTGGGCTCGGAAAAAACCTTGAGGTACTCAGCGAGGGCTTCCATCGTCGAAGGGAGGGGGAGGGGCCCAGGGGCCTGCAGGAACGCTGGCTGGCCCCTGGGATCGCAGCCGGGGCCGGGACGGGGCTGGCTGGTGGGCGCACGCTAGCCGGGCTGCAACGGGATCAGGCTGCCACAGTCCCATTGGTTCATTGACTCATAATATCACGCTGCTGTGATGATGTGATGATACGATCCTGTCAGTTCGCCGCTTCCTGCCATGCCTGCCCTGGTCCTGGACGCCCCCTCCCTGGCCATGCCCCGGCCATGGGCCCAGCAATCCCAGCTCCTGGAGCGCCAGCACGACCGCCTGGAGGCCCTGCTTTCAGGCCTGATCGAGCGCCATGCCAGGCCCGAGCTGGAGTGCAGCCCCCGGCAGCTGGAGCGGGACCGGCGGGACTGCGAGCGTCTGCTGCGCCAACTGGGCCTGCACCTGCGGCTTGAGGAGCGCTGGTTGACGCGGCTGCACTGCTTCTGCGGCGGCCACCGCAGCGCCCACCGCCAGGCGATCCACATGGCCGCAGGCGGCTGGGCCGTGGCTGAGGGCCTGCGGGGCGCCCGCCTCCCCTGGCTGATGGACCTGCAGCAGTGGTTCCACCAGCACCGCCATGGGGCCGATGCGATCGCCTATCGCCGCGCCGAGGCCCAGGCCCGGGATCCGTCCTGAGCCCCGGCCCGCGCTGGCCCGCCAAGGTCCGCGCCGGAGCGGACGCGGTGACTCGCCGCCAGCGCCAGTTGCCCCGACCCCTGGTCCTGGCCAGAGGCCTGTTGCAAACGCTGCAGCGGTTGGTGTCGGGATCGTTGCCGGGTGGGCGGCCGGCTCCCTGGGCCCCGGCTCACATCCCTGGCTCAACCCCTGGATCATCCCCACTGCCCCCGTTGCCATTTCGCCATGACCACCACCCTTGCCAAGGCCGCCGGCCCTGCGCCCCATCTGCGCGAAGACCTGCTGACGCCACGCTTCTACACCACCGAAATCGCCAAGGCCGCCGCCACCGATCTGGCCGGCCAGAGGACTGGATTTGAGGCGATGGTGGCGGAAATGGAGGCCGACTACAACCGTGACCACTTCGATTGCAAGGCCCCCCTCGACCGACTGCGGGCCCTCTCCCCCGTGGAAAAGGAGGCCTACGAGAGCTATCTGGTGCGCTCCTGCGTGTCGGAATTCTCCGGGTTTCTGTTGTTCAAGGAGCTCTCCCGCCGCCTGTTCAAGGCCAGCCGGCCCGAACTGGGCCGCCTGTTCCAACTCATGGCCCGCGATGAGGCCCGCCATGCCGGCTTCCTGAACCGGGCCCTAGTGGCTGAAGGGATCGAAATTGACCTGCCCAGCCTCAGTGGCAAGCGGCCGATCACCTGGTTCCCGCTCAGCTGGGTGCTGTACAGCGTTTTTCTATCGGAAAAGATTGGCTACTGGCGCTACATCCTGATCGATCGCCATCTCAAGGCCCACCCGGACAATAGCGTTGCGCCCCTGTTTGATTTTTTTGAGCCCTGGTGCCAGGACGAAAATCGCCACGGCGATATTTTTAACATGCTGATTCGCTGCTGGCCCGAGCTGCGTCAGGGTCTGCGTGGTCGCCTGCTCAGCCGCTTCTTCCTTTGGTCCGTGTTTCTCACCCACAGCCTCACGGTTTGTGAACGCGACAGCTTCTACACCCTGCTGGGCATCGACCCGGCACGCTTCGATGCGGAAGTGATGCGGCAGACCAACCGCACAGCGCGCCGGGCCTTTCCTTACGTGTTTACGTTGGCCGGGAACCGCTATCAGGCGTTGCGCGACCAGTTGGTGGCCACCTTCCGGCAGATGCAGGCCCTCGGCGAGCAGCCAACCACGCCTGGCCGTTTCCTGCTCAAACAGGGGCTCAGGCTTCGCTTTGCGGCGCTGCTGGTGCGCCAGTTCTGCCAGCCGATGGAAGCCAGCGGCGGGCAGCAGGAGGTGCTGGCGTGAGCCTGACAGCACCTTCGGCGGCGGCCCCCCAGCGCTTGGCAGGGATCCCGGTGCTGCCGGGCCAGTTGCGCACCAGCTGGGGCACGGTGGGCTTCATGGTGGTGATCCACGCCCTGGCCCTCTGGGCCCTGCTGCCCCGTTTCTGGAGTCCCCTGGCCCTGGCGGTGCTGCTGGTGCTCTATTGGCTCACCGCCTGCATCGGCGTCACCCTGGGTTATCACCGCCTGCTGGCCCACCGGTCCTTTCGGGTGGTGGCCTGGTTAGAGCCCCTGATCACCACCTGCGGCACCCTCAGTTGCCAGCATGGGCCGATTGATTGGGCTGGCCTGCACCGGCACCACCACCTCCATTCCGATGATCCCAGCGACCACCACAACAGCCATCTGGGCTTCTGGTGGAGTCATTTTGGCTGGATGCTCAAGGAGGTGCCCGCCAAGGCCCAGGTCAAACGCCTGACTCCAGATCTGCAGGGCAATGCCTACTACCGCTGGCTGAATCGGTATTTTCTGCTGCTGCAACTCCCCCTGGCCGCTGCTCTGTGGTGGCTTGGCGACAGCACCGGCGCCGGCGGCCTGGCCCTGGTGCTCTGGGGCATTCCCCTGCGCCTGGTGTTGGTCTATCACTGCACCTGGATGGTGAATTCCGCCACCCACCGCTGGGGCTACGTCAGCTACCCCAGCCACGACCAATCAAAGAACAACTGGTGGGTGGCCCTGCTCACCTTTGGCGAGGGCTGGCATAACAACCACCACGCCTACCAAAGCAGCGCCCGCATGGGCTTCCGCTGGTGGGAGCTTGATCTCACCTGGCTGCATATCCGTTTGCTGGCGCGCCTGGGCCTGGCCAGCCACATCCACTTGGCCAAACCGCTCAGCAGCCGTCGCATCCGCTGATTGGGCCATTTGAGGACCCCCGGGTTTGCAGGCCCTGGGGATCGCTCGGGATTCGGTCGTGATCCAGGCGTTTGCCCATGCGGCACCAGAGCCGTTGGGCGATTGAGCCTCGGTTGACGCGTTGATTGGCCAACCATCAACCAGCCCAAGGATTGGCCGGTCAAAGAATTGGCCGGCTGAACAATGAACTGGATTAGGAATGAACCAGTTCAAGGACTAAACGGCTTGCTAATTGGCCAGGTGGGTGGATGAAAAGCTGAATCATTGAGCGATTCAATCATTGATAGGCTGAATGATTCAGCCACTTAGCCATTAAAAGCCGATTCATTGCCGCACCAGCCCATGGATCAGCGATCCATGGACGCGGCAGGC
Source organism: Synechococcus sp. UW140 (assembly GCA_943370565.1). Lineage (GTDB taxonomy): Bacteria > Cyanobacteriota > Cyanobacteriia > PCC-6307 > Cyanobiaceae > BAIKAL-G1. Next base: position 89,405 of record CALRRL020000008.1, on the reverse strand, counting down.
CCACACCTGTTGCCGCCTAAGTCGCAGATGGGCTGGTGCGCGCAATCGCCTGCTCCTGCTGCTGGTTGGCCTATCCAGCCCTGCCAGAGCCACTCCCTTTCCTGGTTTCTTCCTGATGACTGTTCTGATGGTTCCACCTGATCACAGCAGTGCCGCCTACCTGGAGGCCTATCGGCGCATCAATGCCATGGTGATCGTTGGTGAAGGCTTGGCGGATCGCCACTTTCGCCTGCTCGCCGCAGCGATTCCAGAGGATGCCGCAACCCTCCAGCGCTTGGCCGCCATGGAAGGGCGCCATGCGCGCGCCTTTGTCGGCTGTGGCGCCAACCTGGGCCTCAAACCCGATACGCCCTTCGCCCGCAGCCTGTTTGCCCCTCTCCATGGCCTGTTCCTGGAGGCGAGCCGGGCCGGCGACCGGGTGGCCTGCCTGGTCATCCAGTGCCTGGTCGTGGAATGCTTTGCCGTGGCGGCCTATCGCTGTTACCTGCCGGTGGCCGATGCCTACGCCAGGCCGATCACGGCCGCGGTGCTGGACGATGGGGCCCTGCACCTGGGTTATGGCGAGGCCTGGTTGCGACCCCGCTTCCAGGAGGTGGCTGGGGACGTGCTGGCCTGGTGCCGCCGGGCCGTGCCCATAGCCCTGGCGATGCTGGATGGGCTCAAGCCCGATCTGGTCACGATTGGCATGGATCCGTTGGCGTTGGTGGGCGAGTTCATGGCCTGTTTCCAGGCGTCATTGCTGGCCATTGGCTTCAGCCCCGCCCGCTCGCGCCAGGTGCTTGGCGAGTTGGCGGTGCAGGCCCTGACCTGCGGACCCCTTGGCACAAGCGACGGGTGAGGGCCGTCTGGGCGCCTGGCATCCCACCCCCTGCCCCCCAGCCCTGGGGGTCAGACCCGCAGCAGCCGTTGCCGGCGCCAGCGCTGCAGGGCAATCAAGGTCCAGACCGCTTCGGCGATCGCAAAGGGCCAGGCCCCCTGCACAAGGGCGTAAACGCCTGAACTGAAACTGCCGCCGGCAAAAATCAACACCCAGACGGGTCCCCGTTCCTCCAGGGCGTAAGCCAACAGGGTGATCGCTACACAGATTAAGCCAAAAATATCCAGCTGGTGGGAAGCCATTGGGCGGCAGCGGGGCCTGTCATTAAATATTCTATCAGTGGCCCTGGATGCCCATGGCCGATGACTGCGCACCTCGATAGTGTTTTGATTAGCAATAAGATTAATTTTCAATGGAAATGGTTTCAACGGGATCGTTTTCGACGCAATCAGTTTCGATGGGATCGGTCTTTGCCATGACGGCCACATTCAAAATGCAGCCCGGCACCGGAAAAGAGCTGGTGGCGTTCTTTCTGTCGGCGAACGGGCTTGCCGTGACCCGCGCGTTTGAGGGCTGTCTTCAGTTTGATGTGCTCACTGAAAGTGCTGATCCAGATACGATTCGAATCTACGAAAAATGGGAAAGCCGCGAAGCCTGGGATCGCTATATTCAATTCAGGGAGCAATCGGGTGCCATGGACTTTCTCAAAACCATGCTCGCTGAAGCGCCCGTCTTCACCCCTTGCATTCTTATTGGCTAGGCTCTACTCAGGGCTTCAGCGTTTGAATTGGCGTTGAATCTCTTGCCTCACTTTTGCGGGCTTGGCGGCTGCCGTCTCGGCTTCTACCCTTGTGCAGGTCAAACCAGGGGCGCTCCGCTTACCATCGTTCGCGGATTGGCTCCTGGTCTCCTGTTCTGATGCAGGCGATCGCCATAGTGCTGCTTTGCGAGGTGAGTTTAATGATTCTGAGGGTGTAATCCTGAGGTGGCATTGGACAGGATCATTCCTTGGTGGGGCCTGTTGCGGTACCGGTAGGCGGCAGCGAACCGCCCTGGGCGGGAGGAGATGGAACGGGCATTCGTGCTTGCCGCTGCCGCTTCCATTGATAGTGCCATTGCCCTGGCATGGAGTTGGATAGGGTTGTTGTACCGCTTGGCCGGCTGCCAAGATTGGCCATCGGTTCGCTCTGGTCTCGTGGCGCGCTTGCAGGGCTGGTGCTGTTGCGTTTATCGACTTGGCGTCGACGACGCTGTGATGAACACCCTGGGATTGAAGAGCCTGGGATTGGCGGTGCTGGGATTCACGATGCTGGGGTCGACGGGGTTGTGAGTGCCGAGGCTGGGATTGAAGGTGTTGGCATTGAAGGTGTGTTGGTTGACGACGTTGTGGTTCTATTGCTGGGACCCTGGGGGCCGGGCCAACCGGGGCTGGCCTCTGATGGACTGGCCGGCTGTTGGTGGGCCTGCGAGCGATAATTTGGAGATCTGATCGATGCTTCAGTCCGATGGCCCCCGCTGCGCCGCGCCGAATCGGCAGCGCCTTGCCCTACCTGCTGCTGTTGATTCTCACTTTCGCCGCCCTGGGACTGTCGAATTTGGCCCTGGATTCGATGGTGATCTCGCCCAACCGCGTGCCCTTCGGTTTGGCGGCAACAGCATTCAGTCACTTTTTGGCCTTGGCTTGGGGGCTGTATGGCGCTGCTTGGGTTGCCTTGATCGGCTGCACCATCGCGGCCATCACGCACCATTGGCGCTCGATGCGCTGGGAGTTGAATCTGCTTGGGGGGCTGCTCGGCTTTAGTTTGTTGTTGAATCTGATTGATGTGAACCTGCATCTCTCCAGCGGCAATGTCAAGGGCCTGACGCTGCTGTATGAGGGCGTGATCTTTTATCTTTCGGTTCAGAGCCTCTGGGCATTTTATTACTGGTCAATCGACGATGGCAGCGCCGGGGAGCGGGCCTTTTGGTGGGTGCCTCCGCCCCGCTATCAAGGCCTTGATCAGGAGTGGCAACCTGGGGTTCTCGATTACTTCTATCTGGCGGCGGTGGTGAGTTTTTCCTTTTATCCCAGTGTCGAGCCCATTCAATCCAGCAGCAAACTATTGGTGCTGCTGCAACTTTTTGTGGTTTTAAATATCAACGTGGTGCTGATTTCAAGGGCCGTTGGCCTGTTGAGCTAGGGCGCTGATGGCCACCACCAGACCCTCGTCGGGTTCCTGCACCCATTCAAGGGTGTTGCCATCAGGATCATGGGCATAGAAAGAGCGGCTGCCATCGCGATGGCCGTGGATGGGCCCCAGGCCCCGGGCCCCGGCGGCCTGGCAGCGGTGGCGCCAGCCAGCCAAACTCTCGCCAGGCGCGAGGTGGAATCCCAGGTGGGGGCCTGCGCCCCGGTAGATCGGGCCGAGCAGGGCTACCCCCCAGCCCACTGGACTGCGCAGCAAGGCCCAGTCGGGATCACACCAGAGGGCCTCAAACCCCAGGGCCAGATAAAAGCTGATCGACCGGCCGATGTCCTCCACGGCAATGGCGCTGTGGCCGGCGAAGGAGCGCATTGCGGCCGGGCCCGGGAGACCATCCCGCTGGGCAGGCGCTGGGTCGCTGGAGCCTCGGGTCTTGGGCCCTGGGCTCCAGCGGTAGGGGTGGCCAGGGAGGGTAGGCAGGGCGGTTCGGCAAGGGGGCTCGCCCGGTCGGCATCGCTCGGGCTGGGGTTTGGCTGGGCGCGGTGCCATTGCGGTGGCTTCCACGGGTGGCCGCTGCACGACCGCGCTGGTGTTGGGCAGGGGTTCGGCGCTTCGCTGGGCCACTGGATGGGTCCCTGGCTTTGTCACCGGCTTGGTCACCGGTTCGACCAATGGCTCGGCCAATGGCTCGTCCGATGGCTCGTCCACTGACTTGGCAATTGGCCTTGAAACTTGCTTCACGACTGGTTTGGCAACAGGGTGTTTCGATCAGGGGGCTGTCCGCTCCGATCAGGGCACCCAAAGGCGCCGCCTGGGCCGCCGCTGGGACCCGTGGGGGATGCCAGTGACGCCTGTGCTGGCTCATCCCCCTTCGTTCCGCGTCAAACCCCAGGGCCCAGCGGTGACCTGATTGCCCGCGGGGTGCTCCGCAGGGGGCCTGTGGGGCAGGGGCTTGGGACGGGGAATAGCCGGCTCCTGGGCGGCATCGTGGGCCAGGGTCACCCGGGTGGGGTTCGGCCCGGGGCGACGCGGCCCGTGTCCAGGGCCAGGGCCGCCAGGGGGGGCGGGGCCGGCAGGGCTTGGGCCTTAGCCGCCAGGGTCGCCTGATCGACGCCAGATGTGGCCCGGATCACGCCGCCAAACCGCAGCTGAAGCCAGCTGACCACGCCGCTGTCCAGGGCGGCGAGGCCCTCCTGGTCCCGGCTGCCCAGGCCGAGGCTGACCAGCAGGAACGGGGGCAGATACCAAAGTTGACCGCCACCGCCACCGCTGCCGCCATGGCGGCGCCGTTCCTGGAGCAGCTCCCGCAGTTGGCCATCGCCACTGAGCTGACCCAGGGGCGCCAGCAGCAGCAGGGGCGTCGGTTGCTGGGCTGCCTGGCCAAGGGGCACCTGGGCGCTGGGACCAGGGGGATCAGGGGCCAGGGGCCGCGGGTGGATCGGAGCGGGGTGGGCGGGTTCGATCGGGGCCCTTGCGGCCTGGTTGGGGCGCTCAGGGGAGCGCGGGGACCGGTTTGCAACCATCTCGCAACCATTGAACAACGAAACAACGATAGCGTAATAACGTGAATCCGTTCGGTGCTTCGGGTCGCCGCTGTTGGCGAGCCGCTCGCTGGACCTGTGGGGCCAGTTGGGGGGATTGCCATCGGCGGGGTTTCGCCTGGTGGCCGCGGTTGAGGGGGTGAGTCGGGGGCGGCCCCTGCCCTGGCGCTGTCCCTGTCAAGGGCCCTGAGCCCGTCCCCTGTCCAGATCCCTGATCAGATCCCTGGCCGATCCCCCTGCCGGTGCCCCCGCCGTTCGACCCGTTCCCCGGACCTGCCCGCCCTGCCTGGCTCCCCCGGGACCGGTCCGGGGCGATCCCCTCCCTGGTCCGACTCCCCTCCCGATTCCGTCACGTCCTTCACCATGCCCCCCCTCTCCAGCCCCTTCCCCAGCGGGGATGCCGCCCCAGCCCCCGGCCATCTCGATCCCGTCCGGGGCCTCTCCCAGCCAGGCGGTCCTGCCGGCGGCGGCGTCGCCCTCTCCAGCCATGCCGACGCCAGCGATCGGGACCCGCTCCCGCGGCCCGGCCCCCGGCTGCGCCGCCTCCACGCCCGCATCGGCGCCGCCCATCGCCAGGCTGAGGGCATGGCCTTCTCCCGCGCCCTGCTCGGGGGCCAGGTGGAGCCCCTGCAGCTGGTCGCCCTGTTGCGGGCCCTGGCCCCGGGGTATGGCCTGATGGAGCAGGAGGGGCCGGCCCTGGCCGCCGCCCTGGGGGCCCAGGCCCTGCCCTGGAGCGACCTGGCCCGCAGCCCCGCCCTGGCGCGCGACACCGCCCAATTCGCGGTAATGCCGACCGGCCGGCCCTCGGCGGCGGCGGCGCTCTGGCTGGAGCAGCTGCGCAGCCTGGCCCGCCAGGCCCCCCACCGCTTCCTGGCCCACGTCTACGTGCGCTATGGCGGCGACCTCTCCGGTGGTCAGCAGCTGGCTGAGCAGGCCAATCGGATCCTGGCCGGCCGCGGCTTGCCCCCCGTGGGTTTCTGGGCCTTCGAACGGCCGGTGCGGGAGCTCAAGGATGGGCTGCACGCCGCCTTTGAACAGCTCGATCTTTCGGAGGCGGAGGAGGCGGAGCTGTTGGAGGAAGCCGAAATCGCCTTCCATGCCACCCAGCGCCTGCTGGCTGAGCTGGCCGAGTTGGCCCCAGCCACGGCGACCGGCGCTGGCACTGCCGCCGCAACGGCAACCGCCGCCGCCGCAACCGCCCCGTCCCCCACTGCCCCGGAGTCTGCCTAGGCCGCCCGGGCCCTCCTGAACGTCCTGTCGGGTCCCCAGGAGACGCTCGTCCCCGGGGCCCCTGGGCCATGTCTGCTGCCGTTCCCCTGTCTGGTCCCCTGCTGAATCGCCCCATGCCCCCTGTCGCCAACGCCATCAACGCCAGTGCCGCCGCCAACGCCACCGGCACGAAGGACACCACCAGCGCCACGGCCACCAGCGCCACCCCGCCCCCCAGCGCATCTCCAGGCCCCTGCCTGGCGGGACCTGATCCCGCATCGGATCGCCCCACGGCTTCGCCGCGGACTCTCCAGAGCAGTCCCCTGGAGCTGCTGCTCAAGTACGACAAGCCCGTGCCCCGGTACACCAGCTACCCCACGGCGGCCCAGTTCCACGGCGGCGTCGGGGCGGCGGAGCTGGCCGGCCAGCTGGCCCGGCCCAGCGACCAACCCCTGTCCCTTTATGTGCATGTGCCCTTCTGCCGCCATGCCTGCTGGTACTGCGGCTGCAACCGCATCACCACCCAGCTGGGCTCGACGGTGGTGGCCCCCTACCTGCAATCCCTGGAGCAAGAGCTGGCGTTGATCAGCGGCCTGTTGCCCCAGCGGCGGCGCCTGGCCCAGCTGCACTGGGGGGGCGGCACGCCCAACTACCTCAACGCCGAGGAGCAGAGCCAGCTCTGGACTCTGGTGGCTCGCCATTTCGATCTCGAGCCCGATCTGGAGGCCTCGATTGAGGTCAACCCGGAATTCATCGATCAAGGCCAAGCCCTGCACCTGCGGGCCCTGGGCTTCAACCGCATCAGCTTCGGCATCCAGGACGCCGATCCGGATGTGCAGCAGGCGGTGAACCGGGTGGTGCCGGTGGAGCAGCTGCGCCGGGTGATGGGCTGGCTGCGGGAGGCCCAGTTTGAAAGCGTCAACGTGGACCTGATCTGCGGCCTGCCGCGCCAGACGCCGGAGCGGTTCCACACCACCTTGGACCTGGTGCGCGAGCTGCGGCCCGAACGCATCTCCCTGTTCTCCTTTGCCTACCTGCCCGAGCAGCTGCCCCTGCAACGCAAGATCGCCGCAGACGACCTCCCCAGCCAGCGGCAGCGCCTGTTGATGCTCGATGACGCCAGCCAGTTGCTGGGGGCGGCCGGCTACGAGGCCATCGGCATGGACCATTACGCCCTGGCCGATGACAGCCTGGCCCGCGCCTCCCGGGCGGGGCGCCTGCATCGCAATTTCCAGGGTTACACCACCGGTGGCGACTACGACCTGCTCGGCATCGGTCCCTCGGCGATCAGCCAGTTCCCCCATCTGTTCAGCCAGAACCAGCGCCAGCTCAGGGGCTACAACGCTGCCCTCCAGGCGGGCCAGCTGCCGGTGGAGCGGGGCCTGGCGGTGCATGGGCCGGAGGTGTTGGAACGGCGCGCCCTGATTCGCGCCGTGATGTGTCAGTTCCGGGTTGCGCTGGAGCTGGCCCGTTTTGGCCAGGAATGGAGCGACCTGCAGGCCCTCGCCGCCGATGGCCTGGTGACCCTGAGCCAGATCGGCGACCAGGGCCTGGTGGAGGTGACCAGGGAGGGGCGCTGGTTGATCCGCACGATTGCGGCGGTGTTTGACCCCAGCCAGCGCCAGCAGGCGAGTGGCTCCAGGTTGATTTGAATCCTCTCTGGGGTCGGTCCTGTTGCTGGCTGATCGCCGGGGGCGCCGCAGATGGTGGGCCTGGCGCCAAGGAGAGAGCGTTGTGTCAGGACTGGGCTTCCCTCAGGCGATCGGGCATCCAGGCAATCAAGCGGGATAGGAGCCGGCCCCCTTGAGGGACAGCTCGTTTAGAGGTAGAAGCCCACCGTCGTCACCACCCGGGTTCCCTGGGCCCGCAGGGCGCTGCGCAGGGAGATGGTCGATTGGTTGTGCAGCAGGTTCTCCCAGCGATGGCGGGTTACGAACACCGGCAGCACCACCGTGCAGAACTTGTGGCGATCTTTGCGGTGGTCGATTTCGAACTGGCGCACAAACTCGAGCACCGGATCAATCAAGGAGCGATAGGGGGAGTCGAGGATCACCAGGGGCACCTCTGGCAACTGCCGTTGCCATTGCTCCTGGAAGGTTTCGGTTTTGCCCAGGCCCAGATCCACGTGCACCGCCACCAGTTCACCGGCAATTGAGCGGGCGTAGCGGATCGCTTCAAAACTGCCCCGGTGCAGTTGGCCCACCAGCACTACCACCGGACTGCCACCCTCGGAGGGAGGGGTCGGCAGGGACAGTTTCACGTCATGGGCCATGCGCAGGCGCCGGGCCACCTGTTTGTAGTGGCGATGGATGGTGAGGAACAGGGCCACCAGCAGGGGCACGGCCACCACCACCAGCCAGGCCCCCTGGCTAAACTTGCTGTAGAGCAACACCGCGGACACCACCGCAGTAACGGCGCTGCCAAAGCCATTGACCACCGCTTTGCCCAGCCAGCCAGAGCCCCGCTCCCGCCACCAATGCATCACCATGCCGGCCTGGGACAGGGTGAAGCTTGTGAACACGCCCACCGCATACAGCGGGATCAGGTGACTCACACTGCCGCCGAAGATCACCACCAGGATCCCGGCAAAGGCACTCAGCATCACGATGCCGTTGCTGAACACCAGCCGGTCCCCGAGGGAGGCCAGCTGGCGCGGCATGTAGCTGTCCTGGGCCAGGAAGGCGGCCAGCCGGGGGAAATCGGCAAAGGCCGTGTTGGCGGCCAGCAGCAGGATCAACAGCGTTGACATCTGCAAGACGAGCAGCGCCGGGCCGTTGCCGAACACCTGTTGCCCCATCTGATACATCAGGGTGGGACCGTTCTCTTCGTACACTGTCCCGAGCTGGGACGCCAGCACGCTGATGCCGCCGAACATGGTGGCCAGCAGCAGCACCATCACCGTCAACACGCGCCGGGCGTTGCGCCATTCGATCGGCTTGAAAGCCATCACGCTGTCGCTGATGGCTTCGATGCCTGTCAAAGCGGCACAGCCGGAGCTGAAGGCGCGCATCAGAAGCAAACTGCCAGCGCCAGCTCCGCCCACGGTGAGCAGGTTGTTGTTGTGGACTTCGTTGAGCAGTTTGTTTTGTTGGGCCTCTACTAGACCGCTGATATCTCCATGGGCAAACTTGAACAGTCCAACCCCGATCAAGGTGAGCACCGCCGCCATGAACACATAGGTGGGCAGGCTCATCACCTTGGCGCTGGAGCGCAGGCCCCGCAGGTTGGCCAGCATCAGCACCACGATCGCCACCAAACAGAGGGGCACGTGATAGGGATCGAGGGCTGGTAGGTAGGAGGTGAGGGCGGAAATGCCCGCCGCCGTGCTTACGGCCACGGTCAGCACGTAATCGATCGAGAGGGAGGCGCCGGCGATCAGGCCGGGCACCGGGCCCAGGTTCTCGTGGGACACCCGGTAGGAGCCCCCCCCCTGGGGATAGGCCTTGATCGTCTGCCGGTAGCTGATCGCCACCACCAGCATCAACAGGATGATCAGCCCCGTCACCGGCAGGGTGAAGCCCAGGCCGGCGGCGCCGGCAAAACCCAGCACCAGCACGATCTCCTGGGTGGCGTAGGCCACGGAGGAGAGGGCGTCGGAGCTGAGGATCGCCAGGGCCTCGGCGTTGCTGAGCCGCTCTTCGGCGTGGGCACTGGTGGGTAGGGGCGCCCCCACCACGGCCTTCTTGAAGCGATCCACCACCGATCGGGGCATGGGGCTGGGGGCGGTGTGCCTGGAGGGAACGATTCAAGATAGGCCGACCGCTTGTTTGCAGCGTCTGCAAGGGGCATGGGCCGCGGTGCTGCAGCGTCTGCCCCAGCCCCGGCCGAACGCCATAGGGTTGATCGGGCCGCTTCCCGCCAGGGGCCACCCCTGGGCTCCGTGCTCCTTTCCGCCGCCCGGCCGATCGCCAGCCTCACCACCACCGAAGCCCTGGAGGCCCTGCAGAGCCAGGCCACGGGCCTCGACACCGCCGAGGCCCAGCGGCGCCTGAGCCGCTTCGGGGCCAACCAGTTGCCCGCCGTCAAGCGCCGGCCGCTGCTGCTGCGCTTCGGCGACCAGCTGCGCCACTTCATGGCGCTGATGCTCTGGGCCGCCGGCACCATGGCCTTTGTCTCCGGCACCCCGGAGCTGGGCTGGGCGATCTGGAGCGTGATCCTGATCAACGCCCTGTTCAGCTTCTGGCAGGAGTTCCAGGCCGAACGCACCCTGGCGGCCCTGATCCAGGTGTTGCCGCGCCAGGTGCGGGTCTGGCGCCAGGGGGTGGTGGAGGTGCTGGCGGCCGAGGCCCTGGTGCCCGGCGATGTGGTGGAGCTGGAGGAGGGCGACCATGTGCCCGCCGATTGCCGTGTGCTCCAGGCCGCTTCGCTCTACCTCGATGTGGCGGTGCTCACGGGCGAATCCCTGCCGGTGGCCCGCAGCAGTGAGCCCGTCGCCCTGCGGCTCAAGACCACGGAAGCCAGCAATCTCCTGCCGGCGGGAACCACCGTGGCGGCCGGGCGGGCCACGGCGCTGGTTTACGCAACAGGTGCCGAAACCGAGTTCGGCCAGGTCGCCCACCTCACGGCCACCACCGTGCGCTCGCCCAGCACCCTGGAACTGCAGGTGGCCCGGATCGTGCGCACGATCACCACCGTGGCCCTGTCCATGGGCACCTTCACGTTTCTGAGCAGCTGGCTGTTCGTCGGCATCGGCAGCCAGGAAAGCCTGGTGTTCGCGATCGGCATCATCGTGTCGTTCGTGCCCGAGGGGCTGCTGCCCACGGTCACCCTGGCCCTGGCCCTGGCGGTGCAGCGCATGGCCCGCCAGAACGCCCTGGTGCGGCGCCTGTCGGCCGTGGAAACCCTGGGCGCCGTCAGTGTGGTCTGCACCGACAAGACCGGCACCCTCACCGCCAACAGCATGGCCGTGCAGGCCACCTGGCCGCCGGCCCCGGGCCCGGACGCACCGGAGCCAGGTCCGGATCAGCAGCTGCTGTTGCTGGCTGCGGCCCTCTGCTCCAATGCCCGGCTCGACCAGCACCGCCCCCAGGGCCAGCCCTGGCGGGCCCTGGGCGATCCCACCGAAACGGCCCTGCTGCTGGCGGCCCTGGCGGCCGGCATCGACCTGGAGGCGGAGCTGCGGGCGTTCCCGCGCCTGCAGGAGCTGCCGTTTGATTCGGAGCGGCGCATGATGACGGTGCTGCTGGCCTGGAACCGGGACCTGCGCTGGCCCGAACCCCTGGCCCAGCTGGCGATTACCAAGGGCGCTCCCCTCGAGGTGCTCGCCCGCTGCGACCGCTGCTGGTTCGGTCCCCAGACGGGCAGCGGGCCCGTGTCCCTGGGGGAGTCCGGGCGGGCCGCGGTGGTGGCGGCCAACGACGCCATGGCCCGCCGGGGCTACCGGGTGCTGGCGGTGGCGGCCCAACCGCCCCGGGCCGGCGCTGCCCTGGAGCAAGGCCTGGTGTTTCTGGGCCTGATCGGCCTCTACGACCCGCCGCGGGAGGGGGTGACGGAGGCGATCCGGGCCTGCCAGCGGGCCGGCATCAAGGTGACGATGGTGACCGGCGACTACGGCCTCACGGCCCAGGCGATCGCCCTCCAGATCGGCCTGCTCGACCCCGGCGCCATCGCCAACGGGGCCTCGCCGCTTGCCCCCGCCGCCTTCCCCGGTCCTGGGGCCCATCGCCCAGGGGCCCCAGGCCCGGGGGCCGATCGCCCCGTGGCGGGCCGGGCGTCAGCAGGACCAACTGGGGCGGGCGCCGATCCGGTGCGGGTGATCAACGGCGACGACCTGGACCGGCTCAGTGAGGTGCAGCTGCGCCAGCTGATCAAGTTCCGCTCCCGGCTGGTGTTCGCCCGCATGGCGCCGGAGCAGAAATTACGGCTGGTGCTGGCCTACCGGGCCCTCGGCGAGGTGGTGGCGGTGACCGGCGATGGCGTCAATGACGCCCCGGCCCTGCGGGCCGCTGATGTGGGCCTGGCCATGGGGCGCAACGGCACCGATGTGGCCCGCGAGGCCGCCGACATCGTGCTGCTCGATGACAACTTCGCCTCGATCGTGGCGGCGATTCACCAGGGGCGGGCCGTCTACCAGAACATCCGCAAGTTCATGACTTACATCCTGGCCTCGAACGTGGCCGAGGTGACCCCGTTCCTGTGGATGGTGGCCCTGCGCATTCCCACGGCCCTGATGGTGTTGCAGATCCTGGCGGTGGACCTGGGCACCGACCTGGTGCCAGCCCTCAGCCTCGGCGCCGAACCGCCCGGCCCCGACACCATGGACCAGCCGCCGCGCCGCCGCGGCGATGTGCTGCTCAACCGGCCGCTGATGCTGCGGGCCTACCTGTTCCTGGGCCTGATCGAAGGGCTGTTGGCCATGGGGGGCTACCTGCTCACCTGGCGCCATTACGGCATCGACCTGGGCCAGCTGCAGCAGCTCGCTCCGGCCCTGTTGCACCACACGGCCCCCGCCGAGCTCGTGGCGATCCAGCACCAGGCCTCGGCCGTCACCCTCGGCTCGATCGTGTTTTCCCAGGTGGGCAACCTGATGGCCTGCCGCTCTGACCGCCAGTCGGTGTTCCGGATGCCGGCCTTCAGCAATCGCCTGCTTTGGCTGGGGATCGCCAGTGAGTGGCTGGCCTTCGGCAGCTTGCTCTCGATCCCGGTGCTGGCCGGCCTGTTCCAGATGGCCCCCTTCCCGGCGCCCCTCTGGGGCTGGCTGCTGCTCTGCACCCCAACCCTGCTGCTGGCCGACGAACTGCGCAAGGCCTGGCGCCGGCGCCAGCGGCCCGTTTGAGGGGGGACGATCCATGGCCCAACCCTCCGGTCAGCACGAATCCGGTCAAGACCAAGGCGGTCAAGACCAGCCCGGTCAAGACCAAGCCGGGGCCCCCGAGTCCAGGCCCCAGGGGCCTGGGGAGAGCCTGGCGTTCCCGTCGCGCGGCAGCGAGCCGCGGCCGCCCCTCTGGCGGGACCGGCGTGAGGCAGGACTCGCCCTTGCGGGGCCGCTGCTGGAGTGGCGCGATCACCCCGGAGCCCTGGTGATCGGCCTGCCCCGCGGCGGTGTGGCGGTGGCGGCCGCGCTGGCTGGCGTCCTGCACCTGCCCCTGGCCAGCTGGGCCGTGCGCAAGCTGGGCCACCCGGCCGATCCCGAAGTGGCGATCGGGGCCATCGCTCCGGGCGGGGTGGTGCTCTGGGATCGGGCCAGCCTGGGCCCGCTGGGCCTCTCCCCCCAGCAGCAGGCCCGCCTGCTGGCCGAGCAGGAGCAGGAACTGGAGCGGCGCCGGCGCCTGTTCGGCGATCCCGAGCCCGCGGCCTTGCTGCACAGGTCCCTGTTGGTGGTGGATGACGGCGTGGCCACCGGCATGACGGTGCGGGCCGCCATCGCCTCCCTGCGCCGGTGCCAGCCCCGCCGGTTGCTGCTGGCCGTGCCCGTGATCGATACGGCCGTGGCCCGCAGTCTGGAGCCAGCCGTCGATGGCCTGGTGGCCCTGGCCCGGGTGCGGGGCCTGCGCTCGGTGGGGGCTTGGTATCGCCACTTTGGCCAGCTCGAGGACGCCACGGTCCTGGCCCTGCTGGCGGACCGGGGCGGGACCCGGAACCCCTGAGGCGCCCCCCCGGGGCGGGCCTGCCCATTGGCAGCCGCGGCTGCGAGCCCCCCTGGGCAGCACCCCTCAGCGCCAGCTCAAAGCGCTAGCCCCAAGCGCGAACGAACGCCGCCTCAACCGCGGATGTCCCGCCGCCAGAGCAGGCGGTTGAAGGCATTGGTGCCATTCGGATTCCACAGGTGCAGGCGCTTCTGCTGGGCCCGGATGAAGGCGCGGGCCTGCTCCGGACTGAAGCGCCCTTCCTCGATCGCCGGCAGGATTTCCTGCTCCACCACCCGCTGCAGCTCCCGGGCATTGGCGGGACGACTCAGCAGCAGGGCCCCGACCGGGATCCGATCCGCCGGCAGCAGGCCCGGGCCGGGAGCCCCCTGGAATTCCCCGGCGGGCTGGGCTTGGGCCTTGGGCACCGGCTGGAACGGGGCCGGGGGCTGGTCCCGTTGTTCGGCCTGGCTTGCCCTGCCAGCAGGGGGCTGAACGGGCCCCGAGGGCCCGGCCTGGGCGGGTTGGACCAGCCCGCCAAAAACCCCCGATCCCAGCAGGGCGACCAGAGCCGCCCAGGGGATCGGGGGTGGGGCGAGCCGCAGGCCCTTGGGCCCGCTTACGCCAGGGGGTTGGCCCCCGTCAGCCTCAGAACCACTCCGCCTTGGCCTGGTCGGCGGGGTTGGTGTGGTCTTCGGGGGTGGTGCGCTCGAAGCGCAGCACGATGTTGCGCTTCTGTTCGCCGTCAATGGCCGTGGCTTCGATCGGGTAGAGCTGCTGTCCATCGCGGAAGGGCACCTGAACGCGGAAGGTGCCATCAGGCGAGAGGGGCACCACCTCATCGCCAATCTTGAGGGTGGCGGAGGGTTCGGTGGCCCCGTACACGATCAGCTCGGCATCGGCCACGAGCCAGAAGGAACGCTGGCGGGGACGCACCCCACCCACCCCAGACTCGTTGCGGCCACTGGCCCAGAGGCCTGGACCGGAATCGCTCAGGCCGCCATGGCTGGCCCGGGCCCCTGCCGCAGCTTCCAGCAGATCCAGCTCATGGAAGGTTTCGGAGCCGCGGCCCAGCTGGCGCAGGCGCATGGTGGCCGTTTGATACAGCTGCTCATGCAGCACGGCGCCAGGGGCTTCGCCGTTGCCGTTGCCGCCGCCGCTGGCCGGGGGCTGCCAGGGGGTGGTGGTGCTGCCCGGCTGGGCAAAGGCAGCGAATGGCGCTGGCACCGACAGACCATCGCCGAGCCCGGGGATGGTGGCCACGGCGGAGCGGGCCAGCAGCACCCAGCCGCCGGCGCTGTGGTAGCCGAGGTCGACCCGATAGTCGCGGTCGGCCAGGGGCAGGGCCATGCCCCACTGGCTGGCGAAGCGGTCCACGCTCACTTCCTGCTGGGCATGGGGGGTCGCCACGTCCGCCGCCAGACCGGTGACATCGGCGATGCGCAGGCTCAGGGCCGGGGCCCCTGACTGCTCCAGGCCGCGGCGGTCGGCCTCGCTCAGCTGCCAGGTGGCAAAGCCCCATTGGGGACCCTGGGCCGTGAAGTGGATTTGGGTGGCTGCGGAGCCGGGATAGCCAGGGCCTCCGCTGGCCACCGGTGCTGGGTTGACGGGATTGCTTGGCTGGCTAGCAGGGGCGTCGCCCGTCACCGGCCCTTCCGTGCTGTTGTCCCTGCCCAGGAAGGATCCCAGCCCCCTCTTCAAGGACCCAAGGGCATTGCGGGCGGTGTCACCGAGCGATTGGCTCATGGGCAAGGAATCACTGGGCGCCTTCCTAGGTGATGAGGGCCCGTAGAAGGTGTCAACGGCGACCAAAATCGCAAAATGCTGACCCCGAATCGGGCGCTTGGCGTCGGCGTCGACGCGCCGATCTGACCTAGACCGAGTCGAGTTTTTGGTTCCGGGCGGTGACAGGATTTCCCTCTGCAGAAGGCCCACTCCGCTGGGAGCAGCTCCAGGACCTGGCGATTGCGGAGCCGGACCGGGTGCGGGGACCCACCAATGCCCAGGCCCGGCTGCGCCTCTTCTGCAGCAGCGAATCCGAGGTCCGGGTCACCCTCTACCGGGACCACCACGCCTGGTGTCCCTACTGCCAGAAGGTGTGGCTGTGGCTGGAGGAAAAGCAGGTTCCCTATCGGATCCGCAAGGTGACGATGAATTGCTATGGGGAGAAGGAGGACTGGTACAAGCAGCGGGTGCCCTCGGGCCTGTTGCCCGCCCTGGAGCTCGATGGCCAGCTGATCACCGAGAGCGATGCCATCCTTGCGGCCCTCGAAGCCGCGTTTGGCCCCTTGGAGCGGCCCCTGGCGGATCCCGAGGTGCTGGCCCTGCGCCAGTTGGAGCGGCGCCTGTTTCGGGCCTGGTGCCAGTGGCTCTGCTGCACGGGCGTGGCGGGTCCCGCCAGCCAGCCGGCCGAGCGCCACTTCGAAAAAATGGCCAAGCTGGTGGAAGCGGCCCTGGCAGTCCATCCGGGCCCCTGGTTTCTGGAGCGCTTCAGCAGCGTGGATGTGATCTTCACGCCCTACCTGGAACGGATGGGGGCCAGCCTCAGCTACTACAAGGGCTATGGCCTGCGTCAGCGGCACCCGGCCCTTGACCGCTGGTTCACCGCCCTGGAGCAGCGGCCCACCTACCTGGGCACCCAGTCCGATTTCCATACCCACGCCCACGACCTGCCGCCTCAGATGGGGCAATGCCTGGCCAGTGGCACCGAGGCCCAGATCGCCTGGGCCCGCCTGATCGACCAGGGGCCCTGGATCCCGGCAGGGGGCCAGATGCCGCCGCTGGCCGATGCCCAGGCCGTCCCTGCGGCCCTGCCAGCCGGGTCGGCCGCCAGCCCTGGCCGCGCTCCCGATGGGGGTGGCGATGGCGCCCTTGAGGGCGCTGCGCTGCTCGAAACCCGCCAGGGCGAGCCCCCGGGAGCGGCCCTTGAAGCCTTGACCCGGGTGCTCAAGCACCGCCAGACCCTGGTGGCCGTCAATCCCCACGCCGGCCCGGGCTTCGAGCAGGCCCTGGCCTGCGCCCTCACCACCCTGGTGACGGGCCAGGCCTGGGCACCCCCAGCGGGATCGGCCGCGGCCCTGCGCTATCTGCGCGATCGCATCAGCGTGCCGCGGGACATGTCCCTGCATGCGGCCAGGCGCCTGCGCCAGGCGCTCGAAAGCACCGCCCAACGGGATCCAGGCCCCGGTGGCACCGTGCCACAGCCCATCCCGACCCGCCACCGCCGGGACCAGGATCCCCGGCGTTTCCTGCTGGCTTGAGTCCCACCCCCTGGCCCCCTGGTCCAGGGAGTAACTAGTGGCGGCCCTGGGGGGCTGGCCCGCTGAATCCCTAGAGGGGCGTCCTGCCGCCCGGTCCCTGGGCCCAGCGACCCCAGCCGGCCGGCCCAGGCGCCAAGATTGCCGCTATGGAATTCAGTAGCCACGACCTGCTTGAGCTGCTCGGCCGCTGGGGCTATGGGGTGATTTTTGTCGGCATGCTGCTGGAGAGCGCTGGCCTGCCCCTGCCTGGCGAAACCCTCACCCTGGTGGGCGGCTATGCGGCGGGCAGTGGCCAGATGGCCCTGGCTGGCGTGATCGCGGCGGCGGCCACGGGGGCGATCCTGGGCGACAACATCGGTTACTGGGTGGGCCGGCGCCTGGGCTGGGGCCTGCTGCTGCGCCTGGGCCTCTGGTTGCGCCAGAGCCCGGAGCAGATGGACCTGCTGCGCCAGCGCTTCCTGCGCCACGCCAGTGCCTCGGTGTTTTGGGGCCGATTCGTGGCGGTGCTGCGGATTCTGGCCGGGCCCATGGCCGGTGCCGTCGGCATGCCCTATCGCCGTTTCCTGGTCTGCAACGTCTGCGGGGCCCTGCTCTGGGCCAGCACGATGGTGAGCCTGGCCTGGTTGGGGGGCCGTTGGATTCCGATGGATCGGATGATTTCCGGGGTGGTTCAGTTCGGACTGGGCCTGCTGGTGCTGGTGGTCCTGTTGGTGCTGGTGCCCAAATGGATGTCCCGTTGGCAAGCCGGCCAGTTGGCGAAGGAGCCGCCGCGCCCGTTGGCCGATCCACTCCGGGCCGGCGATGGCACCCCCTGAACCGAGCGGACGCTCCCATCCCTGCTTGGATTGGGGCCCATAGGTCAGTCCAGCCCAAACTGGGGGACTAGAGCCTGGGGCCCATCAAACGATTGCATGACGCCAAGCCCGCGGCTCAGCGCGGGGCTCCCATGGCTGAGGCCTAGCGTCCGGAGAGGGCGTCTTTGCGGGTGAGCAGGTATTGAACGAGTTCCTCCTGCAGCGCCAGCAGTTCGCGGGTGCAGCCCCGGAAGGCGGCCCGATGGCGGATCTCATCGTGCCGGGTATGGAGATCCCGCAGCATCAGCTCGATGGCGTCGAGTTCAGCCCTGTTCATTGGCCCTAGCCGCTTGAATGCACCCTATCAAGCCTGACGCGAATCCCTATCAACGAGGGGCGATTCCAGGGACGGAGCCAAGGGGTTACACCGGTCACGATCGCTAGCGTTGGTCCATTGCCCGCTTGCCATGCGCCGCCGCCTCGTTCCCCCAGCCGCCCTGGTTGCCAGCCTGCTGCCCCTGGCGCTGGGAGCTCCGGCCCTGGTTGGGATTCCAGTCGCGGCAGCGGTGGAGTTGCAGGGGCAGACCTGGTTCCGCACGCCCCCCTGGCAGGTGCTGTTCACCAGCTACTACAGCGATGTGAACCAGGTGGGGGGGGAGTACTACTTCACGGTCACCCTGCCGGAGACGGCGGGGGCGGGGCTGGGGGGGCTGACGATCACCCAGACCCGGGGGGTGGATCGCAGTTTCCATTTCGATCTGGCGGCCTCCCGCGCCTTTTTGGGCAAGCCCCGCCAGGAGGGTTCAGCCATCCCGGTCCAGGTCGGGTTCGATGGAGATCAGCGCCGCTTCCAGATCCGCTTTCCCGAGCCTCCCCAGCCCGGTGCCACGGTGACCGTGGCCCTCAAGCCCTGGATGAATCCCAACCAGGCGGACACCTACATGTTTGCGGTGGAGGCCCTGCCGGCTGGCCCCAATCCGGCGCCGGCCCCGCTCGGCTACGCCACCATGCAGATCTACAGCTACTTCCGTTTTTAAGGGTTTATGGGAGTCACAAGCCCGCCCCGGCGTTGGGCCCAACAAGGGGGTGGGCCCAACAAGGTGGTGGGCCAAACCAAGGGGGTGGGTCAGGCCCAGGGTTTCTTGCGCCAGGATGGCCTCGCACCGCCAAGTCGCCATGGAAGCCCGCTGGAATGGAGTGTTGATTGCCAGCAGTGACGACATCGTCAAGCTTGAGGGCAACGCCTATTTCCCCGCCGAGTCCCTGGTGTCGGCCCACGTGCGTCCCTCCAGCCACACCAGCGTGTGCAGCTGGAAGGGCACGGCCCACTACTACGACCTGGTTGTGGGGGAGGACGTCAATGCCAACGCGGCCTGGACCTACCCCGAACCCAAGCAGGACGCCGCTGCCATCAAGGGACGGGTGGCCTTCTGGAAAGGGGTCCAGGTCGGCTGACGCGTTGGCCAATCGCTTGTGGCGCTTCAGCCAGGAAAATCCCACCCCGGCAGAACCGGGATGGGGGACTAAGCAGCCCGGCGGAAAGCAGCAAGCCTGGGATTGGGGGGCTCGGTCAGCGACCGGGAGGGCGCAGGGTTCGCCAGCCTCCGCTTGACGTGCTCACCTCCACGCCAATCGGCA
Organism: Synechococcus sp. UW140; assembly: GCA_943370565.1. GTDB lineage: Bacteria > Cyanobacteriota > Cyanobacteriia > PCC-6307 > Cyanobiaceae > BAIKAL-G1. Next base: position 70,398 of record CALRRL020000008.1, on the reverse strand, counting down.
CCGGACCGGCTTGGGCCTCGCCCTGTTGCTGCCACCACGATTCGGCATCGGCCCAGGCCGCCTCGAGCGAGTCGTAGTGGTCGTCAAGCACGGGGTGGAACGATCCGTGGCTATCCACCAGGCGATAGCGGCGCTGGTGCTGGGACCGGGCGCTGAATGGGGACAGGGAAGGCGCCGAAACCAAGGCTGATTCGCGTCGAGAGCTCGAATCTGCCATCTGTGGCTCAGGCGCGCTGTCGCCAACGATGCCAAGCGAGCGGCTTCGGCTCTCTGCCGTGGAGACCGGGCGCGGGATGGCCCGGATTGGCCTCGGTGAAAGCCCTTGGGGGCTGGGACCGGTGGGGCCGGCTCAGAGCCGGCGGCGGAAGCCGTCCTGGGCCAGTCGACTGGGTTGGGTTGCGCTGGTGTCGTCGTCGCTGCGGCTGAGGCGCCAGACATTGCGTCCCAGGCGCCGGGCCACCAGCCCCGCCCGCTGGACGACGCCACTGCCGGGACGGGCCCCCAGCAGTTGGGCCACCTCCGCGGTGCTCAGGGGGGCGCCGGTGCGGATCGCCAGGTCAGTCAGGTCGAGGCGTTGGCGCAGGGCCGCCAGGTCGGTGCCGGTCTCGGTCCCCTCCGGCAGCTCAGGCCAGAACGGCGCCATGGCCGGATCGGCCAGCTGCAGGCTGCGCATCAGGCCCAGGCCCAGGAAGGCCAGGGCCTGCTCGGGCTGCCCTCCCTGGTCGATGGCCTTGGCCAGCCAATCGGCCATCCCCTCCCGGTTGGGGGCTCCGCTGCTGGTATGGAGGCCGGTGCTGCTGGGGGCGGTCGAGGGCTGGCTAACCACGGATCGGGCCTCAGGCGATGGCCGGACGGTATCGGCTGTCGGCCGCGGCGCAAGGGGGGTCGACCGGTAAGATCACGCAGCTCCATCAGCATGGATCTGCTGAGGACATCCCCAACGACGTCCTCAAGGTCCGCCGCCATGGAGCGCAGTCTTTCTTCCAACGATCGAGGCCGCCGGCGCCGCCAGGCACCGATCACGATCACGGGCACGGAAATCGGCCTGGGCGGCAGCCCGGGATCCCAGGAGGCGTCAGCCCCCAGCTGCGTGATCACCACCGATAGCGAGGGGCCGCGCCTGGCGCGCCAGTCGAGTCACGTGCAGTCGATCGAGCTGCGCACCTACGTGTTCCTCGACTCCCTCCAGCCCCAGTTGGCGGCCTACATGGGCACGGTGTCCCAGGGGTTCCTGCCGATCCCCGGCGATGCCTGCCTGTGGTTGGAGGTGTCCCCCGGCATGGCGGTCCACCGCGTCACCGACATCGCCCTGAAGGCGAGCACGGTGCGCCTGGGCCAGATGATCGTGGAGCGGGCCTTCGGCTCCCTGGCCCTGTACCACCGGGACCAGAGCAATGTGCTCCACTCCGGCCAGGTGGTGCTGGAGGCGATCGGCAGCCGGGTGGAGCTGCGCAGCCGCTGCGAGGTGAGCTGGACCGAGATCATCCGTGCCATCACCCCCGACCATGCCGTGCTGATCAACCGCCAGAACCGGCGCGGTTCGATGATCCAGGCCGGCATGAGCATGTTCATTCTCGAAACCGAGCCGGCTGGCTATGTGCTGATCGCCGCCAACGAGGCTGAAAAGGCCTCCAATATCACCGTCGTTGATGTCAAGGCGGTTGGGGCCTTTGGCCGCCTCACCCTGGCGGGCCGGGAAGGCGATGTGGAAGAGGCCGCCGCCGCCGCCATGCGGGCCGTGGCCCAGATCAACCGCAGCGCCAAGGCTTGAACCCAGGCGCGTTCCCGATTGGAGCACTTTCTGAGCCCTGAGAAAGCCCTTCCTTGAATGGGGCAGCGAGGGTGCTCTCGCGCCCTGTTTTTTAAAGGCTTAGCCAGGCAATCAGTTTTAAGGCTTGGCCAGACAATCAGTTTCAGGCTTGGCCAGGCAATCAGTGCTCCTCCGATCCTGTTGGCTTCCCAGGGGTCAATCAGCCTGTCCTGAGCAGGCTGATTCAACAAGGGCTTTAAGCAAGCCCGAGCAACGCTTTGAGCCCCGGGGCGATCGCGCGGGCGGCCTTGCCCCGGCTGCCGAGCTTGTCCTTGAGGTGGGCGGGCATCTGGCCGTAGGTCATGCCCGCTTCCCGCACCCAGAAAATCGGGTCGTAGCCGCCGCCGGGGCCCTGCTTGGCGGTGAGGATCTCACCGCGGCAGATCCCCTCGGCTTCCAACACCGTGGTGCCACTGGGGTTGGCCAGGGCCATGGCGCTGTTGAAACTGGCGCTGCGATAGGGGGTCGGTCCCAGCTCTTGCAGCAGGCGATGGATGCGCTCGTGGTCGGTGGGGGCGTAACGGGCCGACCACACCCCAGGGGCTCCGCCCAGGGCATCCACCTCCAACCCGGAATCGTCGGCCAGGGCCCAGTGACCGGTGAGGCTGGCGACGGCTTCCGCCTTGAGGCGGGCGTTGGCCAGGTAGGTGCTGCCCGTTTCCTCGATCTCCAGCCCGTCCGGTTGGCGGCGCACCTCCAGGTCGACCGCATCGAGCATGGCGCTGATTTCCGCCACCTTGAAGGGGTTTCCACTGGCAATCACCAGAACAGGACGGGGCAAGCCAGGGCTGGCGGGGCCCGCCATTGTCGCTAATGGCTCGCGTCTTGGGCCTCGCCTTGCCGTTGCTGCTGGGGTGGGCCCCAGGATGGTCGCCGGCAGGCCGGCCGCACGGTTGCGCTGCCGCTGAACGGGGTAACCGTGCCTGGACGGGGGCCTTTCGTTAACAACGCCCAATGGCATGTAGGCCATGGCCCGCGAAGGCGCGTCTGCCCATCCAAAGGCCATGGGGCCGGATGTTGTCATGGCGGCCATCCTGATCAGTCACCACCCGCCTGAACCAATCCAGCCTGCGTGGGTTGTCAGGACGCACCGCAAGCCTGCCGGGTTGAAGCTGGGCTGCGGACGCTGTCAGCAGGGTGGGGCAGGCGCTGGGAGCGCCTTCGTTGGGCAGCGCGCCAGGCGCCGATCAGGCAGCACTGGCGAGCCTGACCCTGCCACCCCTTGCTGGCGGCAGGGGGCTGCCCTTGTTGAAACATGAAGGGGAGCCCTTCGTCCAGCACCGGGGGGCCGGCTCTCCTGGTTGCGTTTCTGACAGGCTTTTGGCCCCTGGTCTGGGCCGTTCCTGGGTCTGGTGCCATTGCCACCGCCCGGGATCTGGGGGGTTTGGCACCCGTAAGCTGCAGACAATCCTTGTGCCCACCGGGCTTGCCATGGAGACCAGCCTGGTCCTGCAGAACCTGCTCTCGCCTCCGGTTCTGTTCTTTTTCCTGGGGGTGCTGGCCGTCGTGGTGGGCTCGGATCTGGAGATCCCCTCCCCCCTGCCCAAGCTCTTTTCCCTCTATTTATTGCTGTCGATTGGCTTCCGGGGCGGCCTGGAGCTGCAGCACAGTGGTCTCGGTGGCCAGGTGGTGCCCACGATTGTGGCTGCCGTGCTGATGTCGCTGGCGGTGCCCCTCTACAGCTTCCTGATCCTGCGCAGCCGCCTGGATGCCTTCAATGCGGCGGCGATTGCGGCCACCTATGGCTCGATCAGTGCGGTGACCTTCATCACCGCCCAGAGTTACCTCAATGTCTTGAAGGTTCACTCCGACGGCTTCATGGTGGCTGCCCTGGCCCTGATGGAATCGCCCGCCATCATCATTGGCCTGCTGCTGGTGAAGTTGGCCGCTCCCCAAAAGCGGCCCGATGCCGATGAGGGCGGCATGCGCTGGGGAGCGGTGTTGCATGAGGCCTTCCTCAACAGTTCCGTGTTCCTGTTGATCGGCAGCCTGGTGATTGGCTATCTGACGGCGGCGTTCAGTCCCACGGGCCTGGAAAAAATGGAACCGTTCACGGGCAAGCTGTTCTATGGGGCCCTGAGCTTCTTCCTCCTCGATATGGGCATCGTGGCCGCCCAGCGTCTCAGTGACCTGCGCCGGGCGGGGCCAGCCCTGGTGGGCTTTGCCGTGGCCATGCCCCTGGTTAATGCCGTGATCGGTGTGCTGATCGCCAAGGGGTTGGGGCTGAACCAGGGCGATGCCCTGCTATTCATGGTCCTATGCGCGAGCGCCTCCTACATCGCCGTGCCGGCGGCCATGCGGATGACCGTGCCAGAGGCCAACCCAAGCCTTTACATCTCCACATCCCTGGGCGTCACCTTCCCCTTCAATATTGTTGTGGGGATTCCGATCTACATGGCGCTTGTCAACAAACTCATTCCAGCCGCCTGACCCATGAAACGCGTTGACCTGATCCTCAGTGAACGGGAACTCGACAAGGTGATCAAGGTGATTGATTCCTCCGGGGCGCCGGGCTATTCGGTGATGCGCCATGTCACCGGCAAGGGGCCCCACGGCATGGTGTCGGAATCGATGGACTTCAGCGGCCTCGGGGCCAATGCCCATGTGATCGTCTACTGCGAGAGCGAAGTGCTCACCCGCCTGCGGGAGGGGATCCAACCCCTGCTCGACTACTACGGCGGTGTGGCCTTCGTGGCCGATGCCCATCCGCTCTAAAGAGGCCAGCTCTCCAGACGGTTTCAGGGCAGCTCTGCAGGCGTTGGAGCTGCGTTGCCACTCCTCTCTGTAGCTGCTTCGCTTTGGCTCAGGCAGCAAGCTACTTCAACCAGTTTTTCAGGCGTCCATCGGCCTCCGGCCTTGCCCTCACGCCAAAACCCAGCCCCCCGATCCGGTCTCCTGCTGTCCGGATCGGGGGGCTTTGCTCATGAACCGGGGGCTCTGGCCCAGGCCCTGACTGGCGTTTGCCTGGATTGAGCCCAAGCCGGCGCACCCCAATCGCTGCGCCGAGAAGCAAAGCACAACGTTTTGTGTGCCACTGATCAGCGCTCCTTATTCGACCCCCCTAGGGACGGTGATGGTGCGAGATGTCCAGAAAGCTTGACGTAGGGAATGGCTGGCGAGCAAGGTTGCAAGCGAACATTCCACCCCCTCCTCCAGGAGCAGGTAATGGCAAACGAAACCATGGGCATCGCCCTCGGCATGATCGAAACCCGGGGTCTGGTCCCCGCGATCGAGGCAGCCGACGCCATGACGAAGGCCGCTGAAGTCCGTCTGATCGGTCGCGAATTCGTCGGTGGCGGTTACGTAACGGTGCTGGTCCGTGGCGAAACCGGCGCTGTCAACGCTGCCGTGCGCGCCGGCGCCGACGCCTGCGAGCGAGTTGGTGATGGCCTGGTGGCCGCCCACATCATTGCCCGCCCCCACCGGGAAGTCGAACCTGCTCTGGGTAGCAGCTCCGGCTTCGTTGGTGCGAAGGACTGAGGTCTGACGCGCGACCCGAGTGGCCGCTCTCACCTCTAACCCTTCCCCTCGACCCACTGGAGATTCCCCATGAGCAAGAAGTACGACGCTGGGGTTAAGGAGTACCGCGACACGTATTGGACTCCTGATTACGTTCCCCTCGATTCAGACCTGCTGGCCTGCTTTAAGTGCACCGGCCAGGAAGGTGTGCCCAAGGAAGAAGTGGCCGCCGCTGTGGCTGCTGAATCCTCCACCGGCACCTGGTCCACCGTGTGGTCCGAGCTCCTCACCGACCTCGACTTCTACAAGGGCCGTTGCTACCGCATTGAAGACGTTCCTGGTGACAAGGAGTCGTTCTACGCCTTCATTGCCTACCCCCTCGACCTGTTCGAAGAGGGATCGATCACCAACGTGCTGACCTCCCTGGTTGGCAACGTCTTCGGCTTCAAGGCCCTGCGCCACCTGCGCCTCGAAGACATCCGCTTCCCGCTGGCCTTCATCAAGACCTGCGGTGGCCCCCCCAACGGCATCCAGGTCGAGCGCGACCGGATGAGCAAGTACGGCCGGCCCCTGCTCGGTTGCACGATCAAGCCCAAGCTCGGCCTCTCCGGCAAGAACTACGGCCGGGTTGTGTATGAGTGCCTGCGCGGCGGCCTCGACTTCACCAAGGACGACGAAAACATCAACTCCCAGCCGTTCCAGCGCTGGCAGAACCGTTTCGAGTTCGTGGCCGAAGCTGTGAAGCTGGCAGAACAGGAAACCGGCGAGCGCAAGGGTCACTACCTCAATTGCACCGCCAACACTCCTGAGGAGATGTATGAGCGCGCTGAGTTCGCCAAGGAACTCAACCAGCCCATCATCATGCACGACTACATCACCGGTGGCTTCACTGCCAACACCGGTCTTGCCAAGTGGTGCCGTAAGAACGGGATGCTGCTGCACATCCACCGTGCCATGCACGCTGTGATCGACCGCCATCCCAAGCACGGTATTCACTTCCGCGTGCTCGCCAAGTGCCTGCGCCTCTCCGGCGGTGACCAACTGCACACCGGCACGGTGGTCGGCAAGCTGGAAGGGGATCGTCAGACCACCCTCGGCTATATCGATCAACTGCGCGAATCCTTCGTTCCCGAAGATCGCACCCGCGGTAACTTCTTCGATCAGGACTGGGGCTCCATGCCCGGCGTCTTCGCCGTGGCCTCCGGTGGCATCCACGTGTGGCACATGCCCGCCCTGGTCAGCATCTTCGGCGACGACTCCGTTCTCCAGTTCGGTGGTGGCACCCACGGTCACCCCTGGGGTTCCGCTGCTGGCGCTGCGGCCAACCGGGTCGCCCTCGAAGCCTGCGTTAAGGCCCGTAACGCCGGTCGTGAAATCGAGCGCGAAGGCCGCGACATCCTGCTGGAGGCTGCCAAGCACAGCCCCGAGCTGGCGATCGCCCTCGAGACCTGGAAGGAGATCAAGTTCGAGTTCGACACCGTCGACAAGCTCGACGTCGCCTGATCAGCGGTGAGCGATTGGGCCGGACCAGTGTGATCTGGTCTGCCCAATCACCACCATCGACTCGACCGTTTTATCCCATCCCTCAAGGATCCCCATGCCCTTCAAGAGCACCGTGGGTGACTATCAAACAGTCGCCACCCTGGAGACATTCGGCTTTCTGCCGCCGTTCACCCAGGACGAGATCTATGACCAGATCGCTTACATCATCGCCCAGGGCTGGAGCCCGGTGATTGAGCACGTCCACCCCAGCCGTTCCATGGCCATTTATTGGTCCTATTGGAAACTGCCCTTCTTCGGTGAGAAGGATCTGGGTGTGATCGTGAACGAACTCGAAGCCTGCCATCGGGCCTATCCCGATCACCATGTGCGTCTGGTGGGCTACGACGCCTATACCCAGAGCCAGGGCGCTTGCTTCGTGGTTTTTGAAGCCCGCTGATCAGCGGTTTATTGCGGGGTTCCGGTGCTTCACCGGGCCCCACCCCCTTTCTGCAGCAGGTCCCCCAGGCTGCCTGTTGGCCCCCAGGCTTCTGGGCTGGCCCTTTCAGGTCGTTGCTGGTTGGACTGCTTGCACCCCTATTTAGACCTTCCTTTCGTCGGGCGGACATGGCCAGCACATCCAGTCGTGAAGCAGCTCTGGAACGCCGTAGGGCCCTAACGAATGGCGGCAAGAAAGCCGCCAGCCGTTACTCCCAGGCCCCCAGCCGTGTGCGCTCGGCCAGCGATGCCAGGCCCTCCCGCACCTCCGCTCCGGCGGTGGCTGCGGTTCCGGCTGCTGAGATCAGTCGCCCCGTCAGTCGTCCCCAGGCCAGCCGGACCCTGGCCGCCCCCAGCCAGGGCGGCCATCGCAGCGCCGCCAAGCCGGTGGCCAATCCCAGCCGGGAGCTCGTGCTGGCCCGCCGTGAAGCCCTCAGCAAGCGGGGCAAGCGGGCCGACAGCTCCCGAGACCGAACCCGCACCGATGTCGCCAAGGCCTCGGGTCCTGCCCCAGCGGCTTCGGCCCCCGTGGCCAAGGCTGAGCACAAGTGCAAGTGCCAGGAGACTGGGTCCGCCGGAGCCCGGAGCAGCAGCCCGGCCCTGTCCCTGTCGAGCAGCCGGGCCAGTGGCCGCAGCAGCGCCAGCCTGGCCGGCACCCCCAGCGCCAGCCGCAGCACCACCAAGAAGGTGAGCGCCCAGCACAATCCCAGCCGGGCCCTGGTGTTGGCCCGCCGGGAGGCCCTCAGCAAGCGCGGCAAATCGGCCAGCACCGATTCCAGCCGTGGTTCGGCCGCCGTGGTGCGCCTGAGCAACCCCGATCTCACCACCCGGGAACTGGCCCAGAAGGTGCGGGAACTGAAGAGCAAGGCCGGTTCGGCCGGCACCGCCCGCAGCGGCGGCACCCGCCCCAGTGGTCCCAATCGCAAGGGGGCCAAGGCGGCTGCAGCTGCCGATGCCTCCTGGAAGGTGGGTGTCAGCGAAACCCTCAGCGGCCAGGTGGTGACCGGCACCCAGGCCAACCGTTCCACCAAGACCACCGGCAACGAAGCGGCCACCTGCCGCGAAATCACCGGCACCGAGTACATGGGTGCCGAAATCTTCCGCACCTTCTGCCAGAGCGAGCCGGCCCCGTCCCAGCCCGCCAAGGTGCGGGTCACGGCCACCAGCCACGGCAACCGGGTCACCGGCAATGAGGTGGGTCGCTCCGAGAAGGTGACCGGCGATGAGCCCGGGACCTGCAAATCCGTGACCGGCACCGAGTACATCTCCGCCAACCAGGCTGCGGCCTACTGCGGTGCGGTGGTTCCCTCCCCCCGCAAGGTGGCCCATAGCCAGACCCAGGGTGGCCGGGCCGTGTCCGGTGTGATGGTGGGCCGCTCCGAAAAGGTGACCGGTGATGAGGCCGGTTCCGGCCTGCAGCTCACCGGCGACCAGTACCTCGGCAATGAGCCCCCCGTGGGCGGCCGGGCGCCGGCCAAGGTGGACACCTTCAACACCCTGCGCGGCACCGGGATCACCGGCACCAGCGTGGGCCGCAGCGAGAAGGTCACCGGTGATGAGCCGGGCAGCTGCCGCCTGGTGACGGGCGATGAATACGTGGGCAGCCAGCAGTACGACCGCTTCTGTGGCACCCGCCCCGCCCCCGAGGCGGCCAAGGTGGGATTCAGCGTCACCAACAAGGCCCAGCTGGTGAGCGGCACCCGCACCGGCCGCTCCGAGAAGGTGACCGGCAATGAGCCCGGTACCTGCAAGCTGGTCACCGGCACCCCCTACGCCGGCATCGACCAGGTAGCCGATTGGTGTTCCACTGGCCAGGTCAAGGCCATGCGCCAGCGCACTCCTGCCCGTGCCGGCACTCCTGGTCCCAGGCTCAGCGGCCAGCAGCCGGGCATCGGCGGCGTGATGACCGGCGCAGACCGGGGCGCCTGTGAAAACGTCACGGGCACTCCCTACATCGGTGGTGACCAGTTCGTGAATGCCAACTGCGCCCCGCCGGATAGTCTCCAGCCCGATTTCCCCCAGCCCCTGACCAGTGCCCCCTGGCAGCAGTTCAGCGTCCAATCCCCCGCCCGCGCTGCCCTGGGCAAGCGCGAGGCCGGCGGTTCGGTCACCGGCAGCAGCTACGACCTGGGGGGAGGTCGGGTCACGGGCCCTTTTGACCTGGCCGGTGACCGCGTCACCGGCACCGAGCAGTTCCGCTTTGATCGGGGCGGCGCCCAACTGGGTCGGCTCCAATCCCCCGCCCGGGCCCGGCTGGCCATGGCCGAGTCCCAGGGTGAGCTCTCCAGCGAGGCTGAGGCGGGTCGTCCCGTCTCCCGGGTCACCGGTGAAGGCATCTCCGCTGGCTTGAAGATCACCGGCGACGACTGGGACCGGGGTGATCGCGTCACCGGCACCGAGGGCAGTTCGGCCCGCCGCCGTAACCCCACGCGCACCGGTCCGATGTCGGCCATGCCCTCCGCCCAGCCGAAGCGCAATGACGAGCTGGCCCAACCGGTTAGCCGTGTCACCGGAGCCAGTGGAAACACCGATAAGGGTTCCCTGATCACGGTGTCCGGCGGCGCCCGGGGCTGATCGCGATGCCTCCCCGCCGCAGGCCGCCTGCTTCCCCCAGGCCCCAAGCGCCGACGGCTCCCCGCCGTCGTCCGCTGCCGCCCGGTTCAGCGTCCCCTGCCGCTGAGGGTTCTGCAGCGGCTCGGTCCGGGGCAAGTCCTGCCCCGGGGTCAGGCCTGAGCCTGAATGCCCGTCTGGCCGATCGTGGTCGCCGTGGGGTGAGTGCCCCCCTGCATCCCCTCAGCGATGCCACGGCCAACGCCTGCCTGCTGAATTACGACCAGCGCACCAAGGCCTCCTTCGATCGCATCGTGCCGGTGCTCAAGCGCCTGTCGGCGCTGCAGCACGAGCCCGATTTCGTCGCCCAGGCCCAGCGCCTGGCGCTGGCCGAACTGGGCTATGAATTGCCGCTGCCGATCCTGGAGTCGGCCTGGGTCACCCAGCTGGACATGCGCACCCTGTTTGCCTGGTGTGTGTTTGAGGCCTACGGCCAGGCCAGCCGCACGTTCTTTGGTTCCGATCCCCTCGGCGGCCAGCAGGGAAGTCGCGCCGCTGATGACTTCAACGCCTTTCTGCTCGAGTGTGGTTTCCACCTGTTGGATGTCACCCCTTGCGCCGATGGTCGTCTCGCCCATGCCATCGCCTACGCCCTGAGAATTCCCTATAGCAGTGTGCGCCGCCGACCCCATGCGGGCGCCATGTTCGATATCAAGAACACGGTGGATCGTTGGGTGAAAACCGAGCATCTGCGTTACCGCGAAGCCAAGCCCAATCCGGCCCAGGCTGATACCCGCTACCTCAAAGTGGTGGTGTATCACTTCAGCTCCATCGATCCCAGCCACGAAGGCTGTGCGGCCCACGCCAGCAATGATGCGGCCGCAGCTGCGGGTGGGATGGGCTGTTTGCAGGATTTCCGCTCCGCCATTGAAAACAGTTTCTGCTGCGGTGCCTCCGTTGATCTGCTGCTGATCGGCCTCGATACGGACACCGATGCGATCCGGGTGCATGTGCCCGGTCTTGATGGCAGCACCAACCTGGACCGCTGGCTCGATGCCCAGGCGGCCTACCAGGCCACGGCATCCTTATCAGCCGCCGAGGGCCGGGCCCATCTGCTCGAGCTGGTGGAACAGGCTGCCGCCTCCACCCCGGACCCCGGCATGGTCAAGCTGGTGGCCCGCTTGCTTGAGAACAACATCTCCCAGATCGACTACGTGCGCCAGTTCCATGGTGGCGCCTATGGCGATGCCGGTCATGCCGAACGCTTCATTGGCGTGGGGATCGGTTTCAAGGAGATCCATCTGCGCAATCTCACCTACTTCGCCTATCTCGACACCCTGGAGGAAGGCGCGGCCGACCTCGATGTGGGCGTCAAGATCTTCAAGGGGCTGAATGGATCGAGGGGGCTGCCGATTCCCGTGGTGGTGCGTTTTGATTACCGCAGCAGTGTGCCGGGTGCCCGCGAGCGGGCCATCCATCGCTGTGAGCGCCTGCAGGAGGCGATCGGCGTGCGCTACGCCGAGCTCTGTCGCGATGGCTTGCTCCATACTCTGTTGACGATCCGCGACCAGGATCGGGATTCCCCGGCCGAAGCGGTGGGATCGTCGATCACATTCGCCACGGGAGGGGCCCACTGAGATGCTGATCTGCAAGGTTGTCAAACCCCTGGTCTCGACCAATCGCATCCGTGATTTTGAGCACAAGCATCTTCAGGTGGTGCTGGATGGCAGCACCCAGAAGGTGGCTGTTGATGCGGTGGGTTGTGTGCCCGGCGATTGGGTGATCTGCGTTGGCAGTTCGGCTGCCCGTGAGGCCGCTGGCAGTAAGTCGTATCCCAGCGATCTCACCATCGTGGGCATCATCGACCACTGGGATCCCGAGGCTGCCAAGGCCGCTGCGTCCGGCACAACCTCTAGTGCTGCCAAGCCGGCCCCTGGGGCCCAATCCCCCAGTGCTGGCTCCAGCAGCAGCCCATCCGTGAGCAACGGCAAGGCCAGCTGATGGAAATCATGCAGGTCACCGGGTCCCTTGTTTGCAGCCACCGGGTGGGCGGTCTGGGCCACATGCAGTTGCGGGTGCTGCGGACCCCCAAGGGCAAGTTGAACGTGGCCGTGGATCCGGTGGGGGCGGCACCCGGCAACTGGGTGTTCACCGCCAGCGGTTCGGCCGCCCGCTTTGCCTGTGGCAATCCCGAGATCTACACCGATCTCACCATCGGCGGCATCATCGACCACTGGTCGCCGGACGGATAGGCCCCCGGGGGTCTGCCCCAGCTTCTCCTTCTGCGTCCTGTTCCCCCCCTCCATGGCCTCCTCCACCCCTCCCGATCCCAGCCCCCAGGGCAAGAGCAACGCGGCCGATCCGGCGGCCAAGCCTCCTGCCGCTGCTCCCAGCGTGGCGGCTGGGGCTGCAGGGGCTGGCACCCTGGCCAAGTCGGCTGCCGAGGCCCCCAAGCCCCTGCAGGAGTCGGCCAAGCCTGCGGGGGCTGCGGCTGGCACCCCCACCCCCAGTGTGACCGCCACAACGGTGGTGCCTGCGGCCGTGACGCCACCGCCGGCCACGGCGCCCGCCGCCACGGCTGGGGCCACCATTCCGGTGGTGGCCACGGCGGTGAGCAGCAGCCCACCGGTGCGCTCCGGCAGCCGCTCGGCCCCGTCCCGGGCGGCCAACAGTCGGGCGGCAAACAGCCGTTCCGCCCCCAGCCGGGCGGTTCCCAGTCGGGCCAGCAGCGGCCGGGCCAGCGGCGGCCGCTCCGCCAAGTCTGCCCCGGCGTCCACAGGCTCCGGCCGCTCCGGCGGCGGCAGCAACACTCCTTCCACCTCCCCTTCTTCCAACACCATGGCTTCTCCCATTCAGGGCATTGCCCTCGGCATGATCGAAACCCGGGGCCTGGTGCCTGCGATCGAGGCGGCTGATGCCATGACCAAGGCGGCTGAAGTCACCCTGGTTTCACGGGAATTCGTGGGTGGCGGCTACGTCACCGTGATGGTGCGCGGTGAAACCGGTGCCGTGAATGCGGCCGTGCGTGCCGGTGCGGATGCCTGTGAGCGCGTGGGCGATGGCCTGGTGGCGGCCCACATCATTGCCCGTCCCCACAACGAACTCGAGCCCATGCTCGCCAGCGTTGATTCCACCCGTCGCGGCTGATGGCCACCGCTGGCACCCATCCGCGGGTTCTGGCCTATCTGGGCCGGGCCCTGAGCCTGGAGCTCTCCGCGGTGCAGCAATACATGACCCAGGCCTCCCTCGTGGAGCTCTGGGGTTTGGCTGACGCTGCCGAGCGGTTTCGCCATGAAACCGTCGAGGAAATGCAACACGCCGAGCGGATCGTCAAACAGATGCTGGCCCTGGGGGTGGCTCCGGCCTCGTCCCAGCTGCGGCCTGTGACCCATGCGGCCGACCTGGTCGGCCTGCTGCGCCACAACAGCGTGCTGGAGCAGGACCTCATTCACCACTACGACGATGCCCTGCGCTTTTGTCTGTTGGTGGGGGATCAGCAGAATGCGGTGTTCTTCCAGGGACTGCTGGAGGATGAACAGCACCACGGCGAAGATCTCTCCGAGTGGCTGCGCCAGCTGACCGGCGCTGCTGCCTTCGCCAATCAACGGGTTACCTTCTGAGGCGACCCGGGCCAGGCCCTGGCTGCTGGGTCCCTCCAGGGGGGCTCATCGGTTTGCTGGCTGGCCCCCTAGATTCCGCCGCCAGCCGTGCCCGAGCGGTTGCCTGCCCTTCCTTTCCCCTTGACCGCCGCCCTCCCCCTGCCGATCCAGCTGGTCTGGTTGATCCCCGTGTACGGCTTCAGCGGTGTGCTGTTGTCCCTGCCTTGGGCCACGGGCTGGGTCAAGCGCAATGGCCCCAGGCCCGCGGCCTACCTCAATGGGCTCGTCACCCTGCTGGCCTTGGTGCACGGCAGCCTGGTGACCCTGGAGATCTGGCAGCGGGGCGCCCAGCACCTCAGTGTGGACTGGTTTTCAGCCGCCGATCTGCACCTGACGATCGGCTTTGATCTTTCTCTCACCAACCTGGCCGCCCTTGAGTTGGTCACGTTGCTCAGCCTGTTGGCCCAGTTCTTTGCCCTGGGCTATCTCGATAAGGAGTGGTCCCTGGCCCGCTTCTATGCCCTGGTGGGCTTCTTTGAGGGTGCCTTAAGTGGACTGGTGCTGAGCAGCAATCTGTTCATGAGCTATTTCCTGCTGGAGATGCTCACCCTCTCCACCTACCTCTTGGTGGGTTTCTGGTACGCCCAGCCCCTGGTTGTCACCGCCGCCCGCGATGCGTTCCTGACCAAGCGGGTGGGCGATGTGTTGCTGTTGATGGGGGTGGTGGCCCTCTCGGCCCTGGCCGGATCGATGGAATTCACCGACCTCTACAGCTGGGCCGCCCAGGCCCAGGATCCTGCCCAGGGAACGGCCCGGTTGGCTCCCCTGGCGGGCAGCCTGATCGGCCTGGGACTGATTGCCGGTCCGATGGGCAAATGCGCCCAGTTCCCCATGCACCTCTGGCTCGATGAGGCCATGGAGGGCCCGAACCCGGCCTCGATTCTGCGTAATTCGGTGGTGGTCACCTCCGGAGCCCTGGTGTTGCTCAAGCTGATGCCCCTGCTGCGGCTCTCGCCCATGGCCACCACGGTGCTGCTTGTGGTGGGTGCAATCAGTGCCCTGGCCGGCGCCTTGGTGGCCCTGGCCCAGGTGGATCTGAAGCGGGCGTTTTCCTACTCCACTACTTCCTATCTGGGCCTGGTGTTCATCGCCATTGCCCTGCAACAGCCGGCGGTGGCGTTGCTGTTGCTGCTCTGCCACGGTCTGGCCAAGGCGCTCCTGTTCATGAGCGTGGGCAGCGTGATCGCCACCACCAACTGCCAGGACCTGACCGAGCTGGGCGGCCTGGGTAACCGCATGCCCGCCACCACCCTGGCCTTTCTGGTCGCCGGGGCCGGGTTGGTCGGGTTGGTGCCCCTGGGCTGTTACTGGTGTTTTGGCCTGGGAGTGCAGGCAATCTGGCAGGCCCATCCCCTGTTCGCCGGCGTGATCCTGCTCACCAACCTGCTCACCGCCCTCAACCTCACCCGGGTGTTCCGCTCCGTGTTTCTAGGCAGCGCCATGCCCAAAACCAAACGGGCTCCGGAGGTGAACTGGTTGATGGCCCTGCCGATGGTCAGTCTCACCGTGCTGGTGCTGGTGACGCCCTGGCTGATGGCCCGCATCGATCCGGTGCCTGGCATTGCCGCCTTCCCCCTGCCGGTCGCCCTGGCCGTGGCGGGATCGGGCCTGGTGGGCGTTGGGATTGGCAGCCAGATTCGGCTGGATCAGTTCTGGTCCCGCTCGATCCAGCAACCCCTGCGTGCCATCCAGGATCTGCTGGCCCTTGATTTCTACACCGACAAGATGTATCGCGCCACGATTGTGGCTTTTGTGGCCGGGTTGGCTCGCCTGATCAACGCCATCGATCGGCATGCGGTGAATGGATTCGTCAATGGCATCGGTCGGTTGTCGATGCAGAGCGCCGAGAATCTCAAGCTGAGTGTGAGCGGCCAACTGCAGAGCTATGTGCTCACGGTGGTGATTGCCATCGTGGTGTTGCTCAGCTCCCTGACCTGGTACGTGGGCGAGGTGGTGCGCTGATGACCAGCAGCCTGTTGATGGCCTTCCCCTGGTTGAGCCTGCTCCTGGCCATTCCCTTTTTGGGAACCTTCGCCCTGTTGCTCTGGCCAGGGGAGCCCAGCCCCGGCCGCCTTCGGGCGATCACGATCGCGGTGCTGGCGGCCCAGTTGCTGGCCAGCCTGGCCCTGCTGCTGGTGTTTGATCCCGGCTCTGCGGGGATGCAACTGGAGGAGCTGCACCGCTGGGTGCCCAGTATTGGCCTCAATTTCCAATTGGGCGTTGACGGCCTCTCCCTGCCGCTGGTGTTGATCAATGCGGCCCTCACCCTGGTGGCCGCCGTGTGCACCCGCGATTTCAGCAAGCGGCCCCGCATCTATTTCTCGATGCTGCTGTTGATCAGCGGGGCTGTGAATGGTGCCTTTCTGGCCGAGAACCTGCTGCTGTTCTTCCTGTTCTATGAGCTGGAGCTGATTCCCCTGTGGCTGCTGATCTCGATCTGGGGCGGCAGTGGCCGGGCCTATGCGGCCACCAAGTTTCTGATCTTCACGGCCGTGTCGGGGATGTTGATCCTGGGGGCATTCCTGGGCCTGGCCCTGTTCACGGGCACCGTTGATTTCAGTCTCACGCCGATCACCAGCGAGCGGCTGGCCATGGGCAGCCAGATCGTGTTGCTGGGGGCCCTGCTGGTGGGCTTTGGCATCAAGTTGCCGCTGGTGCCGTTCCATACCTGGTTGCCCGATGCCCACACCCAGGCCTCCACGCCCGTGTCGGTGTTGCTGGCCGGCGTCTTGCTGAAACTGGGCACCTACGGGATTCTGCGCTTTGGCATGGGCCTGTTTCCCGAGGCCTGGGCCCGGTTGGCGCCGGGCCTGGCGATCTGGGCGGCCATTTCGGTGGTGTACGGCTCCCTGGCGGCCATCGCCCAGCGCGACATGAAACGGATGGTGGCCTACAGCTCCGTCGGCCACATGGGCTACGTGTTGCTGGCCGGGGCGGCGGCCACGCCAGTGGCCCTATTGGGAGCTGAATTCGAGATGGTCAGCCATGGCCTGATCTCGGCCCTGCTGTTTTTGTTGGTGGGCACGGTGTACCGCAAGACGGGGACCCGGGATCTGGATGTGCTTCGCGGTCTGCTCAATCCAGAGCGGGGTCTGCCCTTCACGGGCACCTTGATGATTCTGGGGGTGATGGCCAGCGCCGGCCTGCCGGGCATGGCCGGGTTCATTGCCGAGTTTCTGGTGTTTCGGGGCAGCCTGCTCGCCTATCCGGTGGCCACCCTGCTCTGCATGGTGGGATCGGGCCTGACGGCCGTGTACTTCCTGCTTCTGGTCAACCGGGCCTTCTTTGGCCGGCTGGCGATCACCCCGGCCACGGCCACTCCGCTGGAGGATGCCCGCCTGGACATCCAGCTGGCACCGGTGGCTCCGCGCGAAACCCTGCCGGCCATGGCCCTGGCCCTCGGGGTGCTTGCCCTGGGCCTGGTGCCATCGCTGCTCGGCCATTGGAGTGAAGCCACCACCACGGCCATGGCCCAGCTGCCTGGGCTGGTGGCGCCCATCACCGACGGGGGGCTGGGCTGATGCCGGTGATTTCGGCCGATCTCACCCGCAAGGGCGGGATGCCCTCGGCGGCAGAACTCGAGCGCCGGTTGCTGGCCGGCGAACCCCTGCTGGCGGACACCCCTGATCACCTGTTGCAGGTGGTGGGGGTTCTGGAGAGCTATGGCGAGGTGCTGGATGCCTACAGCCGCAATCTCATCTATCAGGCAGAGCAGCAATTTCTCAACCCATTCCCCGTCTTCAAGTTTCTCGATGGTGACTTGAATCCGGCCAAGATCTGGCGCCATCTCAACCACGATCGCATCAACTTCGAATACGCCGAATACTGCATGAAGGCCATGCTCTGGCATGGCACGGGCGGCCTCGATGCCTACCTCGACTCCCAGGCCTTTGCCGATCGTTGTGCCGCGGTGATCCAGGCCAAGCGTCGCCACGACCTGCTGTTGAGTGTGCTGGATCCCCTGTTTCGCCAATTCCTGCCCGAGCTGATCCGCACCGCCGCCACCACCCATGCCCTTGGCCAGTTCTGGCGGGTGATGAGCGACCTGTTCATCGACCTGGCCGTTGCCGAGCGTGAGGGTCGGGTGGCCACGATTGCCCAGGTGGTGGCGTTTCTGAAGCAGGGGCTGGTGGCAGCCGCGGCCCAGCCGATCACCTACGCCGTGACGATCGGCGAGCAGTCCTTCTGGATCCTGCCCCCCGAGGCCAGCCTCACCTTCCTGGTTGATGTGGCCGTGCCCTATGTGGAGGCGGTGTTCCTGCGCGGCATGCCCTTTCTCGGCACGGTGAGCTTCAACGCCCAGGCCCAGCAGATTTCCCCAGACCAGGGCCAGTTCGCCTACGGCGCCCTGTTTGCCGATCCCCTGCCCACCATGGGGGCTGGCATTCCCCCGAGCCTGTTGATGCAGGATATGTACCGGCACCTGCCGGCAGCGCTCCACGATTGGTATCGGCAGCGGGGCCGGGGTGAGGGCGACGTGCGGGTCAAGATCTGCGCCAGTTTCCAGAAGGCGATGTTCTGCGTCACCAATGCCGCCATCGCCGGCACCCTCCCCCATGCTATCGACAGCGCTGATCCAGGGGCCCAGGCCGCCAACCAGGCCTATGCCCGTGCCTGGGCCACCCGCCTGGCCGGGGCGCGCACCGATTGCCTCAGTGCCAGCTGAGTGCTTCTCCTGGTTGCCTGCCAACGACGCCCTACATTCAAGCCATGGAGCAGCCCTGGACCCAGCGACCCCGCCCCGATCGGTTGGAGCGCCGCATTGAATTTGCTGATTACGAAGCCACCCGGGTGTTCCTGGAGCGCCTGAATGAACTCTCGGAACAGCAAAGTCGTTTTCCCGATATCAGTTTTGGCCGCACCTATGTGAACATCACCCTGCGCGCCGAAGCGGACGATGGGGCCATCGGCGCAGACGACCAGGCCTTTGCGGCAGCCATTGATGGGCTGCTCTAATCCTGAGCCCAAGCCCCCGGCAGAACCGTCAGACAGCGACGACCTGACCCCGGTTGATCTCAGGGCGGCCTACGAAGGCGGCCATCTGAAGGAGGTGCTCGACCAGCTGGACCAGGATCTGATTGGCCTGAGGCCGGTGAAGACCCGGATCCGCGAGATTGCCGCCTTGTTGGTGGTGGAGCGGGCTCGCAAGCAGGTGGGACTTGCGACCACGGCCCCCAGCCTGCACATGTCGTTCACAGGCAGGCCCGGCACGGGCAAGACCACCGTGGCCGAGCGCATGTCCCAGATCCTGCATCGGCTCGGCTATGTGCGCAAGGGCCATGTGGTCACGGCCACCCGCGATGATCTGGTGGGCCAATATATCGGCCACACGGCGCCCAAGACCCGGGAGATGCTCAAAAAAGCGATGGGCGGTGTGCTGTTTATCGATGAGGCCTATTACCTCTATCGCCCGGAAAATGAGCGGGACTATGGCGCCGAGGCGATCGAGATCCTGCTGCAGGTGATGGAGGCCAACCGGGAGGATCTGGTGGTGATCTTCGCGGGCTACAAGGAGCGGATGGATGTGTTCTACCAATCCAATCCCGGCCTGTCCTCGCGGGTGGCCAACCATATCGATTTCCCCGATTACAGCGCCCCGGAATTGCTGGCGATCGCCAAACTGATTCTGGCCAAGGAAAATTACCGGCTCAGCGAAGAGGCCACGGTTGTTTTCCATGAGTACATCCAGCGGCGCATGTTATTGCCATTCTTTGCCAATGCCCGCTCGATCCGCAATGCCATTGACCGGGCCCGCATGCGCCAGGCCAATCGCCTTTTCAATGCCATGGCCGCCGGCCTCACCAAGCGCGACCTGATCACGATCGAGGCCGAGGACATCACCGCCAGTCGGGTGTTTGCCGGCGAACTGGAGGGGCTGGATCCCAGTGCTCCCCTGACCCAGTAGCCCTGCTTTAAGACGCGTCTTTTGCGCTCCAGTTGCGGGCTTTTGGGGTCCAAGCTGCCTGGGGACAAATGGAGGTGGCTTGCCTGGGGGCTGGTTAGCGAATCGCTGTCCATTGCTGGATCAGGCGGCGCTGGCCGGCCTGGTCACAGCGCCCCTTGAGGCCGTCCACGATCAGGCAGGTGTTGGCGGTGAGGGTGGCTAGCAGGTTGCTGCCTTGATCCGGGGAGCCAGCGGTCGGTGCCAAGCCAGTCCCCTTGGCCAGGCCATCGGCCACCAGGGGGGCGGGCGCGATCGGCACGCCGCTGAGGGCGCTGATCCGTTGCAGCGTCTTGCTGGCGGGCAGGGTTTCGGCAAATAGCATCGTCACCTGGTCGCGCTGGAGCTGGGCGATCACCGCTGCGAAGGCCTGGGGCCGCAGGCTCTGGCTGCTGCTCAGCGAGTCGACCACCGGCAATTCCCGCAGGCCGTAGGCCCGGGCCAGGCTGGCGAAGGCGCGGTGGCCCGTGGCCAGGGGGCTGGGCGGGGCCGGGATGGTGGCGAACTGCTGGCGGTTCCAGCGGTCGAGCTGCTGCAACACGGCCACCATCGCTGCCGCCCGGCCGGCAATGCGTTGGCTGGCTTGCGGTTTGAGGGTTTCGAGTTGTTGGGCCACCAGCTGCACCAGGGCGCTCGCCTGGGCGGGGTCATGCCAGACATGGGGATCCCGGTCGCCGTGGTGATGGCCTGCTTCGGCGGGGTTGCTGGCATCCGGGCTGGGGCTCTCCAGGCTCTCGCCGTGCCTCCCGGCTGGGGCCTCCAGCTTTGGGCTCTGCGGCACGGCCCGCTCAGCCACGGCCACCGCCTTGGGCAGCCGGGCCAGGGCCGGGGTGAGGCCATAGCCATTGATCAACACCAGTTGGGCGCCCCGGAGCTGCTGGCTCTGCTGGGGCGTCAGGCGGACCTGGTGGGGGTCGTCGCCGGGTTGCAGCAGGCAGGCCACCAGCAGGTCGCTGGCGGCGAGCCGCCCGGTGAGGTCGCAGAGCACCCCATCGCCCGCCACCACCTGGGCTCCAGGGTCAGGGCCGCAGGCCGCCAGGGCCAGGGCCGCTGCCAGGAGCATCAGGGCCAGGGCGCCTGGGCGGGATCGCCGGAGCTGGGGCTGGGGCACGGGACAGACCTCAGGGGCAGCGATCGCCCTACTTGCGTTTGCGTGAATCGATCTGCAGCAGGTCGCGCACCTGCTGCACCTGGCGGCCGAGCTGGGGATCGGCGGCCAGCTTCTTTTCCACCTGCTCCACGGCATACATCACGGTGGAGTGGTCCTTGCCGCCGAAGGCCTCGCCGATGCGGGGCAGGCTCAGGCTCGTGCCCTGGCGCATCAGATACATGCCCACCTGGCGGGCCTGGCTCACGGCCCGTTTGCGGCTGGGGCTGCGCATGTCCTCCACCGCCACGCCGAACACTTCCGCCACCTTGGCCAGCACCTGCTGGGGGCTGACCGCCACCTCGACGCCGGCGGGATCGAGCATCGGCGCCACCGATTCCACGGTCATCGGCAGGCCCGTGATCGAGGCGAAGGCCACGGCCCGGGTCAGGGCCCCCTCGAGTTCGCGGATGTTGGAGGTGAAGCGACCGGCCAGGTATTGAATCAGGTCCCGCGGCAGGCTCATGCGCTCCTGTTCGGCCTTTTTGTGCAGGATCGCCATGCGGGTTTCCAGGTCTGGAGCCTGGATGTCGGCGATCAGACCCATCGAGAAGCGGGAGATCAGCCGTTCCTGCAGCCGGGGAATCTGGCTGGGGGGACGGTCGCTGGCAATCACAATCTGGCGCCCGGCCTCGTGCAGGGCATTGAAGGTGTGGAAGAACTCTTCCTGGGTGTATTCCTTGCCTTCGATGAATTGAATGTCATCGACCAAAATCAGGTCGGCGGCGCGGTAGCGGTCGCGGAAGGCCTGCATGCCGTCCTTGCGGATCGCCTGGATCAGGTCGTTGGTGAAGGTTTCGGTGGACACATAGAACACCCGCGCCTCCGGATCAATCTCCAAGCGGTAATGGCCGATCGCCTGCATCAGGTGGGTCTTGCCCAGGCCCACGCCGCCGCAGAGAAACAGGGGGTTGAATTCCCGGCCCGGGGCCTCGGCCACCGCCAGGGAGGCGGCATGGGCCATGCGGCTGTTCGGCCCCACCACGAAGCGGTTGAACACATAGCGGGGGTTGAGGCCCGGCGCCAGCTTGCGCGGGGTTTCGCCCGTGGCGCCACTGCCCGTGCTGGCTCCGTTGGCTGGGCTGGCCGGGCCGGCGCCGCCCCCCTGGCTGCGGCTCGATTCACCGGAGGGCCCTGCCCCCGTGGGCGCCACCGGCGGCAGCAGGGCCGCCCCTGCCTCATCGGCGGCTGTCTCGACGACCACCTGGATCGGCCGTCCCGCCAGCTCACTGGCCACCTCGGCGATGGTCTCGAGGTAGTTCTTGCGCAGCCAGCCGCAGGCGAAGGCGTTGGGGGCGATCAGCTGGAGCTGGTTGCCCTCCAGGGCCGCACAGCGGGCCGGCCGGATCCAGGTTTCGAAGGTGGGCTTGCTGAAATTGCCCTGGAGCGCTGCCTGAACCTGGTGCCAGAGCTCCTCTCCCTGCTGCACCGTTGGACCGCACCGGAGGTTCGAATATAGGCAGGGCCCAGGCGCCCAAACCGTCTTAAATAAAGCGGTTCCGTTCTGGCCCTTCCCCTTCCCGCCATGGCAGCCCCCACGCAGGCCCCCCAACGCCGTCGCTCCCCCCTGCGGCCCCTGGCTGGATCCCTGCTGGGTCCGGTCGTGCTCGGCACCCTGCTGGTGGGTTGCACCACGATCACCCTGCCCGGTTTGCCCTCCCTGCCCGGCCAGCGCTCGGCGGCCCAGAAGGTGCCGATCAGTGATGCCCCGCCCCAGGCCTCGCTCCAGCAGGGCAACAACTTCGTTGTCAATGCCGTCGATAAAGTCGGCCCCGCCGTGGTGCGGATCGACACGGTCAAGCGGGTGATCAACCCCCTCGGCGGCCTGTTCGGATCCGGCCCCTCCATCCAGCAGGAGCAGGGCCAGGGCTCCGGCTTCATCACCCGCTCCGACGGGGTGGTGCTCACCAATGCCCATGTGGTCGATGGGGTCAATGAGGTGGGCGTCACCCTGCCCGATGGCCGCCGCTTCAGCGGCAAGGTGGTGGGCGCTGACCCAGTCACCGACGTGGCCGTGGTCAAGCTGGCGGCCACTGGCCTGCCGGTGGCGCCCCTGGGCGACTCCAACAAGGTGCGTCCGGGCCAATGGGCGATCGCCATCGGCAACCCCCTCGGCCTCGACAACACGGTGACCCTGGGCATCATCAGCGCCGTGCACCGCACCAATGCGATCGGCGCCGGCCAACGGGTGCCCTATCTGCAGACTGATGCGGCCGTAAACCCCGGCAACAGTGGCGGCCCCCTGATCAATGACCGGGGCCAGGTGATCGGCATCAACACGGCGATCCGCAAGGCGCCGGGCGCTGGCCTCAGCTTCGCGATCCCGATTGACCTGGCCCGGGATGTGGCGGCCGAGATCCTGCAGCAGGGCCGGGCCTCCCATCCCTACATCGGCGTGCGGCTGCAGGGCCTCACCCCCGAGCTGGCCCGGGAGGTGAATGCCACCAATGCCGAGTGCCGGTTGCCGGAGACCACCGGGGTGGTGGTGGTGGAGGTGCTGCGGGGCAGCCCGGCCGCCCGGGGGGGCCTGCGGGCCTGCGACCTGATCGAGGCCGTGGCCAGCAACCCGGTGAAGAACCCGGCCGAGGTGCAGTTGGCCGTGGACCAGGGCCAGATCGGCCAACCGCTCAGCCTCAGGGTGCGCCGGGGCGGCCAGAGCCTCACCCTGGAGCTGCGGCCGGCCGAATTGCCCCACCGCAACTGAGGCCCCCTGTGCCCCCCCGGGTCCCCCAGCCGCAGGGCACCCGGCGGTTGGGGAGCCCGGGCCCCGGGCACCAAGCCCCTCGAAATCGCCGTTGGCTGGTGGTGCTGGCCCGGTGGCCGGCTCCGGGCCGCTGCAAACGGCGTCTGGCCGCCGGCCTAGGGCCCCATGGGGCCCCGTTGGCGGCCCGGATCCAGGCCCGCCTGCTGGCTCACACCCTGGCCGTGGCCCGCTCGGCCCAGGCGCGGCTGGGGTTTGCGTTGGTGCTGGCGGTCGATGGGCTGGGAGCGGGTGCCAGGCGGCGCTGGGGCCAGCAGCTGGGCGGGGTTCAGGTCCGCGATCAGGGGCCGGGCAGCCTGGGCCTGCGCATGCAGCGCCAGTGGCAGCGGGCCTTTGGCGCCGGCGCCCAGCAGGTGGTGCTGATCGGCACCGACCTCCCCGGCCTGGCCGGCAGCGACCTGGTGGCCGCCTTTGGCGCCCTCGACACCGGCCCCTTGGTGCTGGGACCGGCCGGCGATGGCGGGTACTGGTTGATCGGCCTGCAGCGCCGCGGTTTCGACCAGGCTGGTGCCGCGCTCATGGCCGGCCAGCCCTGGGGCACGGACCGGGTGCTGCAGGGCTGCCTGGCGGCCGCCAGGGGGCGGGGGTTGGCGGCGAGCCTGTTGCGCGCCCAGGCCGATCTCGATCGCTGCACCGACCTTTCCCCCTGGCTGGAGTGTCCATCGCGGGTCTGGGTGCCGGCGTGAGGGCGAGGAAACGGGCGATGACCACTCCAGAGGCGGGAGCGGATCCAGGTCAAGGTCAAAGTCCAGGTCAGGGTCCTGTTTCGGGTCCTATTTCGGGTCCAGGTCCAGGTCCAGGTCCAGGTCCAGGTTCAGGTCCGGCTCCGGACCCAGCACAAGAGAGCGCGCCCGGGCCAGGTGGCTGGGGCCTGCTGCCGCGGCCCCAGGACCACCGGGCTGGTGGCCCGGCCGTTGCCGGCCCCCTGCCGCCCCTGGCCGTGGTGATCCCGGCCCTCAATGAGGCAGGCCATCTGCCGCTGCTGCTGGCCGACCTGGCGGCGGCCCCGGGGCTCGTGGCGGAGGTGCGGGTGGTGGATGGTGGCAGCAGCGATGGCACGGCGGCCATCGCTCGCCTGGCGGGGGCCCAGGTGGCGGTGGACCCTGGCGGCCGGGGCGCCCAGCTGGCCCTCGGCGCCCGCCAGAGCACCGCCCCCTGGCTGCTGTTTCTCCATGGCGATACCCGCCTGCCACCCGCCTGGGCTGGCGCCGTGGGCCGGGCCCTGGCCGAAGCCCGCTGCGGGCCGTCCCAGGCCTGGTATTTCCGGCTGCGAATCGAGGCGGCTGGCCCTGGCTTGCGGCTGTTGCAGCTCGGCGTTGCCCTGCGCAGCCGCTGGCTGCAGCGTCCCTATGGCGACCAGGGCCTGCTGGTGCGCCGTGACGCCTACCTGGCCGCCGGCGGCTTTCGCCCCCTGCCGCTGATGGAGGACCTGGACCTGGTGGAGCGGCTCGCCGCCAGGCTGCGCCTGCGCTGCCTGGGGCCGGCCCTGCTGGTGGCGGGCCGCCGCTGGCGCCGCCTGGGACTGTGGGGCTGCCTCTGGCAGAACTGGCGCCTGCGCCGGGCCTGGCGCCGGGGCGTGGCGGCAGAGGTGCTGGCCCAGCGCTATTACGGCCGTTGACCGGAGCTGCTAATCACATCGGCACAAAAAAGGCCGGATCAAGCCTGCGCTGATCCGGCCCAACAGGGTCCCTGGGGAGTGACGCAGGGATGCCTGAAGGATCAGGCGTCGTAGTACATGCTGAACTCGTGGGGGTGGGGCCGCTGGCGCAGTTGCTGCACCTCCTCGTACTTCAGGGCGATCCAGTTGCTGATGAAGTCTTCGGTGAAGACGCCACCGGCCAGCAGGTAGTCCTTGTCGGCATCGAGGGCTTCAAGGGCGCCGTTGAGGGAGGCCGGTACCGTGGAGATCTTGGCCAGTTCCTCCGGCGAGAGGTCGAACAGGTCGACGTCGGTTCCATCGCCCGGATCGATCTGGTTTTTGATGCCATCGAGGCCCGCCATCAGCATCGCCGCAAAGGAGATGTAGGGGTTGGCCAGGGCGTCGCCGGAACGGAATTCCAGGCGCTTGGCCTTGGGGCTCGGGCCCGTGAGCGGGATGCGCACGGCGGCGGACCGGTTGCCCTGGGAATAGACCAGGTTCACCGGGGCTTCAAAGCCGGGCACCAGGCGCTTGTAGCTGTTGGTGGTGGGGTTGGTGAAAGCCAGGAAGGAGGGGGCGTGCTTGAGCAGGCCGCCGATATACCAGCGGGCGGTCTGGGAGAGGTTGGCGTAGGTGCCTTCGCCGAAGAAGAGGGGCTGGCCGGCCTTCCAGAGGCTCTGGTGCACGTGCATGCCGCTGCCGTTGTCGGAGAACACCGGCTTGGGCATGAAGGTGGCTGTTTTGCCGTATTTGCGCGCCACATTGCGCACCACGTATTTGTAGATCATCACGTTGTCGGCCGCGCTGATCAGCTCGGCAAACTTCATGCCCAGCTCGTGCTGGGCGGTGGCGACTTCGTGGTGCTGCTTCTCGATCGGCACCCCCAGAGAGGCCATGGTCAGCAGCATTTCGCTGCGCATGTCCTGGAGGGTGTCGTTGGGGGCAACCGGGAAATAGCCTTCTTTGAGTTGGATCTTGTAGGCCAGGTTGCCGCCCTCTTCCTGGCGGGCGGTGTTCCAGGGGGCCTCGATCGAATCAACGCTGTAGAAGCTGCTGCCGGGGCTGGAGTTGTAGCGAACGTCGTCGAAGACGAAGAATTCGGGCTCCGGACCGAAGAAGGCCGTATCGGCCAGGCCGGTGGAATTGAGATAGTTGAGGGCCTTCTGGGCCAGGGCCCGGGGGCAGCGGCCGTAGGGCTGGTCGCTGCGGGGCTCCTGGATCGAGCAGATCAGGCTGAGGGTTTTGTGGCTGTAAAAGGGGTCGATCCAGGCGGTATCGGGGTCGGGCACCATCGCCATGTCCGACTCGTTGATCGCCTTCCAGCCCCGGATCGAGGAGCCGTCGAAGGCCAGCCCTTCGCTGAAGCTCTCCTCCTCCACCAGATCCTTGTGGACCGTGAGGTGCTGCCATTTGCCGTGCAGATCGGCGAACTTCAGGTCGATCAGCTCGATGCCCTCGTCCTTGATCAGGCGAAGGACGTCCTGGGCTGTTTTGGCCATGACGGGTGGGTCTGGGGGAACGGGACGGACTGGGTGCCGGACAGGCGGCAGAGCCGGACCGTACGGAGCGCAGCCTGGCCATTTTTGTATCAACCGTAACCAAATCGCCGTCCTGTGACCGGCGCCGCCTGGGCTTGCAGGGGGCAGGGTGCCCCGGGATCGGCCCGGGATTGCGGGGGGATCGGCAGGCGATGGGCTGGGATTCGGCTTCGCCAGGACGGCGGGATCGGCTTGCGTAACCGTTTCTGTCAACTTCGCCAGATCCTTCGCCTGGCAAGGGATCTGGGCGATTGCGGGTGCTAACTTCCGGCCAGGTGCGTCGAATTTTCACCGCCATGCGCGATGCCATCACCGGTCTGATCGGTCGCTACGACCAGTTGGGGCGCTATCTCGATCGGTCCGCCATCGATCGCATCTCCACCTATTACGACCAGTCGGCCGTGCGTCTGGCCGCCGTTGAGTTGATCAACCGGGAAGCGGCCGAGATCGTCCGCGAAGCCAGCCAGCGCCTCTGGCAGGCCGATCCCGAGCTGCTGCTCCCCGGCGGGAATGCCTACACAACCCGCCGCTGGGCCGCCTGCCTGCGCGATATGGATTATTTCCTGCGCTACGCCAGCTATGCCCTGGTGGCCGATGACGCCACGATCCTCAATGAGCGGGTGCTCAACGGGCTGGATGACACCTACAAGAGCCTGGGTGTGCCCACCGGTCCCACCGTGCGCAGCATTGCCCTGATGGCCGATGTGGTCTGCGAACAGCTCACCGATGCCGGGATCGGACCCGTTGACATCGTGCGCGCCCCCTTCGAGCACCTATGCCGCGGCCTGGCCGACACCAACGTCCGCGCCCGCTGAAGGCTTGTTTCTGGGGCCCGTTTTCAGCCAGCCCCGCCAGGCCCAAGGCCCCACCGGCCTGGACCCTGGAGCCCAGGATCGGCCTCCGGCGAGATCCCCTGGGCCTTCGGTTCCTGGACCAGTTGTCCAGATGGGGGCCCAGGCTGGGCCCCCTCCCTAACGATTCCGCAGCCGATCGGCTCCCCTGGCCCTGCAGGGCCCCTGCCTTGCAACCGGCGTCTGCTTAGGCTCGCTTCCATCGCTTGACCATCTCCGGATTTGGCCCCCACCGCTTCCCCTACCCCCGTGAGTGATCGCCATCGCCTCTCCCTCGGGCCGATCGCGACGCCGGATCGGCTATTGCTGGGCCCCGGTCCCTCCAATGCTCACCCCACGGTGCTGGAGGCCATCTCCCGCATGCCGATTGGTCACCTCGATCCCCTTTACATCGAGTTGATGGGCGAGGTGCAGGAGCTGCTCCGCTACGTCTGGCAGACGGACAACCGCCTGACGATTCCGATGAGCGGCACCGGCAGCGCGGCCATGGAAGCCACGATCGCCAACATGGTGGAACCGGGCGACAGCGTGCTCGTGGCGATCAAGGGCTACTTCGGCCTGCGGCTGGCCGACATGGCCGGTCGGTACCGGGCCGAGGTGCACACGATCGAGAAGCCCTGGGGGGATGCCTTCAGCCTCGACGAGATTGAAGCGGGCCTGAAGCAATACCAGCCCAAGGTGCTGGCCATGGTCCATGCTGAAACCTCCACCGGTGTGCTCCAGCCCATGGAGGGCATCGGCGATCTCTGCCGCCAGTACGACTGCCTGCTGCTGCTCGACACGGTGACCTCCCTGGGCGCCGTGCCCCTGAAGCTGGATGAGTGGAAGGTGGATCTGGCCTACAGCTGCAGCCAGAAGGGCCTCAGCTGCCCGCCCGGCCTGGGCCCTTTCACTATGGGCCCCCGGGCCGAGGCCAAGCTGAATGCCCGCGCCGGCAAGGTGCCCAACTGGTATCTGGATGTGAGCCTGCTCAACCAGTACTGGGGCAGCAACCGGGTGTATCACCACACCGCCCCGGTGAACATGAACTTCGGCATGCGCGAGGCCCTGCGCCTGTTGGCCGAAGAGGGCATTGACAACGCCTGGGCCCGCCACCGCCGCAATTCCGAGCGCCTCTGGGCGGGCCTGGAAGCCCTCGGCCTGGAGCTGCACGTGCCCCTCGAGCGGCGCCTGCCCACCCTCACCACCGTGCGCATTCCGGACGGGGTGGATGGCAAGGCCTTCAGCCTGCACCTGCTCAACAACCACGGCATCGAGATCGGGGGCGGCCTCGGGGCCCTGGCCGGTCAGGTCTGGCGCATTGGCCTGATGGGCCACAACAGCCGCAGCGAAAACGTTGACCTGCTGCTCAACCTGCTGGAGCAGGAGCTGCCGGCGTTCCGGAATCAGGCCGCCGCCGTGCCTGTTGCCGCCGCTGCCTGAACCAGCGCTGCAGCTGCTCCTGGGCCCCTGGCCCCTCCAGGCCCCCGACCACGGCCATGCTGTGGTGGGCACTGGGATCGAGGGCGAGGTTGAGGCAGCCCCCCAGGGCGCCCCGCTTGGGATCGGCGGCGCCAAACACCACCCGTCCCATGCGGGCCTGCACCAGGGCGCCGGCGCACATCGGGCAGGGTTCCAGGGTGACCAGCAGGGTGCAGTGGTTGAAACGCCAGTCCCCCAGCAGCCGGGACGCCTGGCCGAGGGCCTGCAGTTCGGCATGGCCGAGGGGGTCCTGGTCGCGCTCGCGCCGGTTCACCCCCCAGCCGATCGCCCGGCCAGCCCGATCGAGCACCACCGCCGCCACGGGGATTTCGCCCTCCTCCCCCACCCGCTCGGCCCGGCGCAGGAGCCGCCCCATCCAGAAGCGTTCGCAGCGGTGGCTGTCAGGCCCGAGGTCTGTGGGGGCCTGGGAGGGCGGGGGAAGGGCTTCCTGCTGAAGTCTTTCCGGGCGAAGGCTGTTCAGGGAAGGGCTGTCCAGGAAAGCGCTGCCTAGGGAAGGGATGGTGTCCTCAGACTCATCGGGAGTCGGACTGGTCTTGGTAAGACTGTTCTGCGCAGACGTGTTCTTCGTAAAGCTCTTCTTCGCAAGACTACTCTTCGCAAGACTACTCTTCGCAAGACTATTCTTCTCAAAACAATGAATTTCATCGCTGCTCTTTGCACCACTG
Organism: Synechococcus sp. UW140; assembly: GCA_943370565.1. Lineage (GTDB taxonomy): Bacteria > Cyanobacteriota > Cyanobacteriia > PCC-6307 > Cyanobiaceae > BAIKAL-G1. The sequence continues at coordinate 40,919 of CALRRL020000008.1, read as the reverse complement.
GCTTTTGTGGCGCTTGAGCTGGCAACCCCTTTTGGTGGGATGTCGTTTGCTGCCGGGTTGTTTGAAGCAGCGCCCGTGCCCAGATAGCCCGCAGACAGGTTGGTCGCGGAGTCGGTTGCCACTGGCGGATTTGTTGCAGGCGCTTTTGGTTCAGCAGGGTCTGGGGCTCGCTGGCTGTGATCGGCGAGGTTTTGTTCAGACGGGCTTTGTTCAGAAGGACTTGGTTCAGAAAGGCTTGGTTCAGAAGGTCTGGGATCAAAAAGGCTGGGATCTGAAAGGCTCGGTTCAGAATGACACAGCTTAGAAGGACTTGATTTAGGACGATTCAATTCAGAATGACTTGGATCGGCATGACTGGTCTCGGAAGGTTTGATTCCAGAAGATCCGATCGCAGTCTGGTTCGCTAAATTATTTTGATCTGCAGAAAGCTGACTTGCAGAGTGATTGTTAGCCGAAGGGCTGTTCGCTGAAAGATCAGCCGCTGAATGATCATTCGGCGAACGAGTAGTCGCCGAAGGGTTGGTTGTTGAAAGCTCGTTTGCGGGGAGTCTGGGGTCCGGGCGCCTGCTTGGCGCTTCCCCAGCCACCGACGGTCTCGGCTCTGGCTGATGGCCGGGCGGAAGGCTGGCTGAGCCCGGCCGGGCCATGGCTGGGGCCGCTGAGGATCGGGCCATCCTCCCGCCCCGCTGGCCCGCCGGCCGCACGGGAGGATGGGGCCCCCCTCAGGACCCGCTTGGCTCCAGCCCCCCAGATCGAGTCCCCGCAGCCCCTGCCGGCTTTTCCGGATCCCGCCGGCCTGGATCCTGCGTTGGGCGCCTTTCTGCACCAGGCCAGCGACCAGCTCTGCCAGTGGTGGGCGACGGCCTGCCAGCGCTCGCCCCTGCCGGCCCTGAGTGTGTTGCCCGAGGTGGCCCCCGGCGCCCAGGGCCTGGCACCGGCCCAGTTGCTGGCGGAGCTGCAGCAGGTGATGGAGGGGGCCTACAACCCCTGCCATCCCGGCGCCCTGGCCCACCTCGACCCGCCGCCCCTCACCGCCTCGGTGGCGGCGGACCTGGTCTGCGCTGGCCTGAACAACAACCTGCTGGCCGAGGAGCTGGCCCCCAGCCTGTCGCGCCTGGAACGCCAGCTCACCGGTTGGCTGGCGGCGGCCCTGGGCCTGGGCGCCGGGGCGGGCGGCGTGCTGGCCAGTGGCGGCAGCCTCAGCAACCTGATGGCCCTGGTGGTGGCCCGCCAGCGGGCCGGCCTGATCGGCCACCAGGGGGCCCTGGTGTTCTGCAGCATCGATGCCCATGTCTCCCTGGGCAAGGCCCTGGCCGTGATGGGCCTGCCGGCGGCGGCCCTCAGGCCCCTGCCCGTGGATGGGGCTGGACGCCTGCTGCCCGCGGCCCTGGCGGAGGCCCTGGCCCAGGCCCGGCGCCACCGCCAGCCCGTGCTGGCGGTGGTGGCCACGGCGGGCACCACGGTGCGGGGCGCGGTGGATCCCCTAGAGGCGATGGCGGCCCTCTGCCGTGCCGAGGGCATCTGGCTGCATGTGGATGGGGCGATCGGGGCCGTGTGCGGCCTCACCCAGACCCATCGCCAGCGGGTGGCGGGCCTGGGCCTGGCCGATTCGATCACGGTCAACCCCCAGAAGCTGCTCGGGATCACCAAAACGTCCTCCCTGCTGCTGCTGGCCGAGCCCGAGCGCCTGGGCGCCTGTTTCGGCACAGGATTGCCCTACATGGAGGCCAGCTGGGGTGGCGGCCATGGCGGCGAATGGGGCCTGCAGGGCACCCGGGCCGCCGAGGTGCTCAAGCTCTGGCTGGGCCTGCGCCAGCTGGGGCTGGCCGGCATCGAGGCGGTGGTGGATGGGGCCATCGCCCGGCGCCGCTACCTGCAGCGGCAACTCGAACCCCTGGCCCTCGACCTCTGCGGCGGTCCTTTGCATCTGCTCGCCTTTGCCCCGGCCGGGGCCTCCCCGAGCCAGGCGGAGGCCTGGTCGGTGCAGACGCGCCAACGGCTGCTCGATGGCCAGCTGATGCTCTCGCGCCCCCTCCATGGCGGACGCCACCATCTCAAGGCGGTGCTGGGCAACCCCCACACCAGCACCGCCCACCTCGACCAGCTGGCTGGTCTTGTGGCCCAATCCCTGCGTGATCTGCAGCCATGACCGGTTCCAACCAGCCCCCTGCCCCGCCGGCGCAGGCCCCGCCCCAGCCCACTGGGCCGGCCATGGCCAAAACGGACGACCGCCGCGGCCGCTGGGTGGCGATCCTCACCGGGGCCCTGTCGATCCTGATCGGGCTGGCCTACCTGGTGCTGATCACCGTGCTCGATGCCCGCGGTCCGATGCAGCCGCCGCCGCCCGAGGCCTTCGGCCTGGCGGCAGCGCCTACGGCCGCCGTTGGGGGCCCGAGCCGGGCCGGGGCGCCCGGGTCGGCGGGCCGCCCGACCCCGGGGTAGGTCCAGGGTTACGTCCAGGGTTGGGGCCAGGGCCAGGCCGAACGGACGGGCCAGGCCCTGGCCGGCCACCCGAATCAGCTCCTGGAACCGGCCCAAAGTCGGTTGCCGCGGCAGCACCGCGTCTTGACCCGGATCCAGGAGTGGCCCCCTGCCCAGGGCCAGCCCCGGGGTCCCGCCCCGCAGCGGTTTCCCGTGCCGACCTCGGCCCCGGCTGGGGGGGCAGCTGGGGATCCTTCGCCCGCTGCAACGGTTCGACCACCCGCCGGATCGCCAGATCCAGGAATTGGCGCAGGGCCGAATCGCGGCGGTTGAGGTCGTACTGGCGCTGCACCACCTCCTGCAGGCCGCCATCGCCCCAGTCCTGGTCTTGCTCGAAGTAGGTGGTGAAGCTGCGGCCGGCGATGCGGGTCAGCCAGGCCGCCCCCACCGCCTGCACGGCCTTGCCCAGCAGCAGGGCCGGCAGGTTGAGGCTCAGGGCCGTGCCGATCAGGCCCAGCCCCCCCTGGATCACCCCCAGGCTGGCCAGGGTGCGCCCCACCGAGAGGGCCAGCTCCTGGGCTGTGGCCTTGGAGAGGCTCACGCCGTAGATGCGGCCGATCTCGACCACCATCTGGGCGTTCACGGCCGCCGTGCCGAGCAGGTCCACCACCGGCAGGGGCGTGACCACCAGCACCCCGGCGCTGATCCACATGTAGCGATCGATGATGCGCTCGGCATCGCGCTGCCGTTGCTGCCCCAGCAGCCGGCGGCCGGCGTCGCTGAGGCGGCGGCTCTGCAACAGGATGTTGTCGGCGATCAGGTCGTCGCCATCGCGGTGGAGCACGCTGGCGACCCGGCGCAGCAACGGCTCCACCTCCGGCTCCACCTGCAGGGGCCGGCCCCCCGGCATCGGCACCGACTGGGGCGCGGCACTGGCGGGCACCACATCCTCCGGGGCGATGTGGCCGGCGCCGCGGCTGCGCAGCAGATCAAGCAGCTGGCTCTCCTCGGCCTCGCCGCGCAGGTCGCATTTGTTCAGCACCAGCAGCAGCCGTTTGCCCAGGCTGGCCAGGGCCAGGAACACCTCCATCTCGGCGGCCCGCAGGTCGCCATCGACCACCAGCAACAGCAGGTCCGCCGAGGCGGCCTGTTCGCGGGCAAGCTGTTCGCGCTGCTGGCCGGCCGCGCCAGCCTCAAGGATTCCCGGGGTGTCAACCAGCACCAGGCCGCGGCTGAGGCCCCGCAGCCGTAGCCGGTAGCTGCTGCTGGCCCGGGTGGAGCCCATGGCGGCCCCCACCTCGCCCACCACCTGGCGTAGCAGGGCCCGGATCAGGGAGGTTTTGCCGACCGAGCCGCTGCCGAACACCACCAGCACCAGGTCGCCCCGTTGCAACTGGGCTTCCACCCGCAGCCGTTCCTGCTGCAGGGCCTGGCGCTGCACGTCATCGCGGATCCGCTCGAGCAGCTGGTCGATCGCCGCCAGGTTCTGCTGGGCGGCCTCCTGGCGATTGCCCGGTGGCTCCAGTGGAGGCGTTTCGCCCGCCGGGCCCTGGGGTCTGCGCTGGAGGTCCCGCAGCCAGGGCCAGGCCAGCCGCCCGATCACCAGGGCCCCACCGCCGAAGAGCAGCAGGGCCACCGGCCCCACCAGCCAGTAGGGCAACACGGTCTGCAGGTCCCAGATCAGCCGGCTGATCGCGTTGAGCACGGCCCCGATCGCCACCAGGGCGGCGAGGGCGAGGCCGGCGATCAGCCACAGCCGCGGCGGCCGTTTCACGCCCGGATGGCGGGCCTGGCGCGACCCCCCGCCCCCAGGCTGCCGCTGCCGGCGGCCCGCACGATGTCGCCCCAGAGGCCGGCCGCCAGGGCGCTGCTGCTGCCGGTGGGCCGGTTGTCGTCATTGCCGAGCCAGATTCCGATCACCCAGTGGCGCTGGGGTTCATAGCCGATGAACAGCAGGTCGCGGCCGTTGTTGGTGGTGCCGGTCTTGCCCCCCTCCAGGCCGCCGAGGGAGGCGGCCCCGCCGGTGCCCTGGCGCACCACGGCCCGCAGCAGCCCCTGCATCTGCCGGGCCGTGGCCACGCTGATGACGCGGCGGCCCGGGTTGATCGGCCGGTCGCCTTGGGCCTTGAGGGTGCGGCAGCGCTGGCTCTCCAGGCCGCCGCAGGTTTCGGCATCGGTGAGCTGGCGGATCGTGGTTGGGGCGTGCCAGATGCCGTCGTTGGCCACGGCGGCGTAGGCGGCGGTGAGCTCCACCAGTCGCACCTCGCTCTGGCCCAGGGCCAGCCCCGGCACCGGCTCGAGGGGCGTGCTGATGCCGAGGTCGCGGGCCTTCTGGGCCACCTGCTCCAGGCCGACGCGCCGGGCCAGCCTGAGGGCGGCCGTGTTGCTGCTCTCCGCGAAGGCGCTGGTGAGGCTGAGGCTGCCGCCACAGCTGCTGCTGAAGGTCTGGCCGCCCCAGTCGAGCGGCGCACAGCTGATCGCATCGCTGGGCTTGATGCCCCGCTCCAGGGCGGCCAGGTAGGTGAACAGCTTGAAGGTGCTGCCCGGTTGGCGCAGGGCCATGGTGGCCCGGTTGAACTGGCTCTGGCGGTAGTCACGGCCGCCTGCCACCGCCAGGATGCCGCCGCTGCGGCTGTCGAGCACCACCACGGCCCCCTCGCTGACGGCCGGCCGGGTCCCGGCCAGGAGCCAGGCCAGGCGCCGTTCCACCACCGCTTGCACCAGGGGATCGAGGTGGGTTTCCACCAGGAAGTTGCCCTCGGCCGCCACCGGTTCGCCTAGCAGGGAGCCCAGGTCGAGGCGCACCTGGTCGGTGTAGTAGGGGGCTGGGCGGTGGTTGCTGGTGCCACTGGTGCCACTGGTGCCGCTGTGACAGGCCTGGCCCGCCAGGGTGATCGGCTGGCGGCTGGCCCGGCGGGCCTGCTCCGCGCCCAGGTGGCCCGTGTCCACCATTTTGCTGAGCACCCCGTTGCGGGCCTCCAGGGCCGCCTGGGGATTGCTGCAGGGATCGCGGCCGTTGGGGGAGGGCAGCAGCCCCACCAACAGGGCCGCTTCGTTGAGGTCGAGGCGGGCGGCGGGCTTGTTGAAGTAGAGGCGCGACGCATCCTCAAAGCCCCAGCCCACCCCCAGGTACACCCGGTTGAGGTAGTTGAGCAGCAGGTCGCGCTTGCTGAAGCGCTGCTCCAGTTGCAGCGCCACCAGCAACTCCCGCCACTTGCGCTGCAGGGTCTGGCCCTGGCCCACGATTTCGGGATAGAGGCTGCGGGCCAGCTGCTGGGTGAGGCTGCTGCCGCCCTCCAGCACCCGGCCCCCGAGCAGGTTGGCCACCAGGGCCCGGCCCGTGCCGATCGGATCGATGCCGGGGTGCCACCAGAAGCGGCTGTCCTCGCTGGCCAGCAGGGCGTCGATCAGCACGGCCGGGTAGTCGCGCAGGCCCGGGTTTTCGTGGTGCAGGCTCGAATCGGCCGAACTCAGGGGCCGGTTGGCGCCGTCGTAGAGGGCCAGGGGACCCCGCACCGAGGCCAGGCGGTTGGGCAGGGGCACCTGCTGCAGGGACAGGGCCAGCAGGCCCAGGCCGCCGGCGGCGAAGGCCGCCAGGGCCAGGGTCAGCCCCCGGGCCACCAGGCCCAGCCGCGGCGGCGGTTGGCGATGGAAGCTCAGTTCCGGCAGGCCCGGTTCCTGGCTGGGGCCGAAGCGCACCAGATCGCCATCGGCCAGGAGCAGCTCCCGCACCCGCCGGCCGCGCCACCAGAGGCCATTGGTGGAGCCGCTGTCCTGCAGCAGCCATTGGCGTCCCCGTTGCTCCAGCAGGGCGTGGTGCTTGCTGACGGCCGGATGGCCGATGCTGATCTCCTGGTGGCTGTCGCGGCCGATCCGGTAGGTGCCGCCATAAAGGGGCAACCGCTGGCTCGGCTGGCCGGGGATGAACAGCTCCAGCCAGTCACGGCGCTGGGGCTGGGCCGCGGCGAGCCGTTGGCCGAGCCGCTCAACGACGCGCAGCCGGTCAGCGAGGGGAGGGGCCATGGCGCCGCAGCAGGTCGAAGGCGATGCAGATCACGGCCAGGTTGATGGCCACATCGGCCCCATTGAAAATCGGGAAGCGGATCGGCACGAGGGCGAGAAAATCCACCACCGTGCCCAGCCGCCAGCGATCGAGGCCATTGCCGATGGCGCCCCCCAGCAACAGCCCGGCTCCGAGCCATTGCCCCAGGCGCAGCGGCGCACTGAGCTGGATCCAGGCCAACAGGGCCAGGGTCACCACCAGGCTCACCCCCGTCAACAGACCGGTGGCGCTGGTCAGCAGGCTGAAGGCAGCGCCGCTGTTGAACACCAGCTGCAGGTTGAGCAGGCCAGGCAGAAAGGGCACGCTGCCCGCTCCGCCCAGGTGATCCAGGGCCCAGGCCTTGCTGAACTGGTCGATCAGCACCACGGCAATCGCCACCAGCCAGGCGGCCTGGCGGCTCAGCTCCCGGGGGGGGCGTGCCATCAGGAGTCGACCAGCAGCAGGCGCCGCAGGGGCAGGGCCAGCACGGCGATGGCGCAGCAGAGCATCAACTGGGGCACGATCGGGCCCAGGCTGTAGTTCACCAGAAGGCCGCCGAGGCCACCGCCCCAGCGTTGCATCAGGCCGCCCAGCAACAGGTTGGCGATGCCACAGACCTGGAGCACGGCCACCCCCATGCAGGCGGCCCCGGCCAGGCTGACGCAGTTGTCCATGCCCTGCTGGCGGGCCAGCCGACCGGTGACCCAGGCGGCCGGCAGGAAGCCGGCGACGTAGCCAAAGCCCGGATCCAGCAGGTAGGCCATGCCGCCCCCGGCATGGAACACGGGCAACTGGAACAGGCCCAGGCTGATGTAGGCGACGCCGGCGAGCATGGCCGAGCGGGGGCCGCAAACGAGGGCGGTGAGCAGCAGGGCCGGCACCTGGAGGGTGATCGGCAGGGTGACGAAGGGCAGGCCGTGGGGGGAGGGGAAGGCCAGGGCCGCCTGGATCAGGCCCCCGATCACGATCAGGAGCAGTCCGGCGATGGCACCACTCCAGTTGGCAAGTGCGCGCAAAGGGGGACCCAGTCAGAGGCCCATCCTGCAGGAGAGTGGGGCCCTTGAGAAGCAGCGGCGATGACCAGGGCCGAGCCGAGTTCCCAGCCGAGTTCCGACCAGGGCGCCGATCCGGGCGCCGATCCGGGTTCCGATCCGGGTGCCGAGGCGGGGGCTCCCCTGGCGCTCGACCAGCCAGGCACCCCGGGCTCGGGTCCATCCCCGCAGCCGGCTGCCCCCGCCCTGACGCCCGGCTGTGCGGTGCAGCTGCGGCAACGGCCCAGCTATCTGAAAACGGCCGACCCCATGCCGATGCTGCGCCCGCCCGATCTGGTCGACCTCTCCGAGGTGGGGGAGGTGGTGGCCCTGCGGCCCCTGGGCAGCGTCGCCGTGCGCTTTCGTCGCGGCACCTTCCTGATCGATGGGGCCCTGCTGCGGCGCCAGGACGGGAGCCCAGCCGGCTGAGGCCAGGCTCCCAATCCCCTGGGGTCCATGCCCGCAGCGCAAGGGGAGGGCTCCGTTGCCCGGGGGCGGCTTGGGAGAGCCGGCATACCCGGCCAAGGGCCCAGCCCTCCTTGGGCCCGGGCCATGGATCGGGGACCAGGGGGTGTCCCCGGGACTGGATCTGGATCTGAATCTGGACCTGGCTGGATCGGCCTAGGCCGGGCGGCCGGCTGAGAGGGGGTGCTGGCGCCAGGCCTGCTCGGCCTTGGCCAGGGCGTCGGCCGGGCCGCAGAGGCTGAGGCTGGGGCTGGCCAGCAGCTCCCGGGCGGCGGCCAGGAGGTCGGCGGGCCCGAGGCCATCGAGCTCGGTCAGGCAGCGGTCGGTGAAATCGGCGGGCAGGCCGTGGCCGAGCACCAGGGCGAGACGATCGGCCACCTGGCTGCCGGTCTGGCGCCCCATGGCCTCCTGGCCCCGGAACTTGGCCCGGGCCAGGGCCAGGTCGTCCTCGCTGAGGGGCTGCTCCAGCAGCCGCTGCCATTCATTCAGCAGCTCCCTGGTGGCCTCAAAGGCCCGCTCCGCCGAGCTGGAGAGGTGGAACACAAACGGCGCCGCCCCGAGCCGGGCCGGGTGGTGCACGCCGACGTCGTAGGCGAGCCCATGCTCCTCGCGCATGGTCACAAACAGGCGGCTCGACATGCCGACGCCCAGGTGGCAGTGCAACAGCCGCAGGGCCAGGCCATGGCGATGGCCCAGGGGCACGGTGGCGGCCCCGAGCATCAGCACCAGCTGTTCGGTGTCTTCCTCGCTGCAGGCCAGGCGCGCGCCGGAGCCGGCCGGTTGGCCGGCAGGACGGTCGCCTGGTGCCCAGGCGCCGTTGGCCTGGGGGGCCTGGGTTGGCCAGCCCGCCGGGCCGCTTTCGCGGGTGAGCAGGGCTTCCAGGTTGGCGGGGGGCTGGCCGGCGAGCACGAGCACGGCCCCCTGGCGCCCGAGCTGGTCGGCCTGCTGGCCCAGTCCGTCCCGGCCGATCGCCGCCAGTTCGGCCTCGACGCCGAGGGGATCGTGGCCGTAGGGACCGTCGCCATAGAGCTGCTGGCGCAGCCGGTCGTGGGCGAGCTGGAAGGGATCCTCGCGGTGGCGCTGCAGGGCCTGGAGGTTGAGCTGGCGCTCCAGGTCGATCTGGTCGGGGAGCAGCCAGGGCTTCTGCACCAGGGTGAGCAGCAGGGGCAGCAGTTGGTCGGCGTCGGCCGCGGCGCACTTGAGGCTGATCAGCAGGCCGTCTTCGGAGGCCTCGCAGCGCAGCCCAGCCCCCAGGCCCTCCACCCGATCGGCCAGGGCCTCGCCGCTGTGGTCGCCGCAGCCGCGGCTGAGCAGGCCGGCCAGCAGCTGGTGGCTGCCCCGCTGGCCGATCGGGTCGGCGCTGCTGCCGCCGCGGATCCAGAGCTTGGCCGACACAATCTCCGGCCCCGGCCGCCGCAGCACCCAGAGGGGGCAGCCCCCCGGCAGGGACGAGGTGGACCAGGAGGCCTCAGGCCAGACCGGAGTGGAGCCCGAGCGGGAGCCGGCCTGGATCGCAGTGGTACGGGGGTTGGGGTTGGCCGTGGGCTTGGCAGGTGATGGGGCCGCTGGTGACGCCGAAGCCTGGCCCGGGATCTGGTCCGGGGACGTTTCCGAAGACTGGACCTGGGCGTCAGCGGCTGGCTTGGGGGGCAGGGGGCTCATGCCGGCAGGGCCCGCAGGCAGAAGGCCCGATCTGGATCGAGCAGGGGCGCCAGCTCGCGCCCGAGCCGCTGGGGATCCCAGTGGCCAATGGCCTCCAGCGGCGCCTGCAGGGCCTGGTGGCGGCCCCAGAGGTGGTTGTTGCCCAGCAGGCCCGCCACCGAGCCGGCGGCCTCGAGGCCGAAGCGGTAGCCGTTGCCCACCAGCCGCTGGGCCCGCGCCAGCTCCGCCTGGGGCGGCGGGGTCTCGATCAGCTCCAGCAGCACCCGCCGGATCTCCGCTTCCACCGCCGGCAGGTGCTCGCTATCGCACACGGCCTCCAGCAACACCAGGCTGCCGGCTTCCAGACCGTTGAGGTCGAGGTCGATGCTTTCCACCAGGCGCAGCTGCTCGCGCAGGCGGGCCACCAGGCGGCTGCGCCGGCCCTCGGCCAGCAGGGTGGTGAGCAGGTCACAGCCGATCACGGCCTCCTGGTCGGCGGCGGCAGGCACCTGCCAGGCCATCAGCAGCCGGGCCGCCTCCAGCCTGGGCAGGGCCACCGTGTCGGAGCCGGGCTGCAGCCGCAGGGGGGCCGCTCCGCCCCGGATCCCAGCGCCGGCACCTGTGCCAGGCCCCTCGGGCTGGGCGGAGGCGGCCAGGCCGGCCAGGGCGGAGCGCTCCAGGTGCTCCAGCAGGGCGCCATCGCCGAGGGGACCGGCCACGGCCAGGCAACAGTTGTCGGCCCGATAGAGGCGCCGGTGGAAGGCGGCCATGGCCGCCGAGCTGTGGCCTTCGAGGGCTTCGCGGCGGCCCAGGATCGGCTCGCCATAGGCGTGGCCGGGACAGGCCCGGCTCAGGAGGTGCTGGAAGGCCACCTCCTCAGGTTGGTCTTCGCTCTGGGCCAGCTCTTCGAGCACCACCTGGCGCTCCAGGTCGAAATCCTGGGGATCGAGCCGGGGGGCCAGCACCAGATCGAGCAGCAGGTCGATCGCCTCGGCCGCGGCCCTGGGCGGCACGAGCACGTGGTAGTGCACGTCATCAAAGCCGGTGGCGGCATTGCTGCTGCCGCCCAGGGCCTCGACGCGCAGGTCGAACTGGCCGGCCGCCAGGCGCTCGCTGCCCTTGAACACCATGTGCTCGAGGAAATGGGCCAGGCCCGATTCGGCGGCCGATTCGGCGGCACTGCCGGCGCGGCACCAGAAGTCGAGGCAGGTGACCGGCGCCTGGGGCAGGTCGAGGCTCACCACGGCCGCCCCCTGGCCCAGGCGCCGCTGCTGGGGATCGCCCAGGCTGGCGCCGCCTGGGGCTCGGGAGACCGGCTCCGGCAGCAAGGCGGCGCCCCGATCCGGACCAGGGGATTGGGGACGATCTACGGCCCCCTGGGACTGCAGCGCTGCGGGCGACCCCACACCGGATGGTCTGGCTGGTTCAGGAACCCCAGCCACCCCGGGCGCCGCTGCTGGCCCGGGGGCCCGCTCCCCAGCCCAACCAGCGGCCAGGCCAGGGCCCTGGGCCAGCCCGCCAGGCGCCCCGTTGTCCGTCACCGCTTGCGAAACCCCCAAATCCGTGACGCCGCGTGTCAGGACCTGCATTCTGCTGGCTGGCTGGCGATCCTGTTGTCAGGATCGGGACCGCCCTTGCGCCAGATCCAGCGTTGACGACCGCCGCTCCGGGGCCAGACCCGGGCCTCGCTCCAGAGCCGACCCCCGGCCCCAGTCCAGGCCCCGCCCTGGGGGTGCACCCCCTGATGGATGCCCTGGCCGATCGGATTCGCGCCTGCTGGCAGGACCTGCCGGAGCTGGAATGCCTGGCGATCGACCCGGAGCTCGAAGCGATCAGCGGCAGCCTCGATGGCGAGTCCCTGTTCATCCGCAATGAGCTGCGCCGCTGCCGCGGCCTGCGCAAGCTCCACCTGGAAACGGCCCGCCTGGGCGCCGGGCTGCAGATCCTCCACTGCGTCTTCTTTCCTGATCCCCACTTCGACCTGCCCGTCTTCGGCGCCGACATCGTCGCCGGCCGGGGCGTGGTGTCGGCCGCGATCGCCGACCTCTCGCCCGTGACCGGCACCCTGCCCGCGAGCATTGCCGGCCCCCTGGCGGCCCTGCCCCGCCCCACCTACAGCCAGGAGCGGGAGCTGCCCGATTGGGGCTCGATCTTCTCCCCCTTCGTGCGCTTCGTGCGCCCGGCCGATCGGGCTGAGGAGCAGCAATTCATCGCCGAGGTCGACCGCTTTCTCACCGTGCTCAGCTCGGCCTGCCGCAGCACCGAGCCCCAGGCCAGCGATCACCCCCTTACTGTGGCCAGGCACGCGGGACAGCTCTCCTATTGCAGGCAGCAGAAACGCAACGACAAGACCCGGCGGGTGCTGGAGAAGGCCTTCAATCCCCAGTGGGCGGACCGCTACATCGAGGAGCTGCTCTTCGACGATCCCCTGCTGACCTGAAGGGCCTCCGGGGCTTTGCCCTGACCCGCCGGCCCCTGCTGATCGGTGCCGCCGCCCTGGTGGCGGTGGCGGCGGCGGTGGGGGTGCTGCAACGGCGCCCCCAGCCCCGGCCGACCCCCCCGGCGGCGGCCAGCGGCGCCGCCCGGCCTACGGCCCCGCCGGCCCTGGAGGCCGTCTCCGCCCTGGGGCGCCTGGAGCCGGCTGGAGACATCCGCAAGCTGGCGGCCCCGGTGACCGATTTCGGCGCCTCGCCGCGGCTCACGGCCCTGTTGGTACAGGAGGGCCAGGCCGTCCAGGCGGGCCAGGTGCTCGCCAGCTTTGACAACCGACCGACCCTGCTGGCCCAGGAGCACCTGCTGCTCACCCGCATCGCCAGCCTCAAGCAGCAACTCGACCTGCTCGATCGCGAAACCAGCCGCTACCGCCAGCTCACCGATCGCGGTGTATTTGCGATCGGCGCCCTGGAGGAGCGCGAGATCAAGGTGGTTGACCTGCGCGGCACCCTGAATCAGGCCAAGGCCGAGCTGCGCAAGGTGCGCACCGACCTGGCCAAGAGCCAGTTGCTCTCGCCGATTGATGGCCTGGTGCTGCGCATCAACACCCATCCGGGCGAGCGGCCGGGCGAGGCCGGCATCCTCGAAATCGGGGCCAACGACCGCATGGAGGCGGTGGCCGAGGTGTATGAGAGCGACATCGGCCGGGTGCGCCTGGGCCAGGCGGTGACGCTCACCAGTGAAAACGGCGGCTTCGCCGGGCAGCTGGAGGCGACGGTGCTGCGCATCAGCCCCCAGGTGCGTCAGCGCCAGCTGCTCTCCACCGATCCCACCGGCGATGCCGATGCCCGGGTCGTGGAGGTGCGCCTGGCCCTGGCCCCGGCAGACATTCAGCGGGTGCGCGCCTTGGCGGGCCTGAAAATCATCGCCCGCTTCCATCCGTGACTCCGCTGCAGGCGATCTGGTCGGGCCGCCGCATTCCCCTGGCCTGGTTGCTGCTGACCCGCCAACCGGTGCGGCTGGCCGTGGCCCTGGCGGGCATCAGCTTCGCGGGCATCTTGATGTTCATGCAGCTGGGCTTCCGCGATGCCCTGTTTGATGCCAGTGTCACGGTGCACAAGATGTTCAACACCGACCTGGTGTTGATGAGTCCGCGCACCAAAAGTTCGATCAGCATGGCCGGCTTTCCGCGCCGCCGGCTGGTGCAGGCCCTGGCGGATCCGGCGGTGCAGGGCATCTCGCCGGTGCACTGGAATCTGCTGCTCTGGCGCAATCCGGAAACCCGCGGCACCCGCTCGATCCTGGCCCTGGGGTTCGAGCCCAGTGATCCCCTCTTCAATGATCCGGCCCTCACGGCCAAGGCCGGCCTGCTCACCCAAAAAGGGAGAGTGCTGTTTGATGAGCGCTCTCGCAATGAGTTTGGTCCGGTGGCCGCCTGGTTCCGCCAGGGGCGCACCGTGGAAAGCGAAATCTCGGGCAAGCGGCTGCGGGTGGCTGGCCTGTTTGCGGTGGGCCCCTCCTTCGGCGCCGATGGCAACCTGCTCACCAGCAGTGAAACCTTCCTCAGCCTGCTGCCCAATACTCCCCCGGGCAGCATCGAGCTGGGCCTGATTCGCCTGCGCCCAGGCTCCGATCCCGAAGCTGTGGCCAACCGTTTGCGCCAACGGTTGCCCAAGGACGTGATTGTGTACACGCGCAATGGCTTCATTGAGATGGAGAAGGATTACTGGCGCAGCAGCACCGCCATCGGCTTCATCTTCACCCTGGGTGCCGGCATGGGCTTTGTGGTGGGTTGCGTGATCGTGTATCAGATTCTCTATTCCGATGTGAGTGATCACCTGCCCGAATACGCCACCTTGATGGCCATGGGCTACAAGCTCAGCAGCCTGCTGGGGGTGGTGGCGCGGGAAGGATTTTTGTTGGCCGTGCTGGGGTATCTGCCCGCCTACGGCGCCGGCCTGGTGCTTTACGGGGTGATCAAGGGCGCCACGAAATTGCCGGTGCAGATGGATCCGGATCGGGCCCTAGTGGTGTTCACCATGATCCTGGTGATGTGCATGGGCTCAGCGGCCCTGGCCATGCGCCGCCTGGGTGATGCCGATCCGGCGGAGATCTTCTGAGCGATGGCCGTGGCTCCTGACCAAACCGCCCTGCCCCGGGGCCATGCCGGTCCGCCGGCGATCGAGATTGCCGGCCTGAGCCATTGGTATGGCGAGGGCAAGATGCGCCGCCAGGTGCTGGAAGGGGTGGACCTTTCGATCGCCAGCGGTGAGGTGGTGTTGCTCACCGGCCCCTCCGGCTGCGGCAAAACCACCCTGCTCACCCTGGTGGGGGCCCTCCGCCAGGTGCAGGCCGGCCAGGTGCGGGTGTTCGGCCAGGAGCTGGCGGGATCGAGCCGGGCCGAGCGCCAGCTCCTGCGCCGCACGATCGGCATGATTTTCCAGGGCCACAACCTGCTGCGCTGCCTCAGCGCCGAGCAGAACGTGCAGATGGGTGCCGACCTGCTGGACGGCCTCAGTTACCGGGCCCGCCGCGACCAGGCGCGGGAATGGCTGCGGGCTGTGGGCCTGGGTGACCAGCTGCACAAGCTGCCCCACGACCTCTCCGGTGGCCAGAAGCAGCGGGTGGCGATCGCCCGGGCCCTGGCGGCCCGGCCGCGGCTGCTGCTGGCCGATGAACCCACCGCCGCCCTCGACAGCCGCACCGGCCGCGACGTGGTGGTGCTGCTCCACCGCCTGGCGAGGGAGCAGGGCTGCGGCGTGCTGATGGTGACCCACGACCCCCGCATCCTCGACCTGGCCGACCGGGTGCTGCGCATGGAGGACGGCCGGGTGGTGGATAGCGCCGCCGCCGATTCCCTGGCGGCCGGCCAGTTGGCTGCGAGCTAGACCCCTGGGGGGCGGCAAGCCCCGAGCCCCTGGGATGGCTGCAGGGGTCTGGGCGGGGCGGCTGGGGCCCGGTTTTCCGCCAGGTGCGACCAGGCCCCTTGAGTAAGGTGAAGACTCTCTCCCCCGAACCCGCCAGCCGATGTCGAAGCGCAGGAATCTCAAGAAGGAAAAGCAGGAACGCAACCGCGCCTACGCCCGCAAGTTCAAAAAGCGCAAGCTGCGCAACGACGGCCGCGGTGAAGGCGCCGGCAATGGCGTGACCGGCACGGCCAACAACGGCGGCGCTGCCGACTGAGCAGCCCCAAACCCCCTGGGGGGTTGGTCTGCGCTGAGTGGGGATCCTGCGGGGTCCCCTTTTTTTAGGTTGTCTGGTCCTCCGGTTGTTTCGACGAACCCATGTTTCTCAGCGTCGTCATCCCCACCTACAACCGCCGGCCGATCCTGGAGAAAGCGTTGCGCGCCCTCGAGCGCCAGCAGCTGGGGGCCCCGATCAGCGCCTACGAGGTGGTGGTCGTGGATGACGGTTCCAGCGATGACACGGTGGCCTGGCTGCGCGCCGAGGCGGCGGCGTTCCCCCATGTGCGCCTGATCGAGCAGGACCACGGCGGCCCGGCCGCGGGCCGCAACCGCGGCGTGGAGCAGGCCCGCGGCGATGTGATCGTGTTCATCGACAGCGATCTGGTGGTGACCGATGGCTTCCTGCTCGCCCACGCCACGGCCCTCCACCACCACTGGCAGAGCAGGGGTGATCGGCTCTGTTTCACCTACGGGGCCGTGATCAACACGGCCAATTTTGACGATCCCACCAGCGAACCCCACAAGCTGCGCGACCTCTCCTGGGCCTATTTCGCCACGGGCAATGTGGCGATCGATCGCCAGCTGCTGGAGCGCAGTGGCCTGTTCGACACCCGCTTCCGCCTCTATGGCTGGGAAGATCTGGAGCTGGGCGAGCGCCTGCGGCGCCTGGGCGTGGTGCTGGTGCGCTGCCCCGAGGCGGTGGGCTACCACTGGCATCCGGCCCTGAGCCTGGAGCAGGTGCCGCGCCTGATCCAGGTGGAGCAGGAGCGGGCCAAGATGGGCCTGGTGTTTTACCGCAAGCACCCCACCCGGCGGGTGCGCTTCATCATCCAGTTCACCCTGCTGCACCGCTTGCTCTGGGACCTGCTCACCCTGGGCGGCCTGCTGAATGAGCGCAGCCTGCGGCCTGTGCTGGCCTGGTTGATCCGCCGGGGCAAGCCGGGCCTGGCCATGGAGTTGCTGCGCCTGCCCCTCAACCGCATTGGCGTGCGGGCCCTCTACGCCGAAGCCCGGGCCGCCGGGCTGGCCTGAGCCAGCCCGCTGCTCCAGTCCCCAGGCCGTTGCCAGGGGGCCACGCGGCTTCAGCCGGCCGCCTGTGCCGGGCCGCCGGCGACACGGTCAGGGAACACGGTCAGGCGACCCGGTCAGCCAACACCGTCAGGGAACCCGCCCAGGGAACCCGCCCAGGGAACCCGCCCAGGCGGCAAGCCGACCGGGCGCGCCGGGCCCATTTGATAGGTTGGCCGGGTCCTAACTAACCCGCACACCTGTCCGTTTCGGGTGACCAGGCAAGGGCACTTCCGCTCCTGCCACCGGGCTGGCTGCTTAGCCAAGCCCGGGACCAACTGGCCGCTTTCCGGTGGTTGGTCCAATCCCAAGGTCCCTGGCAGGTGGAGGCGAACCCGAAACCCCACTTCAATGGCTGTTGTCACTCTCGCAGAAATGATGGAGGCGGGTGCCCACTTTGGGCACCAAACCCGCCGCTGGAATCCCAAGATGGCGCGCTACATCTATTGCGCCCGTAACGGAGTCCATATCATCGACCTCGTGCAGACCGCCGTCTGCATGAACAACGCCTACAAATGGACCCGCAGTGCCGCGCGCAGCGGCAAGCGCTTCCTCTTCGTGGGCACCAAGAAACAGGCCTCGGAAGTGATCGCCCAGGAGGCGACCCGCTGCGGCGCCGCCTATGTGAACCAGCGCTGGCTCGGCGGCATGCTCACCAACTGGACGACGATGCGCGCCCGCATCGATCGCCTCAAGGACCTCGAGCGGATGGAGTCTTCCGGCGCCATCGCCATGCGGCCCAAGAAGGAAGCCGCCGTGCTGCGCCGCGAACTGGAGCGGCTGCAGAAGTATCTCGGTGGCCTCAAAACCATGCGCCGCCTGCCCGACGTGGTGGTGCTGGTGGACCAGCGCCGCGAGACCAACGCCGTGCTCGAGGCCCGCAAGCTGGATATCCCCCTGGTGTCCATGCTCGACACCAACTGCGATCCCGACCTCTGCGACGTGCCGATCCCCTGCAACGACGACGCCGTGCGTTCGGTGCAACTGGTGCTCGGACGGCTGGCCGATGCCATCAATGAAGGTCGCCACGGCGCCCAGGATCAGCGCGGCGGCTCCGACGACGAGGAAGGCTGAGGCCCCGATCCCGCTCCGATTCCACTCCCCCTAATCCCCCAACTCCCCGCCCTCCGATGGCTGAGATCTCAGCGAAGCTGGTCAAGGAACTGCGCGACAAGACCGGCGCAGGCATGATGGATTGCAAGAAGGCTCTCAAGGAGTCTGGTGGTGATGCCGCCAAGGCCACTGAATGGCTGCGCCAGAAGGGCATTGCCACGGCCGAGAAGAAATCGGGCCGCACCGCCGCCGAAGGGGCTATCGGCAGCTACATCCACACCGGCGCCCGCGTCGGTGTGCTGGTGGAAGTGAACTGCGAAACCGATTTCGTCGCCCGTGGTGACCTGTTCCAGGACCTGCTGCGCAACGTCGCCATGCAGATCGCTGCCTGCCCCAACGTCGAATTCGTGAGCACCGCCGACATCCCCAAGGAGGTGGCTGAGCGCGAAAAATCGATCGAGATGGGTCGCGATGACCTGGCCGGCAAACCCGAGGCCATGAAGGCGAAGATCGTCGAAGGACGGATCGGCAAGCGCCTCAAGGAACTGGCCCTGCTGGAGCAACCCTTCATCAAGGACAGCGCCATCACCGTGGAAGAACTGGTGAAGCAGGTGGCCGGCAAGATCGGCGAAAACATCCAGATCCGCCGCTTCACCCGCTACACCCTGGGTGAGGGCATCGAGGTGGAACAGAGCGACTTCGCCGCCGAAGTCGCCGCCATGACCGTCTCCGCCTGAGTCGCCGGCTCCTTTGCACCCCAACAGCAGCCCCCTGGCGGAGGCCGAGCGGCAACTGGAGCTGCAGCGTCAGTTGATCCTGGCGCTCACTCCTGAGCTCTACCGCCAGTTGGCCCTCTATCTGCAAGTGCTCCGCAAGGGCCTGTTGCACGCCGTGCAGCAGGCCTGTTTCCATCTGGCCACCCAGGCCTATCCGGAGCGCTTCAGCGCCATGGGCCCCAGCCGGCGCCGGGAGCTCCAGGAGCGCCTCCAGGCCCTGGTGCAGCGCTGCACCTGCCTGCTCACGGTGGAGCAGTTGATGGGCCTGGCGGCCCAGCTGCAAAGCCGCCAGCAACGGCAGTGGCGCCGCGACCAGCAGCGCCTGTTGCTGGCCCTGGCGGCTGACCAGGAGCGCATCGACGCCCTCGATCCAGACGCCAGCGACGCCGAAGAGCAAGACCGGGAGCGCCCTGACCAGGAGCCTTGGGCCCAGCAGGACCGGGAGGACGCCCGTGGCGGGCGCCGCCCTGGCCGGCCCGAGGGGCGTCACGGGGCGCCGGTGCGGGGCTCGGTGCAGCTGGGTCTGGATCTGCCGCTCAGCGCCGATCTGTTCGGCGAGGGGATGGAGGGCCTGGGGTCCTGGCTGGCCGGTTTGGCCAGTAGGGGCGATCCAAACCTGGCTGATCCCAACCCGGGCGATCCCAGCCAGGGCGCTTCAAACCAGGGCGAGGCCGATCCCGGCCCTGCCAATCAGGCGGAGCTGAGGCGTCGCGAGCCCAATCCAAGCGAGCTCCACCCAGGCGATCCCCAGTCAGGTGAGCAGCACCAGAACGAGCAGCACCAGAACGAGCTGCATCAGGCGGAGCCAAAGCAGGGGGAGTCCCACCTGGGTGAGTCACACCTGGTGGCGCCACACCAGGCCGAGGGGCCCCAGGGCGAGATCCCGCCCGCTGAGCTGGAGCCGGGCGTGGCCCCGGCGCTAGCCCCTGGGGCGCTCCCGCAGGATTCGCTGCCCCCGGGCCTCGGCCAGCCCGATCGGACCTGGGACAGCACGGCGGCGCCGGCCGGCCCGGATCAGGGCGCTGAACAGGGTATGGAGCCCGACCGGGGCCGTGCAGCGGCGCCAGAGCCGAGGCCCGGCGAACAGTCGGGTACCACCGCGGATGCTGGGCCCCCTGCCGCCGTGCCCGCGCCGCCGGACCCGGACCGGGCCCTGGCCAGGGGCGGGCCCCATCCCATCGCCCCTCCCGGGCCGGGCTCGGACCCCCAGCACCAGTCGGGCCCAGCCCCACACCGTCCAGACGCCCCCCCTGCCGCCGACCAACCGCCCCGGGCGCCTGGGCTGGATCCGGACCTGGACCCAGGCGCTCTCCGGGACATCGACGGGGCTGCTGCGGAGCCGCCCCAGGACCCAGGCGATTCTCCGGCCGGCCCGGCGCCTGCCAGCCCGGAGCGGCCAGCGAGCCCTGGCCGGGGCAGGCAGGGCCTGGACCGGCCCCGGCGCCCCCCCCTGCGCCGCGGCGGCGGGCGGGAGCGGCTGGCTGCCCCGGATGGCGCGGCCGACGACTTCAGTTTTTTCCAAACCCTCTTCGCCATGGCCGCTGAAGGCCTGGGCCGGGACAGCGCCGGGGTGGCCAGCCCGGGCGGCACCGCCGACGCCGGTCCCCGTGCCGGCGACGGTTCCGCTGAAGGGTCCGCTGACGCTGCAGGAAATGGGGGCTCCGGGGGGCCGCCTGACCCCGCGCCGGAGCTGGGATCTGTTGCCCCCTCGCCCCAGGGCCCCGGCCAGGGGGCGGTGGCGATTCCGCTGGAGCTGTTGCGCCAGGCCAGCAGCCTCGGCCAGGCCCCGGCCCAGGCGAGCTGGCAGGCCCAGGAGTCGTTGATGCCCCAGGACGCCCCCAGCCTGCTGGCCTGGTGGGAGGCCCTCGATGGGGCCCTGCAACGGCGGCTGCGCAACCTCTCGAATGCGGTCAACGGCGAGCTGGTGCGCCTGGGGATCAACCGCAGCCCCCTGCCGATTGCCCTGCTCGATGCCGTGCTCAAGGGCCAGCTCGATCCCCTGCCCGCCCCAGCCAACCTGGTGCGGCTGCAGCTGCCCTTCGGCGGCGAGGCCCCCAGCCGGTCCCCCGGGGGCAGCCCGTCCCCCGCCTTCCCCCACGGCGGCGCCGTGGACATGGTGGTGCTGCTGCTGCGGCCGGCTGACCTGGAGTTCGAGGCCCCGGCCCTGCGGGTCTGTCGCCGGCGGCTGGAGCAGAGCCGGGCCCGATTGCGCACAATGGCCCAACGGCACCGCTACTGGCAGCGGCGGGTGCAGGCCCTGGAGGCGGAGCGGCAGTGGTTCCAGGACAGTCCCAACCAGAACCCCTAGCCCCCGTCGGCCGCCCTGCGTCTGGGCAGGCCCCTGGGCCGGCGCCCGCCAGCCCGGCGCCATTTCCCAGCGCTGCCCCAGCTCGGGAGCCCGCTGGCCCAGGTCCCCAGGCGCCGGGGGGGCTGCCCTCTGGGGCGACCACCCTGGAGCGCTCGCGTCCGGCGCCTGAAGCCGGTCCCCCCCGGGGACCGACCCCGGCCGCCTTTGCCCAATGGGCCCGTCCCATGCAACAGGCCCTGGAGCTGGAGGCGGAGCGGGGCTTCGCCAATCTGCAGGGCCGGCGGGAACGGTTCAGCAGCTTCCTGGCCCGCCAGTGCGGCGAGCCGCCGCCCGGCCTGGGCCGCGCCGACCAGGCGGCCCTGGGCCAGCTGGCGGACGATTACCGGCTCTATGACAGCCTCAGCCAGGCCCGCCGCCAGAGCCTGGTGCGCCGCAGCCGCCAGCGGCTCCACGACCTCCAGCGGGCCCTGCAGCCAGCCAGCCCTCCGGCGCCGCCGCGGCTGAACCGGCCCAAGGACAGCCCGGCCCCAGCCCATGGCCCGGAGCTCGCCGGCCTCCAACCCCAGACCCCCCTGGGCCAGATCCGCGGCATCGGTCCCAAGAGCGCCGAAAAACTCGCTGCCCTGGGCCTGTTCGTGGCCCGCGATCTGATCCGCTACTACCCGCGCGATTACCTCGACTACGCCAACCTGGTGCGGATCGCGGCCCTTGAGCCCGGCACCACCGCCACGATCGTGGCCACGGTGCGGCGCTGCAGCAGCTTCACCAGCCCCCGCAATCCCAACCTCTCGATCCTGGAATTGCAGCTGCAGGATCCCACCGGCAAGCTGCGGGTGTCGCGGTTTTTTGCCGGCAAACGCTTCAGTTCGCCGGGCTGGTTGAAGTCCCAGGAGCGCCAGTTCCCCGCCGGCTGCACGGTGGCGGTGAGTGGCTTGGTGAAGGAAACCCCCTATGGCCCCTGCTTCCAGGACCCGCTGATGGAGGTGCTGGAGAGTCCGAATGCGCCCCTGCAGAGCCGCCAGATCGGTCGGCTGCTGCCCGTCTACGGGCTCACCGAGGGGCTCACGGCCGATCGGTTGCGCCTGGCGGTCCAGGCCCTGCTCGCGGCGGTGCCGGCCTGGGGGGACCCCCTGCCGGCGTCGCTGCGCCAGCAGCAGCAGCTCCTCGATCTGCCCACGGCCCTGGTGCAGATCCACCAGCCCGACGACCAACAGCGCCTTGGGGCGGCCCGGCGGCGCCTGGTCTTCGATGAATTTCTGATGTTGCAGCTGGGCCTGCTGCAGCGGCGCCGCCAACTCACGGCCAACCCAGCGCCGCCCCTGGCCCTGGCCGGCCCTGGCCCTGGCGAGTCCGATGGCCTGATGGCGGCCTTCTTGACCCTGCTGCCCTTTCCGCTCACCGGCGCCCAGCGGCGGGTGCTGGCGGAGATCCATGCCGATTTGGCCCGGGACCAGGCCATGGCCCGGCTGGTGCAGGGGGATGTGGGCAGTGGCAAAACCGTGGTGGCGATTGCCTCCCTGCTCACGGCCATCGATGCCGGCTGCCAGGGCGCCCTGATGGCGCCCACCGAGGTGCTGGCCTCCCAGCACTACCAAAAGCTGTGCGAGTGGCTGCCCCAGCTGCATGTGAGCGTGGCCCTGCTCACCGGCTCCACCCCCGCCAAGCGCCGGCGCGAGCTGCTGGCCGACCTGGACAACGGCACGCTCAAAATTCTGGTGGGCACCCATGCCCTGCTCGAGGATCCGGTGCGCTTTGCCCGGCTCGGCCTGGTGGTGGTGGATGAGCAACACCGTTTCGGCGTGCACCAGCGCCATCGCCTGCTCAACAAGGGCCTGCAACCCCACCTGCTGACGATGACGGCGACGCCGATTCCCCGCACCCTGGCCCTGTCGATCCATGGTGATCTCGATGTGAGCCAGATCGATGAACTGCCGCCGGGGCGCACACCGATTCGCACCCAGTTGATCAAGGCCAGCGAGCGCCAGCAGGCCTACGACCTGATCCGCCGTGAGGTGGAAGCGGGCCAGCGGGCCTATGTGGTGTTGCCCCTGGTGGAGGACTCGGAAAAACTGGACTTGCGCTCGGCGGTGGAGGTGCATCGCCAACTGAGCGAGGAGGTGTTCCCGGATCTGAGCGTCGGCCTGCTCCACGGCCGCCTGGCCAGCGCTGAGAAGCAGGCGGCGATCGGCGCCTTTGCGGCGGGCCAGACCCAGGTGCTGGTCTCCACCACGGTGGTGGAGGTGGGGGTGGATGTGCCCCAGGCCAGCGTGATGGTGATCGAGCACGCCGACCGCTTCGGCCTCTCCCAGCTGCACCAGTTGCGCGGCCGGGTGGGCCGGGGGGCGGCGGCCTCCCATTGCCTGCTGATCAACGACAGCCGCAATGCCCAGGCCCGCCAGCGCTTGGAGGTGCTGGTGCGCTCCAGCGATGGCTTCGAGATCGCCGAGATGGACCTGCGCCTGCGCGGTCCGGGCCAGGTGCTGGGCACGCGCCAATCGGGCCTGCCGGATCTGGCCCTGGCCAGCCTCAGCGACGATGGCGCCGTGCTGGACCAGGCCCGCGAGGCGGCCCAGGCCCTGATGGCCCGCGATCCCGACCTGGCCGAGCACCCGGCCCTGGCCGCCGCCCTGGCCGAGCAACGCCAGCGCCTCACCCAGGTGGATCGGCTCAATTAGAACCGCTGGCGGCCGAGCATCCCTGGGCTCCGGGCCAGTCGCTTCGCGCCGGCTGGTGCTCGCCCGTTGCTGGGCTGGCGGATTAGGGCTTGGCCAGGGCTGCCCATGGCCAGGGCAGCCCATGGGCAGGGAAGCCGTCCCGGGCCGCCCTGGGGCCCCGGCTTGAATGGGCGATGCCAGCGGCGGCTGCAGCCCCTTCCCCCAGCCATGACCTCCAATGCCCCTGGCCTGCGCCCCTGGAGCCCCATCCCGATCGTGGAGTCGGGTGAACCGCTGCTGCCCATCCCGCCCGCCTTGCTGCGGCTCGAGCCCCACCCCTACGTGTGCCTGGGGGCTCCCTACGGCGCCCAGGCCGATCCCTTCCGCCTGCGCAGCGGAGTGCTGCAACAGCTGCTGGTGGCCGAGCGTCAGCTGGCGGCCCTGCGGCCCGGCTGGCGGTTGTTGATTTTTGACGCCTGGCGGCCCCTGGCCGTGCAGCGCTTCATGGTGGACCAGGCGATCGGCGAGCAATGCCGCCGGCAGGGGGTGGATCCCCTGCTGCCCTCACCGGCCCTGGCAGGGATCCGGGCCGAGGTGGGCCGCTTCTGGGCCCCCCCCAGCGACGATGCCGCCACGCCCCCGCCCCACAGCACCGGCGCTGCCGTGGACCTGACCCTGGCGGGGATGGCAGAGCCCAGGGCGCCGAGTGGGGATGGGAGCGCGGGCCAAGGAGCCCCTGGCGAGGGGCAGGAGCTCAACCTGGGTGCCCCGATCGACGCCATCGGTGCCGTGTCCGAGCCCGACCACTTTGCAGAGGCGGCCCTGGCCGATCCCACCAGTGGGGCCGCCCGTTGGCATGGCCGGCGCCAGCTGTTGCGCCAGGTGATGGAAACGGCTGGCTTTGCCCAGCACCCGAATGAGTGGTGGCATTTCAGCCTCGGGGACCAGCTCTGGGCCTGGCGCACGGGAGCCGCCACCGCCCGCTACGGCCGCTGGCAGGGGGACGCAACCCCTTAGCCGCTGGCCTCAGCCCTGGTCCCAACCCGCCCAACCAAACCAGGTGCCCAGGCGGCGCGCGGCGTCAATGGTTCCCGGGCCCAGGCCGTGCTGGGCCTAACCCTGGGGCAACAGGGCCAGCACGGCCTCCCGGCCCAGGGCGTGGATGTGGTCGCCGAAGCTGCGGCGGCCGCCGGCTTCGCCCCAGCTGAGCAGCAGTGGTTCCAGGGTGGTTTCGAGGGCGTCGAGGGGGAGGCGCTCCAGGTAGGGCTCGGCCAGGCGGCTGAGGTTGGGGGTCCCGCCCAGCCAGAGTTGGTATTGGTTGGGGCCGCTGCCCACCAGGCCCAGTTCGGCCATGTAGGGCCGGGCGCAGCCATTGGGGCAGCCCGTGACGCGCACCAGGATCGGGCGCTCGATCTGCAGCTGCTGCAACTGGGTTTCCAGTCGCTCCAGGATGGCGGGCAGACCCCGCTCCGCCTCGGTCACGGCCAGGCCGCAGAGGGGCAGGGCCGGGCAGGCGAGGGCGTGGCGGGCCAGCAGGCTGGTCTCCCCCGGGTTGGGGATGCCCAAGGCCGCCAGGGCGGCGGCCACGCTGGCTTTCTGGGCCGTGCCGATGTTGCAGAGCAGCAGGTCTTGGTTGGGGGTGAGGCGGATCTCCAGCTGGTAGGTGGCCACCAGCTGGCGCAGCCCGGCCTTGAAGGCTCCTGAAACCCGGCCACTGAGCACGGGCAGCCCCACGAACCAGCTGCTTGGGCCCTGGCGATGCCAGCCCAGGTAGTCGAGCAGCTTGGTGCTGGGCTCGTTCTGGAGCGCCTTGAGCGGATGGAAGAAGTAGCGGCCCGTGAGTTCGGTTTTGAACCAGGCGATGCCGCGCTCGTGGATCAGGTACTTCATGCGCGAGTGGCGCCGCTGCTGGCGATCGCCGTGGTCCCGTTGCAGGGCCGCAATCGCCTGCACCAGATCGAGCACGTGCTCGGCCGCCACATAGCCGAGGGGATCGGCCGTGCGGGCGAAGGTTTCCTCCTTGTTGTGGGTGCGGCCCATGCCGCCGCCCACGTACACATTGCAGCCGCGCAACTTGCCGTTGGGATAGGCGAAGGCCACCAGACCGATGTCCTGGGTCAGCAGGTCCACCGAGTTGTCGCCGGGCACGGTGACGGCGATCTTGAACTTGCGCGGCAGGTAGGTGGAGCCGTAGAGGGGCTCGTTGGCATCGCCGCTGAACACCCCGCCCTCGAGCTGGCGTTTGCGCACCTTCTTCACCGGCGCACTCGGCTTGATCCGGTAGCTCAGTTCGCCGTCCACCCAGAGGTCCAGGTAGGAGCCCTCGGCGGCGCTGGGGGCGAGCAGGTCGGCAATGGCATCGGCAAGGCGGCGGGCCGCCGGGTAGGCGCCCTTCTCAAAGGGGGCTGCCGGCGCCATCACGTTGCGGTTGATGTCGCCGCAGGCGGCCAGGGTGGAGCCCATCGAGCGCACGATCGTGCCGATCACCTCCTTGAGGTTCTGCTTGCGCACGCCATGCATTTGGAAGGCCTGGCGGGTGGTGGCGCGCAGGCTGCCGTTGCCGAGCCGATCGGCCAGCCCATCGATGGCCAGGAACAGGCTGGCGGGGATGCGGCCGCCGGGACTGCGCAGCCGCAGCATCATCTGCCAGTCCTTGTCGTGGCCCTTCTGGCGGTTCTCGCGGTTGTCCTGCTGGTAACTGCCGTGGAACTTGAGCAGCTGGACGGCGCCATCGCTGAAGTGGTGGGCGTCGTTGGCCAGTTCTGCGGCCAGGGGGTCCTTCAGGTAGCCGCTATCGGCCTTGAGTTGTTCAAATTTGGTGCGCTCGCCGCCGCTGGCCAGGCTGGCAAAGGCCCCCTGATCACCCTCCAGGTGCGGCGGCACCCCCACCGGCGTCTTCGGGGATGGGAGCTGGGCCTGCTGCGAGCCGTCCGGGGAATCGGAGGGGTGCCCTGGAGTCACGGTCACAGCGTCGCCTTTACCTGGCTCGACCGTAGCGAAACGCCCCAGGCCTGCTGGGTTTGGGGTTACGGGGTTGGCGTTTTGGGGGTTGGAGGTCACGGGGTTGGGGGGGGACGGGACCCGGGGGCAGGGCGGCCAGGGCCGGGGGGCCGGGCTCCAGGCTCCGTTCCGGCTGCAGGCGCCCTTGGGCGCCCCAGGCCTGGCCCACCCCCGGGGCAACGGCGCCCACTCCGCCGCTGCCGGCCAGGCTCCTGTCCCTCCATAAACTCAGGCCATTGCTTGCGCCCGCCCCGTGTCGACCTTTCTGCTTGAGATCGGCACCGAGGAGCTGCCCGCCGATTTCGCCCGCCTGGCCCTGCCCCAGCTCGAAGCCCTCGTGCGCCATGACCTGGCCGAGCGGCGCCTGAGCCACGGACCGGTGACCGTCACCAGCACCCCCAGGCGGTTGGCCCTGCTGGTGGCGGATCTGCCCGCCGCCGCCGCCGATCTGGAGGAGGACCGCAAGGGGCCGCCGGCGGCCCAGGCCCTCAAGGATGGCCTGCCCACCCCGGCGGCGATCGGTTTTGCCAAACGCTGCGGCATCGAGGCCAGCGCCCTGGAGGTGCGCGACACCGCCAAGGGGCCGTTCGTGTTCGCCCGGGTGCGGGAGCCGGGCCTGCCCGCGGCCGAGCTCCTGGCCGCCTGCATTCCCCAGTGGATCGCCGGCCTGCAGGGGCGCCGCTTCATGCGCTGGGCCGAGGGGGACAGCCGCTTTTCCCGGCCCGTGCGCTGGCTGGTGGCCCTGCTCGATGGCGCCGTGGTTCCGGTCACCCTGGCGGGCAGTGATCCCTTGGTGAGCGCCGGCCGCCACAGCCGCGGCCACCGTCTGCATGGGGCAGGCGAGGCCAGCAGCGTTCCGATCGCCACGGCCAGCGCCTACGCCGAAACCCTGGCCGCGGCTGGGGTGGCGGTGGATCGCCAGGGCCGTGCCGCCACGATCCGCGCCGCCGTGGACAGGGCCGCCGCCGCCCTGCAGGCCAGGCCAGACCTGCCCCAGGATCTCTTCGATGAACTCACCGACCTGGTGGAGGCGCCCCTGCTGATTGAGGGCTCCGTGCCCGAGGTCTACCTGGCCCTGCCGGCCGAGGTGCTCAGCACGGTGATGCGTGCCCACCAGCGCTACATCCCCCTCTACCGCCAGCAGGCCGAGGTCGATCCCCT
Source organism: Synechococcus sp. UW140 (assembly GCA_943370565.1). Classification (GTDB taxonomy): domain Bacteria; phylum Cyanobacteriota; class Cyanobacteriia; order PCC-6307; family Cyanobiaceae; genus BAIKAL-G1. Next base: position 13,681 of record CALRRL020000008.1, on the reverse strand, counting down.
GGCCCTCGATGCCCGCGCCAGCCTGCTGCCCACCTTCCTGTGCATCGCCAACAGCCGGCCCGCCGCCACGGACACGGTGCGCCGCGGCAATGAGCGGGTGCTCAAGGCCCGCCTGGCCGATGCCGAGTTTTTTGTGGCGGCCGATCGGGGCGTCGCCAGCGTCGATCGCCGCCACCAGCTCGATCGGGTCACCTTCGCCGAAGGGCTGGGCAGCCTGCTCAACCGGGTCGAGCGGCTCGAGTGGTGCACCAATGGGTTGGTGGAGCAGCTGCAGCTGGGCGAACCAGATGCCGCCCACGCCCGCCGCGCCGCCCACCTCTGCAAGCACGACCTGGTCAGCCAGATGGTGGGCGAATTCCCCGAGCTCCAGGGGGTGATGGGCGGTAAATACCTCCTGGCCGAGGGCGAACCTCGCCCCGTGGCCCTGGCCGTGCTCGAGCACTACCTGCCCCGCGGCGCCGGCGATGCCCTGCCCACGTCCAAGGCCGGAGCCGTGGTGGCCCTGGCTGAGCGGCTGGAGCTGCTGCTGAGCATCTACGCCAAGGGGGAGCGGCCCAGTGGCTCCTCCGACCCCTACGCCCTGCGCCGGGCCGGCAATGGCCTGCTGCAGATCCTCTGGCACCAGGGCTGGCGCCTCGACCTGGTGGCCCTGTTGCAGCGCGCCTGCGCCCACTGGGCCGCGCTGTTGCCGGCCTTCCAGGTGGATGCCAGCGCCCTGGCGGCCGAGCTGGGCGACTTCCTGCGCCAACGGATCGTCAGCCTGCTGGAGGAGGAGGGCCTACCGACGGACCTTGTGCAGGCGGTGGCTGGCGAAGGGGTGGCCGTGCAGCGCCTGCTCGCCGATCCCGCCGATGCCCGCCAGCGGGCCGAGTTGCTGGTGGCTTTGCGCGCCAATGGCCAGCTGGCCGCCGTGCAGGCCGTGGTCACCCGGGCGGCGCGCCTGGCGGCCAAGGGCGACCTGGCATCGGATGTGCTCTCGGCAGAGGGGGTGGTGGATCCGGCCCTGTTTGAGCAACCCAGTGAGGCCGCCATGCTCGCCGTGCTCCAGGCGCTTGAACCGATCGCCGCGGGCCGGGGCACGGGGGGGTACCAGGCCCTGGCCGATGGCCTGGCCCAGGGGGCCGCTGCCTTGGCGGCCTTCTTCGATGGCGACCAGAGCGTGCTGGTGATGGTGGACGATCCGGCCGTGCGCCGCAATCGGCTCAACCTGCTCGCGCTCCTGCGCAATCAGGCCTCGGTGCTGGCCGAGTTTGCCTGCATCACGGGCTGATCGGCTGGCTGAGCCCAGGCCAGGGCGCCGCAATAGCCCTCGGGCAAGGCGAGATCCCCCACGGTCGTGAGCGGCGGGCGCTCCGCCAGGGCCCGCCGCAGGGCCTGCAGCCCCGCCAAGCCCTCCCCGCTGCATTTGAGTTGGGCCTCCAGCCGGCACCACTGGCGTAGGAGGCGGACGTGTTGATCCCCCTGGGGGCCGGCTTGCCAGACGCCTCCCTGCTGATCCGGGAACCAGCGGGGCGCCAACCGGGTCCAATCCACCCTTCGATCCAGCCGCTCCGTATCCACGCCCACGGCCAGGCTGGGATGGAGCGCCAACACCACCAGGTCGCCGGCATGGGAGCCATTGAACTGGGGTGGAGAGGGCAGCGACGAACTCGGCACCAACCGGGGTTTGCCCCGGTGGCCCGCCTGGATCTCCAGGGCCAGGGGCTCCAGGCCCAGCACCTGGCCCAGGAGTTGCTTCAGTCCTGCGCGGGCGAGGCCATGGCGCCAGCGGTCCTGGGGCTGGCGAAAGGCCGCCAGCCGGGCGAGCTCGGCCCCGTTCAAGAGCTGGGTCATGGCAGCGGGCAACCCGTCCAGGCCCGGGCCCTGACCTGCAACGGCCCGCTGCGTCCAGCTCAGATGCACAACCAGGGGCGGATCCTCCGGGCCGAGCGCCAGCAACGCCCGGACCCGCTCCGGCAGGGGATCGGCCAGATCCCAGGGCAGGGAGGTCAGGATGGCCAAAGCAAACGGCCCAGCACAATGATCTTCAAAGTGACAGTAACGCTGTGCCGGAGCTAGACAGGATTGATCGAGGATTATTTTGATGGCTTGAATGCTGCGCCCGGCTCTAGTGGTGCGGGTTTGATTTTAGCCAAAGGATATCCCGCGGGTTGGTTATTTTTCAAAGGGTCTTTGTTGGCCGATCGGCAGTGGTCAAGGGGATTTCCGCGGATCCAACCCCAGAACCATCCCCCCTGGGGGATGGTTCTGGGACTTGAGTTATTGTTAAAGTTTGCCTGTGCAGTTTTCCGCAATTTAATACAAAATGAATCTTCTGCCCCAGCTTCGGCAAAAATATTGGCGACTCAAGCGGGCGCTCACCGATGGGTTCATCCGATCAGGCATGCACCGAAGTTCGGTTGTTTGTTCTAAAAATAAATTTTTATTGACGATGATGTATGGATGTTCGACTTACAAGCGCAATATTTACGGACTTTTCACGACGGGCAATGAAACGCTTGACTTTCTTAGAAGTAACAATGTGGGTATTTTGATAGCCACCATTGACCTTGAAGATGGCACTGGCGATCGGTTGATTGCCCAGGCAAGGCTGCTTCAGCCCTCGCTGCGCTGCCTCTTGATTGTTGATCACCATTTCTATCGTCCTGAGGATGCCGCGCAATGGCGTGCTCCTGTGATCTTATCGACCCATGACATCGGCCATGAAAGTGAACCCTGGAACCAGGCCATGATGGCGGCGATTGCCAACACCTCCTACCGCAGTCCCTCCATTCCCAGGGGGCCAGTGAAGGAGGATGATTCCCTGACGATTAAGCTTTCGCCGCGGGAGCGACAGATGTTGGAATGTTATGCCCTCGGTCTCACCAACGCCCAGGCCGCTGAGCGGCTGAATCTGAGCCCCCAGAGCACCAAAACATACAGCCGGAATCTGCTGGCCAAGTTAAACGTTAGTAACCGTCAATTGGCGCTGCTTAAGATGATGGGAAGTGGTTTCGCGCAAACCTATTGATGGATAGGCGGCCAATCTAGATGGCCTGCCCGGATGATCAGCCGCATGGGTTGCTCCATCGTTAACAAAGCTTGCGACAGAGCTTTTGCGGGGGGGTGAATGTCTCTGATCATCAAGTACTTCGCTTTGGCGTTGCCCGAAGCCCTGATATCCACTCCGTGAGCCTGCTTGTTGGACAAAGGCATGGTCACGCCCATGGGGATGGTGATGATCGTTGTCATGGCTTTGAATGGAAGTCCGCCCAGTTGGGTCTTTTGGGGCTGTTGAGCTGCGGATCGGCCCAGCGGCTCGTCCTGGATCTGGGCGTTGGCCCATGGGCCTGACGGCTATCAGGGGGGCATGGGGCCCCGTGCCAGGCCTGGGGGGAGTCCTGGGCTGAGCCCATCGACAGAGGGAGATCGCCCCAACCGGCCCAGTTGCCCAGGGCCAAGGGGTAGGCAAGCCAGTCTCCTGGCCCCTCCTACGATCGGCTTCAACCCCCCCTTCAGCGCGTTCTTGCCGCAATGAGCACCTACTCCTTCGATGTCGTGTCGGATTTCGACCGCCAGGAACTGGTGAACACCCTTGACCAGGTGCGCCGCGATGTGGTGCAGCGCTACGACCTCAAGGACTCGGCCACCGAGATCGTGCTGGAGGAGACCAGCTTCACCGTGACCAGTGCCAGCGAGATGGCGCTGATGGCGGTGGAGGACCTGCTGCGTCAGAAGGCCACCAAACGCGACCTTTCCCTGAAGATCTTTGATGTCCAGCCCCCTGAGCCGGTGGGGGGCAATCGGGTGAAGCAGGTGGTGAAGCTGCGCAAGGGCCTCTCCCAGGAGATTGCCAAAGCCCTTAGCAAAACGATCCGCGACCAGCTCAAGAAGGTGACCGTGGCCATCCAGGGCGACAGTCTGCGCATCACCGGCAAGAGCAAGGACGACCTACAGCAGGCGATCCAGCTGTTGCGCGCCCAGGACGTGGATGTGCCGCTCCAGTTCGAGAACTACCGCTGATGGCCCCCATGGGCGAGCGGCGTCGGGCCTGGGGGCGCCGGGCTGGGTCCCTGGCGCTTGCCCTGGCTCCGCTTGGGGCGTTCGGGCTGGTGTTGCCGGGTGCCTTCGCGGATCCGGCAACCCCTTCCGCCCCGGCACCATTGCCCTTGTCATTGCCATTGCCATTGCCATTGCCATTGCCGTTGGCAGCGGGCCAACCGCAGGCTGGCGTGGGGGTCGCCCCTCCGGTGTCGCCGGCGGCCACCGACCTTCAGGAGGGGGCCCAGCGCTTCCATCCGATCAGCTCTGCTGGCGGGATGGTGGCGGCCCAGGAGGCCCGGGCCGCAGCGGTTGGGGCCGCAATCCTGCTTCAGGGCGGCAATGCGGTGGATGCGGCGGTGGCCACCTGCTTCGCCCTGGCCGTGACCCTGCCCCAGGCCGGCAACCTCGGCGGCGGCGGCTTCCTGGTGCTGTGGCTGCCCCGCTCTGGCCCTCCGATGCCCCAGGCCGGGCCCCGGCCGCCCCAGGCCCCTGTCCTTGCCCCTGCCCTTGCCATCGGTGCTGGTCAGGCCGTGGCCCTCAACTTCCGCGAGACGGCGCCCCAGGCCGTGCGCCCGGAGTTGTTCCTTCAGGCCGATGGCCAGGTGGATCGGCTCAAGGCCACCCGCAGCCTGCTGAGCACCGGGGTGCCGGGCACGGTGGCGGGCCTCACCCTGGCCCAGGCCCGCTACGGCCGCTTGCCGCTCAAGGCGGTGCTGGCGCCGGCGATCCAGCTGGCCGAGCGGGGCTTCCCGGTGGGGGTGGAGCTGGCGGAGTCGCTGGCCGCTGCGGCGCCCCTGCTGCAGGCCGATCCCAGCTCCCGCCGCCAGTTCTTCAAGGCTGGCGGGGTTCCCTACCGACCGGGAGAGATCCTGCGTCAGGCCGATCTGGCCCGCAGCCTGCGGCGGATTGCCGAGCAGGGGGCGCCGGGGTTCTACGCCGGTCCGGTGGCCCGCGCCCTGGAAGCGCTGATGCAGAAGCGGGGTGGCCTGATCCGGGCCGCCGATCTGACGGCCTATCGGGCCCGTTGGCAGACCCCCTTGCAGGGGCGTTTTCGCGGCTACCAGCTGGTGACCATGCCGCCCCCCAGTGGCGGCGGCATCACCCTGCTGCAGCTTCTCCATGTGCTTGAGCCCCTTGCGCTCCAGGACCTGGGCGCCAACAGCGCCGCCACAATCCATCGGCTGGTGGAGGCCATGAACCTGGCCTACCGGGATCGCAATCGCCTCCTGGGTGATCCGGACCAGGTGGCCATGCCCCTGGAGCAGTTGCAGAGCCCGGCCTATGCCGCCCTGCAGCGGTCGCGCCTGAACCTGACCCGCCATACCCCCGCCGCCCAATTGGAGGCCGATCCCACCGCCCTCGGCGGCGGCAGCAACACCACCCATGTGTCCGTCGCCGATCGCCAGGGTGGCCTGGTGGCGGTGACCACCACCCTCAATGGCGCCTACGGCACGGGCATCAGCGTGCCGGGGGCCGGCTTCCTGCTCAACAACGAACTGGACGACTTCAGCCTCAAGCCCGGCAGTGCCAATGGCTATGGCCTGGTGCAGGGGGCCGTGAATGGCATCGCTCCGGGCCGGCGGCCCCTGAGTTCGATGACCCCCACCCTGGTGTTCCGTGCCTCGGGCGAACCCCTGCTGGCAACCGGCAGCCCGGGCGGCAGCCGCATCATCACCACCGTGCTGCAGGTGCTGCTCAACCGGCTGGTGTTTGGCCTCAACCTCGCCTCAGCCGTAGCTGCCCCCCGCATCCATAGCCAACTCTGGCCCGACCAGATCAGCCTGGAAGAGGGCATCAGCCCCGACACCCGGCGCCTGCTCGAAGCCATGGGCCACCGACTGGTGACCGTGCCGGCGATGGGCTCCGCCAATTCGGTGGAGGTGCTGCCCGCCAGGGCCTGGGCCCCTCGCCCTGGTTCCGCCGCCTCGATTCGCCCTCGTGGGGGCGGCAGCCTGGGGGTGGCCGATCCGCGACGCCGGGATGCGGCGGCAGTGCCCGAGCAGCCCTAACGGTTCACTTGGGCGCTAGCGGGCTAGAAGAATCGCTCCCCCATCCGACCAGCCGTTCAGGGGCTCAGGCGATTTCGGCGAAGCTGTCGCGGAAGGCGGCGATGGTGGTGTCGATGTCATCGTCGCTGTGGGCCAGGGAGGTGAAGCCGGCCTCAAAGGCGCTGGGGGCCAGATACACGCCGCGCTCCAGCATCGCCCGGTGCAGTTTGCCGAAACGCACGGTGTCAGCGGCCTTGGCCTGCTCGAAGTTGTGCACCGGCCCTTTGCACAGGTAGAAGCCGAACATGGCGCTGATCGAGCTGCCGCAGATCGGCAGACCCACCGCTTCGGCTGCCGCCAGGATGCCGGTTGCGAGGCGCTGGGTGATCGCCTCCAGGCGCTCGTAGGTGCCGGGTTGCTTGAGCAGTTCGAGGGTCTTGATCCCGGCGGTCATGGCCAGGGGGTTACCGCTGAGGGTGCCCGCCTGGTACATGGGGCCCGCCGGGGCCACCATGGCCATGATGTCGGCCCGGCCGCCGTAGGCGCCCACGGGCAGGCCGCCGCCGATCACCTTGCCCATGGTGGTGAGGTCGGGGGTGATGCCGAACTTGGCCTGGGCGCCGCCATAGCTGATGCGGAAGCCGGTCATCACCTCGTCAAACACCAGCAGGGCATCGTTTTCCTTGGTGATCTCGCGGATGCCTTCGAGGAAACCGGGCTCAGGGGTGATGAAACCGGCATTGCCCACCACGGGCTCGAGAATCACACCAGCGATGGCGCCGGGGTTCTCCGCAAACAGGGTTTTGACCGCCTCCAGATCGTTGTAAGGAGCGGTGAGGGTGCTGGCGGCGGTGGAGCGGGGCACTCCGGGGGAATCGGGCAGGCCCAGGGTGGCCACCCCGGAGCCGGCCTTCACCAGGAACATGTCGGCGTGGCCGTGGTAGCACCCTTCGAACTTGATGATCTTTTCGCGGCCGGTGAAGGCCCGCATCAGCCGCAGCACCGACATGCAGGCCTCGGTGCCGCTGTTGACGAAGCGCACCATCTCCACCGACGGCACGGCGTCAATCACCATCGCCGCCAGGATGTTTTCCAGCTCGCAGGGGGCGCCGAAGCTGGTGCCCTTGTCGAGGGCCTCGTGCAGGGCGGCGATCACCTCGGGATGGGCATGGCCGCAGATGGCCGGTCCCCAGCTGCCGATGTAGTCGATGTAGCGGTTGCCATCGACATCCCAGGCGTAGGCCCCCTTGACCCGGTCGAAAACGATCGGCTGGCCGCCCACGCTGCGGAAGGCCCGCACCGGCGAGCTCACGCCACCGGGCATCAGGGACTGGGCGGCGCTGAAGAGTTCCTGGGAACGGGCGGTGTTCAGGGCAGGAGCCGAAACAGAGGCCGAGGTCAAGAGGGATTCCGCAGACGGTGGGGGTGGCGCGGCAGCCGCCAAAGCGGATCCAGCCATCGCCCATCTTGACGCAACTGCGGTCCAAGCGGGCAGCCGGACCGGGTCTCGTTAAAGTCTTCAAGCAGCGGACTGGCCTGTCCAGCCGGACTCCTCCAGCGGAGTCAGCCCCCCGGCGGCTGGGGTCATCCCGGGATCGCTCCCCTGGCCCTGGCGTTCTTGTCCGAGGTTCAACCCCTGGTGCCAGCCCCCGTTCCCGCCGCGATCCCCTCCCATCCGGGGGACCCCCGTCCGGGCCCGAGCCAGGAATACGACTGGGTTGACCTGGCCCGGGCCCTGCGCCGGCTGCTGCCGGCCAAGGCCGTGGTGGCGGCCCGCCAAGAGCTCCTGGCCTACGACAGCGATGGCCTCACCCTGGAGCGCCACCAGCCGCCCCTGGTGGTGTTACCGGAGAGCACCGATCAGGTGGCGGCGGTGCTGCGGCTCTGCCACGAGCGCTCGATTCCGTTTGTGGCGCGGGGCAGTGGCACCGGACTGTCCGGCGGCGCCGTGGCCGAGCGCGAGGCCCTGGTGATTGCCACCAGCCGCATGCGCCAGGTGTTGTCGGTGGATTTTGCCAACCAGCGCATCACCGTGCAGCCCGGGGTGATCAACAGCTGGGTGACCCGCTCGGTGGTGGGTGATGGCTTCTATTACGCCCCCGATCCATCCAGCCAGCAGGTCTGCACGATTGGCGGCAACGTGGCCGAAAACTCCGGCGGCGTCCACTGCCTCAAGTACGGCGTCACTAGTAACCACGTGCTGGAGCTGGAGGTGGTGTTGCCCGATGGCACGGTGACCAGCCTGGGCGGCCCCCAGCCGGAGATGGCGGCCCTGGATCTGCGCGGCGTGTTCATCGGCAGCGAGGGCACCCTGGGGATCGCCACGGCGATCACATTGCGGCTGCTGCCGGCGCCGGCCAGCGTGGCCGTGCTGCTGGCCGATTTCGCCTCGATGGCGGCGGCGGGCGAGGCGGTGCGCCAGATCACCGGCGCCGGGGTGTTGCCCGCCGGCATGGAAATGATGGACAGCCCCTGCATCCAGGCGGTGGACGATTACTTCGGGTTCGATGAATACCCGCGGGAGGCGGCCGCCGTGCTGCTGATCGAGCTCGATGGCCAGGAGCAGGAGGTGCAGGATTCGGTGCAGCTGGCCACCCGTCTGTGCCTGGCGGCGGGCGCCGGCAGCGTGCGCCAGGCCTGGGATGCGTCGGCCCGGGCGCGGTTGTGGAAAGGCCGCAAATCAGCGATCACGGCCCTGGGCCGCCAGTCGCCCAGCTACTACCTCCAGGACGGGGTGGTGCCCCGCACCGCCCTGCCGGAAGTGTTGGCGGCCATCGGTGATCTCAGCCGGGAGCATGGCCTGAGCGTGGCCAATGTCTTCCACGCCGGCGACGGCAATCTCCATCCCCTGATCCTCTATCGCCACTCCGATCCGGGCGTCCAGGAGCGGGTGCACCGCCTCGGTGGCGAGATCCTGCGGCTCTGCATCGCCGCCGGCGGCAGCATCACTGGCGAGCATGGTGTGGGCAGTGACAAGCGCTGCTACATGGACTGGATGTTCACGGCCGACGACCAGGCCACCATGCAGCTGGTGCGCCAGGCCTTCGATCCCGAGCGCCGGGCCAACCCCGGCAAGATCTTTCCCACGCCGAAAACCTGCGCCGAATCGGCCCGTCGGGCTGTGGAGCTGCGGGTGGAGGGGGTGGCCCTGCCGGACGACGCCGTGGCCTTCTAGGGCCGGGAGCGCTTGGATCTGGGACCTTCCGGCTCTGGAGCTGCGGCTCTGGGGGCTTCGGGCCCAGTGTCTTCGCCACCAAACTTCTCTTTATTCGCCCTCTTCGCCTTCGTCCTCGTCATCGCCGGCGGGGGGCCAGGCCAGGTTCACCACCACGGGCGCGTGGTCGCTGGGCCGTTCGTTGCCCCGCACCGCCTTGTCGATCACGCAGCCGGTGGCGCAGGCCACCAGCTCCTCCGAGAGATAGATGTGGTCGATGCGCCAGCCCCGATCCAGGTCCCAGCCGCCGCTGCGGTAATCCCACCAGCTCCAGTGGCCGCTGGCGGGCTCGAACAGGCGGAAGCTGTCCTGCAGGCGCTCGCCCAGGGCCTGGCGCAGGGCCTGGCGTTCGGCGTCGCTGGCCATGATGCCGCCCTCCAGCCGGGTCGGGTTGTGGATGTCGCGGGCCTCCAGGGCGATGTTGAAATCGCCCAGCATGCAGAGGGGGTCGCCTTGGCGCTCCAGTTCCGCCAGGTAGCGCTGCAGGCAGGCCAGCCACTCGAGTTTGTAGGCGTATTTCTCGGACTTGAGCGAGGAGCCATTGGGCACATAGAGGTTGAGCACCCTCACCCCCTCCACCACGGCACTGATGACCCGTTTCTGCTCCCCCAGCCGTTCGGCCGCAGGATCGCCAGCCAGCAGGGCACCAAAGCCGATCTGCACATCCTCCAGGGGCACCCGGCTCACCAGGGCGACGCCGTTGTAGGCCTTCTGGCCGCTGATTTCGGCGTGATACCCCAGGGCCCCGAAGGCCTCATGGGGAAAGGTGCCGTCTTCCACCTTGGTTTCCTGCAGGCAGAGCAGCTCCGGCTGGTTCTGCTCCAGCCAGCGGGTCACCTGGTCGAGGCGGCTGCGCACCGAATTGACATTCCAGCTGGCAATCCGCATCGATCTGGCCGAAACAGCAATCGGGTCCATCTAGCATTGGAGGATCCCCGACCAATTCAATTCCCTGGCGATGGCCCCCCTCCGACGCCGCAGCGCCCGATTCGGCCCCCTGAATTGCCGCCAACCAGGCAGCCGCTGGCCCGTTGTGCTGCCGTCCCTGGGCCTGATGGGCTGCCTGGCCCTGGCCGCCCTGGTGGCTCCCGGTTCCGCCCGGGCCGATTACGCCGCCGGCCAGTCGAAACAGGAGCAGCAGTTCTACGACTACGGCCCCAGCAGCGGCTCCGGCAAGAGCGGTGGCTCGATCCTCGACTCCACCAATCCGATGGATCTGATGAACAAGCTGCGCAAGAGCACGGCCATGGATGACGCCACCCCGCCGGGCGATGCCATCGACCAGGCCCTCAAGGCCCTGAATGCTTCCCCGACACCGCCCCAGCAGACCGTGCAGGTGCCCCTGAAGGCCCCCTGAGTTCGGCCAGGCCCCAGCTCACCGCCACCTGGTCGAGCCGAGCGGCGCCCTGGCCCCCCAGCCGGGAGCGGGCCTGAACGAGGGCCTGCTGGGCGGCGGCTTGATCTCCCTGTTGTTGGCGCACCAGGGCCAGGGCCAGCCAGGGCCGGGCATCGGCGGGGAACTGGCTGCTGAGTTGGTGGTTCACGCGGGCTGCCGCCGCCAGATCCCCCTGGCGGTGCAATAGGTCGGCCAGCAGCAGGCCGATGGCCAGGGCCTGGGGCTGGCGACCTGGCTGCTGGGCGTTGTGCCACAGGCCCTGCAGCTGGGCCCGGGCCTGGGCGCCCCGGCCCTGTTCCACCTGGAGCAGGGCCATCCGTTGCAGGGCCTCGATCTGCCCCGGGTCCTGGTTGAGGATCGCGCGCAGCTCCCGCTCGGCTCCGCGGCGGTCATTGGCGTTGCGGCGCAGGTCGGCCAGGAGCAGGCGCAGGGGCAGACGGGTGGGGTCCTGGTCGGAGAGCTGCTCCAGCAGGGTGATCGCCTCCTCCTGGCGGCCCAGGCCTAGCAGCAGGCTGAGCAGGCGCTGGCGCTCCTGGGCCGTGGCGGTTCCGCGGGCCAGGCGGCCCTGCAGCTGGCTCACCTCGGTTTGCACCTGCCGTTGCACCTGTTGCTGGCGCTGGCGTTGGGCGGGGCTGCGGTCGTCACCGCTGCGTTGGCCTAGCCCCCAGCCGGCCCAGCCGCAGGCCGCCACCAGTGCCACCAGGGCCAGGCGCTTGAGGGTGGCCCGCCGTGCGGCCAGCCAGGGGATCGGCCTGGCCGGCGGGCGGCGGGCGCGCTGGCGGGACACGCCGTTGGCCCCGCCAGAACCGGATTGGGCGGGCATGGGGGGCGGGGCGGTCACCGTTGGGCCCAGTCTGGCGCCTGCTGCTCTGGCTACATTGGCCCGTGGGCCCAGGCCACCAGCACGCCCGAGGGGCTCTAGCGACGATGCGTCACCATCCGATTTCACCGGTCACCGAACCGATGCAGTACCGGGCCATCGGTGTGGTCCGGGGGATCTATCGGCCCAGTGATCCCGACCAACTGACCCGGGGGGTGATCGAAACAGCCGACGGCACCACGATCGAGGCGGTGGTGCTCGGTCGGGTGCTCACCCTGATGCGGCGCCACCTCGACCTGGCTGAGCCCCACCTCTGGGTGGTGTACCCGCGCTCCCGCGATGAAGACCAGCTGCATCTGCAGCTGGTGGGGGTCTGGGAACCCAGCACCCTGGCCAGCGAGTCCAGTCCCGCCCCGTCCGAGACCGCAGGTCCTGCCGCTTCGGCCGCCCCAGCAACCGCTTCAGCCCCTGGGGCCAGCGCTCTGGACGGGGATGCTCCTGAGTTTGATGATCAGGAGCCAGGCCTAGGCAGCCCAGTCGCAGCAGCCTCCGCAAGTGCACCTGCCACCTGCCCCCTGGAGGGCTCCAGCGATGCGGTGCCCGAGGGGGACGACTATTTTTCGGTGCGCGGCGAACTCATCTACACCCGGCCTGAAAGCGGGGATCTGGTGGTGAAGATCCGCCAGCTGCCCCGGCCTGATGGCAGCCGTCCCACGCCCTTCAAGTTGCAGCTCAAGGGCGAGATTCCCCTGGAGAGCCTGCGTCACTTTGTGGCCCTGGATCTGCGGCGCCAGGGCCAGCTGCTGCAGTTGGAGCGCCACGAGGTGATTGCGCCGATGCCCCAGCGGGGCAACCGGGGCGGCAAGGGCCGGGGCTCCGCCGGCAAGGGCGGTGGCCGGGGAGCGGCCCCGTCTCGCCAGGGGGCTGAGCGCGGCGCGGCCGGCCCGGTGGATCGGGTCCGGGGCGAGCGCTCCGCCGCCCCCTCCCGCCCGGATGGCTCCCGGGGGGCTGGCCCCGAGCGCAGCCCGGAGCGGGGCGGCACCGGCCGCGGACCGGCCCGGGGCAATGCCAGCGCCATCAGCCGTCCCAGCCGCTGATGGCTGATCCCGCCGCTCCGGCGGCCCTACGGGCAGGTCTGGTGGTGGGCGGCATCACTGCCCTGGCGGTGGTCGGGCCTCTGCTGGGCCTCTCCCCGGCCTGGATTGTGCTGGTGGTGGCCCTGGGGTTAGGCGCCCTGAGCCTGGATGCGGCCCGCTTCGGCGGCCGCGGCGGCCATGTGCTGGCCGAAGCCTTGCCGGGCGGCGAGGCCCGTCTGCGCCGGATTGCCGTCCATGAGGCGGGCCATGGCCTGTGGGCCGAGGCCGAGGGCCTGGCCCTGCGCCGGGTGCTGGTCGGCAGCCTGGCCTGCCTGCGGGCGGGCCTCAACAGCAATGGCAGCACGGAGTTTGCCTCTGAATTTGTGATGCCCTTCCTGGCCCGGCCGGCGGGAGCCGGTGGATCTGGGCTGGAGGCGACTCCTCGGGATGCGGAGGGGGATCCTGTTGAAGGCGGGCTCCCAGGGGCCCTCGCCCCAGGCCTGCCGGCGGAGGAGCTGCGCCGTTGGAGCCGGGTGTTGCTCGCCGGCATGGTGGCTGAAGAGCTGGTCTACGGCGAGTCGGAAGGGGGCAGCGATGACCGGGCCCTGCTGGGCCGGATCTGGGGCCTGTCGGGCTTTGACGTGGACACGGCCCAGCGGGAGCAGCGGCGGGCCCGCCGCGAGGTGGAGCAGGGGCTGAGCAAGCGTCGCCCCGAGCTGGAGCACCGGGCTGAGCGGTTGCTGGCCCAGGCGCCGCGGCTGTTTCGCCAAGCCTCCAGCCCCTCCGAGGGCGCGGCCGTCCCCAACCCCTTAGTCCAGGGCGAACCAATCCAAAACGAGGCTGGCCAGAACCAACCCATCAACACCGGGCAGCAGCCATGACCCTGGCCCTGGTGGATTGCCCCACGGGCCTGGCCGGCAACATGCTTCTGGCCGCCCTGTTCGATCTAGGTCTTCCCCAGGCGGCCATCGACGCTCCTCTGGCGGCTTTGGGACTGGCGGGTGCCTATGCCATCGATCTGGAGGAGCGGCGCAGCGGTGGCCTGCGGGGCCTGCACCTGGCCGTGCGGGGCTTGGAAGCGGAGCCCCCCCATCGCCACTGGGCAGAGCTCGAGGCCACGATCGGCACCGCCGCCCTCGAGCCCCAGCTCAAGCAACGGGTGCT
>CALRRL020000007.1:0-126081 GCA_943370565.1 Synechococcus sp. UW140 | reverse complement strand
TGGCGGCGAGCAGCTCCACCGCCTGCTCCAGGGTGATGGTGTCGGCGCTGCTGCCTTCCGGCAGGGAGGCATTCAGCTTGCCCTGCTTGACGTAAAGCCCGTAGGGCCCATCGAACACCTGGATCGATTCGTCGGAGCCGGCCGGGGCGCCAAGATCCTTGAGGGCGGTGCGGCCGCCACGCCCCTTTTTCGGGGTGGCCAGCAGTTCCACCGCCCGCGCCAGCCCCACCGTCAGCACGTCGTCTTCGGCCTTGAGCGAGCGGTAGTCCTTCTCGCCCTTGCCCTTGTCGTGCACCACATAGGGGCCGAAGCGGCCCAGGCCCGCCTGGATCTTGCCGCCATCGGGGTGCTCGCCCAGGAGCCGCGGCAGTCGCAGCAGGCCTAGGGCGTCCTCCAGGCTCAGCTCCTCCGGTTTGGCCCCCTTGGGCAGGGAGGCGCGCTTGGGCTTGGGTACGTCGTCACTGACCTGGCCCAACTGCACGTAGGGCCCGTACTGGCCGAACAGCAGATACACCTGCTCGCCTGTGTCCGGGTCTTCGCCGAGGGATTCGGGCCCCTCCACCTTTTGCTTGAGGATCAGCTCGGCCTTGTCGGCATCGAGGTCGGCCGGGGTGATTTCGCCGGGCAGGGTGGCCTTCACCAGCTCTTCGCTGCCGTCTTCGCCCACCCGTTTGGTTTCCAGATAGGCGCCGAAGCGGCCGATCCGCACCACACAGGGCAGCCCCTCCAGGGTGATCGTGCGCGAGGCGGTGGGGTCGATGTCGCCCTCCCGTTGCTGCACCTGGCTTTCCAGGCCCGATTCCCCTTTGTAGAAGCTGTCGAGGTAGGGGAGCCACTGCACGGTGCCGTGGGAGATCTCATCGAGGGTGTTCTCCATCCGGGCCGTGAAGCTGGTGTCCACCAGGTCGGGGAAGTGCTCCTCCAGCAGGGCCGTCACCGCAAAGGCCGTGAAGCTGGGGGTGAGGGCGTTGTTTTGCAGGCTGGCGTAGCCGCGATCCACGATCGTGCCGATGATCGAGGCGTAGGTGGAGGGGCGGCCGATGCCCTCCTTTTCCAGCATCTTCACCAGGGCCGCTTCGCTGTAGCGGGCGGGGGGCTGGGTCTGGTGGCCGAGGGCTTCCACCGCCTTGCAGCTGGGGCTGTCCCCCACCTTGAGGGCCGGCAGCAGCACCTCCTGGCCTTCAAGGGCGGCATCGGGATCGTCGCTGCCTTCGACGTAGGCCCGGAAGAAGCCGGCGAAATCAATGCGCTTGCCCGAGGCCCGGAAACGGGCTTCAGCGCTGTGCAGATCCACGGACACCATCGTGAGCCGGGCATCGGCCATCTGGCTGGCCACGGTGCGCTTCCAGATCAGCTCGTAGAGGGCCAGGTCCTTGCCGTCGAGGCCGGTGTCGTTGGGGGTGCGGAAGCGTTCGCCGGCGGGGCGGATCGCCTCGTGGGCCTCCTGGGCATTGCGGGCCTTGGTGGAGAACTGGCGCGGCGCCGGGCTGAGGAACTCCTGGCCGTACTTCTCCTTGACGCAGCTGCGGGCTGCCGTGATCGCCTGATCGGAGAGGTGCACCGAGTCGGTGCGCATGTAGGTGATGAACCCGCGCTCGTAGAGGCCCTGGGCCGTGCGCATCGTTTCGCGGGCCGAGAGCCGCAGTTTGCGGTTGGCCTCCTGCTGCAGGGTGCTGGTGGTGAAGGGGGGGACGGGTTTGCGCACCGTCGGTTTTTCCTCCACCTCGGCCACCCGCCAGGGGGCGGCCTGGACAGCCGCCTGCAGGCTGCGGGCCTCCGCCTCGCTCAGCAGCTTGACCTTGCTGCCGGCCTTGAGGCCGCCGGTGCTCTCATCGAAGTCGGCGCCGCCGGCGATGCGCTCGCCCTTGAGGTGGGTGAGCTTGGCCTCGAAGGCACCGCCGGGCTGCTGCAGCTGGGCCTTGAGGTCCCAGTAGCTGCCGCTGCGGAAGGCGCGCCGGGCCCGTTCCCGCTGCACCAGCAGCCGCACCGCCACCGACTGCACCCGGCCGGCCGACAGGCCCCAGGCCACCTTTTTCCAGAGCAGGGGCGAGAGGGTGTAGCCCACCAGGCGATCGAGGATGCGCCGGGTTTCCTGGGCGTGCACCAGCTCCATGTCGAGCTCCCGGGTCTGGTCGAGGGCCCGGCCGATCGCCTCCTTAGTGATCTCGTGGAACACCATCCGTTTGACGGGCACCTTGGGCGCGAGCAGCTGCAGCAGGTGCCAGCTGATGCTTTCCCCTTCCCGGTCTTCGTCCGTGGCCAGCAGCAGGCGGTCGGCGCCCTTGAGGGCGTCCTTGAGCTCCTTCACCACCTTCTTCTTGTCCTTCGGCACCACGTAGAGCGGTTCGAAGTTGTTGGCGGTGTTGACGCCGAGGTTGGCCCACTTCTCTCCCTTGTGGGCGGCCGGGATCTCACTGGCGTTGTTGGGCAGGTCACGCACGTGCCCCATCGAGGCCTCCACCCGGAAATCCTTGGGCAGGAAGCCACGAATGGTGCGGGCCTTCGTGGGGCTCTCGACGATGACCAGCGTGTGCGCCACAAGCAGGCGGAAAACCGGTTCCCTCTTTATCGCATCGCCGGACCGTCCGCCCAAGCCGGTGCGGGAGTGCTGAAGCCTTCAAGCCGCTAACCGGCCGGCACAGCTACAGTCCGGCCAACGGGTAAGGCGTCCCAGCAGTGATCACCTTCCAGGCGGCCATCGACCCGATTTTGGCGTTGCCAGCCTTCGCGGCCCTGCCGCAAGTTTTTCAAATGGTCTGGCAGGGGCCCAGCCTGCTGGCTGCAGCCGGCGTCAGTGCCGCGGCCAGTCCGGCGGCCCTGCCGGCGATCACGGCCCTGCAGATCAATGCCGGCGCGATTGCCCCCGAGGTGGCGGTGCTGGTGGCGATGCTGGCCTGCCTCTTGGTGGACCTGGCTGGCGAGAAAGCGGCCAGCCGCTGGGTTCCTCCCCTCTGTTACGGCGGCCTGGGCGTTTCGCTGCTGTTGCTGGCCCTGCAATGGAATGGGCCCCTCCAGCCCGCCTTCCTCGGCTCCTTCCTGGCCGACAACCTCTCGATCGCCTTCCGGGCTGTGGTGGCCTCCTCCACCCTGCTCTCCTTGCTGATCAGCTGGCGCTACGTGGAACGCAGCGGCACGCCGGTGGGGGAATACGCCGCGATCCTGCTGGCCGCCACCCTGGGCGCCATGGTGCTTTGCGGCTCCACCGATCTGGTGACGATCTTCGTCTCCCTGGAGACCCTGTCGGTGGCCAGTTACCTGCTGGCCGGCTACATGAAGCGCGACGCCCGCAGTTCGGAAGCTTCGCTCAAATATTTGCTGGTTGGTTCGGCAGCGGCGGCCGTGTTCCTTTACGGCGCCTCCCTGCTCTACGGCCTCACCGGTGGCAGCACCAGCCTCGATGCTGTAGCCCTGGCCCTGCAGACCTCCACCACGCCGGTGGCGGCCCTGGCCCTGGTGTTCGTGCTCGCCACGGTGGCCTTCAAGATTGCCGCCGTGCCCTTCCACCAGTGGACCCCCGACGTTTACGAGGGCTCGCCAACCCCGGTGGTGGCCTTCCTCTCGGTGGGCTCAAAGGCCGCCGGTTTTGCTCTGGCCCTGCGGATCCTGGTGGGCTGCTTCGAGGGCTTCCAGGAGCAGTGGAAGCTGCTGTTCACCGTGCTGGCGATCCTGAGCATGGTGCTGGGCAACATCGTGGCCCTGGCCCAGACCTCGATGAAGCGGATGTTGGCCTACAGCTCGATCGGCCAGGCGGGCTTCGTGATGATCGGCCTGGTCTGCGGCACCGAAGACGGCTTCGCCGCCATGGTGCTCTACATGGCCGCCTACCTGTTCATGAACCTGGGGGCCTTCGCCTGCATCATTCTCTTCTCCCTGCGCACCGGTAGTGATCGCATCTCCGATTACGCAGGCCTGTATCAGAAGGATCCCCTGATCACCCTTGGCCTGAGCCTTTGCTTGCTCTCCCTCGGTGGCATTCCCCCGATGCTGGGCTTCTTTGCCAAGATCTATCTCTTCTTTGCCGGCTGGGCCGATCACCAATATCTTCTGGTCGTCGTCGGCCTTGTCACTTCGGTGGTGTCGATCTACTACTACATCTCCGTGATCAAGATGATGGTGGTGAAAGAACCCCAGGAGGCCTCCGATGTGGTGAAGGCCTATCCGCCGGTGACCTGGGCTGTGGCAGGCCTCCAGCCCCTGCGCGCCGCCCTGATCACCTGCGTTGTGATCACGGCCGTGGGTGGCATCCTCTCCAACCCGGTGTTCAGCTGGGCCAGTACGGCGGTGACCGGCACCCCCATGCTGCAGCGGGCCATCACCCTGGCCAGTGCCACTCCCCTGAGTTGAATCCCCTTGAACGATTGCGTCGCTGAGCTGCGCCAGATCAGCAAGGTCTACGGCAGCGGCGATACGGCTGTTGTTGCCCTCGATGACCTGAATCTTCAGGTGAAGCGGGGCGAATACCTGGCCGTGATGGGCACCTCCGGCTCGGGCAAGAGCACAGCGATGAACATCCTCGGCTGTTTGGATCGCCCCAGCAGTGGCAGCTATCACCTCAATGGCACGGCCGTGCAGGATCTCACCGATGACGCCCTGGCCGATCTGCGCAACCGGGAGCTGGGCTTTGTGTTCCAGCAGTTTCACCTGCTGGCGGAAATGAGTGCCCTCGACAATGTGATCCTGCCGATGATCTATGCCGGCATCCCGGCCGAGGAGCGGCGCGAGCGGGCGATCGCTGCCCTGGAGCGGGTCGGTCTGGCCCAGCGGCTGAACAACAAACCCAACCAGCTCTCTGGCGGCCAGCAGCAGCGGGTGGCCGTGGCCCGGGCGATCATCAACCAGCCGGGCCTGCTGCTGGCCGATGAACCCACCGGCGCCCTCGATTCCCGCACCACCGAGGAGGTGCTCGACCTGTTTGGCGAGCTGCACCACCAGGGCATGACGATCCTGATCGTCACCCATGAACACGAGGTGGCGGAGCGGGCCAGCCGCCTCGTGCAGTTCCACGACGGCCGCCTGCTCAGCGACAGCGCCGCTGCCTGATTCGGGGCTGGATCGGCTCGGCAGCGCCCAGGGAGTAGGGGCGGGCCGGTGGGCGGGCAGCAGGGCCTCTCGGGTTGATCGGGGCCCTGAAAGGGTGGTTTGTCTGACCGTCCGTTGGCCTTGGTGAGGCTGGGTGGGCGGGCCCCCTGGGCTGTGGGGCCCGCAAGCGGGTGGATCGTCTGGCCGTCTCAGCCGGCCGTGGGTTTGGCTGGGCGCTTCGCCTGGGGCATGGGCCGCTCCAGGCTCTGCAGCAACTGGCCCATCAATTGGGCGACGGCATCGCTGCCCGCCAGACCGCGGCCGGGATCGAGTTCCCCGGGTTCCACCGCCACCCAGCCGCCATCGGCCGGTTGCCGCACTTCGAAGTGCAGATGGGGCCCGGTGCTGAGGCCGGTGCTGCCGACCCGGCCGATCACCTCCCCTTGCCGCACCCAGTCGCCTGGGCGCACATAGAGCTCCGAGAGGTGGCCGTAAAGGGTGCGGCGCAGGGGGCGCCGGTGCTCCAGCTCCACCGCCAGGCCATAGCCGCCGGCGGGGCCGCTGGCCATCACCCGCCCCGACAGGGCTGCCACCACCGGGGTGCCCTCCGGCGCGGCCAGGTCGCGACCGGCATGCATCAACCAGCTGCCCAGCAACGGGTGGAGCCGATAGCCAAAGGTGCTGGTGGTGATCGCTGAGCCGATCACGGGAAAGAGCATCATCCGGTCGCCATTGCCGGCCAGGGCCAGGGGCCTGGGGGTCACCCGGAAGACGCTGGACAGGCTGAAGCTGCCCTCGCCCCCCGCCAGCAGGGCCGAGACCGGCACCGAGATCGGCGCAGGGGGGAGGCCGTCGCCGAGGCCGCCGTTCAAGCCTGGATCAAGCCCCGCCAGGCCTTCCTGGCCATGGCGACGCCAGCGCACGGCAAAGCCGACCCGGCATTCCTGGGCGGAGAGGGCCCCGGTGCGGCAGGCCTGTTGCTGGGCCGGCACATCGATCGGCACCAGGGCTCCCCCCTGGCGGATCTGGCTGCGTTCCGTGGGGGTGACAACGCCCTGGCGCACCAGGTTGTCGAGGGATTCATCGAACCGGCGCGGCGGCGGGCTGGCCAGGCTCTCGCTGCGGGGCGCCAGGGGCGCCGAAGCCGCCGCCGGCAGCTGGGGGGCCAGGGGCCCAGCCGGGCGGATCGGGACAAGGCCGCCACCGGGGCTGCCGGTTTCGCCTGCCGGTTGCCCCTCCAGCTGGGCCCAGGCCAGGCTGCCGCCCAGCAGGGGCACAGCGCCCAATAAGGGCACCGCCCCCAGCGCCAGGGGCAGCCAGCGGGGGCAGGGCAAGGGGGAGAGGGGCAACGGAATCAGGCCGCTGGGCGATCGAACCAGTTTAGAAATGGCGATGCAGGGCCTTCTGCGTGCCTCCCCGGCCGATCAGCAGGCTGCCATCGCAGCCGAGGCCCTGCACCTGCCAGAGCGCTCCCTCGTGGGTGATCCCCCCGCTGGGACGCCAGAGCCGGGCCTGGGCTTCGGTCCGCACCCGCTCGGGTTGGTCGGCCTGGGCGCAGGCCCAATCCAGGGCCCTCAGCACCCGGGCAGCCAGGGGCAGGGGATCGGCGAGGCAGCGGGCGCCGGCGGTGCTCAGCTGGCGGGCGGGCCTGGCGGCCAGGGCTTCGGCGAGGCCCGTGGCCCCCGGGGGGACCCGGTTCCAGCCATTGAGTCCGAGGCCGACCCGGGCCAGCACGATCCGGGTCCCGCGCCGCCGCAGCCGCGGCAGCAGCCCCGCCAGCTTGCGGTTGCCGATCAGCAGGTCGTTGGGCCATTTGATGTGCACGGCCAGGCCCAGGGCTTCGAGCTCCCGCGCCACGGCCACCGCCACGGCCAGCCCCAGGGCTGCCGTGGTCCCGTCCCCCCCGGGCCAGGGCAGGGCGGCACTCAGCCACAGGCCACCGCGGGGCGAGCTCCAGGGGCGACCCTGCTGGCCGTGGCCCCGGCTCTGGCGGTCAGCCAGCACCACCAGCGGAGCCCTGGCACCGGCCTGCAGCAGCCGGTCCAGCTCCGTTTCGGTGCTGGTGCATTGCCGCAGGCGCAGGATCCGCCAGGGCTGGGGGGCCGGGAGCGCGGCCGCTGTGGCTGCCCCAGGCGCACTGACGGCCCCACCGGCAGGGGGGTGCGGGTGGGGGTGATCGGTCAGGCGCCGCCGGGCGGCCGCCACGGCGCCCTTCAAAGCTCCTGCAGCCAGCGGCCCATGCGCCGGGCGCCGGCCACCAGCTCGGCGCTGGGGTGGACCAGGGCCAGCCGCGCCCAGCCTTCGCCGCCGCTGCCAAATCCGCTGCCCGGGGTGAGGCAGACGCCACTGCGCTCCAACAGGTGGGCGCAGGCCGCCTCCGCATCGAGACCGCGTTGGGCCGCGGCCTCGGGGAGGGCCAGCCAGAGGTAAAGCGCCATCGAGGGGGTCTGCACCGGCCAACCCTCCGCCGCCAGGGCCGCCAGCATCGAATCGCGCCGCTCCCGGTAGGTGCCCCGCAGGCGGGCGGGCCAGTCGGGGGCCTGCTCCAGGGCCGCAATGGCGCCGGCCTGCAGGGCCAGGGACTGGTTGAAATCCACCACCCCCTTGAGCTGGCGCAGGGCTGTGATCAGCCATTCGGCGCCGATCGCAAAGGCGAGCCGGTAGCCGCCCAGGCACCAGCTCTTCGAGAACGAAAAGAATTCAATGCCCACCTGGCGCCAGAGAGGATTGCGCAGCAGGGCCGGGGCCTCCCCCTCCAGGGCCAGATCGACGTAGGGGTTGTCGTGGGCGAACACGACGCCGTGGCGGTGGGCCCGCTCGGCCGCCTGGTCCACCCAGAGCTGCTGGCCCACCGTGGCGGTGGGGTTGTGGGGGAAGCCCAGCACCATCAGCTTGAGGCTCTGCCATTGGCTGTCCGAGAGCTGGTCGAAATCGGGACGGAAGCCCTGCTCGGCGCTGAGGCGCAGGAACTGGGGCTGGGCCGAGGCCAGATGCAGCCCGCCCAGGTGGGAGGGGTAATAGGGATCGAGCAGCAGGGCCCGATCGCCCGGGTTGAGCACGGCCAGGGGCAGATGGGCGGTGCCCTCCTGGGATCCCACCAGCAGCAGCACCTCCCGATCCGCATCGACAGCAACCCCGAAACGGCGTTGGGCCCAGGCCGCCACGGCCTCGCGGAAGGGCCGGGTGGCGCCATGGAGGCAGTAGGAGGCGCTTGCGGGCTGCTGCAGGGCAGCGGCCATGGCGGCGATGGCCGCTGGCGGGGGCTGCAGGTCGGTGGAGCCCAGAGATAGGTCCAGCAGGGGATCGAGGCCCCGTTCGCTCGCCCGCTGGCGGTAGGTCAGTTTGCGTTGATCGTTGCGGGCAAAGACGCCACTGCCCAGTCGGGCCAGGCGCTCAGAGATGGGCATCCAGGAAGGCCTGCAGCTGGGGCTTGGCCATGGCGCCCTCGTGGCGGGCGATTTCAACGCCGGCTTTGAACACGAGCAAGGTGGGCAGGCCCTGGATCTGGCAGGCGTCGCGGCTGACCGGGTTGGGATCGGCCTCCAGCTTGCCCACCACCAGGCGGCCGGCGAACTCGGCCGCAGCCCAGTCCATCAGCGGCGCCATCAGGCGACAGGGACCACACCAGGGGGCCCAGACGTCCACCAGCACGGGGCTGGGGGCGGCCAACACCTCGGCCTCAAAGTTGGCGTCACTGAGGGTGACGACGGAGGGGGCTTCGGCCACGGCCACGGGGTGCAATGGGGAGGATTCTAGAAAGCGGGCCTTCTGGAGCGCACTCTCCAGGAAGGGGCCCCGGGCCCCAGTCCCCTGTCCTCCACCCCCCGAGCCCTGAGAGGGCTGGCCTCTCAGCACTTGGCTCCCAATGCTTGAAGCCCAGGGTTCAGAGCTTGTCGATCGAACGCTTGAGGGCGTCCAGTTCGCTGTCCACTTCGGTCACCTTGACCGGTTCCAGGGTGGGCAGGGGGCTTGCGCCTGAAGGCAAGGACGCCGGGGTGGCTCCGCCCGAGAGGCGGGTTTTGAGGGCCGCCAGTTCGTTGTCGACATCGCTGCCGCCCTGGAGGGCCTGGAATTGGCTTTCCAGGTCGGCGCCGGCCAGCTCGGCTGCCGCCTGGCTGCGGGCCTCCAGCACCTGCACCTTTTCTTCCATCTGGTCGAAGGCCGCCATGGCGCCATCGGTGCCAAGGCCGCTGACGGCACTTTGCAGTTGCTCCTGGGCCTTGGCCGCCTGGGCCCGGGCCTTGAGCATGTCCTTCTTGGTGCGGGCCTCGGCGATCTTGCCTTCCAGGCCCACCAGGCTTTTCTTCAGGGATTCCACCTGGCCGGCCTGGCCCTTGAGCTGGGTATTGAGGGCATCTGCCGTGTCCTGGTAGGTCTTGCGACGGGTGAGGGCTTCGCGGGCCAGGTCCTCCTCCCCTTTCTGCAGGGCCAGTTCGGCCCGTTCGTACCAGGTCTTGGCCTGGGCTGCGGCCTGCTCGGCCTGGTTCTGGATGCGTTTCTGGCTGGCAATGGCGGTGGCCACGGCTTGGCGCAGCTTGACCAGCTCGGCCTGCATGTCCGCAACTGACTGGTCGAGGATCTTGGCGGGATCTTCGGCGCTACTCAGCACCGCATTGGCGTTGGCCCGCACCAGGCGGCTAAGGCGAGCAAAGAAACCCATGAACTCGTGCAGGCACAGGGTTTGAGGGTAGCCAGCCCGGGCCCGGCCTTACCAGATTGGATCGCCGACTCCTGGCAATGGGGCTCCGCTTCCCTGCCGCCAGCCAGGGGCTGCGCCCGTGGCGAGGGGGCGGCACACCGCCTGCGGGACCAGGGCTCCCCCACCAGCGGGGTTTTTCGGGGGTGGAGGGCTTGCTCCAGCCCGCAGGCAAGGATCCGCGCGGATCCAAGGGGCCGTGCACCCCTTGGGGGTGGCCCCACGGCCAAAGCAGCCCATCGTCCGGATCGGGCGGAACGGCCCCCCTAGCCTGGTGCCATGGCCATTGCCCCCCGCAACCAGAGCCGCCGCCAGGGTTCGGTGACCCTGTTGATGCCGGCTCCCCCGGCCTCGGCCAGCCCCCTGGCCGGATGCCTGGCCCAGTTGCAAGGGGAGTGGCGTGCGGCGGGCAACCTGGCCGCTCTCTGGCAGGCCTGGCCCAAGATCGCCGGTCCCCAGCTCGCCCCCCATTGCCGCCCCCTGAGCCTGCGCTCGGGCCGGCTGGTGGTGGGAGCCAGCCATCCCCAGTGGCTCCAGGCCCTGCGCTACAACCGCCACCAGCTGCTCGGAGCCCTGCGCGGCGCCGGCTTCAGCGTCCGCGATCTCACGATCCAGCTCCATTACCCCGAAGTGGGCCCACCCCCCGGCACCCTCAGCGAGGCGGCCATCTGGGCCGCCCATCCCAGCCGGATCGATGTTCACGGCCTGGGCACCTGCCCCCACTGCGGCCGGCCTGCTCCCAACGGAGAAATGCAGCGCTGGGGCCACTGCAGCTTCTGCCAGCGCCTGGGGCCCGGCCCCCTGCCCTCCGCCGGGTCCAGCAATCAGGCGGCCGGTCAGGTCCAGCCCCCGTCCTCCCAGCCCCTGGCCGCTGACGGGCCAGAGCAGGGCCGCCCCCAGGCAGGGGCCTGAAGTCCAGTCAAGCTCCGGGTGCGATTCAGGCCTCTTAAGTACTCAATATTGCATCCACATTCCGTCCCTAGTAATTGCTCAGAATCTCAGAATCAATCAGGGCCTCACGATTGATTAGAACCCCAGAATTGATCAGAACGCCAGGATCGATGGCCCCTTACGGAGCCAATTCTCTGCGTTGAACTTCAAGCCTGAGCGCTGATCCAGGCCATGGCCCTGACCACGGCCAACGGCCCGATCAAGCCAGTGGCCTCAGCCAAGCCTGGTGAATCCCCCGGCCGGGGCCAAGGTCGGCCTAGTAGCGCTCGGGCCTGGGCTCCTGCCAGTTGGCCGTCACGCCGGCCTGCTCCTGGAGGGTTCTGGCCTGGCGGGCCAGCTCGCTGCGATCGACGCGCCAGAGCTGGTAGAGGCCGCTCTCGGCCAGGGTGCGGTGGGCCACGGGTTGCCAGTAGGGCAGGCGGCTGGTGTTGCGATCAATCACCACCAGCACCGTGGCGCCCGCCGTGGCGGCACTGGGGCGCTGGCCCCGGCGCCATTCGCGCTGGAGCCGGTCCGCCAGGTTCACCAGCCCAAAGGGCTTGAGGCCCTCAAAGATCACCACCTGGCGCGTGTAGTAGTGCAGCGATGGCTTCAGGGTGCCGACCATGGCCAGGGGTTCGCCGGGCCGGCGCAGGCGCACCACCTCGGCGGCGATCTGGCGCACCGGCAGCTGGCGCACCCGATCGCCCAGGCCCATCAGCGGCTCCAAAGCCGTCACGCCGAACAGCACGAACGCCAGCTGCATGGCCGCCAGCCAGGCCGGCCGCCAGCGGCTCCAGGCCAGGGCCAGGGCGAGCGCCACGGCGAGGCAGAAGCAGAGCCCAGCCCGCACCACCAGGCCACTGGCGAGCATCTCCGCCGGCAGGGTGGGCATCTCCGGGTCCTGGATCAGGGGAATCCAGCGGGCCGAAGCCACCAGCCCCAGGCCCAGCACGGTTGTGAGGGCCAGGGTGGCCAGCCCCACCAGCCGGCCCGGCCAGAGGGCCGCCGCCGGCTGGGCCGGATCGCGCCAGGCGAGCAGATCTTGCGCCGCCAGGGCGATCAGTAGCCCGGCGGCGGGGGTGGCGGGCAGCCAGTAGCTGGGCAGCTTGGTGGCGGCCAGGGTGAAAAACCCAAACACCACCAGCAGCCAGCAGGCGGCAAACAGGCCGAGGGAGGCCCCGGCGGGTTGGCGCCGCCCGCGGCCCAGGGCCTGGGCCAGCCCCAGCACCAGCAGGGGCGTGAACGGCAGGCTGGCCACCACCAGCATCGGCAGGAAAAACCACCAGGGCTGCAGGTGGTGGTTCACCACCGAGGTGAAGCGCTGCAGGTTGTGGTAGCCAAAGAAGCTGCGCCAGAAGGGCTCTCCCTCCACCAGCAGCTCGGCGCCGTACCAGGGCAGGGCCACGGCGGCGCTGATCAACAGGCCTGGCAATGGGCGCCACAGCCGCAGTAAGAGCCTGGCTTCGCACTGCCACCAGGCGAAGAGGCTGAGGGTCAGCCCCACCAGCAGCAGGGCCACGGGCCCCTTGGTGAGCACCGCCAGGCCGAGCAGCAGCCAGCCGGGCCACCAGCTCTGGGTTTCGGGCTCGGCGAAGCGGCGCCAGAACAGCAGCAAGCTCAGGGCCAGGGTGCCCGTGAACAGGGAATCGCTCACCGCCACCCGGCTCCAGATCAACACCAGGGGCGAGAGGGCGAAGGCCAGGGCCGCGCTGAAGGCGGTCAGGGCTGATCGGGTGGCGCTCGCCATTCCGTTGGGGGTGGCGGCTGGCGAGGGCTGGGGCCAGCGCAGCAGGGTGGCCGCCAGGGCCAGCATCACCCCCACGCTGGCGAGGGCCGAGGGCAGGCTCGCCGCCCAGGAGCCGAGCGGATTCCAGTTCGCCTGCCCCGGCACCAGGAAACCCAGGCCCATCAGCCAGTAGACGAGGGGCGGCTTGTCGTAGCGGGGCAGGCCATTGACCCGGGGGGTGAGCCAGTCGCCGGTTTCGGCCATCGCCCGGGCCGAGGCGGCAAACAGGGGCGGCGTTTCATCCACCAGGCCGGTGCTGCCCAACCGCCAGAGGAACAGGGCGATGCCGCAGGCCAGCACCAGCAGCAACAGCCGGCGCCGAACCTGGGGCGATGGACGCTCGAGGGACACGGCGCTGGAGCAAGGGGACGCAGGAGGGGAACCTATCGCCCGCCGCCAACCCCCTCCCCGGCCTCGCCTCTGGCCAGTTCATCGCCGAGCCAGGCCTCGATCCGGGCGGCGAAGCCGGCCCGGGAGGCATGGGTTTCGGCCCATTGGCGGCAGTGGCGCCGCTCGATCGTCGCGCTCGCGTCCACGGCTGCAGCCAGGGCCGCCACGTCATCGGCGGGCACCAGCAGGCCATTGACGCCCGGCTCAATCAGTTCGCCCGGGCCGCCGCGCTGGTAGGCGACCACGGGCACCCCGCAGGCCATCGCCTCCACCACCACGTTGCCGTAGGCCTCGTTCCATTTCGGCGTGTTGATCAGCACCCGGCAGCGGCCCAGGTCGGCCTGGAGCTGGGCGGTGGGCAGGAAGCCGCGCCAGTCCAGGCAGCCGGCCGGCACCGAGGCCGCCACCGCCGCCGCGTAGGCGCGGTCCTCCACCAGACCCCAGACCGCCAGGCGCTGGCCCAGCTGGGCCGCCACGGCGGCCGCATCCTCCAGGCCCTTTTCCGGGGCGATCCGTCCGACCCAACCCAGCAAGGGCTCGGGCTCGGCGCAGAACCGATAGGCCGCCAGGTCAAAGCCATTGCCCACCACCCGGGGCGGGGCGGGCAGGTTGAAATCGGCGGCCTGGGCGTGGCTGTGGAAGGCAAGCCGGCCCTGGTTCCACCGGGCCACATCGGCGATGGCGGCGTCGATCCCATCGGCCACCGAGCCCATGCTCACCAGGTGGAACAGGGGCACCGGGCACTGGGGCGTCAGCCAGAGGGGCAGCCAGTCGTAGGCCAGGTTGAGCAGGCAATCGAACTGGTGCTGGGCAGCCAGGGCGCGCTGCCAGAGCCGGGGCAGCAGGCCATCGGCGGGGATGGTGATCGGGGCATCGCGGTGCTGGTGTTGCCAGCTGGGCTGGTCCACTCCGGGGCAGGTCCAGAGCTGGGCAGCGGCACAGGCGGGCGCCAGTCGGGAGCCCTCGCCGGCCAGCACGGTGACCTGGTGGCCCCGCTCCAGCAGCCCGGCCACCAGGGAGGTCAAGGTGAGCTCCACGCCGCCACCGCGGCCGCTGCCCAGCCGGCCGATCGGGGTGCTGACCACCAGGATGCGCATCACGGTTCCGGCTCCCAGAGCTGGCGGCGTCGGTTGATCAGGCCCACCGAGACCAGGGCCAGGGCGGCACCGAGCCACTGCAGGGGCCGGAGGCTCTCGCCCAGCAGCACCAGGCCGCAGAGCAGGGCAAACAGGGGCGTCAGGAAGGTCAAGGAGGTGAAGCTGGTGAGGTCGCCGCGGCTGGCAAACCAGAAGAACAGGCCATAGGCCAGGCCGCTGCCCAGCAGGCTGGCGTAGGCCATCAGGGCCCAGTCGCTGCCGCTCCAGCTGGGCCAGAAGGGCGCCGCCGCCGGATCGAGCGCAGGCCCCACCAGACAGGCTGCCACCAGCGGCAGCGATCCGATCACCAGGTGCCAGCCGGTGACCACCAGGGCGTCGCTGTTGCGGCAGGCGTAGCGGCAGAGCACCGTGCCCACGGCCATGGCCAGGGCCGCCCCCAGCATCCACAGCTCCCCCTGGCTCCAGCTGTGGCCGCCCAGGAGCTGGGGACCGTCCAGCAACCAATGGCGCAGCACCGGCCCCGGCAGGCCGAGGCAGGCGATGCCGGCCAGGCCCAGCAGCAGGCCCAGCCAGCCCACCGGGTTGATGGCCTCGCCAAACAGCAGCCGGGCCAGCAGGGCCACGGCCAGGGGCTGGGAATCGATCAGCACCGACCCCAGGGCGGCGCCCGTTTCGCCCAAGCCCTGGGTCAGCAGGCCTTGGAACAGGCTGCCATCCACCAGCGCAAACAGCAGTAACCAGCCGCGATCGGCCGCGGCCACCGCCAGGGAGCGCCCGCTGAGGGCGGCCACGAGCAGCAGCAGCAGCCCGGCCGGCAACAGCCGCATCCAGGCGATCGTCAGGGGGGTGCCGCCCGTGAGCAGGGGTTTCATCGCCGCCATCGCCGTGCCCCAGAGGGCAAAGGGCAACACCATCAACAGCCAGCGCAGCACCAAAAGCTTTTGCCAGCCCACGGCCCCCTTTTTAAGATCCAACGACTGTGCATCGACCTGATGGTCTGGCCCTGGCGCCGCAAATCCCGCCGAACCCTGGCGAGGATTGCCATCGAGGGGGCCATTGCCGGCCCTACCCGCGAGCGGGTGCTCAAGGCCCTGCGCCAGGTGGAGCAGCGCCAATGCCCGGCCTTGCTGCTGCGCATTGATAGCCCCGGCGGCACCGTGGGAGACAGCCAGGAGATCCACAGCGCCATCGGCCGGCTGCGCAGCAAGGGCTGCCGGGTGGTGGCCAGTTTTGGCAACATCTCTGCCTCCGGCGGCGTTTATGTGGGGGTGGCGGCGGAAAAAATCGTCGCCAATCCCGGCACGATCACCGGCTCGATCGGCGTGATCCTGCGCGGCAACAACCTCTCGCGCCTGCTGGAGCGCATCGGCATCAGCTTTGAAACGGTCAAAAGCGGCCTCTACAAGGACATCCTCTCGCCGGATCGGGCCCTCTCCGCCGATGAACGGGCCTTGCTGCAGGCCCTGATCGACAGCAGTTACGGCCAATTCGTGGCGGCGGTGGCCACGGGTCGCCAGTTGGAGGAGGAGGCGGTGCGTCGCTTCGCCGATGGCCGGGTGTTCAGTGGCGCCCAGGCCCTGGAGCTGGGCCTGGTGGATGAACTGGGCGATGAGGACCAGGCCCGGCGCCTGGCGGCCCGCCTGGCCGGCCTCGATGAGGAGAAAACCCGCCCGGTGACCTTCGGCAAGCCGCCGAAGCGCTTCGGCGGCCTGATCCCCGGGCGGGCCCTGGCCCGGGAGCTGCGCCAGGCCCTCAGCCTGGAGCTGGCCTGGAGCGGCCTGCCCCTCTGGCTGCATCGGCCATGAGTGGGACCCCCTCCGGCGGCGCTCCCCAGCTCCGGGCCCTGCGCGGCGCCACCACGGCCACGGCCAACAGCGCCGAGGCGATCGGTGAGGCCGTGGCTGAACTGCTCGATGCCCTGGTCGCGCGCAATGGCCTGGAACCGGGGCAGCTGGTGTCGATCACCTTCTCGGTGACGGCCGATCTCGATGCCTGCTTCCCGGCGGCGATCGCCCGGCGTCGGGATGGTTGGGACGGGGTGGCCCTGCTGGATTGCCAGCAGATGGCCGTGGCCGGCGATCTGCCCCGCTGCATTCGCCTGCTGGCCCACGCCTGGCTGGCGCCCGGCCAGCCGGTGGGCCATGCCTACCTGCGCGAAGCCAGCCGGCTGCGCCCCGACCTGGCCCAGGCCCCCGAGGGTCCGCACCCCTAGCCGGGGCGGATCCCCCGCCGCGGCCCCAACTGGCACAGCCCAAAACTGACAGCTCCGCTGCCGCCCACCGCAACCGCCCGGGCCTGGGCGGGGTGGCGAGAATCGCCGGTGGCCCCATGGCCCGGGCGCTCGCCCTCTCCTCACCACACCATGACCCGATTTCTGCAACGCCTGGCGGCCCCAGCGGCCCTTGCCGCCAGCCGTGTTGGCTTGACAAGTGGCCTTGCCACTGGCCTTGGCCTTGCCTCTGGTCTTGGCCTGGCCACTGGCCTGGGCCTGGCAACCGGCCTCGCCACGGGCCTGGCCACGGTGCTGAGCCCCAGTCCCGCCCTGGCCCAGGCCACCCCGAGCCTGATGGAGTTCCGTTGGGATAACACCAAGGACTACCGCAAGCTCTACTACTTCATGACCGAAACGGCGCGGTTGAAGTGGTCGGAGTACTACCTGCTGCTGCGCCCCAAGGACCGCCAGACCGCGATCCTCAAGCTGACGATCGCCCTGCCCAAATACTTCAACGTCAAGATCGATCCCAAGCAGGTGAAGCTCTGCTACATGAAGGAAGGCGGCATGCTGGCCCGCACCCGGTGTGAATCGGTGATCCCGGCCACGATTGAGATTGCCGCCGATGGCACGGCCATTGAAATCTTCCCCGATACCCCGGTGCCGGATGTCAAAACGATTGGGGTTTACATGAACCTGATGAATCCCTTTGACGCCGGCATGTATCAGTTCAATGCCCTGGCCCAGGCCCCCGGCGAGGTGCCGATCTCGGGCTACCTGGGCAGCTGGCTGATCCAGATCGATCCGGCAGTGGGCAACTGACCCGCTGCGATCGGCGCCGGATTCGCTTGGGATCTGGCGCCGATCCCGGTCCGATCGATCCCCGAACTCCCCTCCCCCCCTGGCAACTGGCTGCCCCTCAGCCGACCCCTGGCTGGTAGGTTGGCCGATCGATGACAGCGGCAGAGCCGAGCCGGAACCATGACCAAGCGCACCCTCGAAGGAACCAGCCGCAAGCGCAAGCGGGTGTCGGGCTTTCGGGTGCGGATGCGCAGCCACACCGGCCGTCGCGTGATCCGCACCCGTCGCCGCCGCGGCCGCGCCCGTTTGGCGGTGTGAGGCCGGTAGCGGCCTCCTGAACCCCCTGTCTTCGGCGCCCCCCTGCCATGGTCCTGCCCAGGGAACATCGGCTGCGGGGGCGCTATCTGTTTGATCGCCTCTACCAGAAGTCGCGCCGCTTCCATGGCGACTGGATGGTGCTGCGCACCATGGCCGCCGAGCCGGCCCTGCTGGTGCCCGAGCTGCAACGCCAGCCGTCCAGCCCCTATCGCTGCGCGGTGGTGGTGAGCAACAAGGTGAGCAAACGCTCGGTGCGCCGCAACGCCCTGCGGCGCCTGCTCCACCCCCATCTGGTGGCCTGTGGCGCCCAGATCAAGCCCGCAGCCACCCCGCTCTGGGTGCTGCTCTCGCTCAAGCCCGGCAGCGCCGAGGTGGCCGAGGCGGTGTTGCTGGAAGAATGCTCACAGCTTTTCGAGAAGGCGGGACTGCGCTGATGCCCCAAGCCAAGCCTGAACCTGAATCGGCCGCAGCCGCCGGCGGCCCCGCTGCCAGTGGCGCCAAGCCGGCCCCGGGCCCCTCGATCCAGGAGGAGGTGTTCTACGAGGGTGGCCCGGCCATCGGCGACCTGGTTACCAACCTGCTCTTCGGCCTCACCCTGATCGGCATCCCCTTTGCCGTGGGGGCGATCGTGCGGGCCCTGTGGCTGCGCTTCCGCATCACCAGCCGCCGCGTCACCGTCTCCGGGGGGTGGCTGGGCCGGGACCGCAGCCAGGTGGTCTATAGCCAGATCAAGGAGGTGCGCAGCGTCGCCCGGGGCCTCGGTTTTTGGGGCGACATGGTGCTGGTGCTCACGGATGGCGCCAAGCTCGAGATGCGTGCCATGCCCCGCTATCGCGAGGTGGAGAGCTACATCCGTGAGCGGATTGTTGCCCGCTCCGGCGGCGGCAAGGGCCCGGCCCCCAGTGGCTTCGCCGTGGACAAGGCCGCCTGAGTCCCCGGTCCATCCCGGCTCCCCGTCCAGAAGCCCTGACGGCCCCAGGCCGCGCCGCCGGCCCCTGGTCGGGCACACTGGCCCCATCGACTCCCCGACCCCCACCGCACCCACGCCGTGATCGGCTACATCTCCGACAACCTGCTCCTGCCAATCCTCGACTTCTTTTATGGGTTGGTGCCGAGCTACGGCCTGGCGATCATTGCCCTGACGGTCGTGATCCGCCTGGCCCTGTTCCCTCTGAGCGCCGGCTCGATCCGCAGTGCCCGCCGCATGCGCATCGCCCAGCCGGTGATGCAGAAGCGCCAGGCCGAGATCAAGGCCAAGTACGCCAGCAATCCCCAGAAGCAGCAGGAGGAACTGGGCAAGCTGATGAAGGAGTTCGGCAGCCCCTTGGCGGGCTGTCTGCCCTTGCTGGTGCAGATGCCGATCCTGTTCGCCCTGTTCGCCACCCTGCGGGGATCCCCCTTCGCGGACCTGCCCTACACCCTGAACCTCAAGGTGCTGCCCGCCGAGCAGATCGCTGGGGTGGAACCCAAGCCCTTCAACAGCCCCAGCCACTCGATTTTCGTCACCGCCACCAGCCACGTGCCGGTGATCGCCACCCTGGACAAGGGCACCAAGCTCGGGGTGGGGGACACCGAAACGGTGAACCTGCACACCAAGGACGGCAGCAGCTTCGCCTCCGTGCTCAAGGGCGTTGAAAACGGCGACGCCTATGCCCCGCTCTGGAGCGTCACCAAGGGTGAGGGCATCGTCAGTGTCGATGCCAACGGCACCATCCACGCCCTGGCCCCTGGCGATGCGGTGGTGGAGGCGAAGATCCCCGGCCTGGCCGCCCGCAGCGGTTTCCTGTTCATCAAGGCCCTCGGCCAGGTGGGCTTCTACACCGATGGGGCGATCAACTGGGACATCGCCATCCTGGTGGCGGCCTTCGGCGCCAGCCTGTTCGTGTCCCAGATCCTTTCCGGCATGGGCATGCCGGCCAATCCCCAGCAGTCCACCGCCAACAAGATCACGCCGGTGATGATCACGGGCATGTTCCTGTTCTTCCCCCTGCCCGCCGGGGTGCTGCTCTACATGGTGGTGGCCAACATCTTCCAGGCGGCCCAGACCTACCTCCTGGGCAAGGAAGCTCTGCCAGACAACCTGCAGGCCATCCTCGACCAGCAGGCCAGCCAGCAGACCGTCACGGCCACGGCCAGTTCCTCAGAGCGCTTGCCCTTTGAACCCAAGGGCGGCAAGAAGTAGGACTTCTTTGAGCCCCTGGGTGCTGGTTGTGACCCAACGCCTGCCTGCCGATGCCATCCATGGCCGATGACCTGCGCGCGATTCCGATCCAGGAGCTCAAGGGGCTTGTGGAGGGTCGCCAGTGGCAGATCGATCAACGGCTCGAGGCTCTGCCCAGCCTCACCCCCGTGCGGGGGAGGGTTCGGGCCGTGCATCGCGGCAATGTGCTCGAGGTGGAGGGGGAGGCCAGCACGATCGTCACCCTCTGCTGCGACCGCTGCCTGCAGGATTTCAACCAGGCCCTCAGCTGCCGCAACCGGGAACTGATCTGGCTGGGGGAAGCCTCCCGCTCCGATGGGGTGAGTGAGGACGTGGTGCTGGAATCGGCGGCCCAACTGCTGGATCTTGAGGCCGATGCCCTAACCGAAAGCCTCGACCCCCAGGGTGACTTTGATCCGGGCCACTGGATCTTTGAGCAGCTGCACCTGCTGCTGCCGGTGGTCAACCACTGCGGCGAGCTCTGCCCTGGTCCCAACCTGGCAGGTGCTGGCGCCACCGGGAGTGGTCAAGCCGACGCTGGCGGCGACGCTCCAGGGGCTGGGCCGATCGATCCCCGCTGGGCGGCGCTCAGGCAGCTCGCCCCATGAGCCAGGCCTGGGCCGATCACCTTGACCTACTGATCCGGGCCCGCACGCCGATCCTCTGGATCCGCAGCGGCGAAGAGGAGCGCATTTTGTCCCTGCTCGAAGGGGCGGCCCGGCGGTTGGACAACCGCAGCCTGCTGGTGTGGGATTTCATCACCGGCCTGGGCGGCCTGCCCAGCCGCCAGGGGGAGGCCAGCCGCAACCCCCTGGCGGCCCTGGATGGTTTCAATGGCCTGCCGCCCGAAACGGCGGCCATCCTGGTGCTGAAGGATTTCCATCGCTACTGCGACGACGCCAGCATCTGCCGGCGCCTGCGCAACCTGGCCAGCGACCTGCGCCAGGTGCCCCGCACCCTGGTGATCACGGCCAGCCAGTGGCAGGTGCCCACCGACCTGCAGGACTGCATCACCCAGCTGGACCTGCCCCTGCCGGAGGCCGCGGAGATCCGGGAGTTGCTGGCCAGCATCGCCGAGGCCTGCGGTCAACGCCTCGAAGGGGCGGTGCTGGAGGAGCTCAGCCAGGGCTGCTGCGGCCTCAGTGAGCAACGCATCCGCCAGGTGGCCGCCCGGGGCCTGGCTCGGCGTGGCCGGCTTGGCGCCGAAGACCTGGACGAGGTGCTGGAGGAGAAGCGTCAGGCGATCGCCCGCAGCGAGCTGTTGGAGTATTGCCCGAGCATGTCCAGCCCCGCCGACATCGGCGGCCATGGCGCCCTCAAGCAATGGCTGGAGCAGCGCCACCAGGCCTTCAGCGAGGGGGCCCGCCGCTACGGCCTGCCCCTGCCCCGGGGGGTGTTGCTGGTGGGGCCCCAGGGCACGGGCAAGTCGCTCACGGCCAAGGCGATTGCCCACGGTTGGGCCATGCCCCTGCTGCGCCTCGATGTGGGCCGCCTGTTCGCCGGACTGGTGGGGGCCAGTGAGGCCCGTAGCCGCGAGATGATCCAGCTGGCCGAGGCCATGGCCCCCTGTGTGCTCTGGATCGATGAGATCGACAAGGGCTTCAGCGCCGCCCTGGGCGGCGACGGCCGCAGCGATGGCGGCACCAGCCAGCGGGTGCTGGCCAGCCTGCTCACCTGGATGGCTGAAAAGACCAGCGCCGTGTTCGTGGTCGCCACCGCCAACGGGGTGGAGCGCCTGCCGGCCGAACTCCTGCGCAAGGGCCGTTTCGATGAGATCTTCCTGCTGGCCCTGCCCGATGCCAGCGAACGCCGCGCCATCCTGGATCTACAGCTGAACCGCCGCCGCCCAGGCCACGGCCTGCCCCTGGAGGTGGTGGTGGATCGCACCGCCGGCTTCTCGGGCGCCGAGCTGGAGCAGGTTGTGATCGAGGCCATGCACCTGGCCTTTGCCGAAGGCCGGGAGTTTGGCGAAACCGATCTGATCGGGGCGGCCGCCCAGCTGGTGCCCCTCTCGCGCACGGCCCGGGAACAGCTGGAGGCCCTCGAGCAGTGGGCCAGCAGTGGACGCGCCCGGCCGGCAGCCAGCCGCCCAGGCGGCACCCTTAGCGGCAGCTGAGCGATCCCAGCCAGGGCCAGGGCTTGGGGTCTCTGCTGGCTGGGTTGGGGATGGCCGTGCAGAGCCGCCACCCCAGGCCGTCGCATCTACGCAGGTAGGCTCTGCAAAACAGTTGAGCGATCCAGCCAGCCCCCTGGGGCGGTGGCGATCTTCCAATGCCAACCGGCCGAACGGCGGGGTTGGCCGAGCATCCCTGGCTGTTGCCATCCGCAGGCCCCTGGCGCCAGCTAGCAAGGAAAGCCCTTGTTGTCTGGTCAGATTGCGGCAGGTAACGAACACCAACGCCAGGTAACGAAGCAGCGCCAGCGGCAAACGTGCAGCGGCAACGCCCTTAATTTCAGGGCAATCGAACCTGCCTGCGTGAATAGCCGTCCCTCCACCGTGACCCAACTGGCCGTGGCCTGTCTCGGAGCGGGCGTGATTACAACCTTCGCTGTAGCCCAGGGCCAGAATCCGATCACCGCCCTGGGAATTACGTTGTTCTCGGCGGTGGCGGCCGTGGCGATTGGTCAGGTTCTCTGATCCATCGCAATCAGCATTTGAGAGTTGTTCTGATCGCCGGAATCTTCCTGTGACCACCCTGCGGGCCCTGATGCCCGCCCTGGCGGGCAAGACCTACTTCAACTACGGCGGCCAGGGCCCCCTGCCCGATCCCTCGCTGGAGGCGATTACCGCGAGTTGGCGCACCCTTCAGGAGCTCGGGCCGTTCACCACAGCGGTGTGGCCTTTTGTTGAG
Source organism: Synechococcus sp. UW140 (assembly GCA_943370565.1). Classification (GTDB taxonomy): domain Bacteria; phylum Cyanobacteriota; class Cyanobacteriia; order PCC-6307; family Cyanobiaceae; genus BAIKAL-G1. The sequence continues at coordinate 103,777 of CALRRL020000007.1, read as the reverse complement.
GCCCAGGTGGCGGCGGTTCGCAGCCGGTTGGCGGCGGCCTGTGGCGTGGGCCCCCAGCGCATCGCCCTCACCGAAAATGTCACCAGTGGCTGCGTGTTGCCCCTCTGGGGCCTGCAGTGGAAGGCCGGTGATGAGCTGCTGATCAGCGACTGTGAACACCCCGGCGTGGTGGCGGCCTGCCAGGAATTGGCCCGCCGGGAAGGCTTGAGCTTGGCGGTGTTGCCGGTGCAGGCGATCAGTGCCCAAACGGGCGCCCACCAGCTGGAGGCCGCGGTCCTCACCAGCCTCGAGCAGAGCCTCACCCCCCGCACCCGCATGGTGGTGCTCTCCCACCTGCTCTGGAACACGGGCGCGGTGATGCCCATCGCCCAGGTGGCCGAGCGGCTGCAGGACCATGGCCGCCAGCCCTGGCTCTTGGTGGATGCGGCCCAATCGATGGGCAGCATCCCCGTGGCCGAGGCCGCATCGGCTGCCGATATCTATGCCTTTACGGGGCACAAGTGGCTCTGCGGCCCCGAAGGTCTGGGCGGCGTGGCCCTCTCCGAGCGGCTGCTGGAGCAGGCCCAACCGACCCTGATTGGCTGGCGCAGCCTGCGCCATGAGGGCAGCGCCGGCAGCTCCTGGCATGGCGATGCCCGCCGCTTTGAGGTGGCCACCAGCTGCGTGCCCCTGCTGGCCGGCCTGGCCAGCTCGATCGACTTGCTGGCCGCGGTAGGCAGCAGCGAGACGCGCCTAGCCCTAATCCGCGAGCGCAGCGGCCAGCTCTGGCAGGGCCTCCAGGCGATTGCCGGCCTGGAAACCCTGCTGCAGGAGCTGCCGCCGGCTGGCTTGGTCAGTTTCAGGCTCACCGGCCATGGCGCCCCCAGCCCAGAGGCGGTGGTGGCCCTGCTCGGTAGCCAGGCCATCTGGCTGCGCAGCCTGGACGATCCCCATTGCCTGCGCGCCTGCACCCACATCACGACCACGGCGGAGGAGGTGGAGAGCTTGCTGGGGGCGCTGGCTGAAGCGTTGGCTTGAGGCCTGGCGGCCAAGGTGAGCGCGGTCCAGGCTGAAGGTCTTGGACAAGGGAGCTGGGTCGCAGCGGCAGGTCATCGGATCGGCCCCTGCGACCGGGGCCCAACCGATTCGATCGGGGCCAGGCGAGCCGCTTGGCTGCCGGCCTCAGCCGGGTTCCGATTGCAGCACCCGCCCATAGAGCCAGCCGGCCAGCAGGGCCCCCACGATCGGGGCCAGCCAGAACAGCCAGAGTTGCTCCACCGCGGCTCCGCCCACCCAGAGGGCCACGCCGGTGCTGCGGGCCGGATTCACCGAGGTGTTGGTGACGGGGATGCTGATCAGGTGGATCAGGGTGAGGGAGAGGCCGATCGGCACGCCGGCGAAGCCGCTGGGGGCGAGCCGGTCGGTGGTGCCCAGGATCACCAGCAGGAAGATGAAGGTGAGCAGCACTTCCGTGACCAGGGCGGCGGTGAAGCCGTAGCCGCCGGGGGAATGGGCGCCGAAGCCATTGGTTGCCAGGGGATTTCTTCCCGATATCAGCTCAAAACCGTGCTGGCCGCTGGCAATCAACTTCACCACACCCCCTGCAAGTACCGCCCCAATCACCTGGGCGGCGATATAGGGCAACAGGCCAGAGCCCGGGAACTTGCCGGAGGCCCAGAACCCAAAGGTCACGGCCGGGTTGATGTGGCAACCGGAGATGTGGCCAATCGTGTAGGCCATGGTCAAAAGGGTGAGGCCAAAGGCCAGGGCGACGCCGAGAAACCCCAGCCCCAGGGGGTTGGCGGTCGGGTTGTCGTAGGGGAACACGGCCGCCAGCACGGCACTGCCGCAGCCCCCCAGCACGAGCCAGAAGGTGCCGATCAACTCGGCCAGAAACTTCCTTGCCATCAATGGAGAATCGATCCCGCTCGGGATAGACGAAGGTGCCCACGAAGGCTGGCAACGTTAGGGATTGCTGCCGGTCTTTGAATCAAAATGACATCGAATCCAGGGCAGTCGCCGCCGCGCCGGGCCTGCCCCCTGGGCCGCTTGTCAGGGTTTCGGGTCCGGGGCCGAGGTCCAGCAGCCCAGGGCCCGTTCGGCCTCTTCCCGGTCATCGAAATGGATGCGGCCCGAGGCGAGGATTTGATAGTCCTCATGGCCCTTGCCGGCGATCAACACCAGATCGTCGGCGGCCGCTGCGGCAATCGCCAGGGCGATGGCCCGGGCCCGATCCGGCTCCACCACCAGGGGGGTTTCGGCTGGGATTCCGGCCACCACATCGGCCAGGATGGTGTGGGGATCCTCGCTGCGGGGGTTGTCCGAGGTCACCACCACCCGATCGGCCAGGCGGGCGGCGATCGCCCCCATCAGCGGGCGTTTGCCCCGATCCCGATCGCCGCCGCAGCCGAACACACAGATCAGCTGGCCCCTGGCGAAGGGGCGGCAGGCGGCCAGGGCACTCTCGAGGCCATCGGGGGTGTGGGCGTAATCCACCAGCACGGCGGGCCCTGGGTGGGTCTCGCCACCGGCCGGCGCCCCAGACGGGATGGGCCGTGTCACCCGCTGCATGCGGCCGGGCACGCCCGGGAAGCTGGCCGCCGCCGCCAGCAGGTCGGCCAGGGGCAGGCCCTGCTGCAGCAGGGCCGCCACCGCCTGCAGCAGGTTCATCAGGTTGAAGCGACCCAGCAGGGGGGAGCGGAACGGCCCCTCGCCCAGGGGGCTCCAGAGGCTGCCCTGCACCCCGTCGGCGCCGATCACCAGATCGCGCAGGCCCAGCTCGGCCTGCTCGGCTGAGCTGGCCTCGAGAGAGCAGCGCCAGCAGCGCTGGCCGAGCCGCTCCGCCAGGCGGGCGCCCCAGGGGTCATCGCTGTTGACCACGGCCTTGGCCCCCAGCAGCGGGTTGGCCCCGGGGTCGGCCCCGGCTTGCCGGGGCTCCCGAAACAGCGGTGGGGCGAAGAGCTTTGCCTTGGCTTCGAAGTAGGCCTCCATCGACGCGTGGTAGTCGAGGTGGTCCTGGGTGAGGTTGGTGAACACGGCGCCGCCGAACTGGCAACCGGCGCTGCGCTGTTGATCCAGGGCGTGGGAGCTCACTTCCATGGCCCCGATGCGGGCGCCGGCCGCCACGGCCTGGGCCAGCTGGGCCTGCAACAGGTCGGCGAAGGCCGTGGTGTGGCTGGCGGTCTGGCTGTGGCCGGGCCAGCGGTTCACCAGGGTGCCGAACAGGGCTGCCGGGTGGCCGCAGGCCGCCGCCAGGTGTTCGATCAGGCTGGTGGTGGTGGTCTTGCCGTTGGTGCCGGTCACCCCGATCAGGGCCAGCCCCTGGCTGGGCTGTTGCCAGAAGGCTGCGGCCAGCTGGCCGGCCCAGGCCGCCACCGGATCGTCCACCACAACCACCGCGTCGCCGGGCCCCGGGGGCTGGGCGGCCGCTGCCGCCGGGCCGATCACGGCCGCTGCCGCTCCCGCCGCCAGCGCCTGGGGCCAAAACCGGCCCCCATCCACGGCCCCACCCGGCAGGCCGATGAACAGGCTGCCCGGCCGGATCCGGCGCGAATCGCAGCTCACATCCAGCACCTGCGGGTCGGCGAGGCCTGGGGGCAGGGCCAGGCCGACCTGACGCAGCAGCGAATGCAGGTGGGGATGCAGCAACGGGCTCATGGCGGGCCGGAGCGCTGGGTGGGCCCAGTTCTAAGCCGCCGGCGCCGTCACACCTGTTCGCCCCAACCCGTCCGCCGCAACCAGTTCGCCAGAGCGGCTCCCGCCAGCCGTGGTGATACCCGCGGCAGCTCAGCCAAGCTGCCATCCGGCCGGCGGATCGCCAGCACCGGCACACTCAGGCCGTAGCGACCCTGCAGGGCGGGGTCGCCATCCACATCGAGGCACTCCAGCGCCGGTGCCGGCTCGAGGGCCCGCAGGCGCTCCTCCAGCCCCTCGCACAGGCAGCAGCCCTGGCGGGTGAACAAAACCAGATCGGCGTCCAATCGCGGCTGGGGGGCGCTGGGGACGGGCTGGGGAGGCTGGGAGGGGGGCGTCATCGGCACGGGCCAGGCTCAATCGGGCACGGGATCGCACCCGCAGGGGGTGAAGGGGTGGCAGCGCAGCAGCCGCCGCAGGGTGAGCCAGCCGCCGCGCCAGGGGCCGTGGCGGCCGATCGCCTCCAGCCCGTAGGCGCTGCAACTGGGAATGAACCGGCAGCGGGGCCCGAGCAGGGGGGAGATCCACTGGCGGTAGGCGCCAATCAGCAGCAGCAGCAGGGTCTGCAGGGCGCGGGACAGGGGCGAAAGGGCCTGCGCAGGACCGGACGTTAGGATCGCCTGCTGGCGTTGCACGGGCTGGGAGGGGGATTGCGATCTCCAGCATGCTCCCGAACCCGCCTCACCGCCGTTTCAACCTTCGATCCTTTCCCTTATGTCTCGCTACCGCGGCCCTCGCCTGAGGATCACGCGGCGCTTGGGGGACCTTCCCGGTCTCACCCGTAAGTCCGCCAAGCGGGCTTATCCCCCCGGTCAGCACGGCCAAGCCCGTCGCAAGCGCTCCGAATACGCGATCCGTCTCGAAGAAAAGCAGAAACTGCGCTTCAACTACGGCATTTCCGAGCGTCAGCTGGTTCGTTACGTCAAGAAGGCCCGGGCCCAGGAGGGCTCCACCGGCACCAACCTGCTGAAGCTGCTCGAAAACAGGCTCGATAACGTCTGTTTCCGCCTCGGTTTCGGTCCCACCGTGCCCGGTGCCCGCCAGCTGGTCAACCATGGCCACGTCACCGTGAACGGCCGGGTGGTGGACATCCCCAGCTACCAGTGCAAGGCCGGCGATGTGGTCGCGATCCGCGAACGCAAGGCCAGCAAGCAGCTCGCCCAGGGCAACCTCGAATTCCCCGGTCTGGCAAACATTCCCCCCCACCTCGATTTCGACAAGGCCAAGATGTCGGCCAAAGTGGGTGGCAAGATCGAGCGCGAATGGGTCGCCCTCGAAATCAACGAACTGCTGGTGGTGGAGTTCTACTCCCGCAAGGTCTGAAGCCAGTCCAGTCTGCCTTTGCTGCCGGCTGTTCTTCTGCTTCAGCCAACCAGAACCGCAGCCCCTACCCTTGGTGGGGGCTTTTTTGTGGGTCCCATCAAGCTGGCTTAAGGGTCATGGCTGATCGTTTGTTGTTAGAAGTTGTACGCCCTCCCTGAAAACCATCGTTCGTCAACGGCAGGCATTTTCAGCATCAGTGTCTCAACCCGGCCAGACCCTCCGTTCGCCATTCGCAAGCCAGCGCGTTCCGGGATTGGCCAGCACGGGGGAGGTCGATCGACGGGCTGGTTCGCCCTCGTTTAGGGCTTCGGCTCCTGGGAGCGTTCTGTTTCAATCGCGAGCACGGCATCATCAAGGGCGGCATCGATCGCTTTGGGCACCGATGGGGCGACCAGAAATCCCTGGGGGGTTTTCGCCAGTTCAGGTCCGTATATAAAATAATGGCCGGCGGCGGAGAGTTTTCTGCCGAGCTCCTCCATGGCGGCGGCATCACCGGCGATCACATCCACCTGGTCGTGCCTGAGCGCATCGGCCAGGTCCTCCCTGCGTCCGTACGTCATCACGATGGTGTTGGCTGCCCCGGCCTGGCTGGAGGGGCTGGGTTTGATGGTTTCCCTGATCCGGGCTTCGGCGTAGCTGCCATCGGCAACCCCGATGCGAAGTCCGTGCAGGTCGGCAAAGCCCGTAATCTTGAATTGACCGTCCGATTCGATTGACTCGCCGATGGCTGCCGCGGTGATGGCGGCGATCAGGGCGCCACTGAAGATGATGCGGACGTAATGGCTGAAGGCCAGCAGGGTGGCGGTGTTCAGCCGGGAGGTTTTCTCGAGGGGGGAGGGGCCAATCGTGATCAAGAGCCAGAGTCTGGTGAAGTTTTTGGCGGATAAGCTCTCTGCAAAGATGGCGTCCACAAGCTTTCGCTCAAGCCATACCGTGACCGCAGTGATCAGCAAGGTGGTGCCAAACAGCAGCGCCAGGGCCCGCGGCAGTCGCACATCTTTGATGGCCCGTGTGAGGATGCCGACCAGATCGAATTCCTTGGCCTTGCCGAGGATCTTGATGCCCTCAAAACGGTAGGGGGTGGTGTAGCCCACCTTGCGCAGGCGTTCCTGCGTGAGGTTGAAGCAGGACACCGCCACGTCCAGTTGGCCCCTGACCAGGGAGTCGATGGCCTGCTGGGGGGTGCCAGCCCGCTGCACGATGAAGGGGAGTTTTGTGCGTTCGGCCGCGGCGCTCCACAGTTCAACGGCACTGCCTTTCCAGATGCCCTGCTCCAGGTAGGAACAGGGATACTGACCTGCCACAAAGCCGACGCGCAAGATCGGTGCCTTCAGGGGGGCGGGAGTCTCCACGGGCACCGTTGGGGCCATCCCCATCGGTGCCGCCAAGACCAGCAAAGCGGTTGCCAGTATCACGAATTAGACCTCCGGTGCCATGGGCCTGGGTCTGTCTGGCTGCAGGGAGTTGGTGTAGAGGTTTAGCTGTGGATGAGCCCCTGCAAGGCCGCCGTGACATCGGCCTGACGCATCAAGGCCTCCCCCACCAGCACCGCCCCGGCCCCGGCCGCCTGAACCCGGTCCAGGTCAGCGCGAGTGAACAGGCCCGATTCACTCACCACCAGGATGCCCTTGGCCTGCAGCCGTTCCCCATGGCTGGCGAGCAGGGAGGATGTGGTGGCGAGATCCACCTCGAAGCTGGCCAGATTGCGGTTGTTGATGCCCACCAGGCTCACCCCCTCGAGGGCCAGCACCCGCTCCAGTTCGGCGGCGTCATGCACCTCCACCAGCACGGCCAGGCCCAGGAAGCGGGCCACCTTGAGCAGGTAGGCCAGGTCCTGGTCGCTGAGGATGGCCGCGATCAACAGGGCCGCATCGGCGCCGGCGGCCCGGGCCTGGTAGAGCTGGTAGGGGCTGAGGATGAAGTCCTTGCAGAGCAGGGGCAGGTCCACCACCTGGCGCACCTGCACTAACACCTCGAAGCCCCCCTGGAAGAAGGCCTTGTCGGTGAGCACCGAGAGACAGCTGGCGCCGCCGGCGGCGTAGCCCCGGGCGATCGCTTCGGGGTCGAAATCCTCCCGGATCACTCCCTTGCTGGGGCTGGCCTTCTTGATCTCGGCAATCACGGCAGGCTTGGGCGTGCCAGCGCGCAGGGCGGCAACAAAATCGCGGGTGGCGGGTAGACCTGCGATTTGCTCTTTGAGGGTCTGCAGCGGCACCCGCTCGCGGGAGCTCGCCACTTCCTTGTCCTTTTCCCAGACAATTTTTTCGAGAATGTGGCGTGGCTCCTCCTCGGGATGGGGGATGCCATACATCAGGTGGGCCACCTTCACGGGGGGGTTGGGTGGCCGGCGACGGATCTCCATCGGCTCAGACCCCCAGGGGCTGGCGAACCGCCGCCGCTGCCCCTGAACTGGCCTGGGCCCCTGCCACGGCTTGGGCCTCCATGACAGCCTGGGCCGCCTGCTTGTAGGCCACTTCCACCAGCTCACTGAGGGTGGGATGGGTGTGCACCTCGGTGGCCAGCTGGCTGACGCTCTGGCGGCGGGCCACGGCGTTGGCGATCTCCTGGATCAGGTCGGCCGCATGCAGGCCATAGAGATGGGCGCCCAACACTTCGCCGGTGTCCTTGCGGAACAGCAACTTCATCAGGCCATCACTTTCGAGTTCGGCCAGGGCCTTGGTGTTGGCCTTGAAGTAGCTGCGCACCAGCCCCAACCCAAAGCCCTCTTGGGTGGCGAGCTCCTTGGCTTCCACCTCCGAGAGGCCCACCGAGCTGATCTCCGGATGGGTGAAGGTGGCCGCCGGAATCGAGCGGTAATCGATGCGGCGCTGGTGGCCCAGGATGTTGTCCACGGCCACCGTGCCCTGGGCGGCGGCGGTGTGGGCCAGCATCATCTTGCCGGTGACATCGCCCACGGCCCAGAGGTGGGGCGCGGGCGCCCCATTCACCAGCACCCGCATCGCGTCATCCACGGGGATGAAGCCCCGGTTGGTCTCCACCGCCAGGGATTCGAGGTTGAGGTCCTTGCTCACCGGCACCCGGCCGGTGGCCACGAGCACCGCATCCACCTCCAGGGTTTCGACCGGTTCGCGGGTGGCCATGTCCACCAGCTCGATCCGCACCGGAGCCCCCGGTGTGACCGATTTGGCCAGCACCCCTGCCCTGGCCTCGATGTCGCGGCTGTCAATCAGGTTGCGGGCGGCGATTTTGGCGATGTCGGGATCAAAGGTGGGCATCACCCGATCCAGGGCCTCGATCATCGTGACTTCGCAGCCCAGGGCGGTGTACACATCGGCGAATTCCAGGCCGATGTAGCCGCTGCCGATGATGGCGATCCAGCGGGGCAGCCATTCCAGGCTGATCGCCTCATCGCTGGTGAACACGGTGCGGCCGTCGGTTTCGATGCCGGGCGGGACGAAGGGATCGGAGCCGGTGGCGATGATCACGTCCCGGGCGCTGAGGATGCGGTCGACGCCGCTGATTTCCCGCAGTCCCACCTTCTGGGAGCCCTCGAGCCGGCCCTTGCCCCGCAGGATCGTGACGCCAGCCCGCTCCAGGGTCTTGGTGAGGTTGGCGCGGATCGTGGCCACCAGCTGGTTGGCGTGGTCAGCGATCTTCTGGCGCTCGAAACGCACCGGTGCGGCATGGATGCCAAAGCCGGCCAGGTGCTTCGCGTCGGCCAGTTCCCGCACCCGGCCGCTGGCGGCCAGCAAGGCCTTGGAAGGGACGCAGCCCCGGTTCACGCAGGTGCCGCCCATGTCGCGCGATTCGATGATCGCCGTGCGCAGGCCGTGGTCGGCGGCATGTTTGGCGGCATCGAAGCCGCCGTAGCCGGCCCCGATCACGATCACATCGAAATCAAAGGCTGGTTCCCCAAGGCCCGTGGCGCTGGAGGCATCGGAACGGGAGGCGCTCACCGAAGGACCCTGCGGTTGTTACGGGCATTCTCCCCCGTCACCCCCCCAGCCGTTGGCGCCAACGCTCCAGCAGCAGGGGCGCCGCCGCCAGGGCCACATTCAACGACTCCACGGCAGCGGCGTGGGGAATCGTGACCCGCTCGCTTGCCAGGCTGATCAAGGCTGGATCGAGGCCCGCGCCCTCATTGCCCAGCAGCAGCACCGTGGGTCGTTGCCAATCCAGCTCCCAGTAGGGCCGCCCCGCCCGCGGCTGGCCCGGCCCGGCGGCTGATCGGCCGGGGGGCGGTGCCGACGATCCGGGGCCTGTCTCCGGAGCCACTCCTGACTGCCCTTCCGAAGCCACCACCGTTGCTACCACCTGGCTGCCCTGGCCCGCGGCCTGGACCAGGGCCGGCGCCAGATCCTCCAGCCGCCGCAGCGGCAGGGCCAGGGCCGCCCCCGCCGAGGCGCGCAGCACCTTGGGCTGGTGCGGATCGGCCCCGCCGGCCAGCCACACCTCCCCAACCCCGGCGGCCAGGGCACAGCGCAGCAGGGTGCCCAGGTTGCCCGGATCCTGCAGGCGATCGAGGGCCAGCACAAACGGGGCAACCTCGGCCCCGGAGGCCACGGGGCCAGGCCTGGGCACCGGCTGGCTGCCGCCGGCGGGCCAGGTCCCGGGCTGGGGTAATTGGGCCAGGGGCAGGGTGAGCACCACCCCATCGGGCCGTTCGGTGGTGGCAACGGCCTCCAGCACCTCCTCGCTGACGACCCGCACCTGCAGGGGGACATCGCCTGGGTGGCGGTATCCCTGGCGCAGCTGGCTCAGGAGGTCGCCATGGCGGCCGATCCAGGCGGCGCTGGCCAGGAGCCAATCGGGCCTGAGGCCCAGGCGCAGCACTTCCTGCAGCAGGTGGGTGCCTTCGAGCAGCAACCGTTGCTGCTCGCGCCGGCCGCGTCCCTGGTGCAGGGCGCGCAGCCGACCCACCAGCGGATTGCGTCGGCTGGTGATCCGCTCCAGCTCCCCGGGGCCCGGATCAACGGCCATGGCAGCTGGGCCGGTTCTGGCCTGGGGCGGCGGCTGGCTCAGAACTCGTGGTGGCGGCGCACATGCAGGCTTCCTTGGATCACCAGGTTGGCGTCCTGCAGGTCCAGGCCCTTGACGGCGGCCACCTCCCCCTTAAGGCCCTCGGCCGCCAGGTTCTCGATCAGTTTCTTGAGCAGCACGTCTTCCACCGAGGCCTGATCGAGGGCCTCGGGGGTGAGGGACTGCAGGAATTTGCCGAGCTTGGAGGCCACCACCTCGGAAGCATTGCTGATCTTGAGAATGATCATGAAATCGCCTTGGCCCTGACCTGGACCCTAACGAACGGCCTGCGGCGGCCCCTCCGCAACGCCTGGGGGGCAGGGGCTTTCAGGGCCCGTCGCGATTGCAGGGATCCGCTGGGTTGGCCACCTGGCTTGCCGAGGCCACCAGCCACCGGGCAGCCAACGTGCCGAAAGGAGGTTGGGCTCACCGGACTCGGAAGCCAGGGTCAACAGGGTGGGCCACAAAAAAGCAGCTCTGGATGGTCACCCGAGCTGCTGTTGGGTCGTATGCGGATGGGGAGACTTGAACTCCCACGACATTGCTGCCACTAGTACCTGAAACTAGCGCGTCTACCAATTCCGCCACATCCGCGGGCGTGTCGCCGCAGCGACCTTCAGACCTTAGCCCATGGCCCCGGCCCGTCCCTTTCACCCCTGGCCGTGGGTCCACACCGGGCCGCCCGGGTGCGCCAGGACACCAATCAAGCCAGTTCCAACGCCGGACGTCTGGACGCCCCCAGGGTTGATCGTCAAGATGGGCACTCCCAGTCCGGGACATCGGAAGCCATGACCCTGACGGTTCTCCCGTCTCTCCAGGTGCTCAGCCCCCAGCTTGAGATTGCTGGCGGCCGCCGCCTCGCCGGTGAGTTGCAGGTGAGTGGCGCCAAGAACTCAGCCCTGGTGCTGATGACCGCCTCCCTGTTGACGGCGGATGCCCTGCGCCTCCGCAACGTTCCGCCCCTCACCGACATCAACGGGATGGGCCACATCCTGGGTTCTCTGGGGGTCGGCGTGCAGCGCTCCGCCGACAGCCTGGTGCTCGATGGCTCCGGCCTCAACCAATCTTCGCCCCCCTACGAACTGGTCAACAGCCTGCGGGCCAGCTTCTTCTGTATCGGGCCCCTGCTCGCCCGCCTCGGCATTGCCCAGGTGCCCCTCCCGGGCGGCTGCCAGATCGGCACCCGGCCCGTGGTTGAGCACGTGAAGGGTCTCAAGGCCCTCGGCGCCCAGGTCACGATTGATCATGGGGTGGTTTCGGCCGTGGTGCCCGGTCGTCGTCGGCGGCTGACGGGCGGGAGGATCCATCTGGATTGCCCCAGCGTCGGAGCGACCGAGACCCTGATGATGGCCGCCGCCCTGGCCGAGGGCGAAACCGTGATCGACAACGCGGCCCTCGAACCGGAGGTGATCGACCTTGCCGGCCTGCTTTGCGCCATGGGTGCCCGCATCCGTGGTGCCGGCACCACCACGATCACCATCGACGGGGTCGAGCGGCTCCATGGCGCCGACTACGCCGTGATCCCCGATCGCATCGAGGCGGGCACCTTTCTGCTCGCCGCCGCCATCACCCGCTCGCGCCTGCGGGTGGGCCCGGTGATCCCTGAACACCTCGGCGCCGTGCTCACCAAGCTCGAAGACGTGGGCTGCAAGCTCACCATGCAGGGCTCCACCATGGAGATCAGCGCCGAGGAGATCCGTGCCGTCGACCTGCGCACCCAGCCCTTCCCCGGTTTCCCCACCGACCTCCAGGCCCCCTTCATGAGCCTGCTGGCCACGGCCCAGGGCACCAGCATCATCACCGAAAACATCTTCGAGAACCGGCTCCAGCACGTGGCTGAGCTGCAGCGGATGGGCGCCGCAATCCGGCTCCAGGGCAACACCGCCTTCATCGAGGGGGTGCCCCGCCTCAGCGGTGCCCCGGTCCAGGGCAGTGACCTGCGTGCGTCGGCTGCCATGGTGCTGGCCGGCCTGGCGGCCGAGGGCATCACCTCGGTGCAGGGGCTCGAGTATCTCGATCGGGGCTACGCCGATCTCGAAGGCAAGCTCAATGGGGTGGGCGCCGCGATCCGGCGACTCCCCTAGGATCACGAGCGCGGGAGCGTGCCGGAATTGGTAGACGGACTCGACTCAAAATCGAGCGCCTTCGGGCATGTGGGTTCGAGTCCCACCGCTCCCATCCCCCTAGAGCCTGTCCATCCGGTAATGGACACCTACAGCCGGTTCCCCCTCACCCTCAAAAAGGGGCGGGGTTGCTGGCTGTGGGACGACCAAGGCCATCGCTATCTCGATTGCGTGGCGGGCATTGCCACCTGCACCCTGGGCCACAGCAACCGGGCCATGCAGGCGGCCCTGAGCCGCCAGCTCGGGCGCTTGCAGCATGTCTCCAACCTCTACCGGATCCCGGAGCAGGAGCAGCTGGCGGGCTGGATCAGCGCCAATAGCTGTGCTGATCGGGTCTTCTTCTGCAATTCCGGGGCCGAGGCCAACGAGGCCGCCATCAAGCTGGCCCGCAAATATGGCCACACGCGCCGCGGCATCGAGCGGCCCGTGATCCTCACGGCCCAGGCCAGCTTCCACGGCCGCACCCTGGCCGCCGTCAGTGCTACGGGCCAGCCCAAATACCACCAGGGTTTTGAACCCATGGTTGAGGGCTTCCGCTTCTTCCCTTACAACGACACGGCCGCCTTTGAAGCCCTGCTCGAGGCGTGCGAGGCCGAGGGCCCGCGGGTGGCGGCCGTGCTGCTGGAACCCCTGCAGGGGGAAGGGGGCGTCAACCCGGGCGATCCGGCTTTCTTTGCCCGCGTGCGCCAGCTCTGCGACGCGCGGGACATCCTGTTGATCTTTGACGAGGTGCAGGTGGGGATGGGCCGTAGTGGCTGCCTCTGGGGCTATCAGAAGCTGGGGGTGGAGCCCGATGCCTTCACCCTGGCGAAGGGGCTGGGCGGCGGCATCCCGATCGGGGTTCTGGCGGTGAACCGCCGGGCCGATGTGCTGCGGCCCGGTGAACACGCCAGCACCTTCGGCGGCAATCCCTTTGCCTGCCGCGCCGGTCTCACCGTGGTGGCCGAGCTGGAGCGGCGCCGGCTCGTGGTCCACGCCGGCCGCATGGGCGACCTGCTCCAGGGCCTGCTGGCAGATCTGGTCGAACGCCATCCCGACCAGCTGGCTGGGGTGCGGGGTTGGGGCTTGTTGCAGGGTCTGGTGCTCCAGCCCGATGGCCCCACGGCCCCGGCGCTGGTGGCCGAGGCCATGGCCCATCGCCTGTTGCTGGTGCCCGCAGGCCCCTCGGTGGTGCGGTTTGTGCCGCCTTTGGTGATCAAGCCCCGCCAGTTGCGGCTGGCGGTTCAGCGGTTTGAGGCCGCCCTCAGCGCCCTGGTGGCCAGCCAGGCCGCCACTGCTGCCGCTGCCGCTGCTGGCGAGGCTGCCAACGAGGCCACGGCTTCCGTCGCTAAGGCCTAAGTGGGTCTCGGCCTGCCGGCGCCGGTGGATCTGGATGATCTGCTCGACCCCTTCGCCAGCCGCGGGGTGGACCTGGGGCTGGAGCGTCTGGCTGGGGCCCTGGCGGCTGGCGGCAATCCCGAGCAGCGCTTTGCCGCCGTGCAGGTGGCGGGCACCAACGGCAAGGGCTCGATCTGCACGTTTTTGGCGGCGATCCTGGCCGAAGCGGGTCTGCGCTATGGGGTGTATCGCTCGCCCCATTTGCTCAGCTGGTGCGAGCGCCTGCAGCTGGGGGAGCGCTGGGTCACCCCCGCCGAGCTGCGCGCCGACCTGGGCCGCTGGCGCCCGCTCGCCAGCCGCTTCCATCTCACCCCCTTCGAGCTGCTTACCGCCGCCGCCTTTGATCGCCTGGCCGCGCAAGCCGTGCAGTTGGCCATCCTCGAGGTGGGCCTGGGCGGCCGCCTTGATGCCACCAGCCTGCACCCCGCCCGCCGGGTGATCGGCCTGGGCGCCATCGGCCTGGACCATTGCGAGCATCTGGGCTCCAGCTTGGAGGCGATCGCCTTCGAGAAGGCCGGGGTGTTCTCACCCGGGGCGATCGCCATCAGCGCCGCCCAGGAGCCGGCGGTGGCGGCCGTGCTCCAGGAGCAGGCCCAGCGCCTGGAGACGGAGCTGCGCTGGGTGGACCCGCTGCCGTCCGTCGCGCAGGGCGGGCCGCGCCTGGGCCTGGTCGGCGCGCTGCAACGCCGCAATGGGGCCGTGGCGGTGGGGATGGCCCAGGCCCTGGTCGAGCGGGGCTGGCCGATCGGGGCGGGTGCGATCGACCGGGGTCTGGCCCGGGCCCGCTGGCCCGGCCGGTTGGAGATCCGCTCCTGCGGCGGCCAGCCCTTGCTGCTGGACGGTGCCCATAACCCGCCCGCCGCCCTGGCCCTGCGCCAGGAGCTGGATCTGGGCGAACTGGACCAGCGGCAGGGGGACCAGCCGGGCCAGGGTGGGGCTGGGCTCCCTTCGGGAAGTCCGGGCCCCCGGGTTCAAGGCGGGCGCCGCTGGCTGCTGGGGATCCAGCGCCACAAGCAGGGGGCGGCCATTCTGCAAACCCTGCTCGCCCCCGGCGATCAGGCCGCCATCACCCCCCTGCCGGAGCACGCCAGCTGGACTGCTGCCGATCTGGCGGACGCCTGCCCGCCATTGGCGGCCCAGCTGCAGCAGGTGGCCGATCCCGCCGCCGGCCTGGCCTGGTTGCTCCAGCCGGCGGGATCGGGCCCGCAGGGAGCTGGAGTGGCGCTGCCCGAGGGGGAAATCAGCCCGGCCGCGGCGTCGCCCCTGCCGGTGGTGGCCGGCTCGCTTTACTTGCTGGGAGCCCTGATTCCCCGGCTCGATCCGGCCCCGGCGGGGCCAGGATGAGGGCCACTGGGGTGCGCGATCCGATCGCGGGTCCCAGCTCCAGCCCCTTTGCCCCCGGGATCCCATGGCCCAGCCTTCGCGTCGATTGGGGTCCGGGGTGTCGGGCGGGGCCCCGGGGCCGGGGGGCTGCCCCCAGGCATGGGCTTGGCCGGGCCTGGGCAGGCCCGGTGGGGGTGGCGGCCCCGGGGGGGCGTTCCCGAGGGGCGCCCTAGCCCTCGCAAGCGGCCTGGGGGGCGGCCTGGCGCAGCTGGGCCGGTGCCTGCCGCTGCTCTGGGCCAGGGCGATGCCACTGGCCCTGGCGGCCGTGCTCCTGATGGGCTTGCTTGCCCAGCCCTTGGCCGGCTGGGCCTTCGAGAAGGTCGATTACACCCTCACCAACCAGAGCGGCCAGGATTTCCATGGCCAGGCCCTGGCCAACAGTTCCTTTGCCGGCGTGGTGGGCCGGGGCGCCAACTTTGCCGGCGCCGACCT
Source organism: Synechococcus sp. UW140 (assembly GCA_943370565.1). Taxonomy (GTDB): domain Bacteria; phylum Cyanobacteriota; class Cyanobacteriia; order PCC-6307; family Cyanobiaceae; genus BAIKAL-G1. Next base: position 88,487 of record CALRRL020000007.1, on the reverse strand, counting down.
CAGCGGCGCGATCCTCACCCAGGCCGCCTTCCCCGATGGCGATTTCCATGGCGCCGACCTGAGCGATGCCCTGATGGATCGGGCCGATTTCAGCGGCAGCGACCTGAGTGGCGCGATTCTGCGGGGGGCGATCGCCTCCGGCAGCCGTTTCGGTGGCGCCCGCATCGAGAACGCCGATTTCAGTGATGCCCTGATCGACCGGGCCAGCCAGCGCCAGCTCTGCCGCACGGCTGCCGGCTCCAACCCGGTCACCGGCGCCAACACCCGGGCCAGCCTTGGCTGTTAGGGGGGCTGGCGCCAAGCCCAGGGCCCTTTGGGCCGGCTCTGAGTGCTTGCGGCGCTTCAGACCCGGATCCGGCTCGCGGCCACCCGACCCCGCCAGGGCCTGTTTTGGGCTTCAGATCAGCTGGGTTGAACAGGGCTTCGGAGTGATGGGGCCAAGCGGCGGATGGGGCCTGCGGGTCTGACTTTGGCCCCCGCGATGGGTGATGCTTGCCGGGATCCGGCGCCGGGGGCCACCAGCGAGGTGCTGCTGGGGCTGCCTGGCGGCCATGGCGCCTCAGCGGGCCGGGGCAGACGGGCGCTCGAGCCAGCCGCGCAACTTGCCGGGATTGAGCAGGCCTGCCGGGTCGTAGGCGGCCTTGGCGGCCACCTGCTCGGCGTCCACCGCCCCCAGTCCGCCCTCCTCCACCGTGATGGCATGGGGGTTGAACAGCACCGCCCCCAGCTGATGGCATTGGTCGATCAGCTGCTCCAGGCTCTCCGCCCCCTGCCAACGCACCAGGGGCAGGGCCACCAGCCGCTGGTTGCCGCCCGTGCGCACGGCCTCCAGGTGCCAGAGCAGGCTGTCTCCCCAGCTGGCCTTGAGGGCCGCCAGACAGGGGGCCTCCGGTTGGGGCAGCAGCAGCTGCAGGTAGGTCCAGGCGGGATCGCGGGCCCGCAGGTGCAGGGTGGTGTGGTTCCAGCAGAGCTCCCGCAGGGGCACCCCGCGGCTGCTGCCCTGGGGCTCCAGCCAGATCAGCGTGCCGCCCAGCTCCTGTAGCCAGGCCCTGATCGGTGCCACCGCGGCGGGGGCCGCCAGCAGCAGCAGCCGGTGCCCCTGGCCCCGGGCGGGCGGACAGCCGCCGGGCCAGGGCAGCTGGGCCGCCACGGGAGCCTCCAGCAGACAGAGGCCATTGAGCAGCAGGGCCGAGGCCGGCAGCTGTTGGGCTGCCGCCAGGGCCGCCTCCCAGCTGGAAAAGCGGATCACCAGCTGCTGCCAGCTCACCGCTTCGGTGGTGGCCAGGCTCAGGGCCGTGATGATGCCGTTGCAGCCGTAGGCATGGTTGATCGCCCGCGCCGCGGTGGCATCGAGATGCAGCAGCCGTGGTTGGGGCTCCAGGGTCACCAGCTCCAGGCCGAGCAGGTGGCCGGGATCCCTGAGGAAGCCCCAGCGCAGGGAGCCGATGCCGCCGGAGCCGCCGGCGAGGAAGCCGCCCAGGCTGGCGCTGCGGTAGGTGCTCGGCACCAGCCGCAGCGCCCGGCCCCGGGCCTGGAGCTGCTGGTCCAGGTCGTCGAGCAGGATCCCCGCCTCGGCCGTGACCACACCGGTGTCGCCATCGAGGCTGCGCAGCTGCTGCAGGCCGGTGAGATCGAGCACCAGGCCGCCCGCCAGGGGCACGCACTGGCCGTAGTTGCCCGTGGCGGCACCCCGCAGGGTGAGGCTCACCCCCCGGCGGCTGCAGGCCGCCGCTACCGCCATCACCGCCTCAACGGAATGCACCCGCACCAGCATCTGGGCCAGGCAGCCACTCAGCAAGGGCGTCAGAACCGGCGAATAGACGAAGGCATCGCCGGAGCCCCGCACCAGGTCCTGGGGCTGGCGCCGGGGGCTGAGGCCGGCGGCCAGCAGATCCGCCTCCAGGGCCTGGAGCTGGGCCTCGCTGGCCGGGGCCGGCAGGGGGCCGGGCAGGGCTGTGGGCAGGACTCTCGGCACGGTGGGGGGCAGTGGGGGGCAGGGCAGGGGCTGGGGCGGCTGGCAGCGGCTGGTGGGGGCGTGGGGCCAGGTCAGGCAAGGGCCCCGTAAAGGGGGGCCAGGGGCAGCTGGGTGATGGGGTGGCGGCGCTGTGGGGGCGGTCGCTTCGGAACCCCCTGCACAGCAGGCCCCTGGCACGGCCTAGTTGGGAGCCCCCTGGCCGGCCTGGTCTGCCAGCGCGGGCTGGGCAATGGCTCCGATCCTGCCTAGGCGGCTGAACCGGCCGTGAATGGGGCGAGCTGGGGATCGGGCGCATCGGTGGCGGGCGGCTCCAGCCACTCCCCGGCCCGGAGCACCCGCCGCTGGGGTCCCCGGGCCAGCAGGTCACTCCAGGAGCCGGCCCCGAGCACCACCAGATCGGCGGGCGAGCCAACCCGCAGCACCCCATCCCAGGCCAGGCCCAGCACCCGCGCCGCCGCACTGGTGAAGGGCGTGATCCCCAGCCGCTGCCAGGGGGCGAGCTGGGCCGCCGGGGCCGAAAAACGCAGCAGCTCAATCGGATCGAAATCGCCGCCGGGATACCAGGGATCCTGCACGTTGTCGCCGCCCAGGGCCACGGGCACCCCCGCCTGCTGGAGCAGCCGGATCGGTGCCAGGGGGCGCTCCGGGGTGGTCAGGCCGTCCTTGTGGCCGAGCAGCCAGAAGTTGGTGGTGGGCAGGGCCACCACCTGCAGGCCCACGGCGGCCATCCGCTCCGCCAGCCGGATCCGGGGCCCGAGGGGCAACAGGCCCATGCTGCTGGCATGGCTGCAGGTGACGGGCACGCCGCAGCCCTGGCGCTCGATCAGGCCGGTGAGCAGGGCCACCCCGGCCCCCGGGGCCGCAGACCCCTCATCCACGTGCAGGTCCACGCCACAGCCCAGCCGCTCGGCCAGGCGCAGCAGGGCGAGCAGGTGGTCGCGATCGCTGGCGCTGCGGCCAAAGGGCGGCCCCACCACCCCGCCCAACAGTCCGCCGGCCCCCGCCACCTGCCGGGCCAGCTCCAGCCCGGCCGGGCTGGACCAGAAGGCGATCGGCACCAGGGCGACCAGTTGCAGCTCCAGGCGCCCCTGCCAGCGCTGTTGCAGCGCCAGCAGGGCCTGCCAGCTGGCCTCGGCCCCAGGTCCGGCGCTGTCGACATGGCTGCGCAGGGCGCGCAGGCCATAGCGCCAGGCCCGCTCCAGGCCCTTGGCCCCCCGCTCCAGCACCTGGTCGGCCGTGCGCTGGTCGGCTTCACGGCCATTGGCGGCCAGGGCGGCCGCCATCGTGGCGGCCCGGTTGGGGAAGCGCTCCCAGCTGAAGGCCTTGTCGAGATGGACGTGGGCATCCACGGGCGGGGTAATCGCTAGCGGCGCCGCGGGCTGCCCGGGGCCTGCCGGCAGGGCCTCGATGGCCCTGATGCGCCCGCCGTCAATGCCCAGGCGTACTGCCACCAGGCCGTCGGCGTCGCCAGCCGGCAGATCCGTCCGGGCGGGATCCAGCAGGGCCCTTGGCAGGCGCAGGGGCGCCAGCCAGCGGTGCGTGGCACTTGTTCCTCCTGCTGGTTCAGCGGCCGGCTCTCCGGCCGGCTGCGGGGCGCCAGCGGAACCCGACCAGGGGGCCGGCCCCGGCGTGGCGGCCCCAGCGCTTTGCGTCACCCAACCCGCCTGCAGTTCTGCATCAGGCATAGCGGATGGGCTCGGCCGGGCGGAGGGCCGGGCCCCAATGGAGGATGGGGCCCAGGAGGAGGCCCTGGCGCCCGGTCCCCCGGCAGGGGCTTTGCTAAGGGCCTGATGCGTGGCCGCCATTGGTTTGCAGCACCAGGAACTGGCCCGCCCCGGCCAGGGTCAGGGCCTGGTAGCGGGGCACCGTTAAGCCGGGCAGCAGGCTCTGGCCGCCCAGGTCGGTGCGGTAGAGGCTGAACAGGCCGAAATTCCAGCGCTGGCTGGCCTGGCGGGCCAGGGAGCCGAGGGCCTGGCGCTGGCTCAGCATCAGCTTGGGGCAGTCCTGCACCACCAGTTGCAGCAGCATCGGCAATCCCTCCGGCCCGCACACCTCCTTCACCGCCAGGGAGACCAGCTGGTCGGCGGCGAAGTCCTCAAAGTCCTTGGGGGGTGGGTTGCTCCAGGCCAGGGTCGCCACGGCGGCACTGATCAGTCCGGGCCAGAGCAGCCAGGACCACCGGGAGGACGACGACGACATCACGACTAGAACACCTGGCGTCAGCAAGGACGGTGGGGACCTCCTTGATAGGATGATTTGACCGTGGCGGGCGTCGCCAAGTGGTTAAGGCAGCGGATTGTGATTCCGCCATTCGGGGGTTCAAGTCCCCTCGCTCGCCCTCTTCCAGCCAAGGTCCAAGCCCGATCCTCCCGGATCGGGCTTTTTTTTGCTCCATCGGCGCGGATCTGCCGCCCATGCCCAGCCCCCTCCCGGCGGCCCGGCCCTCTGGATCGGCAGTCCAGCCGGGCATCCCGGCCCAGGGCCCGGCCGCAGACCGGGCCCTGGGCCCGAGGTTCTGGGGCTGATCCGGGCCTGATCCGGGCCTGATGGGGATCGATGGCGGTGTCCTTTGGCTCCGGGCCGATGGCTCGATCGGCGCGCCCTCCCAGGCCCGATCGCTCGAGCCCCCCTGGAGGGCCCTGGATGCCCCTGGGCTTGGGCGAATCAGGCCTGACCTCTCGCCCTGCGATGGCCGCCGGGGCCCTGGCTCAGCCCCCGGGTGGCTGCCTGAAACCGTGCTCCCAGGCTCGCTAGGGATGGAGCAGGTGTCTGCGCAGGCGTGGCAGCTTCTCAGGAGGTCCGTCGGCGCCTGGGCCGGACGGGGCCCGGCTCAGGTCAAGGGGAGCACCCCAACCCAGCTCACCCAAACGCCGGCCCGCCCGATCCGATCGGACTGGACGGGGTGGCATCAGACCCGGATTAGGCAATTCCCGCCAGCGGCCTTGGCCGCCGCCAGGGCCTGCTGGGCCCGTTCGACCATGGCCGCAGGGCTGCCATCCTCCGGCGCGAGCACGGCCAGGCCAACCCGCACGGTGATGAAGGGTGAGCCGCTGGATCCGGGGTGGGCCAGTCGCAGGGCCAACACCTGGGCCATCACCTGGCGGCCGATCGCTTCCGCCTCACCGGCTTTGGCCCCCGCCAGCACCAGGGCAAAGATGTCGCCGCCGAAGCGGGCCGGCAGGTGCGTGTTGCCGGCGCTGGCGGCCAGCAGCACCCGGGACACCGCCATCAGGCAGTCATCGGCGCAGAAGTGGCCGAACTGGCTGTTGTAGGCGTTGAAATCATCGAGGTTGAACAACAGCAGGCTGATCGCGAACTTGGCCTCAAAGGCCTCGTTGAGGCGCTGTTCCAGCCGCCGCCGGTTGATCAGGCCCGTGAGTGGATCGCTCCAGGCATTGAGCAGGGCCCGTTCCCGATAGCGCTCCACCACGGCCTGGCCCATGGGGCCCACCAGGCGCTGGAGTTCCTGCAGGTCTGAGCCGCGGAACCCGCCGCTGCGGCGGGTGGCCAGGGTGATGGCCGCCTGGTAGGTGCCATCGGTGAACAGGGATTCGGCCAGGTAATCGGTGAAGCCTTCGCGCTTGAGTTTCACCAGGAAATCAAAGTTGATCGCCTCGATCGGCAGGGATTCCAGGCGCAGGCGCAGGGGCTCACCGGTGTCGCGCAGGTGGTTGAGAACCGTGTTGCGGCGCTTCTCTTCCTCAAAGAAGTCGGAGGTGCGGTGGAAGGAGCGCACCGCATCGATGTGTTCCAGGTTCCACCAGTACTGAACGCCGTCAAGGCCGCTCTGCAGGGGAATCACCGACAGGCTGAGGCGATCCAGGGGCAGGCCGCCACCCACCAGCAGGCGGGCGGCCTTCTCGGTCAGGTCAGCCAGGTTGGTGCCCCCCGGACTGCCGGCGATGGCCTCGGCCAGCAGCTGGTCGACCGCACTGCGGATCGGTCCGATGCGTGCATCGGGATTGAACCCGGGGGGCGGTAACGGCGGCGGCTGGGGGGGGATCACGGCGCGGTCGCAGCGGCTGAACGGAGCAAGGCCGTCAGTAATTTGCCCCCACCGTGACGCACGGGGTCGTCACAGACCAGTCCGGTCCACTCCCGGCACTGGTCCAGGGCCGCCTGGGCCGCCGCCCGATCCAGGCCGGCGGTGTTGAGGGCAAGGGCCCGCACCCGGGGGGCGGGGGCGCCCGGGGGGCGGCCCAGGGCGGCCACGGCCTCGTAGGCGGCGATCACCTCGGCCAGGGGCGGAATCGCCACCGCCACCGCCCCGGGCCGGGTGCGCACCCACTGCTGGCCGGCGCGGTGTACCAGCAGCAGGGCGTCGGGCTGGCTGCCGCGCAGCAGGGGCAAGGTGGCGGTGGACGCGGGGTGGCAGAGGGAGCCCTGGCCCTCCACCAGCAGCAGGCTGGTGGGCCCGGCCCCCTCGGCGGCGGCCAACACCGCCGCCTCCACAGCCCCGGCGGCGTAGTCGACCCGCACCGCATCGAGGGGAACCCCGCGGCCGGCGATCAGGATGCCGGCCTGGCCCGTTCCCACGAACCGGCCATCCAGGCCTGCGGCCCGGGCCGCCGCCGCCAGCTCCAGGCAGGCGCTCATCTTGCCGACGGCCATGTCCGTGCCCACCGCCAGAATCCGCTGGCAGGACAGGCTTGCCGCCCGGGCCGTGGCGACGTCCAACCCCGGCGGTTCCTGGCGCAGATCCCAGATCCATTGCCCCGGCGCCCGGCAGGCACCAGCCAGGGCCGGATCATCGCCGAGGCGGCTGTGCAGGCCGCTGGCCAGGTTGAGGCCCGCCTCCAGGGCCAGCCGCAGATCGCCGGCCATCGCGGCCGGCAGGAGGCCGCCGGAGGGGGCGAGCCCCACCACGGCCACGGGCCGGTCGGCCCCCTGGTCCGGGGATCCGAGCAGGGGCAGGGCCTCGGCCATGGAGGCCACGATCGGCACGCTGCGGCGGATACCGGTCACCACCTCCAGGTCGGCGCCGGCGTGGGCAGGATCGATCACGGCCCGGATCGGGCCGGGCCGGTAGCGCAACAGGGCCAGACCGGTCTTGCCGGAGAGGTTGTCCAGGCCGCCATGGAGCAGCAGCACCAGGGGGGCGGAGGCGCTGAGCATCAGGCCCCCGCCCCCGGGGCTTGGGCCTTGCCCGGGTGGCCCTTGGCCGTGCCGCCGCTGGGTCGGCGGCCCCGGGCCCCCTTGGGCCCGGCGGCGGGGGGATCGCCGGCGGGGGTGGCCACGGTTCTGGACGCCCCGGCTGGGGCGTCAGCCACCAGGCGCCGATCCGCCCGGGCCCGTGGGCGCTTGGACCCCGGCGTCGGCGACCCCGCCCCGGGGACCGCAGCGGGGGCAGCCGCGGCCCTGCCTCCAGCTTCAGCATCAGCTCCAGCCCTGGTGCCGGCGGCCCAGCGGACCCCCAGGCCCGGCAGGGGCGAGGGCCGCAGGCAGTCGCCGGCCAGCTCGGCCCCCAGGAAGGGGTCATCCACCAGGTTGAGATGGCTGTCGAGGTCGGGCCACTCCACCAGGGGCAGCAGCTGGGCGGCGGCGCTGTTCAGCAGGCTGCTGTCGGAGTAGCAACCGAGCATCACCCCCAGGCCGAGCCGGCGGGCGCAGCGGGCCATCAGCAGGGCCTCCGACAGACCGCCGCTTTTCAGCAACTTGATGTTGATGCCATCCACCACCGGGGCCAGCCGCAGCAGGTCGGCCAGATCCCAGCAGCTTTCATCGGCCACCAGGGCCAGGGGTGCCAGGCCGGCCAGGGCGGCAAAGCCGGCCCGATCGCTGGCCGGATCGGCCTGGGCGGCCAGGGGTTGCTCCACCAGCACCACCCCCTGGTCCGCCAGCCAGGGCAACATTGCCTGGGCCGTGGCCAGGTCCCAGCCGCCATTGGCATCCACCTGCAGCTCCAGGGAGTCCTGCACCAGGTCCTGGCGCCGGGCCATGGCCTCGGTCACGGCCAACACCAGGGCACGGTCGTGGTCGGCGCCGGCGGGGCTTCCCAGCTTGAGCTTGATCCGACTGGCCGGCAGTTGCTGCCACCAGCGCTCAAGCCGCGCCAACACCGCCGCCGGCTCCCCCAGCCCGAGGGTGACGCTGGTGGCGACACAGGCCCCCGGATCCAGCCCCCAGAGCCGGTGCAGCGGCTGCCCCAGCCGTTGGCCCCACCAGTCGTGCAGGGCCAGATCCAGGCCGCAGCGCGCCGGCGCACTCAACCGGGCCAGCAGCGGTTCCAGGGCCTGGGGCGGCTCGGCCGCCAGGGGCTCAAGCTGGGGCACCAGGGCCTCCAGCTCGGCGGCGATGGCGTCGGTGTCATAGCGGCGCAGGCCGGTGTCAAAGCCTCCGGTTTCGCCCCTGCCAATCAGGCCGTCCTGCTCGATCTCCACCAGCAGGTGGTCCACGGCGGCGGTGACGCCCCGGCTGATCGCCAGGGGCACGGCCTTGGTGAGGGAAAAACGCTGCAGCCGTACCCGCATGCTTTGACGCCACCAGCGCTGGACCTGCCCTGGCAGGCTGGCATCGATCAGGCCATTTCGGGGCACCCCACGGGCAAACGCCCATGGCCTGGGTCAGTCCCAGCCTGCTGGGGCCCCCGCCAGCGCTCCAGACCCCGCGCCAGCGGCTCGCAAGCGCGCAACCCCCAACCGCGCAACCCTTAAGCGCGCCACTCACCCCCCAACCAAAGCGCTGCCTGCGGCCCGAGGGTCACGCCATCCTTGGCACCAACACCGGCTCTTTCACTGCTCCAACCACGGCCTTCTTCTCCGCCCCGTTCTGACCGCCGCCCCATGACCGTGATCACCCCCGCTGCCAGCCCGGCCCCCGCGTCCCCCGGGGCCCGCCGGGGCAGCTACTGGATCACCACCTTCGGCTGCCAGATGAACAAGGCCGATTCCGAGCGCATGGCCGGCATCCTCGAGACCATGGGCTACGTGCCAGGCAGCGATGAGCACAGTGCCGATCTGGTGCTTTACAACACCTGCACGATCCGCGACAACGCCGAGCAGAAGGTTTACAGCTACCTGGGCCGCCAGGCCCAACGCAAACGGCTCAATCCCCACCTCACCCTGGTGGTGGCCGGCTGTGTGGCCCAGCAGGAAGGGGAATCCCTGCTGCGGCGCGTGCCCGAGCTCGACCTGGTGATGGGGCCCCAGCACGCCAACCGGCTCGATGTGCTGCTCACCCAGGTGGAGAACGGCCAGCAGGTGGTGGCCACCGGCGAGCACCAGATCCTCGAAGACATCACCACCGCCCGCCGCGACAGCACGGTCTGCGGTTGGGTGAATGTGATCTATGGCTGCAACGAGCGCTGCACTTACTGCGTCGTGCCCTCGGTGCGGGGCAAGGAGCAATCGCGCCTGCCTGGGGCGATCCGGCTGGAGATGGAGGGCCTGGCGGCCCGGGGCTACCGCGAGGTCACCCTGCTGGGCCAGAACATCGATGCCTATGGCCGCGACCTGCCCGGCATCACCCCGGAGGGCCGCCGTCAGCACACCCTCACCGACCTGCTGCACCAGGTCCATGACGTGGAGGGCATCGCCCGGCTGCGCTTTGCCACCAGCCACCCCCGCTACTTCACCGAGCGTCTGATCGAGGCCTGCGCCGACCTGCCCAAGGTGTGCGAACACTTCCACATTCCCTTTCAGAGCGGCGATGACGCCCTGCTCAAGGCCATGGCCCGGGGCTACACGGTGGAGCGCTACCGCCGCATCATCGATCGCATCCGCGAGCGCATGCCGGATGCCTCGATCAGCGCCGATGTGATCGTTGGCTTCCCTGGCGAAACGGAGGCCCAGTACCGCCGCACCCTCGATCTGATCGCATCGATCGGCTTCGACCTGGTGAACACCGCCGCCTATTCGCCCCGGCCCAACACCCCGGCGGCCGATTGGCCCGGCCAACTGGAGGAGGCCGTGAAGGTGGAGCGGCTCCAGGAGCTCAACCAGCTGGTGGAGCGCATGGCCCGCCAGCGCAGCAGCCGCTACCTGGGCCGGGTCGAGGAGGTGCTGGTGGAGGGGCCCAACCCCAAGGACACCAGTCAGATGATGGGGCGCACCCGCTCCAACCGGCTCACGTTCTTCCCGTCCCAGCACAGCGATGGCCGCCCGATCGCGGCCGGGGAGCTGGTGGACCTGCGGATCGAGGCCGTGCGCCCCTTCTCCCTGAGCGGCTGTCCGGTGGCCGGGCCGGCGGGGGCTGCCAAACCCGCCGAAGCCGCGGCCGCTGCCACCCCGGCAGTCGTCCCTTCTGAATCCCTGTCCCCCCTGGCGACCCCCCTGGCCTGATGCCGCAGCGCTGATACGTTTGGCGCCACTTCCCTGGCGCCATGGCTGTCCCCCCCACCCACCTCGGCCTGGTGTTCGGTGGGCTGTCCGGGGAACATGCGGTGTCGATCCGCTCGGCGATCACCGTGGCCGGGGCCCTGCGCCGCGGGGCCAATGGCGAGCGCTACCGGCTGAGCTGCTTCTACATCGACCGCCAGGGCCACTGGTGGCCCCCCGCCGTGGCCGAGGCGGTGCTCGCCTCCGGCCGGCCGGCGGAGGCGTCGGAGCTGCCACCGGCCCCGCCCCGCCCCGGCTTCCGCGGCTTTCCCGAAGGTGCCCTGGAGGTGGAGGTCTGGTTCCCGGTGCTGCATGGCCCCAATGGCGAGGACGGCACGATCCAGGGGCTGTTCAGCCTGATGCAGGTGCCGTTTGTGGGCTCGGGGGTGCTCGGCTCGGCCGTCGGCATGGACAAGCAGGCGATGAAGGCCGCCTTCGCCGCCGCCGGCCTGCCCCAGGTGCCCTACGTCTGCGTCGAGGCGGCGGAGCTGGCTGGCCTGGACCGGGACGACCCCGCCACCTGCGGAGGCCTGCTGGAGCGGCTGGAAGGCCAGCTCGGTTACCCCTGCTTCATCAAGCCCGCCAACCTGGGTTCCTCGGTGGGCATCAGCAAGGCGGTGGATCGGGCCAGCCTGGTGGCCGGCCTGCAGGAAGCGGTTCGCCACGATCCGCGGCTCGTGGTGGAGCAAGGCGTCCAGGCCCGGGAGCTGGAGTGTGCCGTGCTCGGCGACCGCCAGATGGCGGCCTCGGTGCTGGGGGAGATCTGCTTTGACGCCGACTGGTACGACTACGAGACCAAGTACACCGCCGGCCTGAGCCACACCGTGATCCCGGCATCGGTGGATGGGGCGATCGCTGAGCGGGCCCGCAGCATGGCGATCGCCGCTTGCCGGGCCGTGGCCGCCGCTGGCCTGTCGCGGGTGGATTTCTTCCTGGAGGAGGCCACCGGTGCCCTCTGGCTCAATGAGATCAACACCCTGCCGGGCTTCACCAGCCAGAGCATGTACCCGATGCTCTGGGAGGCCAGCGGGTTACCGCTTGAGGAGCTGGTGCACAAGCTGGTGCAACTGGCGCAAGAATCCAGGCCAAACTCCGGCGCAAGCGTTGAGCCCCGATGATTCACGGACTGGTCTGGCTGCCCCTGCTGCTGGTGTTCGTGCTGCTCACGGCCCTGGGCTGGCTGGAGCGCAGGCGCCAACAACTGTTTCGCGATTGGGCCCAGGGTGCCGAACTGGCCAAGCTCGACAGCTGTGGCGGCGCCAAGCTGGAGGGCGGCATCCTGAGTTGGAGCGCCTTTGAGGCCGGCCAGTTGGTCGAGAAGGACACCTTTGTGGTGAAAACCCTGGAATGCGTGGAATTGCTGGCCCTGCGCTCGGGCGAGGCACCCCTCACCGATGAGGCCCATGGCGCCTGCCGGTTGCGCCTGGTGGGCGGCGGCCTGCAGAAGGACCTGCCCTTTGCCGATGCCGATCGCGCCCGCCGCTGGATCGATGACCTGATGGCCCGCGCCCGCTGCGACCTGTGAGCCCTGTCGAGAGCGAACGGCGCCCGGGGCCTGGGGCGGAGCGGCGGCGCCAGCTGCGCCTGCAGCGCCGGCGCGAGCGGCTGCGGGAGATCTGGCGGGTGCTGGTGCTGGTGGGCGCCTCCGCAGGCCTGGGCTGGGTGCTGCTGGGCCAGGGCTGGACCCTGCGCAGCCCGACCCAGGTGGAGGTGGTCGGCAGCCGCCAGGTCTCCCGCGACCAGATCATCCAGGAGGCGCGCCTGCGCTTCCCCCTGCAGCTGCTCAACCTTCAGCCCCGCCAGTTGGCGGCCCAGCTGGAATCGGCCCTGCCGGTGGAGAATGTCCAGGTGAGCCGCTTGATGCTGCCGCCACGGCTGCGCATCGACCTGGTGGATCGCAAGGCCGTGGCCCGGGCCGAACGGCGCACCGGCAAGGGCAGCGAGCAGGGCTATGTCGATCGCCTTGGCAACTGGATGACCAGCCGCCAGCAATCGGGGGCCAACGGCAGCGCGGGCGCCCCGCTGCTGCTGGTGAGCGGCTGGCAGGAACACCTGCGCCCGCCCTTGGCCCAGGTGCTGAGCCGCAGTGGCCAGCTGGGCTCCACCCTGCAGGAGATCCACTTCGAGCCCAATGGCAATCTCTGGCTGATCACCAGCTCCCTGGGCAAGGTGCGCCTGGGCCTGCCCGATGGCCAGCTGGTCCGCCGCCTTGACATGCTCAGCCACCTCTCCAGCCACCTGGCCAGCCGGGTCCAGGGCCTGCGGGTGCAGTCGATCGACCTCAGCGATCCGGACCACCCCGAGCTGGGCCTGCCGCCCAAGCCCCGGGCCGGCGGCGCGGGCGGCCCCGGCAGTGGCGTCGATTAAGGCCTTGAAACCTTGACAGGCCGTTGTTGGGGGCCGGGATTCGCGCAAATCTGTCCGAATCCTTCAGTCCCGCTGGACCGAGCGACGACATAATGCTGCCCAGGATGAACGGCATGGGACCTTCCATGGAGATCACGAACGAAGGCCCCCACAGCGCCAGCGTCCCTGGAGGAAACGGCATCGTGCCCAGCCAGACCGCCCGCATCGAGGTGATCGGCGTCGGTGGCGGTGGCAGCAATGCGGTCAACCGCATGATTGCCTCCGACCTGCAGGGGGTGGGCTACCGGGTGCTCAACACCGATGCCCAGGCCCTGATCCAGTCCTCGGCCGTGCAACGGCTGCAGCTGGGCCAGAAACTCACCAGGGGCCTGGGGGCCGGCGGCAACCCCGTGATCGGCCAGAAGGCCGCCGAAGAATCCCGCGACGAGCTGCTGCAATCGCTCCAGGGGGCCGACCTGGTGTTCATCGCCGCCGGCATGGGCGGAGGCACGGGCACCGGAGCCGCCCCGATCCTGGCCGAGGTGGCCAAGGAATGCGGCGCCCTCACCGTCGGCATCGTCACCAAGCCCTTCAGCTTTGAGGGCCGCAAGCGCATGCGCCAGGCCGAGGAGGGCATTGCCCGTCTGGCCGAACACGTGGACACCCTGATCGTGATCCCCAACGACCGGCTGCGCGATGCGATCGCCGGGGCGCCCCTGCAGGAGGCCTTCCGCGCCGCCGATGACGTGCTGCGCATGGGCGTGAAGGGCATCAGCGACATCATCACCAAGCCCGGCCTAGTGAACGTGGATTTCGCCGACGTGCGCTCGGTGATGGCCGATGCCGGCACCGCCCTGCTGGGCATCGGCGTGGGCTCGGGCCGGTCCAGGGCCGTGGAGGCGGCCCAGGCGGCGATGAGCAGCCCCCTGCTGGAGTCGGCCCGCATCGATGGGGCCAAGGGTTGCGTGATCAACATCAGCGGCGGCCGCGACATGACCCTGGAAGACATGACCACCGCCTCGGAGGTGATCTATGACGTGGTGGATCCGGAGGCCAATATCATCGTTGGTGCCGTTGTGGATGAATCCCTGGAGGGGGAGATTCACGTCACCGTGATTGCCACCGGTTTTGAGGGCGGCAACACCTACCGGCCCGAGCGTCCGATCAGCACCTTCAGCGCAGACCTGCGCGCCGCCCACAGCCAGCCCCAGGACCAGCCGCCCGGAGCCAAGATCCCCCCCTTCCTGCTGAACCGTCAACAGGGGCTCTGAAGTTCCCTGGGCCGCCTGGGCCGGTCGCGTCCTTCAAGCCGCCGTGATGCGTCCAGCGCCCAATGATGCTGGCGGGATTGACGTTCTGGGATCAGCCCGAACAAATCATCTCTCAGACTGGACTATTTCCTTTCAGGGCCTGGAATTCTTGGCAGTGAAAGGGATCACTTGTCAGTTAAAAAAACTTCCTGGGGGTGGGCGGACTTTGCCTTGTGCCCGAAATGTCGATCCGTCTAGGGCGGGGCCGCCAACAAGGATTCAGCGTAGAGCCATGGTTTTGAAGCTAAAGATTGCCTTCCTGAATCCATTGCAGGCGGACGCAGGTCTGGTACGGCCACCCTTGACGTCTCCGGTCTCCTGATGGCGTGAAGCACCTTGGACTTTGCCCGTTCCACTTTGGGCTGGCTGATTTGACGGGGTTTCAGAATTGGGACTTTGAGCTGAAATCCCATCCCAAAGACTCAGATCAAAAATACTTACTAATAAGAAAGAGTATCTTGTTTTTATTCCCTCGCGGAATTGTGGGAGGGAACTGAGAAATTGGGTGACCCGGAGTCCACGCCTGCCAAGAGCATCCCGTGTGGCTGCTCCCTTCCGGTCCTGACCAGATTTAGGCGTCCGGGCCGCATGGGTCCGAGTCGATTGGATGCTAGCAATGGGCCCTGAAGCCCGGAGGATCGGTTCCCTGCGCCCCGCCGATCTGATCGCTTACAAGCAGGCGGGCCGGCAAATTGCCGCCCTCACCGCCTGGGATGCCCTGTCGGGGGCGCTGGTGGAGGCCGCCGGTGCCGATGTGGTGCTGGTGGGCGATTCCCTGGCGATGGTGGTGCTCGGCCATACCACCACCCTGCCGGTGACCCTGGAGGAGATGCTCCAGCACTGCCGGGCCGTGGGCCGGGGCCTGAGCCTGCCGCCGGCCCGCCAACCCCTGCTCGTCTGCGATCTGCCCTTCCTGAGCTACCAGTGCGGCCTGGATGGGGCCGTGGCGGCCGCAGGCACGGTGCTGAAGCACAGCCCGGCCGCGGCGGTGAAGCTGGAAGGGGGTGAACCGGAAACGGTGGCCGTGGTCGACCGGCTGGTGCGCAGCGGCATCCCGGTGATGGCCCATCTCGGCCTGACCCCCCAGTCGGTGCATCGCCTTGGCTATCGGCGCCAGGCCACCGACCCGATCGGCCAGGAGCGCCTGCGCCGCGCGGCCCGCAACCTGGAGGCGGCCGGCAGTTTTGCCCTGGTGCTGGAGCACGTGCCCGCCGACCTGGCCGGCAGCCTGCGGCGGGAATTGACGATCCCCGTGATCGGCATCGGCGCCGGCGACGACTGTGATGGCCAGGTGCGGGTCACGGCCGATCTGTTGGGGCTCACCGAACGCCAGCCCCCCTTCTCGCCGCCCCTGCTGGCCGGCCGCCGCCTGGCGATCGAGGCCCTCGGCGGTTGGGTCACGGGCCTGGCGGCCCCCCCGGCGCCGAATCCGCCGCCGCCGTCCGCTCCTCCCACCACGCCACCAGCTCCCGCAGCACCCCATTGCTGAGGGCCAGGCCCTCGGGATCACTCAGTCGCCAGCGGGGCCCCTCCTGCAGCAGCAAGCCCCGCTGGCGATAGGGCTGCCAGCGGCCCAGCAGGTCGGCCAGTTCGCCCGCGCCCAGGCCCGCCTCCCCGGCCAGCTCCGCCAGGCGCACCCCCTCGCGGCGGCGCAACCCCACCAGCAGCCGCTCATCGAAGGGCAGGCCAGGCCGCCGGGTTTCTGGAGCGCCTGGCCAAACACTTTCGGCCAGGCCCGCCTCAGTGTCTGGCCCGGCTTCCGGCACTGGGTCGTTGGAAGTCAAGACTTCGGACGTCAAGGCCTCGGAAGTCGAGACCTCGCCAGTCAGGGCCTCGGCCTCCAAGCCTTCGGCCTGCCCCGCTTTAGGCCCCATCCCAGCAGCAGTGATCCCATCCGGTGCCCTGCCTTCGGGGTGCCCCAAGGGGGGCGGCGGCGCCCCGCTCAGGCCCCTTTGGGCCAACCAGTCGGCATAGGCGGCGCGGGTGCGGGGCCGGGCCTGGCGCTCGCCCCAGGGGGCGCTGGTGGCGCCCAGGCCGAAGCCCCACCAGCCGGCCCCGCTCCAGTAGACCCGGTTGTGGCGGGAGGCATGGCCCGGCAGGGCGAAATTGGAGATCTCGTAGTGGCCGTAGCCGGCGGCCTGGAGCACCTGGGCTGTGAGCTCCATCAGGTCGGCGCCCAGGTCGGCATCGGGCAGCTCCAGCTCGCCGCGGCCCTGGCGCCAGGCAAACACCGTGCCCGGTTCCACGATCAGGTCGTAGATCGAGAGGTGGGGCGGGGCCTGGGCCAGGGCCTGGTCCAGCTGGCCGCGCCAGGGGATCAGGCCCTGGCCGGGCAGCCCCTGGATCAGGTCCAGGCTCCAGCTGGCCAGGGCGCCCTCCCGGTGGGCCTGGCGCAGCCAATCGCAGGCGTCCAGCAGGTGCTGGTGGCGGTGGCGCCGCCCCAGCTGCTCCAGCACGGCGTCATCGAAACTCTGGCCGCCCAGGCTCACCCGGTTGACGCCGGCGGCGAGATAGCCGGCCAGGCGGGCCCCATCGAAACTGGCCGGATCCAGCTCCAGGCTGATCTCGGCCCCGGGGGCCAGGCCGAAACGGCGGCCCAGGGCCACCAGCAGGGCGTCCACCTGGGCGGGCGTCAGCATCGAAGGGGTACCCCCGCCGATGTACACCGTCGACAGGGGCGGTCCGGCCGGGGCGGAAGCGATCTCGCCCAGCAATAACGCCAGGTAGGCGGCGATCGAACCGGACCGGGCCCCGTCGGCGTGGTCGCCCAGGGGCACCACGGCGAAATCGCAGTAGAAGCAGCGCCGGTGGCAGAAGGGGATGTGCAGATAGGCACTGCGGGGCGGCCAGGGACGGGGGCTGGTGGCGGGCGGGCTGGTCCGCTCCCCGGGCGCCGCGCTGTGGCCATGCCCAGACGGCCGGTTAAGCACCCCGGTCAAAGGGGCCTGGATCGGCCATGCTGCCTGCTCAGAGGTTGGGACAAGCACGTCACAGGCCATGGTGGACAGCCTCATCCTGGTTCTGTTCCTGATCTCCGGGGCCGCCACCGGCTGGCTGGGGGTCGACCTGTTGCCGGAGGATCTGCTCATCCAGGTCACCAACCTGGAGGGCCTGCGCTGGGTGATCGGCGGCTTCGGCGCCTTCTTCGGCCTGGTGGCGGGGTTTTTCTTCCAGCAGCTGCGCAAGCGCCTGATGCGCCAGGTGCGCTCCATGCCCACCGATCTGCTGGTGAGCCGGGCCGTGGGCCTGATCCTGGGCCTGCTGGTGGCCAACCTGCTGCTGGCGCCGATTCTGCTGTTGCCCCTGCCCTGGGAGGTGGTGTTCGTCAAACCGCTGGCGGCGGTGATGAGCAACGTGTTCTTCGGGGTGTCGGGCTACAACCTGGCCGAGGTCCATGGCCGCACCCTGCTGCGCCTGTTCAACCCCTCCAGCGCCGAAGCCCTGCTGGTGGCCGATGGGGTGCTGATGCCCGCCAGCGCCAAGATTCTCGACACCAGCGTGATCATTGATGGCCGCATCCGGGGCCTGCTCGATTCCGGCCTGCTCGAGGGCCAGGTGATCGTGGCCCAGGCCGTGATCGACGAGCTGCAGGCCCTGGCCGATTCGGCCAACAACGAAAAGCGGGCCAAGGGCCGCCGCGGCCTCAAGCTGCTGGCCGAATTGCGCGAGCAGTACGGCCGTCGCCTGGTGGTCAACACCACCCGCTACGAGGGCAACGGCGTCGACGACAAGCTGCAGAAGCTCACCGCCGACACCGGCGGCACCCTGCTGACCGCCGACTACAACCTGGCCAAGGTGGCCGAGGTGCAGGAGCTCAAGGTGATGAACCTGAGCGCCCTGGTGATCGCCCTGCGGCCCGAGGTCCAGCCGGGCGATGGCCTGCAGCTCAAGATCGTGCGCGATGGCAAGGAGGCCGACCAGGGGGTCGGCTACCTGGAGGACGGCACGATGGTGGTGGTGGAGGGGGGCAAGGGCCGCAGCGGAGAGCGGATCCCCGTCACCGTTACCGGCGCCCTCCAGACCCCCACGGGCCGCATGGTCTTCGCCCGCAGCGACCAGGAGGCGCCGCCGCGGCGCAACAACCGGGCGAAATCCGAACCCAACCGTCCCGAAGCGCCGGAGCATGACGCCACGAACCCCCGCTAGGCTCCCGGTTCAGGCCTGCAGTGATCCGCGGATGTCGGTATCAGCCCCCTACTACGGCGATTCCGCGGTGATGCGCACGCCGCCGCCGGATCTGCCCTCCTTGCTGCTCAAGGAGCGCATCGTCTACCTGGGCCTGCCCCTGTTCAGCGACGACGACGCCAAGCGCCAGATGGGCATTGACGTGACCGAGCTGATCATTGCCCAGTTGTTGTATCTCGAATTCGACAATCCGGACAAACCGATTTTCTTCTATATCAATTCCACCGGCACCAGCTGGTACTCGGGCGATGCGATCGGCTTTGAAACCGAGGCCTTCGCCATCGCCGACACCCTCAGCTACGTCAAGCCGCCGGTGCACACGATCTGCATCGGCCAGGCCATGGGCACCGCCGCCATGATCCTCTCGGCTGGTACCAAGGGCCACCGGGCTGCCCTGCCCCACGCCTCGATCGTGTTGCACCAGCCCCGCAGCGGCGCCCGCGGCCAGGCCACCGACATCCAGATCCGGGCCAAGGAAGTGCTGCACAACAAGCACACCATGCTCGAGATGCTGGCGCGCAACACGGGGCGCAGCGTTGAGCAGCTCTCCAAGGATTCCGACCGCATGACCTACCTCACCGCCGCCGAAGCGGTGGAGTATGGCCTGATCGATCGGGTGCTCACCAGCCAGAAGCAGCTGCCCACCCCGCTGCCCAGCTCAGCCGGCATCGGCTGAGACCCAGGGCTTCGCCCTGGCCGTCGTCCAGGCGCCGTCGGCCAAGGCGGGTGCCTCCGGGGTCGAGGCAAGCCCCGGTTATCTCCACCGCCCCATCCAGCCGCCCCACCAGCCGGGTCCCACCGGTCCGGTTTCCGGCCCAGTTGCAGAGCCCCATCCCCAAGGCCAGTCCGCCCGCCCGGCACCGGCCCCGCCTCCCCAAGGCCTCCGCTCCAGTTCCGTCCGCCACCGCCGCTCCCCAGACCCATGCCCATCGGCACTCCCAGCGTTCCCTACCGCCTCCCCGGCAGCCAGTACGAGCGCTGGGTTGACATCTACACCCGCCTGGGCGTGGAGCGGATCCTGTTCCTCGGCTCCGAGGTGAACGACGCGATCGCGAACAGCCTGGTAGCTCAGATGCTGTATCTGGATTCCGAAGACAGCTCCAAGCCGATCTATCTGTACATCAATTCGCCCGGCGGATCTGTGACCGCCGGCCTGGCGATCTTCGACACGATGCAATACGTGAAATCCGATGTGGTGACGATCTGCGTCGGCCTGGCGGCCTCCATGGGGGCCTTCCTGCTGGCGGCCGGCACCAAGGGCAAACGCCTTGCCCTGCCCCACAGCCGAATCATGATCCACCAGCCCCTGGGCGGCACCAGCCAGCGCCAGGCCAGCGACATCGAGATCGAGGCCCGCGAGATCCTGCGCATCAAGGACATGCTCAACCAGAGCCTGGCCGACATGAGTGGCCAGAGCCTGGAAAAAATCACCAAGGACACGGATCGCGATTACTTCCTCAGTGCCGCCGAGGCCAAGGACTACGGCCTGATTGACCGGGTGATCGCCCATCCCACCGAGGCGTCGGCCGCCTGATCGCTGGGCGCCAGGCTGCGTTGTCGGCGTCTGAGCGCCCTGGGCCCAGCCTGGGGCTGACTACTGGGCTTGTGGCCTCCAGTCCCCTCGGCCAGGCCCCCTCACCCTGGCCTGGGCCCTTTTCAGGCGCTTGCGTAAAGTCGACCTTTGCCCTGAGTGCGGACGCCTGATGGCCAAGCTTTATTACGACACCGACGCTGATCTCAGCCTGCTGAACGGCAAGACGGTGGCCATCATTGGCTACGGCTCCCAGGGCCACGCCCATGCCCTCAACCTCAAGGACAGCGGCGTCAACGTGGTGGTGGGCCTCTACGAGGGCAGCCGCTCGGCCGAGAAGGCCAAGGCCGATGGTCTCGAAGTGCTGAGCGTCGCTGACGCCTGCGCCAAGGCCGACTGGATCATGGTGTTGCTGCCCGATGAGTTCCAGAAGGCCGTCTACGACGCCGAGATCGCGCCCCACCTCAGCGCCGGCAAGGTGCTGAGCTTTGCCCACGGCTTCAACATCCGCTTTGAGCTGATCAAGCCGCCGGCCGATGTCGATGTGGTGATGATCGCCCCCAAGGGGCCGGGTCACACCGTGCGCTGGGAATACCAGAACGGCATGGGCGTGCCCGCCCTGTTCGCCATCCACCAGGACGCCACCGGTAACGCCCGGGCCCTGGCCATGGCCTACGCCAAGGGCATTGGCGGCACCCGCGCCGGCATCCTGGAAACCAACTTCAAGGAAGAAACTGAAACCGACCTGTTCGGCGAACAGGCCGTGCTCTGCGGCGGCCTTTCCGAGCTCGTCAAGGCCGGTTTCGAAACCCTGGTGGAAGCGGGCTATCAGCCGGAGCTGGCCTACTTCGAGTGCCTGCACGAGGTGAAGTTGATCGTGGATCTGATGGTGAAGGGCGGCCTCACCGCCATGCGCGATTCAATCTCGAACACCGCTGAATACGGTGATTATGTGAGCGGCCCGCGGCTGATCACCGCCGAAACCAAGGCCGAGATGAAGCGCATCCTCGGCGACATCCAGGACGGCACCTTTGCCCGCAATTTCGTGGCCGAATGCGAAGCCGGCAAGCCGGAAATGAAGCGCATCCGCGAGCGCGATGCCCAGCACCCGATCGAGCAGGTGGGCAAGGGCCTGCGCGCCATGTTCAGCTGGCTGAAGACCGCCTGAGCGCGGTTGTGATCCCCGTTCACAGCCAGGCGTTTCCATGATCCTGGCCCTTGGGGTGGATTCCGTTGGGATCCACCCCTTTTTGTTGGTGTTGCTGGCCTGTGGCCTCGACCGGCTCCTGGGCGATCCCCTCGGCTGGCCCCACCCCGTGGTGGTGATGGGCTGGTGGATCAGCCGCCTGCGCCGCCTGGCCGAAGCCGGGGCCGGCGATCGGGCCTGGGCCCTGCGCCTGGCCGGTTTCGCCATCACCGGCCTGCTGGTGAGCGGCAGCGCCCTGGCGGGCTGGGGCCTGGAGCAGCTGGCCCGCTTTTGGCCGGCCCTGGGTCTGCCCCTGGTCCTGCTGGGCCTGGCCAGCGCCCTGGCGGGCCGCAGCCTCGAGCAGGCCGTCCTGGCCGTGCTGGCGGTGTTGCCCGAGCCCCAGGCGCCTGGGCCGGCCGGACCCCAGCCCGGGGGGGCAGAGCCGCAGGCCCCCGCTCCCGGCTGCCTGGAGCCTGGGCCCCTGGAGCCGGCCCGCCAGCGGCTGGCCTGGTTTGTGGGCCGCGACACGGCCGATCTCGATCGGGCCGCCATTCTGCGGGCGGCGGCCGAGAGCGCCAGTGAAAACGCCGTGGATGGCCTGTTTGGCCCCCTGTTCTGGATGCTGGTTGGGGCCAGCCTGCTTCTGGCCGGCAGTGGCTCTGGGGGCTCGGCTGATCCTGCGGGCCTTGTCGGGCTTGTCGGCTGCCCTGCCCCGGCCCCAGGCCTGGCAGGCGGCCCGGGGGATCCCGCCGGCGTCGCTGTCGCCTGGAGCCGCTGCGCTGCTCTGGTTGGTCCGGGCCCCCTGGCCCTGGCCTGGGCCTACAAGGCCAGCAGCACCCTGGATTCGATGCTGGGCTACCGCCGCGGTCGCCTGCGCTGGCTCGGCACCGCCGGCGCCCGGCTCGATGACCTGCTCACCTGGTTGCCCTGCCGCCTGGTGGCCCTGGGCCTGCCCCTGGCCGCCGGCCAACCCTGGAAAACCTGGGGCCTGTTCCGGGCGGCCCTGGCCGATGGCGCCCCCGATCCCTCCCCGAATGCGGGCGTCTCCCAGGCGGCCTATGCCCATGGGGTTGGGGTTCAGCTGGGCGGAGCCAACCGCTACGGCGGCCACTGGCGCCAAAAACCGCTGCTGGCCGCCGGCCAGCCCGCCCCGGATCCAGGGGCGATCTGCCGGATCCTGGCCTTGAGCCGCCGGCTGGAAGCTCTCTGGCTGGCGGTAGCCATTGCCGTGGCCTGGGCCTGGCGTCAGTAGGCGCCGCGATCGCGGGGAAAGAGAACCACGCCGATCGTGCGCAGGATGATCTGCAGATCAAGCCAGAAGGTGCGGTTGCGGGCGTAATGGAGATCGAGCCGCACCCGGTTGGGGTAGCTGAGGTTGTTGCGGCCCGACACCTGCCACAGGCCAGTCATGCCGGGGCGCACCGCCAGCACCGCATCCATCGAGCGGCCGTAGCGCTCGAGCTCATCCCAGACGATCGGCCTGGGCCCCACCACGCTCATCTGGCCCTTGAGCACATTGATGAACTGGGGCAATTCATCGAGGCTGGAGCGGCGCAGAAAGCGGCCGATCGGGGTGATGCGCGGATCGGCTTTCAACTTGAAATCCCGGGCGAATTCAGCCCGCAATTCTTCCGATGAGGCCAAAACCGATGCCAAATGGCGATCGGCATCTTTGCGCATTGTTCGGAACTTGATGCAGCCAAAGGATTTGTAGCCGCGGCCGATGCGGCGCTGCACGTAAAACACCGAGCCGCGCGAGCTCAGTTTCACCACCACCGCCAGCAGCAGAAACACCGGCGCGCCCAGGGCCAGCACCGCGAGCGAGAACAGGATGTCGCCCGCCCGCTTCAGCATCCGGCCGCGGCGCGACTGGCCGGCCAGCAGCCGATGGGCCGTGGGATCGGCGGGAATCGTGGCCAGGGGACTCAACTGCAGCGCCGCCCCAGGGGAACTTGCGTTCATTAAAGGGGTCCATCCCAGGGCGATTCGGGCCCGGGCGGTCACTCAGGCCAGAGGCACACAAAATCAAGTCCCAGCCCTGCTGGTCCATACCCGGCGCCTCGCGTCCAGACCTAGTGCTCCGCGTCCAGGGCCGCCCGCTTGAAGTCAGCTGGGCTGGTCGTGCCAGGGCAGGGCGGTGCTGCGCTGGGCCCGCCGCCGCCCATGGTCGTGCCAGGCGCGCTCGAGCACGGCGGCGAACCGGCGGTGGAATTGGGCCGCACTGAAGCGCTCAGCCCAGGTCCGCTGCCGCTCGGCGGGCAACTGGCGCCAGAGCCTGGCCTGGTGGAAGTGCTCCAGGGCGGCCACCAGGCTGGCGGCGCCCTGCTCGGGAAACAGCAGCCCCGTGGGCTCGGCCAGGCCCTGGCTTTGGCAGCGCACCGTATCGAGCAGGCCGCCGCCGCCAAATCCGATCACCGGTGCCCCCGCCGCCATTGCCTCCACCGGGGCAATGCCGAAATCCTCCAGGCCGGCAAACACGTAGGCGCGGCAGCGCTCAAGCAGGCGATTGACACTGGCGGCATCCTGGCGACCCAGCAGCGTCACGGTCGGGCCGGCCAGGGCCTGCAACCGCTGGCGCTCGGGCCCATCGCCCACCACGAGCAGGGGCAGGCCCGTGCGGTTGAAGGCTTCGATCACCAGATCCACCCGCTTGTAGGGCACCAGCCGGCAGAGGCACAGATAGGTGTCATCGCGGGGCTGGTCCCAGCGGAAGCGCTCCACGGCCACCGGTGGGTGCACCACCTCGGCGCGGCGGCCCCAGTAGCGGCGAATGCGCGCGGCCGTGAAGCGGGAGTTGGCCACCAGCCGGTCGGGCCGCAGGCTGCTGGCCAGATCCCACTGGCGCAGCTGGTGCAGCTGCAGGCGGATCAGGGGGCCGAGGGGGCTGCGGGCCAGGGCCGATTGGGCCAGATAGGCGTGCATCTGGTCCCAGGCGTAGCGCACGGGGGTGTGCACATAGCTGACATGCAGCTGGTCGGGACTGGTTAGGACCCCCTTGGCCACCAGGTGGCTGCTGCTCACCACCAGGGGATAGGCCGCGAGGTCGAGCTGCTCGATCGCCAGGGGCAACAGGGGCAGGTACTGCTGCACATGGCTGATGCCCCAGGGGAGGCTCTGGATGAAGCTGGTGTGGATCGGGCGACCCTCCAACCAGCTGCCGGGCCGGCCACTCTCCCCATCCACCAGGGCATGCAGCTGAGGGTGACCCAGGAGCTGGTCCAGTTCCCGCACCACCAGCTCGGCGCCCCCGACCGAGCGGGGCGTGAACCATTCGTGCACCAGGGCCGCCGGGCCAGGGAAGGAGCTCATGGGCCGAACCTTAAGGGCTGGCTGCCAGGTCCAGATCAGATCACAAAAGCTGTCAAGCCGTTGCCGCGCTCAGCCCCCATCTCGATGCTGAGCGCAGCAATACCCAACCATGCCGATTCGCGCATTACTGGAAGAGGCCCTCGTGGAGCCCTCGATTGGGGAAACGCCCTGTTTCATCTGGCATGCCACCCCGGTTGGCATCGCGGCCCTGTGGCGCCGCGGTCAGGCTCCCACGCCGCCACCGTTTGAGGATGCCCTGAAGGAAGGCCTGGCGGTGGGCCTGGACCTGAGCCGCGAGGAGCGGGAATTCCACCAACTGGGGGTGGGCCTGGTGCTGTTGTTCCACAGCTGAACAACCTGCTGGGACTCCCCACCTAGCCGCCCGGCATCGATGAATGGACCCGCTGGTAGGCAATGACCGGGCCCAGATCAACGGGCAACGGGGTCGTTGCTTCCGTGAAGAAGTCGCCCAGGGGACGACAAGATTGGTGGCCAATATCATGCCCAGGGCCCAGGTAGAGGGACCCAGCGCAAGACTCCCAGAGCAGAGTGAGGGGCCGGACCTACCCCTTTCCAGATCGAATCCATCTCCAAAGCAGCCATGGCGCGACCTTGGCGGCGGTCCCGGGATTCCGTAGACAGCAGACTTAGCCCTAACGACAACAGGAGACTACGGTTCTCACGGGGTTGAACTCTCCTGCTGGCCAGTTGTGTTCAGCGTTCCGAGATGTCTTTGCCCAACTGAACAATGACGCGCTCAACCGCGCCGGCTTAGGTGAAAACCCGGGTGGCCACCTCAACGACGGCAAACCCAATCAAGGCCATCAAGGCCAGCAGGGAACTCACACGAGACATCACCAAATTCCCTTACCGCTCCAATCCTAAAGAAAATCCGCAGAATCGCCGGCCATGGGCGGGCAAGGTCGCAATTCAACACACCAGATGCCCCAGCCCCGGGCTGCCCAGCGGCCTGGACCCCAGCTCAACCAGGGCCGGGCTTGGGGCAGCTAGGGGCGGAGGCCCTGCCCTTGCGGCGTTGTCTGGCCGGTACTGGCTGGAGTCAACCCTGACCTCGTGTCTGGATCGTGGCGACCACATGGGCTTGCGTTGCCGCAGGGTCCAGGCCCTTTGAGTCCATCAGGCAGCCACTGGCAGAGAAGTTGCAAACGAACAACAGCAGCAGCACCTGGTTTTCATGCATCCGCGTTGGCTCCAGGGGGTGAGGCCAATTCCCTGGACTTGGCTGGAGCGCTCTTCTGGTTTGGCGTGGTTGCGTCAAGGCGACGGTGCTTGGTCTGTTGAAGGCCCAGGAAGGCATCGTGCAGGGCCGCCATCGCCGTCCGCTGGCGATCGGACCAGCCAGGGGTTGCGAGGGGTTTTCCCTCCTGACAACAGTGAACAAGGGCAGTCGCAGGAGCCCAGTCAGGTTTGCTGCTCCTGGAAGCCTGTCGCCGTGATTGCCGAGAGAGGATCCCTGAGGCCTTAAACCGGGCTCCGCTTACACGCTCTCAGGCCTGTTTACACCCGCGCTTGAAGGTCCCTGGCGGCGAAGTCAGGACGATCAAGCTCGGGAATGGCGGGGCAGGTGGCAGACGATCCACAAGGGTCGATTGTTCTGGTGAGGAGTAAAGTCAGTTTCCCCAATCGTTTGGTTTCATGCCCATTCGCTGATTACGTCGTTGCTATGGCGATCGTGGCTGAATAGCAGGACAGAAACTAATGACTTTGATTTGATTGAGTCTTGATATTGTGATCAAGCCCCGTCAGATGCCTGGGCGCCAGGGGAAGTTAGCTGTTGCCCTGCTCCAGCGGATCGATCAACTCCGGGTTCGCCGCCAGCCAAGGGCGGAGCCGCTCCCGCAGCGTGGCGAGGAGCTGGAGCAGGCGGGGATGGCTGGCATACTCCCGTTTGACAACCAGGTTGTCGCCCACCTGCAGCGGCAGTTGCAAGGGCAGAAAATACTGGGGTTGTCGATAAAAGCCAATCGAAAAGATGGAGGCGTAGCCCACCAAGACCTCGGATTCCAAGCGGCCTTCCCATTTGTCCCGGTTGTAACGGCCGATGCGGGAGGGAGAATTCCACAGGCCGATGCGTTTCAGGCAGGCTTCGAATGTTGGGAAGGCCCCATCCGGCAGGGCTAGGGAGGGATACTCTTTCACCAGATCGAAGCTGAGGCTGTCTCCAGCTGCAAGCAGGGGATGGTTCTCGCCAACGACCAGATGGATCGGATGGCGCAGCAGGGGAATCGATGCAAAGTCTGGATCGTCTGGATCGGGCACATCCGGATAGGCGCCTATCCAGGCATCGAGGATGCCATCGCGCAGCAGCTTCAAGGGCTGCTTCACATTGAGGAAGTCATGATTGCCTGGCAGCCAGCCATCGGGTGGTGGGTCACAATAGGTTTGAGCTGACCAATACATGGCCTCAATCCGCAGGGAACGGCCGCCCTGCCAGCGATGGCGTTGGTGCACAATGCGCTCCAGATTCAGCAGTTTGGTGTCACCCTTCAGGTGCCATTCGCCGCAGGTTTTGGCCGCCTGAACACCGAAAACTGTTTCACACCGGTTGATATTGCGACTGATCGTTGATTGATGCAGGCCTAAGATTTTTGAGGCAATGGCGCCAGAACGCAGCCAAAGAACGCCGTCGAGGGACGCCAATGTATCAACATCAACCACAACAGAAATCAGTGTAAACAGAATTAATGTTTTTAACCTTACATCAAGGCCCCCTCCTTTTCGCCCCCGTGCGCTAATCAATGCAAAATCTGCATCGGCCCCTGCCCTGGTCCGCCCAGCCGGCCCTGGCCAGGCGCGGCCTTGCTAGCGCTGGGGCCTTGATCACTCTGGCCGACGCTGCTGGCGAACCTTGAGGAGGTTGCTGGGTTGTGCCGATCCGGCGACCGTTCCCCAGGGGCGGAGCGGGCCAGTCGTTCGAGCGGGTCGAGGCTCCGATTCAGGGGGCGAGCCTGGTAAGTCTCAATATGGGTTTGAACAAGTAGGCGCTTGCCCGGGCCTGGGTTGGCCTGGGCGGGGTGAAGGACCTCCGCCTCGCCCAGGGCCCATCAGGGGCCTGGGCGAGGCGTTTGTGTTTTGTGATCGGGCGAGGGGCAACAAGATCAGGGGGGCAGCTGTGCGCGCCGGCCAAGGCCTATGCGAATAATGCAATTTTGCAGAGGTTTACTTTTAGCCTGTCAAAACAGAACATCCTCACAATCTCAAATGTTTCGCAACATAAAATGTAGCCTGTCCTACTGGCACGGCGGCGATCCTGCTGTATAAGGATTCGAGGGGGCGATTCGGCGCTTCGCTTCATCAATTCAGTCACAGTTCAGACGCGGTTCCAGTCCAGTGCGACCTTCCACCTTTGCTTCAGCGGCCGACATCCTGAGGAAATCGGCCTGCCTGTTTGAGAAGCACTTTCCCCGTTCGCTGGCCATCACGGAACTGGCCAGCCAATGCCATGTGAGTCCTAAAACGCTCACGAAGGTGTTCACTGCGATTGTGGGCGAGGCGCCGATGACAACCATGAAACGCTGGCGTCTTAAAAAGCTAGCCCATTCGATTGTTTGTAAGCCTGAGCAATCGCTGTTGTGGCATGGTGTAGAGACCGGCGTTACTTTCACCCGCTTGGATAAGCGGCTGTTCAAGGAAATGTATTGCCAGGATTTTTATGGTTTCAAACGAGCCTGTAACCCGATCAGGCACCAGGCCCCTTCCCTCACCCCCTGGGACGAGCAGTGTGATGCCACCCGTGAAATCGAGCTGATTATCCAGGCCAGTGGTTGCCAGCAGGTGGTGCCCATGGCGCCGATTGAGGCGCATGCAACGCAAGCGGGATCCAACGAACCGGCCCTGGTGGCCTGATCCCGATCTGTTAGCTCAGATCGTTGAGAATGCGGTCCTCCGCTTCAACCGTTAGGCCGCAGTCGTTAAAGTCCGATGCGGGGGGAAACTGCAGCTCCCGCAGCCATTCAATCAGGAAGCGTCGGTCTCGCATGGCTACCGCCAAGTCTGCGATGTCCAGTCCTGCATAGTCTTCGCGGCGGATCGAGCGTTGCAGGTCTTCGAGTTCCACGGCAATGGCACGGTAGAGGGCATAGTCACGGTCGGTGAGTTGGACAATCGTTTTGCGACTCGTTTCAACCATGGGCGAGGAGCGCCCCAGCAGACCTGCGGCGCCAGCGGACTCGCCATGGGCGCACTCTGTTTGATACTGGCCCCATCCCCTCTTTACCCGTAGGCGTTTACGTTAGGAGTTGGCCGAGGGGGAAGCCTGGGGCGCGGTCAAACTGCTGTCAATCCGCCCCGTGGCCAGGACCCCGTTTCAGGCTGCCGTCATCGCAGCCGTTCTTTGGCGTCTTGGCCCGTAGCCAAACCAGGCAGTAATGGCTGGCCCTGCTTCCAGTCTGCAAGGGACAACCATGACGGTCGGCTTGAAGGCGTCTTTGCTGAAGTCCATGGTTGGACCCCAAGGGCTTGCTGCCATCAGGCTCGTCGTTCGATCCGCTTGACCAAGGTGCTAAACGTAGGCAGGCCTATGGATGATCAGAAACCCACCAACCCTGAACCCAGACCAGTCAACCCGTCCAAGCTGGCTAAGGTAGGGACTTGGACCGACAGGTTTTCATGGCCCTGAGCCATGGGCTCACCGCTTCTACCCATCGCTGGTGGGTTGATTCATTGGCAGCCAATCAACCATTAGCCCATCAGGAGCCCCAAAAGAGTTGGCTTTTGTTGTGTCAAAGCTTCCCCTTGCTGCCCATGAGCAGCCCCTTCTATTCAGACAACTTGGTTGTCAGCCGATGCCGATAGCCCGTATAAAACGGTGGGGGAAGTCCCCTTCCCTTGGGCTTGGCTGGGTGCGAAGCGTTTTTTCTGGGCCGGTCTTGGCTCAGGCTTTGAGGCTGAGAAGGGACTGCTGCTGCACGGATTGGGCCCGCTCGACCCACCAATGGGGGCATTGCTTGCCTTGCAACCAGGACGCCGTAATCACGGCACCCCAAACACGGCAAACGCCCTCACAGCCCTGTTGGGCGGAGAAATTGGCGCAGGAGGAGCAGTTGCGAAGCAGACCGACCATCAATTCTTAAGAGAATCTGAAGGAGCTTAGGGGTGACGGTGCGCTCCCCTGGGCGGTCTCAGTGAAACTTCACAGCCCCTGCCCGTTTGTTCCCGCGGTTCCCAGGCTCCAATTCCCGTGCCTCTTTGGCCAACGGGGACCCCGCGAGGGCCCTGGTGGGGCAAGGACCCGGCCAGCCCCGCTGGCCAGACCGGCGCGATGGCCAACAGAACTTGGCCTGCTGGCAGGGCCTGCTGCCAGCAGGCCCCGAGGATCTGCGCGGGACGGGCGCCATCGGTGAGGAGGCGATCAACTTTGCACAAAGGACACGCCTGGGCTGTCGATGGAAGGGGACCTCGCCGAGGCCTGGGTCGCTGAGAGTCTTGCCGCGTTGGGGGCTGCCCACGGCATCGAGCCTGCCGACCGCAGACTCGCGATGGTGTCTTTTCTGTGGGACGATCTGGGTGACAACCTTCTTTGTGCATGGGGCATCGATGGCGCCTTGGCTATAGACGAAAGGGAAACGGATTAATCTCGATCACTTGATGCTCCAATGAGAGGTTAATGGGTCTACAAATAGTCAGTGCACTGCGCCAGGCTGATATGGATCTGGCGATTTTCGTGATCACATTTACATGTCTCGTTGCTATTGTCCCAGGGTTGCCAGGCTGAATACCAGGATATGCGTTGTGGTCAGTTCACGTGCGCTCCGGCCCTGAGGTGCAGGCCTAAGGCCTTGGCTTGGAGGCATGGTTTCAGCCCGAAGGGATGGGCCTGGATGTCCTGCCCCTGATTGCTGATCCGGATCGGTTGCCCAGCTATCCCAGGGCCTGGAGTGTTGATTGGCTATGAATAGGTTGTATGACTGCTTAAACCGGTCCCTAGGAGGGCTGCTCATTGCTGTAGCGTCTCAACCTCAGCGTGCAAAGCGCCTCCTCGAGAAACAGAATAGCAGGTGCCATAAACACAAAAATGCCATTGATGCTAGTGAATAGATTTTCAGCCAGGATCAAAATCAGGAAGAGTGAGAGTCCCAGGGCTTCAACGCCCAGAAGCCAGCGTCGGATGTGGCGGGGATAGGACTGGGCGGCAACAGATCGAAACGTTCTGATCGTCATGGCAAATGCGGCTGAATCGACCAGTAGAAATAGCATCTGGTACTGGAAGTCAACCCATTGGGAGTCACTCCATAGCCAGATGCTGCCTTGCCCGCCGCCATAATGAAAGGAGATGTAGGCGCTTTTGGGGATCATCACCACCACCGTCAGGATCAGGCCCAGAAGCAGCATTTCTGTGGGCTTCAGCTTGTTGTTCAATTGCACAAGATTGCGCACTTTGTACCACAGCAGAAGCATGGTCACGGCGATCAGGATGATCGACAAAGTGGAGATGATCAGGGAGGCCCCTCCCACGGCTGGTACCGCGTTCGGCAGGCTGGCGGGCACCAGGGTGATGGCCACAGCAAACACCCCATCAACCATATTCAGCAGGGTGGAGGATTCCCTGGGTGTCCCCCGCATGGATGCAACCTTCCGAGTGGCACAACCTTACTGCGACCCTTCTTGACACCTTCCTAATCCATCGACGCCGCTCACCCGCTGCTTCAAGAGACAATCCAGGCAGCGGGACGGCCCCAGCCTTGAAGGCTGCGAAGGAGGGGGGCGGGGCCTGGTGTGTAGCCGGGATCACAGTCGGGCCGTGGGGGTTTGTTGACACCATCCCTGGGGGGTTGCGCGGGTCTGGGCGGCACCTCTAGTGTCTTCACAGCACTACGGATGGGGCAAGGCCCCTGCCGCAACGGCATGAAGACCCTGATCAGGACCCTGGCCCACGGCATCACCCTTGAGGAGGAGATCAGGCCCCTGGCGCCGACGGTGTACACCACGGCCATCCGCTCGGAGGGGGCCCTGGGCGAGTCCCTGGCCGGTATCGCCGAGATTGCCAGGGGGCTTGGCTTCAATCGTTTCAATGAAACGATTTATTCCCAGGATGGTTTCAGCGCCACCTATCACGCCGAGCACGACGAGTGCGCCGTATCCCTGGCGATCGACTGTTGCACCCTGCGCAAGACCGCATCCCTGGCAGTGAGCGGCCTGCATAACGATGAAGCCTATGCCCTCTTTAATGAGGCCAGCGCCAAGCTCTTCGGTGATTGCTGAAACTTTTCATTAGAGACGAATCCCTCGCTTAATCCAGTTGATGATTCGAGCGGGAGGCTGTTGTCCATCTTTTAATTGTCTGTGCGCATCTTGCGCTTTAAATCATCTTTTCAACCAAGGCATAAATCCTGGCGATGATCAGGCCCAGTAAGTCGAGCAACATCAAACTGTGGATCAACACGTAGAAGCGGCCTGTGCGCGTAACCCCTTTGAATTTTGAGCTGCCATTATTGACAATTGAGATCACTGAAGTGTGGTAGTAGTCGAAGGAGGTGATCGGTTCCATTTCTGCCGGGAGAGACACAACCTGTTGGGGAGCGGGTCGGCCAAAGCAATCGATTCGCCAGATGATCCAGCCCCAGGTCAATGCAAAGCAGGGCAGGAACACCACAATCTGCCCCACCAGTAGCCGCGGACTGACGGCTGGTGTGAACAGAAGGGCGTTGAGCAACGCAAATTCCATCAGCAGGCGCAGGCAATACCAGATGCCAACGGCGTCGAATAGCCAGCGCGGCACACTCTTGCCCCGCAGAAGTGCAAACCAGAAGAGTGGAAATGAGACTGCAAAGAGAACGCCAAGGGGACGCGCCATGGCCTGCATGAAGGCATCGATGGCTGTGATCAGGGGGTTGCCCGACTGGGCAACCAGGCCCTGGGCATCGTGGAGAAACAGGCCGCTGATGGCAATTTGCAAGAGGGCCAGCAAGGACAGGGCCAGTCCCTCCTTGATCTGCTCGCCATTGCGGTGCGACCGTTTTGAGATCCATTCGAGCATGGTGTTGCTGTGATTGATAGGGCGCAAGTCTAACAATCTGCCCAAGCATGATGTTTGTTTTGTGAATTCGATTGAATGGGAGTGTTTTGTCAAGGTCGGACCAACTGGTGATTAATTGGTAAATTGTAATAAAGTAGAATCTTGAATTGGTTCCTGTCTTTGACGCAGCAGGGCTCGTCTTGGTGCCATTGTTTAATTAGGAAGTCCGTGGCACTCTGGCTTGGCTGCCGCTGCATGCAATTCAAATGCTGATCTGGTGGCTGCGGCTTGGTAGATGTGTTGGTGCAATTGAAGTTTAGGTAGTGCGAAAATTTTGGCCTGTGCTTTTTAGGGAATGCAGGCTTTAGCCATCGGCTGCAACATTTGCTCGATGCTTGTTGACTGCTCTTTTGATCCTTATTTCTGCCGGCATCGTCAAGAGCACATGGGTTTTTGGCATAGAATTTAGTCTTTTGTATTTTATGGCAAGACTGGATTTGAATTGGATTGTCTGTAGCTGCCGTGACTTAAATTCTGCCTTGGACTCGTTGCAATATCAGAGGAATTCGCCCTGTGGCCCACCACAAAATCCATGGCCGATGTCAGTCCATTGGCAGAAGCCCCTTAAGGGCTGCATGCTAGGCGCCACCTGATGAGCGCCTGGTTGCAGGCGGAAAACTGTTCAGCATGAACTTTCCGCGACCCCTTCGTGGATCATGATTAAGGCATGAATGATGTTTTAAATCCTTTGGATTTTAGTAACAGTTCGTTTCCAGGCGTTAGTTTTGTTGATAACAGCACCAGGCTTGCTAGCCCCTACGCGTTACCTGTTGATGGTGTTTGGCCGGACTGGGGGCGATCCAGCAACCCCATGGCAGGCCTTTGGCCCTTGGGCGATCCCCTCACCAATACGGGTGCTGCTTGGGACACCACCAAAGGCACCCGGCTCAGTGTCATCACCCTGGAGGATGAGGCACTGCGTTCCCTGGCGGCCGAGCTGCGGCAAAAGGGGGAAGCGGTCGTGGTGCTGGATCCCCAGCGCGATGGGGTCGCCGACCTCGCCCGCACCCTGCAGCAGCAGGGGCGCCTGTACGACGAGGTGATGGTCTTCGGCCACGGTGCCGATAACAGCCTGCGCATCGGGCGCAATACCCTCTCGACTCGAACCCTGTGGCGCTACAGCGCGGCCCTGGAAACGATCGGTCATGCTTTGCGGCCCGGGGGAGACTTACTCCTCTACGGCTGCGACTTGGCCAGCGGTAGCAAGGGCAAACAACTCATCGACCGCATTGCCGCCCTCACGGGCGCCGATGTGGCCGCGTCCACCGACCTCACCTACGCCAATGCCCTGGGCAGCGATTGGGATTTGGAGTGGGCTTCAGGTGCCATTGCCGATGGAGGTGCCAAGGATGTGCTCACGGGGCTGAGTTGGCAGGGTCAATTGGGGGGCAAGGTGAGCATCGATACGATCCTTGATGAGAAAACAGGTGCCCTTGTTGACACGGTTCTCAATGTCACGGAAGCTTCCGGACTTGTCACCATCGGACGCAGTGCTACAACCGGCTTCATTACGGTTTCTGATGGATGGTATAGCGGCAACACTTCAGGCTCAAATATAATTACCAAGGTTTCAGTCAGTGGCAAGAGCTTTGAGGTGGGTGGCATCAATTTGGATGCCAATAATGCTGATAATATCTATCCTGCACCTTATAATATTGAGATCAAGGCGACGGGGTCTTATGATGCAGATAGCATTGGCCAGTCCTCTGGAGATGTATTGATTTCCGGGACAATCCTGAGCTATGGAGGCAAGATATCGATAGCAAGTCCGAGTAAAATTGCAATCCGAAGCGCAAATATCGCTTCAGATTCCACGTTGATTGATGGGAGACTTTGGCAAAATGGTGCAGCCACGGCTAAGGCGGGAGACCTGGATCTCACATTCACAACCAGGGGTCTAGATATTCCAATCCTGTTCTGGTTACCCCAGGCAGACGTTAATTTGGAGATCGGATCTGCAGCCAGTTCAGCTAAAACATCGATCTTCGCAGGCAATATTAACCTTAAAGGTGATGCCGTCATTGATGATAATTTCTTGTCCAATACGACTGCTTCTACTCTAGCGGCAACGATCGGCTTCGGCGCTATGAACTTATTGCCAATTCCGGCATCTGTGAAAAGCGGTAGTTCAGGAGCCACAGTCGCACTGACTAATGCCAATTTGCAGGCTGGGGGCAATATTAATCTTGATCTCAATAGCCAGTTGTCCCTTGAGAGCAAAGCTTCTACAGGCGCAGGGTATAGCGCGGCTGTCAAAAAACTTACTTCAAGTAATATGGCTCCGCAGCTCTATCTTGCTGCTGCGGTAGCGACCGGTGCTGCTAATACAAGATTTGACGTTAAGGGCAGCAGTATTCGTTCTGCTGGGGGTAATATCAAGATAAATACTAGTAGCGTCAATCAGCTGAGTGCTTTATCTGGCCTAAATATCTGGACAGACATTCAAAACGGCGGCAGTAATGAGAATACTGTGTCATTTGCCTCCACTGTCGCGGTTGGGCAAACCAAGAGTACCGTCAACATTGATGCCACGTCCGAGTTGAGGGCGTCAGGGAGTGTCTCGATCAGTAATACTGCTACTCCTTCAAATCAGGTCAAGGCAAGCTCCACAATTTGGGAGGCAGGATCATTTAGCGGGTCTACGGGAGTTGGGATTGATGATGCAACTGCTTCGGTAACGCTGGATGGGAAAATTATTAGCGATGGAGAAGCGTATTCAAAAGCTAGTCAAAGCGTTACTTACGCCCCCCAATGGAACTACAGTCAGACTGTCAGCGGTAATGTCACAACAGTAAAAAATTCAACTGGGGCCCCTGTTAGTGGATCCGTGTCCTTACCTTTAGGCGCACTTATTCGCGATGGCCGAGGAGATTTGTATCGCTATACTAGTCCATCCGCATTCATTAATCTCGAAACCACTGTTTTAGCTGCTGACCAACGCTTTGTGCAGGAAGGCACTGTCTCCTTTAAGGCAAACAGCGAATTTGCTGTAGGCAATGCGGTTGCGGTGGTCAATTTAGCTACTGGTTACACGTTTAAGGTCGCTGATGCTGAACTCGACAAGCGCATAATTACTAATTCTATTGGTTTTGAGGTAGGCCGCTCTGGAGATCCGAAAACCTTCAGAATTGAGCCTGGCGATCGTGTTTTGTGGACGGACAATCGTCATTATGTGTATGTGGGCCCGAGCGGCTTTACCACAACTCTCGATTCCTTCACCTTAACGGGCACATCTTGGGCCGTGACGCCGATCATCGAAGATGGCGACCAGCTCACCATCACGGCCATCTTGCCAACGGCGTCTGGAGCTGCTGATTTTATTCTGGCAAACAATAGACCCCAGCTGATCTCCAATGCCCAAGCTACCGGCACCAACCATCGCATTTATCGCGTTGACGAAGCAATGTTTGATGGCAGCTCCGCTGGCACTGTTGATATCGTCAGAAATGAGATCCGTTTAACTCCACCCCAGGGGGGCAGTTTGGAGGCTCTAGCTCCAGGTCAGTCTGTGCAATATTATGTAATTAAGGATGAGGCCTCCGGTCAAGACAGTGGCCCCATTGAAGGCCTTCAAGCAGATCGCTCCTATTATGTGATTCCGCGGGGAGCCAATACTTATGCCCTCGCCCAAACTGTTGACGATGCCATTGCAAACCGGGCTGTTGATATTGCTGGCTTGGGCATGGGATCTCAGCATCTGTTCCATTATGAGCTGGGGCGCCAGGTTACCCTTGAGGCTAGTTTGAATGCAATCACAAATACGGATTTCAAGGCCCCCACTGTTGCTGTTGCCAAGGTTGATGCCCTTGTGCTCGATGGCACCTATGAGCCAGGTGATAAAATTAAGATTTCGCTGAAGAATATCAATGGCTTAGATGCGCAGCCATCAATTCTTAACTACCAGGTACCTAGTGGAAATTACAATCTAATACGTGATGGCTTGATTGCTCTGGTTAACACTAAAGGTGGAGTTGGGGCAGGCGATGGTTCCTACGTTGTAGCGTCCCCAGATGGCGATGGAAGAGTCAAGCTAACGGCAAAAACAGCCGGTCTACCATTCAGCCTATCCGCTCAGGCATCCAACGGGACAGGTAATCCCGATCAATCGCAAAATGTCCTGCAAGTTTCACTTACTAGTAATAGTACTCCTCCGAATCAGCTTGCCCGCAAGCTTGTTATTACTGATGCGCCACTCTCCTTGGGCCGTGAAGCCGTCGTCCAGCTGGAGAGTGGCCTGATTCAAAAGGCTGACCGCAAACTTTTTGGTGCCCAGGCATTCCTAAGTAAGTTTGATATCCTCGTCAACCAGGCTGGGGACCCTCTAACGGCTCCACAGACACTCACTTTGCAGCCAGGTGATGTCATTTATGTGGAAACGGGCGATGCTGCAAGTACTATTGCCAGCTATCGTCGTTATGCCGGCGCCATTCCCTGGACAGGTACGGCAGCTCAGTTGCGCTCTGTAATCGGCAATTCCCCTTCCTCCTGGGTTAGTGGGGGTGGACCATTAATGAAATTGGTGAATCCCACCGCAACCCCTGGAGATTACAGGCTCCAAGCTGCAAGTAGTGGAACCCTTGACCTTGTTGACGCCAACCTGGCGGCGGGTAGTGCCCTGCAGAAGATTCGCTTTAACCTGGAAACGGCTGCTGCGATGTTTAATCCGGAAACCGCTGTTAATAACACCAATGCCACGCTCACAATTCCTGGGCTGAACGCAAATAATGGTGATTTGATCACAATTTATCCGGACGCCTCGTTTACACGCGGCAGGGTGGCGCCTGAGTTTATTTCGGTGTCCCCGGTGGGCAATATTGCAAGTACTAATATCTGGAAGAATGTTGCTTTCCCCGCCGGCGTCACGGCTATCAATGATGTCGTTGCTGCGACATACTATTCTGTTGGTCCCCAAACAGCCCTAGTTAGCCCCGGTAGTGCACCTGACCCGGCGGGCGGTCTTGCCGAAGGTGAAAAAGTGTATCTTCGGGCTAATGCTGCCACTGGTGAACTTGCGTTGTTCCAGGATGCCGCAGGCACAATTGCCAGGGTTTTGAACCCTGCCGATACCAGCACGATTGCAACCCACTATTTTAAGGTAGATACAACGATTAAAGAAAACTCAACAATGATTAGCGGTGTGACCGCTGGTCAAGAGTTGCATTTGATTGCCCTGGGAAATGATCTCTACCAGCTGGCGACAGATGTGGCCCAGTTGGATGGCGCCACTCCAAATGCAATCCTTGGTAGCCAGCTTAAGGAGGGAACAAAGCTTGTGCGGATTGACGACACAGCATCGCAGGGTGTTGTGATTAAAAATATCATTAAGGCAGGGAATACGGTGGAGGCAGATACAGCTATTGGTGGGGAGCCTAAATTTTCTGATTGGTTGCGTAATCGGCAGCTGACCTTCGCAGGAGCACTTCTTGGTGAGCTAAAAACATACGTAACGAAGATCGGCGAAAATGCCATTGCAGCAGCGTCTCCGGCTACTCCTACCCTTCCGTTGAGCCCTGGCTCTGCCTTTAGTGGATCGGCCGCGATAAATCTTGCTAATCACACCTCCTTGATCTCCCAGGGTGCGTCTAGCCAGATCGTGGTGAGTGGTGGAAAGCCTGTCTCGATTACTAGCACTATCAATCAAGGCTTTACCAACAAAGTATCGGCAGAAACGGAGCGTTCTGGCGGTTCATTGGCTGGCAGTGTTGCAATTGGCTACACGCAGCTGGATGATCGCGCACAAAATTCTTTGGCGGGAACGATTACTTCCGATGGCGACGTGCAGGTGGTCAGCAATGTTGTCTATCCCAATAAATTTACTGGGAAATTTGGCAGCACCGACTTGATCACGAAATGGCTCAGCAATCCCTTGAATGTGGCTTCGGGTATTTCTAAGCTCACGGGAGAGATAGTTGGTGCCGGCTTTAATTCCTATGCCCAAGTTAAGAACCGCGGCAAGGATCCAGCTCCGGGCGGCACTTCTGATCAAGCAGATAATGCTTTGGCGATTGGCATCAGCGTCAGCAAGCTCACGAATACGGCCACGAATAATTTTAGTGGCACGATCAATGCTGCCGCATTCAGGGCTACTGCGTCCACCGCGATTGACTACATTCGGGGTGTTGGTCAGATTCATTTGGATTTGGCCCCTGAACGCCTTCTTTCCTTGAAGATCAATTTCAAGACGCCTATTCCTTCGGGGCTTGGAACTGGAACGAAGCCCTTGAGAATGAAAAATATGCTTAGTGCAGGCAATGTTGGGAAAAGGGGGCTTGGGGCAAGCGTGAGCGTGCTTGTTCCCGTTAATGTTACTCAGAATAATGTTGCTAAAACAGCGATTCTGAACCTGAAGGGTGCTGTTACTGTCACGGCCATCCAGGGCGGCAAAAGCGTTGGGGTGGTTGTTGGTAGTGGAAGTTCGCAAGACCTGGGCATTAATGGAGGCTTGCTGCTTCAGTCTGGGGCTGTTAATACAACAGAAAATAATGTCAGTGCAGGCGCACGGATCAACGCGGCCTCGGCGAATTTCCGTGCAGTTGACTCGCTCTCTCAGGTTGATATTGGGGGTGCCGTTCAGTTCACGAATAGTATTGGCGTTGGCCTTACCCTGATCATCAACGACCAGCAGCGGCGCACGCGTAACCGATTGGATCCATCCGGTAGCTTTGTTTTTACGGATGCAAAGGGATTGTCAGCTGATGCTCTTAATGAGGGCAGTCTGTTTACTTTGGGAGTGGCGGGGGCTGTCCGCACAGATCAAAGCGCTGAGCCTGCAGGCAACCAGAAGACATTGAGTTCCTATTCACAGGACGCCACCAGTTTTGGTATTGCCGGCAGTGGTAGTGTTGTTGTTAATAAGCTAACGGGCAATGAGGTTAGCTCCAGCATCGCTGCCGCAGGCACCATCCCTGTGCTGTTGCAATCACCAGCGATCTCCATAGGGGCAAAGGACACCACCAGGGTGCAGAACTGGGGAGGGGCGCTGGCTTTCGGGATGCGTGGAGCCGTCGTTGCTACACCTGGAACGCCCCAGGCCATCCGCGGACAATCTAGTTTTGCTGGCAGTGCTGGCATCAACATTATTGATCGCCAAGTGAATAGTGAATTGAGCGGTGTGGATTTCGGCAATACTCCGAGTTCCATCACCTTAAGCAGTTCAACGGATGGAGCATCAGCAACTGCCGGAGCGATCAGTCTCTCAGCGTCTGTCTCTCAAGGCACCGCCTTGGCCATCCCAGGATCTCTGGCCTTGAATCTTAGCTCTGGCAATAGCTCTATCCCCAAGACGCGGGCTTCGATCACCAATGTGAAGGGTTCGGCCATCAAGGACCTCAGCGTCACCTCCACCGAAGGTGCAGATGCCGGAGCCTATGCGGGCACCCTGGGTTTGGCTGCGAACCCGCTTGAGGCCGGAGGCCCCTCCTCGTCCCCATCCGTTGCCGCCACCCTTGGTTTCTCTGTCGCGATTAATGACCTCAAGGCTGGCGCCCAAGCTGATGTCACAGGGAGCACCCTGACAACGATTGCTGGAGCCCCGATCACAGTGCGTGCCCGCAGCCAGGATGTGGATCTTAAGACCGTCAGTATTGCTGCTGCTGGATCCTCCAGCAACTCCACCAATGGTGGTGGCCTCGGTTCGTATGCAGTCGCCGGCTCTGGAGCGGGGGCAGAAAATTCCTACGCCAGTCCCATCGCCGCTCGAATTAGTGGAAGCACCATCAACGCTCCGGCCATCGGCAATGGTTCGGCTTTGACGATTGATGCATCCAGTGGAGAGAAGGTGTTGGCTGTTACGGGAGGTGTTGATGTTGCCATTGCCAGGGGAGGCGCAGGGGGCAGCACTGGCGCTTTGTCTGTCGGCGCCTCGGCCTCCCACAACACCCTTTCTGGCTCTATTGCGGCTCAAGTCAGTGGTGATTCCACCGTTAACGCCAATAGCCTGACCATCACCGGCACCGATGGCAGCTCCATCGGTGCCTATGCCATTGCCGGTGCAGCCAGTGCCGCCTCCAGCAACCTTGGATCCTCCTTTGACGGCGCCCTGGTTGGCGCTGGCACGGGCAATGTGATCAACCGCAGCGTCGATGCCCGCATTGGTGATCCTGCGGCCAGTACTGCGGGATCGGCCGTGATCAACGTCGCCGATGCCACTATCCGCGCCCGTCGCAGCGAGGACTCCCGCATCGTTGCCGATGCCGCCGGTGCCGCGATCGCAGCGGCCCGCAGCTCCACCTCGACCGCCATGGGCGCCGGCATTGCAGGGGCCTTCAGCTTCAACACCATCTCAGGTGGTGTCACGGCCGGTATCTATAACATTAATGATTTCACCGCCACGGGCAATGTCACCATCGAGGCCTTAGCCAGCCGTGGCAGCGGCGGCAGCAACATTGATACCTTTGCCGGTGGCTTTGCGGTGTCCCTTAACCAATCCTCAGGCGCCAGTGCTGGCGGCGCGAGCCTGGGATTGGTGGTGGCACGCAACACCATCAACGATCCGCTCACCGCCAAAATTAAAAATATCAAAGGCGGCGCCGATGGCAAAGTCACCGTTGGCACCCTATCCATCAACGCCAACAATGATCGTAAAATTAATGCCAATGCTGCCGGTGGCGCCCTCACTGTCACCCAGAGTGCCAGCACGAGCGTCTCCCTCGCCATTGCTGCGGTCGACGGTAAGAACACCATCAGTGGCGATCTTTACGCAGGGGTCGATCTCGGTGATATCCAACTCGAAACCACCAGCAACGGCATCAACATCGGTGGCATTCTCTCCAGTCTGGATTTCCTGGCCTCTGACACCTCGATGATCCAGGTGTTCAGCATTGCCGCTGCCATTTCCGCCGCCTCGGGTACCACTAGCCTCAGCCTCAGCGGTGGTGGTGCTGGCGCCACCAACACGATCAGCTCCAACGTCCAATCGGTTGCCTCAGCATCGTCCTTGCGGGGCACGGGTACGGGCCGTCACCGGGTTCGCGCCACCACCACCAAAGGCACCACGACCAGCAGCGGTGATAGCCGCCAGATCAAGGCTGGCATCGGCGCTGGTGCTGCAGGTGGTGCCGCTATCGGGGTGAGCACTGTTGAGAACAAGATCAGCTGGGATAGCACCAACAAAACCTCATCCGGCGCTGGGGTCTCCGCCAAGCTGGATGTTGCCTCCACGGACATCGCCGGCGCCCTTGAGCTCTCCACCATCAATGCCGATGCGATCGAGGCCACGGTCGCTTCCGTTGCTGTGGGCTTCGCCTACGGCACCCAGGGGAATTCCTTGGCCATTTCCGCCGCTGGCGCTGGAGCAACCAACAGCATTGGCACCGCGTCTACCGCCCAGATTGTTGCTCGCAGCATCGGCGCCGGTGAACTCAAGGCTGGCTCAATCAACCTCACCACCTTGGACATTGGCCAAATCAAAGCCGGCGTTGGGGCTGGCAGCGTGGCGATGTCCTACGCGGGCAGTGGGTTCTCCGTAGCGCCATCCATCGCTGCTGCCACCTCCACCAATACCTTGGCAGGCAACAGTGATGCCTCCATCTCCGGCTTTACAGGGGTGCGCACCAGTAGTGGTGACCTCACCCTGCGCACGAGCCGCGAACTTCTTGATGCCAACGGCGCCAGCCTCACCCTTCGCCGCATCGATAGCACCGCTGCCGCCGCTGCCGTTGCGGTGGCAATTGGCCAAAATGCCCTGGGTGTAGCCGGCGGCGGCGCCTCCTCCTACAACATCATTTTGGGTGATACCACCGCTGCGATTGCCAGCCCCTCGATCTCCAGCGCCGGCAAGCTCAGCGTTCTAGCTAACTCTCCTGGCACGATCAACGCCAAGATCATCGCTGTGTCTGCTGCCGTTGGCGGCGGGACCGGTGGTAATGGCGGTGCCGCCAGCATCGGCGTCAGCATCGCCCGCAACTTCATTGGTGCCACCCAGGGCAACCCTGGTGTTTCTGGAGGTAGTCCCACCCTTGCTAATAGTGGGGACGGCAACCGAATCTCGGCCACCATCTCGGGAACCAGTGCCAATCCCCTTGGCACCGTGACGGCCGTCGGCGCCACCCGAGTTGAGGCCAGTAATACTGCCACCATCAAGGCGGAAGTGGTCGCCGTCTCAGCAGCTATTGCTGCCGCTACCTCAGGGGCCGGGGCCCTCAGCGGCGCCGGCAGTGAGGCCAGCAATGTCATCGCCACCAGCACCAACGCCACCATTACGGGCAGTGGGGCTGCTGGTAGCAGCCTGGTGGGCACCGATCTCACCATCCGTGCCTCCGATGCGGCCAGCATCGATGCCACCGCTGTTGGCGCCTCCCTCGCCGCCAGCTTCAGTGGTGGTGCTGCCGGGGCCCCATCGATCGGCATTTCGCTTGCCACCAACACGATTCGCCGCAACACCAAGGCTGAACTAGCGAACTTCGCTTCTGTGCTGCCTACAGGCAATGTGTCGATCACGTCCACCAACAACGGCGCGATCAATTCCAAGTCGGTTGCCGCAGCCATTGCCGTCTCCGTGGGCAGCTCGATCACGGCCGGCTTAGCCGGTGGGGGAGCCAGCAGTTTCAACACGATCACAGGCAATACCCAGGCCCTGGTCACTGCAGCCAACCTCGGAGCTGCCGGCTCTGCTTGGAATGGCACGGTCACGGTGAGTGCCACTGATACCTCAACGATCAACGCCAAGGTGGACACGATCAGCGCCGCCGGCGCTGGCGGGGCCAATGGCGGCGCCGCTGCGATCGGTGTGGCCTTGGCCCGCAACTTCATCGGTGAAACCCAGGGCAATAGCGCCCTCAGTGGCGGATCTCCCCAAAGCTTCACCAACCTGCTGGGCGGCAGCGGCAACCTGGTGCGGGCTGCCGTTACCAATTCCAACCTTTACGCCAAGGGCGCAGTTTCGGTGACGGCCAGCAACGCCGCCACGATCACGAGCTATGTCGATAGCTTCGCGGCGGCCCTCTCGATCACCGGCGGGGTGAGTGCATCCCTTGTGGGCGCTGGTTCCGAGGCCACCAACCGTTCCCTGGTCTCGGTTCAGGCCTTCCTTGGTGCCACAAGCGGCAAGACCATCAGCCTCGATACAGGCGCCCTCACCGTCAGCAGTAGCGACACCACATCTGCGGACACCACCGCCTGGGGGGCTGCCGTTGGGGTCAGCTTCGGGGGAGGGGTCTCCGGCGCGGCGGCCATTGGCGTTTCCCTGGCCCGCAACACCCTCAATAACAGCCTTGCCACCAACCTTGACAACATCGCCGCCGGTTCCAAGGTTGCGGCCCTCTCGGTCACGGCCACCAAGGCCAAAGCGGCTGATCGGGCTGTCTCCATCTCGGCTAAATCGGCGGCGGTGGCCGTCGCCTTCAGTAGTGGCAGCAGCGGAGGTTCCCTCGCGGGCGGTGGCGCCGATGCCATCAACATCCTGCTGGGGGATGCCACCACCACCCTGAACGCCGCCAACCTCACGGTCGCCGGTGCCATTGCCCTGGGCAGCAGTAATAGCCAGAGCGTTGATGCGGGGGTTGGGGCTGGAGTTGGCGCTGGTTCGGCGACCGGCGTGGGCGGTGCAATCGCCGTTGGTGCCGTCAAGGTGCAGAACCTGCTGGGCATCGCCACTGCTGACGCGACCAACACCTCCCGGGCCAAGGTTCAAACCACGATCCTCGATTCCAGCTTGATTACCACTGGACTCGGCTCTCCAAATCCGGACTTAAGCGCCAGCAGTAGTTCAACAGCCACCTACAGCGCCCTGGCGGTGCCGGTGAGCGTGGCCCTCACCACCGGCCAATTCTCCGGTGCCTTCTCCGGTGCCTTCAACGACTCCCGCATCGCCTACGACGTTCAAACAACCGTTAGCCGCTCGAATCTTATTTCTGCCGGTAATCTGGCGATCACAGCCACGACCGATAACGAAATCAGCCGTGTCAACACCGATGCTGGCAGTGTAGCTGTTAGCTTTAATCCGACTGGAGGTGGTGGCATCGCTATTGGGGCTGCTGAGAACAAAAACAGAGTGGATAATATTAATCGCGTCGTGATCACCGATGGCGGCGCTAACGCCTCCGGTACCCGTTACACACTTCAATCCAAGGGGAACCTGATTCTTACGGCCAAAGATCTAAAGAGCACAGTTGCTAAGACCAATGCTACCACTGTGGCTGTGGCCGGGGGCATCATTGCCGCTTCCGGGGGCGGCGCCAATATTTACAATACGATTGCCAACTCTATAGGCACCACGATTACGGGTGCAATTGATGTTAGTGCTGGTGTGATTGGAGGGGCAACACTTCAGGTGGTCACGGCACAACCTGCCGATGTGGCAACTGCTCAGCGTGATGAGGTTCGGCTTGTTGGCCGTTGTAATTATGGTGACGTTATTACTATTGTTTTGCGATCCGGATCTGATTCAAAGACCGTTGCCTACACGGTTACCGACCTAATCCCTGAGGGAATCAGAGCAGGGCTAATCGCCACCATTAATGCCCAGGTTGGTTCGCTTTATTCTGCTTCTGTACCAGCAGGCAACCCGTCGAATGGTATCGCGATAACTGCCAAGAGTCCCAATAAGGGTTTCCTCACGAC
Source organism: Synechococcus sp. UW140 (assembly GCA_943370565.1). GTDB lineage: Bacteria > Cyanobacteriota > Cyanobacteriia > PCC-6307 > Cyanobiaceae > BAIKAL-G1. Next base: position 43,737 of record CALRRL020000007.1, on the reverse strand, counting down.
GGCATCTGCTTCAGTGTCGGCCTCGAGCCAAGGTTCACTGACGATTGGCTCGGCGTCTGTTGGCAGCAAGCTCAGTTCTGAGATTATCGGAACCTCGGTCGCGGCCGGACTCGGAGCCGCCATTGGCGCTGGTCTGGTGGAGAACCAAGTTTCTAATAGCGTGCTTACCCTGATCGAGTCTTCATCAAATGGTGCCGGCAGGAATGTTCCTACCTTAGCAGCGGCTACGAACATGACCATCTCAAGTTCCACCGCTGACAGCGTTGAGAAAGCCAAGGTCATCACGGTTTCTGCCTCCCTGCTCGCAGGTGCGTCGGTGAATAGCTCCAAGGCCATCAATATCTCTACTTCACGTACCAAGGTGTTGGCTGGAACGATTTATAATCCTTTGGGTACCACCACTATTCAAGCTACTTCTGAGAATAGTCTTAATAGTGGCAGTTTTGGTATGGCTGTTGGTGGCCTAGTCGGCGTTGGTGTGATGCAGGCGGAATCTACTTTAGGAACTAATGGTGGCGATCCTGAAGTTCAGGCCGTTTTGGGATCTGCAACCATCAATAGCAAAGACGTCGTTCTTAGTTCCTTTTCGCGGGATACGGTCATCTCGGAGAGCGTGAGTGCTGCCGGTGGTTTTGTGGGGGCTGGTGCCGGTGCCCAGTCGAAATCCACCACCAACCAGACGGTTCAAAGCGCTGTAGCAGCAGACGCGAAGATTATGGCGACAGGTTCCCTCTCCATTTCCAGTCTTGTAGACCAGACCAGTGAGGATGGAAACCCCGGAGGTATTGATAGCCGTGGCGAAGGACTAGCTGTCTCCGGTTTGCTCGCCGGCGGTGGCGCTGTGATTGTTAATGATATCTATAGTAAGGCTACGATTGATCTTGGCGGCAACAGTTTGCTGCTGGCGCCATCCATTGATCTTTCGGCTGGTAACACTCTGCAGAAAACATTCTTCAGTCAATCGGGTACAGCTGGGGTTCCCAATGCCAAGGTACTTGTGGCCGGACTTGCCGGAGGAGCGGGGGCCAGTTCAACGACGTCAATTGGTAATGATGCTGGCGCCTTTGGCTCCAGCATCACGATTGGATCAGGGGCCACGGTGCGGGCCACAGGCAGTAAGAGTTCGCTGGGTACCTTGGTGATCCATGCCAATAGCAATGTAAATGCAACTGATAAGGGTGTCCTTGATGCAGTCTCAGCAGTTGCTGCCGTTTCCGGCGACTCTTTCGTCGTTAACAAGGCTCAGGCATCTGTTGTTGCGACCTCTGGTGCCCAGATCATCAATGATACTGGTGATGTGACGATAACGGCAAAAAGTGATGGAACTGTGAGTAGTTCCATGTCTATTCTTTCGGGTGTTTTCGGTTTTGGTCAGTCTAATGCTAAGGCTGTGAATGCACCTGTCAATATCATTGGCATTGACGGGGCTACATTGAAGGGCCAAACCATCAAGCTTTGGTCGGGTCTGGATGCGGCGGGTGTGCCCAATATCATTAATAGTTTTGCCGATAGCCAGATGAATGCTGGTTTGATTGGTATCCCAATTCCTACTGCTACTGCCTCTAGTGTTGACACGAATAAAATTTCTATTTCAAATAATTCCCAGATCCTTGCCCGTGGCAATGTTGAGATGAAGGCCCAGACTAAGGACTGGGGCAGCACACCGAGTCGACGAGCTGTGGCTGATGCAACTGCTTATATCCTGTTCTTTATCCGAATTGGCGGCACGATCAACCTTGATGACAGGACAACCAATACGATTACAATTGATGCTGGATCGCGAGTCGTCGCTGGTTCCCAGCACCAGCTCAGGCTGATTACCCTTCCCTATACAAATGATCTTGCTAAACAGAATAGCTACCTGAATCTTTCAGGAAGTGGCCAGCTCACGTCTCCCTTAGTCAAAGACGCCAAACTGAGCAGTACCCAGCTCAGCGCCCTGGGTCTGGATGGTTCGATGGACTACAGCCTTCGTGTCTTGCCATCCCCAGCCGGTGCGTCAGCCGATCTGGGCAACTTTGTCGCAGCCGTGGTTCCAGACCTGCTCTGGAGTGATACATCCCAGCGTCCTTACCTCGATATCGTCGATGTTGGAAGTGATTTGGCAATAGAAGATGAGCGACTCTCCTCCCTAATTGCTGCTAACGATACATCAACACTCGATCGTGCTCTTTATATCTCCCAGCTGGAAGACATTCGCAATCAAGCCAATCAACTTGGCTTGATTGATCCAATTACGGGTCGAATTCAGGGCGGTCTTGATGGCTTGGCCATTCGGCTGCCCGATCTCTATGCGGCACCCGGTTCAGTTTTCCTTGACGCAATGGGAGCAGGTGGCCTTGTTACGGTAGCTAGCCAGGATCTTGCCGCTCCTGTTGTTACGCCACCTTCCCAACTTAAGGCCTACAATAACGCTTCGATTAGCGTGCTTAATACTGCACCCGTCATGCTTTTTGCCAAGGATCTGGTGCTGGACGACTCCAGGGTCGTTGATGTTATCAATGGAACCTATACGGTCTTTAATCCAGGTTCTGTCTATCTTAATCGTCAGGCCCCATCAGCCGCCGCCCCTGTCCCCGTTGCCGGCAGTATCACGGTAAGCCAAAATGTCCGCAAGGACCTTCCCTTACCCGCCGGCGCGCCAACCTCTCCACCGCCGTCAGATCTGTATCTCATGGGGTCGGTTGTCAATGAGATTGGTGCTATCACGATTACGAATACCACCGACAGCATTCTTGTGTCTGGTGAGCTGCGCGGCAGCACACTGGACATCAGTTCCGCTGGAACGTTCTCCCTGAATGCCAGCACTTGGTTCCATAGCGGTGCCGATCCGCGCCAATATCTCAATTACGATGATTACCGTGCCCAAGCTTTTGCTGCAGGCAGCAATGCTGACGGTACGTTCAAGAGCCCGTCAGTAGTTAGTGCCACTTCTGACGCTATTGCCGTGGCTGCCGCCGCCAAGGCAGGCACCATTTTCTCGCGCGGTGACATCAATATTACGGCCCTATATCTCAATATTGATGGTTTGATCCAGAGTGGCACGCCATCGCTATCCATGACAATTGATTCCAGCTTTAATCCCGCCGTCTCTACTGCCTTGGTGGATGGCAACCGCAATGCCATTAGTGGGATCAGCTTTGCTGCAGTCAATGGCAAGCCAGTGCCCCTCGCTGGCTATGTCGATGTGGGTACCCGTACGATTAATCTTTACGACATTAAGAGCAGCGGCGGATCGATCACCCTGACGGGGCAAATTCTCAGTACCGGGGCCGGGCAAGTACTCGCCTTCGATGGCCAGCCTACCCTAACAATTACCAATAATAGTGGCTGGAACCTTTCAACAGGCTCCATCGACCTTTCACCGATTAAGGGCAAGGTTACGATTGTTGATACTCCGCGCCTGGCGATGGTTCCGATTGCTGTTGATGCTAACGCGGACACAATTACCTTTGACGGAGCCCACAATTTATCGACAGGCGATCAGCTTTTTTACCAATTTACTCCCGGTTTGAATGCTGCCGGCGTGACGGATAACTCCTCGCCAATTGCTGGTCTTTCCAATCGGACTGTCTATACCGTCCAGGTTGTGGATCCTTGGAGGATTGCCCTCAAGGCTTCTGCCGACGCGCCCGCCAACGCCAGGGTGAATATCACTGGTTGGGCTGCTGAACGTCCCGTCAGTTTCACGGCGGCCAAGGTCAAAAAGACCCAATATCAATATAGTAACCAGCAGATTGTACAGTCTGAATCCTATCTGATTGGATCTGCTACAGCCTATACTACCCCCACTTCTCGTGCAATTAATCCTCTGCAGGCTCCAGGGAATGGTGGCACAACCCTATTGGCCTCTTACAGTCCAACACCTGGTCTTACTTATGATTGGACAGAGGGGCAGAGCAAAACCAAGACGACTACGAAGTATTCATCCAGGACTAGCTTTAATATCTTCTGGGATATCGATCTGCGGAGTCGAGATATTGATTGGACGTCTGTTAATACGCAGTTTGTCGAGCCCAGGCCCCTGGTCCAGGGGCAGGCCCTCCAAGCAGCAGCTCCTGGGGCCATCTCTTCAGGCGCGGCTGCCTACCAGCTCCTCTATAAGCAGATCGCCAATGAGGCCCCCAAGGAAACCAACCGTAGTTGGACCACTGGTGGAGGTTTTCTTCGTAAGAAGACCTATCATTTCCAAAGCATTACAACCCAGGGCCTTAAGGATTACTACACCCACTCGTTAAAAGCTGATTACCCCATCAAGGTTGGCTTTTTAACCCCCGCTGCCAATGCATCCCAGGCGGCTGGTTCTCTCACCATTACCAGTAAGGGAAATATCACCATGCTCAAGGGTGTTAAAAATCCTAATGCCCTTGATATTTCGGCCGGTGCTGGCAAGACTATCACCCTCAAGAGTCTTCTGATCAAGGACTCTACTGTTCCGATTAATCTCAGTGCCGGGGGCGCGATCGATCTCCAGGTTGGTGGCTCTACCGCCAGTAGTGATGCCATTAATCTCAAGGCGATTGCTGGAACCGACCTCACGATTCAGACCATCAGCAATGCTGGTGCCCTGGTCGCCCTCAAGCCACGCCCTGATGGCACTACTGGTTTGGGCCTTGGTGCGGGCAAGAACTTAACCCTGCTGCTTGCTGGAGGCCTAGACACCAGCTACCAAGCGAACACGGGTAGTACGGCGAACGCTGAGCTTTTCAAGGCGGAACGCATTGAAATCCAGGTTGGTAGCGGCAGTGTGGGGTCTTCTTCAGCGCCCCTACGCTTTAACAGCGGCATTAACGGTCTCTCCACGACCAGTGGCCTGGCCCTCAAGTTACTCGCCGCTGGTGCCAATGCTTCCTTGCGGGAAACCAGCGGTGATCTTCGCCTGATTCTCCCAACTGCCTTCTCCGCTAATTCCTCCATTACGGTTCCCGGTGATCTCAGCCTCACTGTCAGCAGTGGTGATTTGCTTAATGCCACTGGCACTTCCATCAACCCGATCAACACCACTGCTCTTAGCCAACAGGATGCTGCTTTCCTGATCACCGGAGCCGCCGCCATCACCGCGGCCAACGCCGAGCTTGCCGAGCAGGACAAAGCTAACTATAGGGACTACTGGATCACCTATCGAGGCTGGACCCAGCAGGCCAATGGCACCTGGGCCGCGCCCAGCAGTACGAAACACACGGAAAGTACCTTTATGTTTACGGCCGCTGAAATTAATCTCCTTAAGTCTAGTAAGGGTTTTTCGGACGCAGCTGTAAGCGCTTACCAGGGCCAACTGAATACCATCCATCAGCAGCTTGGCGCCTCTGCTTACAACCCAGTCTTCTCCTATAGCCGACAAGACGCTGATCGTCAGTCTTATATCAATCAACGGGTGGTCGGAACCAACACCTATTACGCTCCCCTCGCTTCCGATCTTTATCGTCTCCTGTTCCCTAAGCAGGCTGCTCAAAAGGGCCTACCTACCCCTCTAGCGGTCGATCTCGGCAGCGGCACCGCCGCCATTAGCAGTGCCAATCTCACTCTCAATGTGACCACAGGGGCTATCGGCCGCATATCCGATCTGGTCCAGATCGATATCCCCAATGGTGATTACGAGCAGCTCTCTCCCGACAATGCCAAGCTGCTCAGTTCTGCCTCTAGCTCCGATGTGGCTGGGCGCAGTTATCGGGTCTACCAATATATCGGTACTTCTAATCTCGCTACGAATAGTCGTACTGCTGGTCTGGATTTGGCTAATAGCAGCCTATTTACTCCTTACAGCCCGGATTTCACGGCTGGGAGCGGCAAGCTCTACAAGTATGTGGGTTCTACTGCCCTCAACAATTTTAATCTTTCGGCCGCTGATTTTGCAGCTAAAGATGCGAGTAACAACAACCTTTGGCAACCGGTCGCAACTGGCAACGCTAAGTACAACACTACGTCTACCTCCGTATCCCTCGCCGCTGGCGACAGTGCCGTCGTGATGGACACCCGAGCCCAGCTCGCTAATGGCGCCGTTGTGCTTGTGCGTACTCCAGCCTTTTACGGCTATTACAAATACACCGGCACCGCCGCTCGCCGCGAGCTCCTTCAAGAGGACTATGGCAACAGTTCCCGTTGGACGGCCCTCACTATCGGCTCCCAAGACGCCGCTGACACCACTACTGACCATCCCACGAGCCTGGCTCCAGGGGCCCTGCTGACCGATCCCCTCGCCCTCACCGGTGTCACCCTCCGGTTGCAGACTGCGTTGAGTGTTGCCACCACTGGGTCCCTCTCTGCCAGTTCCGGTTCTGGCATGCGTCTTTCTTCGGCGGCGGGCCTATCCCTCGATGCCATTTCCGGCTCGGGAGTGATTAATATCACCGCCCCTTCGATTAGCCAATTGGCTCGCGGTAGCGGCATCACCAACAACCGTGGGCCGATTGAATTACGTACAACCAGCGGTGATCTCGGATCCAATGGCAACCCCTTGAAGGTCACCACTGCCGAGGTGGCCAGCCTGTATGTGAATTCGGCTGGCTCCGCCACCTTGACCAGCGCGGCTGACCTGGCCCTTGGTTCCTTGCTCGCTTCCAAGTCCCTTGCGATCACCACCACGGGTGTCTTGCGCGATGGCGGCCGGAATACCAGTCCTATTGGCCAGGCCAGTGTCAATCTTCAGGCTCCTAGCCTTACCCTGATTGGTAGCAGCTTTGGCACGGCGGTATCGCCTTTGATGATTGGCGGCGGTAGTAGCGGCCAACAAACAGTCCTTACCGCTACCGCCAGCGCCGGTAGCGATTCGGTCCTTGCCTTTGGTGCCAAAGGGCCCACCCCTGTTCTGTTGAATTCCCTCTCGGTGGCCAATGCCGCCGCCGCCGGTACGGTCTGGCTGAGTGGCGAGGGTTTTTCTGCGGCCTCCGGCAGTGAGCCCGTGATCCGTGCGGCCACCCTGGTGCTGGATGGTCTCAACGGCATGGGCACCGCTGCTGTGCCCATGCGTACCGCCATTACGACCCTGGCTGGTTCCGTCGGTAGTGGTGGGGTTGTGATCAATAACAACGGAGCCCTCGCCCTGGATGTTGTCAGCGATCGCACCGGCACCCGCTCATTCAGTGGCCTCAGTACCGCTGGCAACTCCACCATCAGCACGACCACCGGGGCCCTAACCCTTGCCAAGGCCTTTGTCAGCACCAATGGCAACCATTCGCTGAGCGCCGCTACCGATCTTTTGATTACAGCCACGGGGTCCATCAGCACCGCCGGCAATGGAAGCCTTGCCCTTAACGCCAACACCAGCACTGGCAAGGTCGACATCGCTAGCGGCTCCCAGCTCAACCTCGCCAGTAGTGGACCCACCACCTTCAGTGGCAACACGCTGATGCTCCAGGGTGTGATCAGCACCGCTGGCAGCCTGGCGTTCGCCCCCGCCGCCAGCGGCAACGTCAGCTTGGCCACCTACCTCACCCTGGCCCAGAAGGAGGCCCTCTTGGCCACGGGTGTGGCGGCCACCAGCCTCGATGGCAATCCCGCCAACGGTGAACTCAGCACCAACCTCATTCTTGGCGGAACGATTACGAGCAGTCATGGCGGTGGTCTTTCCGTTACCACCAACCGCACCCTCGCCCTACTTGGTGACATCAACGTCACCAACGCTGACCTGACACTCGAAACATCAAGCAGTGATGGCCTTTTTGTGCTCGGCAGCCTCACAGCCCGCTCCAACCTTTCCCTAACTGCCTCGGATGGCTCGGTGCGGACAACCGTTCCCGCCAAGCTACGCACAACCGCTCCCTCAGCCAGCACCCTCTCGATAGCGAGCTCGGCTGCTGCCTCGCTCTACGGTTCAATCCTGGCCGGTGCCGACTCCACGGCCAATGGTCCCATTTGGCTCACCGATGCTGCCACCCCGGCAAGTCTTCGTATGACCAGCAGCACAGGCCTAACCCTTGCTGGTGCCACCGCCGTCGGCGGCAGTGGCACCATCAGCGCCCCCACCATCATGGTGCTTGCATCCGGTGGCCTGATGAGCCGGGGCAATCTTTCGATCAACGCCACCGGTACTGCCAGTGGTCAGGGCCTCTATTCCTCCGGTCTGTTGGTTGCTGGTGGCACGGTTAACACCAACCTCTCAGCTCTCAATCCCAGTAGTCCTAACGGCACTCCTTTCTCGAACACCACCAGTGTCCAGGGCTCCTCCCTGCAGGCGAGCAACATTGTTCTTGATACCACCTCTAAGGCAATCCTGTCCTTGGGGGTCAGCCGTGATGCAGCGGATGCCCTCGTCCTAGGTGGCAGCACCTCTTCAAACGGCGGCGCCCAGACCGACCTGGTGGTGGCCGGGGCCTGGATGGCTGCCCCCACCGTGGCCATCACTGCCCCCCAATCTCCGCGGATCCTCCACGACTTGATCGCCCGGGATGGCCTCACGATCACGGCGACCAGCGCCGCCGCGGCCAACAACAGCATCACCCTGTCGCCCTTGGCCCAAGTTCTGTTGAGCAATGCCGACGGCACAACCGCCTCCAGTTCGGTCGCCCTCAACGCCTCCACCATCAACCTCCCTGGTGATCAGGCGGGCCTGGCGATCGAAGCCCTGAGCACCGCTCCCCAGGACTTCCTCACTGGCAAACTCAGCACCGGTCTCAGCCTCAACCTTGCCGTCACTCGCCAGGCCAGTGGTGCTGGCGTCGGCATTGAAACCAAAACGTTCACCGTCACCATCGCAGCTCAGCAGGCCTCCAGCCTTGCGGCCCTGATCAGCGCCATCAATCTCGCGATCAGCGATGCCGCCACCGCCGCCGGCCTGGTGGCGGCCAAGGGTGAAATCCCGGTGCTTGACCTGCGCGGTGCCAATGTGCGCCTCACCCTCAGGCCCCCCTCCGGCTCCACGCGCCTGCAGCCCTCCCTGGGCCTCTCGCTGAATACCGCCAGTTCCGCTGGCTTGACCCAGCTCGGAAGCTTCCCCGCCTCAGACGCTCTCCAGGCCAAAGCCACCGCCACTGTCCTTTCCAGGGCCAAGGCCACCACGATCGCCATCGGCACGGCCAACCAGACGTTCAACTCCCTGCAATGGGATGGCGGCGTGCGCAGCACCAACAGCGATGCCAATAGCAGCCTCAGCTGGACCCTGAGGCCTACTAACTCGGCCGCCACCGTGAACCTCAATGCGGCTCTTGACGCACCTGTGGTGTCTCTGACCCCTGATGGCGGCGGTGCAGCGGCGGGCAATCTCCTGGCCAATTTCAACCTACTGGGCCGTACCAGCACTTTTGAGATTAACCAGGCCGCCGATCTCTCCTTGACGTCCCTTGCTGATGTTTCTGCGGCCCCTAACCTCACCAACCTCGTCTATCGCTCCACGGCTGGCTCGCTCCTGCTGGTTGGCAGCAGCAACCCCAGCGTCATCCCCAGCTACAGCACCAGAGCCGGCCTCACCCTTGCAGCGACCGGTGCGATCACCATTGGACAGAACACCAACGCGCTCAAGATCAATGTTGCCAGCCTCAATCTCAATACTGGTGGTGCTATCACCATCGGCTCCGGTGCCGAACTTTTAAGCGATGCTGCAGCCGGTAACGTTGCCTACTCCTTCTCCGGTAGCACCGTCACCATCGCCGGGGCCCTGAGCAGTGCCAATGCCGCCAACACCAGCATCAACGCCACCGCTGGCAGCCTCACCCTCGCGCCCAGTGCCAAGCTCTCCGGCCTCAAAGGTGCCATTAGCCTGGCTGCCGCTGGGGCAAGCTCGGATCTTATCCAGGCGGCAGCCCTGGGTAACGACAGCTTCTCTGGTGCGATCAGCCTGAGCGCCGGCCGCTCCCTGGTCTCCAGCGCCCCGCTCACCACAACCGGTGCCGTCGTCCTCAGCGCCACTTCCGGCAGCATTTCCACCGCTGAGGAGCTCTACACCACCGGCAGCAACGTGTTGGTGGACAAACTTGGCTACCGCGTCAATAGCAGCGGCGCCTTTGTTAATGCGTCCGGTAATGCCCTCTCAGGCAGTGAAAAACCGGTCTATGCCGGCTCCCCGCTGCTGCCCAGCAGTGGCGGTTCCATCCGGGCGGCCACCCTGATGGCCACGGCCAGTGCCGGCTCCATCAACCTGGCCGGCTCCATCTTCCCCGCCGGCACCCCCGGCGTCACCAACCTCACGGCCACCGTTGCCAACTTCTCCGACCCCAACGATCAGTTCACTCTCTCTTCCCATGGCCTCGCCAACGGCACAGCGGTGCGCTTCTTCGGCGTCCAGAGCGGTGCCCTGCTGCCCTTGGTCGATGGGGGCCTCTACTACGTGATCCGCACGGGAGTTGACACCTTCAAGTTGGCGGGCACGGCGGCTGAGGCCCTTGCCGGCACGGCCATCCCCCTCTCCTTGGCGGCCTCGTTGACCTCCGGCACGTTGGCCACCTTCTCACCCCAAGTGGATCTGGGCAGCTCCGCCGTCACCCTCAAGGCCAATGCCATCGCGATCAGCGGCAACATCCAGTCCCAGTCCCTCACTGCCACCGCGACCGCCGGCGATCTCAGTCTGCTGGAGGAAGCCTGGCTTTCCGCTGGCGTTACCACCCTCTCAACCTCGGCAGCGAACAGTTTGGTGATCGACCGCACCCTCACCGATCTTCGCCGCGCCATCCTCACCACAGCATCCCTATCCTTGCCGAGTAGCGGCAGCTTGACCCTCAAGGGGTACCTGGATCTCCAACCAGCTGACGCGAGCGCCAACCTCTCCCTCTCGTTCCCGGGCAGCGTCACCATCACCGGTGAGCTCACGAGCTCCGCCAACCTTTCCCTCGCGACCAACGGCGCCCTCAACGTCAGCAAGACCGGCAGCATCACCTCCAAAGGGGATCTCAGCCTTGATGCCGGCACCTTCAATCTCGATGCCGACGCCACCCGTCCAGGGTGGGAACTCACGTCAGTTCCCTCTTCGATCACACCGATCACGGTGAAGCAGAGTGTGGCGAACGGCTCCAGTCTCTCGGCCCTCAGCCTCCCCTTCAACGGAGATGTCAAGCTCACCATTGATGCTGGTGCTGATCTACTCAGTTACATCGGCGTGGATGGCACCCTTCTGCCCCACGGCCTTACCAACGGCGATGTTCTCTACTACCAGAACGGTGCCGCCAATGGTGCGGCTAGTCGCGCTGGGCTGCTGAACACCAACACCACTGATCCAGCCCTCGCCACGCCCTACAGCGTGCGGCTGATCGATGGCTACCGCTTCCAGCTGCGGCGCAATAACGCCACCGTGGACCTCAGCAGCGCCGCCGGCACCGGTAGCGACGCCCTAGTGGGCCTCGATTCGGTTGACACCCAAGTGGTGAGCACCACCAGCCGACTCAGCCAGATCGGCACCCAGCAGGTCCCGGTGGGGAACCAGTGGACCACCTATGACCTCTCCCTCAACCAGGACGCCTTCTACCGCCCGGCCACCGGCGAGATCCGTGAGTACTTTGTGCCGGATGTGGATTTCAGTGTGGCCTCCATCCCTTGGAGTTCCTACCCAGGCGCCACCCAGCCGGCCAGTGGCGGCAAAACCGGCATCAGCTGGGATCAATACACCAGCGCCCAACGCAATGCCGTTCTGGATTACCTCGGCTACAAACCACTCTTTGCAGCCAACCTCTCCAACCTCATCCGCAATGAAAACCGCAATGGGGTGCTCACGTCTACTCCGATTGCTAACCCCTGGGCCGGCGGCCTGAACTCCATCTGGCTCCCCACCACGGGCAGCCTGGCTGGCATCGCCATTGAAGGCACTACTGATGCCTTGGCCAAGGTGGTGGCCAATGAAAGCTTTGAAGGCACCACGGCCACGGCCACCCAGGGCTGGTCCTTCGCCTCGGGAACGGCCAGCACCGCAAAGGGGGGTACCCCTGCTTCCCCTGGCGCCGGCACTAATTACTCCTACCTATCCCAGTTCCTGGGAGCGTTTGGGAACGGGGTTAAATCCAAGGGGCAAGACGCCTGGAAAACGTACACACTGGATGGCGGCGGCGGCACCGTTAGTTTTGATCTGTATCGCATAGATGCCTGGGCAGGAGCGGATAAGTTCCGGGTCTACGCCAATGATGAGGTTGTTCTAGAGACGGCTCCTGGTTCTAATAACGTCACAGCGTCCCAGAATGGCAGTGTCAAAAACTACAGCTGGACCCTAACCCCCAAGGCTGACTACGGCGACCATTTTGGGGCAAGCAACGCGCCTGATCAGACCTTCCGCGTCACGGTCACGGTCCCTACCGGTGTCAAGAGCTTGAAACTGGGATTTGGCAGCAGCCTCGACCAGCCCACCTCCCTGGGCTCCTACGGCATTGACGCCCTATCGGTTGTCAATACCCCAACGATCTACAGCACAACGTCGGCCGCACCACTGCCCACCAAGGCCCTCACGCTCGACGGCATCGACGACTACGCATCTCTGCCTGGCGTCAGCCTGGGTGGTGATTTGACAGTTGAGGCTTGGGTCTTTATGAAACAGGCCCAGAATGGCGCGCCAATTCTGGATATTGGCAATGGTGCTGCGAATGATAATATTATTTTGTCCAGCTTTGGACCCACAGGCAGGCTTGCCTTTGAGACCTATACCAATAGCACCAGCAATAGCCGGGTTGTTACCGATGAGGCTTTGCCGCTCAACCGCTGGGTTCATGTGGCTGCAGCTTTAGATGCTGACAAGTCAGTCAAGATCTATTGGGATGGCGTCCTCAAGACAAGCGGTTCCGCTTCAAATCTGCCAATTGATGCGGTGCGCAGTAATACCTGGGTGGGCCGGAGTAACGGCTCAACCAATCCCTATTTTAATGGCGCAATCCGTGACATCAAGATCTGGAATGATGCCCGCAGCAACGTTGAAGTTCGCAACGACATGTCCCTGGCGCCCAGTGGCAGTGATAACGCCCTAGCCCTCTGGTATCCGTTAGCGACATCGGGCAAGAGCGGCATTGCAGGAGCGGTTGATGCCACACTTCTAGCTGGGGCAACCATTGGGGATGCTCCCGGTCTGGGATCGGTTGCTGGCGATGGGGTTAGCCGTGAATGGGTTGGCTCAACTGTTGATACGGCCAAGGTTCTTTACAGCCAGAATCGCTCGGCGTTGACAGCTGCAACGCTGACGGAGACGCTTTCCAACCCTCTCGATGCAGCTGCCGGTTCGTCGACTGTGACGGCCCAAATCAGCGATAATGAACCACTCGCGGGGAATAACGCAGGTGGAAGCGAGTGGCGTGTCAGTTACGACGGGAATGGTAGCCGCACCTTCACCATCCAGGGCCTAAGGACGAATCTAACGAGTGAGCCCCAGGCTATTGCGGCTTCGGTTGCGCGCACACCCGACTGGAGTGACAACAGCACCTACAGCTCGGTGGCCTACCCCACCACCCCATCCACCGCCGCCTTTGGTACCCAGAAGGGCAATGCCCCCTTCATCCTTGGTTACACCCCAAGCCCCAATCAGGAAACCTTCGAGGCTGCCCCGGGCTGGACTGCGGCAGCGGGTTCTGTGCCAATCACCACTAACCCCTATTACGGGGCTTTCATGGGGCTGTTTGCCAATGGCAGTAAGTCCAAAGGTCAGGATGTCTGGAAAACCTACAATTTAGATGGCAACGGTGGTCAAATTAGCCTCACCCTTAATCGCCTTGATACTTGGGAAGGGGAGGCTTTCCGGGTCTACGCCAATGACCAAGTTGTGTTTGAACAGGCCCTGTTTGGCACGACCAAGAACACAGCGGTGTTCCCCTATGCCGCCAATGGCTACGTGGGATCCAGTGTGCCCCGAGCTGATTATGCCCAACATAGTGGAGTGGCTGCATCCGATCAGAGCTTCGACATCTCGATCGCTGTTCCTGTTGGCGTCACCTCCTTAAAGCTTGGATTTGGCAGCAGCCTCGATCAACCGGCTTCGGACGAAGCCTATGGCATCGATAATGTCGTTGTGCTCAATGCCACCCAGAATCCAGGCCTTTCTGCTCCGAGCAGTGATAATGCGGCTCTGGATTACATCAAGAGCACGGCCTCCTTGGCCAATCGCACCGTTGTCAATCCGGCCGGTGTCAGCCGAACTGTGGGCATCATCCCGTCCACCAATAATAGTTACCTCGCCTCCAGTGGTTCCTCGAGCAGTGCGGATGCGGCTACAAAATCGGAAGGCCTCAGCGTTTCCACCACCAATGCGCTCGGTCAGAGCCAGAGCTATAAGGGCTTCTCTACGCTAGCTCGCCTCACCAATGCCGATCAGGTCAATGCCGCCGTAGCCAAGGCTGCTGGTCGGGGTGGCCAGAATTCGTTTGCCATTGATGGCTACCAGCCCACTAATAGTTCAACTTGGCTTTACCTGGATGGCCAGCCGATCAGCGATAATTTCCCGCTCACTACCACCTATCTATCTACTCCTGTAGGCCCATGGACGGATGTTAATCAGTATGCGCTGGGGGCTGATGGTGCCTTGGTGAAGATCGATGACGCGGCTGAAAATGCCCTTCTTGATCAGCGGTATGGGCCCTCCTGGATTGGTGCATCTAGGGGCGCGAATGGCAATTTCCAGTGGTTGGATGGGACCGCCGTTCCCAATAATTATTGGTCGCCAGGGCAGCCTGATAATAGGGCAAATCTGATTCTTAACCCGGTATGGCCGGCGACTAATTTCGACTTTGGTTCAAAATCGCTTGGCGAAAACTATGTTGCTGATGAGATTATTAGTTCACGCGATGCTAAGTATAATGGCACGTACAGCGGTCTCTATGGCGCCGGTCAGTCTCTCAATATTAATAAAGTTGTTGTACGGTCCACTGTTAGCATTACCAGGAACCAGTGGAAGTATGTCTATAACGACGCGGCTGGCTCAATTGTGTTTCCAGGGGGTGATAAGTATATTAGTTTTGACCTTCTTCGTGCCGATACGTGGGACGACGAAACGTTTTCGATTAATGTGTATACGGGGTATAGTTCCAAGCCGATCATTGGCTCTAGGGGTAGTACTATAATTGGTTATACGCCAGCCTCTTTTGCCCTTACTGCAACTCTGACTTCGAACCCAATGTTGTCAACTAGGGCCGAAACTGTCAATGTGACTAAGAGCTCAAAAGGTATGACCGCATATTTTGATCCGAAGGAGTATGGTGACTTTGTTGGAGGCCCTGCTCCGGACCAGCGCTTTAGGGTTACGGTGACTGTCCCAGGTGGAGCCGACTATTATGCTTTTTCGCTAACAAGTAATCTTAATGAACCGGCCTCCAATGAGTCGTTTGGGATAGATAATCTCAGTGTGGGCACCTATTCCTCCCCTTCAGGTGGTGCCCCCTATGCCCAGCTGCTTGATGGGGGCCGTTGGGATGACCAGGACGCCCGCACTGTCAGTTCTGGCATTGTGGAGCTCAAGGTTCCTTCCTTAAATTGGGCCCCTGGCCAACCCGATGATGGCGCGGCAAATTTTGGCCGCAACGACGAGAATTTCCTGCGGCTCAACACCAATGGCACGTTTGCGGATGGTGCCGCCAATGCGTCCTGGTATCTCTCCCAGGCTGGGCCCGTGTGGGGCCAAACCCGAGACCTCAAGGAAACCTTCTACGATTATAAGTACGACTGGTCTTCCGTGGCTCGCGATGTCAGTGACGTTCGCCTCAATTATCGCTACAGCACCACATCCACCATTGCGCCGATTTACGAAACCCAGCCCCTCTACCACCAAGAGGCTGTTAAGACCGTTGCCACGGTGGCCAAGCTGACCCCGCGGCTGGTCAACCAAGCCCTCTACACAACCCAGACCACCACCACAGGTGTGGCCACCACCTACACCACCAACTTCCGCCTCTCCGATGCCGTGCCCTTTGACAGCATCAAGGCCAACCGCATCAGCATCAACACCACCGGTCCTGGCGGCACCAGGCTCTCCGGCAACATCCAGGCCACCGCCGCCACCACCGCCGCCAATGGGGTGAACCTGGGCCTCAGCGCCAATGGTGCCCTGGTCCTGGGCAACGGCACCCCTGCTGGGGTGAAGAGCATCCTGGTGGCGAACAGCTTCAACCTCAAGGGCACGGGTCTCACCCTGGCCAACAATCTGTTGCTGTCTGGAACCGGTAGCAGCCAACCCCAGAGCCTCAGCCTTGATGCTGGCAATGGCACCCTCAGCCTCTTAAGCAATTTGGTCCCCGTGGGCGACCTGGCCATCAAGGCCGGCAGCTTGCTGCTGCCGGCCAGCAGCCGCTCCCTGTTCTCAGCCCATACCCTTTCCCTGGCCGCTGGCACCACCCTGGCGGTGAGTCAGCCGGAGCCCAATGCCCAAATGCTGCTTGCCATCAACAGTGGCAGCGACGGTGCCCCTACGGCGATCAGCCTGGGTGCCAGCGATGCCATCACCACCCAAACCTTTGATAATCCCCTGCTTAACTGGACCACGGCCGCCAATGCCAATGCCGTTCCTCTGGTGGTTGGCAGTGGCACCACCACGGCCCTGGGCCTATTTGCCAACGGGCCCAAGGTGGCGAATCAGGATGGTTGGACCAATCTCAATTTTAATAATGGCGGCGGCACCATCAGCTTCGACCTGCTGCGCCTTGATGACTGGACCAATGGCATGTTCCGCGCCTACGCCAATGATGGGGTGATCTTGTCGATCCCCTTTAACGGTTCCACGAAAGTCACCACTGCTAGTAGTGGTAACAGTGACGGCTATAGCTGGTCGATTACGCCGGTTGATAATTTCGGTAATTTTGCCGGCAAGGCCAGCTCCCCGGATCAAACCTTTAAAGTCACGATCAAGGTGCCTGCTGGCGTTGACAAGCTGAAGTTCGGCTTCGGCAGTACGCTCGATCAACCTGTCTCGGAAGGCTCCTACGCGATCGATAATTTTGCCGTTACCCCTAATTTGGGGTTGGCCACAGTGTCTGAATCTTTTGAGCAGGCCCTCGGTGGATGGGTGCTACCTGGCGCCAGCGTGGCTCCCCCCTTCAGCCTTAATAGCACCGATAATGGTGGCATTGGTAATGTACTAGGCCTCTTCGCGAATGGCCCGAAGCTTAATGGCCAGGATCTTTCGCGCACCTTTAATCTGAGTGGCGATGGCGGTCGTGTCAGTTTTGACCTCTATCGGATTGATGCTTGGTCCAATGAGCTTTTCAACCTCTACGCCAATGATGCGGTAGTTGCGAGTGCCAAGTTCCAAGGCACCACCAGTGTCGCTGAACCGTTGACGGGAAGTACGGCCAGTGGCTATCGCTATACGATCACCCCCAAGGCCGCTGCCAGCCAGCTCTATGGCGATAGCGCTTTGAATGATCAAGCCTTCCTGGTCACCTTGGATGTGCCCGCCGGAGTAACCAGCCTCAAGCTTGGCTTCGGTAGCACCCTCAAGGATGGTTCCGACAAAGGGGCCTATGCCATTGACAACCTGCGTGTTAGCGATCCAGGCAGCCTTGTGTTCACGGCCCTCTCTAGCAACTTGCCCCTCGCGGTTAAGGCCGCTGGCAGCCTGTCCCTAGGCGGCAACGTCACTACTGCGGGGCTCGATCTTGACGTGGGCTCCCTTTCTTTGACCAGTAACGCCAGCCAATCGGCCACGGGTCCCCTCAACCTGCGCCTGACGGGATCGGACCTTACCAACCTGGCGGCCTTCACCCTCACGGCTCCCTCCATCACCCTCGACAGTCAGGCGGGCGGCACCTTCAAATTCAACGCCTCCACCATCCAGCTTTCGACCGGCAATGCGCTGTCGGTGTCCTCCCTTGGCAATGCCACCCTTTCGCTTAAGAGTGGCACCGGCAACGTGTCCTTCACCAGTGGCGGTGGTCTGAAGGTGAATGAACTGAGCAGCGGTACCGGCTCCATCGATCTCACCGCTGGCAACGGTGATTTGGTCTTGGGTGCGGTCAACCAGGCTGGTGGTGGTTCCCTCAGCCTCAGCGCCTCTGGGGGCAAGGTGCGCAGTGAGGGCAGCCTGGCCCGGGATCTGGGGGCCCTTACGGTGGTATCCCGTGATGGTGTTGATCTCACGGCCAACCAGATTCGCTCGCTCACGGCCTCAAGTACGGCTGCAGGTAGCGACATTGCTGTAACGGCTGCGGCGCCTGGATCGGTGGCCCTCGGCAGCCTTTTGGCACCGAACCAAATTTCAATCACTAACAGCAAGGGCGCCCTCCTGGTCAGTAATCCAGGTGCAATCTCTTCTGCTGCCCTTAGTCTTACGGCTCAAGACGCGTTGCAGATTGCCAGCAGCGCAAATGTCAGCCTGTCCGCCATTAACTTGTTGACGCTTTCGGCTCGCAATCTTGAAGCCAACCTGGATCAGGTGGTTCTAAAAACCACGGCAAAAACGGGTAAGGTCTGGCTCAATATTACTGGATTCACAGCGGCCGATGCCGTTAAGTTGCCGCTGATTGTATCTCCAAACCTTGTCTTCGAATCCTCCGTTGGCCTCAGGTTACGCACCGATGCCTTCTCCCCAATCCAGCCCAAATTCCCCCTCGGTACAATCACATTCCTGCGGAAGGAAACCGCCCAGGACAAGGTGGCTTTGCGCCATCCCTATCTCTCGGAGTCCCAGCTCCTTCTTGGCAGCGATGGCGTTTATTACGGCTTCGCTGCTGATAAGTCCCTCCAGACCCATTTCGATCCCAATACCAAGCAGTACACTTTCACGGCCCTAATCACTAGCGAGAGTGGTATTGCGCCCAACCCGGTGACCATCACTTCCAGCGAGGTGCAGTTGATGCAAGCCAACCTCGACAAGGCCACCCTGCCCTCGGGTGTCACCGCTTCCCAGGTCGTGCTTGCCACGGTTGCTCCCCTGTTCAGGGCAGCTCCTAAGGACATCACCGCCACTCCAGCTTCCGGAGCCCCTGGGGCCAATCAGCAGGTGAGTGCAGTAGTGGCGATCAATGCTGCGGGTCCGTCGATTATCGCAGGCTCGAGTTCAGAGGCGATCCCTTCCGGCTACGTGCGGTTGGACCAATCCGACGTCATGCGCGATTTGGTGAAGTCGGGTTACGTTATTGCGACTGGTTCCAGCACTAGTTCTCCGCTTATGAAGGCGGATGTCTGGCTTGATCTCAACCGTAACTTTATCAAGGATGCCGATGAACCGGCTTCGATTACTGATGCCGATGGCCATTTTACCTTGGCTATTTCCCAGTCTCTTGTTCAGCAATATGATGCCAATGGCAATGGCAATCTCTCCGATGACCATCTCCGGCTGATCTCCACCGGAGGGATCGATTCCCTCACGGGTAAGGCCGTTGATGGCATGGTATTGATCGGTGAGTTCAACAGTGATCGCCTCGTTCTAACGCCTGTGACGACCCTGGCCGACCTGCTGGCCGATGCGGGCGTTTCCACCAGTACCAATGCCGCAATCCAGAAGGCTTTTGGTGTGGAGGTGGTGGATGTGGTTGGCCAATCCTCCGCCTTTGATCCCTATGAGGCCCTGGCCCTGGGTGACACCAGGGCGTTCCCCCAGGTGGTCGCCCACGTCCAGCTGGCGGGGCTGCTCCTGCTGGCATCCACCCTGGGCAAGCAGGCCAACCTCAGCCCGGTGGCTTCGCTCCAAAAGCTGGCCAGTTCCCTCGCCAAGGCAGACCCCGCCATTCTCAAGGCAGGGTCAGAGGGCGATCAGCGCAGGGCCCTTTTGGCCGCAACGTTGCCGGACCTGGTGCCACCATCGTTCACGGCGATCCAGCGATCCACGATCCTGGATGTGTTCTCCAGCGTGACAGCCGAGCTCGATCAACTCCAGGCCTATGCCAACCAATACCAGTCCGCCGGTGTAGCGCCCCGTGCCCTCCTGCCAGCCTCCAACAGCCTTAAGGCCACCCTGACGTCGGTGTTCACGGAATCCCTGCCCCAGGTTCTGGCTGGCTCCATGGCAATTGACCAACTTCAGAAGCGCTTTACCTCCCAATTGGCTGGTGGTGCCCTCGACGCCTCTGCCCTCTCCAGCGACCATCTGGTTTCGGTTGCCCCCTTGCAGAACGAGAGGCTGTTGGCTGGCGGCACCGCCACCTTTGTGGTCAGCTTAGGTTCCTCCGCTCCCGCCCATGGTCTCCGTCTGATCTATTCCTTGGATGCCCCCGAGGGCAGCACCATCAAGGCTAAAACGCAAAATTCGGGTGGTTCCACTGCACCTGCTAGCGCTTCCCCGGCACCGGAGCAGCCCATCTCCGATGTTGGCGAGCTCATTATTCCAGCTGGCTATAGCTCGGGCACTCTTTCGATTCGGTTGCCCGATGTAATTGCGTCTGAGATATCCCAGGTTTCCCTCAACCTTCGCTATGTCGATAGTGGTTTTGCGATCGACGATAATGCTGCAGCTGCCGTCTATCGTATTGATGGTCTCCAGGCTGCGGTATACAACCAAGCCATTAATGTTGTTAAGCCTGGTTCTTCTGCCTCTGACCAGACTGTCTCCGCAGGTAATAGCGATGACCAGATTGATTCTGGTTGGGGTGACGATGCTGTGGATGCGGGTGCTGGCGATGATCTTATTTCTGGAGGCGGCGGCAATGATGCCATCAATGCAGGTGAAGGCAACGACTCCCTGGATGGGGGTATTGGCAATGATTCCCTCGACGGTGGCACCGGCGCCGACTGGCTGTCCGGGGGCATCGGCGATGACCTGTTAAGTGGCGGAACTGGCGAGGATGTGCTCGATGGTGGCACCGGTGGAGACAGCCTTGATGGTGGTGTCGGTGATGACAAATTGGATGGCGGCACCGGTAACGATTTGCTGGACGGTGGTTCCGGTGTCAATGTGCTCTTTGGTGGCAGTGGTGCCGATCGCTTTGTGCTGAAGGCGCCTGGCGGTGAGCCTGACCTGATTCTTGATTTCAATCCCAATGATGGCGATCAGCTTCTGGTGCTGAAAGACCGCTTCCCTGATGCTGCCGTTGCTGACTTCGCAATTATCGGGGGGGAACTGCTCTTCAAAGGATCACCCATTGCCTTGGTTGCCAACAACGGCCGCAGCTTCGGCCTGATCCGTGATCTCACGCCGTACTTGCAATTCGCTGCCACCGCTGCACCGATCCCCGAAGCGTCTGCCACTTCGCCCCTTGCTGGGATCAGTTCTGAAGTTGCCAACGCTGCTGGCCTCCATTGGCTGAACGCCCCAATGGGGGGTCAGGAACGGCGCCAGATCACCAGCACCAAGCCCCTACTCGCAGGTGACCCCCTTGCCAAAGGATTCCATCTGGCGCCTGCGGCCAGCCGCGCGCGCATGGCCGAGAGTGCGCCGGGGATGAATACCGCTTCGGGGCTGTGCGTGATGGGGGAGGGCGCCGGATCGGTGCTCGTTGATCTCTCGACCCTTAACGCTAAATCCTTGGCCGATAGCCAGGTGTCTCTCCTGATCTATCGCGTCAATCGTCAAGGTGAATACCTCAGCGCCGATGGTACCCCCGTGGCCACCCTGGAGGCTGCAGTGATCGGCACCCTTGGCGCCGTCAACGATGACTTTGGCCACAGCCTGTTCGCCCATGGCTCCAGCCAGCTGGAGTTAAGTGCCGACCAGGAGCTGCGATTTGCGATTTCACGCCGCGACCACGCCATTGAGCCCTGTGCGCTCCAGATCAGCGAGTCGAACTCTGGCCTCACCCTGGCCCTGAGTACCACCGGTGTCTCAACCCCGGACCTCAGCCTGCGAGCAGTGATTGCTTCGACCAATGCTGCTTCAAACGAGCTTGCCATAGCTCGCAAGGCCGGTCTCGCTGATCTTCTTTATCTACGTAATGGCGAAACCCTGGACCTTGGCCTTGGCAGTAGTTGCTCTAACACCAATACCTATGCCTTTGTCAAAGTGGATCTCGGGTTCACGGCCGAGGGCCTTCCCAGCTTTTCTATCCGCGACGGGGCGGGCAAGACTGTCTCCGTGGCCAACACTGATGCTTTCCGCAGCGCGATCCGTTCCAATCTGGCCAAGGGCTTCAAGGTGGCCCAAGGCGGTCATCAGACATCAGCCCACAGCTGGACCGTGGATGACGGCAGTGGCTTCTATGCCCCGGTGATGCTCTCTCAAAATGGTGATGTCTTTTTCATCGGCACCCTCAATGCTGATGGGCGACAGCACATCAAGCCGATTGGTGACGGTGCCTACGCGTTCGAGGATCTCTCCGGTGCCACCAGCGACTTCGATTACAACGACGGGGTTTTAGCCGTTTCACGCCGGATCGCCGGAAACCAGGATGCGCGCTCCCTCGTAATGGCCATGGTGGGGAATTCTGCCACTGCCACCTATCTCAGCGGTCGCCTTGACTACACCTCTGCTGATACACCCCAGCTTGTCCATTCCAATGGTCAGGGGGCAAATACCATCACCACCGGGTCTGCTGGCGATACCGTTGTGCTTTATGCCGCTGGTGATCAGGTGTCCCTAGGGGCTGGGGCCGATACCCTGCATCTTCTGACTGGTTCTGGGAGTAATTCCATTGATCTTGGCAATGATTTTGACTCCGATCGGCTCTTCCTCTACCGCCCTGTTGCGGAGCAGCTGCTCTCGGAGATTACCCATTTTGATCCCCTTCATGATACCCTCACCCTCGTAAATCTGGATCCCTCTGCCAAGCCGTCTTTCACCCTCTCTCCAACGGATGCAACCCTGTTGGTGGATAACAGCCCCTTGCTGAGGCTGAAGGGTTCCTTCTCCGTCGAGGCTCTCAACGCTGCCTTACGGCGCTCCGACCTTGGGGCCGGCGATGCGATGGCAGCCATCGCCGAGCGGGGACTCCTCGTCACGGGCATGGTTCCTGGTCTTCGCGGCCTCTCGGAACAGGGCAGTGACGGACAATGGTATGGCTACAACATTGATATTGCCCGTGCCCTTAGTGAGCAGATCACTGGTAGTCCCGATCGTCTTGTGATTCGGGCCACCAAGTCTGAGCAGGATGGGATGAATGCGATTGGTTCTGGTTTTACGGATATGGGCTTGCTCGGATCGTCTAGCTCCACCGCCAGCGATGTGACCCTAGGCATTGACTTTTCGACGCCCTACCTTGTGGATACCCAGGGGTTGTTGGTGAAGGGAATCAATTCGATTGACGAATTGGAAGGTAGAGCGATCGGCGTTGTTAAGGGGTCCTCGGCGCGCCTCAATGTGCTCGCTTTCCTGTCTTCCCAGGAGATTAATGCAACCGTGACCGAATTTGCGACGACTACAGATTTAACGGAAGCACTTCGTAGCGATCAGGTTGCTGCCATTGCCTCTGATTCAACCCGTTTGCTTGGCTATAAGGCCACGATAGAGGGATCCACTCTTCTAGAGGAAACCTTCTCGCTCCAGCGGATATCCGTGGCAGTCCCGGAAAATCAAAGCAGGCTGAAGGATGCCGTGAACTGGATCGTTCAGATCCCAGCTGCAGCTGAAAAACTAGGCCTCGATGCTGCCAGCCTGCCGAAGCTGCTTGCCCAATCGGAACGGGGCGGCGCTGATCTTGCGGCGATTAGCCCCCAGACCCGGGTCTTCCTTGATCTGGGGGCGAGTACGGATGCAACCCCATCGCTGGGAGGTGCGCTGGGTCTCGCCCGAGGCTTCACCCAAAAGGTTCTTGCACGGCTTGGCAATGCCTCTGAACTCTGGAAACGCCATTTCCCTACCCTTGAGAATGCCCAGGAGAACACCGCTCGTCAGGCTGGTCTACTCCGCTCCCTCCCCTTCCTTGGATCTGCTCCAGCGGAATCAGCCGTCGCGCCCAACGACACCCTGGGCGATCGACTGGCCCTGATCCGTCAGCGCGGCACCCTCCAGGTCGCGACCGGTGGCACATCCGCCAGTCTCGGATTCTCAGCGCCCGATGGCACAGGAGGGCTTCGCGGTCTTGATGTTGATCTATCCCGTGCCCTGGCGATCGCAATCTTTGATGACGCAGGCAAGGTGGACTTCAACACTGAGACCGGCACCGTCGCATCGACCCTCACTGCCGTTGCCCGAGGCACCGTCGACATTGCCCTTAAGGCGATGGAGGTGACGTTGGGCCGTGATGGTGCTTTTGGAGTTGACTTCTCCGTGTCCTATCTCGACAACGGCCTGAAGCTTCTCACCAAACCTTCCACTGGCCTCACTCGCATCGACCAACTCAATGGCAGCAGCATCGGTGTGCTTGCAGGCAGTAGCGCTGGGCAGAGTATTCGTCAGACCCTCAGTAGAACTGGTGAAGCTGCCCGCATTGTTACCTTCGAAAACAGCACTGCCTTGCACGACGCGTTCCGCAAAGGTGACGTGGAGCTGATTGCCCAGGATGGCAATTCCCTTCAGGCCTACATGAGCCAGTTATTGGCTGAGGACAATCCAATTGAGATCACGCTCCTTACGGGCCAGTTCAGCAATGCACCGATTGCTGCGGCTGTAGATGAAAACCAGTCCAAATTCCTTGATCTCGTTAATGCTGTGATTGGTATCCTTAAGGATGCTTCCATTCTTGGTATTACGGCTGACACTGTGGATGAGGTGTTTGCTGCTGCTTCGGCGGATGGCGGTCCCGAGCAACTCCGTCAGTTCTTCCAGCTCACCCCAGAGGCTCACTTGCCTTCGATTGGCCTAACGCCTGATCGCATTAAGTTGATTTTGACTACCCTTGGCAATCTAGATGAAATGGTTCAACGATCGATCTCTCCCTTCGTCCCTGCTGAGATACCGGCACGTGTTGAGGCACCGGCATCTGGGATGTCACCGAACCCTGTCGATCCTTCGGTCTCTGGAGATCAAGCGGTTGACCCACCAGCATCTGTTCAAGATTCATCTGAAGAGTGATGTTTTGTGCTTTCATTGGGATCGTGTTGTAGCGTAAAATATTGATAATGGGATTGCTGGGTGTTGAGATTTAACTTTATTTGCATTGATTTCTTGTTTTTCTCTTTTTTAGGGGGGTGTCCATGGCGTCTTTTCAGGTGAGATTGTTGAAGGCAGAATCTTTGATTCAATCGACCAAGCAAAGCTCTTTCAGCGGCAGAAGCCAGAACTGTCGCCGCGCTTGGTTGGGCTCCGCCTCCAGCCAGCTGAGCTCCACTGCCTTCAGTCTCGGCGCCAGCGCCTGGGAATCGCCCGCAAAGTCCATGGTGGTGTCGCGCTAGATCTGCCGCGGGAGCTCATCCAGCAGCTGCACCAGCGCCACACCCCCCAACCGCTTCCGTGCCCCAGGCGTCGAGCTCACCGGTGATCGCCCGCCGCGTCAGCCCATGAAAGCGTTTCCGCAGCAGCGCATCAAAGGCCGGTTCCAAAGCAAACCACTGGTGCGGCCGGCTCTGCACGAACCAGAACTCCAAAACCTCCGCCTCGTTTCCCCCTGCCCTGTCATCGGAGCAGGGCCTGCACGCTGGCCACCTTGTCCTCCAGGCTCTGCTCCTTGTCGTTGCGCGTGTTGATCTTCACCGTTGTGTAGAGGCGGGGGCAGCCCATGGCGTGCACCCCCTCGTGGCAGGCCTCGATCGCGTTGAACACCGGCTCCCACTCCCCTTCGATCGCGGTGCCGTTGGGATGCAGCTGGATCTTGAGGCCGGCTTCGGTGGGCACCTTCTCGCAGGCAGCGATGTAGGGCGCCAAGTGCACGCCCACCCCGATCGGCACCACGCAAAGATCCACGATCACTTTCATGGTTGGCCCCAGCGAAACGCTCCATCGTGGAAGCATCTGCCGGGATCAGCGGCACAGAGCGGCAAGGCGGCGGCCCGCAGGCCTGATGCTGCTGACGGCAGCACTGGGGCCGCGGC
Organism: Synechococcus sp. UW140; assembly: GCA_943370565.1. Classification (GTDB taxonomy): domain Bacteria; phylum Cyanobacteriota; class Cyanobacteriia; order PCC-6307; family Cyanobiaceae; genus BAIKAL-G1. The sequence continues at coordinate 18,084 of CALRRL020000007.1, read as the reverse complement.
GCACGCGCACCCGAACTGTGCAGTGGGCTGGCCCTAGGTGCTCGATCAGGGCCTCGCGGGCCTCGTGCTGCAGCTCTTCAAGCGTCGGGGCAGTGATGCGGATGGGCAGCGACTCGGCCTGGGCTTCCAGGTGGCCTGGGCGTTCAGCCAGAACGCGGAACACGACCTCTCGCATGCGGGGGTATCTCCTTCTTTCCGGCACCATCCTTGGCCTGCTGAGGCGGGAGCGCAGGTGCGGCCGGATACGGGGAACCGGCCCTGCGGGCACCTGCCCTTGCAGCGTCAGGAGAGCCAGCCCCGCCCAGCGGCCAGGCGTGCCGCCTCCTGCACGGCCGTGATGCAGCGCTGAGCGCGACGCTTGGCATCGTCCTGGCCCTGGGCGCGCAGCAGGTAGCCCTCCATCGCCTCCGGTGTTTCGATCAGCGCCAGCAAGCCAGTGGTGCGTGCACCGAGAGAGCCATCGGCGAGCAGACGGCTCACCAGGCCGTGCTCCCACAGCTGCCCCCCGGTGGAGCCTGGAGCGAACAGCTCCTGACGCAGCACGGCCAACAGCGACTGCTTGAGTGCATCGAGCTGCCCCGGCCGCAACCGCCGGCTGTTGGGCAGGCCCGCCGCAGGCCCGGCCGGGATCGCGGCAGGGCGATCGAGGGTGTGCTCCACGCTCCAGCTCAGGCCGGTGCCCGGCAACCCCACGGTGGTGCGGGGCCCACCGCTGCGATTCACCGGGATGTTGAACGAGGCCCCGCGGCCACCGACGGAGATCGAGCTCAGTCCTCCGCTGGAGAAGTTGAACCTCAGCGGGCCCAGGCGGGCGGAGCGGCGGAGACGGAAGCCCATGGCAAGTAGCGGGTTTGCTTGCAGGAATGGTCCAAGCAGGCTTCAGGGTGCCGCGTGGATGCAGCAGTCCGCAAATCCATGCGCCCAGTGCATAGAACTACCGGTGCCGCAGCCTCTCCGAGGAGTAGAGGGGCGACTGAAGAGCATTGCGCTGTCTGGGGTTTCTGCAGGTACGGGAACAGGCCCTCCAGCGGGCCACCGCCAGCTGAAAAGGGGCGTACTTTGAAGTTGAGGGGAGGCCCGGGAGCCAACTCAGGTCCCACCCTCCACCAGAGTCCGGCCAGGGATCACCCGAGCCGGTGCGCACGACGGAGGTGCGCCAACGATGCGACACACAACCGGTGAACTCGGTGACGCGGCGCGAGCGTCATCCCGTAGCGGCAGCGAGCGATACGCCAGCTCTGTTTCCCGCGTGTTGAAACCCCGGGCTGCATAACCCGAGCTGGGATCACAACCGAGAAGGTCAAGCTCCGAGCGTCTCTTCTCCCAGACGTGATCCCCATTCCTTCCCTGCCAGGCCCAAGACAGGTCATGCGTGAAGCCACAGACACCTGACCCGATCGAACCCCAGATGCCAAGGCGATGATCTGCGACCGGTGCTAAGGCGCCCCCCACGGGGCGCCTTCCTGTTGGCGAGACAATCACGTTGTCACACCCCCCCTGAGCTGCTCTGACCTCCACCCGATCGCCCCTGCAGATCCGCCCGTTTGAGGAGGCCGACTGGCCGGCGGTGTGGGCGCTGCTGGAGCTGGTGTTCCGAGCCGGCGAAACCTTCCCCTACGATCCGGCCATCACGGAGGCCGAGGCCCACCTGGCCTGGGTGGAGCAGAGCCAGGCGGTGATGGTGGCCGTGGATGGAACCGGAGCTGTGGTGGGCACCTATTACCTGAGGCCCAACTCCCTTGCTCTCGGCGCCCATGTGGCCAACGCCGGCTACGTGGTGGCCGAACACTGCCGGCGGCAGGGAATCGGCAGCCACCTCTGTCAGCACTCGCTGCAGGCCGCCAGGCGGCTGGGGTTCCGGGCGATGCAGTTCAACCTGGTGGTGAGCACCAACATCGCCGGCATCCGCTGTTGGCAGCGCAATGGCTTTCAGGTGGTTGGCACCCTGCCTGGCGCCTTTCGCCACCGGCAACGGGGCTATGTGGATGCCCTGGTGATGGTGCAGGGACTCGTGGAAGGGGCCAACCCGTGAAGGTGGTGCCGCTGCGACTGCAGCCCGGCGACGACCTCCGCCGGGTGCTGGAGGCCTGGATGGTCGAGCAGCAGGAACAGGCGGGCTGTGTGATCAGCGCCGTCGGCAGCCTGTCGGCGGCCCAGCTGCGCCTGGCGGGAGCAGCCCAAGCCAGGGCAATCAGGGGCGACCTGGAGATCCTCAGCCTCTCCGGCACCCTCTCGCCCGATGGGTCCCACCTGCACATCGCTGTGGCAGACAGCAGCGGCGCTGTGATCGGCGGGCACCTCTGCGCCGGCTCACTGGTGCGCACCACCGCCGAGCTGGTGATCGGTCTTCTGCCGGAGTGGCGGTTCAGCCGGGAGCTGGATCCAGCCACCGGCTTCAGGGAGCTGGAGATCACCGCTCTGGCTGCGCCAGTGCCTCCGGATGGCTGAAGTCGGCGGGGATCTTCTGGAGCAGCTGCACCCGCGTCGTGGCGGGACAGAACCGGCTGGGTTGATCCGAGCCGATCGTCACCAGGGGGATCGGCGCCAGGGGGATCCCGTTCATCCTGAGCTTCCATCCCATCGGATGTGATCAGGAGGCAGCACTTTGATCGCCTTGGCCCTGATCACGGCGCTTCCCGTCAGACCACCGTTGAGGGAGCCGAAGTCAGGCCTCTGGGGAGGGCGGATGAGGTGTTAGGTGTCAAACAGAACGGACCACCACTCCTCCCGGCCGGTTTCAGGGTGAGCAAAAGGACCCATTGCCATGGCTGCGGGTGGATCACCCTGGATCAACCCGGGGGATCCATACAGGCCACCAAAGTTCCGCGAGGACCTTGGCTGACTTCTAGTTCCCTAGAAACGGAGAGGGTGTCCCCTGAACCAGCTTTGAGAGTGCTTGCAAATACTGGCTTATGGGCGAGGGCGCTCGGCAAAACCACCACCATTTGCACCACCACTTTGCCGGGCTTGTGGTGGATGCGCTGAGATCTCGGGGGACAACAAGCCGGATCAATCTTCCCGAGCTTGATAAACACACGGGGCCGGTAAAGCCAGGAATCTGGAGATCATTCAGCGCGGGTGACGCTCCGACGGGGCCCCTGTCAATCCGCACCCGATTGCTTGCAACGGACGATTGAGGGGGCTCGACACTCCGCAAGGCGCTGCGGCCGGCAGGGGCATGTCCTCCCTTGCCAGGCGTCGTCCCCTCAGCCGGCGTCGAGCTCGCGCTGCAGGCTCTCCCAGTCCTCCGGCAGCTCGCCGCGCTGCACCAAGCGCGAGAACACGGCGTAGCAGTCGTTGCGACCGCCGTCGTTGCGGGGGAAGCCCAGCCAGAGGATCAACAGCAGACGCCGACCCTCCGCTTCAAAGGGGCGGAAGAACAGGCGGTAGCGATCCGGCAGGCCCAGGCCCTTGAGCCGGCCATAGCGGCGCAGCGGGCCCGTGAGAGCAAAGCGGCTGGCGTAGGGATCGGCAGCGATCCGCTCCTTGATCCCCTCCATCACTGCCGCCAGCAGCTTCACCTGGGGGTGCTGAACGAAGGACTGGGGATCGAGCTCCTGCTTGAGCTGTTTCACCTCGGCCTTGAGCTCGGCGTACTGCCGCGCGAAGAGTTTGGGCTGGAAGGCGATCGTCCAGCCATGGCGCACCAGCGGCGCACTCATGCTCTGAGTGGCTCGTCTGCGGCCTCAACCGTCACGCCGGCCAGAAGCTCGTCGTCATCTGCCGCCATCGCTTGCGTGTAGAGCACAGGGCTCTGATCGCTTGTGAGTGCCTGTCGGCTGAGGAAATCAAGGAACAGCCCGAGCATCAGGGTGTCTTCTTCTGCTTCGCCCTGCTGCTGCTCTTCTGGCTCCAGGCGCAGCAGCAGCGTGCTGTCGTCCAGCACCTCCACTTGGCCGGCGGCTCCAGCGAACTGGGGATGGTCCCGGTAGAAGGCTGCCGGCAGCCGAAGCCCTGAGGAGTTGCCGATCCGGGCCGGCGTGACGCGGTAAGGACTGACAGCCATGGCAAGCAGCGCCTCACGGCAGTACTTACGTCAGGTTAGTCCATCTCGCTGTGGTTCTGGCCGCCGCCCTGTCATCGAGCCCCTGCTGCTGGCGGTGCTCGGCGCCCTCGATCACTCCCCCGCCCATGCACGCAGCAGGCCGGCGTGTCCGCCAGCTTGTTGGCTGTGAGCGAACTCTCCTGCTTTGTGCGGGCCGGGCCCTGGCCGTCGGCCGGGACCAGCGCATTGCGGCGCATCGCCTCCTCCAGCTGCTGAAGGGAGGCCCCGTGCTCGGCCAGCGAGCGGTCCTCGATCGCACGCACTGGAACTGGGCGCTGGCCTCAGGTCCATGAAAGTGGAGGAGGGGACCACCAGGCGCTTGGGGCGTTGGCCTTCTGCGCCGCCCGAATCCTCCAGCTCGCAACTCCTTGATCTTGGCGAAGTAAGAGCTGATTTCGCCTTGGCCGATGAAGGGCCAGCGGGTTCAGGGCGGGAGCTTGCGATCCCCCCTCAGGCCTGTGGAGTGAGGTGGTTGCATGGACGTTTCAGCTTCCAATGAGCGCCTTGGCTCTACCGTCAGAAGTGCCGGCTGCAGGCGGATTTCTTCGGATCTCTGCCGATGGTCAGATCGGGGCAAGCCCAGCCGCAGCCTGAGTATTCAGATGTCTGCGGATCCCTTCGGACCTGTAAAAAACGGAGAGGGTGGGATTCGAACCCACGGAAGGTTGCCCTTCAAACGATTTCGAGTCGTTCGCTTTCGACCACTCAGCCACCTCTCCAACCTGTCTTGGCTGCCAGCTGGACCAACCACCTTCCAGGAAGGGGGCGACCAGGCGCAGGCTGCAGGCCGGTTCAGCGGTGCTGAAGGGGGCTGCAGCAAGACCTTGCCACCTTAAGCAGGCGACGGGTCGCCTACAGCGCCCGCCATCCGGGCGTTGGGCTGGCCGTGATCCAAAGGCGATCGGGCCGCAGGTCTGGCAGCTGGTTCCGCTCCGAGCGCCGCGGCGAAAAGCCCAGCCACAGCCCCGTGATCGGCCCCTGGCTGGCCTGGTGCAGGCCAAGCCAGCTGTGCCAGGACTGGCGATCGGGCAACACCAGCCAGCGCAGGGCACCCACCTGCAACAGGGCCGCCTGGCTGTCGGCTGCCAGGGGTGTCCAGGTCAGGCCCGGGCTCTGGAGCTGCTGGCCCAGCTGGAGGCTTGGCCCGGCTTCGGCATCACCGATGGTTTGGACGCCGGCGTCGCTGCCTGGGGCGATGGGGTGCCCAGTTGGGATGGGGCTTGCGGGGGCGATGGTTGGGGCCCTGGGGCCTGGTGGGGCGCCGTGCGCAGTTGCGTTGGCTTCCGCAGGTGCTGCGATCCGGGCCGGAGCCCCGTTGCCGGGGGCTTCACGGCTGCTGCTGGGGTCCCCGGAGGCGGCAATCACCGTGGCGGCCAGCCCCTGCCAGCAGTGGGGGTCGGGCGAGGGCACCGGGTCGGTGACCAAGACCCAGTCGTAACGCTGCAGGCCCAGGCCGGTGGCCAGCTGGCGGGCCCGGCTGCAGCTGAAGGGATCGGAGGCGCGGCTGACCAGGGCGCCGCGGCCTCCGTGGCGGGCGACCAGCAGATCCCGCTCCCCCTCGTGCACCAGCAGCAGGTGATCGCCCACGCCCTGGCCCAGGTGCACCAGCAGGGAGGCCGCCAGCAACCCCAGGCCAGGGCCGCGCCAGCGCCGGATGCCGGCGGGTGCGGCCAGGAGCCATGGCAGCAGGCCGGCGCTGAACAGCAGCACCAAGAGGGGATCCACCCGCCCGAGCTGCCACTGGGCCAGGGGCAGGGCCGCGAACTGACGGCTGATCCAGAGCAGCAGTTCGGTGAGCGGCACCAGGGGCCAGGCCAGCAGGCCGAGGACAACCGGCAGCGTGACCGCCGCCAGGGCCATCGCCATCGCCCCCAGGGTGAGGGGCGTCAGCAAGGGATCCACGGCCAGGTTGGCCGCCACGGCGTAGACGGGCACGCTGCCGAAGTGGAGCAGCTGCAGGGGCAGGGTCCAGAGGGAGGCGGCCAGGGGCACGGCCACGGCCACCGCCAGCCATTGGCGGACTCTCCCGGGGCTGGGACCCGCCAGGCGCTGCTCCAGGGGCCGGGCCGTGAGCAACAGGCCGGCGGTGGCGGCCACGCTCAACTGGAACCCCACATCCAACAACCAGGCCGGCTGGATCAGGAGCATCAGCAACAGGCAGAGCAGCAACACGCCCAGGGGGCGGCTGCGGCGACCCCCCTCGGCCACCAGGAAGGCCATGGCCCCCATCACCACAGCCCGCACCACCGAGGGTTGGGGGCCGGCCAGCAGCAGAAACAGCAGCATGGCCCCCAGGGCCAGGCCCCAGCGCAGGGGCCGCGGGCCGCCGCGGGCCAGGGCCATCACGGCGCCGAGCAGCACCGTGAGGTGAAAGCCCGAGGCCGCCAAGGCGTGGGACAGGCCCGCCACGCGAAAGGCGTCCCGCACATCGAGGGGCACGGGCACCACGGCGCTGCCGAGCACCAGGGCCGCCAGCACCCCCCCGGCCCCAGGGCCACCGCTGGCGAGCAGGGCCTGGGCCATGCGTCGGCGCAGGTCGGCCACGGGCGTGGCCGGGGTGGCCAGGAGGTGCCAGTCCTCCACGGCCAGCACCGTCCAGATGCCCTGGCGGGCCAGTCGCTCCGCCGGGCCGGCCAGCAGGGGATGGGGGGCCGCCCTGGGGCGCCGCAACTGGCCAGCCACCTGCAGCCGCCAGCCCTCCTGCAGCTTCGGGCAGGGGCTGAAGCGCAACTCACTGCGGCCCTGGCGCCATTGCATGGGCACCCGGCAGCCCGTGCCATCGGCATTGGGCTGGGGATCGCTGAGGAGGGTGCCGATCCGCTCGAATGCCACCTGCCTCGAGGAGCCCTGGGCCAGCTGGGTCACCGGGTCGCCCGGGTCCGGGCCGGGCTGGTGGCCCAGGCCCCAGGCCAGCAGCAGGGGCAGAACAACCCCCAGCAGCCAGCGGGCCTGGTGGCGGCGGCAGATCCCCAGACCCAGCCCCACCAGCAGCCCCGTGCCGCCGAGTTGCATCGGCAGGGGCAGGGGCAACACCCCCAGCCCCAAGGCCAACAGGGCCAACGCCACCAGCACGGCCGCCATCAGCGCTGTCAAACAGGGCAGGGAATCCGAGGATTCCCCACTTCGGCCGGGTTCGCCCCGGGGCTAGCTCTGGGCTGGGCGATCGCCCCATCCCAGGCGGCCGGTTGGCGGGGGGCGTGGGGGATTGCGGCCGGCGATTCGCAGCTTGTGGCTCGCGGTTGGCGGCTGGCAGGGTGCAGTGGTGGTTTGCAACTGGCGGTTTACAGCTGGCGGTTTGCAGCTGGCTGTGGGGCAGGGGCCCTAGGGTTTCGGCCCCAGGGGTTTCGGCCCAGTGGCCGCGATCCCGCTGGATCTGCTCCTGTGCGCCCCTTCCCTTTGCGCCCGTCTCTGCTGCGCCGATCCCGCCAGATGCCGGCGGGGCCGGCCCTGGCCCCTGGGCGCCGCTGGCGCTCCGATCAACGCTTGCCTGCCCCGGGCCCTTGGGGGTGGAGGGGCCGGCTGGCCCCTGCCAGGGGTGGATTGGGATTGGCCCTGGCTGTGGCCCTGGTGGGGGCGAGTGGCGCCAACCCTGGGGCGACCTGGGCCCAGGCGCGCGCGATCACCGTTACGGCCGGCGACACCCTTGAGCAGCTGGCCCTCCAGCAGGGGGTGTCGGTGGAGGCCTTGATGGCCCTCAACGGCATCCGCGATCCCCGCAGTCTCCAGATCGGCCAGCGCCTGCTGCTGCCGAATCGCCTGGGCCAAGCCGCGCCGGCCCGCAGCGCTGGCGGGGGGGCCGGTGGCCCTGGGGCCAGCCCGGTCCCTAGGGCTGGCGAGCCCCAGGGGACCGGGGAGCCTCCTGTGGATGGCTCGGGCCTGGCGGCCAGCGCCGCCCTGTTGCTGAGTCCGGCGGAACGGCGCGACCGGGCCGAGCTGGCCCTGCGGGAGCAGTCGGGTCAGGCCCGCTGGAAATGGTTCAACCGCACGGCGGTGGACTGGGCCGGCTGGAAACTGACCGCCAGCGGCGCCCGCTTCACCTTGGTGAAAGCCTCCGATGCCGACCTGGGCGTCAGCCGCGGTGCTGCCTCGGCCGTGGCGGTGCAGTGCGAAACCCTGCGGCAAACCTGGCGGGTCAATGGCCAATGGCTGCCCTGGGGGGCGGCGGCGCCGGGGTCCGTGGGCCAGCGGATCGTGCTCGACCTCTGCAGCAACACCCTCAACGATCCGGCCGTGCCCCTGCCGCCCGCCCCTCCGGCCGTGCCCGGGGCCCTCTCTGGTGCGGCTCCAGCCTCTCCCTAGAGACTGGGCAGCTTCAGGATCAGGTCACAGACCTGCTGGCTGGGCATCGGCTTCCCCAGCAGGGGCGCCACCAGGGCCGCCAGGGGCCGCAGTTTGCAGGGGGCCACGGCACTCTCCACCAGGCGCCCGCCCTGGAAGGCCAGCACCGCCACCAGCAGGGTCACCAGCAAGCGCTTCATGGGGTCAGGGTCAAGGGGTGGGTTGTAACGGTGACGGCCCGGAGGCGCCGATTGGATGTCAGGGCGCGGACGCTGCTTCTAGTTAGGTGCTTCCAGGAAAACGCTTCCCGGACAATTCTTCGCCGAAACTGTTTGCCGGAAACTGTCAACTGGAAACTGTTTACCGGAAGCTGTCTACCGGAAACCGTCCCTTGGAAACGGCTGGGCTGTTAGAGCCTGGCCAGAGGACTCTGGCTGATCAGCAGCACGCTGCCTGAAGGGGATCATCCGAATTGATGGCCCCAGCAGCGGTGCTGCGGGACAGCCCTCCCCCTGGGGAGGGGCCTCTCGTTTCCAAGGGGCCGGGGCCCTCAGGCCACCGGGGCCAGGGCCTGGCATTGCTCGGGGCTCAGCAAGGGGAAGCCCAGGGCCTGGCGCTCGGCCAGCCAGGCTTCGGCCACCTGGCGGGCCAGGTGGCGGATGCGGCCGATCGTGGCGGTGCGTTCGGTCACGGAGATCACGCCGCGGGCCTCCAGCAGGTTGAAGGTGTGGCTGCACTTGAGCACGTAATCAAGGGCCGGGGCTGGCAGGTTGGCTGCTACTAGATCCGTGGCTTCGGCCTCGTAGAGGGCAAAGAGCTGGGTCAGGCGCTCCGGATTCGAGGCCTCAAAGTTGTAGGTGCACTGGCCCTTCTCGAAGGGCAACCAGATGTCGCCGTAGCGGCGCCGCCCATCCCAGCTCAGCTCCCAGATGCTCTCCACGTCCTGCAAGTAGGTGGCCAGTCGCTCGAGGCCGTAGGTGATTTCAATCGACACCGGCCGGCAATCGAGGCCGCCGCATTGCTGGAAATAGGTGAACTGGGTGACCTCCATGCCATCGAGCCACACCTCCCAGCCCACGCCCCAGGCCCCCAGGGTGGGCGATTCCCAGTTGTCTTCGACAAAGCGGATGTCGTGGTCGGCGGCGCGGATGCCCAGGGCTTCGAGGGAGGCCAGGTAGGTCTCCTGGATGCCATCGGGTGAGGGCTTGATCAGCACCTGATATTGGAAATAATGCTGGGCCCGGTTGGGGTTATCGCCGTAGCGGCCATCGGTGGGCCGGCGGCAGGGTTCCGGATAGGCCACGGCCCAGGGCTCCGGTCCGATCGCCCGCAGCACCGTGTGGGGACTCATGGTGCCGGCCCCCTTCTCGGTGTCGTAGGGCTGCAGGATCAGGCAGCCCCGCTCCGCCCAGAAGCGATTCAGGGTCGCGATGATGTCCTGGAAATGCATGGGACGAACGGGGGACGATCGGGGCGGCGCCCGCTCAGGGGGGCGTTTGAACCGGGCGGATCCGGGCCGATCCCCAGGGGCTGGGGAACCCGGAGCCTGACCGCAAAGGGGTCAACTCAGGCCAGCCGGCGCCAGGGAGCCCAAGGCCTGGGCTCGGCTGGGCGCTGGCGGCAGGGCAAGGGCGAATCAAACGGGCGAGCGGGCCTGGGCTGGGGCCATTGTGACCTGGCGCCTCAGGCCCCCGGTGGCCGGAAGCGATGCCAGGTCCACCAGTCGCCCGGGGGCAAGGGCCGGGCAGGGCCTGCGCCCAGCTGGATCTGGACCAGCTCCGGCCGGCCGGCCTTGAGGCTCAGCCCGGCCCCGAGCCGGACGCGTTTGCGGCCCTCCAGCAGCCCGGCGTAGGTGGTTCGCCCCTGGGAATCGCGCAGTTCGATCCAGCTGGGGCCGCTGGTGATCACCACCAGCTCGGGGGCGCCAGGAGCGCTGCCGGGGGCGGCGGCTCCGAGGGCGGGGGTGGGGCTGGCCTGGCCAGGGGCCGGTGTCTTGGTCGCTTCGGGGTTGGCGGCCGCCGGTGCCAACGATCCAATCTGCGTTGCCGGTGCTGCCGGAGCGCGGCCCTGGGGTGTGCCGGGGGTCAGCTGCCGCTGGACCAGGCCAAAGGCGCCCAGGGCGGTCACCGTGGCCAGCAGGGCCAGGCGATAGCGGGGCTGCCCAGGCGGCTTGCCAGGTCCCGTTGCGGCGCTCCCCAGCCCCCAGCCCCCTGGTTTCGCTGGGGCGTTCAGCGGCTCGGGTGCCGATGGCGAGGCCGATGGACTGGTTGGAGATGCTTCGGCTCGGGCGGCCGGCGGCTGGTTGGGCTGGGGTTGGGCTGGGGGCTGCCGAGGGCCAGCCCCCCGATCTGGCCCTGGGACGGCAGTTGCCGGGGCTGGAGGGGGCGGCGCCGGGGCTGGCGTTGGGGGCGAGGGCGCCGCAGCCGGAGCTAGGAGCAGCCGGGCGGCCATCCCCGGCATGGCCCGTTGCAGCTGGTCGCGCAGCAGCAGGTTCTGCTGGAGCAGCAGGCGCTCCTGGTCCAGCAGGGGTTGGAGCTGTTGGGCGTACTTGCGCTCGTAGATCGCCGGCAGGTCGCTGATCAGGGCTTCCAGCTCGGCGATGTGGCGGCGGGTGTCCGCCAGCTGCTGCTGGATCGTTTCCAGGTCCCGCTGGTCCCCTTGGGCTTGGTCGCTCATGGCGCTGATGGCAAGGCCTGCGGGCCCCGGAGCCGCAGGCCCGGGCCGGCAGCTTGGCAGCCCTGGCCAGGGCGCCGCAAGCCTGAGGGGCGCCTAGGGTTCCCGCCCCCGCCCCGATCCCCCAGTGCCGGCCTGGCTGGTTCGGGCCCTGGCGCTCAGGCCACCAGCTCCAGCAGTCCCATCTGGCCGGCGGCCAGGGGCCGGTGCCGCGCCTGGGCAAAGCCCGCATCGCGGGCCAGCTGCTCCTGGCCAGGGCCGGTGGGGAAGCGGGCCAGGCTCGCTTCCAGGTAGGCGTAGTGGGCTTCGAGCTGGGCCTGGCGGGCCAGGGGCACCACCACCTGGCGCAGGTAAAGGCGCTGGAAGCGGGCCACCAGGCCGGCCGGATCCTCGGGCCGGTTGAAATCGAGCACGGCGGCCCGCCCACCCGGGCGCAGCAGGCGCCGCAATTCCACCAGGCCTGCCCCGGGATCGGCCAGGTTGCGCAGGCCGTAGGCCATCACGGCCCCGTCGGCCCAGCCCTGGGGCAGGCCCGTGGCCAGGGCATCGCCCAGGCGCCACTCCAACGCCAGCCAGGGCCGGCGGGCGGCCCGGCGCCGGGCCAGCATCAGGGGCGCCTCGGCCGCATCGAGGCCGAGCACCTGGCCCCCCGGTCGCACCCTTTCGGCAAGCAGCAAGGCCAGGTCCCCAGTACCGCAGCAGAGATCCACGAGGCGTTGTCCTGGCCTGGGGGCCAGCACGGCCACGGCCTGGCGTTTCCAGAGGCGATGCAGGCCGAGGCTGAGGCGGTCGTTGAGGCGGTCGTAGCTGGGCGCGATCTGGTCGAAGAGCTGGCGGACGTCCGCCGGATCACCGGGTTGCATGCAGGTCGAGGGGGCCATCCCAGGGCAGGGAGATGGCATCCAAGCTGATCCCCGCCTCAAGGGCATAGGCCTCCGGGTCGGCAGCAGGGACCAGGCCCCGGGCTTCGAGCCGGTCGGGGCTGGTGAGGGTGAGCACCATCACCGTGGCCAATCCCACCGCGGCCGAACAGACCATGCAGCCAGCCAGCATCAGCGAAAACTCCTTGCGCTGATTGGCCGCCTCCATCAACTGCAGGGCCCAGGCCACCAGGGCCACCACCACCACCATCAGCACCCCCAGGGCCGTTGCGATCGAGGGGAGGGACTGGAACACGGCGGCGGCAGCGGCGGACGGCTGAATGGAACTCGGGACAGGCCCAGGGGGCAGGCCCCCAGCTGAAAACGAAGCGGGGACTAGGAGCTCGCTGCTTCCTTAGAGCCAATGTAACTAGTGGTTAAGGGCGGCGCGACCACGGGCGCGGGCCGCGGCCAGTCCCAGCCCAGCGCCGCCGGGTCTGTGCCTCGGGTTTGGGGCCCATCGGCGCCATGGTTGCTGGCGTCGGGAACGGGCTGCTGGCGCCTGGAACGGGTGGCTGGGGCCCATTGGGGCGCTGCGGCGGGGCTTGGGTCTGGGCCAGCCCCTGGGGCCGGCTCCGCCTCCGGGGCGGGGGCGCTTACTGCCTGGTTGCTGGCCCGGGGCCCGGTTCCCCAGCCCTTTTGTTCAGGCCTGCGGGGCCTGCTCCAGGGGCCGCAGGTTCACCCCCTGGGCCAGCAGCTCCGTTTTGATCTGCTCCACCGTCAGCACCCCGTCATGGAGCAGGGAGGCCAGCAGGGCGGCGGAGGCTTGCCCCGCGCCGAGGGCGGCGCCGATATCGGCAATCGAGCCGGCCCCGCCCGAGGCGATCACGGGCACGGCCACCGCCTCGGCCACGGCCCGGGTCAGGGCCAGGTCGTAGCCGGCCTGGGTGCCATCGCCATCCATGGAGGTGAGCAGGATCTCACCGGCGCCCAGGGCCACCACCTGCTTCGCCCAGGCCACCGCATCGAGGCCGGTGTTCTCGCGGCCGCCTTTCACAAACACATCCCAGCCCCCCTCTGGACCTGTCAGGGGGCGGCCGGAGGCGTCACGCCGGGCCCGGGCATCGATCGCCACCACGATGCACTGGCAGCCAAACCGCCCGGCCCCCTCGGCGACGAGCTGGGGATCGGCCACGGCCGAGGAATTGAGGCTGATCTTGTCGGCGCCGGCCCGCAGCAACGCGGTGATGCCCTCCACGGAGCGGATGCCGCCGCCGACGGTGAACGGGATCGTCACGGCCTCGGCGGTGCGGCGCACCAGGTCCACCAGGGTGCTGCGCCCCTGGTGACTGGCGGCGATGTCGAGGAACACCAGCTCATCGGCGCCGGAGGCGCTGTAGCGGCAGGCCAGCTCCACCGGGTCACCGGCGTCGCGGAGGCCGACGAAATTGACCCCCTTCACCACCCGGCCATCGGCCACGTCAAGGCAGGGAATGATCCGTTTGGCAACCATGGCAAGGCGGCGGGGAGGCGCTGGTAAGGTTGCGCAACTTTTCCGTTACGCCGGTCATGTCCCAGGCTGCCATCACCATCGGCTCGAAGGTGCGGGTCACCCGGGTGCGTGACCGCATCCCCGCTGATCTGGTGGCCACCCTGCAGGCCGATGCCACCGGCACCGTCAAGGATTTCAAGGTCACCGACGGCAAGGGCATCGGCGTGGTGGTGGAACTGAGCGGCGGTCCCACCACCTGGTTCTTCGACGACGAAATCACCCCCGCCTGAGGCCCGATTGCCCGTGAGCGACAGCCCCGAACCCACAAGCCCCAGCCCAGCCCCCACCCAGCCCGGGGACCAGGGGCCCGGCGGCGGGGCCCGCCAGTTGCTTGGCATGAAGGGTGCCAGCGGCACCTCCAGCATCTGGAAGATCCGGCTGCAACTGATGAAGCCGGTCACCTGGATTCCCCTGATCTGGGGGGTTCTCTGCGGTGCCGCGGCCTCGGGCCGCTTCCACTGGACCCTGCCGGAGGTGGCCGCGTCGATCGCCTGCATGGTGATGAGCGGCCCCCTGCTGGCCGGCTACACCCAGACGATCAACGACTACTACGACCGCGAGATCGACGCGATCAACGAGCCCTACCGGCCGATTCCTTCGGGGGCGATTCCCCTGGGCCAGGTGAGGGCCCAGATCTGGATCCTGCTGCTGGCCGGCCTTGGCGTGGCCTACGGCCTGGACCTCTGGGCATGCCATGACACGCCGGTAGTGTTCCTGCTGGCCCTGGGCGGCTCGTTTGTGAGCTTCATCTATTCGGCCCCGCCCCTGAAGCTCAAGCAGAACGGCTGGCTTGGCAACTATGCCCTCGGCGCCAGTTACATCGCCCTGCCCTGGTGGGCGGGTCAGGCCTTGTTCGGCCAGCTCACCTGGACCACGGCCCTGCTGACCCTGGCCTACAGCCTGGCGGGCCTCGGGATTGCCGTTGTCAACGATTTCAAGAGCATCGAAGGCGATCGGGCCCTGGGACTCCAATCCCTGCCGGTGGTGTTCGGGGCCCAGCGGGCCAGCTGGATCAGCGCCGGCATGATCAACCTGTTCCAACTGGCGATGGTGGCGGTGTTGATTGCCATCGGCCAACACTTTTCTGCCGTGTTGTTGGTGTTGTTGATCGTGCCCCAGATGACCTTCCAGGACATCTGGCTGCTGCGCGATCCCGTGGCCTTTGATGTGAAATATCAGGCCAGTGCCCAGCCCTTCCTGGTGATCGGCATGTTGGTGACCGCCCTGGCGATTGGCCATAGCTCCCTCACCACCGCCCTGACGCCGGCGGCGGGCTTGGCCCCAGTGGTGGGCATGTGAAGGGGCGCCGGCGCCAGCTGCTGGTCGCCGGCCTCTGGGCCGCCGGCATCGGCGGAGCGGTGGCCGTGGGCCAGTCCCTGGTGGTGCAGGGCCTCGACCGGCTCCTGCCCGATGTCCGTCACATCAACTCCTTCAACCGGCCTGGCACGGTCACGGTGTTGTCGGCCGATGGCCAGGTGATCCAGAAACTGGGTCCCGCCACCCGCGACAAGGTGGCCAGTGGCCAGATGCCGGAGCTGGTGAAGCGGGCCTTCATTGCCGCCGAAGATCGGCGCTTCTACCAACACGATGGCGTCGACCTGGTGGGCATCAGCCGGGCGGTGCTGCGCAACCTCACCCGCGGCTCCTTTGAAGAGGGGGCCAGCACGATCACCCAGCAGCTGGCCCGCACGGTCTTTCTCAGCCAGGACCGCACGATCACCCGCAAGCTCGAAGAAGCGGCCCTGGCCGGCAAACTGGAACGCCAGCTCAGCAAGGAGCAGATCCTCGAGCAATATCTCAACTACGTGTATCTGGGCTCCGGCGCCTACGGCGTGGCCGATGCGGCCTGGATCTACTTCTCAAAAACCCCGGCGGATCTCACCCTGGCCGAGGCGGCCCTGATTGCCGGTCTGCCGCCCGCCCCTTCGATCTATTCACCCCTGGTCAACCCGGATCTGGCCCTGCAACGGCGCCGGATCGTGCTGCGCCGCATGCGCGAGGCGGGCTTCATCGACGAGCGCCAGCAACTGGCGGCCCTGGCCACGCCCCTGAAACTCAAACCGGCCGTGCCCAAGTACTGGGAGAGCCGGGCGCCCTACTTCACCAGCTGGGTGGCCCAGGAATTGCCCAAGGTGCTCACGCCTGAGCAACTGGAGGTGGGCGGCCTCACGATCCGCAGCAGCCTCAATCTGGCTTGGCAGGACCACGCCCAGAAGATTATCGATAGCAACACGCCAGGCGCCATGCAGGGGGCCCTGATCTCGATGGAGCCGGGCACCGGCCTGGTGCGGGCCCTGGTGGGCGGCAAGGACTACAACAAGAGCCAGTTCAACCGGGCCGTCCAGGCCCTGCGCTCCCCGGGCTCCACCTTCAAGTTGTTTGTGTATCTCACGGCCCTTCAACAGGGCATGAAGCCTGAAGACATCGTGGTGGATGAACCGCGCTGTTTTGCCGGCTATTGCCCGAAGAACTTCAGCCACCGCTACATGGGCCGCATCCCGATGTGGGTGGCGATGCAGAACTCCCTCAACGTGGTGGCGGTGGAGCTGCTGCAGAAGGTGGGCTTTGACCCGGTGATCGCCACGGCCCGCAGCCTGGGCATTACCAGGCCCCTGGGCCACTTCTACCCGATGGCGATCGGCGCCTATGAGCAGACCGTGCTCGACATGACGGCCGCCTATGCCGCCATTGCCAACAGGGGGGTGTATGTGGCGCCGACGCCGTTTGAGGAAATCCTCGGCCCCAATGGCGACCTGATCTGGAGCCGCCGCACCGATGGCGACCGGGGCCGCCGGGCCGTGGCCAGCCCCCTGGCCGACGCCATGCTCTGGATGCAGCAGCAGGTGGTCAAGGGGGGCACCGGCGGTGGTGCCGCCCTCAAGGACCGGCCCGTGGCCGGCAAGACCGGCACCTCCGAATCCGGACGGGATCTGTGGTTCATCGGCTCGATCCCCCAGCTCACCACCGCCGTCTGGCTCGGCTACGACGACAGCCGCGAAACCCACAGCACCAGCGTGCTCGCCACCTACGCCTGGCACGACTACATGGCGCCGATCGTTAGGGACCTGCCGGTGCTGCAGTTCCCGCCCAAGCCCGTGCTCACCGGCAGCTTCCAGCCGCCGGCCAAGCCCCGCCCCGTGGCCCCCAAGCCCCTCGACGCCATTCCCAATCCCCTGCCCGGGGAGCGACCTGATCCGGACCCCAGCCCTGGGGCGGGCGCCCAGGGCGGCCTGGCCTCCCCTGCTGGCCAGGTCCCCAGCCAGGGTGCAACGCCCGCGCCCAGAAGTCCCGTTGCTGGCCCCGCGCCTGCCGCCAGTGGCGGTGGGGCCAGCCGCCCCCTGCCCAACCCCGGACCCGGCCGCCTGCCGCCCCTACCGCCGAGCTTGCCCAGCCCCAGCCGGGGGCCCCTCACCGCTCCCCCTCCCTTAGCGAGCCCCTCGGCCGCACCGACGGCGCCACCGCCCCTGCCCTGAGGCCGTCCGGGGTTGGGATCAGCTCCTTAACCGGGCGCTTGGAGGGCTGCGGCAAAGAAGCCATCCCCCCCTGGGCCAGGGCCGTCGCCAGGGGGGCTCAAAAGGGCGGCGTCGGTGGCTTTCCGCCCCTGGCCAGGGCCGACGGCTTCGCTGGAGCCCTGAGGCCTGTCCTCGAGGGCTTCGCCCGGGCCCTGGCCAGGCCAGAGCTGCCAGCTCTCCAGCAGGCGCCAATCGGGGTGGTCGGCGAGGAAGGCGGCGATCAGCTCGCCGTTTTCGCGTGGGTGCATGGTGCAGGTGGCGTACACCAGCCGCCCGCCCGGCCGCAGCAGGGGCGCCAATCCCTCCAGCAGCTGCCGTTGCAACACCACCAGGTCATCGATCGCGGCGGGCCCGATCCGCCAGCGGGCATCGGCGTGGCGGGCCAGGGTTCCCAGGCCTGAGCAGGGGGCATCCACCAGGATCCGGTCAAAGCCGCCCTGCCACCAGGCGTCCTCACCGGCCCCAGCCGCCGGGGCTCCCCATCCCGGCGCCTCCCCGCTTTCCTCCTGGCCTGATTCGGGTGTTGGCTGGTCTGGATCCGGCTTGGGCTGGCCCGGTTCGGGCTGGCCCGGTTCGGGTCTGGGCTGGTTTTGTTTGGAGCTGGACTTCGGCAGGCTGGGCCCATGGCCGCCGCTCAGGCGGGTGGCATCGCCGACCCGGGTCTGGATGCAGCCCAGGCCCAGGCGCTCGAGGTTGCGACCGACCCGTTGCAGGCGGGCGGCGCTGCGATCGAGGGCCACCACCTCGCCCCGGTCGCCCATCAGCTCGGCCAGGTGGGTGCTCTTGCCGCCGGGGGCGGCGCAGGCATCGAGGATCCGCTCCCCCGGCCGGGGATCGAGCAGGGGGGCGATGCGCTGGGCCGAGCGGTCTTGCACGCACCAGCGGCCCTCGGCGTAGCCGGGCAACTGGCGCAGATCGCCGCTGCGGCCCGTCAACACCAGGCCCTGGGGCAGGCCGGCCAGGGGCTCGGCCGCCATGCCGGCGGCCCGCAGGTCGGCGAGCAGCTGCTCACGGCTGCCGCGCAGGGGGTTGCAGCGCAGATCCAGGCTGGGGGGCTGGTTGCAGGCAGCGGCAACGGCCTCGGCCTGGGGGGCGGGCAGCCAGCTCAGCAATGCCTGGGCCAACCAATCCGGCAGGGACTGGCGCTGGGCCAGGGCCAGGGCC
>CALRRL020000006.1:0-161867 GCA_943370565.1 Synechococcus sp. UW140 | reverse complement strand
GCTCCGGTGTTGGTGACCCGGAAGCCATTAGCTCCGGTGGTGGCGGTGAGATCCACGGCCAGGCCAGCACTGCTGAGGTTGGCGGTGCCGGCATTACTGGTGGCAGCCGTTGCCGTGAATGCGGTGGAGACGGTGGTGGTAGCGGTGGCACCCGCGCTCACCACCAGGGCATCGCCTGAGGCGAGATCGGTGACGGTGTCGGTGCCGGAATCCACGATGAAGGTGTCAGCACCAGCGCCCCCGGTGAGGGTGTCGTTGCCGGCGCCCCCGGTGAGGCTGTCGTTACCAGCACCGCCAGAGAGAACGTTATTGCCGGAATTGCCAATCAAACTGTTATCAAGGGCGTTGCCAGTGCCATTGATGTTGGCCGTGTTCAGCAGGGTGAGATTCTCCACGTTGGCCATGGCCGCCAAGGAGAAGGTTGCCGAGGCTTGAACGGTGTCAAGGCCAGCGCCCGCGCCTTCAGTGATGGAGTCGGTGCTGGAATCAACGATGTAGGTGTCATCGCCCAGACCGCCCACCAAGGTGTCAGTGCCGGCACCGCCATTGAGGGTGTCGTTGCCATCGCCACCATTGAGCGTGTTGTTGCCGGCATTGCCCGTGATCACGTTGTTGAGGCCATTGCCTGTGCCGCTGATGGCGCTGTTGCCGCTGAGCGTTAGGTTCTCAACGTTGGCCGAGAGGGTATGGCTAACGGAGGAATAGACCAGGTCAATACCCTCTCCCAGGTTTTCAACAACAGCATCGGAGCTGTTGTCTACCGTGTAGAGGTCATCGCCCAAGCCGCCGATCAGTTGATCCATGCCGGCGCCACCATCAAGGGAGTTGTTGCCAGCATTGCCAATCATGATGTTGGCCAAGCTATTGCCAGTGGCATTGAGATTGGCGGTGCCCAGCAGGGTGAGATTCTCGATGTTATTGCCGAGGGTTAGGCTCACCATGCTTTCGACGCGATCAATCCCCTGGTTCAGCGCTTCAATCACCTGGTCGCCAGCATTGTCGACCCGATACAGATCATCGCCAGCGCCGCCAGCCATGGTGTCGGCACCAGCGCCCCCATCGAGGCTGTTGTTGCCACTGTTGCCAGTGATGCTATTAGCCAGGCTATTGCCAGTGCCATCGATGGCGCTGGTCCCGGTGAGGGTCAAGTTCTCGAGGTTGTCGCCCAAGGTGTAGGAGATGGAGGCAAGAACCGTATCCACACCGCCATTGAGGGCCTCGACAATCTGATCGCCGGGTAGGGTTTGGGTGTAGGTGTCGTTGCCAAGGCCACCCTCGAGATCATCACTGCCGCCAAGACCGGAGATGCTGTCATCCCCAGCTCCGCCATAGATCACATCTTGATAGGGGGTTCCCGTGAGGGTATCGGCAAGGGCCGTGCCAACGATTTCCTTGCCCATCGCTGCGCTTGGCGCACTAGTGACCCACTGGTTATTGGCATTGCCATCGAGATACTTCACCGTGACCCGGAATTGGGAGCCCAAGGGGAAGGTCGATGCCGAAGGCGTGAAGCTGGAAGCCGTTGCCGAAGCAATATCGAGCCAGCCCGCCCCAGAGTTCACCTGCCACTGGGTTCTGAGAATGGTGGCCGTGCCGTCTGGATCCGTGATCGTGACGCTGAGGCGATTGGCTGGGGTGTTGATCCCCAGGCTGGCGCTGGTCGGATTCAGGCTTTGTTCAGAGGCATAGCCAGTTGAAACGGCAACACCGTTGCTCGGGGTTACGGCGGCAAGCTGGCTGGTGGAATAGGCCGAGGTGCCCACTATGGCCGTTGATGCAAGCATATTGTGGGAGGCGTTGCTTGGCGATGCGTTCACGGCTGTGAAGTCATAGCCAAAGCGGATTTGATCGGCGCCAACCACCAAATCGCCAACCGAGCTTGTCTCGGCTCCGGTGATATCAACGATCCATAAAGCGAGCAACTTGGTTGCATCGAGTGGATCGTAAATCGCGCTGATATCAAAGTTAAAGCGGCTGCCTGCGTAGGTCACCAAGTCATTGGCTCCTGCCACCGAATGGCTATAGGTCACGCCATCGGCACCCACCACAGAAACATCGCCAAACGTGAAATCTTTTGCCGATCTCAGCAAATCCATGAAGTGCTTTTTGGCTCCTGGCAGGCGATCGAGCAGACCATTGCTTTGCAATTGTGCCGCTACGCTATAGGAGCCAACCAGGGCGTCGAGTCGGATCGAATCGGCAATGATGACATCGTCGCCAGCGCCGCCGCTCAGCACATCATCGGCACCGCCGCCAATCAACCAGTTGTTATTGGTATCGCCAATCAACTGATCGGCCCTGGATGTACCCTCCAGACCCTGAATGTCAACCCAGAGTTGGCCAAACGGGGTGCTGGTGCCCATGTTGACATTCTGATAATTCAAATCGGCAATTTTGCCCAGGCTGATATTGATGTCGCTAAAGGAAACGATGTTGTAGCCAAATTCACCTAGGCATTCATCCACGTTGAGGTTCTGATTGCCGCCGCCGGTGCCGCCATTGAGAATGTCGTCGCCGTAGCCACCAAAGAGTTGGTCAGGCCCAGCTCCGGCGAACATGCGATCGTCACCCCATTCGCCATAGGTGGTATCGAGACCTTCTCCACCGACGACCACATCTTGGCCTTCGCCAGCGAAGATGATGTCGGCATCGAGGCCGCCATCGAGATAATCATCGCCCTCATTGCCATGCATTTCGTCGGCAAAGTTTTCACCAAAGAGGCGGTCATTCCCTTCGGCTCCAATCACCACGTCGGCGTCATCACCACCATGGATTTCATCGTTGCCGATGCCGCCATCCAGGAAGTCTGGCAGGGTGCCGCCATCTAGATAATCGTTGCCCGCTTCGCCATAGAGGTGGTCGGCGCCGGCATTGCCGATTAGCACGTCATCGCCGCCATCTCCGTAGACCGTGTCATCGCCATCGCCGGCATCGATGAAATCCTTGTAGGCCGTGCCGCCAATCACCTCATGGGCATTGAATCCAGAGGACGCGGTGCCATCGGGATTGGCGCCCATGTCGGGTCGGGCATCAAAGATGTAGGCGGTTGTCACACCATTGACCAGCTCGCTAACAAGGGTTCCATTTTGATCTGTTGAGTAGCCAAGATCGGAATAAACTCCGATATTATTTTGGGCTATAAGATCTCCATATTTATGGTCTTGGCTGGCACCAGTTTCGCCTAGTTCCACATAGCTATCTGCCATGAACATTACATCGCCAACCAGGTGCTTGGCGCCGGTTGTGCGCTCGATAATGTCTTTGAATTGTTCGGTGGTAACGGAGCTGCTCAGTTCGGTGAAGGTGGGTAGGCCAAGCTGTAGGCGCCAGAAATAGTAGAAGCGATCGCCGTTGATTAGGCGCGTCATCTGGTCTGAGAAGATGGCATCAAAGGTGGAGCCAAGCTGACCCAAAAAGACATGTTTTTCAGCCAGGCCACCGTTCCAGGCGTCAATGGATTCAAAACCCTTATCCGCTGCGCTACCCACTCCCATAAAGATCGCAGCCTTGCTGGAGGCGTCCGCATTCGTCCAACCCAGGGAGCCCACAATGGCCTGCTCTTGGGCGCTGAGGGCGTCAAACTTAGTGCCCGTTGCCAGCTTCAAAACCACATCGGCCTTGGCAGTGTCTCCGTCAAAGGAGTAGGCGGCCATGAAGTTTGCCAGGGCCTCTGGGTGGAGCAACGCTTTGCCAAAATCACTCCAGCTCTTATAAGCCTGCAGACCTGATTGAAGAGCAATCGTCTTGTCAATCGTTTGTTGCAGGCGGCTGTCGTCTGGGTTGAGGGACAGCTTCGCTTGTAGAGCTGCCAATTCAGCCGTCAGGCCGTTACTTAACTGCCGGCGCAGGTTATTGAGGGTCGGCATCCCCAGATCCCTGCCCCTGGCGATGTTGATGGCGGCGAGATCCATGGGTTGGCCCAGCAGTTTCTTCTGCAGGGCGGGGGTGAGAATCTCATCGATTTCGTTGGCCGCCTGGCGGCTCATCCCCTGGGCAATGGCCTCGGGCCCCAGCTTGGTAAAGCCATCGGGATTGAGGAAGGCTTGCTCCAAGGCATAGTGGGTGATCGCCCCGGTCAAACTGCCGTTGGGATCGAGGGTGTCGATGGTTTCGCGCAGTTGGGAGTGGCCAAAGCGGAAGGCCACCTGGCTGTAGTCAAGGGTGACATCCGCATTCACGGACGAGTCGTACATGACAAACAGCGGAATATTGGGAGAAATTCCCCTGGCATACTGATCGATGGCGACGTGCTGATATTCCGTTTGGTTGATCAGCAGGGCCGCTTGGAACATCTTTTCTTCGTTCCAGCTGATAGTGCCATTGGCATCCTTATAATTGCCAAGGGCATCGAGGCCGTATCCTGCATCAACTTGCCAGGCATGGGCTGCCGTATGGCTTGGATCCGCTAATTGCTGCTGGCGGATCGTTTCAATCAGATTGCCGATCTGCCAGTTGTGGTTTTCATGCCAAACATGGTGCACGGCCGTGAGGCCAAAGTTTTCGTTGGCGCGGCCATCACCCGCCACATAGTGATCGCCAATACTGCGCAGCAGGATCTCATTGACAATGGCGGGGTTGGCGCCACTGACCGGATTGCCCATGAAATCAACATAATCACTAATCGTGCCGCTGTAGTCGCTAAACAGCTCCTGCAACGGCTGCAGGCCAGCCGCCTCCATAGGGGCCGCATCGAGATGGGGCAGCATGTCCGCAAGCAGCGTGTGCCCGGTGTACTTCGCCTGCACAGCAGCTTGCAGGGGATCCAGATCAATCACATGCCCCTGGCCGTCGCGAGCCCTGAGGTTGCCGATATCTTCCCAGCTGAGGTCATCGCGCCCGGTGGCACGCAGATAGGCCCTCAGTTCATTGAGGGTGGGCAGGGTGGAATGCAGATCGACAGCTTGGCTTCCATCCGCGTTGATCCGGTCGTAGCCATTGACCAGTGAGTGGCCATCAAGTAGCCGCATCCCCTGCTGCCATTGGCCTGTACTTGGATTTTGAACCCACTCCCGCAGCAAGGCTGTGACCGTGTCATCCGAGCCATAGGTTTGGCTCTGGTCGATGTAGGGCGATGTGTGGTTGATGTAATCGGGATTGCTGGGCCCAACCCCATCATCGTCTGTGCCATAGAGGCCATCAGCGCCTGGGCTTTGGATGTCATCCGCCGTGCGGAACATGCCATCGGCTCCAGCGGCTTCGGGGTTGTTCACCGAGGCCCTGGCGATGCTCAGTTTGGTGACCCCATGGGCGGGGTCATGCATCGGATCGGTGGGATCGAGGGGGATGTAGATCTTGGCGCTACCTGCAGCTGTCGTATTGCCCCCTTTGCCAATGAAGTCCAGGCCATGGTCAAAGAACTGGCCAAATAACACATTCCAGCCCGTCAGGGTTGGATCGCCCGACAGGGTGTTGAGGTTGCGCGTGAAATCTTCCGTGACAGTTGTTGTGCCGCCCGTATGAATATCGGTGCGCTCATAGGTGATGTGATCGGTGAATACGGCGCCGCCGGAGGCGACGTCCATCCGCTGCAGCGCTTCGTGGGAGTCAACCGTTTGGGAGATCATCCTGGGGGTGTAGTCGTACACCGTTAGGAAGGGGTTGGCATAGCGCTGGGAGAGATCCACGTTGCCCGTGGCGCCAATGCGGGTGCCGTAGGTGGAATCTTGAACCAGGGCTTGTTGCTCGGGCGTCATGGCGCCCCAAAGGGTCCTGCTCAGGGTCGGGTCCGGGGCCAGGCCAGTGGTTTGAACGCCATCGAGGGCATTGACAGCCGCTTGCAGTTCCGCCGATGCCTTGGCGCGTAGTCGAACGGCGGTGTTGCCAAATCCGTCGGGGGTGGTTCTGCTGCTAGTGGTGCTTTGGCTGAGGTAATGGAGGTAGTCGGCGTAGCTATTTCGTGCAAACGGGCTGAAGGCCGAACCCCACGGAGCTGAGCTTGTCAGTGAAATGTTATTAAAAAGGCCTTGGACATTGCGCACCCCAAATGGTTCGGCAATGCCAGCGGCTGTTGACCCAGCTGGTGTTACGACGGCTGGTAGATACTGGGCCCAGGAGGTTTGATAGGGATCAAAACTGCCCAGTTTCCCTAGTTCAACTGTGCTTCCGTCGGGAGCGCGATAACCGTAGATCTCGGTGCCATCTGAAAGATACCTGATGACCTCGATGATCGGAACGCTGACCTGGGAGGAGAGAAAAGAGAGGTCACTCGCGCTGATCGAGAAGCTCTTCATTAGAACGGAGGTGACCATGCGCCAGGTATTGATCAGCGACTTTCTAAACTTTCATGAGGGCAATATGGGATTTAATTGTATATCTGAGTCAGAGGTAGTGCAAGCTGCTGGATGTCGTGGCAAAGTGCTGCATCTGCGTATGGGTGAAATGACGCAACTCCCTGGGGGCATCTGCATAAATGTGCAGGTCTTTTCTGTATGCGCTGGAGTCTGCGGGGAGCGAGGCTTCGTTGCGTTGGCCCTGTCGCTCTGATTTGGGGTCCCCCTGATCTATCGGGTTTTCAAGGACTGATCGCCGCCCTGTCAGTGAGGGCTGAGATCTTCTGCAAATCAGGGGTCTCCTTGCCTTCTGGCGCCAACGCAATAAACGGGCGGCTTAACTAACTTCTCCCGCCGCCAGCCACTCCTGCCAGCGCTGGGCTTCCGCCTGCCCTGAGGCGCTGGCGCTGCCCTGGGTGCCCACCAGCCACACCGCCTGGCTGGCCCGGCTCACGGCCACATACACCAGTTGGCGCCGCAGCTGCTCATCGCTAGGCCAAAACACATCCCCGGCCACAAACACTTCACCAAAGGTGCTGCCCTGGCTGCGGTGCACCGTCAACACGGCCGCAGGGCCAAGGGAGGCGAAGGCATCGCGCACCAGGAAGAAGCGCCGCCACAGGCCCCGGCCGTCTTTTTTGCCGGCGTCGCGGGCCTGCTGGCGCAGCCGGGCCAGCACCCCATCGAGCTGCTGGCGGGCGGCGCTTCCCACGGGCGGCAACAGGCGCAGGCTGAGCCGGGTTTCGCCCGCTTCCACCTCGGCGGTGAGGGTGTCGATCACGCTGGCGCTGAGGCCATCGCCGCTGCCGACGCCGAAATCGGCCAGGTCACAGCGCTCCGGCGTCACATCGCGCACCACCAGCTCCCGGTTGGAGCCCAGCAGCATGTCGGGTTCCTCGGCCCCCTCTTCCCCCTGGCGGCAGGCCGGTGCCATCACGGCGGAGCGGCTGATCAGCACCTCGCCGGGCAACACCGGCAATTGGTCTGCCATCTCGCCATGGATGGCGCGGCGGGCCAGGGGCACCAGTTGCTCGAGGGCCCGGTTCGTGTAGCAGAGGATCCTGGCGTGGTCCGGGTTGTCCAGTTCGGCGGCTCGGCGCAGGGCGGCCTGGGCCGCCGCCAGCCAGTCCGGCCTGGGCGCCACCGCCACCAGCCCCAGGCTGCTGCGGACCGGGGCCAGCACCGGCGGCTGGCGGCAGGGCAGGGCTCCCTCGCGCAGGCCCGTGGCCAGGCGCAGCACCGGGCCCTGGTGGCGCACCACCTCCGACAGAAAAGCCCGTTCGGCCCGGCCGAGGGCAAACACGGGGCTCAGCGGCTCCCCCACCGGCGGCAGCTGGGCCGGATCGCCCACGAACACCAACCGGGTGCGTAAGGGGTGGGCGCAGCGCAGGCAGATCTCCAGCAGGCTGCTGTCCACCATCGAGGCCTCATCGATCAGCACCAGGCCCAGGTGTTCCAGGGCCATGGCGGTTTGCTCGGTTTCCTCGCAGCGCTCCAGATCGCGCTCGCGCCGAAGCTTGAGCCGCAGCAGCCGGTGGATCGTGGCCGGGTACCAGGTGGGTTGCAGGCCATGCAGGGCCAGCTGCTGGCGCAACACCCCCACGGCCTTGTGGGTGGGGGCCACCACCGTCCAGCAGAGGCCGCTGGCCTCCACCTGGGCCAGCAGGTGCATGGAGAGGAAGGTTTTGCCGGTGCCGGCAAAGCCACTCAACACAAAGGGCGTGCCATCCCTGGGCGCCTGCAGCCAGGTGGCGAAGGCCGCCAGCGCCTGCTGTTGCCCCGTGGTGAGCGCTGCCTCCTGCGAGCCTGGTGAGGGGAGGGTCACCCGATCGGCAGCTGGCCCTGCAGCAGGCCGAGATGGTGGGCGATCTCCAGGGGCGATCCCACCAGCACCAGGCCGGGCAGGGCCACGGCCGGACCGATCACGCTGCCCACGAACACCTCCAGGCGGGTGTGGCCGAGGTTTTCCTTGAGCGGCTTGAGCACGGCCGGGCCCTCGCCCTTGGCCTCCCAGAGGCCATCGGGCAGGCCATTCACCCGCGAGGCGGTGATGCCGGCGGCCCGCCGCACGCCCGAGGCGTCGTAGAGCACCACAAAACACATCGTGGCCGCCAGGGCAAACAGGGGGGTGTCAAACCCCAGCTGCCAGCCGATGCCAGCGGCGGTGCCCGTGAGCAGGGCCGAATGGCTGGAGGGCATGCCGCCGGTTTCCACCAGCACGGCCGGTCGCCAGCGCCGGTGCACCACCAGCTCGATCACCAGCTTGGAGAGCTGGGCCAGGCCACAGGCCGCCAGGCCCCAGGCGAGCACGCCATTGCTCAAGAAGGCCTGCAAAACAGTCGCATCCGCGCTCAAGCCCGTTGGGTCGATCGAAGCGATCATCGGTCGCGGCTGGTGATGTAGTCGGCCAGGGCCAGCAGCGGGGCGGCCTGGGCGCTCCAGGGGGCCAGGGCGGTTTTGGCTTCCGTCACCAGGGTCTCGGCCCGGCGACGGGATTCCTCGAGGCCCAGCAATTTCGGGTAGGTGGTCTTGTCGGCGGTCAGGTCCTTGCCGGCGGTCTTGCCGAGCACCTCGCTGCTGGCGGTCACATCCAGGATGTCGTCAATGATCTGGAAGGCCAGGCCGATGCCGCGGGCGTAGGTGCCCAGGGCCCCCAGCAGCTCCTCGGAGGCGCCTGCCACCAGGGCTCCGCTGAGCACGCAGGCCCGCAGCAGGGCGCCGGTCTTGTGGAGGTGGATGTATTCGAGCGTCTCCAGGTCCACGTCCTTGCCCTCGCACTCGAGGTCGACCACCTGGCCGCCCACCAGCCCCGGCGCTCCCGACGCCAGGCTCAGTTCGCCCACCACCTGGAGCAGCCGCTCGGCCGGCACCCCGGGGCTGCGCAGGGCCACCATCTCAAAGGCCCGGGTCAGGAGGGCATCGCCGGCCAGGATCGCGTTGGCTTCGCCGAACACCTTGTGGTTGGTGGGCCGGCCCCGGCGCAGGTCGTCGTTGTCCATGGCCGGCAGGTCGTCATGGATCAACGACATGGTGTGGACCATCTCCAGGGCCACCGCCGTGGGCAGGGCCAGGGCGCTGTCGCCCCCCGCCAGTTCACAGGCGGCCAGGCAGAGGATCGGCCTGAGCCGTTTGCCCCCGGCCAGCAGGGAGTAACGCATCGCCTCGCGCAGGGATTCGGGCCGTTCGGGCCCGAGCGAGCCATCCAGGGCCGTTTCCACCCGCAGCCGGGCAGCCTCCAGGTAGGCGGCGAAATCAAAGGTCGTGCTCACCGCCGCGGTCATGGAAGGGTGTGGGCTCCGCTGGAGTCTCTCAGGCGGTGCTCCCACCCCTGGCCCTCCCGGGGGCAGTCGTTACCGGAAGGGATCGGCCAGGGGCGCCTGCCCCGGGGGCTGCCTGCCGCCCCGGATCCCAGGGCCATGGGGCAAGGCCCACTCAGGGCAACAAATCGGCCAGGGGGTTGGCGGATGGCGCCCCGCCGGTGCGGCTCCACCAGCTGGCCACCGTGTTCACCAGCAGGAGGGTCACGGTCATCGGGCCCACGCCGCCGGGCACGGGGCTGATGGCGCTGGCGATCGGCTCCACCTCGTCAAAGCGCACATCGCCGCAGAGGCCGCCATCGGTGCGATGGATGCCCACATCCACCACCACGGCTCCGGGTTTGACGTGCTCGGCCCCGAGCATCAGCGGCTTGCCGGCCGCCACCACCAGCACATCGGCCTGGCGGGTGATCGCGGCCAGGTCCAGGGTGCGGGAGTGGGCCACGGTGACCGTGGCGTTGGCGGCCTGGAGCATCAGGGCCATCGGCTGGCCCACCAGGATGCTGCGCCCCACCACCACGGCCCGCTTGCCGGCCAGCGCCACCCCGTGGCGGGCCAGCAGCGCCATCACCCCGGCGGGGGTGCAGCTGCGCGGGCCGGGCTCGCCCTTGAGCAGGTGGCCCAGGTTGAGGGTGTGCAGGCCGTCGGCGTCCTTAGCGGGATCGATTGCCGCCAGCAGCGGGCCCTCGTCCAGACCCGCGGGCAGGGGCAGCTGCACCAGGATGCCGTCCACGGCCGGATCGGCATTGAGCCGCTCGATCTGGGCCAGCACCTCGGCCTGGGGGGTGGTGCTGGCCAGGTGGGCGCCGTGGTTGGTGATGCCGATGCGGCTGCAGGCCTTCTCCTTATGGGCCACATAGACGCCGCTGGCCGGGTCATCGCCCACCCGCAGCACCGCCAGGCCGGGGGGGCGCCCCGCCTGGGCCAGGTGGCCGGCGATCACCCCTGCCAGTCGCTGCTCCAGCTCCTTCGCCAGCTGGCGGCCATCAAGACGGGTGGCCATGGAGAGGCAGCCGCGCAACTTCCCACAGTTTGCAGCGGTAGCGTGGAAATCCCCTTAACCGATTCGGTGATCCGCCCGGGCTCGCTTCCCCGCCGTTGGCGTCAGCTCTGGCAACGGTTGCTGCGGCTGGAGGCGCCCCGCCAGGCCCTGGCCCCCTGGCGCTTTGGCGATGGTCTGGCGATTGTGGTGATGGCGGCCCTGGTGGCCCTGCTCTCCAGCTGGCCCACGCTGGTGGAGCCCAGCCTGCGGCCCGGCATTCCCTCTCCCTTCACGGTGCGGGCGCCCAAGGAGGCCACGGTGGTGGATACGGGCGCCCTGGAGCAGCGCCGCTCCCTGCTGGGGTCCCGCACCCATGTGCACGTGGCCGATCCCCACGTCGACCATGCCCTGGAACAGCAGCTCGAAGGCCAGCTGCGGGAGGTGGGGCGCCTGGCCCACACCCCCCAGGCCGGCCTGGGCCCGGTCAGCCTGAGTCCGGGCGAACGCCAGTGGCTGGCCGGCCTGCCCGCCGCCGATCTCCGGCATTGGCAGCAGCAGCTGCGCTCCGCCCAACGGCGCATGTTGCGCCAGGGCCTGGTGGCCAGCGTGGCCCGCAGCCAGCTGCAGGAGGCGGCCGAACTGCAACTGGACAGCCTGCCGCCGCCGGGCCGCCAGCTGGGGGGGCGCCTGGTGGCCGAGTCCCTGCTCGGCCGCAGCAACCTGCGGCTTGACCCCACCTTGAGCAAGCGGCTGATCGAGGACCTGCTCACCCAACAGGGCCTGCCGACCATCAGTGTGGGCCGGGGCGAGCTGATCGTGCGCCAGGGCCAGCTGATCACCCCCCAGTCCTATGACGTGCTCGATTACTTCGGGCTGATCAACCGTCGCCCGCTGCCGCGGGTCTGGTTGGCCCATTTCAGTGAGGCCCTGGCGGCCTGTGGCGTGATCGTGCTGGTGAGTCGCCGCTGGCGGGCCACCCTTGAACCGCGCCAGGCCCTGCTGGCCCTGGCGGTGTTGCTGGTGGTGCAGGGCTTCAAGCTCTGGCTGGGTCCAGCCGCGAGTCCCCTCGCCCTGCTGGTGCCCCCCACCCTGCTGCTGGCCCAGGGGCTGGGCACGGCCTCGGGGCTGGCCTGGCTGGCCGGGGCTGCCCTGCTCTGGCCCATGCCCCTGAGTGGCGTGCTGGACGGGCGGGTGCTGGTGGCCTCGGCCGTGGCGGCGGTGGCGGCGGTGCTGGCGGGGCGGCAACGCAGCCGCGCCCAGCTGTTGCAGCTGGCCCTGCTGCTGCCCCTGGGGGCCCTGGTGTTGCAATGGCTGGTGCTGCAGTTGCTGTCCCTGCGGGGCACCGACATCCCGCTGCCCCTGCCGGCTGACCTGGCTGGTGAGGCCCTGCTGGTGATGGGCCTGCTGATGGTGGGCCTGCTGCTCAGCCCCCTGGTGGAGAGCGCCTTTGACCTGCTCACCCGGGCCCGGCTGCTGGAGCTGGCCGACCTGGAGCGGCCCCTGCTGCGGCGGCTCTCCTGCGAAGCCCCGGGCACCTTTGAGCACACCCTGATGATCTGCGGCCTGGCCGAGGAGGGTGCCCGGGCGATCCAGGCGGATGTGGACCTGATCCGCACCGGTGCCCTGTATCACGATGTCGGCAAGCTGCATGGGCCCCAGTGGTTCATCGAGAACCAGGGCGATGGCGCCAACCCCCACGACCAGCTCGACGATCCCCTGGCCAGTGCCGCCATCCTCCAGGCCCATGTGGATGAGGGCCTGCGCTTGGCGCGCCGCTACCGCCTGCCCCGCCCCCTCGCCGACTTCATTCCCGAACACCAGGGCACCTTGAAGATGGGCTACTTCCTGCACCAGGCCCGGGAACGCCACCCCGAAATCCCCGAGCAGCGCTTCCGCTACCGGGGTCCCAATCCCCGCAGCCGGGAAACGGCCCTGTTGATGCTGGCCGATGGCTGCGAAGCGGCCCTGCGTTCGCTGCCCCCGAATACGAGTGAAACGGAGGCCCGGGCCATGGTGCGCCGCCTGATCGAGGCGCGCTGGCGCGATGGCCAGCTGGCCGAGAGCGGCCTGGGTCTGGCCGAACTGGAACTGGTGGTGCGCTCGTTCGTGCAGGTGTGGCGCCGCATGCGCCACCGCCGCATCCCCTATCCGATTGCGCCGCGCCGGGGCTACAGCGCCTGAGGCCTGGCAGGGCGGCAACTGGCCCGGATCCCACAGCCAGCGGCGCCGCCTGACACGATCAAGGCCTTCCCGCAGCGATCGCCGTGGACCGGCAGCAACAGGGCGACCAGGCCTGGTTCCAGCGCTGGTACCCGGTGGCCTACCTCCAGGACCTGGACCCGGCCCGGCCCAGCGCCTTCACCCTGCTGGAGCAGGACCTGGTGCTCTGGTTCGACTGGCAGGAGGGCCTTTGGCGCGCCTTTGCCGATGTCTGTCCACACCGGCTGGTGCCCCTCTCGGAAGGACGCCTCAACGCCAACGGCGAGCTGGAGTGCCCCTATCACGGCTGGAGTTTCAATGGTGCCGGCCAGTGCACCGCCATTCCCCAGGCGGAGCCGGGGGTGACCCCCAGCGCCAAACGCAGCCGCTGCCGCCGTTTCGCCACCGCCGAGGCCCAGGGCCTGCTGTTTGTATTCGCCGGGGCGGCTGATCAGGCGGCCAGCCAGCCCCTGCCCCTGGTGCCGGTGCTCGAGGGCTCTGGGCTGGGCCCATCCCCGGCTCCGGGGGATCGGCTCCAGGAGCCCGGGACCACGCCCGTGGCCAAGCCCGGACCCTCGATCAAGGCCAGGCCCAAGCCGAAGTCCAGGTCCAAAGCCGGCGCCAAGGCCAACTCCCCCGCCCCAGGTCCCCAGGGCGCCCTTGCCGATCCGGGCGGCCCCGGGGGCCAGCCGGTTGCGGCCCCGGCCAACCCCCGGGCCGGCCGCTGGACCGTGCAGGACACCTTCCGGGATCTGCCCATGGACGCCCTGACCGTGCTCGAGAACGTGCTCGACCCCAGCCATGTGCCCTTCACCCACCACGCCAGCGTCGGGCGGCGCGAAACGGCCGGGCCGGTGCGGCTGGAACTCACCGGCTTTGGGCCCGAGGGGTTCACGGGGCTCTGGCCGGAGGGGCCGCGGCAGGGCAAGCTCGGCAGCCAGGAGACGGTGTTCGTGGCGCCCTGCCTGATGTGGCATGACCTCACGGCCAAGGGCTTTGCCCGCATCCTCACGGTGGTTTATGCCACGCCCATGCGTCGGGGCGAATGCCGCCTGTTTGCCCGCTTCCCGTTCCAGTTCGACTCCCCCCTGCCGGGTCGGCTGCTGGCCTTGAGACCCCAGTGGTTGCAGCATCTGGCCAACCACACCGTGCTCGAAGACGACCAGATCTTCCTGCATGGCCAGGAGCGGGTGCTGGAGGCCCGCGGCGGCAGTGGCGACCTCGCCCGCAGCTGCTTTCTGGCCACCAGCGCCGATCTCTACGTCAAAGCCCTGCACGACTGGCTGCACCGGTTTGCCGGAACGCCCTTCCCGGGCCAGGACCTGCCCCAGCGCCAGCGCCGGCAGCCCCTGTTGGATCGCTACGACAGCCACACCCGCCACTGCCACAGCTGCCGTGGGGCCCTCAAGCGCCTGCGCTGGCTGCAACAGGGCTGTGGCCTGGCCGTGCTCGTGGCCCTGGCGGCCGCCAGCTGGCTGGGGGCCTCAGGGGCGGCAGCCCTGTGCCTGGGCCTGGCCGCCCTGGCGACGGCCCTGGGACTGAAGGCCAGGGCCTGGATCCGGGCCCTGCACCAGGGCAGTGGCCAGCCCCCCCGCAACCGCCTGGCGAGGGGCTGAAGGCGGCTGCGGCCCTGGCCGGGCCTGGCTGGGCCCAGGGCCTGGCCAATCAAAAACCCCACCTGGCTTGGCCAGATGGGGTTGGAAATTTTGATGTTGTAAAGGGCCCTGGCTGGTTGGCCCCGGGCCCCGAGGGATCAGCCCAGGCCGATCTGGCTGAGGATGCCTTGGCCGGTGAGCAGTTCGGTGCCGAGGCCGATGACGAAGCCGAGCATGGCCAGGCGGCCATTCCAGGTTTCAGCGAAGGCCACGAAGCCGAAGCGGGAGGAGGAGTCAGCCATGGGTGGGTTTGTTTGCGAAACTTGAAGACATCGTAACGGATCGTGAACGATCGCTTGGTGTCCTGGGATGCCAAAGGGCCTCCGTCAGCGCCAAGGCCGCAGATCCGGGCCTCGCCTGGCCGCCCCGGGCAGCCGCTCACAAGCCAGCTGCCTGGCCGGCGCCTGCCCTCTGCCCGCCGGCCAGAGCCGATCCCTTCTGGGGCCAGGCCCCAGCCCCTGGCCTGCCCAGGGCTGGGGCACCGCTCAGGGGCGCCGGCGGCGGCTCGCCAGCAGGGCCCGTCCCTTGCGTTCCAGGATCAGGCCGGCGGGCACCAGGGTGATGGCGTTGGCCACGATCAGGGGGCCATCGCGGGTGAGCAGCCCGTACAGCCCCCAGCAGCTGATTCCCAGGGTGAACAGGGCATACATGCGCAGGGAAATGGCGCTCGTGTCGCCGCTGCGCACCGTTTTGATCGCCTGGGGAAAGAAGCTCACGGTGGTGAGGCTGGCGGCCAGATAGCCGAGCAGGGCCACGGCGGGGGGATGGGTCAAAACGGCCAGATGGGTCAAAACGGACAAATGGATTAGAACCGGCAAACGGGTCAGAACGGGCAGAGGGGGCAAAGCGGGCAGGGGGGTCAGAACGGGCAAGCCGAATGGAACTGCAGCCACTCCCCGCTGAGGGGATGGCGAAAGGCCAGGGCCGTGGCGTGCAGCCGCAGCCGCTCGGCGGACGGCAGGCCAGTTTCTCCAGGGGGCCTGGGCCTGCCTGGGGGCTGGCTGGGGTCGCCCCCGTCTCCCAAGTCCTGGATCCCATAGAGGGGATCCCCCAGGATCGGATGGCCGATGGCCGCCAGGTGGGCGCGCAACTGGTGGGAGCGGCCGGTGAGGGGGCGCAGCTCCAGCCGACTCCAGGGTGGACAGGCTTCCAGCAGCTGCCAGTCGGTCTGGGCGGGTTTGCCGGCCGGGTCGGGCCCGTAGCGGGGGGGCTGGCGGCTGTGGCGCGCCAGGGGCAGCGCGATCGTGCCCGCCGGCTGCTGCGGCACCCCAGCCACATCGGCCCGGTAGGTCTTGCGCACCAGCCGCTGGGCGAACAGCTGGCTGAGGGCCCGGTGCAGGTCAGGCTCCAGGGCCAGCATCACCAACCCCGAGGTATCCCGATCAAGGCGGTGCACCAGCTGGGCCCCCGGCCAGCGCAGCCGCAACCGGGTCAGCAGGGAATCGGCCAGGTGGGGGCCCCGGCCCGGCTGGCAGAGCAGGCCGGATGGCTTCTCCGCCACCAGCAGCGTTCCCAGCTGGCGGGGCTCGGGGACCAGCAACGGGGACCCCTCGCTCACGCCAGCACCAGCCTGGACGGGGTGCTGCGGCCCGGTGCTGGGGGCCGGCCTGGGGCCAGCGGTGGCACAAACGCCCCTCTCGAAGCGAGCACGGTGCCCAACACCGGCGCCTGGGCTGAGCCCAGTCCCGGCCGTAGTCCCCCCGGCAGCCCCCGATGGAGTCGCCAAGGCAACCCCATCTGTAGTCCCGAAGGCAGCCCCCATCTGATCCAAAGAAGGCAGCCTGCCCCCGGGGCTGCCGCCGCTACCGGTTCGCGGCTGGGCTTCAGGGCTCGATCGCTTGCACGAGGCTGCAGGAGGTGACCGGCGCCGGCTGGATTTTCCAGATGCGCTCGGCGTACTCCAGGATCGAGCGGTCACTGCTGAAGAAGCCGCAGCGGGCGGTGTTCAACAGGGACATGCGGTTCCAGCGGCGCTGGTCGAGCCAGGCCCCATCGACCGCATCCTGGCTGCGGCGGTAATCGCCGATGTCGGCCATCACCCGGAAGGGATCGGTGCTCGAGAGGTTGGCCAGCAGCGGTTGGAACAGGCTGCCGTCGCCTTCGCTGAAGAAGCCGGAGCTGATCAGATGCATGGCTTCGCGCACCTTGGGCTCATTTTCGAGCCAGGGCATCGGGTGGTAGCCATTGCGGTTGAGTTCTTCGATCTGGCGGGCGTTGTGGCCAAACAGGAAGAAGTTCTCAGCACCAACCCGCTCCCGGATTTCGATGTTGGCGCCATCGAGCGTGCCAATTGTGACGGCGCCATTGAGGGCCATCTTCATGTTGCCCGTGCCGGAGGCCTCCTTACCGGCGGTGGAGATCTGCTCGGAGAGATCGGCCGCCGGGTACACCAACTGACCCAGGGAGACGCTGAAGTTGGGCAGGAACACCACCCGCAGCCGCCCCTCCATGGCCGGATCCATGTTCACCACATCGGCGATGCCGACAATCAGGCGAATAATCAGCTTGGCCATGGCATAGCCGGGGGCCGCCTTGCCGCCGAAGATGAAGGTGCGGGCGGGTAGATCTTCGCCGGCGCGGATGCGCAGGTAGCGCTCCACGATCTGCAGGGCCGCCAGGTGCTGGCGCTTGTATTCGTGAATCCGTTTCACCTGCACATCAAACAGGGAGCCCGAATCCACCAGCACGCCCAGTTCGCGGTGGATGTGGCTCGCCAGCCGCTGCTTGCCCTGATCGCGCACGCTGCGCCAGCGATCGAGGAAGGCCGGATCATCGGCAAAGGCTTCCAGCCCTTGCAGTTCGGCCAGATCCTTGCGCCAGCCCTCCCCGATCGCCTCATCCAACAGGCTGGCCAGGGCCGGATTGGCCACCGCCAGCCAGCGCCTGGGGGTCACGCCATTGGTCACATTGGTGAAGCGCTCCGGCCAGAGCCGGGCCATGTCGGCAAACAGGTTCTCCTTCACCAGTTCGCTGTGCAGTTCCGCCACGCCGTTGACGTGGTGGCTGCCGACAACGGCCAGATGGGCCATGCGCACCCGCCGTTGGGCCCCCTCTTCGATCAGGGAGATGCGCTGCAGGATTTCGGGTTCGCCGGGGTAGCGCAGGCGCACCATGCGCAGGAAGCGGGCATTGATTTCGTAGATGATCGACAGATGGCGGGGCAGGAGCTGCTCGAACAGGTCCACGCCCCAGGTTTCCAGGGCTTCCGGCAGCAGGGTGTGGTTGGTGTAGCTGATGCTGGCGGTGGTGATGCTCCAGGCCGTGTCCCAATCGACGCCATGCTCATCCATCAGCAGGCGCATCAACTCGGCCACGGCGATCGCCGGATGGGTGTCGTTGAGCTGCACGGCGAACTTCTTGTGGAAGTCGGTGACGGCTAGGCCCTGGCCCTTGAGGATGCGGAACATGTCCTGCAGGGAACAGGACACGAAGAAGATCTGCTGACTGAGGCGCAAGCGCTTGCCCTGGTCCAGCTCATCGTTGGGATAGAGCACCTTGGAGAGGGTTTCCGATTGCACCTTGTTGAGCACGGCCCGGGTGTAATCGCCGGCATTGAAGGAGGCGAAATCGAAGACATCGGGCGCCTGGGCCGACCAGAGCCGCAGGGTGTTGGCGGTGTGGACGCCGTAGCCCAGGATCGGCGTGTCGTAGGCCACCCCCATCACGGTTGTGCCGCCGATCACCACCGGATAGCTCCATTCCGGCCGAATCACCTCCCAGGGGTTGCCCCGCGCCAGCCAGGGGTCGGTGCTTTCAAGCTGGCCGTCCTTGCTGATCTGCTGGCGGAAGATGCCGAACTCGTAGCGGATGCCGTAGCCGATCGCCGGCAGCTCCAGGCTGGCCAGGGATTCCTGGAAGCAGGCTGCCAGCCGTCCCAGACCGCCATTGCCCAGGCCCGGTTCCGGCTCTTCGGCGATCAGCTCCTGCAGGTCGAGCCCCAGTTCGGCACAGGCGAATTGGGCCGCCTCGCGTAGGCCCAGGTTCACCAGGTTGTTTTCCAGGTGGGGGCCGAGCAGGTATTCGGCCGAGAGGTAGGTGGCCGTGCGCACATGCTCAGTGGTGTACGTGTCGGCCGTGTCGACCCAGTTCTGCAGCAGCCGATCGCGCACGGCCAGGGCCAGGGCCCGGTAGTGGTCGTGGAGGGTGGCCAGGCTGGAGGACTTGGCCTGGCTGTAAAAGAGGTGGCGCCGCATCGCTGCGGCAAGTGCCCTCCCTTGACTGGTCGCAGCGGCGTTGGCAGACATGGCGCAGGCTGGCTTTGGATCCGTTGTCCTCCTTGTTAGGACGCCGTGCGGAGCGAACCGCTACCAAAACGCTGCGTGTCCGAGACAGGGGACACAAGGGCAGGGGCCGTTTGGGGCCCCGGCCCCGGGGTGGCTGGAGATCAACGGGGTGCGGCCAGATCCGGGAACGCCGGCCTGGAGCCGGACCAATCGCCGCCTTTGCGATGGCGATTGGGACACCGTTTCTGCCTTTGGGCGTGCCGTGATGGGCAATAAAGCGAGTGTGATTGCGTAGAACAGGCGCAACCGGACCTGAATTTTGTCGGCGACACCACCGTTTTCACGGCCCGTTCGGTTTGCGAGCCGCTTTGGTGTCGATGTCCCCATCGGCGGTGCCGAGTTGCTGGCCGCTCCCGCATGCCCTGGCCAGGTTGAAATCAAGTCCCTTTGGGGTTTTGATGCGACGCTCTTTCTGGCTGCGGAATTCCCCCTCCCAGGGCGACCCCATTCCCGGTGCCGATCCGCAGCCAATCAGTCAACCGGAGCCGTTGGGTCCCTACTGCCTGCTACCGGCTCCTGGGGCATCCCTGCCGCTCCCTGGGCGGCCTACGCAGGCCATGGCTACGCGCGCACCCCTGGCCTGGAGCCGCAGCCACGGCGATCTCTAAGGCCATGGCCCGGGTCACCTGGACGGCTATGGCTGCCGGGTTGGGTTCAGGACTTCAGCCCTGAGGGTTTTTGGAGATTGGGGCTTCCAGTAGCAATCATGACAACGGCCGGCCCCCATGCTGGAGTTGGTTGAAGAGATTGCCGGTTTTCTCCCATGCCCTCCCCTGCCCGCCTTGAGGCGATCTCCCACATTCTCCAGCGGGGGCCGGCCTCGACCGAACCCACCCAGTCGTTGCAGGAGCTCTGGGCCAGCGATGTGTTTTCGCTGGACAAAATGAAATCGGCCTTGCCCAAGGAGGTCTTCAAGTCGATCCAGCGCACGATCAAGGAGGGCGGCAAGCTTGACACCTCCGTGGCCAATATCGTGGCCCAGGCCATGAAGGATTGGGCCACCAGCCGCGGTGCCCTCTATTACGCCCACGTCTTCTATCCACTCACCAACCTCACCGCCGAGAAGCACGACGGCTTCATTGCTCCCCAGGGCGATGGCACCGCCATTGCCGAATTCACCGGCAAGCTTCTAGTGCAGGGCGAGCCCGATGGCTCCTCCTTCCCCAATGGCGGCATCCGCTCCACCTTCGAAGCCCGTGGCTACACCGCCTGGGATGTGACCAGCCCCGCTTACCTGCTGGAAACCCCGAACGGCTTCACCCTCTGCATCCCCACGGTCTTTGTGTCCTGGACCGGCGAGGCCCTCGACAAGAAGACACCGCTGCTGCGCTCCAACGCCGCCATGAACAAGCAGGCCCAGCGCCTGCTCAGGATCCTGGGCAACACGGACATTGCTCCGGTGAACTCCAGCTGTGGCGCCGAACAGGAATACTTCCTGGTGGATAACGCCTTCACGGCCCTGCGCCCCGACCTGCTGCTGGCTGGCCGCACCCTGTTTGGCGCCGCCCCCGCCAAGGGCCAGCAGTTCGACGACCACTATT
The DNA here is from genome assembly GCA_943370565.1 of Synechococcus sp. UW140. Taxonomy (GTDB): domain Bacteria; phylum Cyanobacteriota; class Cyanobacteriia; order PCC-6307; family Cyanobiaceae; genus BAIKAL-G1. The sequence continues at coordinate 141,621 of CALRRL020000006.1, read as the reverse complement.
TCGGGGCGATCCCCGAGCGGGTGCAGGTGTTCATGCAGGACGTGGAGCGCCAGCTTTACAAGCTCGGCATCCCGGCCAAGACCCGCCACAACGAAGTCGCCCCGGGCCAGTTTGAAATTGCCCCCTTCTTTGAAGCTGCCAACGTTGCCACCGACCACCAGCAACTGACGATGACTGTGCTGAAAAGCACCGCCAAGCGCCACGGCTTCAGCTGCCTGCTGCACGAAAAGCCGTTCGCCGGCGTCAATGGCTCCGGCAAGCACGTCAACTGGTCGGTGGGCAACGCCACCCAGGGGAACCTGCTCGATCCCGGCAGCACCCCCCACGAGAACATGCAGTTCCTGGTGTTCTGCGCCGCCGTGATTCGCGGCGTTCACCTCTACGGACCGCTGATGCGGGCCGTGGTGGCCACCGCCAGCAACGACCATCGCCTCGGGGCCAACGAAGCACCGCCCGCCATCATTTCGGTGTACCTCGGCAGCCAGCTCGAGGATGTCTTCAACCAGATCAAGGCCGGTGAGCTGAAGGGCTCCACCGCCGGCGGCCTGATGGAACTGGGCGTCGACACCCTGCCCGATTTCCCCAAGGATCCGGGCGACCGCAACCGCACCTCGCCTTTCGCCTTCACCGGCAACCGCTTCGAATTCCGGGCCGTGGGTTCGGGCCAATCGGTGGCCGGTCCCCTGGTGGCGATGAACACGATCCTGGCCGATTCGCTCGAATGGATTTCCAACCAGCTCGAGGCCCAGCTGGCCGGCGGCGCCAGCCTGGAGGCCGCCACCTTCACCGTGCTCAAGCAGGTGATGCAGGAGCACAGCGCCGTGATCTTCGGTGGCGACGGCTATTCGTCGGAATGGCACCGCATGGCGGTGGAGGAGCGGGGCCTGGAGAACATGCCCACCACGGCCGATGCCCTGCCGGTGCTGCAGCGGCCCCAGATCCGCGACCTGTTCGAGCGCCAGGGCGTGCTCAGCCCCCTGGAGCTGGAAAGCCGCTTTGAGGTGTACGCCGAGCAGTACATCCTGGCGATCGAGGTGGAGGCCAAGCTGGTGCTGCGCATGGCCCGCACCCAGATCTATCCGGTGGTGATGGGTTATCTGGAAAACCTCAGCCGCTCCCTGCGGGACCAGGAGCAACTGGGCCTCCAGCCCGACCGCAGCATCGCCAGCCAGATCTCGAGCCTCAACCAGCAATTGGTGAGCCAGTGCGCTGCCCTGGAGCAGGCCCTGGCCCAGGCTCCCCACGGCGGCGTTGCCGAGCACCTGGCCTATTGCGCCACGACGTTGCTGGGCCTGATGCTCAAGGTGCGCGAAGCCGTCGATGGCCTAGAAGCCAGCGTTGACGATGCCATCTGGCCCCTGCCCACCTACCAGGAGCTGCTGTTCGTGCGCTGATTGCCGCGCTAGCGGCTGGGGCAAGTTGAACCAGCGGGGAGGGGCTAGTTGAAGCGCTGAACCTCGCGGGTTCAGGGCAGTGCGACGACGCCAGCTCCAGCCTGGGGCCCCTGGTTTGGGGGTCCGATGGACTGGCTCGATCCCCTCGGGACCCTTCAACCCAGTCCTAAGGCCTGCAAGGCGTAGGAACGCCATGCAGGCCTTTTCGGTTCGGGAGCTCAAGAGCAACCCCTCCACCGTGCTGAAGGCGGCGGCGGCGGACTCCATGGCCCTGGTCACCAGTCATCGGCAACCCACTGCTCTAGTGGTGGCTCTTGATCGTTTGGGGCTGCCGGACACGGGAGCCGTGCGTTCCGGCCTGGCCCTGTGCCTGTTTCGTTCCGGGTCAATCTCCCTGGGGTCCGCAGCTCAAATCGCCGGCCTCCCCCTGCCGCGCTTGATGGCCATCCTCTCCTCCTTAAAGATTCCTTTGGTGGAGGGAGATCAAGACGATCTCGATGAAGATCTGAGGTTGGCGCGCCGCTGGCTGGGTGACCAGGCCTGAGCTGCCTCGCCTGAGCTGCCCCAGCCATGGCAGTCGTGATCGCGGATGCGGGGCCCCTGATCGGTTTGGCACGCATTGGCCAGTTGGCCCTGTTGCCAAACCTGTTTGGCGCGGTGTGGATTACCGAGGCGATTGCGGCCGAGATCGGTGTGGTCAACCAGCCAGCAGACCTTCAGCCCTATCCCGGCAACGAGGCCCTGGGTCTTGCCGTCGGGGAGGGCTGGCTTCAGGTGATTGCCACTGGTTCAAAGGCGCCAGGCGACTCCTTTCGGCCCATCAACCCAGGCGTCGATGCAGGAGAAGCCAGCGCCATCGGCTTGGCGTTGCATCTGCAGGAGGCGGGAGACAGGGTGCTATTGCTGGTTGACGATCGCTGTGGCCGCGCGGAGGCCCGGCTTCAAGGACTGGCGATCCTGGGCACCGCTGCCGTACTGGTGTTGGCCAAGGAACGCAACTTGGTGCCGGCCTGTGCCCCGCTGCTCGATGCGCTTCGCGAGCAGGGGTATGACCTAAGCGATGGATTGGTGGCGGCCATTCTCAACCAGGTGGCTGAGCACTGAGTACTGAGCACTGAGTACTGAGAATTGAGGAGTGAGAATCAAGTCCAAGCGCAGGCCTTCATTCTGGACTTGCTCCCAAGCCCTGGCGTCCAAGCCGCTTTCGCCCCAGTCGCAACTTGGGCCAGCGGCGGTGTGGGCTGCCGTTAAAGTCCGCCGGCAGGGCAAGTAAAACGCCAAGGCCAGCCCCTGACAGCGATCCAAAAGCGCCAACCATGACCAACGAGCAGCGCCTGATCGACAAGCTGCAAAGCATCGAGCGCCTCCATGCCGGTGCCGCCACCCCCGGGGAGAAGTTGGCGGCGGCAAATGCCCTGGAGCGGATGCGCCAGCGGCTGGAGCAGCTCTCGCAAGCCGATCCGCCGATCGAGCACCGCTTCAGCCTGGGGGATCCCTGGTCGCGGCGGCTGTTTGTGGCCCTGCTGCGCCGCTACACCATCAAGCCCTATCGCTACCCGCGCCAGCGCTCCACCACGGTGATGGCCCGCATGCCGCGGCGCTTTCTCAAAGAAACCCTCTGGCCCGAATTCCTGGAGCTCAATGCAACCTTGGTGAGCTACCTCGATGAGGTCACCACCCGGGTGGTGCGTGAAGGCGTCCATGCCGACAGCTCGGAAGCCTCGGTGGTGGCGGAGCTGGGCACGGGCTTGGCGGCTGGGGAGCCCTGAGGATCAGGCCGCCACACCCTCCGGCTGATTGACCCGTTCCTCCTGGGCCAAGGGCTCCAGGGGCTCCGGGCAGGCCGGTGCCCGTTCCAGGCCCACATCGACGCCGATGTGTTGGTCGGGGCGGCCGGTGATCAGCAGGGCGGTGCGTTGGCGGGTGGCGATTTGCCAGAGCCATTTGGTGAGCAGGGAGATGCGGTTTTCGGTGTCGGGGATGAAGGCCAGGTGGGCCAGGCCCCAGAGGATCCAGCCGAGCAGGCCGCTCACATGCAGGCCGCGCAAATCAGCCACGGCATAGAACGGACCAATCACCGCCATGGTGCCGAGATCGGTCCAGCGGAAGGGCGCCATGCGCTGCCCTGCGCCGATCGCCAGGATGTCGCGGGCCACCCAGCCGCCCATCTGGACCGCCGGCCCGGCCATGCCTGGCAGGGCCTGGCCATCGGCGGTGTGGCGGTAGGCGCAGAGGTCGCCCACGATGCGAATGCTGGGGTAGCCCGGAATCGCGAAATCGGCATCCACCTCCACCCGGCCGCCGCGATCGAGGCCGCAGCCGGTGCGCTCGGCCAGCAGCCGGCCCAGGTGGGAGGCGCGCACGCCGGCGGTCCAGCAGATGGTGGCGGCTTCCAGGGAGCGGGGGCCATCGGGGCTGGCGCCGGGCTTGAGCCGCACCCGGCCCGGCTCGATCGCCTCCACCATCGAGCCCAGCTGCAATTTCACGCCACTGGCGCCCAGGTACTTGGCGGCGGTGGCCGACAACTTTGGATCCATGGTGGGTAGCACCCGATCCACCGCATCCACCAGGATCACCTGGCAGGCCTCGGCCTGGAGTTGCTTGAAATCGCGGCTCACGGCCCTGTGCATCAGCTCAATCAACGAGCCCGCCAGTTCACAACCAGCCGGGCCGGCCCCCACCACCACCGCCGTCTGCAGGAAGCGGCGGCGGATCGGATCTTGGGTTTGCTCCGCCTCTTCCAGGGCCATCAAGATGCGCCGCCGGATTTCATCGGCGTGCTCGAGAATCTTCATCGGTGGCGCCAGTTCGCGCCAGTTGTCGTGGCCGAAATAGCTGCTGCCCGAGCCACTGGCCAGAATCAGGTGGTCATAGCCGTAGCGGTGGTCATTGAACACAACCTCCTGGCTGTCTGGATCGATGTCCACCACCTCGCCGAGCAGGATCTGGATATTGGGGGCATGGCCCACCATCTGGCGCAGGGGTGAGGCCACATCGCCTTCGGACACCAATCCTGAGGCCACCTGATACAGCAGGGGCTGGAACAGGTTGAAGTTGCGTTTATCGATCAGGGTGACGCGCACCGCTTGGCCGGCCAGGGTGTGGCAGGCCTTGAGGCCGGCAAAACCACCGCCCACAACCACCACATGGGGCCAGCTGGCCTTCACCGCGGCGGGTGGATCCAGTTCCAGGAAGAAACGTTCGGGCGCCATGCCACCTGGGGACGGGGTCCTTCAACCGTATGCAGCGCCCTGATGTTTGGTTGTGAGCACCAAGCCAATGCGGGCGATTGCCCACCCGCGGGGCCCTGGTCAGGCTGAAGCCAGGCTCCTGTGCGCGCCCCTGCCAGCCCCTCTGTTGCCGCCTCAATGTTGCTTTCGATACGACACCACCTGCGTTACGTCTACGAGCGGCCCGTGTTTCTGGAGCCGATGACCCTGCGGTTGACGCCGAAACAGGACTGCAGCCAGCAGCTGCTGAGCCACAGCCTGCGGCTCGAGGCCGAGCCGGCCGGATCCACGCCGATCCAGGCCGCCGATGGCAGTGGCGCCCTGGTCTGCTGGTTCAACCAGGAGCGCGACCACCTCGACATCCGCATGGAGGCGCTTGTGCGCACCCTGCGCAGCAACCCCTTCGACTGGATCATCACCTTTGCGCCGGCCCAGCGGCTGCCCGCCCGGTACCCCGCCGCCGAAGCGTCCGCCCTGGCCGCCTACCTGGACCCTGGCGAGGGTGCCACCGGGGCTAAGTGGCAGCAACCTCAAGCGCAGGCCCAAGTGCAGGCCGAAGGGGGCGGACTGCCGGGGATGGGGCCTGGGCTGGCAGCGGGGCCAGGCGATCGTTCCGTGGCCACTTGGGCGGCCGAGCTGGCGGCGGCCGTGGAGCACACCACCACCGCGTTCCTGATGCAACTGGCGGACCGGATCCACCACGATTTCCAGCACGTGGGCCGCTTCGAGGGCGAGCCGATGGCGCCCGAAGAGACCCTGGCCGGCCGCAGCGGCGCCTGCCGCGACACGGCGATGTTGTTTGTGGCGGCCTGCCGCAGCCAGGGCCTGGCGGCCCGGTTTGTGAGTGGCTATTCGATCCACCACCCGCCCGAGGTGAGCGAGCACGAACTGCATGCCTGGGCGGAGGTGTACCTGCCCGGCGCCGGTTGGCGCGGCTACGACCCCAGCCTGGGCCTGGCCGTGGCCGATGGCCACCTGGTGCTGGCCACGGCCCCCGATCACCGGCTGGCGGCCCCGGTCACGGGCACCTACCGGGGCACGGGCGTGGCCTCCTCGATGACCTACGCCCTCAGCGTGAAGGCCCTGGCGCCGGACGCCGCCCCAGAGACCTGAAGCCCAGCCTGGAACCCAGAGCCCTTTTCCGGGCAGCACGGGTGCCGCCACCCCACCAATGAAGGCAGGGCCGAGTTGTTTGGCGGCCCAGTCTTGGTGAAGCCATCGTGCCTGCAAACCACCCCACCCAAACAAGTAGGGCGATTCACTCAAGCCCCGAGGCGCCAGAGGCAAGCGCAAGAAAGCCCTGAAAAGGGCCAATGATCCAGCCGTTTGCTTACGGCAGTTGTCAACGCTGAACCCCGATTAGTTGAACGGTGGGTTGTTTTGCAGCTCTCTCAAGGTCCCCAGCCAAAGAGCCCGGATTTCGGCCTGCCTGTTGAGGCGCAACAGCAAGCGTGGCTCTGCAGTCCGGGGATTGGGCGTGGCCAGGAGCCAGCGTCTCAGGCTGGCTTGGTGGCTGGGCGGACCTCAGGCGGAGGGCGGGCTTTGGGGTGTTGCCGGGCTGGGCTGACTGCTGGCCTGGGGGGTGGGGGCCGGCAGGCTGGCGCGGATTGGAGCCAGGCGCCGTTCCACCTCCTCGTTGAGCCATTGGTCGAGCAGTTCCTGGGTCATCTGGCTGGCCGTGGCCTGGTCGAACACCGCCGGGGTGAGCGATTCGAGCCGCACCACCACCCACCAGCCCTCAATCTGGAACGGTTCCATCAGCTGGCCCGGGGTGGCTGTGCGCAGGCGATCCACCAGGGCCGGATGGGCCTGGGTAAGGGCCACCGGGCCCACGATGCCGCGGGTGGATTGCTCCGGCCCCTCCGCATAGGCCGCCGCCAGGTCGGCAAAACTGGCGGCGTCCTCGTCGATGCGCAGATACAGCTCCCGGGCCAGGCCCTGGTCTTTTAGACGCAGCAGGCTGTACACCACGCGATCCAGCTCGGTTTTGCGATCGAGGAAGCGGGCCTCGGCCTTGGGGCGGAAGTGGCGTTGGCCATGGCGCAGCAGGCGCAGGGGCCGCAGGATCTGGGCCTCCAACTCCTGGGGACTGAGCAGCTGGTCCAGCCGGTAGCGCTCTAGGGCGTCCTGGCTGGTGATCTGGCGTTCCTGGGCGAAGGCCTGGAGGGCCGCCTGGCTCTCCTCATTGCTGAAGGGTTCCGGATCGCCATCGACCAGTTCGCTCACCAGTTGTTGGCGCAGGTAGGGCCGCAGCAGGCCGAGCCGGGCCAGCTCCACCAGGGAGACCAGGTCATCGGCAGCCCGCGGCAGGGGGACTGGGGTCTGGGCTGGGGCGGCAAGGTCAGCCATGGGCTATGGAATGCAACGGAAGGGGCAGGAGCGGGTGACGGGGCGGACGGGGAGGACAGAAGCCGCCGAAACCTGGTTCCGGGAATGTAGGGAGGATCCGGAGCCCGGGCCGAGGCCAGGGGCCCTTGGAGGGGCGTCCGCTGGCTCGCTCGCGAAGCGCGAGCCGGTGGAAGCTATCCCCTTGGGGCTGCAGCCCCTCGCTGTCAGCGGAAGCCCGGCTCCCCGAACCCCCCAGACGGCTGGCGGCCCGCCCCGAAGGGCGGCCGGCCGTCCCACCCCCGGGGCGGTGGCGGCGGTCCCCCGGGGCGATCCAGTCCGTAGTGGAGCCGCAGGGCCTCGATGCGGGCGTGGAAGCGTTCCCGTTGTTGCCAGTCCGCTTCGCGCTCGCGGCGGTGGCAGTCGTGCAGCGCCTGCAGACTGCGGGCCTGGCTGACGCAGCGTTGGGAGCTGCGCAGCAGGGCCTGGGCCTCATCGAGCTTTTGCAATTCCAGCCGTTTGAACTGCTGCAGCACCGCGCCCCCCTCCCCCGGCCGGGGCGGGCGGGCCCAGGCGGCCCCATCCGTCAGGACCAGGCCGGCCGGCAGCAACCCCCAGGCCAGGCTCCGGGCCATGGCCCGGCGGGTCAGGCCCCAGCCCCGGCGTAGCCCTGGGCGGGGGGCCAGCCCCAGGGATCGCCAGGGCCGCCGATCGGGAGGAGAAGGGGGCCAGGGCCCAGGCCGGCGGGTTGCCATCCTCAGGCCTCCCCCGCGGCGGGCCCCTGGCTGCCGCCGGGTGGCTGGCAACGCCCGGAAAAACTCACACACAGGCCCAGGCCGCCACAGCCGGGGGGGCGGGTCAGCTCCAGGCGGCCGCCGTGGAGCTGGGCGATGCGCTGGGCAATCGCCAGCCCCAGGCCGCAATGGCCCTCGCCGCGGCGGGCCGGGTCCAGGCGCTGGAAGGGTTCCAGCGCCTTGGCGAACAGGTGTTCAGGGATACCCGGACCGCCGTCCACCACGTGGACCATGAACTGGTCGGGGGGCCGGCTTTGCAATTGCAGCCGCACCGGCGGCAGGCCGTAGGCCAGGGCGTTGTCGATCAGGTTGGCGATCGCCCGGCCCAGGGCCACGGGTTGCACGGCCGCCGTGACGGCCTCCAGCTCCAGGTCGATCAGGCCCTCGTCGTAGCGGCCCGACAGCTCCTCGAGCAGGGATTCGAGCGGCACCTCCACAAATGGTTCCTTCGAGCCGGAGCCGGCAAACAGGAGGAACTGGCGGGTGATGCGCTCGAGGGCATCCAGATCGGAGGCCACCTTGGCCAGGGCCGCCCGATCAAGGCTCAGGGGCGCCCGGTCCCCGAGCCGCAGGCGCAGGCGGGTGATCGGACTGTTGAGGTCGTGGGCAATGCCGGCGAGCATGGTCTGGCGCTCGCGATCGCCGGCCTGGAGCCGGGCCAGCATGGCGTTGAAATGGTCGCTGAGCCGGCGCACCTCCAGGGCGCCCTCGATCGCCAACCGGCTCTCGACCAGGTCGCCGGTCTGCACCAAGCCGCCCTGGGCCGTGCCCACGGAGGCCATCGCCTGGGCCAGCCGCCGAATCGGCCGCTGCACTTCAACGGTGAGAAACAGGGCTGCTGTCACCAGGCCGGCGCCGATCAGGGAGATCGAGAGGGTGAGCGGATCGCGGCTGATCAGGCCCGGCAGGGGCAGGGGATAGAGGATCCACACCTGCTCCAGCGACGACTTCAGCCGGATCCACACCCCCCGGCTGGGGTGGCTGATCGCCAGCACCTCGGGGCAGCGGCCCAGGGGTTGGCAGAGCCGTTGGCGCAGGCTGGCCGCCTGGCGGGCCAGCGGGCCGTCGATGGCCTGGCGCCCAGGGACGGGCGAGTGGTTCACCACCAGGCTGAGGCCACTCAGCCGCGACACGGCCTCGGGCGGGTAGCTCTCCAGGGCCAGTTCGCTGAGAATGATCGTGCGCGACAAACTTTCGCCGGCCTGGCGGATCTGGCCCTGCTCCAGGCTCGAGCCGAGGATCGCCCGCAAGACCAGCAAGCTGCCGAGCCAGGCCCCGGCGAAGCTGAGCAGCAGCCGCACCAGCAGGGGCAGCCCCAGGCCGGCGCTGGCCCGGATCGGCAGCGGCCAGCGGCGCGTCCAGGGCCAGGGCAGGGGCGAAGGGCGGCCCATCAATCGCGAAACTTGCCTTCCGGCACGAACACATAACCAGACCCCCACACCGTTTGCAGATAGCGGGGTTTGCGCGAATCGGGCTCAATTAACTTGCGCAGCCGTGACACCTGCACATCCATGCTGCGCAGGTCCGTGTCGCTGGCCGGGCCCCGGGCGATTTCGATCAACCGTTGGCGCGACAGCGGCCGGTAGGGGTTCTGCACAAAGGCCATCAGCAGGCTGAATTCGCCGCTGGTGATGGCCAGCCGCTCGCCCTTGCAGCTGAGGGTGCGGGCCTCGAGATCGAGCACGCAGTGGCCAAACACCACCGGTTCCGAGCCCACCACCGGGGCCCCCACCGGCGCCTGGGAGCGGCGCCGCAACACCGAATCCACCCGGGCCGTGAGTTCGCGGGGCAAGAAGGGTTTGGCCAGGTAGTCGTCGGCCCCCTGCTCCAGGCCGATGATGCGATCAACAGGATCGCCCTTGGCCGTGAGCATCACGATCGCCAGATCATCGCGGGCATCGCGCAGACGCCGGAGCAGGCTGAGGCCATCTTCCCCGGGCAGCATGAGATCGAGCACCAGCAGATCGGGGCGCTGAATCTCCAGACGCGAGGAAAACTGCTCAGCCGATTCAAAACAGCGCACGTCATAGCCGTGGCCCTGCAGATAGGCGCTGAGCATCTCGCGCAGGTCGGGATCGTCATCCACCACCCAAACCTTGTAGGGCTTAGCCATGGCCAATCGCCCCCTCCGGCTGGCCGTCTGCGCCCACCGTTGGGGCTGTTCCAGCCCCGCTTCGCTTCGCCAACCCTTTCGTCGCCACTGGCCTGCTGATCCATTCGCTGGGCCCAGCATCCCAGGCCTGACCGGCTCCCGGGGGGTCTGGGGCGGCCGCCCGGCCTCCAACCTGTGAGCGGATGTGACTCCAACCCCCTACAGCAGGCATATCTGGACACTTCTGGGTGGAATTCGGTCACACCAAGTCAGATCTGCCGTGGAAAGGTGGCTTGGTGCAGCAAAGTGCTCCTATGGCTAAAGCTCCCCAGGTCAGTCGGTTCAAAACCAATCCCTTTGATTGGAGCCTGGGTGGCGCTCCGCCCAGTGGCGGTGCCAGCCGCAGCGCCGCTCCCCTGCCTGGGGCCCCCGGTTCGGTGCCACCCAGTTCAGCTCCAACCAGCACAGCAGCGCCTGCCAGTTCAACCGCAGCGACTGCCACGGCCAAGCCGCCTGCCCCGCCCAGCCAGATCACGCCCCAGAGCCTGAGCCTGGGCGGCGCTGGAGCCACGCCACGCCCTTCGCCGATGCAGCCGGCGCCCCAGGCGGGCGGACCGCGCGGCGGCACCCCGCCCAAGCCCGCCGGCATCACCACCCGCTCGATTGATGGCAGCGGCAACAATTTGACGACCCCTGGTTTGAATGCCCTCGGCGCTGACTTCAGCCGCCTCGGTCCGGCCCGCTTCAGCGACGGCATTTCAGCCCTGCGCACCGACCTGCCCAACGCCCGCACGGTGAGCAATCTGGTGGTGGCCGGCAATGGCGCCACCCCCAACAAGGAGGGGCTCTCAGGAATGATGTATGCCTGGGGCCAATTCCTCGATCACGACATCAACCTGACCCTCTCCGATGGGGTCAACCACATCGATATCGCCGTGCCCAGCGGCGATCCGGTGCTGAGTGGATCGATCAGCATGACCCGCTCGGTGATTGATCCGCTCACCGGCGTGGCCGGCAAGCCCGCCACCACCACCAACAATGTGACCGGCTGGATCGATGGCTCGATGGTGTACGGCTCCGATGCCACCACCGCCGCCAGCCTGCGCGATGCCAATGGCTACCTGCTCACCTCGGCGGGCAACAATCTGCCGATCGTGAATGGCGCGTTCGTGGCGGGTGATATCCGGGTTTCCGAGAACCCCGATCTCACCGCCCTGCAAACCCTGTTCTTGCGCGAACACAACCGCCAGGTCGACAAGCTGAAGCTGGCCCATCCCGATTGGAGCGGCAACCAGCTCTACGACCAGGCCCGGGCGATCGTGTCGGCCGAGATCGCCCGCATCACCTACAACGAATTCCTACTCCACCTGCTCGGTGACAAGGCAATCAGGGCTTACCAAGGCTACAAGGCGGGCGTGGATGCGCGCCTGAGCGAGGAATTTGCTGGTGCCGCCTTCCGTTTTGGTCATTCCATCGTGTCGGCCAACCTGGAAAAAACCGATGAGCAGGGCAACGAAATTGGCAGCGCCGTCACCCTGAAAGATGCCTTCTTCCAGGCCCCTGCCGATTTCATCACCAACAGTGGCGCCGATGGCCTGCTGCGCCACCTCAGCGGCGACCTCTCCAACGCCCTCGATGTGCATATTGTTGATGATCTGCGCAATTTCCTCTTCGGCCCAGCGGCCGGCATGGATTTAGCGGCGATCAACATTCAGCGGGGTCGGGATCTGGGCCTGGGCACGCTGAATGAAACCCGCCTGGCCCTGGGGCTCAAGGCCTACACCAGCTTTGAGGCCATCAGCTCTGATGCCACCACGGCGGCGGCCCTGAAGGCGGCCTATGGCGATGTGAACAAGGTGGAGCTGTGGATCGGTGGCCTGGCGGAGACCCATCAGCCCGGCGCCATGGTGGGCCAGACCTTCGGGTTGATCATCAGCAGGCAATTTGAGGCCCTGCGCGATGGCGATCGGCTCTGGTATCAGAACCAGGGCTTTGATGGCGCCACCCTGCGCGAGATTGAAGCCACAACCCTGTCGTCCTTGATTCTCAAGGACACCGGCACCCAGCACATTCAGGCCGATGCCTTCGTGTACACCGAGCGCCGCAGTGGTCTCAAGGGCGGTGGCGTGATGCAGGATTCCCTGGCGCCCCAGCTGGTGGTGGGCTCCGATGGCGGCGACACCCTGATTGGCGGCAGCAAGAACGACTTGCTGGTGGCCGGCACGGGCCGTCAGCTGCTCAGCGGCGGCGCTGGCGCTGACACCTTCATCTTCGCCAAAACCGGCATCAACGCGGAGATCAGCGATTTCAAGGTGGGCCTCGATCGCCTGCAATTTGAGGGCCTGGGCCGCCCGCCCGGCCCCGGTGGCCTCCAGGTGATCAATGAAAACGGCCACGCCGCCGTGCTGTTTGGCGGCGATCGGATCTCCCTGCTGGGGGTGGGCGTCAACCAGTTCCAGCCCAGTGATGTGAGTTTCCTTTGAGGGGGGTTGGGGCGCCAGCGCTGGGGCTGGCCGCCTGGCGTTCCCCGGGACCGGTGTGAATCGCCCCGGTCCCGTCGGCGACTGAGCGCCCCTCAGGTGGCCAGGATCGAGGCAATCTGGTTGCGGCCGTTGCCTTTGGCCAGGAACAGGGCCTGGTCGGCACGGCTGAACAGGTCGAAGAAGCCCTGGTCGTCTGGCGTGAGGCTGGTGAGGCCACCGCTGATGCAGGGTTGGTAATCGGAATGGGAAAACACCCCCTGGAGGTGGGCCACTTCCGAGCGGATGGCTTCGGCGATGCCCATGGCCTCATCGCCATCCACCCCCACCAGCAGGATCGCAAACTCCTCATCGCCGATGCGGCCGAACAGATCCTGGGGCCGGAGTTGGGAGGCGCAGGCCTGGCAGATGTCGGCCAGCACCCGATCGCCGGCCCGATGGCCCCAGCGGTTGTTAATCTGGCGGAAATCATCCACATCGATGTTGAGCAGGGAGAGCGGCAGCCCCCTGAGCCGGGTCCGCTCCAGTTCCTTCTCCGCCAGGGAAAAGAAGCTGGAGCGGGTGTAGAGGCCCGTGATCGGATCGATGGTGGCGATGCGCCGCAGTTCCAGTTCGCGCATCACCAGATCGGCCATCAACTTCAGCATCGAAACCTGGTGTTCACTGAGCTGGCGTGGTTCCCGGTCAATCACACAGAGGGTGCCGAGATTGTGGCCCTCGGCCGTCCGCAACGGTGCGCCGGCGTAAAAGCGCACGTGTGGTTCATCCACCACCAGGGGGTTGGTGCGGAAGCGCTCATCCAGCAGGGCATCGGGCACCACCAGCACCTCCTGGTCGGCGATCGCATGGGCGCAGAAGGCCATCTCCCGGGGCGTTTCCTTGGTGCTGATCCCCAGCCGCGATAGGAACCATTGGCGGTCGCGATCCACCAGTGAGATCAGGGCCACCGGCATGCCCAGCACTTCCGAGGCGAGCTGCACCAGCCGATCAAAATGTTCATCCCCGGCGGTATCGAGCACCGAACGCCGTTCCAGTTCCCGCAGGCGCTGGATCTCGTTGGCGGGCAGGGGGTACTCGGGATAGGGTGCCATGCCAGGGAAGGCCCGAAGCTGTCTTGACGCTAGGGGCGCCTCCGCTCGCCACCCGGGCGCGGCGCCGGGAGGGGGCTTGACAAACCGCCGGGGTTGGGAACGTGTTCGAGCTGAAAATGGTTCTTGCCCTGGGCCTTGGCCACGTACATGGCGTGGTCGGCCACCTGCATCAGGGCCTGGGGCGATGGGGCCTGGGACCCCATGGCGCAGGCGATGCCGAGGCTGGCTCCCACGCTGAGGCTGTGGCGCTCGACCGTGAAGGGCTGGCCCAGGCTGTGCAGGATCCGTTGGCCCAGGCCTGCCGCCTGCTCCAGCGTGGCGCAGCCCGCCAGGATGCAGACGAATTCATCGCCCCCCAGCCGGGCCACCTGGTCCACCCCCCGATCCGCGGCCCCGCCCAGGGCCAGCCGGCCCGCCGGGCCGTCGCCAGGTTGGGCAGGCCCTGCAGCGGCAGCCCCAGCCGCTGAGAGCAGCGGCAGCCTGGGCTTGAGCCGGGCGGCCAGGCGTTCGCCGCCCAGGTCCGCGGCCAGGCTGGGGCCGAGGGTGCGCAGGCACTGGCAGAGGCGCCGTCCCACCTCCACCAGCAACTGGTCGCCCACGGCATGGCCGAAGCGGTCGTTGATCGGCTTGAAATCATCGAGGTCGATGAGGCAGATCACCAGCAGATCTGCACCGCCCTTGCCCGCCGCGTTGGCGTTGAAGCGGGCGATGGCCCGCTCCAGCAGCACGTCCAGGCCGCGCCGGTTGGCCAGGCCCGTGAGCGGATCCCGCAGGCTGCTCTCCAGCAGTTCCAGGCCCTGCGCCTCCAGTTGGGCCTCCCGCCGGCGGCCTTCGCGCTGCACCACCAGCACCGAGGCCGACAGCAGCACGGCAAACACGGCCAGGGTGAGGGCCATCAGCTGCAGGTACTGGCGGGCCAGGATCCCCACCACCACCAGGCTGTTGCTGGACCAGTGGCCCAGGCGCAGCCAGCCCAGGGTGCTGCCGCCGGCCTCAAGCCGTTGCCAGCGCAGTTCCGCTGCCGGTTCAGAACTGGGGCGGCCGGGACCCCGCTTTGGGGCGATGGCTTCGGGCTGATTGGGCTGCACCACCACCGGCCCGTAGCGCAGCAAGGGCGGACTGCCGGGCCGGTCGCGCTCCAGATGGGCCAGCACCCGTCCCCGCGGATCGACCACCAGCAGGGACGCGATCGAGGGATCCACCATCACCCCCTCCAGGTCCCGCTCCAGGGCGACGTAATCGTCCACCACCAGGTGGGGCAACAGGCCCCGGGGCAGAACCCGCAGCACCTCCCGGTAGCTCTGCTCCTGGCTGTCAATCAGCAGTTGGCGCGAATGGCGAAAGGAGCGCCAGCCGCTCACGAGCACCACCAGAAAGCCCAGCAGCAGCAGCGGGATCAGGTGGCGCCGTCGCAGCAGGTCCGGCCAGCGGGACGCCATGGTCAGTCGCTGCCGAGCACGGCGAAGCGCTCGAGGCCCAGGCTGAGCAGCGGTTGATAATCGCGCCGGTAATCGGCCCGCACCGGCTCAGGAATCTGGACGGCATCGAGCAGGCCATGGTTGGCCTGGTTGGCGCCCAGGGCGAGGAAGCCCGTCTGCAGGGCCTGGCGCCGGGCCCGGGCCAGGCTGGGCAGGCAGGCCAGGGGATGGGAGGGGAAGGGAGGGGTCTGCCAGAGCACCCTGAGCTCCTGTTGCAACTCGGGCCGTTCCCGTCGCAGGGTGTTGTTGACGCCGCCGCCGGCCGGCAGCATCCCCAGGGCGACGCTGCGGTAGACGTTTGAGTGGGTGTTCTCAAACACCGGCTGGATGGCGATGCCCTGGCGCGCCAGCAACACCCGCGGCAACAGGGTGGCGGCAAAGGCATTGGGGGAGGGGAAGGCCACCGGTTGGCCGTTCAGCGCCCGGATGCTGCGGATCGGACTGTCAGTGCGAACCACCAGCAGGCCCCGGAGGGGTTTGCTGCCATCGCGGATCAGGGGGATGTAGCCGCGCCAGCGCTGGGCGAGGACGGCGTGATAGGGATTCATGTAGACGCAATCGGCCCGGCCCGTGCGCAGTTCCGCCTCAAAGCTGGGAATCGTGGCTGGCACCCGCAGCACAAAGCACTGCTTGGAGACCTCACCCAGCTGCTGGAGCAGGGGCGACCAGACGGCAAAGGTTTCCGCCGGCGGCCGTTGGGGCACCACGCTGACCCGGATCGGCCGCCCGGGCTGGTGGGGATCCCCGAGGCAGCCGATTTGGGGCTTGAAGGCCTGCGCGAAGACGGGGGCCCCGGCGGCCAGGGCGATGGGACTGGCGACCAGGGCCAAGGGGACCAGGGCCATGGAGGTGCTCGCCCAGCGCTGACCCTTGAAACCGCTTTGGCCCATCACGGCTCCTGTGGTACCCAGGCCACCAGAGCTAGCAGGGCTGGCTCCGGGCATGGCAGGCGATCAACAGGCTGGTGACGTTGCAAATCCCCCGGTCCGCGCTAATTACCAAGGCGCTGCGGCGCCAAGGGCATGGGGATGGCGGGGGCAGGGTGGTGCGCCTACAGCGTCGCTGCTGCCGCTGTAACTGGGGCGGCGGCGCTCTGCTGCTCCTTGAGTTGCTCCACCTCCCGTTTAAGCAGGGCGCAGAGGTAGTCGGGCGATTTGTAGCGGTTGGGCAGACAGTTGTGCAGGATTTCCAGCCGTTGCCAACAGACGGTGCGCTGGATTTTCTTGAGGCTGCGGCCCTCAATGATCAGCAACCGCATGGCCTTGCAATAGAGCGAATAATTGGCCTCCAGTTCACCAATGGTGAGGGAGGGAGTCTCTGAGGTCATGGGGAAGTGGTGGTGATGCGGGAGCGCCCGCCCGCGGAACTAGGCCGTGGTCTTTTCCCTGTAGCGATTGGCGTTGGCCGTTGGTGGTGAAGTGGTGGCTGCCGCGATCCCTGGATGCGTCGTTCAAGCGTTCGTGCCAGGGGGAAGGCCCATGGGGCCGCCGCCCCCTGTCTTCACCACTCCACGATGGGAATTCCATGATGGGAACCCCACGATGGGACCCCAACGCCGCCCCTGACCCCCAGGGGACCGGGAGCTTCGGTCCGCCTGATCCGCGGAGCCTGCGCTCCGGGATGGGTCCAACCCGTTGCCCACCCTTGGAATCGTCCCTCCTGGCCCCAGTCCTACTGCCACCTTGCCCTTGGCGGGCTTGCCCATCCCAGCGCGGGCGGGAGCTTCTTCACAATTAATTTTGATTAGTTGCCTTACGCCCTGCTAAGGCTGGCTGCTCTGGCGGTGGCCCGGGCTCAGCTGCGGCTCAGGTCGACGTGGTGGGGGGCAAACAGAAACACCAGCTCGCCCAGCCGCTCCTGTTGGCCATCGAGGGCAAAGGCGCCGCCTGACACGAAGTCGGCGGCCCGCTGGGCCTCCTCCGCCGGCATCATGCTCAGGTTCAGCACCACGGTTTTCTGCTGGCGCAGGGCCACGATCGCCTCCATGGCGCCGTTGAAGCGATGGGGGTGCATCACCAACACCTCCTGGCCCCATTGGCTGGGGGCCAGGGGGATCGGTTGGTCGGCGTTGGCTGGCATCATCGCCTCAATGTGGCGGCTCACCGCCGGTTTGGCCAGCCTCGGCCGCATCAAGCATTGCCGCCGTAACAACGATGGTCTCGATCGCGTCCTCGTTGTCGAGGAAGGCGTCAAAGGAGCGGTAGCGGCGGATCGTCGGGCCATAGGCGGGATCGGAACAGACCTCAGCCCAGCTGAGCTCCTTGGGTTTCAGCTCCAGGAAGGCCGCCGTGGCCTCCTCCAGGTCTGCCGCATCACTGAAGCCTTCCCCTTGCCACACCAACTCGTAAAAGGTCATATCCGCCGCAGATCTGGAGGCAATCCTGGCAGCGGGCCTGGCCTGGCGGGCCTGGCTTGGCCGGCAGCCAGGGGCTGGCGCGGGCCTCAGGGCCAGCCCATCAGGCGGCTGAACTGGAAAAACACCGTGCTCACCGTCCAGGCCAACACCAGGGACCAGCCGATCGTGAACAGGGTGAAATCGAGCCGTTTGGATTCGCTGCGGATCACCGCCACGGTGGAGAGGCAGGGCACATAGAGCAGGGTGAAGAGCATGAAACTGATCGACTGGGGCCAGCTCACCTGGGCGGCCATGGTCTGGCCCAGCAGGGTGGTGTCGCTCTGGCCATAGATCACCGCCAGGCCCCCGAGCACGATCTCCTTGGCGATGAAGCCAAACACCAGCGCCACCGTCAGGGTGGGATCAATGCCGGTGGGGGCAAGCAGGGGATGGAGCAGCTGGCCCAGCTGGCCCGACAGGGTCTGGGCTGACGCGGGGGGGACGCCCAGGGGCAGGTTGTTGAGCAGCCACACCGCCACCACGCCGATGATGATGAATCGCCTCGCCCAGAACCAGAAATGCCGCACTTCAGCCCAGGCGCGGGTGAGGATCTGGGTTGGGGTGGGCAGGCGATAGGGGGGCAATTCCAACACCAGCGCTTCCTTGGCGGTGAAGCGTCCCTGGAACAGCACGGCGGTGAGGATCGCCGCCGCGAAACTCATTAAATAGAGGGCGAAAATCACGAGGGCCCCCTGGCTGGGGCTGAAAAAGGCCGCCGCCATGAACAGAAACACGTTCAGACGGGCCGAACAGAGCGAGAAGGGAATCACCAGCATGGTGAGCAGCCGCAGGCCGGTGGAGCGCATCACCCGGGTGCCGAGGATGGCGGGCACATTGCAGCCAAAGCCCATCAGGCAGAGCACGAAGGAGCGACCATCGAGCCCCAGCCGTTCCATCAGGGCATCCATCAGATAGGCCGCCCGCGAGAGGTAGCCGCTGTCTTCCACCACCCCCATCGCCAGGAAGAACAGAAAGATCACCGGCAGGAAGGCCGACACCGTGCCAATGCCCTGGTATAGCCCCTCCATCAGGAAGCCCTGCAGGAAGGCCGGCAACCCCCAGCCGGCCAGCAGCGGTGCCAGCACCCCCTGGCCGAACTGGCTCAACCAGCCCGATAGCAGGCCCTGGATCGGCACCCCGACCGCATAGATGCCCTGAAACATCAGCAGCATCGTGGCGAAAAACAGGGGCAGCCCCAGCACCGGATGGAGCAGCACCCGGTCGAGCCGGCGGGTGAGCCGATCGCGCCATTGGGGCGGCAGCTCCACCGTGGCCGCCAGGATTGCGGCCATGCGTTGGGGCAGCTCCCCATCCACCAGGGCGAGCCGCTGCTCCAGCGACTGGGCCGGGTCGGGGGAGCCCGCTGCACCGCTCGCCCCAGGGGTTGACGCCGGCGCTGGGCTCAGGGAGGCCTGGGCTCCCACCCCCTCCGGCTGCAGGGGACCCGGTTCCAGGGCCCTGCGGATCACCTGGCGGGCTTCGCCCAGCCCCCGTCCGTACTTGGCGCTCACCAGCAACACGGGCAGGCCCAGCTGCGCGGAGAGGCCAGGCAAGTTGATGCTGACGCCAAAGCGTTTGGCCTCATCGGCCATGTTGAGCAGCACCACCGTTGGCAGCCCCAGCTCCTGCACCTGCAGGGCCAGGCGCAGCTGGCGATCCAGCTGGCTGGCGTTGAGGATCACCACCACCAGATCGATGCGGGTACTGGCCAGGAACCGGCGCACCACGGCCTCGTCGTCCGAGTGGCCGCGCAGGTCGTAGATGCCGGGCAGGTCGATCAGCTGGGCACTGCGACCGGCCAGCTCCAGGCTGGCCTGCATCAGGTCGACGGTGATGCCCGGCCAGTTGCCGATATGGGCGTGGCTGCCGGTGAGCTTGTTGAACAGGGTGGACTTGCCCGTGTTGGGCATGCCCAGCACGGCGATCGTGGCGGGCCGGCAGACGGTGGAGCTGCTCATGCGGCCAGAACCACGTCGTCGATGCCGACCCGGGCCGCATCGACCCGGCGCAGCATCAGTTCGGTCATGCCAACGCGCAGGTGCAGGGGGCCGGCCCACCAGCCACGGCGCAACAGCTGCACCCGCTGGCCCCGATGTAGGCCGAGGGCCTGGAGCCGGTGGCGCAGGCCGGGCTCCACCGCCAGGGAGCGGATCGTGGCGGACTGGCCGGCGGCCAGTTCACTGAGAAGCAGGCCCTCGGCCTTGTCAGGGCCTGGGGTCTGGCCTGGGGCCAGGGGCTGGTTCCGGGCCACGGTCCGAGCCTGGCGGGATGGGGCGGTCGGAGAGGCCATTCGCAGCGACGGGGGCTTATTGAGAGTGAGTTGCATTATCCTAAGGCCTGGAACCGGATTCCCCGTCTGGTGGCCGGCCCCCGTGCCAGGTCAGTCGGTTGCCCCCTGGAGGCGTTGGGGCTGGCTTGGTTCCCAGGGGTGGGGCCAGGCCAGCCGGTGGTCGGGCCCCCGGGGCGAGGCGTTCCCGTCGCCTACACGGCTGGCGGATCGCGCTTCGGTTCGCCTGCCCCGGTTCGCCCAATCGGGGTGCGACAGCTCAAGGCAAGCCAATCCAAGGCAAGCCAATGCAAGCCAACTCAGTTGAACCAACCCGGGTGCACCAAATCAGGGCTTAGCTCCAGCGGCGCCGTAATGGCGGGTGCTCCGTGGCCGTTCCGAGGCAGCTGGCGCGCAAGTGGGTTTGAAACGATGCCGGAGCCAGATTGGGCCCCTTGGCTGGCTGGGTTCGGCCAGGTAGGGGCTGGTGGTGCCTGGTAGGGGGTTGGCATCAGGCAGTCGGCGGGGCCAGGCAGCGGGCTCGGGTCAGGCTGAGGGCTGGGCCGGGCAGCGAGCTGGGGCCAGGCAACGGGCGTGGGCCTGCTTGCAGGGTCCTGCGCCTGGTGCGGGGCGGATCAGCAGGTGATGGCCATCGGCAGGCCGGTGCCATCGGGGTCGCCGCCCAGGACCAGGGCCAGGCCCTCGGCCCGGCGCTCGGCGGCCCGCAGGCAGGCCAGGGCATCGAGCAGGTCGTCCGGGGCCCAGCCGCCGCGGGGCAACTGGGCCGAGCAGGCCTCCACCACCCCGGGCCAACGGTCCTCGATCAGCGTCCGGCGCAGGCGGTGGCCCTCGCGCTGGCGTTTGCCGTGCTCCAGGGGCCGGCCGGCCCAGAGTTGGAAGATCACTTCTGGATGGGCTTCGCCGATCCGCTCCTGCCAGGGGCGGCGGCGCTGCAACAGGTCGTCCAGTTGGCGGATGCGCGGCAGCAGGTTCCAGGCCTGGCGGCTGAGGGCGCGGCCATCGCTGGCGCGACCGATGGCGCAGGCATCGCCGTAGTCCAGGGCGTGCAGCATCGGCCGGATCGGCGCTGGGAACACGCTGCTGCCGCGGGGATGGCCCAGGACCCGACGCGCCTCCTGGTCGCAGCGCCTGGGGCCCGCGTCACTGAGGCCGATCGGCATGTCAATGGCCATAAGCCAGGACGGCCCGGCTGGCGGGGCGTTGGCCGCCGCAGAGGGGGCGTTCTGGGTGGGGGCCTGCGCCGGATCCGGGTGATCCAGGCTCGCCAGCCAGGGTTCCAGGTCCACCAGGAGGCGAGCCTCCACGGGGCTGAGCCGACGGGTGGTGGGCTGATCAGCCGAGGCGGGGAGGTTCGCCGATGGGGCTGGGCCAGGGGCACCCTCCTCGGCACCTTTCGGCAGCAAAAAAGCGCTGACGGCAAGCCAACCGAGTCGGCAGCCGTCAACGCCAATCAGATAGGGCATGGGGCCCCGAAACTCACTCGTCTTCGTCGGTGGAGCCGGCGGGAATCAGGCGAATCTGCTTGCGACCGAGTTTGATTTCGAACTCGTCGCCGGGCTCCAGGCCGAGCAGGGCGGTGTAGGCCTTGCCCACCAGCAGGTTGCCGTTGCCCTGCACCGTGGCCACATAGCTGAGGGTGCGACCACCTTTGCCCTTGCCCTTGCCGACGCCATCGCCGAGGCTGACACCCTTGGCTTCGAGCAGGGCCTCATAGAAGGCGGTGAAGTTCAGTCGCTCGGTGCCGTCCTTTTTGGTGCTCACATAGCCGCAGGAGCGCACGAGATCAGATTTGCTGACATCGCCCAGCTCCTTGACTTTGGAGAGGAGTTCGGATCCGGTGAGCATGGAGGAGAGAAAACTCTGCAGCAAATGTAGCGAACCGTCGGAGGTGCGCCAGTACCCCCTGGCCAATTCCGTCCCAAAGGAACTCCGTGGGCTGGTCAGAACACCGGGACGGGAGCTTTGCCCGGCGGGCCAGCCCGGCTAACAGGCGCACCAAGACGATGATCAGAAACGCCAGGATCGCTTGTCCGCCAAAGGGTTTCAGGGATAGGCAAGGGGCTTTTGCCAGCGATCAACCGCGCTCTTGGGCAGAAGTTCGATCGCGTGGCTGCGCTCAGCCGGGGATGAAACTGCGGAGTTTGCGGGCATCAGCACCGGCCCGCTGTTGCAATTCGGCGGCGCTGAGGGAGGCCTCCTCCCGCTGCTGGGCCGCGATCACATCCTCGGCGTCCAGCGCGAAGCCGTGGCTGCGGCCGAGGGCCAGCAGCTCATCGAGCTCCAGCGGTTGGCGTAGCCGTTCGGCCAGGGCCCGATCGGCCTTGGCATGGGCCAGAAAGGCATCGAGGGCGGCAAGGGTCAAGGGATGGCCAGCGAAGGGATCTGCAGGCTCCTGTCCTAGCGCTTGGCTGCGGAATTGGGTGGGGCGGGCAACGGTCCCCGGCGGCCAGCTGCTGCGCCGCCGGGGGAGGGGCTCCGGCAGGGACGGTTCCCGATCGGCTTCAAATCAGCGGTTCGAGGCCATCACCTTGGCCAGAACTATCGGGGGAAGGGCCCCGGGCTCCTGGTGCAGAACGACCTGAATCGGGCGCGGTCAGATCCGCGGACAGCCGTACAGCCTGTGGCGAGCGCCAACCGTTTGATCGCGCAGCAAATTGCGCTCTGCGGCCCGCCGCCAAGGGCGTCAAGTTTGCGTCTGGTGAGGGGCCTGGGCAGACCATCTCCTGCCGGCAGCACGCAGTTCGCAACTCGCTGTCCGCTTTCCGCACTTCGCTGTCTGATCAGTGAGCGTTGTGGCTGGGGCGGTGCCCCAGGGGATCCCGCTCGCCCGGTTTGGTTCAGGGCCGCTCGAACAACGGCCGGATGACGGATGGACGCCAGGGGTGGGGGCCGATCAGACCATGCGTTTCATGGGCTGTTTTGCGCGCGGAGCTGGCTTGTTCGAGCTGCCCTTCAAAGCCCCCCACCTCCTGGGCCAAGCCCACCCGCCCCGGGCCCACTGGTCCCTCACCGACTGGGAACCGCTTTGGGGTGGCCCGGGCTGCCGGCAAACTCAGGAAAGGTTTCCTGGCCGCGCCGGGCTCGGGATCCCGTCTGGCCTTTGCCGCTCCGCCATGCCTGCCTCCCCAGCGCCGCCTGGCCTCGAGCCGCCCCTGCCCCGCTGGATGCGGTTGCTGGGGGCGGGCCTCACGGCCCTGGTGGCGGTGCTCGCCCTGGTGGTGCTGCACCAGCTGCAGGAGCAGGCCAGCCGCAGCCAGACCCTGGAGCGGCGGCTGCAGGCCCTGGAAAATCGCCGCGATCTCGAACGCACCCAGGCCCTGGAGGCCCAGCTGCGCGCCGTGGTGGAGCGCCTGCGCGGCCTGGAAGCCAACAGCAGCCAGGTTCAGGAGTTCGCCCTGCAGGTGGAGGATCTGCGTCGCCAGCTGCAGCTGCAACGGTTGCATCCAGCCCCCGAGCCCCCGGAGCTCCTGCCCTATCCAGAGCCGGCGCCGCCCAAGGCGAGCCGGCCCGCTGCCAAACCAGCCGCCAAACCCCCGGCCAAAGCCCACCCGGCTGCCGAGCCCAGTCCCTGACGCGCGGAGCCCTTTGCACTGAGGGCGTCTGGGTTTAAGGAAATGGGCGACAGGTTGCTAGGGCCAGCATGTGCAAAGGCCGGCCCGGCCCTGGCGGATCCAGCCGGCCGGTTTGGGGCCTTCCTTTGTTGAGAGGCTGGCCCTGGCCGCCTGTGCCAAGGGCGACCCCAGCGCCGCAACACCGCCCATACGATGACTTAGCTGGTGGCCCCACCGGTTTGTTTTGGTTGATTCCCGCCCCATGACGGCTGCCGATGCCCGACAACAGGCCCTGATCGCCTCCCTGCGCAGCCGCTTTGCCGAGGCTGCCCGCAGCGGCGATGCCGAGGCCAAACGGGCGTTGTTCAAGGAGGCCGTGTATCTCGGCATCCAGCCCGACCTGTTCGGCGAGGTCCCGGGCGATCTGGATGGGGCCGCCCCTTAGGGCCGCAGCGGTTTGCCCGGGTTCTCGGTTGGGGCAGCGTGACGGGCCCCTGCATCTGCCCTGAACGGCCTGGCCGTGGGCGAGGGCTCGCCTCAATTCCCCGGTGCGCTGGCATGGGCTGGAGGCCAGCGTGGTGCGTACGGCCAGCCCTGCTTCAAGCAGCGGCGCTTCCCCTCGGCTGACCCTGGCCAGTGGGGGAAGGGGCGTTCAGGGCTTCGATCACGGCATCCCCCATCAGCTCGCGGTAGAGGGCCTGTTGCTGGAGGATGCGCTGCTCGAGCCGGTGGGGCGGGCCAGGCACGAGCCCACTGGCGTAGCCGGTCTGGGCGGCCTCAACGAGGGCCTGGTCTTCCGAGAGAAAGGCCAGGATCTCGGCCCGCCAGGCCTGGGCCCCGGGCGCCAGCTCCGGGCTGCCCAGCAGCTTGAGTTCCATCTGGCACCCGCCTGCACCCTCAGGCAGGAACTGGATCAGGGCCAGGCGGCCATCGGGCCAGAACAGCAGGTGGGTCCAGGGGGCCAGGCCGAAGGTGAGGAACTCGCCACCGCCGGCGTGGGGGGTGGCGAGCAGGGTGGCGCAGCGGCTGAGGCGGTAGCGGTAGTGGCGCACCGGCCCCTGTTCCCGGTGCAGGGTGGTGGGGTGGGCGATGGCGACGTGGTAGTCGTCGAGGGTGTTGTCGTGGGCGATCTTCCAGTTGCAGGCCAGGGGCTGGGTCGCGCAGGCCAGTAGCACCCTCGACTGCTCGAGCAAGGCACCGGCTTCTTCCAGCACCAGATCCAGCTGCTCAGCCAAGGGGATCGGGTCTGGGGCAAGGGCCACCCAGATCAGGGAGCCCAACACCTGGCAGGCCAGGGCCGGCAGGGGCCAGGCGCTGCGGTCGAAGGGCTCGAGAAAATCGGCCTCGCGGGCCCCAGCCAGCAGACGGCCATCGAGGCCATAGGTCCAGCCGTGGTAGGGACAGACCAGGCGCCGGCAGGCCACGGTGCCCGCGGCGGGGTCCTGCAGGGCCACGCCCCGGTGGGGACAGCGGTTTAGGAAGGCCTGCGGCGGGCCAGCGAGGGGATGGCTGAGCAGAATCGGCTGACCCAGCAGGGAGACCGCCAGGCAGGACCCAGGCGGCACCTGGCTGCTGCAGGCCACCGGGTGCCAGAAGCGGTTGGCGTAGAGCCTGCGCTCGGCATCGGCCACAAGGGCGGAGCCGTAGGCCCAGGCCGGCAGAAAGGGCCTGGAGCGCAGGTCATCCAAGGGGTCCATGGCAGGCGCGGGCGATCAGGCGGTGAGGCTGGAATCGAGGCTGCGCAGGCAGCTGGCCAGCTCTTCGCGCAGGGCCAGGAAGGGTTGGGAGACGCGCAGGTGGGCCAGGGAGGAGCGGTCGAGATCGGCCCGCACGCTGCGCACGATCCGGCCGGGCCGCGGCGCCATGATGTGCACTTCCTGGGCCAGGAGCAAAGCCTCCTCCAGGTCGTGGGTGATCAACAGGGCCGTCAGGCCGGTTTGCAGCCAGAGGCGATGGAGGAACTCCTGCATCGATTCGCGGATCTGCAGATCCAGGGCGCCAAAGGGTTCATCGAGTAGCAACACCTTGGGCTCGGCTGCCAGGGAGCGGGCAATCGCCACCCGTTGCTGCATGCCGCCCGAGAGCTCCCTGGGCAGCAGGCGGGCCGCATCCACCAGCCCCACGACCTCCAGAAAATAGGCGGTGCGTTCCCGCACTTCCGCCTTGGGCCTGCCCTGCAAACGCATGCCAAAGGCCACGTTCTGGGCGGCGGTGAGCCAGGGATAGAGGCTGTACTTCTGGAACACCATGCCCCGATCGGCCCCCGGGCCGCGGATTCGTTCGCCATCAAGGCGAATGTCTCCGGAGGTGGGTAAATCAAGGCCGGCGATCAGGCGCATCATCGTGGATTTGCCCGAGCCGGAGCTGCCCACCAGGGCTAGGAATTGGCCGGAATGGAGATCAAAGCTCACCGAATCGAGCACCTGCTTGGCCTTGGGGCCATGGCCAAAGCTCTTGCAGACAGACGAGACTTGGAGATGCATGGGGATCGGTCCTCAGTTGGCCCAGGCGCAGGCTTTGCGCATCAGGAAGCGGAAGCCCAGATCGATCACGAGCCCCACCAGGCCGATCACAATCAAACCGACGAAAATTTCATCGGTGCGCAGAAACCGTTGGGCGAGGCTGATGCGTTTGCCCAATCCTTCGGTGGCCGCCACCAGCTCGGCCACGATCACCAGATTCCAGGCGGAGGCCATGTTGATGCGGTAGGTGTCAAGCACCTGGGGGGCGATGAAGGGGGCAACCACCCGGGTGAGGATCGGCAGGCCCCTGCCACCGAGGGTCAAGGCGGTTTCAACAAGTTCAGAGGGAACGAACTTGACCGCATCCATGATCATCAAGGTGTTGAAAAAGAACGTGCCGATGAAGATCAACATGATCTTGGGCAATTCTTCCAGGCCAAAGTAAATGATCAGCAGGGGGATGAATGCGGGGGCCGGCATGTAGCGAATCAAGGCCATCAGCGGCTCCAGCAGCCGGCAGATGGTTGGGTTCGTGCCCATGGCAATGCCAACCGGCAGGGCCAGGCCGGCGGAGATGGCAAAGCCGATGAACACCCGTTGAATGCTGGCGACCGCATCCTTAAGCAGCACTCCGCTTTGCCATTGGGCCTGGCCGGCCTGCCACACCGCCTGGGGGGAGGGCAGGAACAACTTGTCGACGGCGCCACTGGCGGTGGTGAGCAACCAGACCAGCAGCACCGTGGCCACGCCGATCAGGCCCAGCACCCAGGGCTGGGCCAGAAAGCGGCGCAGGGAACTCCAACGCTTCAAGGGATCCGCCTCACTTGACCGCATCCACAAACTGGGAATTGAGCAAGGTGCTCAGGTCCGGCTTGGATTTGGCCAGGCCCGTTTCTTGCAGGAACAGGCTGATCTGCTCCGCCGCGTAGGGCATCGACAGCATCGAGTCACCCGGCTTGAAGCCCTGACGGTTCTGCTCGAGGGTTTGAATTGTGGTGCCGGCGTTATAGGCCTTGAATTCAGGCTCACTCACACCGGAGCGTTGCACCAGAATCGGCAGGGTGCCGGCTGGATCCTTCTTGATCAAGTTGAGGGTGGCAAACCAGGCATTGACGATCTTTTGAATCTTCTCGGGATTCTTGGCAACAAAATCGCGGCGGCACACCAGCAGGTCGCTGATCGCACCGGGATGTTCGCGGGAGGTGGTGAGGGCCTTGGCACCGGGGCGCTTGAGGGCCTGGGTGGTGAAGGGGGCATAGACCCCAGCGGCATCCACTTTGCCGGCGGCGAAGGCTGCGGCCGCCGCCCCGGTTTCCAGGGGCACAAATTTGATGTCCTTGGCTGAGAGGCCCGCTTCTTTCAGCACCATCAGCAACAGATAGTGGTCAACCGTGCCCTCTTCGGCGGCCACCTTTTTGCCCTTGAGATCGGCGATTTTATTGATGCCGGGGCCGGCGATGATCTGGTCGTTGCCGGTGGAGAAATCATTCATCAACACCACCTGCTGATCGGCCCCTCCAGCGATCGAACTGATCGTGTCGTTCAGGGTCTGGCTGTTGCAATCGAGCTGGCCAGCGCTCAGGGCATTGATGGAATCGAGGTAGCCATCAAACCACTGCATCTTTACCGGCACTCCGGCTTCGCCGAACAGGTTCTTGGTTTCGGTCACCTGCCAGGGGAACCAGCCGGGCCAGGCGCTGTAGCCGATCCGCACCGGAGCGGATTGGTCGACCGGTTTCTGGCAGGCGGCCAGGACGCCGCCGGACAGGGCGGCCAAAACGGCCAGGCCAAGGGCCCGGGCCCGGGAACGGTGCCGAGGTTGGCTGCTGCTGATGCGCTTCATGGCAAAAAGGGGTTGGGGATCAAATTGGAGGGACCTGGGGGTCGGGTGTCGTGGGGGGATCCCGGCACTGGCCTGGAGGGAATCAAGACATCGACCCAGACCTTGTAATTGGGCTGAACTCGGCTGAACTTGGCTGAACTCGGATCAATTCGGTTCAACTCGGCTGCACGTTGGCCCTAGGTGACTTAGAAAAATTCGAGATAGCGTTTCAGCTCCCAGTCAGAAACCGTGCAGTGGTAAGACTGCCACTCCTCCCTTTTGTAAGCCACAAAAGAGTCGAAGAGTGCATCACCGAATACCCTTCTTGAAAGAGGATCGGCCGCGAAGGCTTCGATCGCTTCGCCGAGGGTGCGGGGCAGCATGGTGATGCCCCGTTCGGCCCGTTGCTCCGCGGACAAGGTGTAGGCATTCACCAGGTTGGGATCGCCGGGATCAAGCTGCTCGCGGATCCCTTCCAGACCAGCGGCCAGAATCATCGCTCCCCCCAGATAGGGATTGCAGGAGATGTCGGCGGCACGGCATTCCACCCGGCCGCCGGGGGAGGGAATGCGCAACATGTTGGTGCGGTTGTTGTTGCCGTAGCAAACAAAAACCGGCGCCCAGGTGAAACCCGACATGCTGCCCTGGGCCACCAGGCGCTTGTAGCTGTTGACCGTGGGGGCGAACACGGCGCAGATGGCCGCGGCATGGCGCAGGATGCCGGCGATGAAGTGTTCAGCGAGGCGGCTCACCGCCGCCGGTTTGCCCTCGGGATCCACAAAGAGATTCTCGCCGCTGTGGATGTCTGCCAGCGACATGTTGTAGTGGGCGCCGCTGCCGGTGCGATCACCGAAGGGTTTGGGCATGAAGGTGGCGATCAGGCCGTGGCGATGGGCAATCTCCTTGGCCATCAGCTTGAAGACAGTGAGCCGATCGGCCATGGTGAGCACCTCGGCGTAGTCGAAATCGGTTTCGAACTGGCCGGGTCCATCCTCATGGTCGAAGGAATACACGCCCCAGCCCAGATCATTCATGGCCTGCACCAGCTCATCGAGCCAGGGCAGGTTGTCGAGCAGGCCGCGCACGTCATAGGCGGGCTTATCCAGGGTGTCGCGTTCGCTGTAGGGCACCAGGTCCCCGGCGCCATTGCGCTTCAGCACGAAGAATTCCGTTTCGATGCCGAGGTTGAAGCGATAGCCCATGGCGGCGGCTTCGGCCCGCACCCGGTGCAGCACGTTGCGGCTGCAGGCGGCAAACGGCTCGCCGCGCAGCTGCAGGTCGCTGGCGAACCAGGCCACCTCCCGTTGCCAGGGCAAAATCGTCAGGCTGGCAGGGTCGGGCAGGGCCGCCACCTCGTCATCGCTCACCTCCTGGGGCACACCATCGAGGGCGGCGCCGGTGAACAGTTCCGAGCCCCGGGCCATCTGGCCCAGGTGGGCTAAAGGCACGGCCTTGGCCTTGGTCATGCCGTGCAGATCGACAAAGCTGGCCAGGGCGTAGCGCACGCCCTTCTGCTCCAGCTCGGCTCTGATCTGGGACCAGTCGGGGTTACTCATGCGTTCACCAGGGTGGGGTGGGCGGAGCGGGGGGATGCCCCAACGGGGCGCGGGCACTGGGCGGCATGGCTGGCCCGCAACCAGGCATGCCAGCTGTCCAGGCCGGCACCGCTGCTGGCCGACACCCGGATCACGCTGCAGCGGGGATTGACCTGGCGGATGTGGGCTTCAATGCGATCCACATCCACCGGCAGATAGGGAAGCAAATCAATCTTGGTGATCAGCACGCAATCGGCTTCGCGGAACATCACCGGATACTTGAGGGGCTTGTCCTCGCCTTCGGTGACACTGAGCAGGGCCACCTTGTTGTGTTCGCCGACCTCGAATTCGGCCGGGCAGACCAGGTTGCCCACGTTTTCCACCCACAGCAGATCCAGGCTGGCGGGATCGAGGCGCTGGCCCAGCAGCTTGAGGCCGCCGCTCACCATCGCCGCATCGAGGTGACAGGCCCGGCCCGTGGTGATCGGCACCACCGGCACCCCCACCGCCTCCAGGCGTTCGGCATCGAGCTGGGTGGTCATGTCCCCTTCAAGCACCGCCATCGCAAACTCCTCGGAGAGTTGGGCGAGGCTGCGCTCCAGCAGGGAGGTTTTGCCCGCCCCCGGGCTGCTCATCACATTGAGACAGAGCAATCTCCAGGCATCAAAATGCTCGCGGTTGTGTTCGGCTTGATGTTGGTTGGCCGCCAATAAATTGAGGCCAAGGGTGTCTTCTAGGGGCATGTGCATGGCAGTTCAGGCAAATCAGGGTCAAATGGGATGGCAATCAAGAAACCAGCAATGGCCTCAACCGCGAGCTAGGGAGTGGCCTTGATGCGCTTGATTGCTTGGCTCAGTGGCGCCGCCTGGCTGGAGCGGGATTGCAGCAGATGGCCCCTCGCTCAGGCTTGGACTCAGGCCCGGGCCCCAGCCACCAGCTCCTGGGCCTTGCGGGTCCCTGGAGTTGCCGATCCGGGGCTGGACTGGTCGCCCGCAGGCTCCGGCAGGCTGTACTCGATCGAGCGGATCCGCAGTTCGCGGCCGCTGAGGATCTCCTCCATCGGGTGGTCGCAGCAGGGGGAGCGGTAGGCCTGCTCCGCCAGGGGGCTGTAGCTGGCCCCGCAGGGGAGGCAGCGGGCCAGCAGCGGAGTTCGCTCGATGCGCAGTTCCGATCCGGCCAGCCAGGTGCCACTCACCAGGGCCCCCCAGGTGAACACCAGGGCGTCGGGCTCCACACAGGTGAAATCCCCCACCTGCAGATGCACCACGGCCACGGTTGGCACCTGGGGATGGTGTTGCTGCTTCCAGTCCTGCAGGGAGAGGAGCAGGCATTTGGTCATGTCAACTTCATGCATGGCCTATCTCCACTTGCGATCGACGGCCATGTTGCATTCCTTCGACAGCCAGCTGGGGGCTGACTTGCGGGGCAACTGGCCACTGACCACCAGGTGGGCCATGGTGTCGCAGATCACCCGGGTGGCCATCAGCGAGGTCATATCGCTGATGTCGTAGGGGGGCGACACTTCCACAATCTCGAGGCCGCAGACCGGCACATTGCGCACGATCAGCTCCAGCAATTTCAGGGCTTCGCGGGGCAGCAGGCCTCCCGGTTCGGGCCAGCCGGTGCCTGGCACAAAGCCAGCATCGATGCAGTCGATGTCGAAGGAGATGTAGACGCAATCGGTGCCATCGGTGGCCCGCTCAATCGCGTATTGGGCGGCCGCCTCCAGGCCCATGTCGCAGATGTCGGTGACCGTGAGCACGTTGGTGCCGCGTTCGCGGCAGACCTTCACCCCCTCGCGGGGCACCTGCCAGCCGCCGATGCCCAGTTGCACCAGGTTTTCGGCCGGGGCATTGGCCATGTTGGTGGCATGGAACCAGGGGCAGGTGTGCATGCGCTCGTCCAGGTCGATCTCCTGGGTATCGACGTGGCGATCGAAATGGATGATGCCCACCTTCTTGTCGCCCAGGTGGCGGCAGACGCCGCGCACGGTGGGGAAGCCGATCGAATGGTCGCCGCCGAGGATGATCGGGAAGGCGCCACTGGAGAACACGTGGGCAATGCCTTTGGAGATCTGGTCAAACGACTTTTCGTTATTGGCCGGAATCGTGAAGATGTCGCCGACATCGCAAAGCTTGATCTGCTCGCGCAGATCCACGCCCATCTCGTAGTTGTAGGGGGTGTAAAGGGCGGAGATGCGGCGGATGCCCTGGGGACCGAAGCGGGTGCCGGGTCGATAGGTGGTGCCGCTGTCGTGGGGAACCCCCACGATCGCCACATCAAACTCGCCGACCCGGTGCACATCCTCGATGTAGGGGGCCTTCATGAAGGTGTTGATGCCCGCGTAATGGGGCAATTCACCACGGGAGAAGGTGGAGATGCGCCGATCGACGATGCTTTCGGCCGCTTCCAGGCCGTAGCGGATGCCCTGGTCCACTTCCTGTTGCCAGCCGGTGAGGGGCAGGGCCAGTTCTTTCTCCAGGGCGGCCATGCCCTCGGTGGGATGGCGCCGCGCGAAGGGGCTGGAGCCGTCTTGGACGTCCGTCATGGAGGCAGGGGGGCTGTGGGGGGCGGTCTCCCGGGCTTTTATCCCTCCGTGCCACCGGCCAGACCCGCTGGAGCAGGCCCGCCCGGTGCGTCCCTCTCGGACCAGTCACCCAGGCCACCCGGTTGCCCGGGAGGTCTGGGCCGGAACCCTAGGAACAGCTATCCGCTCCGGGATCGTCTCGCCCCTGGCCGGGGCCGGTTGTACCGGTCGTTACCGAACTCCCGCCGCAGCCGGCCAACAGTGCCCCAGCCAGACCCCCTGCCCAGGCCTCGCCGATGGACCTGCTCCTCTTCCACAGCCTCTGGGGGTTCAGCGGACGGCTGGAGGCCGCGATCGACCAGGCCCGCTCGCGGGGCTTCGATGGCCTGGAGCTGAACCTGCGCCACCCGGTGCTTCGCGAGCGCCCCCTGGCCGCCGCCGCCGACCAGCTGGGCCAGGCTGATCTGAAGCTGGTGCTGGAACTGGTCACCGGTGGCGATTACGTGCCCGACCTGGCGGCGTCCGTGGACGACCACCTGGCCGAGCTGGAGCAGCAGCTGGAGGCCTGCCCCAGCCTGCGGCCCCTGAAGGTGACGGTGATCACCGGTAGCGACAGCTGGAGCTGGCGCCAGCAGGAACGCTTCTGGCCCCGGGCGATCGCCTTGGCTGAGGCCAGTGGTCTGGCGGTGAGCTTTGAAACCCATCGCTCCCGCAGCCTGGCCCATCCCTGGGCCATGGCCGACTGGCTTGGGGCCTTCCCGGGCCTGCGGCTCACGGCCGACCTCAGCCACTGGTGCGTGGTGGCGGAGCGGCTGATGACGCCGGAGCTGGCGCCGATCCAGGCCATGGCCGCCCATGTGGACCACATCCATGCCCGCATCGGCCACGCCCAGGGGCCCCAGGTGAACCATCCCTTTGCGCCGGAACACGGCGAGGCGTTGGCGGCTCACCTGGCCTGCTGGCGGTTGTTTGCCGCAAGCCAGCGCTCTCGCCAGGCCGCCCGCCAGGCGGCTGGACCCATCCAGCCCCTCACCCTGACGCCGGAATTCGGCCCCGATGGCTACCTGCAGACCCTGCCCTTCACCAACCAGCCGGTGGCCGATCTGCTCGCGATCAACACGGCCATGGCGCGTTGGTTGCGGCAGGAACTGGGCTCGGGGAGCCCGGATTGGAGCCCCCATCCCGGCTCCGGGTGCCAGGCTCAGGGGGCTGACTCAGCCCTTGACGGCATCCCCTGAGGCGCTGGGAAGGATATAGCGCTGCAAGCCAATGAACACCGCCAGCACCGGCAGGATCGAGACCACCGAACCGGCCGCCACCAATCTCCAGTCGAGGGAGAAACTGCTGGCCAGCTGCTGCAGGCCGAGGGGCAGGGTGTAGAGCTTGGGGTCATCGAGGATCACCAGGGGCCAGAGGAAATCGCTCCAGGTGCCGATGAACACAAACATCGCCAGGGTGATCAGGTCGGCCCGGGCCGCGGGAATCATCACGTTCCACCATTCGCCCAGGGGCGTGCAGCCATCGATGCGGGCCGCCTCTTCGAGTTCGGCCGGCACCCCGGCAAAACTCTGGCGCAGCAGGAAGATGCCAAAGGCGGTGGCGGCCTGGGGCAGGATCAGGGCCAGCAGGGTATTGCGCAGGCCCAGCTGCACCATCAATAGATACAGGGGAATCATCACCACCTGAAAGGGGATCAGGATCGTGGCCACCACCAGGGCCAGCACCAGGCCGCGGCCGGCAAAGCGCATCCGCGCCAGGGGGTAGGCCGCCAGGGAGCAGAAGAGCAGGTTGGCAACCACCGCCAGGCCGCTAACAAGCGTGCTGTTGAGGAGGTACCCCAGCATCGGGTTGTCGCTGAACAGGCGCAGGTAGGCCTCCATGCTGGGCTGGCTGGGCAGCAGGGCTGGGGGACTGGTGAAGATGTCTTCTGCCGGGCCCTTGAGGGAGGTGCTCACCAGCCAGATCAGGGGCAGCAGCATCGCCAGGGCGATCCCCAGCAGCAGCACCAGCTGCAGGCCCCTGGCCAGGGGGGCCGCCTGAAGCCCGCGGGGACCCGGGCCCAACGACTGGGCCGCCCTGGACGCAAGGTCCCCGGGGCCTGGAGCCCCCGGCCGGGGACCGGTGGGGCGGTGGGAGGGTGGTGCCGCAGCCCTGCTCATAGCCGCGGCAGCTCGGCCAGGGGCAGGGGCGCCAGCTGGGGATGGAGGGGGGTCCGCTGGCTGCCGGCCACCAGCCGGTTGAGGGCATTGACAAAGGCCTGGCCAGCGGCCACGACGATGTCGGTGTCGGCGGCATGGCCGGAATAGAGCACCCCATCGCGGCGCAGCCGGATCGTGACCTCGCCCATGGCATCAATCCCTTCGGTGACCGATTTCACCGAAAACTCCACCAGCTCGTTGGGCACCTGGGCGAGGCGATTGAGGGCCTGGCAGACCGCATCCACCGGACCGGTGCCGATCGCCGCTTCGGTGCGTTCACTGCCGTCGCCATCAATCAGGGTGACCGTGGCGGTGGGCTGCAGGTTGGTGCCGGTGCTCACCTGCACCAGCTTGAGGCTAAAGCGGGCTTCGTCCTGTTGCTGCACCTGCTCGCTGACGATCGCTTCAAGATCGCGGTCGCTGATTTCGCGCTTGCGGTCGGCCAACTCTTTGAAGCGCACGAAGGCATCGTCGAGGTCCTGGCGTTCCAGGGTGTAGCCGAGCTCCTCCAGGCGGGCGCGGAAGGCACTGCGGCCGGAGAGCTTGCCGAGGGAGATGCGGTTATCGGCCAGGCCGATGGTGCGGGCGTCGATGATCTCGTAGGTGAGGCGATTTTTGAGCACGCCATCCTGGTGAATGCCCGATTCATGGGCAAAGGCATTGGCCCCCACGATCGCCTTGTTGGGCTGCACCGCCATGCCGGTGAGATTCGAAACCAGCCGTGAGGTTTTGTAGATCTCCTCGGTGCGGATGCCCGTGATCGGCTCGCTGCTGTCGGCGGGCCGGCCCAGGAAGGGATTGAAATAGCTGCGGCGCACATGGAGCGCCATCACCAATTCTTCGAGCGAGGCATTGCCGGCCCGCTCGCCGATGCCATTGATGGTGCATTCGAGCTGGCGGGCGCCGTTTTTGACGGCCTCGAGGAAATTGGCCACGGCCAGGCCCAGGTCGTTGTGACCATGGACCGAGATCACCGCCTGGTCAATGTTGGGCACATTCTCCTTGATCCCTTTGATCAGGGCGCCGAATTCGGCTGGGGTGGTGTAGCCCACCGTGTCGGGGATGTTGATCGTGCCGGCGCCGGCGGCGATCGCCGCCTCGATCACCGGATAGAGGAATTCGGGATCGGAGCGGCCGGCGTCTTCACAGGAAAACTCCACGTCATCGACGAGGGAGCGGGCATAGGCCACCATCTCAGCGGCGATCTGCAACACCTCGGCGCGGCTCTTGCGCAGCTTGTGCTCGAGGTGGATGTCGCTGGTGGCAATGAAGGTGTGGATGCGGCGCCGCGCCGCTGGTGCCACCGCTTCAGCGCAGGCCTTGATGTCGCCCTTGGCGGCCCGGGCCAGGCCGCAGATCACCGGGCCATCGGCCGTGCCGACGCTGGCGGCGATGCGCTGCACGGCATTGAAATCGCCGGGGCTGGCAAAGGGGAAGCCCGCTTCGATGATGTCCACCCTGAGGCGGGCCAGCTGCTGGGCGATCGCCAGCTTCTCTTCGAGGTTGAGGCTGGCGCCTGGGGACTGCTCCCCATCGCGCAGGGTGGTATCGAAGATCAATACCCGGCTGGGATCGCGGGCCATGGGACGAAAGGCGGAATGAGTATGAGTTGGGACCAGTCTAGGGGGTGTTGCGGCTGAACACCGGCGCCTGCAGGGCCTCGGACCGCTCCAGCTGGGGCCGCAGGCTGGCCAGGTCCCAGAAGCGGTCCACCGCATTGCGCAACTCCCGCGGCACCATGCCATCGGTGTTGATCAGCACGATCTTCAGGCCCCGGGCCCGCAGCACCTCCACCGTGCGCTCCAGGTCGCGGCTGCCACTGAGCAGCCACACCACATCGGTGCGGCCCGAAACGGCCATCAGATCGAGGGCGATCTCCACCTCCAGGTTGGCCCGGGCGAAGTGGCGCTGGTCCGGGTCATGGCCGAATTCGCGCAGGGGCTTGGTGCGCACGCTGAAGCCCAGGCTGGTGAGGGCATCGCGGAAGGGGCGCTGGTCGGTGTTGTCCTTCAGGCCCAGGTACCAGAAGGCGCTGCCTACCTCCAGGTCCGCCTGGGATGCGGCCAGCTCCATCAGCCGGCGCGGGTCGAAGAACCAGCCCAGCTTTTGCTGGGTGTAAAACATGCTGTGGCCATCAACCGCCAAGGCCAGCTGCATGGCGCCTCGTCTGATCGGATCAGCCTAGGGGCAGAGCTTAGAGTGATCCCAATGCGGGGAAGGGTCTTGGCTGCCGGCGACGAGGCCAGCTTCACTCCTGCGTCCGCCGATCGCCCCGTTGGAGCACCAGCCGGGGGGGACCTGGCCCTGGTGCTCCATGCCCATTTGCCCTATGTGCTCTCCAGCGAGCCGGGTTCCCTGGAGGAGGACTGGTATTTCCAGGCCCTGCTGGAGTGTTATCTGCCCCTGCTGGATGCCCTGGAGGCGGCAGCGGCCGATCCCCGCCAGCGGCCCCGGCTCAGCCTGGGGCTGTCGCCCACCCTGCTCTCGCTGATGGCGAGCCCCCAGTTGGCGGGGCGCTTTGCACCCTGGCTGGCTGTGCGCCTGCAGTTGCTGGAGCGGGCCCCGGCGGCCTACGCCCAGGCCAGTGCCGCCCTGGCCCAGCAGTTGCACCACGCCCAGGCCACCTGGCAGGCCTGCGGCGGCGACCTGATGCCCCGCTTCCGTCGCCTGCAGGAGCAGGGAGTTCTTGACCTGCTCACCTGTGCCGCCACCCACGGCTACCTGCCCCTGCTGCGCAACCGGCCCGAGGCGGTGCGGGCCCAGCTGCTCACGGCGGTGCGGGAGCACGAGCGCCTGCTGGGGGTGAGGCCCCAGGGGATCTGGCTGCCGGAATGCGCCTACTACGAAGGCCTTGACCAGCTGCTGGTGGCCTGCGGCCTGCGCTACGCGGTGCTCGATGGCCATGGCCTGCTGCATGGCCTGCCCCGACCCCGCTACGGCGTGTACGCGCCGATCTGTTCGCCCGCCGGCATGGCCTTCTTCGGCCGGGACAGTGAGGCCACCCTGCCGGTGTGGAGCGCCCGCGATGGTTATCCGGGCCAGGCGGCCTACCGGGAGTTCCACCGCGACCTGGGCTGGGACCTGGACCCCCAGGACCTGGCCGCCCTCGGCATCGGTTGCCCCCGTCCCCTGGGCCTGAAGCTGCACCGCGTCAGCGGCCACGCGTGCCCCCTCGATGGCAAGCAGCCCTACGACCCCGCCGCCGCCAGGGGCCTCGCCGCCGCGCACGCCGGCGATTACCTGGCCGGTCGGGCGGCCCAGCTGGCGGGCCTGGCCGGTGCCATGGCCCGGCGGCCCCTGCTGGTGGCCCCCTTTGATGCCGAGCTGTTTGGCCATTGGTGGTACGAAGGGCCCCAGTTCCTGGAGGCCCTGTTCCGCCAGGCGGCCGACCAGGGCGTCACCCTGGTGACCCTGCGCGACACCCTCAGCCGCGGCGACGCCCTGCAGGTCTGCCAACCCTCCCCCTCGAGCTGGGGCCAGGGGGGCTACCACAACTACTGGCTGAACGACAGCAACGCCTGGGTGGTGCCGGAGTGGCACCGGGCCTCCACCGTGATGGTGGAGCAGGTGAACCGGGGTGTTGGCAGCCCCCGGGCCCGGGACCTGCTCCACCAGGCGGCCCGGGAGCTGCTGCTCGCCCAGAGCTCCGATTGGAGCTTCATCCTGCGGGCCGGCACCACCACCGACCTGGCCCGGGAGCGGATCCATCGCCACCTGGAGCGCTACTGGCGCCTGATGGCGGCGATCGATGCCGGCACGGAACCGCCCCCCGGCTGGCTGGCGGCGGTCCAGGCCGAGGATGGCCTCTTCCCCCTGGTGAATGCCGCCGACTGGGCCAGCTGGTCCATGGGCGCCTAGCCAGTCCCCTGCCCCGGGGGCGGCCGAAGGGCTCTGGAGCCGGCAGCTGGGGCCGCTCGGCCTGGCCCTTAGTCCTGGCCATCAGCCAGGCAGGCCGCCGGGCTTGCGGTCCCGCCGGCCTGCCCACCACCCTGGGATGCAGGCCGCGGCGCCCCCGCCCTTCTCGCCCCTGCCCAAGAGCCCGCCTTGCGGCGGAAGCAAGTTGTTTGAGTCCCATCACGGCCCCGCTGGCCGATCCCCTGCCCCTGTGACCACCACCCTCCCGACCACCGCTGCCCCGGGGCGGCCCCAGGCCCTGGCACCCGCGCAGCAACGCCAGTTGCTGCAGGCGGCCCTGGCGCCGCAGGCGGGCTTCGGCGCCGCCCTGGCCGGGCGCCAGCTGGCCGCGCCGCGGCGCTCAGCCCTGCGGGTGTTGCAACTCAACCTGGGGCGCCTCTGCAACATGCGCTGCAGCCACTGCCACGTGGATGCCGGGCCGGATCAGGGGACCAGCCAGATGGCGGAGCCGGTGGTGCAGCAGTGCCTGGAGGCGATCGGGCGGTTGCGTCCCCAGGTGGTGGACCTCACCGGCGGCGCTCCGGAGCTGCACGGCGCCTTCCGGCGCCTGGTGCTGGCGGCCCGCCGCCAGGGCTGCCGGGTGATCGACCGCAGCAACCTGACCGTGTTGTTGCTGCCGGCCCTGGCCGACCTGGCTGCCTTCCTGGCGGACAACCAGGTGGAGATCGTCGCCAGCCTGCCGGCCCCCGAGGCGGACGGCACGGATGCCCAGCGGGGCGAGGGCACTTGGGCCGGCTCGCTCACCGCCCTGCGCCGGCTCAACCAGCTGGGCTACGGCCAGGGGGATCCCGATCGGGTGCTCACCTTGATGAGCAATCCAGCTGGCCAGGCCCTGCAGCAGCTCACCGCCTGCGATACGGCGGCCTGGCGGCGCCGCCTGGCCGGGGAGGGGGTGACCTTCGATCGGCTGATCGGCCTCAACAACATGCCGATCGCCCGTTTCCTGCAGCAGCTTCACACCCAGGGCCAGGTGGGCCCCTACCTGGACCAGCTCGCCCAGGCCTTCAATCCCGCCGCCCTCTGCGGCCTGATGTGCCGCGACACCCTGTCGGTGGCCCCCGACGGCCAGCTGCACGACTGCGACTTCAACCAGATGCTGGACCTGCCCCTTGCGGCTGGGGGGACCTCGGCGCCGCGCACCCTCGCCGAGGTCAACGCCGAATCCCTGCCGGGTCTGCCGATTGCCCTCGGCAACCACTGCTTCGGCTGCACCGCCGGCCAGGGCAGTTCCTGCGCCGGGGCGACGGTTGCCGCCTAGGCCTGGTCTGGTCAGGGCCAGAGCAACGGCCGCACCAGGCTGAGCTCGCGCCCCTGGGAGCTAAACAGGCCCCACCGCACATCCGCCGGGGCGATCGCGAACAGGCGCAGCATCGCCGTCACCAGCTCCGGCACGGTGAGGGTGTTGGCCAGAAACCCCGACCACTGGGGCTGGGGCAGGGAAAAGAAGCTGGCGAAGAAATGACGCAGCTGCGCTTCGTCAAACCGCATCAGCTTCTCGAGGCCGAATTGGTAGAGCGCGTGCTTGCGGCGCAGCTCCGGTGGCCAGAGGGCCTGCCAGGCCTGGCGGGCCACGGCAGCGGAGTCCAGGCCAGCCGTGGTCAAGCCGCGGGCGATCGCCGCAGCCAGGACCGGCGCCCGGCGCAACAGGGCCCCCACCAGATAGCCCGAGGCCGGATGCACCATGCTGGCCGCCCCACCGAAACCGACCACGGGCTGGTCGAGATCCGGCAGGGGCAGGTTCATCGGAAACAGGCAGAACTCCTCGTGCTCCACCGCCAGCACCGCCACTCCCCGCTGGGCCAGCCGCCGCTCGAGGCGCTGCCGCAGCTGATCAAAGGGCAGCGGCGGGGCCAGGGCCAGGGAGGTTTCCTCCACGAAGAAGCGCCCTTCGCCGAGGTCCATCGCATAGAGAAAAGTGGGGGGCTCCTGCCGTTCCGCGGCGCTGAGGTGATCTGCCCGGTAGTCCATCAGCACGAACTGCTGCGGCTCCACCGGCGACGCACTGAAGCGGCCGACGATGCCGTAGGCCGCCTGGCCGGCGATCGGCCCGCCCTGGGGTCGCTGCACGAACACGGGCCCATGGCCCGAGGCATCCACCACCAGCCGCGCCCGCAGCTGCCGGCCTGATGCGGTGCTGACCGTGGAGGTCAGCCCGTGGTGCTCGATCGCCAGGGCCCGATCCTGATGCCAGGCCATGCCGGCCGCCCGGCAGGGGGCGAGCCAGTGCTCCTGCAACCGGCGGCGATCAAACAGGCCATAGTCGCGCTGGTGCCGCACGCGCCCGCTGTCATCGCCGAACCGGCAACCGAAGTCGCTGATGCTCTCGCTCCAGCGATGCTCCAGCAGGTCCGCGAGGCCAAGGCGATCGAGCTCCTCCCCCCAGATGCCATAGGTGTTGGGCCAGGGATCCTGCGGATCGGTTTCGGCCACGCCGGCCAGGCGAAGGCCATGGGCCGCCAGGGCCGCACTGATCGCCAGGGCCGCCGGCCCGGCGCCCACCACCAGCACATCCACCGGCCCATCACCGGCTGGGTCGAGCGGCGCCCGCATCGGCGTCTGCCCAGCCCTGTCGACTGGGGCCGGCTCGCTGGGGCTGGGCACAGGCGCTCAGGGTGCAACGCCCGAGCCTAGGGCGGCCCCTCGGCACCCTCCAGACCGATCGCCGCCCTGGCTGTGGGGTCAACAGCCAGGCAGTCCGCCGCTGGGGCAGCTGGCTCAGGCGTCGTCGTCGGTGGCGGCCCCAGCGGCCTGATCCGCCGGAGCGGGGCTGGCTGCAGAGGATGCCTCAGGCGTTGCCTCCAGGGGCAACGCATCCAGGCTGCCTTCCCCAACGGCCCCCTCCTCCTCGTCGCTGGAGGGGGGCACGAGCACCACTTCGGCGAGGCGGTCGCCGCTGTCGAGCTTCTGCAGCCGCACGCCGGTGGCGGCGCGGGACTGCTGGGGGATGGCATCGGAGCGCATGCGCACGATCACGCCGCGCTCACTCACCAGGAGCAGTTCCTCGCCGGCACCCAGCACCTTGAGGCCCACCAGGGCATCACCCTCGCGGCGGAACTTGATCGCCCGCAGGCCCATGCCGGCGCGGCGCTGCAGGCGGAACTGGTTCACGGGCACCCGTTTGCCCAGGCCGCTGGCCGAGGCCACCAGCACCCAGGGCCCCTCACTGGCGGCCGTCTCCTCCAGCCCTTCGGCCTCCAGATCCCCTTCCCCCTCCAGCTCGCCCTCGGCGGAGCTGGCCACCTGGTCGGCGAGTTCGGCCGGCAGCACATCCATGCTCACCAGGGAATCGCCGGGCCGCAGGTTCATGGCCCGCACGCCCCGGGCGGTGCGACCCAGGGGCCGCAGCTCCTCATCGCTGAGCCGGAAGTGGATGGTCATGCCCTTGTGGGAGCCGATCAGCACGCTGTCGCCGGGGAGGGCCTGGCGCACCCAGCAGAGGGCATCGCCGTCTTCCAGGGCGATGGCGATCAGGCCATTGGAGCGGATGTTGGCGAAGGCCGATAAACGGGTGCGCTTGATGTAGCCGCCGCTGGTGAGCATCACCAGTTGCTCGTGTTCCTCGAAGCCGCCTACTGCCAGCAGGGAGGTGATCAGTTCTTCGCGCGGGATCGGTAGCAACTGCACGATCGGCGTGCCCTTGGCGGCCCGGCTGCAGATCGGCACCCGGTAGGCCGGCACGGAATAGACCACGCCGCGGTCGCTGAACAGCAACAGGGAGTCGTGGTCGTTGCAGCTGATGAACAGCTTGACGCCCTCTTCACCCTGGCTCTTGGTGCCCGCCTTGCCGCGGGTGCCGCGGCTGGTGGCTTCAAATTCGCTCACCGGCATGCGCTTGAGGTAGCCGGTTTCGGTGAGCAACACCACCGAGCGCTCGTTGGCGATCAGGTCGATGTCTTCGAGGCCGCCTTCAAGATCGAGGATCTCGGTGCGGCGCGGTGAGTCGTAGCGGGCCCGCAGGGCCTGGAGCTCCTCCTCGATCAGGCCCAGCACCCGCTCGCGCCGGCCGAGAATGTCTTTGTAGTCGGCGATCTTGGTGACCAGATCCTCATGCTCCAGCCGGATCTTGTCGGCTTCCAGGGCGGTGAGGCGGCGCAGCTGCATCTGCAGGATGGCATCGGCCTGCACCTCACTGAGGCCATGGCGCTCCTGCAACTGCTGGCGGGCGGTGGCGGCGTCGGCGGCGGCCCGGATCAGGGCGATGATCGGATCAAGCTGCTCGAGCGCAAGCAACAGACCGAGCAACAGATGGTCGCGCTCCTCGGCCTTGCGCAACAGGTAGCGGGTGCGCCGCTCGATCGTCTCGATGCGGAAGTCGAGGAACACCTCCAGCATCTTGCGCAGGGTGAGCAGGATCGGCTCGCCGTTGACCAGCGCCAGCATGTAGGCGCTGAAATTGTTCTGCAGGGGGGTGAGCTTGAACAGGTTGTTCAAGACAACCTGGGGATAGGCATCCCGGCGCAGTTCGATCACGATGCGCATGCCATCGCGGTCGCTTTCGTCGCGGATGTCGGCAATGCCTTCGAGCTTCTTGTCGTTGACGAGCTCGGCAATGCGCTCGATCAGGGCCGCCTTGTTGGTCTGGTAGGGCAGTTCGGTGATGATCACCGCATCCCGGTCGGGGCGACCCTTGCCCTCCACGGTTTCAATCGCGGCCACGCCGCGCATGGTCACCGAGCCCCGGCCGGTGGTGTAGGCCTCGCGGATGCCGCGCCGGCCCAGGATCTGGCCGCCGGTGGGGAAGTCGGGGCCGGGGATGATCGCCAGCAGCTGGCGGTCGTCCAGCTCGGGGTTGGCGATCAGGGCCAGCAGGCCATCGATCAGTTCGGTGAGGTTGTGGGGCGGGATGTTGGTGGCCATCCCCACGGCGATGCCCGAGGAGCCGTTGAGCAGCAGGTGGGGCACCCGCGCCGGCATCACGGTGGGCTCCTGCTGGGAGCCATCGAAGTTGTCGATGAAATCGACGGTTTCGGCTTCGATGTCCTCGAGCAGGCTGTCGGTGGTGAGGGCTTGCAGCC
The DNA here is from genome assembly GCA_943370565.1 of Synechococcus sp. UW140. Classification (GTDB taxonomy): domain Bacteria; phylum Cyanobacteriota; class Cyanobacteriia; order PCC-6307; family Cyanobiaceae; genus BAIKAL-G1. The sequence goes on along the minus strand of CALRRL020000006.1, from coordinate 99,030 downwards.
GGGATTCGGTGTAGCGCATGGCTGCCGGCGGGTCGTTGTCGACCGAGCCGAAGTTGCCATGCCCATCGATCAGGGGCATGCGCATCGAGAAGTCCTGGGCCATGCGCACCAGGGCGTCGTAGACCGCCGTATCGCCGTGGGGGTGGTACTTACCGAGCACTTCCCCCACCACCCGGGCGCATTTGCGGTAGGGCCGGTCACTGGTGAGGCCCAGCTCGTACATCGCATAAAGAATGCGGCGATGCACCGGCTTGAGGCCATCGCGGGCATCGGGCAGGGCCCGGCCCACGATCACGCTCATCGCATACTCCAGATAGGAGCGCGACATCTCGTTGCGCAGGTCGGTCTGGATGATCCGCCCGTCGGATTCGCCGGGACCGGTTGGATCCGCCATCGATGACCGTCTCTAGCAACACCCAGTTTATCGACTGTTCCGCCCATGGCCCCCCAGCCCCGTAGCGAGGCCGACCTGCGGCAGCGCCAGGCCCGTGGCCAGTTGCGTGTCAGCACGGCGCTGGCCTTCCGCCAGCGGGTGGCCGCCGAGGGGCTGGAGGCGGCTTATGCCGCCACCGATGTGGTGGTGGCCAGCACGGCCGAATTCACGGACCAGGCCAGCCTGGTGCTCAACCTGGGCCCCAGTGATCCGCCGATCCGGATTCGCCGCTTCCAGCTTGATGGGGTGGAGGGCTGGGGCGGCCATGGCAGCACCGACCTGGTGCTGCCGATCGGTGGTGGCCTGGTGGAGCCCCTGCGCCGCGGCGGCGCCCAGGTGCTGGCGGCCCTGCTGGCGGGCCAGGAGCTGGACCTGAGCGCCAGCGGCGATGCCACGGCCCTGCATCCGCGCCGGGAGCTGGAGAGCCGGCTCGGCCTCGATCGCATCGGCAGTGGCCGGCTGCTGCTGCACCGGGGCATCGTCGAAAACGGCGTGGTGGCGGTGAGCAGCGCCGAGGGCCTCACCCGCAGCCCCTATGGGCCCCTGCTCGGCCCCTTCGGCACCGCCCTCTACGGCTGCTCCGGCGCCGCCAGCATCGGTCTCACCATGCCGGGGCTGGCCCTGCTGGGCCCCGGGTCCCCCGTGCTGGTGGCGGGTGCCCTGGGCTGGGTGAGCGGCCCGGGCAGCGGCCACCAGCCCAACCCGCGCCGCCTGGCCAGCGGCCACGCCCGCAGCCCCGGGGCCGTGGCCGCCCTGACGGTGGAGCTGCAGGGCCTGCGTCCCGAGTGGCTGCGGGCCTGTTTCTTTGAGGGCCATGGCAGTGCCCTGCTGGTGGCGATCGCGGCGCCCGTGCCCCTGATCAGCCTGGCCGTGGCCCGCCAGGCCGCCACCCCAGACCACTCCCTGGAGGCGCCGGTGCTGGATTTTTCGATCCCGCGCCGCATCCGTCCCAGCTTTGGGGCCGTGCCCTACAGCCAGCTGCTGGCCGGCCAGATTCCGGTCGATGGCCAGCTGGTGGCCTGTGCGCCGGCCCATAGCCCGCGGCTGGCCGCCTCGATCGCTGAGGAGCTGCTGCGCCAGCTGCAGGAGGACCGCTTCCCCCTGCGCCTGCCCCTGGCGCCCCTGGGCAGCCGGCCGGCCCTGGTGCCCCTCGAGGGCTAGGCCAGGAGCGGGCGTGGCCGAGCCGGCCCTGGCCAGGCCCGGGACCTGCCAGGCGGCCCGGTCGCGGCCCGGTCGCGGCTGGGGCGCTGCTGGGGCGCGGGTCGGGCCCAGCGGGCTGTGTGTTGCTGGCGCCGGTGAGCGGGAGCACCCGCCAGGGGACCATCAACAAAGCGGAATTCGGCCGGTGGTCTCCTGGGAAACGGCGATACAGTCCCGCCTGCCTCCGTTTCGCCCCGGATCCATGGCCGACGCGTCCGCCCTGCCGACCGACGACGATCAGCAGCCAGGTCAACCGGGCGCGTCCCTGGCATCGCCCGGCGCCGAGGCTGAGCCCCCCACGCCACCCCCAGGCGACCAGGCCGCCCCGGCCGAGGGGGCCAGCTCAATCCTTGACGCCCCAGCCGCGTCTGAGGGCGACTCCTCCGGAGCAGAGGCCAGCCAAGGGGAAGCCAGCCAAGGCGAAGCCCCTGAAGACGAATCGCCAGACGCTCAATCAACAGACGTTGAAGGGACCGAACCAAACGGGCCAGGGAGCGCAACAACCCAAGCGGAGCCTGCTGAAGTCCCCCAGGCGGACCCCGCAGCCGACGTTCATGGCACCTCGCCTGAAGCGTCAGCGACTGATGCATCAGCCCCTGAAGGGTCAGCCTCCGAACTGTCAGCCTCCGAACCGTCAGCTCCTGAACCGGCTGAGCCCGGCAATGCTGCCCCCGAAGCCAGCGCCCCCGAGCCGGCCCAGGCCCCGAGCCTTGCGGTGCCGATTCCCAGCTTTTCCAGCTCTGCGCCGGCCCTGAGCCTCGGCTTCGGCGCTGGGGTCAGGCCGCCCGAGCCCCGCCCGGAACCCGCCGCTGCGCCGCTGCAGCCGGGGCCCGCCGGCTCCAGCGCCAGCCCGTCCGCCCCGCTGCCCGCGTCCGAGCCAGGGGCCGTTGCGCCAACGTCGGTTCCGCCGGTGCCCACGGTGGCCACCACCATCGACCTGCCGGGCCGCCCAGAGCTGCTGGCCCAAGACGATGCTGGCGCGGCCGACTCAGCCGGGGAGGGCGGCGAATGGGCCCTGTTGCTCAGCAAGGTGCAGGCCTGGCTGGCCAGCGGCCAGCTCCAGGCCCAGTGGCAAGCCGCCCGCACCCCCCTGGCCCTGGTGGCCGGCCTGCTTGGCCTGGTTGTGGTGCTGCAGATTTATGGGGCCCTGCTGGGCGTGATCGACCGCTTCCCCCTGGCCCCCGGCCTGTTGGAACTGGTGGGCCTGATCACCGTGGTTCGGTTTGGTCTGACCCGATTGGTGCGCAGCCAGGAGCGCCGGGCCCTGATCGCGGGCCTCAAGCAGCGCTGGACGGCCTTCCGGGGCCAGGGCTGAGGCGCCCTGCGGCGCTGGGCCAGGCCCCTGGAGCCTGGCGCTGAAGCCCGGTTGATAGCTTGGCCCGACTGCATCAGCCTTCCGGTGGACATTCAGCTCGGCCGCTCCCGCACCGTTCGTCGTGCCTATGGCATTGATGAAATTGCCCTGGTGCCCGGCGGCCGCACCGTCGATCCCGACGTCACCGACAGCAGCTGGAGCCTGGGGGGCATCAGCCGCGAGATCCCGATCATTGCCAGCGCCATGGATGGGGTGGTGGATGTGGGCATGGCGGTGGAACTCTCCCGGCTGGGGGCCCTGGGGGTGTTGAACCTCGAAGGGGTTCAGTGCCGCTACGACGATCCCAATCCGGTGCTCGATCGGATCGCCTCGGTGGGCAAGGAGGAGTTCGTGCCCCTGATGCAGGAGCTCTACAGCGCCCCAGTGCGTGAGGACCTGATTCGCAGCCGCATCGCCGAAATCAAGGCCCAGGGCGGCATTGCCGCCGTGAGTGCCACGCCGGTGGCGGCCCTGCGCTTCGGCAAGGCGATCGCCGAAGCCGGTGCCGACCTGTTCTTTGTGCAGGCCACCGTGGTCTCCACCGAGCACGTGGGTCCGGAGGGCCGCCAGTCCCTCGATCTGGCAGCCCTCTGCCGGGACATGGGCGTGCCCGTGGTGATCGGCAACACGGTCACCTATGCGGTGGCCCTCGATCTGATGCGGGCGGGAGCCGCCGGCGTGATGGTGGGCATCGGTCCGGGAGCGGCCTGCACCTCCCGGGGTGTGCTCGGGATCGGCATTCCCCAGGCCACCTCCGTGGCCGACTGCGCCGCGGCCCGCGACGACTATTTCCAGGAAAGCGGCCGTTATGTGCCGATCGTGGCCGATGGCGGCATCGTCACCGGCGGTGACATCTGCAAATGCCTGGCCTGCGGCGCCGATGCCGTGATGATTGGATCCCCGATTGCCCGGGCCGCTGAAGCCCCCGGCCGCGGCTTCCACTGGGGGATGGCCACCCCCAGTCCGGTGCTGCCCCGCGGCACCCGCATCAAGGTGGGCACCACCGGCAGCCTGGCCAAAATCCTGCGCGGCCCTGCCAGCCTCGATGACGGCACCCAGAACCTGCTCGGCTGCATCCGCACGTCCATGGGCACCCTGGGCGCCCGCACCTTGAAGGAAATGCAACAGGTGGAAGTGGTGGTTGCCCCCTCGTTGCTCACCGAAGGCAAGGTGTACCAAAAGGCCCAGCAGCTCGGCATGGGCAAATAACCGCTCGCTGCCCAGGCCGGCCCCAGCGGCCCGCGAGGGGGGCGTTAGTCTCAAGTTGTGGGGGCTTCGGCTCGCACACTCCTCACACCCCCCGGCCCGGCGCGTCCGGGCTTTTTGTCTTTGTATGGGCGCCAGCAGGCCAGGGCCGTAACGACTTTCCAGGGGCTTGCGGCAAGGCCCAAATAGCTTGCTAGATTCCGGAAAACCGTGGCCCCTTCTAGAATGTCCAGTGCTACCGCCGTCAGCGACGCCTCCTTTGAGCAGGACGTTCTCAAGAGCGATGTGCCTGTGCTGGTGGACTTCTGGGCTCCCTGGTGTGGTCCTTGCCGCATGGTGGCTCCCATTGTTGATGAGATTGCCAAGGAATTTGACGGCAAGATCAAGGTTTTCAAGCTCAATACCGATGAAAACCCCAACGTCGCCAGCCAGTTCGGTATTCGTAGCATCCCGACTCTGATGGTGTTCAAGGACGGCCAAAAGGTGGACACGGTTGTGGGTGCGGTGCCCAAAACCACCCTCTCGTCCACCATCAGCAAGTACCTCTGATCAGGCGTCTTGTTCGCTAGCTCTGTCATGCATGATGTCTGGACCACAAGTCTAGGCATCATTTTTGATTTGCTAACTTGACAAAAATTCTGGTTCAGGCAGAGGCTTTTCGGCATGGAGCCAACGGCTTTGATCGAGCAGATGGGGCTTTGCAAGCCACCTGGATCCAGTCCTTGGGCTCCATTTCGATGCGAGGAGTCGCCCTGATGGCCGCCAGCCTGGAGCCTGCTCTCCCAGACCCCATGGCAGGCCCCTTTCGATCTGAATTCCAGCTCTGATTTCCAGCCAGCTTTGACGCACGCCATCGGCCTGATCGACTACGGCATGGGCAACCTGCACTCGGTGCAGCGGGCCTTCGAGCGACTGGGGGTGACGGTGCAGGCCGTGGGCGATCAGGCTGCCATGCAGCGGTGCGACGCCCTGGTGTTACCAGGGGTGGGTTCCTTTGACCCGGCCATGGAGCGGCTGCATGCCGCCGGCCTGGTGGAGCCGATTCAGCAATGGTGTGGGGCGGGCCGGCCCCTGCTGGGCATCTGCCTGGGCTTGCAGTTGTTGTTCGAGGGCAGTGAGGAGGGCCAGGTTCCCGGGCTGGGGCTGCTCCAGGGCCTGGTCAGGGCCCTGCCGGTTTGTCCGGGCCACCCCGTGCCCCACATGGGCTGGGCCCCCCTGGTCCCGGCCCAACCCAGTCCCCTCTGGCCCGGCCTGGCCAGCGGCGCTGGGGCCCCTGCTTCCCCTGGTGCGCTGGCCAGCCCTTCCAGTTCTGCCTCCGCCGGGGCGGATGCCTGGATGTACTTCGTCCATTCCTACGCCGCGGTGCCCAGCGACCCCCGTTGCGTCACCGCCCAGGTGGCCTTCGCGGGCACGGCCCTCACCGCCGCCGTCTGGCAGGGGGCCCTGTCGGCCTGCCAGTTTCACCCCGAGAAATCGGGCCTGGCCGGCCAGCACCTGCTGCAGCGCTGGCTCCGCTGGCTGGCCAGCCGGCCATGAGCCTGCGGCTCAGCGGCGGGCGCAAGCTCGAGAGTCCGGCTGGCCAGGTGGCCCGGCCCACGCCGGCCCGCCTGCGCCTGGCGGTGATGAACATGCTGGCGGATCGCCTGGCGGGCAGCGCCTGGCTGGATCTGTTCTGCGGCAGTGGCGTGATGGCCTGCGAAGCCCTGCAGCGGGGGGCCAGCCCCGTGTTGGCGGTGGATCAGGACCGGCGCATGGTGGCAACGGCCCGCCAGAACCTGGAGTCCGTGGCCAGGGGCCTGGCGGCGGGTCCTGGCCCGGCCCCGCTGGTGGTGCAGCGCGAGGTGCTGGGCTGGCTGGCCAGGGGCCCCCAGGCCCCCCAGGCCTGCGGCTTCGACCTCATCTACGCCGATCCGCCTTACGGCGCCGGCCTCTACGGAGCGGTAGCCGCCGCCGTGGCGGCAGGGGGGTGGCTGAAGCCCGAAGGGCTGATGCTGTGGGAATGCGCCAGCAGCGGCATTCCCCAGGTCCCAGCGGGTTGGGAGGTGCAGGACCAACGGCGCTACGGCAGCAGCACCCTGCTGCAACTGCGCCAAGCCACTCCCTGAACCGGGGATCGCCAGCCCCCGCACTCCCGTGCCAAGGGCCCATTCACCCAACAAACCCAGCCACAGCCCTGAAGACGATCGCGAGATCCCTAGAGTCGTCAGGCTGAACCCCTGCGGTCTCAGTTGCTATCTGGGGGCGGTTGGATCGCTGACCAGCGGTTCAGAGCGTCCCTATTGCCCCACGTTTGGATCGGAAGCAAGCTCTGGAACCCGTCGCCATTGGGCTGCTTGGCTTGGGAGATCCCAGCTAGCCCATAGGCCATGCGAATCGCCAAGCTTGGTTTCCAAGCTTCGCGAAGCTCTCTAGCCAGAAGCAGGGGCCCACAACTTGGAGCCCAACCTTGCGATCTGGGAGATGCCGAGTCGCTGACGTCGGCCGCTGTAGATCACCCCAGCGGCCGCTCCCGATTCGGTCCTGCGCCCTGATTCACTACGAACCGTCGCTCAGCCAACCTCAGGCCCGCAGGCGCTGGGTTCAGCCGCCCAGGGCGCTGCCACGGCGGTACTGGTTCCAGGCAGCCACGAACAGGCCGAGCAGGGTCACGGGAATCAGACCGAGCACGATGCCGCAGAGCAGGGGTTCGATCATGGCTGGGGGACGGCTTGAAGTTGCAGAATCTTCCCATGGCCCAGGCGGCCGCTTACCAGCTCGGCAGAAACCTTGATCGCCCCGCCCTCCGCCCCGGCCCCATCCCCGGCCCCCGATCCGTCCAGCACGCCGGCTCCAGCAGGATCATCGGCCCCATCAGGGTCTCCGGTCACCATTGGGTCTTCAGGCAGGCCAGCGTCTTCGGCCAGGTCAGCCACATCCGGCCCTGACGCCAGCCTGGAGCCCGGTCCCCGGCAGCGCAGCCTGGTGACGGCGATGCTGGTGGTGGCGGCGGTGGCCACGGCCCTGTTTCTGCTGCTGGTGGCCTTGCCCGCGGCCCGCAGCGATCCCTACAGCCGCAGCACCCTGCAACTGGCCGGTTCGGCCGAGCGGGGCGGCCAGCTGTTTCTGATCAACTGCGCCGGCTGCCATGGCATCGGTGCCCAGGGTCTGGTGGGGCCCAACCTCCATGGCGTCAAGGCCCGCAAGAACGACCGCCAACTGATCCAGCAGGTGGTGAGCGGCCAGACGCCGCCCATGCCCCGCTTCCAGCCGGAACCCCAGGCCATGGCCGACCTGCTGGCCTACCTGCACACGCTCTCATGAGCACCGGCCCACGCAGGGATGGTCCTGCCGCCGGCGTGGGCGAGGGGTCCGCCTGGCCCGGTCCCCCCGGAGAGTCCGTAGCGGCAGGCCCGGCATCGCCGGGGCCGTCGCCGCCCGCCCCGGCCATTGTGGTGGTGCTGGTGGAGCCGGCGGGCCCCCTGAATGTGGGCAGCGTCGCCCGGCTCTGCGCCAACTTCGCCATCAGCCAGTTGCGCCTGGTGGCCCCGCGCTGTAACCCCCTCGGCGAGGAGGCCCGGCGCATGGCGGTCCATGGCCAGGCCCAGCTGGAGCAGGCGGCCACCTACCCCGACCTGGCCGCTGCCATCGCCGACTGTCGCCGTGTGGTGGCCACCAGCGGCCGGCTTGAGCGGGAGGAGCTGCCCGTGGAGGGACCCGAGTCGGCCCTGCGCTGGTTGATCGCGCCCGAGGAGGGGCAGGCCCGCCAGGGCGCCCTGGCGAGCTCCGGGGCCGGAGCCGCCCCGGTGGCCCTCGTGTTCGGCCGGGAGGATCGGGGCCTGAGCAACGACGAACTGCTGCAGGCGGGCCGGATCCTGCGCCTGGAGAGCAGTGCCGATTACGCCTCCTTGAACCTTTCCCATGCGGTGGCGATCTGCCTGCATGACCTGCGCCGCCTGCCTGGCCCAGCGGCGCCCGTCGCGCCCCCCTCCCTGGCGGGGCCGCCGTTCCCGCAGCAGGACCCTTCCCAGGGGCAGGCCCAGGGCCACCCCCCCCATCAACTCCCAGCTCTCCCTTCTGCCCAGTCCCCGAGCCAGGCCGAGGGCCGGGCCCCCCTCCCTTGCCCTGGCGATGGCGGCCCCGACGCCCCAACTGTCACGGCTTGCCAACAGATCGCCCCTGGGGCCCCGCCCGCTGGCCAGGAGGGGGCTGCCACCAGCCTGCGCGGCGCCCTCGAGGCCACCCTGGCTGACGCCGAGGACCTGCTGTTGGCGGTGGGCTTTCTCCATCCCCACACGGCCCACGCCCGCATGGCCAAGCTGCGGGGCCTGCTGCAGCGGGCCCAGATCCGCGAAGGCGAAGTGGCCTTGCTGCGCGGCATGGTGCGCCAACTGCGCTGGGCAAGCACCCGCAGGACCCCTTAGGGTCGGCCCAACGAATGGTTTGTTTGGCGATTTCGTGAGTTCCAGTCGCCCTGCCCGCCCCGGATCCGGCAGCTGGGGTCAGCCCCTGAGACTGGTGTTGCGGTTGCTGGTGATGGGCATCGGCCTCGGCGTGATCACCGGCACGGCCCTCAAGCTCCTGGCCCCGCGCCTGGCCAGCGGCGCGATCCAACCCCCCCGGGCCCTGCCCGCCACGGCCTCCCCCCTGCAACCCCTGCCCCAGGGCCTTCCCCTGGGGCGCTTCGAGCCCCATCTCGAGCTCACCGGCCTGAGCCAGGCCTGGGCCCGGCTGGCGGCGGTCCACAAGGACCTCAAGGCCTCGGGGTTCGTGCTGGTGCTCGATGACGGGCGCTTTGCCCAGCTGCGCAGCAACGAGCCCATGCCCGCCGCCAGCTCGATCAAGACGCCGGTGTTGCTGGCCGCCATGGAGGACATCGACCACGGTCTGGTGCGCTGGAACGAACCCCTCACCCTCACCAAGGAGGTGGTGGGCGCCGGCTCGGGCTGGATGGGCGCCAGTCCCCTGGGCACCCGCTACCCCGTGTACGAGGCGGCGGCCGAGATGATCCGGGTCAGCGACAACACGGCCACCAACCTGCTGATCAAACGGCTGGGGGGCAAGGCCAGCATCGATGCCCGCTTCCGCTCCCTGGGCCTGACGGCCACCAAGGTCAACAACTGGCTGCCTGACCTGGGCGGCACCAACACCACCAGCAGCCACGACCTGGCCCGCACGATCGCCCTGGTGGAAACGGGCGAGCGGCTCAGCCCCCGGGCCCGGGACCTGTTCCGCGAGGTGATGGGCCGCACCGTGACCCGCACCCTGATCCCGGCCGGGGTGCTGCGGGGTGTCACCGGCAGCAGCACCTACCCGCCGGACAGCGAATTGCGGGCCAAGGGCATCACCGTGCTGAATAAAACCGGCGATATCGGCATCGCCTACGCCGATGGCGCCCTGATCGAACTGCCCAATGGCCAGCGGGCCGTGGCGGCCTTCATGGTCAAGGGTCCGTTCAATGACCCCCGCTCCACCGAACTGATCCGCTCGATGGCGGCCGAGGTGTCCCGGGTGCTGATCAAGGAGCCGGCCGCTGCGGCCAAGGCCGCGGACGCCAAGCCCCCTGCCCCCGGCGCCCCTAGCCCCAGTGCCGCTGCCCCCGGCGCAGGCCCTGCCCGTGCTGGCGCTGGCGCTGGGGTGGTGCATCCGTGATCCCCCTGCTCCTGGCCCAGGCTCCGGCGACGCCGGTCCCCCTGGTGGCGCCAGCCAGTCCGGCGGCGGCTGCCAACCCCAAGGCAACCCTGCTCAGACCCCAGCAGGTGGCCCCCCTGCCGGGCGGGCTGGATCCGGTGTTGATGGTGAATGACAACAACCCGGAGCTGATCCTGGAGCCCGGGATTCTGCTCTCCACCTTTGAGGGCAAGGGCCGGCCCTTCCCCGAGGCCCACCTGAACCTGCCCCTGACCGGCCGCTTCGACCTGTTCAGCCACCACGTCTACGCCGGCACTCCCCAGACCCTGGAGTCCACCCTCTGGCTGGCGGTGGTGGCCATGCCGCGCCAGGCGACGCCGGTGCAGCTCAGGCTGCTCTCCGGCTCCACCTCCCTCTCCCAGGCCACTGCTCCCGGCCAGGCCTCGGCCCCCTTCCTGCCCCTGCCCCCCCTGCTGCCCCAGGACGGCAGCACCTACGCCGGCCCGGGGGATCGGGTGGCCACCGAACTTCTCAGCCAGCAAAAAAGCCCCCAGCTGCCGGAGCGCTGGACCCTGCCGGCCGGCCAGCTCACCCCCCTGCTGGTGCTGCCGATCCCGGTGAAGGGCCTCAGCCCCCTGCTCAATGGCCTCAACCTGCAGCTGCGGCTCGAGAGCAGTGGCCCCCTGAGCCTGGCCACCCTGGCCAGCTTCGGCGGTGACCAGCCGCCGGCAGCGGAGGTGTGGCAGGCCCTGCTCAATGGCCCCCTCAGCCCCAAGGAGCTGCCCGCCTCGCCCAGGGGCAGCCTGGGTCCCTTTGCCTATTCCCGCGTCAGCGGGGTCCAGATCGGCAGCCTCTGGCGGGGCCAGATCACCGATCCGGGCAAGGCCTGGCTGTCGGTGAGCCGGGCTCCGATCTCCTGGCCGATCAGCGCCCTGGTGCGGGGCAGCCATGGCACCGGCCAGGTCCAATCGGCCGAGCTCAAGGCCTTCTATCCCGGCACGGCCTGGGCCGCCCACGGCAACTACGGCGTCGAATACGACCTGCGCCTGCCCCTGCGCAACGATACGGGCCGGCCCGTGAGCCTGCAACTGGCCCTGGAATCGCCCCTTAAGGGCGACAAACCCCAAGACGGCCTCAAGTTCCGCCAGGGGGCCGGCGGCTCGGTCTGGTTCCGCGGCAGCGTCGAGGTGGCCGGGCTGGATGGCCCCGAGGGCAAACCCCTGGGCCGGGAGGGGTTCCATCTGGTGCTGCGCTCCGGCCAGCCGGGCCCCAGCCTGGGCACGGTGACCCTGGCCCCGGGAGCGCAACGGCAGCTGCGGCTGCGGCTGATCTATCCAGCCGACGCCACCCCGCCCCAGGTGCTCAGCCTGCTGCCCCTGGCCGCGGCAGTTAGCCCGTCTGGCAGCTCACCAGTCAGCGTCCCAGGGAGCTCATCGACCAGCCCAGCGAGCAGTCCCTCGAAGAGCCCACCGGCCAGGTCTCCGGCTGCGGCTCCGGGAGCGCCCAGTCCCTAGGCGCCAGGCCGCCCCAGCCCGCTAATGCAGCGCCCTGGCCCAACCAGCTGTGAAACAATCCCCAAACCACCTAGCCAGCCCACCGTGACGCCAGCCCGCAAGCGCCGGGTCTTCCCCTTCACCGCCATCGTTGGCCAGGAAGAGATGAAGCTCGCCCTGCTGCTCAACGTGATCGACCCCCGCATCGGCGGCGTGATGATCATGGGCGACCGGGGCACGGGCAAATCCACCACGATCCGGGCCCTGGCCGATCTGCTGCCCGAGATCCCCGTGGTGGCCGGCGATCCCTACAACAGCTCGCCCGACGATCCCGACCTGCAGAGCGCCGAGGTGCGCCAGCGGGCCGAGGCCGGTGAAACCCTGCCAGTGGAACCCCGCCAGGTGCCGATGGTGGACCTGCCCCTGGGGGCCACGGAGGATCGCCTCTGCGGCACGATCGACATTGAAAAGGCCCTCAGCGAGGGCGTGCGGGCCTTTGAACCGGGCCTGCTGGCCAAGGCCAACCGGGGTCTGCTCTACGTGGATGAGGTGAACCTGCTCGACGACCACCTGGTGGACGTGCTGCTCGATTCGGCGGCCTCGGGCTGGAACACGGTGGAACGGGAAGGCGTGTCGGTGCGGCACCCGGCCCGGTTTGTGCTGATTGGCTCCGGCAACCCCGAGGAAGGGGAATTGCGCCCCCAGCTGCTCGATCGCTTTGGCATGAGCGTCGAAGTGCGCACCGTGCGCGAACCGGAATTGCGGGTGCAGGTGGTGGACCAGCGCACCAGCTTCGACCAGGATCCCGACCGCTTCAATGACGGGGTGCAGGCCACCCAGGACGCCCTCCAGGCCCGGGTGGTGGCGGCCCAGCAACGCCTGCCCCAGGTGGCCATCGACGACGACCTGCGCCTGCGCATCTCGGCCATCTGCGGTGAGCTGGATGTGGATGGCCTGCGCGGCGACATCGTCACCAACCGGGCCGCCCGGGCCCTGGCCGCCTTTGAGGGCCGCGATGAGGTGGGCGAAGAGGACGTGGCCCGGGTGGTGGCCTGCTGCCTGCGCCACCGCCTGCGCAAGGATCCGCTCGAGCAGATCGACTCCGGCGATCGGGTCGTCAAGGTGTTCTGCAAGGTGTTCGAGCGGGCGGTGAGCGCCGATCGGCGCGACTTTGAGCTGGCGCTGGCGGCTTGATGGGCTGGGCTGGGCCTGGGCTGGAGGGGGGCCGCTGAAGTTCGATCTGGGTGACCAAGGCTTCCGAGCCCGGACGGAACGGGTCAACAGCCTGTTGCGCGAGTGGCCCCTGGTGGGTGCCTCCGGCTCCTGGTTGGAGGCCCACCTGATGGCCCGGGCCGGTCTGGCGGTGGATGCCCCCAAGATGATCGGCAGCTGCATCACGGCCGAGGAGGTGGTTGCGGTGATTGCCAGCCGGCCGGAACGCTGCCTGCTGATTGCAGTCGAGTCCATCGCCCCAGACCACGGTGAAGCGCTGGTGGCCGAGCTTCAGGCCCTGCCCTGCCCCCCCTTGGTGCTGCTGTTGGTGGCCAGCAACGATTGGCTGCAGCCAGGTCGGTTTCCCTTTGGCCAGGTGGATGGGCTCCTGCGCACCGAGAGTTTCGGCAGCGGCGCGCTGATCCAGGCCCTGGAGGCCGTTTCCAACGGTCAGCGCTATGAGGATCCGGCCTTGCAATGGCTTCTGGCGGAGCGGGCGAAAGCGCCTGAACCAGCCCTGAAGTTGACGCCGCGGGAACAGGAAACCCTGGTTGAGATCAGCCGCGGGCTGACCAACCGCCAGATCGCCAGCCGGCTTGGGATCGCCGAAAGCACGGCCCGCGACTACACAAAGAATCTCCTGCAGAAGCTTGGGGTGAGGAACCGAACCCAGCTGCTGAGTGCCTCCCTGGAGCGGGGCCTGATCCGGCCCAGGCTTGCCAAGCGATCGGACACTTAAGGGTTGCCACCCTTGATCAAGGCAGGGTGTGTGCCTGCCGGGGGGTGATCGGGGCCGCGGCTTGGTGGAACCTGCCGGGAACCTGCCGATCCCCCCTTCCCCGGGTAGCTGGAGATGGATCAGCTCCGGGGCGAGATGGCCGAGGCAGTGGGGTTACGCGTCTTCCCTTCACCGACCGGCATGGGCAGAACGGCTCTGTCCCGTGGTCGCGACCCGCAGAAGGGCAGGGCGCTCCTTCCAGACCGTCAGATCCCTAACCAGTGGAATGGTTGCCGTTGAGATTGATCGAGGGAATGTCGAGGGCTTTGAGGGATAGCGTGACACCGCTGATTGGTGCTGGACCAAGGCCTACGGAGGCAGGGGCTGGGATTCGATGGAGAGCTTCAATAGCGGGCTTTGATAGCGGGCTTGGATCGTTATATTCAAAAGATCTAATCAACGGAATCAAAGGAATCGTATGGGCCTGCTGATTGCCGCGTTCGGCTCAACAGTGCTGCGGGATTGCTGTTGGGCAAGCTGGAGTCCTGGGCGATGGTGCACGGCAGCAACGGCGTGAAAAGACTTGCTACGGCACCATCGTGATACCGGCGTGGAGCCTGCGCCTGCCAGGAGCGGAGTCGTGCGGCTGGCCCAGGGGTTTTGGGGGGTATGGCCTCCGTTGTCCCCTCCAAACGGGGGGTGTGGCACGCGGCAGATTCGCTGTACTTTAGGAGGATCAATAAACTCCTAGTTGCTGTCATGCCCTACGCCAGTAGCGTCCAGGTGGTCAATGACGCCAATGGCGTCGCCCATGCCTTCCTGGCCGACAACGGGGCCATCTGGCAGTGCCAGTGGGATGCCCAGGCCCAGGTCTGGAACCAGGGCCAGATCGTGCCCCAGGCCTTTGGCGGCGAAAAGCTGCAGGCCCTCTACCTGGACCAGCTCTGGCCAGCGGGCAGCGGCGGCACCAAGGGATTCAAGCCGGGCATCGTGCTCGCCTATCGGGTTGGTGAGGGCAGCAATGCCGAGATCATGGCCAGTTTTGGCCAGTGGGATGGCAGCGGACAGCTGGGCTGGTCGGCTCCAGTGCAGCTCACCCAGGATCAGCTCGATGAGGTGGCCTTCTCCCTGGTGCCGGCAGCCGGGAGCGTGGCTGGCTTTTCCCTGGTGGTGCAGAAACGCCAGGCCGATACCCCAGCCGCCACCTTGCTCGACCAACTGGGAGCCAGCTCGGGGCAGGAGCTCTCCGCCAAGCTTGAGGCCTCCCTTGCGGGGTCCCGCCCGGATAGCGACCTCTACGTCACCAAGTTCAGCTTGGCAGCCAGCACCAGCCCCGCCGGAGGGGTTGTGCTCAGCGTTCCTGGCACCGCCTTCAGCGCGCCGATCACGGCTGCGCCGGCAGCAACGATCACGGCAGCGGCTCCCCTGCCCCTCGCCGGAAATACCCAGCTTTCCAGGCAACAGCTCACGCCAACGACGCCCCAGCAGCCCAGCAGCCCCCAAGCCAGTCCCAGTTCAGCAGCCCCATCGGAAGGGGTTAATAACCAACAGACAGGCAATTACTCAGGGCCTGTAGCGGCATCCTTCAGCAAAGGCGGCCAGTGGCGAACAGGCATGATCTCCGCCTCGAACTTAACCCGTTGGGAGATCCAGGTTCCGTCAGGGCATCATCATGCAACCGGCAACAAGCATGGCGATGCGATTGCCCACGGAACAGCATCCAACCTGGATGTGGGATCCAAGCACTTTGGGCCGCAATTGCGTTGGGAGGGTTCCTTTGGTATTCGCAATATTGGGGCTGGCTTAACCAGCCTCAACACGATGAAGTTGTCGGCTGGCGTTGGCAATGATAACGAGCACCACAACTCGCTTCGCAGCAAGGCCCTGGCTGAGGCGGATGGCGGCTCTGATGTGACGGGCTACATAGGCCTGGGCGGCATGCTGGTCTCCCAGTATAGCTATCAAGGATCTTCCGGGGGTTTGAAGGCAAACATCTCCCTCAATCCCAGCCAGAAACTGCAGCAGATTCTCACCCAGGAATCTGTGGGCATTGACGCTATGCTGCGCTTTCGCTATATCGCGCCGGGCGGCAACTCGATCAAGCTGACCGCGTCTAACTTCATTGGCTACATGTGGAGCCAGCAAGTCACCAATCAAGAGGATATCCCCAGCTGGATTGCAGATCTTGGCTACTACTCGGGGATGGTGGGTAATGTGGAGAAAATGGGAAAAGCTGCCTATGGAGTGGCAGGTTTTCTGGGCAAGGGTGGCAAGTCTCTAGCTTATAAGGTAGTGCTGGGATCATGGTACCCGGGCACGCCGAAAACAAGTGGCGAAAAAGCCGCTGGGGAAGAGAACTCTGGGATCGGTGACCAAAGCAAAAAAGGATTCAAGATCCTGAATTGGTTTAATGCGATTTATGGCACCGCTTTGGCGGTAACGACACCCGTTGCCCTGCAAAGCATCAAAGGCTTGGACACAGAGAATAGTTCGGGTATCCAGAACGAAACCGAACTGGTGTTGCGGGCCCTTTATCACAGCGTGATTGGCATCGAGATAAAGACGGAAAATAAGCTGGAAAAGTATCTGAAAGGTGCTGAAAAAGGCAGCCTCGAGGACAAGCTGTACGTCGCCGCTGGAGCTGCCCTGCCCTTGGGAGGATTTTTGCCGCTGATTAGTTACTATCACAGTTTTAGCTCGGGCGCCCATTCAAGCGAGACCGAGAACTATTCCAGTGCCGATGGGGTCTATCCCAGTAGTTCCAGTAGCGAAGCGGCACCCACCAGCCAAACTGTGTATAACGGTGGCCAGTCGGGTAGCGCCTATCCCTATACCTATACGCCAGCCAGTGCCAACACGATCGATCTAGGCACGAACGATCCGTCCTCCCAGGCGATCCCTGTGGCAACCCCGGTGGGCGTGGCTGGCCTTGGTGGATCCGCGACTTCTGGTGCCTGGACGTCTCTTGGCAACCAATCCTCTCCGGCCGCACCTGCCCTGGCAAGGATCGGCAATACCGTCTATATCGCTGTCCAAGGAAATAGCGATCACTATATTCACTGGAACTCAAGCAGTGATGGTGGGGTCACCTGGTCCACCTGGCAGCAGCTCCCGGCTGGCATGACAACGGTGTTGCCCCCTTCCCTCGCCGTGGTGGGTGGCACGCTGTATCTGAGTTATCTGGGCGACGGCAATAATGAAATTAATATTACCAGCCTGGTCAATGCCAGCGCCAATACCTGGACAAACCAATATGTGATTCCAGGTCAATCGGCAACCTTTGCCAGCGTGGTCGCGGAATCGGTCGGGGATGCGCAGAACTTATCCGTTTACTACGTTACGAATAACTCTGCAGACCAACTCCTGAGGACAACGACGGCAACCCCTGCGTCGCCGAATGGCTGGTCTTCACCCGTTCAAATTACCTATAACAATCAATATGGTGTGCAGACGGCCTCCGGACCTCTGGCTGTTACCACCTACAACGGTCAAACCTATATTGCCTACCAGGGCGGCACTACGACTAGCCCCAGTAATGTTATCTATGTCACATCCAGTGCCGGATCCTCAAGCGCTGCCGGGGGTGTTTATTATCCTGTCCAGGCTACCTTTGCAGCCACTCAGGGATCCGGGGTAGGGCTCACGAGTAGCGCCAACGGGTTGCTGCTTGGCTACGGCAGCACGAGTGAGCCAAGCGCCCTGCAACTGAAACAGCTGTCCCAGCAAGCGGACAAGTGGGTTGTCACCGATTCCTATGTCAAGCCATTATCCACAGGGCTTGGCACTTCGATCTCCATGCTCAGTCTGGGCGGTGCTAATGGACCCGGGCTTCTACTGGCGGATGTCAATACGGCTGCGAGCGGCTCCGGAGTGGCCACAAGCTTGCTTGCCCTCAAGGATATTCAATCGGCAAGTCTTAAGACGTACACCCTTAGTCCCTATGCACTGGGTTTGAATCCTGCGTCGGCATCCCCCAGTTCCAACCTGCCGCTGACCCTGGTCAATGCTGGTTCGGGTCTTAACGATGGCAGCTACAGCGATGTTGCAATTCTTGGCGTCACGATCAGCGGCGGCCTCAAGGATGCCGCTTTGGCAAGTTTCACCGTGGCCGGGGGATCCATCATCCCAGACAGTTTCAAGATTACCCGCGCTGGCAGTTATCTGGCCCTGCCCGATGCCAGCCAAGCCAGCACACCGAGCTATGCGCTGCTGCTTGATGTGTTTACAACGGGCATAGCAAATCCTCCCAAATCTACAGATAGCGCCATTGCGAATCCCTTTGCCAACTTACCCCTGATTACGGTGGCTTCGAACGCCAGCGCGTCACCGCTGACGATTCAGTCGATCCAGAGTATCCAAACCATCAGCGTTTCGCCTGCTAATCAGTCTGTTGCTGTTGTCTATCCCCAGTATGATCCCAAGAATGGATCGACCCAGCCGCAGCCAGCTAATAATAATGCCACCTATGTGTATTCAGATGTGGGGGTGAGCCTCTTGAATGGGGCCACCCAGCAGGTGATCAATCCCCTCAATGCTGATGTCACCGCAACGGTCTATCTGAATGCTGGCGTGATTCAACGGGTGGAGCTGAGCCAACCCCTGCTCTTCGTTGCCGATACGGGTTCAGCTGCGAACTCGCCCAGCAATTTTACGATTTCCTTGCAGCTTCCCGGGCCTGTTGTCAATGCATTGCCGGCGAATATGCCCGCACCCTCCTATGCGGTGAGCCCCCAATCGCTGGCGTTGAATAACTTCGTAGAGGATGAACAGTTTTCCGGCCAATCCGGAGCGGTCAATAGCGGCGTTTACCTTTCGGCCGGGCTCAGTGATCAGTTGCCCCTCTATGCCTCCATGGGGGCCTGGCCGGTGCAGAACCGCGTCACCTATGCGGCCAGCTCGGCCAATGGGTCAACAACACCGGTGTATCTCAATGGTCTGATCAAGTCGGCCGCTGGCGGTTACACACCCCAAGCTGCCACCACCGCTGCAGCGCTGTCGCTGGCAGAAATTTATACCAACCAGACCATTGCCTTTACGGCTGCCAGCAATCCAACCGCCGCCACGATTGCCGGCCCAGCCTCCTCTGCCTATGCCAACAAACCCTTTGTGGCCTGGGTGGAAGCCTCAAAGCCAGTGATTCCCATCACCTCGGCTTCCGGTGCGGACAACTTCCAGGCCTACATGGAAGCATTTTATGGTGATCAAAGAATCAACTACCGCATCAATACCGGTGGCAATAATTGGATCGCTCCTGATCTGGCGTCTCTCTACCATCCCACTGGTGCCATGATCAGCCACCTCCAGGCTGTCAACGTTGCCGACCCTGCCGCTGGGGGGCAGGAGCGCACCTTGCTCGTTTGGAGTGAGGTTTCGATTGCAGCCATCAAGGGGGAGGTGCAAAGTTTTGGTTCCTCGGGATCCTCCTCAACGCCCATTCCCTCCACCCTCAAGGTTGGTTGGCTGAATCCGAATCCAAAGAGTGATCAGTGGGCTGATCTCTTTGCAGACGCCAATGGCAACTCCACCATCCAGACCATTCCTTGGACCCCGACAAGGGATGTGGGGCTCGGCATCAACGAGATCAGCATTGCCTCAATGCCCTTGCTGGCAGCGAATGCGCCCAATGGTCCCTTGGTCGAAACCCCGGTGATCAGTTGGAGTCAGGATGTGCGCACTCCCTATAGTCAGAGTGTGCTTAATGATAGCCCTTCGATTTATTTACGGTTTGACCAGATTCAAGCTGGCAGCAGTTTCATTAATAGCGGCGAAGTCAAGGATAGTTCTACAACGGCAACCTTTGCTTCTGATACGGGACTCTCCTTTACGATTTCGGGTGCCCTGCCTGCTTCCCAGGCCACTGCCGTTCAAAATAGCAAAGGCACCGGTGTCCTCACCACCGGGATGGGTTCTGACAATCGCGCCGTCAGCCAGATTCTCAATAACGTGCCCGCCGGAGATCTTGCCACGCTTGCCGATCCGATCGCCCTGTTCACGGGCTCGATCAACAGCAGCACGGGGAGCAACGGCACCACAACAACCCTTACCGTCACAGCCCTGACCCAGGGGAGTTTGGCTGTTGGTGATCTGATTAGTGGCCCTGGCATCGCGGCGGGCACCCTGATCACCGCCGTGAATGATTTCGATGCCAGCAGTGGAGCCGGTAGTTTCACACTCAACACCAGCCAGACAGTTGCAAGCACCGCCATGATTGGCACCCCGAATTTCGGTGTGTGCACCTTTACCGCTTCGATTAGTGGCAACGAGTTACTGGTGTCTTCCGTGACCCAAGGGCATCTGTATGTGGGGGATACGATCAGTGGGCCTGGCATTGCCGATGGCACGGTGATTAATGCCATTAACAATGTCAATAGCAATGGCATTGGTAGCTACAGTGTCAACACCAGCCAAACGGTTTCCAGCTCTGTTCTGGTCTCTACGCCTGGCCTGCCAACCAGCCCTTACACCATCGAATTCTGGGCCCAGTTGCAGCCTGGTTCCAATCCTCAGGGGGCTGGACTTGTGGCCCTGGGGCAGCCATCCAATGGGGCGATTGGCGCTCCCAGCCTGCCTGAGGGTTGGCTGCTCAGTAGCAGTTTCGTCGTTGATCAAATTACCTATAACGAAGCAGCAGCCAGGGGACTGATTGCAAGCATCCCCAGCTCAGTGAGTGATCCAGGCGAAGCGGTGTATGGCTGGGGCTGGGCCGTTTTAGCGGAAGGCGCTGATACCACGGCCATGAATGGCAATGGCGGCAGTAATCTCTATAGCAATGCCGTTCAGCTCAATAATCTGGTCAGTGGCTCCCAATTGGCCGGTGTCAGCAGCTTTTTGCAGGCCTACTCCCTCTCCAGCTCCGATCTGATCGGCCTGAATGGTGCCAATGCTGCCACCATCGCCCAGGTGCCGCTCAGCCAGTTGCAGTTCAGCAATTTCATTGACCCTAATACCCAACAACCAAATTCAAGTCTCAGTGCCATTGCTTTAGACACCAGTTCGGCTGTCCTGAATCAGGGCATGGTGTTGGCTGATGCCACCATGAGCACGTCGATGCAGACGATGTTCAACAACCTTTGGCAGTTTCAACTGAAAACAGGTGAAGCCAAAGTGAATTTTTCGCTAGCACCCACAAGCACTCCCGGCGTGCCATCCAATGGCACGCCACCCAGCGCCCAAACCAGTGAAAATTATTCTGGCTATCCATTGGCGTTCTCCCTGGCTCGAGGTGCGGCGGTTTCGGTGAATGGGGCTGGCCAGATTGTGTTTGACGTGGGTTCTGGTACAAGCCTCACGGCTGCCCAGAGTGGTGGCACCAATGACCTTCGCGATGGCGGTTGGCACTATATTGTGGCTTCTTATTTGCCCAATTATCAAACTTACAATGTGGAGGGAAATAGTACCCAGCTGCCTGGCGGCATTGGGACAGCAACTGTGTACATCGACAACAAGCTGGTCGCCAGCCAGTCTAATGTTTTGAGTGCCTATATGCCTGCGAACTTCAATGATCAGGCACTGCTTTTGGCAAATAATAATCAGGGTGCGATTGATCAATTGGCCTTCTATGATAAAGCCCTCACAAGTGTGGACTTCAAAGCCAGCACGGGCGGCCAGTGGCCGGCCCCCACTGCTGCTGATGCCTTGAGTCTTCTGGCAACCACTGACTATGCGATTGCCAACAAGTCCACAGATTTGGGCACGAAGCCCGGCGCTGTCTCAACCCATTGGCTTGCCCATACGGTCAACCCCAATGATGCCTTGCTGGGTACCTATTACTCCACATTCTCGCCCGATGGCAACGGCGGTGGCAGTTGGACTGTGGCTTCCAATCTCAACCCCAGCCCCCAAGTGCAGGCAACCCTGCCCAGTGCTGCCCCGCAAAAGAATCTTGCGGATCAATGGCAGATTGCCGTACCGTCTTCAATCTTTTCCACCAATATTGCCAATGATCAATTGACAGGGGTTACGGTTAACATTGTAAATAAGCAAGATAATAGTGCGGCCACTCTTAGTTTATCGCCTGCGCAAGTTTTGTTGGGGGGCAACAGTGTACAATCCTTGCAACCATTCGCAACGGCCGATAATTTCCACTACCGCTTGCTGACGGATGCACCAACCTTCTATCTGCTGATTTCGAAGGATCAGCTCGCAGCGGCTGGCGGTAGTTCGAGCCCAACTGCCTACGTAGCAGATCAGTATTCGGTAACGTATTCATTCAATTTTATCGACCAAACGGCCGGTTCTCAGTCGCAAAGGTTTCAGGTTTCCAGTCAAAACCCGGTTGTCCTCAATCAGGCTGCAAGCTCCATTTTGACGAGTGAGTCAATCACTGAAAATCAGCAAAAGGCTCTACAAAAACATAGCCAAGCCTTGGCAACGGCGGCAGTGATTGAGCAAGCGCCGTTACAGCTTAAATATGTTGATAGCGGTGCAATCCTGAAAAGTTCCTCCTCTGCAGCTGCCAGCAGCAGTGCATCGGCGTCACCCGCCCCCAGCTTTGGCACGTCTCAAGTTGTAGGAAACTTCACGACCACGACCAAGACCACGACTAGCACCACTACCATCACCAATGGCTGGCTGGCGATCGCCCAGCCCCAATCGATGAATGCCACTAGCAATCCAGCTGGTCGCATCTGGGTTCAATACACCGGCCAGTCCACCAATGGCGTCCCCAGTGCCACTCCGGCCCAGGCGCCGAGTACCTGGCTGAATGCCCTGGCCCAATCCAATTTTTCAGCCGATGCCCCCAATCTGCCCCTGTTGGGTGCGGCCTCCAATGCCAGCGGTAGCGGTGGCTTGCTGATTCAGGCCGATCCCACGGTCGGTTGGGGTGAGAATTTCGGCCAGTCCATGCTCGTTGCTGATGTGAATGGCGATGGAACCAGCGATTTAGTGATTGCTTGTCCCCAGGCCAATGGCGGGGGACGTGTTTATATCGTGGATGGCCGTTGGATTTCTCAAAATCTCACCAATCCTGACGGTGCATCGATCCTGAATCTGGCCAATCCCAATGGGATCGGTAGTTATGTCACGATCTTAACTCCGTCGGCAGCGACTGCTCCCGAGAACAGCACGGTGGCTGGCTTTGGATCGGCCTTGGCGTTTAACAGCCAGAGCAAGACGCTCTGGATTGGTGCGCCCAATTATCTCAGCCAACTTAATTCCACCGATTCAACCAGCCTGCAACCGATTGGTGCCCTCTACAGCTACACCGCTTCCACCCAGACCTGGGGAACCGGTGCGGTGACCCAGCTCCAGAATCCGATTCTCGGCAGTGGCGGCACCGCCACCAGCCTCAACCTCAGTGGAACGTCAACCACCACCTATTGGGGGAGCCAATTTGGCAGCGCCATCGCCGTTGATCCAGCCAGCGGGGCGATGGCCGTCTCGGCCCCAGGGGTCTACGCCGCCATGGTGTATAGCGGCACCCAGGGTGTGCAGCAACAGGTGACGAATGGCAGCATGAAACCGAGTGATCCTTATGGCGATGGGGCCTTGATCAAGATCCAGTTGCCGGGGAGTGGCACCCTGCCCAATGTTTCAATTGCTGATGGCCCCTCCGCCAGTGGCTTGGTTGATGTTGTCAGCCAGGACAAGGCTGCTCAGAAGCAGAATGGCACCGAAGAATCCACCTATATGCAAAATTTGAAGGCTTTGCAGGTGGATACAATTGCCAAGGCAACAGTTTATAACAACCAGGCTTTGCAGGTGAATGCCGTTGGTGCCGTTTATCTGTTCAATTCGCCAACTGCCCAGCCAACGCCTGCCACGGCTTCCAGCACCTATTACGGCCCCAATCCCTGGAATGTGCTGGGCCCATCGGGTTTCGGCAAGAGCCTTGCCTTTGGAGATCTCACCAATAGCAATAAATCAATTCTGAGCGTTGGTGCTGATCAAACCGGTGGATCGGGGGCTGTCTACTTCATTGATCCCTCCGCCAAGCCGGCCACGTCCATTGGCAGCAACCAATATCTGGCCCATCTCGCCAGTGGCCTCACCCTCTATGGCGCCCAATCACAGGATCATTTTGGTAGTGGCTTGCTCAACCTGGGGGATGTTAATGATGATAGCTATAGCGATTTGCTGATCCAGGCCTACAATGCCAGCGGTAGCGCAGGCAATGGCTATGTGCTGTTTGGCAGCGACAACCTGACGGGCCTTGCCGGGACCTCTGATCCTGGCACGGGCAATGTGGCCAAGGGGTCGATCGGGCAGATCAAGAGGGCGTCGGGAACTGGCTTCACAGCTCCAATCCTGAGTGAACTCGGTTATGGCCTGTCATCCAATACCGGCCAAGGAACCTTTGGCCAGGGTGACATCAATGGCGATGGTTTGCAGGATATTCCCCTGGGATCTGGTCCCAATGGCAGTGCGTATCTCACCTGGGGCCACCCCTACCTCGAGGCGATCAACACTCTTCAGTTGAACAAACTCGCCAGTAATACCGGCTACATGCTGGATGGCCTCGCCACCACAACCCAGGGATCGCTGCGATCAATCGGTGATTTCAACGGCGATGGTTATGGTGATTTTATGTCAATTCAGCGTGGGTCAACCCTGACGACGGTGCGTATCGAACTCGGGGCGAATACCCAGGAGGTGTTGGCAGACTATCTCTACAACGATTACTTCTTTACTGTTAGCAATGACACCCAGGTCTCAGCTGCGGGCGACATCAACGGAGATGGCTTTTCAGACCTTGCGTTGTTGATCAATCAAGATCTCAGCCCGGCGAGCCAGGGGGCTGGGAGTACCCTTGGAATTTTGTATGGGCGCTCAAGTAACCAGTTGCCCGTAGGGTCCGGTTTTGGCTATCTGGCCCCCGTGAATCCATCCAGCCAGCCCCTGATGGCGCTGCCAGGTCTGGATGTGGCCGGGGGCCTCAGCGATGCCCAGCCCGCCGTGATCAGTGTGGGGACCAGTCTTTATGCGGTGGTCAAAGGTGATGGAGCCACCAGCCTGTGGTTTGCCCAGAGCAGCAATGGCGGCCAAACCTGGACGAACTGGACCAATCTCACCGCAAGCCAATCTGGCCTGGCTTCGAATGTTGCTCCTTCGCTGGCCTATTTCAATAACAAGCTGTATCTCGCCTTCCTCAACACCGCTTCCACCCCAAGCCTCAGCCTGAGCAGTTGGGATCCGAACAGCAATACACCCACGGCCTGGAGTACGCCCACAGCCCTCAGCGATGGCACCAGTGCATCCTTCTTCACTAGCCAGTTCAGTCCCCAATTGATTGATCGCGGCGATGCCCTGGGAGTGGTTTGGGTGGATGCCAGCACCGGCACCCTATCGGCCTCCTATTCGCTCACACCCGATCAAGCCACGGCCCTGCCTGGGCTCGCCGCTCCTACCGCCTGGTCTCCAGTCGGCACGGGATCATCTCCCGCCTCGCCTGCCTTGGCCAGGATCGGTAACACTGTTTATATGGCTGTGCAGGGCAATAACAGTGATCACTACATCTATTGGAATTCCAGCAGCGATGGTGGCGTCACCTGGGGCTCTTGGCAAACCCTTCCCACAACCATGACCTCGAGCAAGCCGCCCTCGCTGGCGGTGGTGGGAAGTACACTGTATCTAAGCTATCTTGAAGATAGCAATAATGCGATCAATATCACGAGTCTGAGTAATGCCAGCACCAACCAATGGGCGACCTCGTATGTGATTCCTGGTCAATCGGCAACCTATGCAAGTCTGGTGGCGGAGACTGCGGGATCGGCCCCGCAATTGGCTGTCTACTACGTTTCCAATGATTCAACCAACCGAATTCTCAAGGCCTATTCGACAACTCCAACCGTGTCCACGGACTGGACTGCTGATGTGCAAATCCAGTACAACAGTTTAACGGGCGTCCAAACAGCATCGGGGCCCCTGGCAGTAACCAGCTACGAAGGTCAAACCTATATTGCCTACCTGGGCGGCACCACAACCAGCCCCAGCAATCTGATTTATCTCACATCCAGTGCTGGATCAGCAGGCGTCGCAGGCGCCTCGACTGCCTCGCTCTATTATCCCGTGCAATCCAGCTTCACGGCCGCCAGCGGCTCGGGCCTGGCTCTCACCAGTGGCCCGAATGGATTGATCCTCGGCTACGGCAGCACGAGTGCGCCCAACGCCCTGCAACTGAAACAGTTGTCCCAGCAGGCTGGCAACTGGGTCACCACCGATGCTTACAGCGAGTCATTGCCCTCAAGTCTTAGCAATGATGTGTCGATCCTGGGGCTCAATGGCGGCAATGGCCCCGGCCTGGTGCTGGCGGGCATCAATACGGCCTCAAATGGCTATAACGTACAGACCAGTCTTCTTTATCCAGTCAATTCCGATTCGAGTTGGAACAGCCCCCGCCAGCTGCAGGAGCGGGTTGTGTCTAATGGCACAAGCACCTATCAGCCCATCGTTGCCACGGCCGCACCCTCCCTGACCTTGTTAGGTCAGGATCCTGTTTTGGCGGTCAATCGCAGTGGCACGGTGAATGTGTATGCGGGGATGCCAAACAGCCTCAGTTGGCAACTGGCATCCTCCTTCACGGCAGCATCGAATTTGCCCCAGATCAGCACCGCTCCGGTGCTGGCAACAACGGACACCGGCCTGGCCCTCACCTACGGCACCAGCGATGGCGCCATCAATCTCAATCGACTCACGCTCCTCAACGGCCAGGGAGCCCTGCTGGCCGATCCCCAGCCCTGGGCGTCCACGGTGCTGAATCAGGCCAATGGGGGCTTGAGCAGCAACCTGGCCACCGTTCCTGTGAGTGTTGATGGAACCCTGTTGCTCACCAATGTGCGGAGTACTAGCAATCAGATCTGGCTCAATGCTGTTCCAACCCAATCTGATTCAACAAGTTCAACCTGGCTTAATACCACCATCCAACTTCCTGATGGCAGCATCAGCCAACAGGCTGGTGTTTATTCTACCGCCCCCCTTTCGCCCGCCTGGCCCACGCTCTCCTTTGGCGGTTCACCGACACCGCCCGCTTTTACGGAGGCCAATGGCGTGATCTACGCGGCCGTTCAGGGCACCAACAAGGTGATTTATTGGTGTTCCAGTGCGAATGGCGGTGCAACCTGGTCGGCATGGACTCCGGCAGGCGCTAATAATGGCAAAAATAATGACTTTAGTGCGTTTACCACTGATCAGCCGCCGGCCCTGGCTGTTGTCGGTAGTTCTCTTTATCTGGCTTATCTTGGTGATGGTAATACCCAGATCAACATCTCTTCCCTTGCCCTTAGCAATGCCCAGAGTTCCACAGCGGTTTGGAATAATCAGTATCAGATCCCAAACCAGGGTGCCTACAGCCTGGCCATGCTGAATGAAAATGGCAATCTTGCCATTTACTACCAGGGCGCCAGCGATACCATCTATCGAACTGCCAGCTCAGATCCGTCCTCTTCGTCCAGCTGGTCGGTGAATACGGTGGATTACAACAATGGAGCCGGCTACCAAACCTGCTCTGGCCAGTTGGCTGTCACCGCATTGGGTGGAACCACTTACCTTGCCTACCAGGGCGGCACCACCTCAAGTCTTAGCAATACGGTCTATCTCACCAGTAGCTCTTCCCAGGCCACAGCCTCTAGCTGGAGTGTGATTTCTGGTGTGCCGCAACCAAGCAATAGCAGCCATAGTGGCGTTGGTTTGGCAACCCTGAACAACTCGCTCGTGATCAGCTATGCCGACCAGGTGGGCGGATCTCCAGTACTGGCGGTCCAAAAGGGCACCGTGTCCTCGAACGCCTGGGCCGGTATGCCCTATGTGAATCTGGTCCCACCCGGAGGCACCACAGCGCCCCAGGCCAGCCTGTTCACCCCCAGTGGCAGCAGCCAGGTTTTGATGGCCTCAATCAATGCCAATAGTTCCCAGGCGATCTGCACCACCGTTGTGCAGCCCATGCCCCTGGTATCCAGTCTATCGTCGGTGGGTGATGTCAACAATGATGGCTACGCCGATCTGTTGCTCACTGCCAAAAACGTGGTGGCCGCCACCCCTTCCGGTTCCCAGCTCAACACCGGTCTTCGCCTGATCCGTGGGGCCGCCACCAGTAGCCAGTTGGCAACGATCAATAGCAATGCAGCTGCAAGCCAAACGATTCAACTCGCTGCCTTGGAGACGCCTGGTAGTGGTACGCCCGTCAGTGCGATCACGGGTGCGAATGCATCCACCGGCACCCTCAACCTCAGCCTTGGCGTCGCCAGAGGCACCCAGGTGGGCAGCCTGACAGCGGTTCTCCCCCCCACGGCCCTGACCACGACAGCCAGCAGCGTCAGCGAAGCCAGCTCCCTGTTTGCTGGGATCCAGCCCACGCTGCTTTCCCCTGCCGGAGTGATGGGCGCAGGGCAGCCAGCCTTGAACAGCACGGGCACCTTTGGCGATCTCAATGGCGATGGTTATCTGGATTACCTGGCAGCTGATGGTGTTAATCAGATCGCAACAGCCAGAGGCGGCACCATTTCATTTTCATTGTGGAGTATTCGTGCTGCTGGAGATGTTAATGGCAATGGTGTGGATGATGTGTTGTTAGGCTTGGCTCCCCAAGGCCCCGCCTATGTCTCCAATCCAGATGGGTCCCCGAGTGCGATTACCTCCGTTTTAGTGGATGGTAGCCTCTTTAAGGTTGATCCAACCACCAACACCTTTAGCCTCAGTAATCTCCGTTCCCCTCTTGATCCGTATAGTAAAGGCGAGGTCTATGACGTCCAGAGTACTTCAAGCAGCCAGTATCTACCGCTTTTGCAAAATTGGTTTGATCCCATCCTTTCCTTCCAATCAGGCACTCTCTCCGGCGTAGGCATTGGCAACGCTGTAGGTGTTGGCGGGGCTAAAACGCAAGCAGCACCAGCGGCCCTTGTTGATGAATTGGGAAATGCAAGCTTGCTGTATGCCGGCTACACAAGTGGCTCGGGAGTATGGATGGCGACCCTCAATAATTCTACTGGAACTTGGACTCAATACCAGCTTCCTAGCGCACTCAACAAAATTGACTACACGACTTCTCCGAGCGCTGTCTTTTATCAAGGCAATGTTTATTTGGCCTATATTGATGACTCGAACTATTTGCACATTGCCTTTGCTAAGGCCCCTGCCAATGGCCAGCTAGCCGATTTGGCAACGGCCACCTGGACGTCCTACCAGGTAATTACCACCAACGCCAGCAATCAGGTCGATGAATCCAGTCGCTACTCTCCTGCCTTGGCGGTGGAGGAGGGGCGGCTGGCTCTCTATTTTGCCTCTAACGATGGCTCCTCTAGCTCTAACGATAATGGCGTGACCCAGCAGCTGCGCTATCTCTACAGCAACAATCCCGATGCCAATACTCCCAGTTGGGGTATTAGTCAGGCCAGTGGCTCGGCGCCGTATGTTGGCGAGAGCACGACCCTCAATTTTGTTTCTAAAGGCACTACAGATCAATATTCTATTTCTTCGGGAGTTTCTGCCACCACCTATCAAGGCAAAACCGTGCTTGCGTTCACCGGCAATGGAGGTGGTTCCGCCAATAATGAATATAATATTCGCCTCGCTACTGCGCCATCGGCAAGGCCAAAGCCCAGTGACGACTGGCTCTATTGGTCTAGCGGACAAAGCGCTAGTTATGGCTATAACAGTGGCTCAATTGGGTTGACTACGGATCAATCTTTGCTGTATGTGACTCCTGCATCCGGTTCTCAAACCAGTCAAGTCTATGGCTTGTCTCCGCAGGCAGGATCGCCGGGTAATTACATTCTAAGTAATGGCTTTGGCGGTCCAGGCTCGCTTAGTAATTATGGTAATCCCACCATCTTTATGCATCAGGGTTTACCCATGCTGGCATGGGCTAACAATTCCAGCAATCTTCAGGCGGCCGCGCTCACCCTGACTGTTGGCGCCCCCAATCAGCAATCCCTTGCTGGTTACTCACTGGATGGCAATATTGATGTGAATGGGGATGGCTTCACCGACATTCTGCTGTCCGATCCTTCTGACCCTGGCATGGGTGTTGACAATCAATATGTGCTGTTTGGCGGTGACTACCTCAATATCGCCTCGCAGGTGGGCACCGCTGGTAATGACACGCTGATTGGCACGCCGCAGGCCGATGTGATCTTCACCCTTGCTGGCGCTGACGTGGTGCAATCAAACGGTGGAGCCGATGTAATCTATACCGGCTCGGGCGATGATCAAATTTCCATTAAAGACAATGCCTTTTTGCGGATTGATGCAGGCTCAGGATTTGATCAGTTGTTACTGCAGGGCCAGGCTGGTCAAGCCTATGACTTTACGCTTAATGTTGATACGCCGCAGTATTTTGCCGGTACCAAGCTCAAGGGCATCGAGCTAATTAGCTCCGTCGACTACGGCAGTAACACCCTCAGCTTTGACGCGGCGGCGATTAATGCAATCAACCCTGATCGCATCCTTTTCCTTACCCCTGATTCGGCCGATTTCATCACCCTCAGCGCTGAGTTTGAGCGCAACCAATCCTTCGATACCAATTACGGCGGCAGCCTTTGGTATGCCTATGCCGCCGGTGGAGGTGCTGGTGGCAGCACCAACCCAACCCTTGCCTACGTGCGGGTGCCCGCTGGTTCGGCTGCCGCCACCTGGCTCAGCAGCCAGGTCAGTGTTGGTGCCCAAACTCCGGCTGTCCTGCAAAGCAGTCGTTTGGCTGATCCCACTCAGGCGATCGAGCCCATTGGGGCAACTGAGTCGATCGAGCTGATTGATGCGACTGCTGCGAACGAGCCGATTGAAGCGACTGAGGCCATCGAGCCGACAACGATCCCCCTGGACATCACCGGACCCTACGAAACAACGTTCCTGCGGGACAATGTCGATCCCTTGGCATCAACCCCACCGCAGGACGGCAGCGACCCCGTAACAACATCCTTCCCGTCATTAACGGCAACGGACTCGTCATCCGTTCCAGCGGCAACGCAATCGATGGTTGCTGGTCGCTCGGATTTTGGCGACGGCCTCACGATCACGGCCTATCGAACCACCCCTACCACGGGAGTCGCCTGCTTCCGGATCAGCCGCAGTGAGGTCAGCCGGAGCCAGTTGATCAGTTATGTGTCCTCATCGTTGAATAGTTCAGCGGAGCCCGGTCGCCATTACACCCCAGTGGCGGGCCTGTTGCGTCTTGAAAAGGGACAATCGTTTGCCGACATCAGCGTCCCCGTTGATGCGGCGGCGATGGCGGCGCTTCGCAATGGCAGCCTGAGTTTGCAGGTGGGCGAATTGGAGGATCTGGGCCAACAGCAGATCCACCTGTTGCTCTCCAGTGACCCAGCCAATGCCGGGCCGAAGCCGGTTCTCTCCGGCCTCCGTCTGCAGGTGGATCCAGCAGGACAAACGGCCTCAATTGGCTTCCGGGCGGATGTCAATCAGCCAGCGCGCGCCCCTGGTTTGGCCAGCACCCTGAACTTGCAGCTGCTGCGCCGGCAATCGGCCGATCGGGCCGCCACCGATCCAACCAATCGCAGCCAGAACCTGGCGATCAGCGATGGCGTTGACTCCAAGTTTGACCAGGATGGACTCAGCAATCGTCAGATTGCCCTGCAGCTTGATTTAAACACTAGTAATGGCGCCATTGCTTTGCATCCAAATGCTAATGCGCAGCCCTTGCTATTGAGCAAGCTGGATCCGAAAAGGCGTGCGGTCACTGTTGGCATCGATCTGACGACCACGACGTTGGATGCGCTGACCTTGGCGACTCCTCCTGCGGGCGTTGTGCTCAACCGGACAGCCGTTGACTTCACGGTGGCGGCCGATGGCAGTGGCCGCTCCAAGTTGTTCCTGGATCTCACGCAGGTGGGCGATGACTTGGAGATCAGCGAAGTGAAGGATGGTGTTCGTAAGCGCAGGGCCAATCATCAGTTGGTTTATTACGGCATCAATACAGACGGTGTGCTGTCGCCTCTCACCTATAACGCCAGGTATGGGGCTGGCGCCCGCTTTTACGATACCAATGGCGATGGCATCGCCGATTTTGTGAGCCTTACGTTTGTTGATGGCGGCATTGGTGATACCGGGCCCAGCAATGATGGCAAAATTCACGATCCTTCAACCGCGGGCGTCGTTTCTCTTCCGGACATTCAATTGACGTTAACAGATCAGACCACTTTGGAGGTCGCTTCAAAAGACAACAAGGATGCTAAGGCGGCTTTGATGTTGCGAGCGACTTTGAGTCAACGTGCTGGCACCGCAAACCAAATTGGTTATGTGGTGCTTGACGCCGATGAGGCGCTTGATCCCAAAAAGGTCAAAGCTATCTTTACGGATCTGAGCACGCTGCGCTCCCGAGCCCAGACCCTGTTCTCGAGCCTGCAGGCAACGGATGTGACCTTGGCGGCAGGCACGTCCTTGGAGCGTGAAATTCTGCTGATCAATGGTCAGTCTGTGCGCTTCTTTGAAGTAGTAAACAGCACCTTGGACGACCTCAAAAGTGCCAATGATCCGCGCCTGCAGATCTTCACCTCAACCAGTTCTTCGGATCAGCCTGTTGCATTCACGTCCTTGAGCGGCGTTCGCTTTTCGCTTGCCTTGGTGGATGGGGATCAGGGTCTCAATGCCCTGATTGGCCAGGAGCAGGGCCTGGCCCCGGTGCTCGATTTCACTGGCTTCAGCGCTGATCAACAGGTTGTCGGCACCCTCTCGCTTGCGCGGGAGGCATCGTTTGATGCCGTGACCGGCTTCTATCGCGCCCTTGACCTCAAAGGCACCGTCTGGAAGGATCCCGCCGACCACAGCAAGGGAACCCTGACCCCCGGCGAGGGGGGGACAACGGCTGCGGCCTATGCCGCTGCAGCGCTCAGCAATCGGGTGGATGCCCTCACCGGGCTTGAAGTGGGCAATCGGCAGACCACCAGCCGCTCCATTGCCCTGCGCGAAACCACCTATCTGGCGCCGATCGCCCAGGTGAACGGCCACACCTATGTGGCCTTTGCCCAGGGCAACCAGGACGGCATTGGCCACTTTGTGACCCTCGCCAATGGCACCTTCGGACTGGAGGATCTCTATGGCGGCGGTGATCGGGATTTCGATGACCAGGTGCTTGGCTTCAGCTTCAAATCGGTCAGCACCGTTGTCTAACGCTCCAGGGTTGTGCTCCCAGGCCAAGCGCGGCTGCTGCCCCCGTCCTGGGGCTCGTGCCCAAGGTGCTTGGCTTACCAGGGAGCCTGCCTTCATGCTGATCGCCGTTCGGTCCTTTGCTGGCTGCGGGCCTGTGGGTGTCAAGGTGGGGGTGAGGCGTATGGATGGGGGGTTCTCGTTTGAGGATCTCTGGCCTGGCCAGGATCAACCCCGGTCGGCGAGGCGGTGCGCTTGGGCCATTGGCGTCTGCTCGCGCCTGTTCCTGGGCTGGCCATGAGGATTCTTGGCATCGACCCCGGCCTGGCCCGGGTGGGCTACGGGGTGATCGATTTCGAGGCGGGTCAGCAGCGCATGCTCGACTGCGGCATGATCCGCACCGATCCCGGCTGTTCGGAAGGGGAGCGGATGGTGGAAATTGCCGCTGACCTGCGCCAACTGCTGCGCCGCTGGCAGCCCGACCTGGCGGCGGTGGAAAAGTTCTTCTTTTATCGCTCCAGCACCACCATTTCGGTGGTGCAAGCCCGCGGCGTGCTGATCATGACCCTGGCCCGGTTCAGGGTGCCGGTGGTGGAGTTTCCGCCGATGCAGATCAAGCTGGCCCTGGCGGGCCATGGCCATGCCGATAAGGCCGATGTGCTGGCAGCGGTGATGCGCGAGCTCAATCTCGCCGAGCCGCCCCGCCCCGACGATGCCGCCGATGCCCTGGCCGTAGCCCTCACCGGCTGGTTCCAACGCTGAGCATGGGCGCCGCTTCCGACGTCTTCTTTGACCCTGGCAGGGACCAGCGCCCTGGGCCAGCCGATGGCCAGCTTTCTGAGATTGCTGCAGCCAAGGCCCTCTGGCGTCTGCATCTGCGTTCCTTACGGCTTGCCCGGGCCGCCCTGGTCCAGGACGCAATCCTTGGCCGGGCCCGGCGGCAGCTGCTTCGCTGGTTGCCTCCGGGCCAACGGCTGGGCCTCTATTGGCCGCTTACGGGTGAAATCGACCTGCGCAGGCTGGCCGACCATCGCGACCCTGCCCCCGGCCCGGCCCCGGCAGGTTCCTCGGCAGGTTCCACGGCGGGTCGGTCGGCGAAACGCCTGGCCGATCGCCTGGCTTTGCCGGCGGTGGCCGGCGAGGCCGACGCCTGGCAGCTGGAGTACCGGGCCTGGCAGCCGGGCGAGCCGCTCGTGCCCGATCGCTGCCGCATCCCAGCTCCCCAGGGCCCGCCCCTGGACCCCGGCCAGCTGGGTCTGTTGCTGGTTCCCGCCGTTGGCTGCGATCGCCAGGGTTTCCGCCTCGGATCCGGCGGCGGCTGGTACGACCGCCTGCGCAGCGATCCGGCCTGGCGGGCCATCCCGGCCCTGGCGGTGCTGCCGGCCCTCTGCGTGGTGGACCGGTTGCCCTGCGATCCCTGGGATGTGCCCTTCAGTGGCTGGCTCGATGAAAACGGGATCCATGTTCTGCCCGGGTCCGGCCTGTCGCCCTTGGGTTCCCCCAGGGGCACCTGACACCTCATGAACGATTCCCCCAGGGACCAGCGCTTCGGGGCGTCCTTTGCCAAGATCCAAGGGTTGCCCTGTTGAGCTGCCTTGGATTCCCTGGCCCCCCACCAGCTGCGTTCCCCCGCCAGCCGCCGCGCTAACGCCACTCCCGCCAGTGCCGCCGAGCGGGTGCTGCACTCCGAACTCAAGGGCCGCAGCCAGGACAACGACGCCCTCTCGATGATGGTGAGTTCGATGGTGCGCATGGTGCAGGCCGGCAAGGGCAGCGACAGCCGTTGGTCGGCCTCCTGAGCTGGCTTTGTCTGTTGCCCCAGCCGTGACCCGCTCCTGTTGGGTCATCGTTGCGGCTCTGATGGCCCAAACAGGGCCATTTTTCGTGGTTGTTTGATGGGGAGCCGCCTATGGGGGCCAAAGTGCAGCGCCCGCGGCAAACGGCCCAGCCGCAGGTAGCGTTTTTCCAAGTCTGTTGCGGAACTGCCATGGTTCGCTTCCCCGTTCGGCTTGACGCTGACCCGGACCTGGGCAGCCGTCTGGGTTCAGTGCGAGCGCGGGGCCTTGGCGCGGCCAGGCCCCTGGGCATGGCGATGGCCCGGGCCGGGATTCTGGCCGCTCTGGCCGCCGGTGCTGCCCTGGTTGGCAGTGGCTCGCCGGTGGAGGCCCACGCGATTGAAAGCAGCATCACCCGGGTGGCCAGCCTGAACAACGGCCTGATGGTGCGCAGCCAGTTCTCCAGCGGCCAGCCCACGGTGGATGCCAAGGTGCGCCTGATTGCCCCCGACGGCGCCGCGATCGAGCTGGGCCACACCGATGGCCAGGGCCAGCTCAGCTTTGCCTTGCCCAAGGGGGCCACGGGCGACTGGGAAGTGCAGGTGGATGGGGGGCCCGGCCACCGCGACTACCTCACCATGCCGGTGCAGGCGGGCAAGGCCCAGCTGGATCGGCTCAGCGAGCGGGAGTTCCCTGGCGTCGGGGATTCTCTTGCCACCCTGCTCCACCCCGGTGTGCTCGCCCTGGGGGGCCTGGGCGGTGTGGCAGGCGTGTTGATCGGCCTGGATCGTCGCCGCCGGCGCGGTTGATGGCCACCGGCAGTCCGGCCCTGGATCGGATCGTGGAGCGGCTCAAGTCCAGCTCCGATCCCAAGCGCCGCTATGAATACGTGCTCTGGCTGGCCAAGAAGCTGGAGCCCCTGGCCGACCAGTTCCGCCAGGAGGCCTTCAAGGTGAAGGGCTGCGTCTCCCAGGTCTATGTGGTGGGTGAGCTGCAGGACGGCCGGCTCCACTGGCAGGGGGATTCCGATGCGGCGATCACCAAGGGGCTCCTCGCCCTGTTGATCGAGGGGCTTGAAGGCCTGGAACCGGCCCAGGTGGTGGCCATCGATCCGGCCTTCCTGGCCGAAACGGGCCTGCAGGCCAGCCTCACCCCCTCGCGGGCCAATGGCTTTCTCAACATCCTGCGCCAGATGCAGGCCCAGGCCCAGGCCCTGGGGGCGGCCAGCCCCGGGGCTTAAGGCGCCGGGGGCTCTCCCTGCACTGGCCCCAGCGCCGCCCCTGGGACCCGGTGTCTCCCCTGGCCTGCAACCGGGAGGAACCGGACCCGGCCGAGTGATTTCTAGGATCCCGTCTTTGACGGCAACGCGGGCATGACCATCGGCATCGGCTTGCTCGGTCTGGGCACGGTGGGGGCAGGCGTTGCCGCCATCCTGGCCACCCCCCAGGGGCGCCATCCCCTGGTGGCCGACCTGGACCTCAAACGGGTAGCCGTGCGCGACCTCGCCCGGCCCCGGCCCGTGGCCATCCCCGAGGAGCTGCTCTGCACCGATCCCGAGGCCGTGGTGGATGACCCGGCCGTGGAGATCGTGGTGGAGGTGATGGGCGGCCTCGAGCCGGCCCTCTCCCTGATCCTGCGGGCGATCGCCGCCGGCAAGCCGGTGGTGACGGCCAACAAGGCCGTGATCGCCCGCTACGGCGATGAGATCGCCGCCGCTGCCAAGGCCCAGGGGGTGTACGTGTTGATCGAGGCGGCCGTGGGCGGCGGCATCCCGATCATCGAACCGCTGAAGCAATCCCTGGGCGGCAATCGCATCCGCCGGGTGAGCGGCATCATCAACGGCACCACCAACTACATCCTCAGCCGCATGGCTGACGAGGGGGCCGGCTACGCCGCCGTGCTGGCTGACGCCCAGCAGCTGGGCTATGCCGAGGCCGATCCGGCGGCCGATGTGCAGGGCGGCGATGCGGCCGACAAGATCGCCATCCTGGCGGGCCTGGCCTACGGCGGCCCGGTGGACCGCTCCGGCATCGCCACCGAGGGCATCGACCGGCTGGACGCCCGCGACGTCGACTTCGCGGCCCGCCTTGGCTTTGTGGTGAAGCTGCTGGCCGTGGCCGAGCAGGTCGGCCAGGGGCAAGACGGCGAGCAGCTACTGGATGTGCGGGTCCATCCGACCCTGCTGCCCAAGCACCACCCCCTCGCCGGTGTCCATGGGGTGAACAACGCGATCCTGGTGGAGGGCGATCCGGTCGGCCAGGTGATGTTCTACGGGCCCGGGGCCGGGGCGGGGCCCACGGCCTCGGCCGTGGTGGCCGACATCCTCAACATTGCCGGCATCCGCCAGGTGGGGGGGAGCGCCGCTGGTCTCGATCCCTTGCTGGCCGCGAGCAGCTGGAACCGCTGCCGCCTGGTGGATGGCCTGGAGAGCCACCACCGCAACTACCTGCGCCTGCTCACCCGCGATGAGGCCGGTGTGATCGGCCAGATCGGCAGCTGCTTCGGCGCAGCCGGGGTGTCGATCCAGTCGATCGTGCAGTATGAAACCGAGGCCCCCGGCGCCGAGATCGTGGTGATCACCCACCAGGTGCAGGAAGCCCGCTTCCGCGCCGCCCTGGCGGCAATCACGGCCCTCGATGCGGTCGAAACCGTGGCCGCCTGCCTGCGCACGCTCTAGGCCTGCCCGCCGGAGGCCCGCGTCACCCGGCTGCGCAGCCGCCGGCTCCAGCCGAAGGCCGCCGCCGCACCCAGCAGGGGCAGGGGGCCGGGGGTGTCCTGGGTGAAGGTGTCTTTGACGCTGGTCAGGACATCACCCGCTGCCACAGTCCAGCTGTCCCTCACCTGGATCGCTTGGAGGGTGTTATCGGGTAGCAGGAAATTGGGCCCTACTTGGGCGCCATCAATGGACTGGAGCACTGGTGATCCGATCGGCCCGGTGATCGCTTTCGTCACCACGGTTTGGTCGCTGTTGGGCTTGCTGTTTAAGGCAACGCTGCTATCTAGCTGAACCGTGTTAAAGAAGTAGGATCGATCGGTGATCTGAACGCTGTAGTCAAAGAAGCCGCTCTGGGGCCCAACCAGCGAAGGGCTGAAAGTCAAATCGGTGCTGAAGAGGTCATCGAGATAGCCTGGCCCTGGGTCAATGGGCAGCCACTCAACAGTCATGCTGCCGCTGCTGCCGCCAAAATCAAAGGCGTTAACGGTGAATTGTTTGTCGGCGCAGTTCACCATGTCGCCCACGCCCATGGCGCTGAAGGCGAGCGTCACGAAGCCGCCGGGATCGCCAACGTTGCGGGGAGCACAGCTGTAGGAGGTGGCGGCCTGGGCCCCGCCGGCGAAGAGCAGGCTGCTGGCGCCAGCCAGGGCGATGGCGGCGCCGATGCAGGCCTTGCCAAGGCCCTGGTGCAGGGGTGGCAGGCTCTGGCGACCACGCGATCGGCCATTGCTTTGGATCAATGCCATCACCATCAGTCGAGTTGACAAAATTAACTCTATGTGGATAACAGTGGATTAATGTGCTGCATCAATTGGCTTCTTGGTGATCATTTTGGCGCAGTGGTGCAGCGGGGTTGCGGAGCCTGTGCTTCGCTTAAAACCAGCGTTGATTGGGCGGGCTTGACCCTGGTGGGGAGGCCGGCCCCCCAGGCTTGGCATGGGGCTTTTCGCCGACAGGGTCCAGCAAAAACCCCGTCATCTGACGGGGTCTGACGCGCTGACGCGTCGCTGGGTTGGCAGGGGATGGATTGGCCTGCTTGGAGCATCAAGCCACCAAGGGCAGTTCCTTCCTGGCTGGGCAACCTGGCGATCAGGCCAAGCCAGCAGCCCGGACCCGGCTGCGCAGCTTGCGGCTCCAGCCGAAGGCCATCCCGGCGCCGACCAGGGGCAGGGGGCCAGGCACATCCGGCCGTTGGGAATAGGTGTCCTTCACATGGGACACCACATCGCCCTGGGCCACGATCCAGCTGTCGTGGGCCGTGAGGGAGGTCCCCCCTGCCAGGGAAATCGGGCCCACATGGCCCCCATCGGTTGACGTCAGGGTGGGGCCTCCCGTGATCGCCTTGATCACCGTGGTGCTGCCAGGGGAAATCGGGTTGACGGCCACAGCGCTGTCGAACTGCACGCTGTCAAAGGCCCAGCCTGGCTGGGTGATCTGCAGGGTGTAGTCAAAGAAGCCTGTCTGGGGGCCAATGATTGAGGGGGAGAAGTGGAGATCTTGGCTGAAGAGATCATCCGAATAGCCGGGGCGAGGATCCACCTGCACCCACTCAAAATCGATGTCTCCGATGTTGCCGCCAAAGTCAAAGCCATTGATCGTCCATTGTTTGTCGGCGCAGCTCACCGTGTCGCCCACACCAATGGCGCTGAAGGCGAGATTCACGAAGCCGCCGGGCCCACCCACCGTGCGGGGCACACAGCTGTAATTGTTGGCGGCCTGGGCCCCGCCGGCGGAGAGCAGGGAGCCGGTGCCAGCCAGCACCATGGCGGCGCCAAGCAGGGCTTTGGGAAGGGCGGCGGTCCAATGGGTTAGGGCCCTGCTGCGGGGGGCGGCTGGGACGGCCAGCGCACCACCGGAACGGGCATCACCTTGGGGGAACCTCATTTCAGTGAGAGTGAGGAT
Organism: Synechococcus sp. UW140; assembly: GCA_943370565.1. Taxonomy (GTDB): domain Bacteria; phylum Cyanobacteriota; class Cyanobacteriia; order PCC-6307; family Cyanobiaceae; genus BAIKAL-G1. Next base: position 60,382 of record CALRRL020000006.1, on the reverse strand, counting down.
TGACAGGCCTAACTCTAAAGAGAGAAGGGCGGATTATTGCGCTGCACAAACTAGCTGATTCGCGATAGTGATGATGCATTGCTGCAACAGGGCTGCGGAGAATGTGCCTCAACTAACGCAAGCTCCCGAAGCCCCCACCTGGATCTCTGTAGGCAGGCCCATCCCCCTCCTTTGGCCGTGGCCTTGGCGCCTTTGAAGCCCCATAAAAAAAACGCCATCAGGCGGTTTCAGAGGATTCTGGAGAGTCTTATGTATGCAAAGGAATGGATTGGCTGGCCTTGACGAATCAAGTTGTCAAGGCCAACTCTTCAACCCTGGTTGGGCAACGCAGCAATCAAGCCACGCCAGCGGCCCTCATCCGGCTGCGCAGTTTGCGGCTCCAACCGAAGGCCAGGCCGGCGCCCAACAGGGGCAGGGGGCCGGGCACTTCCTCTTGGGTATAGGTGTCCTTGATGTTGGTCAGCACATCCTTGCTGACCACGTTCCAGGTGTCTCGCACCGTGATTGGCGAGGGAGTTTGGAAGGGAATCGGTCCCACCTGGGCGCCATCAAGAGAGACCAGGGTGGGGCCGGCTGTGATCGCTTTGATCACCGAGGTTTTGCCTGGGGAGGTGGCATTGATGGCAACAGTGCTATCAAGCTGCACTGAATCAAAGCGATACTTGGGATCGAGGATCTTGAGGTTGTAATCAAAGAAGCCCGCCTTCACGCCCACAATCGATGGTGTGAAGTTAATGTTGGCGCTGAACAGATCATCGGCGTAGCCAGGCAGCGGACTGATCTCCACCCATTCAAAATCAATGCTGCCGGGATTGCCGAAGTTGAAGCTATTAACGGTGAACTCCTTGTCGCCGCAGGTCACCGTATCCCCGACAAGAATGGCGCTGAAATTAATGCTGAAAATGCCGCCTGTTCCGCCTGGGATTTTGGGGGCGCAGGCATAGGCGTTGGCGGCCTGGGCCGAGCCAGCCGAGAGCAGGCTGCTAGTGCCAAGAACCACACTGGCGGCGAGCAGCAACCTGGGAATGGCAGCTTTTAGCCGTTTGCGCAGGAACCCTGGGCTGGTGAAGCCGGCACCGTCTGCCCACGGCCTCGGGGCATTGGTGGGGCTCATGCCATTGACCAGCGGCAGGGTCTGTCCCCCAGCAGCGCCATGAAGTGTAGACATCGCGATCAGGTTTCATTTATCACGATCAAGCCTAAGTGGCCTGGGTGGAATGCTCTTGCTGCAGCAAATTGCTGATGCGCCATAACGGAGCTGCGCATCTGCTGCGCCGCCTGACTCCCACCCCTTGGTTTCAGGATGACTCCCTGGTTGTTGGGCTTTTGATGCGCCTGGTTTTTGGTTGTTGGCTGCTGATCCAGTCCTGCGTGGCTGATCCGTTGATGGCGCCGTAGGCCTGGTGGCAGGGGCGTCGAGTCCGGCGCGGCTATTCCGCAGCGGCTGATGATGGGGGGGCGTCGCCCCAGCTGCTGGCTCCTGGCCCGGCCAGATGCGGCCCGGGGCCGATTCAGGCCCCGCGGGTGATCGGCAGCCAGACGCCCAATTAGGGGCTGGATGCCTAATCAATGGCTGGATGCCTAATCAGGGTCTTGATGCCAGCTCAATGGCCGGATACCAAATTCAATGGCCGGATACCACTCTGCACTCTGCGGCAGATCAACAGCTTGGCATTCGCGCAAGAGCGATCAAGTGCCGCATGATTTTGCTTGCTGCGCCAATAGTTTGGATGGGTAGAAACCGACAACTTCAACCATGGCTACCGTCCGAAGGGTGACGTCTTCTCCGCAGGCTGTCCGGCGCAAGCCAGGCTCCCGGCGGCTGGTCCGCTGGTCCTGGCAGGCCTGTCTTCTGCTGGGGCTGGGCAGCGGCCTCTGCGCTGGTGCCTCCAAGGCGGCGGTGTCTGGCACCTGCTATTTCGATGCCTTCGGCGGAACCTTGCCGGGGACCAGCTGCACCGGCTACGCCATCAAGCTCGATGACAAGCTCTTCACCGTGGTGACGCCGCCAAGCTTCGGGGTGGGCAAGGTTGCGTTTGAAACCAGTCCGCTGGTCAATCCCACCCTCTGGCAAACCAATATCGACTGGGTGGGCCCAGGCCTGTCCGGTCCGATCTCTGGTCTGTTCGAATACACGGCGGAGATTGATCCATTTAATCCGTCTGTTTTCAAGGCGATCGGCCTCAGCACCGGTGGCAATTACATCGCCGGCTTGCCCAATTCCACGATTACGTCAGTGGTCAAACAGGGCCTGACCAGCAGCGGGCCGGTGATTGATTCGGTGAGCTCGATTGATGGTGCCGCCAATTATTCCCAGCCGATCGGCGGCAAACAGATCTTCGTGGCCAATCGCTGGTCGATCGCGTCAGGCGATACGATTGATAACCTCAGTAACTACGTCACCCAGGCTGCGCCCGGGCCCCTGCCGATCCTTGGCCTTGGGGCTGCCTTTGCCGCCAGCCGCAAGCTCAGGGGCCGCCTCAAGCGCAGCGCCCAGGCCTGATCGGCATCGGCTGGCTGGTGTGGCGATTTGACCGCCCTGGCGCCAGGGCACGGGGGCCATGCCCCCTTGGGTCGCCCGACCCCCTGCCATCGGCAGGCCCCTGCCGCTCGGGGCCCTGGCAAATGGGGGTGGGCTGACCCCGTTCCACCCCCTCCAGGCGGCCATGGCCGGGCCCCTTGGCTTTGGGGCCTGAAGCGACTCCCATGCACGGGTTGCCGAGCCGTCCCGGGCGGGTGCGCGTTGGAGTCAGTGGAGGACTCGCCCCAGGGCGGGTCCTTTTTGATGGCAGGCCTGGGCCCGCGCCGGGGCGGGGGGACCGGCTGCCGCCCAGGTCAGGCGCTCGCCGTGGGGATGGCGGGAGGGGAGCGCCTCGCAACCCGTCCGAGCCTGGGGCAATATGGAAGCAAACCTGAAGGTTCTGGGCCGTGCCCCTGGCTCCCGAACGGTCGGGATCCCCCCACCACTCGCCACTTTTGTATCACTACGAACAGGCGAGCAGCCCAGGCGGCGAAATCCTTAGGGGTGTCTCTCCCCATTCGATCTCCAACCCCCTGCGTCACGACCCGTCATTCCCCCAAGCGATGACCCTCCATCAGGGTGACTGTGTTCACCTCACCAGTGATGAGCACCTGTATCAGGTGATCGGTGTAGACGACCATCAAAACCGTTGCTGGGTGCGCCGCTGGCCCATGGCCCGCCACGGCTCCCCCGTGTTTGAGATCTCCCTCCACCTGGTGGATGGCGAGCCGATTGCCGGCCACGCCCGCCCCGGCCACCCGGTGGGGGTCCGTGCCGCCGACGACCACGGCCACGGGGCCCTCCAGGCCAGTTAATCCCGGCCCCAAACGGGCTTGCCCCGATCCTGGCCCGCTGATGCCCCACCCTGGCCCGCCCGCCAGATGGGGTTTTGAATGGGGTCCATCGATCAGGCCGCGCGCTGAACCCTTCTGCCCTCGCCCCATCTCGACGCCAGGGCCGGGCCAGGGTCAGGTCCCGGGTCCGGTCCAGAAAGGGTGGCTTCTGGGGTCTGGGGTTCTGGGGTCTGGGGTCCTGGGGTGAAGGGGGCACGGGGTTGACGCCCAGTCCGCCACCCCTGCCCCTCTGCTCCCAGGGAGGGCCTGTTCGGCGTGGCCAGGAGCCCGGCCCGGCGGGCGAGGACCTGCGCCGCGGCAGGGGTCTCGCCTGGTTGCCCGTCCTGGGGTGCCTGGGGCTGCTCGCTGGCTGCCAGACCCCCCATCCCGCCGGTGAGCTGGTGGTGGCCAGCCGCAGCAGCCTCGAATCGGTCGATCCGGTGGATGTGACCACCTTCGCCGGCACCCAGTTGCTCAGCGCCCTGGGGGATCCCCTCTACGCCAGCGATGCCGCCGGCCGCCTCCAGCCGCGCCTGGCGACGGCCATGCCCCGCTTCAGCGACGGCGGCCTGGTGGCCCGGATCCCCCTGCGCCAGGACGTGCGTTTTCAGGACGGCACGCGTTTTGATGCGGCCGCCATGGTCTTCAGTCTCCAGCGCTTCCTGGCCCTGGCCAAGGTCAGTTACCTGCTCGATGGACGGGTGGCCTCGGTGGCGGCCAGCGGGCCATTCGAACTGGAATTGCGGCTCAAGCAGCCCTGCGCCTCCCTGGCGGCCGTGCTCAGTTCGATCAACCTCACGCCCGTTTCGCCCCAGGCCTACCGGGCCCATGCCCGCAGCTCCCTGCGGGACCGCTTCGTGGGCACCGGTCCTTACCGGCTGGTGGCCTTCACGCCCCAGCAGCAGCGCCTGCTGCCCGCGCGCGGCTACTGGGGCCCGCCCCCGGCTAACCGGGGCCTGAGCCTGGTCACCCTCAGCAATTCGACCGCCCTGTTCGGGGCCCTGCTCAGCGGTGAAGTGGATGTCTTGCTCTCCAGCGGCCTCGACAGCGACCAACAGCGGGATCTGCACCGTCGCGCCAGCCGCGGCTCCCTGGTGGAGGGCCTGGGGCCGGCGGTGGAGATCGGCTACCTCACCCTGCGCAGCGACCAGCCTCCCCTGGATCACCCCGATCTACGCCGGGCCCTGGCCTACGGCCTCGATCGCCGCCTGATCAGTGAGCGGGTCAGCTATGGCATGCGCGATCCCCTGCGCAGCCTGGTGCCCGCGCCCCTGCCGGGCAGCGAGCCCGCCAGCTGGCCCGCCTACGAGCCGGCCCGGGCCCGGGCCCTGTTCCGCCGCGCCGGCTATTGCCAGCTGCAGGGACCTGGCCGCGGCCGGCGCCTCAGCCTGCCCCTGAGTTTCCGCTCCAACGTGCCGGCCGATCGCCTGTTTGCCCTCACCTGGCAGGCCCAGCTCCAGCGCGACCTGGGCGACTGCATCCGCCTCGAGATCAGCGGCATCGAATCGACCACCGCCTATCGCCAGCTGGGGGCGGGGGCCTTCCCGTTGATCCTGCTCGATTGGAGTGGCGATTACCCCGACGCCAATGCCTATCTCCAGCCCCTGCTGGGCTGCCGCCGGGCCCAGGGCCCCCGCTGCCTGGCCGGAGACAGCGCCGCCAGCGGCAGTTTCTGGACGGCTGCGGGCCTTCAGGCCCAGCTGGCCGGCCTGGAGAGCGAACGGGGGCCCGCCCGCCAGCAGCTCGTGACCCGAATCCAAGAGCGCGTCGCCGCCGCCAGTCCCTATCTGCCGGTCTGGCGGGTGCCGCCCCGGGCCTGGGCCCGGCCCTGGCTCGCCACCCCCCAGTTCGATGGGTCCGGCCGCCTGGTGCTCCAGGCCCTGCAGCGGCGGCCCCAGTCTGGGGCGGCCCCGGCTCCGATCGCCCCAGACACCGATCCCGATCGGCGCCTGGGCTCTCGCCAGAGAGGATCGGCCCAGAGCGGAGGCACCCCATGAGCCGGCGTCGCCAACTGCTCGGCTACCTGGCCAGCCGGCTGCTGTTGTTGCCGGTGATGCTCTGGCTGATCGCCAGCCTGGTGTTCCTGCTGTTGCGGGTGGCGCCGGGGGATCCGATTGATGCCCTGCTCGGCACCCGGGCCCCGGAGGCGGCCCGTGCCGCCCTGCGCCACCAGCTCGGCCTCGACCAGTCCCTGGCCAGCCAGTACGGCCACTACCTCTGGGACCTGCTCCACGGCCAATTCGGTGCTTCGCTCACCAACCAGGAGTCGGTGCTCAGCGTGATCGGCCGCAGCCTGCCCGCCAGCCTGGAACTGGGGGTGGTGGCCCTGGTGATCGCCGCCGTGCTGGGGCTGGCGGTGGGCTTCAGCGGCATCGCCCGGCCCGAGGGTCGCCTCGACCTGGCCGGGCGTCTCTATGGCATCGGCACCTACGCCCTGCCCCCCTTCTGGGCCGCCATGGTGGTGCAGCTGGTGTTCGCGGTGTGGCTGGGCTGGTTGCCGGTGGGCGGCCGCTTTCCGCCCACCCTGGTGCCCCCCAGCGGCACGGGCTATTACCTGCTCGACAGCCTCAGGGCCGGCAGCTGGAGCCAGTTCAGCGCCAGCCTGCGCCACCTGGTGTTGCCCGCCGCCACCCTGGGGGTGCTGCTCAGCGGCATCTTCGACAATGCCCTGCGCCTGAATCTGCGCCGGGCCCTGGGCTCCGACTACGTCGAAGCGGCCCGCAGCCGCGGCCTCAGCGAAACCCGGGTGGTGTTGCGCCACGCCCTGCCCAACGCCCTGCTGCCGGTGCTCACGATCACCGGCATCACCGTGGCCTCCCTGATCGGCGGCGCCCTGTTGATCGAGGTCACCTTTTCCTGGCCCGGCATCGCCTTTCGGCTGCAGGAGGCGATCGGCCAGCGCGACTACCCGGTGGTGCAGGGCATTGTGGTGGTGGTGGCGGCGCTGGTGGTGGCCGTGAGCGTGGCCGTCGACCTGCTGGTGGCCCTGCTCGATCCCCGCATCAAGTTCTAGAGGGCGGCCCGCCAGCGCACAGCCGCCGCCCGATCGAGCACGTAGGCGTTCACGCCGCCGAGGGACCTGCGTTGGGGCGGCAGCACCATCGGGGCTTCCAGGCCGAGGAGGAACTCGCTGGTGAGGCTGAGTTCCATCCCCTGCACCCGTTCGGGGGCCAGGCCCACCAGGTCGTTGCCCAGCTGGAACAGGGCCTGGGAGCCGGGCCGCATCCGCACCGGTGAAAAGTGGCTGGCCCCATCCACCAGGGCGAGGCGATTGCGGCCATTGGCCTCCGGCAGGAACAGGTCCAGCTGCTCGCTCAAGGGCGGGGTGACCAGATCGAGGCTGCCGCCCACCAGCAACACCGGGGCGCGGAGGCCGGCCAGGCCCCGGTTGGGCCAGAGCAGGCTGCCAAATCCGTTGAAGATCACCAGCCCCGCCACGGGCTGGGCCAGGGGCTGGGGCGCGGGCAGGCGCACCCGGGTGAGCTGGCACTGCAGCAGGCGCGAGAGGTTGGTGAGCGGCAGCTGGCGCATCACCCGGCGGCAACGGCCGGCCAGGTCCGGTTCCGGGCGCAGGCCCGCCGCCAGCAGGGCCGTGAGTCCGCCGAAGGAATGGCCGATCAGCACCACCGACCGGCCCAAGGGCGGCAGCTGGCCGGCCTGTTCGGCGGCCACCACCGCCTGCACGTCCTGGAGCCGGATCGGCAGGGTCTCGGCCCCGGGGGGGGGCTGCAGGCCATCGAGCAGGGCGCGAACGGCCTGCTCATCGCTGCCGGGGTGCTCCAGCACCAGCACGGGCCAGCCCCGTTCCGCCAGGGCCGACCCCAGCCAGCCGAGCTGGGCGGCACTGCCCCCCAGTCCCGGCATCAACAACACCCAGCCCGGGGTGGGGATCGTTCCCTGGGCCGGCCAGAGCGCCAGCTGCAGGGGGGTGTTGCGATGGGCCACCGGCAGGCTGAGCAGCTGGGGGCGGCTGGGGGAGAGGCCGGCCGCCGGGCCCGCCGTTGGCGCCCGCAGCGACGCCGGGCCCAGGGCCGGATCCTGCCCCTGGCTGGGGCCGGGATTCGGGTTGGAACTCGGGTTGGAACTTGGTTTGGAACTTGGGGTGGGACTCGGGTTGGAACTCGGGCTGGCTTGGGCTGCGGGGCTGGGCCCCGGCGCTGGGGCCGGGCTGCCCAGGTCCAGCGGGCTGCCGCCGGCGGCGCTGGCGATCGCCAAGCCATCGGTGATCGTCAGCAGGGGGCCCCGATCCTGCAGGGGCAGGCGCCGCAACACGGCCAGGGCCCGGCGTTGGGCCTGCAGTTGCTGGCGCCACTGGCCCGCCATCGCCACCAGGGCATCGAGGTTGAGCTGGATCCGGCTGGCGGGCACCGCCTCCAAAAGGTCGATGGTGGTGACGGTCTGGTGGTGCTCGAGCAGGCGGCTCAGGGATTGGATCAGCAGGGGGCCTCCGGCCTGGAGCGTGCCGGCCTGGCCCGGGGCCGACGCGGGTGCCGCGCTCGGGGTCGGCGGCCCAGGGGCCACCGGCAGGGGCGGCAGGGGCCCTGGCGGGGCGGTGCTGGCGAAGCCAAGGGGGTCGGGCCCCTCATGGGCCGGGGCGCCGGATCGGGGCCCCGGGTTGGCTGGGCCCGGGGATGGCCGCTGCTGGAGTGGGGGGGAGGGCCTGGGGGCCAGGGCCGGCGGCAGCAGGGGCTCGGCCACGGCGGTCAGGGGCTGCCAGCTGGCGGGCAGGCCATCGCCGCTGATCACCTCCCCCATGGCCCCGAGCACCTGCTCACCGGCCCAGCTCTCGATCAGCTGGCGGGCCAGGGAGCGGTCCTGCACCAGGGGCGCCCGCAGCAGCCGCAGCAAATCCTGGCGGCTGCCGGGCTCCAGCAGGTCGAACCACAGGCCCAGATCCCCCTGGGGATGGGCCGGATTGCGGGCCCAGGCGGCCAGTTGGTCAATGTCGAGGGGCAGGGTGAGGCCATCGAGCTGCACCACCAGCTCCTCGGCCGCCTGCACCGGCGCCGCCAGCTGGACCACCCCCACCAGCAAACTGGCCAGGATCGGGCCGATGCGGGGGGGGAGGCGTGGGGCGAGCTGGAACAGAACCGAAGCCAAAGGCGCCGCCAGGGGGCTGGTGGGACCAGTTTCCCCCAGCCCTGCAAGCCGTGGCGACCGCCCGCATGGTGGCCAGCATCGGCGCCGGGGGGGTTCTCTATCTCACCCCGATGGTGTTCCACAACGAGGCTTTCACGGCCTCCCAGGTGGGCCTGGGCCTGGCCCTCGGGGCCGTGGCGGGCACGTTGGGGCGGTTTGCCAGTGGCGTTCTGCTGGATCGGGGCCTGCGCTGCTCCCTGCCGGTGCTGCTTGCGGCCCTGCTGGCCCTGGCGGCCGATGGCCTGCTGTTCGGCGCCCACCAGTTCGGCGGCTATCTGGTTGGCCAGGTGTTGCTGGGGGCGGCGGTGGGGCTCTACTGGCCGGCCATGGAGTTGGCCGTCTCCCTGAGCTGCGAGCCCCTGCCCTCGGCCCGGGGCTATGCCCTGGCCCGCACGGCCGATGCCTTTGGGATCGCCCTGGGCGCCCTGGCTGGGGCGGGCCTGGCGGCCAGCGGCCAGCTGCGCGGCATCTACCTGGTGGACATCGGCGGCCTGCTGCTGGTGGTGGCCCTGCTGCTGCGCCGTCCCCTGCCGGCCCGGGCCCCCCTGGCCCCGGAGGGCCGCCAGAGCCATTGGCAGCGCTGGCTGCCGCCCCTGCTGCCGATGTTGGCCCTCACGGTGGTGGCCACGGCGATCCCGGTGCTGATGCAGAGCGCCCTGCCCCTGGATCTGGTGCGGGGCGGCCTGCAGCGGCCAGCCCTGCCCGAAGGCACCGGTGCCCTGTTGATCGGTGGCCAGCTGGCCTTGCTGCTTTTGATCCAGTGGCCCGTGGGCCAGCTTTTGGCCAAACGGCCGGTGCAGGTGGGGCTCACCATCAGCGTGCTTAGCTTTGCCCTCGGCTGCGGCCTGCTGGCCCTCTCGGCCCTGAGCTCCGGCGGGGCCGGCCTGGTGGCCCTGGCCCTGCTGCCCGTGGCCCTGGGCGAGGCGGCCTTTCTGCCGATCGCCACCGAGGCGGTGGTGGAACTCACGCCCAGCGACCACCAGGGCCTGGCCATGGCCCTGTTCTCCCAGTGCTTCGCCGTGAGTTCCTTCGCGGCCCCGCTGCTGGCGGGCTGGTTCCTCGACCACCACCACCATGGACTCTGGCTCTGGCTGGCGACCGCCCTGGCCTGCCTGCTGGGGCTGCCCCTGGTGGCCCAGATCGGCCGCTACCAGCAGCAGCACCGCAACCGGCCCAACCCCAGCCCCAGCTCCAGCCCCGGCTCCGCTTCTGGGGTGGCCTGATCAGGCCGGGGCGTGGCCATCGCCCGCCCCAGGCTGGGCGGGGTCTGCCGGCTCAACGGATGCGCGATCGGAGCGCACCACCCAGGCCTCATGGGGCAGGGGTTCGGTGCCGTATTCCCAGTCGTCGTAGTCGGGATCGTTGCGGATTTGCTGGTGAATCTGTTTCTGCACGTCGAAATCATGGGGCTGGAGGCCCGGCTCCAGGGCCCCATCGCCGCTGCTGGCCCCCAGGGGCGATTGACGACCGTCCTGCTCCTGGCTCATCACGGGCACCCTCAAAACGCCTGGAGCCAGTCTGACCGATCGGCCTGGGGCTGCCGGGGCCGCCGCCGATGCCGGGGTGTCTGCGGCAACATCGCTGGCAGTGGGGCCGTTGGCCGCCCCGAAGGGAGGGGCGATGGCCTTGCAACTGATCGGCGCTGGGTTTGGCCGCACGGGCACGTTGTCGCTGTACACGGCCCTGAACAGCCTGGGCTTGCCCTGCTACCACATGGTGGAGGTGCTGCAGAACCGGGCCAATCGCCACCATCTGGCCTTCTGGCGCCGGGTGGCCCATGGCGAGCCGGGGCAGCAGTTCCCCTGGGATGAGGTGTTCGCGGGCTACGCGGCAGCGGTGGACAACCCGGCCAGCTGCGTCTGGCGGGAGTTGCTCGTGGCCAACCCTGACGCCAAGGTGATCATCACCCTCCATCCCCGCGGCGCCGAGGCCTGGTACGAGAGCACCCTGGAGACCATCTATTTCAGCGAACGGATGTGGCAGTTCCGGTTGCTGGCCAGGGTCAGCCCCTTTGCCCGGGCCCTGGGTGACATGACCCACCATTTGGTGTGGCAACGGGCCCACCGGGGCACCATGGCCAACCGCCAGGCTGCGATTGCCCACTATCAGCAGCACATCGACGCGGTGAAGGCGGCCGTGCCCCCCGAACGCCTGCTGGTTTACAGCGTCGACCAGGGGTGGGGGCCCTTGTGCGCCTTTCTCGATCGGCCAGAACCCCAATCGCCCTTCCCCCATGTCAACGACCGGGCCGAGATCCAGGCCAAGATTGAATTGATCAACGTGGCAGCCTTTGGGCTGATCGCCGCTGGAGCTGTGGGTCTTGCCGGGCTTGGCTGGTTGGCATTGGGGGCGGCGCGGTTGCGGCCCTAGGTTGCTCAGGGGAGGCAATCAAGGCGAATCGTGAGTTTTGATGTGTCCTCAGCTTTTCAGGGCTTGCTTATTTTATCCGCGTTAGATAGGACTGGTTGGCTTGATGGCTGGGGTGTTCCTTTGCAAAGCCGCGTGATATCAACAAACGGCGCTGCTGCTCGGATTGCGATCGCAGGCCTTGGCGAAAAACTTTAGATACTGCTGAAAGTTGGGGTCTTCGATGGCATCGCGATGGCCAAGGCAGCTGCCCACTTCTGTGATCTCAAGATCGTGGTCGATGGGGAGAATCGAGTCATGCGCCAATCGGGATTCGTCGTGGGGAGCGCAATAGGACAGGGTGCGTTGATCGCTGGCGGCGCCTTGCCACTTCTCCCAGGCGTGGTTTTGAAGTCCCGTTGGGGTATTGGCCAAGCCTTTGGTTTGCAATTGTTTGATCAGGGCCGGGGCCATTCTTAGTTCTACGGAAGGAGAGGGATAGCACTCCAGCAGCTCCTTGGAGATGGTTTTGGCCTTGTGAATGGGATGCTCGCGATGGGCCGCAATCCGCAAGCTCCAGCTGCACAAGGGAACGGCGAGCAAGCTGTTGGCCATCGGGATGCTCTCGCACGGGAACGGGCCAACGGGCTTGGCCAGCAATGCGCTGTAATCCAATAAGCCGCCACACCAATAATCAAGCAGTCTGTTTTCCAGCCAGCCCAGAACCTTCCAGCAGTCCATCGGCTTCAGGCCGAAGGCTTTGGCGCGGATGCCATCCACCGGTTGGCGCATTAATTGGTCCATCTGCCAGCCCACGCCATAGCGTGGATAGCCTGACCTGACCCGTTGCTTTTGGGCAGCGATGCGGAGCGACATCAGAATATCGAGATTCGTCTGGGCGCGGTAGTGGCCATCAACGCGATCAAAACCCAGGCCAAAATGTTTGCTGAAGCTGCGATAGCGGCGTGAGCAGCTGCTTTGGGAGATGTTCAGGGATTCGGCAGCCAGCACAGTGCTGCCGAACAGTTCCAGGGCATCGAGAATATCAAGATCATCGAAGGAGCCCTCGGAAATGGACAATTCTGAGCCAATTCAATGCCGCACTTATACGGCAGATCGGGTGCGAGCCGCAAGGCGTATGCGGATTCAGCATCCGCACAGACGCGTATGCCGTATTTGGGATTGTTTATGCCAATGGCGCATAGATGGAATGGGCGCAACGTTTCGCCCATAACACAACAGTGATGATGGCTTGACAAGCAACGCCAGTCTTGTGGATTTGTCTCTGAAGCGTTGCCTCGCGGCCAGGTTCTTTGGCTGGAGAGGGATACCTCTTTGGGGACGGGCTGGGCCTGGCGGCACCCTCGCCTTGGGCTGGAGGCTCGATCAACTGGCAGCCAGCAGGGCGTTCAACAGACGATCCATCTTTGGGGCCCCTCCCTTGTCTGGGGTCTTGCGTTCAGCAAGCCCTTGCTCGGGGCCAGGCCGCTGGCTCCGAGCAAGGCTTGCCATGGGGTTGGGCCCAGGCGCTGCGTCGAGGGGAAGCGGGTCGAGCCATCGCTGTTGGGGGCCCATGCCCCCTGGCCCGTTGCAGGCCTCAGGCGTTCCCATGCAAGCGGCCTTGGCCAGTCAAAGTAAACCCGCCTCAGGGTTCGGGTTGGGTTTCGAACAGGATTTCGGAATCCTCAGGCGCCGGTGGCTGGCGGTAGGCCGTTAGGAAGGCCTCGCCGATCCGCTTGGGATTGTCGGTTGTCTCGCGATGCACCAGACCCTTGATGACCATCAGCAGCGAGCGCACACCGCTGCCCTGCAGATCGGAGGCAAGCAATCGGGCCAGCTGCCGCAAGGCGGCTTTGCCGATCGAGGCGGTGGCGAATGCCGGATTCGGAACCTCCCCCCAGAAGCTGCCGGTGAGCATGATCGTGCCCTGGCCCCTTGCTGTCATGGCGGGGATCACCGCATTGGCCGCTGTCAAGGCGCCGCCCACAATTACGCCCAGGTCGGCCAGCAAGTCGGCGCTGCTGACAGTGGTCAGCGGGCCTGGCCGTAGGGCCGAAGCGTTATAGATCAAGACCTCGGGCTCACCGAGGCTGGCGGACACCAACGCCAGCGCCGCCTCGATTGAGTCCGGGTGGCTGGCATCCGCAGCAAAGGACTGGGCCTGGATCCCCTGGCCGACCAGAGCCGCCACCAGGTCCTGGTGGTTGTCAGGGTGGCGGGACAGCAGGGCCAGCTGAAAGCCGTCGGCCCCGAAGGCCTGGGCAATGCCATGGCTGACGCCAGGCCCATAGCCAACAAGGATGCAAACGGGAGCAGTCAAATTGAGGATGGTATTGATACCAATGAATGCTAAGCAGGTTGGCATCACCCGGCAACTGAATTGGCTCCTGGGATCAAGCCTGCAGTTGCATTGGCGCCCTTGTTAGCACGTAAGAATCAAGGGGCGGTTGTCTTTGAGCCGCCCGGCACGGATTGGTGTCTGTCTGTCGTAATGGTCTGGTTTGAACGTTTAGGTTAAGCGCCTGACTTAAACTTCAGACTTAAGCGTCTGGCTTAGCCTTTCAGGCTTAAACGTTAAACAAAAACTCCATCACATCTCCCTCCGCCACCACATACTCCTTGCCCTCGCTGCGCAGCCAGCCGCGGTTGCGGGCCTCGGCCAGGGAGCCGGCTTCAAGCAGCTGGGCGTAGCTCACGGTTTGGGCGCGGATGAAGCCCCGCTCGAAATCCGTGTGGATCACACCGGCGGCCTGGGGGGCGGTCATTCCGGCATGGATTGTCCAGGCGCGGGTTTCCTTTTCGCCGGTGGTGAAGTAGGTGCGCAGGCCCAGCAGCCGGTAGGTGGCGGCGATCAGGCTCTGCAGTCCGCCCTCGCTCACGCCCAGGCCCTCCAGGTAGGCATCGCGCTCCTCCTCGCCCAGCTCCACCAGCTCGGCCTCCACCTGGGCGGAGATCCGCACGGTTTCGGCCCCCTCCTTGGCGGCCAGGGCAGCCACCTGCTCCACCCAGCCATTGCCGCCGGCCAGGTCGTCTTCGCTGACGTTGGTGGCGTAGATGATCGGTTTGGCCGTCATCAGACCCAGGGGTTTGACCAGGGGGGCCTCCTCCCCATTGAGGCTGACGCTGCGGGCGGCACCACCGGCCTCGAGCACGGCCTGGATGCGCCCCAGGGCGGCGTCCTCCACCTGGGCTTCCTTGCTGGTGCGCAGTTGTTTCTTGAGGCGATCACGGCGTTTCTCGATCTGGGCCAGATCCGCCAGACCCAGCTCCAGGTTGATCACTTCGGCATCCCGGGCCGGATCCACGCTGCCCGCCACGTGGATCACATCGTCATCCTCGAAGCAGCGCACCACGTGGACGATTGCATCCACCTCGCGGATGTTGGCCAGAAACTTGTTGCCCAGCCCCTCCCCCTGGCTGGCCCCCTTCACCAGCCCGGCGATGTCGACGAACTCCACCCGGGTGGGGATCAGCTCCTTGGAGCCGGAGATCGCCGAAAGCTTGGCCAGCCGCGGGTCGGGCACGGCCACCACGCCCACATTGGGCTCGATCGTGCAGAAGGGGAAATTGGCGGCCTGGGCCTGGGCGTTGGCCACCAGGGCGTTGAAGAGGGTGGATTTGCCCACGTTGGGCAGCCCCACGATTCCGGCTTTGAGCATGGCGGAAATCTATCCGCGTCCGCGCCCGCAGTTTTGCCGCCGACCAGGAAGACTGGGGGCAGCGTTGCCCGTCAGGCCATTCCTCCCGTCATGCCCCAAGCCGCCCCCCCCACCCGGGAGGCCCTGCCGGTGGGGCCCGACGCCAAGGCGGGTCCATCCGGTCTGCTCCGTGGGTCCCGCGGACCCCGCTGGCTGGCCCGGCGGCGGCTCTGGCTGGGCCTGGGGGCCAGCGTGCTGGTGGTAGCCGGCGGGGGCTTGTGGCTCTCGGCCAGCAAGCGCGCCGCCCAGGTCAAGGCCCTGGCCACCTACACGGTGACGGCCCGGCTGGGCAGCCTGCCGGGCGTGGTCACGGCCAGTGGCCAGCTGGAGGCCTTCCGTCGCGTCAACGTCAGCCCCAAGCGCCAGGGCCTGCTGGTGAAGCTGTTCGTGGAGGAGGGGGACGCGGTGGTGGCGGGCCAGCCGATCGCCCAGATGGACAGCGGCGACCTGGCCGATCGCATCGGCGAATTGCAGGCCCAGTTGCGCAGCGCCCAGCAACAGATGGAGCGCAGCCGCCACGAGCTGGAGCGCAACCAGGGGCTCTACCGCCAGAAGGCGATCAGCCTCAACGACTACGAGCGGATCCGCAACACCTACCGGGTGGATCTTGAAACCGTGCGGGCGGCCCAGAACCGGCTGCAGCAGCGCCAGATCGAGCAGGGCGAACTGGTGGTGCGGGCTCCATTTGCGGGCGTGATCACGGCCCGCTACGCCGATCCCGGGGCCTTTGTCACCCCCACCACCACGGCCTCAGCCACGGCTGGGGCCACCAGTTCCTCCGTGGTGGAGCTGGCCCAGGGCCTGGAGGCGGTGGCCAAGGTGCCCGAAAGCGACATCGGCCGCCTGCGGGTCGGCCAGGGGGCGGCGGTGCGCCTCGATGCCTTCCCCGATCGCCGCTTTGCCGCCCGGGTGCGCCAGATCGCCCCCCGGGCCGAGAAGCTCAACAACGTCACCTCCTTCCAGGTGAAGCTGACCCTGCTGCAGCGGCCGCCCCAGCTGCGCATCGGCATGACCGCCGACATCGACTTCAACACCGGCGCCTTGGCGCCCCGCACCCTGGTGCCCACCGTGGCGGTGGTGACCGAAGAGGGCAAGCCGGGGGTGCTGCTGGTGGGCAAAGGCAACCAGCCGGTCTTCCAGCCCGTCACCCTGGGCTCCAGCAGTGGCCGCGACACCCAGATCCTCGCCGGCCTCAACCCCGGAGTGCCGGTGTTCATCGACCTGCCCCCCTGGGCCAAGAAAGACCGCACCAAGAGCTGAACCAACCCAGGGTCTGAACCAAATCCAGGGTCTGCACCAAGCCAGGCCCTGAATCAACCCAGGCTCTGAATCACGTAAAGCCCTCAACCAAGCCAGGCTCAGGGTTCTTTCCTCCAGGAGCGGCCTCCTTCGGCATTGATGTCGGCCCTGCCCAAGTTGGCCCTGCAACTGTTGCCGCTGCTTCCATGCCGCCAGCCCCCGATCGGCGCGATCGGCCTACGGCGCTGGGGTCCCGGCGCGGCGTTGGTCGAGGAAGCGGCGGCTGGCCGCCACGATCCGGCCACTGGCCTGGCCATCGCCAAAGGGGTTATGGGCCCGGGCCATGGCCCCATAGGCGGTCGGATCCTCGAGCAGCCGCGCCGTTTCGCGCAGGATGTCGGCGCTGGCCGTGCCGATCAGCCGGGCCGTGCCCGCATCCACGGCCTCGGGGCGCTCGGTGGTGCGCCGCAGCACCAGCACCGGCTTGCCCAGGGCGGGCGCCTCTTCCTGCAGGCCGCCGGAATCGGAGAGCAGCAGGGTGCAGCCCCGCATCGCCGCCACCAGCTGGTCGTAGTCGAGGGGTTCGGTGAGGAAGGCGCGGGGATGGTCACCGAGCAGGGCCTTGAGCGGTTCGCGCACGGTGGGGTTGCGGTGCAGGGGCAGCAGCAGGGCCGTGTCGGGGAACCGCTCCAGCACGGCCAGGAAGCCCTTGCCGATCTCCTCGAGCCGGTCGCCCCAGTTCTCGCGGCGGTGCACCGTGGCCAGGATCACCCGCTGGCGTTCCCAGTCGAGGCCGCTCACCTGGTAGGTCGGCGCCGCGGCGGCGGTGAGCAGCAGGGCATCGATCACGGTGTTGCCCGTGACCAGCACCTCGCCCACCACCCCGGAGGCCTGCAGGTTGGCGGCCGCCACGGGGGTGGGGGCGAAATGCAGCAGGGCGACCTGGGAGATCAGCCGGCGGTTGGCCTCCTCGGGGAAGGGATCGAACAGGTTGTCGGTGCGCAGGCCGGCTTCGACATGGCCCACCGGGATCTGGGCATAGAAGGCGGCCAGGGCCGCGGCAAAGGCCGTGGTGGTGTCCCCCTGCACGAGCACCAGGTCGGGCGGGAATTCCTCGAACTCCTGGCCCAGCCCCTGCAGGGCGGCGCAGGTCACGTGGGTGAGGGTCTGCTTGGGGGCCATCAGGGCCAGGTCCCGGTCGGCCTGGAGGCCAAACAGCTCCATCACCTGGTTCACCATCTCCCGGTGCTGGCCCGTGAGCACCAGGCGGGTGTGGAACCCCTCGGCCCGCTGGAAGGCTTGAATCACCGGAGCCAGCTTGATCGCCTCCGGCCGGGTGCCGAGCACGATGCAGACCTGGTGGGGGGCGTTCAAGGCAGCGTTGCATCCGCTGTGATCCTACGGACTTGATCCTACCTATGCTGCCGTCGATACCTTGGGGCGACGACATGCCGTTCATGTATAAATCTATCGCCAGCTGCAAAAGCTAGCTTTCATGGATCTCTTTGATCTTGCTCCTTCAAGGCCTAATCCGTCTGCCAAAGTCGTGCTGCCGCCCCCCCCTGGCGATCCCGGTGGCATGGGCCAACCCGAAGGCTCCAGCAGCACCTCGGACAGCCTCCCCCAACCGCTCGACCCTGGCTTTGGCCTTCCGGAGGGCCTGATCAGTTGCCCGATGCCGGGGGACCTGGAGGGCATTGTGAGGATTGCGGCTGAGAACAACTTTTCCGATGTCCATCTCGGGGTCGGCGAGGAGCCCCGCTTCCGGTTCCGCGGCGACATCATCCGGACCGGCTGGCCGGTCACCGATGCGGCCACCTTTGATCGTTGGACCGAGGAAATGCTGGGCCTGAGCCTGATTGAAGGCTTCAAGCGCAAAAAGGAATTCGATGGCTCCCATGCGTTTCCCTTTGTACGGGTGCGCATCAACCTGATGGAGTCCCTGCTGGGCCTGGCCATGGTGCTGCGGCTGATCCCCAACCGGATCTCCAGCCTGGAGGAGCTCGGCCTGCCCGAGGTGCTGCGCCAGCTCTGCACCCGGCCCAAGGGGTTGGTGTTGGTGACCGGACCCACCGGCTCGGGCAAGACCACCACCCTGGCGGCCATGGTGGATTGGATCAATCGCCACAGGAGTCGCCACATCCTCACGATTGAGGATCCGGTGGAATTTGTGCATCAGAGCCGGCAATCCCTGATTCGCCACCGCGAGGTGGGTCTCAATAGCCGTTCTTTCCATTCGGCCCTGCGGGCCGCCCTGAGGGAAGACCCCGACGTAATTTTGATCGGTGAAATCCGTGACCACGAAACCCTGGCCACCGCGATTCAGGCCAACCAAACCGGCCATCTTGTCTTCGGCACGATGCATACCAATTCGGCGGTGCGCACCGTTGAACGGGTGCTAGGCATGTTTCCGCCATCGGAACAGGAGGCGGTGCGCCGGGGCCTATCCGATTCGCTTCTGGGAATCATTGCCCAGGGCTTGATCAAAACAACTGACAACAAAAGAATTGCTTATCACGATATTTTGATCAATAATGATGCCTGCAGGGATTACATCCAGCGCGGCCAGCTGGATGCCATCGAGCAGATCATGGAGCGCAGCGGCTTCGAGGGAATGCAGACCAGCAATCAGGCCCTGCTGGCCCTTGCCCAACTGGGCAGGGTGGAAGCCAGGGAGGCGTTGGCCCACAGCCTCAAGCCAGCGGAGCTTCTGCAGGCCCTACGCGGTCGTCAATGACGCCACCAGCCGGCTGAGCAGCAGCACCCCGAGGCCCACGGAGAGCCCCACCATGGCGAGCCGGCCATTCCAGATCTCGGCCTGGGGCGTGAATCCCCGTTTCCAGGCATTGATTTCATCGGGCCCCACCTCAACAACCTCGACGCCGCCTTGCAGGGCCGATTCCAGGACGCCGTCAAGGCCTGCTTCCACCTGGGTTTCGGAGTTGGGTGCTGGGACCATGGCAGCGACCAGGAGAGTTTGCGCAGCCTAGAAGCTTCAGAAAGGTTTCGGTTGGCCGTAGAGGGCCTGGGCCTCGCCCAGGGGCCAGCGGGGGGCGACGGCCAGGTCGATGGCGCTCTGGCCACCGGCTTGGAGCCGCTGTTCGGCCGCCACGCCGATCATGGCGGCGTTGTCGGTGCAGTAGGCCAGGGGTGCGGCGTGCCAGTTCAGGCCCAGGGCCTGGCAGCGGGCCTCGAGCAGGCGCCGCAGGCGCCGGTTGGCCGCCACACCGCCCACCAGCACCAGGGTGTCGAGTCCCTGGTCCTGGGCGCAGCGGCAGGTGCGCTCCACCAGGACCTCCGCCACCACCTGTTCGAAGCTGGCGGCCAGGTCGGCCACGGGCAGGGCCGTGCCGGCCGCCTCGGCCAGGCGCTGCTGCTCGGCCACCAGGCGCACCATGGCGGTTTTGAGGCCACTGAAACTGAAGTCGTAGGGATGGAAGCCGCCGCTGGGCAAGGACACCCGACCCTTGGGCAGGGGAAAGCGATCGGCCTGGCCCTCCGCGGCGGCGGCCTGGATCGCCGGTCCGCCGGGGTAGCCCAGCTGCAGCAGGCGGGCCACCTTGTCGAAGGCCTCACCGGCGGCGTCATCGCGGCTGTGGGCCAGGCGGGTGTAGGCGCCCGGGCCATCCACCCGGATCAGTTCGCTGTGGCCGCCGCTCACCAGCAACACCAAAAAGGGCCCCGGCGGCAGGGGATCGCCCAGGTGTACCGAGCAGAGGTGGCCCTCCAGGTGGTGCACCCCCAGGTAGGGCAGCCCGTGCAGCCGGGCCAGGGTGCGGGCGGTGACCGAGCCCACCAGCAGGGCGCCCACCAGGCCCGGGGTCACGGTGGCGGCAATCGCATCGAGGTCGGCGAAGCCCAGGCCGCTGTCGGCCATCACCTGGTCGATCAGCTGGGGCAGGGCCTCGACATGGCGGCGGGAGGCGATTTCCGGCACCACCCCGCCAAAGCGGGCGTGCTCCTCCATCTGGGTGGCCACGGCGCTGGCCAGGGGCCGTTGATCCCGCACAACGGCCGCTGCTGACTCGTCACAACTTGTTTCGAGGGCCAGAACCGTGGGCATCGCGTCTGGGGAACTCCCGTAATCTCCGCAAGAGACATCCTGCCCCGGCAGGAGAGACCTGAACCTTCTGCCAGGGCTTCTGCCTCAGCGGGAGATCACCGTCCGGCCCCGGCTGGACACCCCAAGAGCACCGCCAGACCCGCAGCCGATGCGCCGCCTCTTCGCCGTCCTGATTTCCGCCCTGCTGATCTTCGGCTTCGCCCCCGTGGCCAAGGCTGATGTGGCAGGCCTCACCCCCTGCTCCGAAAGCGCCCGCTTCCAGCAGCGTGCCCAGACCGCCAAAACCGACCAGGCCAAGGCCCGGTTCGCCATGTACAGCCAGGCTGTCTGTGGTGCCGATGGCCTGCCCCACCTGATCGTGGACGGCCGTTGGAGCCACGCCGGCGACTTCATCATCCCCGGGATCGCCTTCCTCTACATCGCAGGCACCATCGGCTGGGCCGGCCGTGGTTACCTCCAGGCGGTGCGTGGCGATAAGGATGCCGCCATGAAGGAGATCCAGATCGATCTTCCCCTTGCCTTCAAGAGCACCCTGGCTGCTGCCACCTGGCCCCTGGCCGCCTTCGGTGAGCTCACCAGCGGCAAGCTGACCGAAGCGGACAGCAAGGTCACCGTTTCTCCCCGCTGATCAGGGTGCCGTTTCAATCCACTGGGCTGGATTGATTCCTCTCCCCATCATTCCGAGCTGCCGCCTTAGTTGCCGGCAGCGCCAGCATCCCAACCCGTTTCGGCCTTCCGCCATGAAAAAGTTCCTCACCACCGCTCCGGTGTTCGCGGCCCTCTGGTTCAGCGTCACCGCCGGCATTTTGATTGAATTCAACCGTTTCTTCCCCGACCTACTCTTCCATCCCCTTTGATCCCGGGTTCCGGCGTCTGGTCCGATTCAATCCTTTCCTAAGCGGCCCCTCCGGGCCGCTTTTTTGATGACCTGTTGATCGCCCCTGCCATGGCAGCAGCCTGGACGCATCCAGCGCCAACGGCAGACCCAATCGGTGGCCTGTTGATCGTTCAGCACCTGGGTGAATCTGCTGCGCTCGTGCGTCGCCGGAGCATGGCACTTCCTTTCTGGCTGGCAGGGTGCTGGCACCGGCCTGGAGCGGAACAGGGCCCAAGCAAGGGCGAAAGGCATGACAAAAGAATGGCAACTAGAACGGCACAATCAATAGTAAAACCAGTGGCCAAACAGATGGCCAAAAAAAGGCGACACCAATGGCGACACCAATCACGAAGCGAATGAGTTAAGCCTTGGTATTGGCGGCCGCCTGAATAGAAAGAATTCGAATCTCTCCAAGGGCACCTCGAAAAATTGCCGATTGCCGGAAAAGTGAAGCAGGCAGAACCTGATCAGCCCATGAGACTCATGGGCTGGAGTGGGTACGTAACTGGATTTTTCGAGGTGCCCGCAAGTCGAACATGCTGGGCCAGCCTGGCCACGGGCCACGCTGTTCAACCGGTGCCAGGGCCCCTAGCGAGGGCTTTCGATGCCAGGGCCGTTGGCGACTCCGGCAAGGGGATTGCCTGGCCATGGGCAGGGGGTGGCCCCGATGGTGGCTGCAAGCAGGGCGGGTTTTGATCAGGCCCTGGACAATCTCGCCGTTCGGCCGGCTGGGGCCGACACGGTCTTGGTTGCCGGACGGGGCTTGCTCGATCGCTAGCCGTCTTTAGGGCTTCCTTATGGCTCTGCTTCGGGGGTGGCCCCCAGGCCCATCAGCTGTTCCAGTTCGGCCACGCCGGCGTTGAGATCGCCGTTGACAAGCACGGCGTCAAATTCCGCCTCGGCCTCCAGCTCGATGCGGGCCCGCTCCAGCCGACGGCTGATCGCCGCTTCGCTGTCGGTGCCGCGGCCCCGAATGCGGCGCTCCAATTCCGCGAAGGATGGGGGCTTGATGAAGATCTGAAAGCCCTCGGGGAAGCTGCGCCGCACCTGACGGGCCCCCGCCAGCTCGATTTCCAGGAGCACCGGCCGACCCGCCTCGAGCTGCTCCTGCACCGGCTGGCGCGGCGTGCCGTAGCAGTGGCCTGCGAATTCGGCCCACTCCAGCAGGCCACCTGCGGCAACGCGCTGATCGAAGTCGTCGCGGCTGAGAAAGAAATAGTGCTCCCCGTCCCGTTCGCCGCTGCGGGGCAGGCGGGTGGTGGCTGAGATCGAGAGCCAGATCGAGGGCTGCCGCTGGCGCAGGGCCGCCACCAGGGTGCCCTTGCCAACGCCACTGGGGCCCGTGATCACGGTCAACCGGCCACGGGGGGGAGCGATCACCATCGGGCGGCTGTCTCAGGGGCCAACGATCGGCCTGCAGAGTAGGAGCCCCCTCTCCCGCCGGCTCGCTGCCGCACCATGGCCACCGGGTCCCCGCCAACCGAGACCCTGGCCACCCGCTCCCTGGCCACCGGGATCCCAGTGGGCGTCTCCCCAGTTCGGGTCCCTCCCGTTCATGTCTCTTCAGCCAGGGCCGCTTCAGTGAGTGATTCCCCAGCCAGCCTGCCGCCGGCGACCCTGTCGCTCCAGGCCATGGACCTCACCACCCTGCTGGCGGTGTTGGCGGAGCTGCGGCCGCTGCTTCTGCCCAGCCGCTTTGAGAAGGCCCAGCAGAGCGATGGCCAGACCCTGCAACTGGGCTTCCGCAGCCTCTCGGGCCGCCATTGGCTTGAGTTGAGCTGGCAGGCGGAAGCCCCGCGCCTTTATGCGATCGCCCCGCCCCCCCGCGGCGGCGATGGCAGCACCCTGGCCCAGCAGGTGCAGCACGGCCTCTCCGGCCTGGCCCTGGTGGGGCTCCATCAGCAGGGCATGGAGCGGGTGGTGGAACTGCAGTTCGCGCCGCGGCCCGGCGAGCCGATCAGCCGGCGCCTGGTGCTGGAGTTGATGGGGCGCCACAGCAATCTGTTTGTGTTGGATCGCCAGGGGCGGGTCACCGGCGCCGCCCGCCAGGTGCGGGAGCAGCAATCCCGCCTGCGGCCAATCGGCAGCGGCGATCCCTACCTGCCGCCGCCGCCGGCCCAGGGCCAGCCCCCCAGTCCTGACGAGCCCTACGCCGATTGGCGCCGGCGGTTGGGCCTGGTGCCCTTCAGCCTGGGGCGGGCCCTGCGTGAGGCCTACCAGGGCATCAGCCCGGCCCTGGCCCTGCAACTGGCGGGTGACGACCCCCAGGTGGCGGCGGACCTGCTGGCCCGTTCTGTCGACCAGCTGGCTGAGCGCGACTGGCAGCAGCTCCATCGCCGCTGGCAGCGTTGGCAAGCCGTGTTGGCGAGCGAGACGTTTGCGCTCAGCCCCGGCCAGGCCACGGCCTATCGCTGCTGGCAGGAGGAGCCCGCCCCGGCGGCCGCCGCCCCTGGGGCCCAGCTGCTGGGCGCTTCCGGCAGCCATCTGCTGGAGGCCAGCCCCGAGCCCGAGGCCGGGCCAGCCCAGATCAGCCCGCCCCTGGCCTGCAAGCCCCCCCAGGCCCCGCGCCTGGTGATCAACGGGTTCCTGGAGGCCTACCACCGGCGCCTTCTCGATGGACGCCGGCTGCAGCAACGCTCCGGCAGCCTGCGCCTGCGCCTGCAGCAGGCCCTGGCCAAGGAGCAGGCCCAATGCCGCCAGCAGCAGCAGCGGCTCGACCTGGTGGAGGGCAGCGGCGCCTTGCAGGAGCAGGCCGATGCCCTGCTCTGTCTGGCCGAGCCCAGCCGGGACCAGGTGGCCGAAGCCCAGGCGCTCTACCGCCGCGCCCGCAAACTGCGGCGTTCGGTGGCCGCGATCACCCCGCGGATCGAGGCCCACCGGCAGCGGATCGAGCAGCTCGAGGCCAGCCTCACCTACCTGGACCAGCTGCTGGTGGAGCCGGGCGTCCCTGCTTCAGCCGAATTCCCCCCCGCGGCCACCGGAGTGGAGCTGGCTTGCGGGTCAGGTCCGCTCCTGGCCCAGCTGGAGGAGCTCGATCGCGATAGCCAGAGCCTGCTGGCCCCCCGGCTGGGCAACCGCCGCCAACGGCGTTCGGCCGGGGGCCCCGCTGCGGGCGTCGGCCAGGTCCAGCCCCTGGACCTGGCGCTGGCCAGTGGCCTGCGCGTGCAGGTGGGGCGCAACCACCGCCAGAACGCCTGGATCAGCCTGCAGCAGGCCCGCCGCGGTGACCTCTGGTTCCATGCCCAGGAGTGTCCCGGCAGCCATGTGGTGCTCAAGGCATCGGTCGCCCCTGCTGGCGAGGCGGATCTCCAGGCTGCCGCCGACCTGGCCGCCCACTTCAGCCGGGCCCGGGGCAACCGCCGCGTGCCCGTGGTGATGGTGTCCACTGACCAGTTGCAGCGCATCCCCGGCGCGGGCCCCGGCACCGTGCGCCACCGGGGTGGCGAGGTGCTCTGGGCGGAGCCGCAGCGCGCCGCCAGCCTGCTTAACGCGCCGGCGGCGTCCGCCGCGGCTCCGAGTGCCGGCCCGCCTCCCGCCCAGCGCGACCCCACCAAGCCCGATCCAGGCAAGACCAACCCTGATCAGACCAACCCCGAAAAGCCCAACCTCGAAAAGACCAACCCTGAAAAGCCCAACCTTGATCAGACCCATCTCCGCCCGCCCGGTTTGGCCCCAACCAGCTCCCCGAAGGCTGGCTTCCCCCCGCCAGCCGTCACTCCGCCAGGTGGCATCCCCCCGCTGGGCGTGACCCTGTCTGGCGCCACCCATCCGGATTGCGACCAGACCCAGCCAGGGGAAACCAGCCCGGCCCAGGCCCCCGCCGCTCGGGCCTCCACCGCGGCCCAGGCCGAGCAGCTGCCTAGCCTCGGCCCAGCACCCCAGCCATGAGCGACCTCCCCCCCCAGCCCCCCGGCGGCCAGTCGACGGCGCCGCCAGCCCCGATCCGGGTGAGCCGGCCCGGCCTGGGGCCTGGGCGCCAGGATGGAACGGCCCGGTTCGAGGGCGCGCTGGCAGGACCTGCCCTGGCTGACCCGGCCCGCCAGGACGAGTTCCCCGCCGAGGTCGAGATGAGCCTGGTGGATCACCTGGAGGAACTGCGCCGCCGCGTCCTGCGCAGCCTGCTGGCCGTGGTGGTGGCCGCCGCCGCCTGCCTGGTGCTGGTGCGTCCGCTTGTGCGCCTGCTGGAGCAGCCCGCCCAGGGCATCCATTTCCTGCAGCTGGCGCCCGGCGAGTTCCTGTTTGTGTCCTTCAAGGTGGCGGGCTATGCCGGCTTGAGCCTGGCCCTGCCCTACGTCTTTTATGAGGGCCTGGCCTTTGTGCTGCCGGGCCTCAGCCGCCGGGAACGGCGCCTGGTGGGGCCTGCTGTAGCCGGCTCGGCCCTGCTGTTTCTGGCCGGCCTGGCCTTTGCCTGGTGGGCCCTGGTGCCCGCCGCCCTCAACTTTCTGGTCCACTACGGCGCCGATGTGGTCGAGCCGCTCTGGTCGATCGAGCGCTACCTGGATTTCGTGCTGCTGCTGATGGTGGCCACGGCCCTGGCCTTCCAGTTGCCCGTGCTGCAACTGCTGCTGGCTGCCCTTGGTCTGGTGCGGGCCCGGGCCATGCTGGCGGCCTGGCGCTGGGTGGTGCTGCTCGCCGCCCTGGCCGGTGCCGTGCTCACCCCCTCCACCGATCCGGTGACGATGCTGCTGCTCACCGGCGCGATCACGGCCCTGTATCTGGTGGGGGTGGGATTGGCCTCCCTCGTGTCGGGCCTGCGGCCTGCCGAGGACTGAGGCCGGCTGGGCCCCACCAGCCTCAAGCCCAAGCAAGCGGCAACACCGGCACCTCAGATCCCCCAGGGGCCCTTGCCTTTAGGCCCCTGGGACCGAACTGATCCCCCCTTTACCACCGGCTGGGCATGGGTGCCGCCGGTGGTCTGCTGGAGCGGGCAGGGCCCCGACCTCAGAGCAGAAACTCGCTGGCCCGGCCGGGGGGTAACTCCAACGGCAGGCTCATGGCCTTGCCGAGGCGGGGCCGGTCGCTGGTGCTGTTGAGCCAGTCGCGCACCTGGTCCGCCACCCCCAGGCCATTGAGGGTGGCCACCAGGTCGGCCAGCCGGGCCAGGTAGGCCTCCTCATCGAGGGGAAAGGACTGCTGCTCGAGATAGGCCCACATCACCTGCAGATAGAGGCGGCCGCGGCGCTGCACCAGCTGCAGGTCGTAGGAGGCCTTCCAGCGGCGGCGCAGGGTGGAAACCAGCGCCTCGGCGCTGAGGGGCGAGCCGGCAGGCGGAGGGGCAGGGGCGCTCAACGCTTCAGGAAGGGGATGGGAACTGGGGTGGGGCGGGTCAGCCACCCCGGGCTGGGGGGCGGGCCCGATCCGGCCGGGGCGGCGCCAGGGCAGTGGCTGCAAGCCCTCCGGGCCGGGGCTCGCAACAGCATGTTGCAGCGTCTGGCCAGATCCCAGGCGGCAGCAAGCGTCCGGGCAGGGGCAAGGTTCATAATGGGCGCCAC
Source organism: Synechococcus sp. UW140 (assembly GCA_943370565.1). Taxonomy (GTDB): domain Bacteria; phylum Cyanobacteriota; class Cyanobacteriia; order PCC-6307; family Cyanobiaceae; genus BAIKAL-G1. The sequence continues at coordinate 34,174 of CALRRL020000006.1, read as the reverse complement.
GTTGCTTCGGCATCCAGGAACGCCACCCCGTATGACCCAGATCCCAGCGAGCGATGTTCCCGGAATGGGTCGTCGGCAGTTCATGAATCTGCTGACCTTTGGGTCGGTCACCGGCGTGGCCCTGGGCGCCCTGTATCCCGTCGTCAGCTACTTCATCCCCCCCCGGGCGGCAGGTGGCGGCGGCGGCACCACCGCCAAGGACGAGCTTGGCAACACCGTCACCGCCACGGGCTGGCTCAGCACCCACAAGGAGGGCGATCGCAGCCTGGTCCAGGGTCTCAAGGGCGATCCCACCTACCTGATCGTCGAGGGCGAGGACGCTATCGGCAGCTACGGCATCAATGCCATCTGCACCCACCTGGGCTGCGTGGTGCCCTGGAACAGCGGCGCCAACAAGTTCATGTGCCCCTGCCACGGCAGCCAGTACGACGCCACCGGCAAGGTGGTGCGCGGTCCGGCCCCCCTCTCCCTGGCCCTGGCCCATGTGAGCGTCGAGAACGACAACGTCTTCCTCAGCCAGTGGAGCGAAACCGATTTCCGCACCGGCGACAAGCCCTGGTGGGCCTGAGTTTCTTCCCTTCCTTCCTCCCCCCGCCGCCAGCCCCATGCGTCGCCTTTCCACCCTGCTGCTGAGCTCCGCCCTGGCCATCAGCGCCCTGCTCTTCGCGCCCCAGGCCAGCTGGGCCTATCCCTTCTGGGCCCAGCAGAACTACGACAGCCCCCGGGAAGCCACGGGCAAGCTGGTCTGCGCCAACTGCCACCTGGCCAAGAAAACCACCCAGGTGGAAGTGCCCCAGGCGGTGTTCCCCGATTCCGTGTTCAAGGCGGTGGTCAAGATCCCCTATGACACCGCGGTCAAGCAGGTGTCGGGCGATGGCAGCCCTACGGGCCTGAATGTGGGTGCGGTGCTGATGCTTCCCGATGGCTTCAAGCTGGCTCCCGCCGATCGCCTCACCGACGAGCTGAAGGAAGAAACCGCGGGTGTGTATGTCACCCAGTGGAGCGATGACAAGCCCAACATCCTGCTGGTGGGCCCGATTCCAGGCGACCAGCACCAGGAGATCGTCTTCCCGATCCTTTCCCCTGATCCCGCCAGCGACAGCGCCATCCACTTCGGTAAGTACCAGCTGCATGTGGGCGGCAACCGCGGCCGGGGTCAGGTGTACCCCACCGGTGAGAAGAGCAACAACGGTGCCTTCAACGCCTCGGCGGCCGGCACCGTGGCCTCGATCACCCCGGGCGACAACGGCGCCACCCTGGTGGCGATCACCACGGCCGATGGCAGCACTGTCACCGACACCATTCCCGCCGGCCCTTCGCTGAAGGTGGCCGTGGGTGAAGCCGTGGCGGCTGGCGCCCCGATCACCAACGATCCCAACGTCGGTGGTTTTGGCCAGATCGATGCCGAAGTGGTTCTGCAGAACCCGGTGCGCATCTACGGCCTGCTCGCCTTCTTCGCTGCCGTGGCCCTGGCCCAGATCATGCTGGTGCTGAAGAAGCGTCAGATCGAAAAAGTGCAGGCCCTCGAAGGGGTTTGATGGCCCCTGCCCTGGCCCTGGCCGTGTTCACCTCTCCCGGGCCCCTGCTGTTTCAGCTGGGGCCCTTTTCCCTGCGCTGGTATGGCCTGCTGATTGCCCTGGCCGTGTTGCTGGGCCTGGTGCTGTCCAGCCAGCTCGGCAAGCGCCGTGGCATCGATCCGGCCCTGATCGCCGACCTGCTGCCGATCCTGGTGCTGTCGGCGGTGGTGGGGGCCCGCGCCTACTACGTGCTGTTTGAGTGGCGCCAGTACCAGTACAACTGGTCTGAGGCGATCGCCGTCTGGCGAGGGGGCATCGCCATCCATGGCGCCCTGATCGGCGGCACCCTGGCGGTGATCCTCTATTGCCGGTGGCGCAAGCTGGCCTTCTGGACCCTGCTCGATGTGCTCGTGCCCTCCGTGGCCCTGGGCCAGGCGATTGGCCGTTGGGGCAACTTCTTCAATTCCGAGGCCTTCGGCCTGCCAACCGACCTGCCCTGGAAGTTGAAGATCCCAGGCTGGATCGCCACGGCCGCCGGCTTCCCCAATGAGCAGTATTTCCATCCCACCTTTCTCTATGAATCCCTCTGGGATCTGGGGGTGCTGGCCCTGCTGCTGCTGATCTTCCGCCTTGGTCTGCAGGGGCGCCTGGCCTTGCCTGCCGGCGCCCTGAGCTGCATCTACCTGCTGACCTACAGCAGCGGCCGGCTTTGGATCGAGGGGCTGCGGATCGATCCGCTCTGCCTGATCGGCTCGCCGCCGTTCTGTACCGGCGGCCTGCGCATGGCCCAGTTGATGAGCTTGGTGCTGATGGCCCTGGGCGGTTTGGGCCTTTGGTGGCTGTATGGCCGCCACCGGGCCCTGCCCGATCCGGCCGGGGCGGGCCGCCCCAGCTCCGAGAGCCGGCCTTGAGCGTCAGGCCGATCCCAACGGCCTGACGTTCCAACCCACGCGTTTCCCTGGCGAACGGCCGATCCGAATCCGGTTGTTCACCCCAGTGCTGGTTGATTCGCGTCTCAGACGATCGGCTGGGCTCGAGCCCCGTTGACCCGATTGCGGCGGCACCCTGGTTGCGTGGCGCCCTTTCTCCTGACCCCTTGCCTGCTGGCCTGATGGATGCTCAAAACGCTGGTCCTGCCCCCCTGGATGGGCCTGGACGCGGGCCTGGCGCTGGCCAGGTCTGGATCGTGGGGGCCGGCCCTGGAGCCCCGGACCTGATGACCCTGCGGGCGGCCCGGGCGATCGAGCAGGCCGAGGTGCTGGTCTGGACCGATTCGCTGGTGTCGCCCCAGATCGCCGCCCTGGCCCCCCAGGGCTGTGAAGCGATCCGCACCAGCACCCTCACCCTGGAGGAGGTGATGGCGGTGGTGGTGGAACGGGCCCGCGCCGGCCGGCGGGTGGTGCGTCTCCACGACGGCGATCCCTGCCTCTATGGCGCCCTGGCCGAGCAGCTCTGCCGCCTGGCCGATGCCGAGATCCCTGTGGAGGTGGTGCCAGGCCTGAGCGCCTACCAGGCCACAGCTGCGGCCCTGCAGGCCGAGCTCACCATCCCCGGCTTGGTGCAGACGATTGTGCTGAGCCGCGCCTCCGGCCGCACGGGCACCCCGGAACGGGAAGCGATCGAGCGCCTGGCGGCCCTGCAGGCCTCCCTGTGTCTCTACCTCAGTGCCCGCCATGTGGAGGAGGTGCAGGCCCAGTTGCTGCAGCACTATCCCGCCGACACGCCCGTGGCGATCGGCTATCGGGTCAGCTGGCCCGACCAATGGCTCACGGTGGTGCCCCTTAGGGACATGGCCCAGGTGAGTCGGGACCGCAATCTGATCCGCACCACCCTCTACGTGGTGAGTCCGGCCCTCCAGGCTCCGGGCAACGCCCGCTCCAAGCTCTATTCCGCCAGCCACAACCACCTCTTCCGCGGCGGCGCCGACTAGGGCTGCCGGTTGAAATGGGGGGCGGCCTGGGCTGATCGGCGGCCTGGTTCAGGCCAGGGGGCCTGGCATTTAGGGCAGGCTGCAGGCGCCAGCAGGCTTGCCAGGCACCAGCTCCGGGGGCCTAGGCGCTTGCGCCGGCGGTACCGTAGAGCTCCTGCTCGAGCCGCTGGCGATCGAAGCGGCAGCCCAGCCTCGCCACAATCGCTTCCAGATCGGTGACGGCATTGCCCAGGCAGCAGGTGCCCCCCGGCGACGGGGTGACATTGAAGGCCAGACCAGGCATGGCGGCGATCCGCGCTTCTCCGAGCATCAGCCGTCGTTCGCCTTTGTGAATCAACTGGGGCCGCACGCCCCCGAACCCCTCGGCGAAGCGCAGGTCGGCCAGCTTGAGGCCGGGCACGATCTTGCGGGCATCGGCCAGGAACAGGCGACGCCGCAACCAGGGCACCTCAAACAGCAGATTCTTGAGGATGTAGTTGCGGATATCGGCAATACGAAACAGCTGCCAGAACACCAGCAACACCGAAAAATCCAGCCGCAGCACCTTCAGAAATTCAAAGAAGGAGGCGGGCCGGTAGCGCTCCAGCAGGGGCAGCAGCAGGGCCGTGGGACCAAAGCGGGTTTGGCCGGGCGAGCGCACATCGGGGTCGCCATGGATCGCCGCAAAGGGCAGCTTGTCGTTCTGCACGGTGTACACCTTGCCGCGCAGAAGATCGGGGGTGAAGTAAAAACTGCCCGCCACCGGCAAACAGGAATACTCCAGCCCAAAGCCCAGTTGCTGGGCCATCAACAAGCTGTGGGCGCCGGCACTCACCACCACATGGCGCGCCCGGATCCGGCGGGATGCCGCCGCTGCATGGGCGTTGGGATCATCCGGCAGGGCCCGGGCGCCAGGCCGATGGGGACGGACCTCCACCAGGAAGGTTGTGGTGCCATCGGCGGCGGTTTCCGGGGTGATGGCCACGACCTTGCTGCCGAGCTGCAGGTCCAGCTGGCGCCGGGATCCGGCCACGGCGGAGCGGGCCTGGGCCACGAAGCTCTGGGCCAGGGCCTCGTAGTCCACGGCGGTGGCGGCGCGGCGGATGCCGATCGCCACCAGGGGTTCCGGGCGCAGGGGGCTCTCGGGCCGCTCGCCATCGAGCCGGGCCACGTGGGGTTCCCACGCGGCTATCTCCTCCTTCTCCAGCAGCTCCATCGCTGGGAAATGGGGCGAAAACTGGTCAAAGCGTCGGCGCAGGGCGCTGCATTCCTGCTCGCCCACGGCCAGCACCATCTTGGGGGTGCGGAAGACGCAGCGGTTGCGCTCCGGCTCGCTGAGCAGGGCGGCGTACCGCTCGATCATCTCGGCCGTGCGCTTGACCTTGAGGGCCTTGTCGAGGGTGTAGTTGGTCTCGATGTCGCCGCAGTGGATCGTCTGGCTGTTGCTGCTGGCCTTGGAGTTCACCTGGGCCAGCTGCTCGTAGCGCTCCACCAGGGTGAGGTGACCCAGGTCGGTGTAGCGGGCCAGCTCAAACAGCAGGGCCGTGCCGCACACGCCCCCGCCCACGATCAGCACATCGGTGCGGGTTTCCCCGGCCGGGGCTCCGTCAGCACTTGGGCTGGGGCGCTCAGCCGCAGGGGCGGGGGTGACCATGGCAACGGCAGGGGACGCTGGGACAGGAGGCAGGCTCCTGTCAGGGGCAGAAGCGCCGATCGGGGCGGCTTGCGGGCGGCGGAGACGGGCCGCCTTGCCCCGCCATCGTGCCTGAACGCCGTCACCGCTGCGGCCAGGGGCGCCGGAGGGCGTGATCCGCCCGGGGCCAACCCGTCACCGGGCCGCTGTCCTGACCTGCCCGTGCCCCTGCCCCGGCTGTGGCCTATGCTCCTTGAACGCCAATGGCGTGGAACGGGCGATTAGCACAGCGGTAGCGCACTTCCTTCACACGGAAGGGGTCACTGGTTCGAATCCAGTATCGCCCATTCATCATTGATCATCAATTAACAAGTCTTTCTGATTAACAGAACGGATTGTCTTTGATGGATCCATTCCTTGATTGGATTCCGTTTCGCGGGAAGGAAGGCTCGGGAAACCTCTTCTTTCGGCCGGTTTAAGCCCAGAGATTTCGGTCGGCCGCGAGGAGACTGGTTAGATCGCTGGCTGATTTTTCAGGGCTTTCTTGGCCCTGGCTTAACTTCTGTTTTGCCTCTCCCTGGAAATCGGTTGTCTCGACCGATCTCGGGGCCTGGGGCGCTCCCAAGCGGGAGGGTTCTTAGGGCCCCTCCACCACCAGGGCCAGGCCACTCGCTTCGGCCACGGCATCGGCGCAGGAGCGCAGGCTCCAGCACTCCAGGCTGAGGTCGGCCTGGGGAAGCCCCGCCTCAGCGCTTTGGGGCCGCAGCAGGATGCGCACCCCCGTGGCGGCCGCCTTGGGCCCCACGGCCTTCACCTTGAGGCTGGCGATCAGGGCCTGGGGGCGCCGGTCCAGGGCCGCGGCCAGGCGCAGCAGCAGGGCCATCTCCGACACCGTGCGCCGCTCCTCGCGCCCCTCGATCAACTGCCACGACTCATGGCGTTTCTTCGGCAGGCCGCGGCGGTGATACCGAGCAATGGCAGCCACCATTAAATGTTCGGTTTCCGAATAGCCGAGCAGTTCGCCGTGGCGAATCAAATACCAGGTGTGTTTGTGATACGCGGCGATGTTGATGTGTTTGCCGCAGCCATGCAGCTGGGCCGCGGCCCAGAGCAGCAGGCGGCCGGGACCTGGATCGTGGTGCAGCAGGCCCCGGGTCTGGTCGTAGAGGCTGAGGGCATGGACGGCGACCCGTTCGGCTTGGGCTTGGTCGACGGCGTAGCTGCGGGCCAGGTGGCGCACCGTGCGCTCCCGGATCGTGCTCTGGAAAGCGAAGCGGTCATCGAGCAGCTGGTTGCGCAGCATCCAGTCGACGATCAGGCCTTCGCGCAGGGCCCGATCACACACCACCAGTTCCTTGGCCTGCAGCATCGTCATGGCCGTCTGCAGGATCAGCGCCCCGGGCACGATGATTTCGGCGCGGCGGTCGTTGATGGCGGTGAGGGCGCGGCGCTGCTCCGGCGTCATCGCCACCAATCGATCAATCAGTTGGTCGATGCGGGCGCGGCTGAGCCGGTAGCCCTGGAGCTTGAGGGGCGGCTTGGCGTCTTCGGCGGCGGCTAGGGCGGCCAGGGCCATGGCCGTGCCGCTGGTGCCCACCAGCACCGGGCTCTCGCCGGGGCGCAGGGCCTGGCGAACCTGGGCGACGGCGGGATCGAGGGAGCCCTGGATGTAGGCCTCGAGGAACTGGCGCCGGCCGGGCGGCAGGGGTTCTTCTTGGATGAACTCGCGCAGGAGCCGCACGGCGCCGATGCGGGTGCTGGTGAGGGCGCGGGCATCGCGGCCATCGGCGAGCACCAGTTCGGTGGAGCCACCACCGATGTCGAGGATGAAATGGGGCGCATCGCCAAAACTCATGCCCGAGAGCACGCCCAGATAGATGAGGCGCGCCTCCTCCGGGCCGCTGACCAGGTCCACCTCCAGGCCCAGTTGCTCCTGCAGGGTGGCCAGGAACTCGCGGCCATTGGGGGCCTCGCGCACGGCGCTGGTGGCGGCGGTGACGATCTGCTCCACCCCGTGGCTGTGGGCCAGGTCGCGGCAGTGGCGCAGGGTCAGGAAGGCGCGCTCCACCGAGGCGGCGCTCAGGTCCCCCGTGTCGGGATCGCGCTCGCCCAGACGGGTGGCGCTTTTTTCGGCCAGCACCACACTGAAGCTGTGCAGCAGGGGATCCACCGCCGCAATCAGCAGGTGGATCGAGTTGGTGCCGATGTCGATGGCGGCAACCCGGCGCAGGTTGGTCCCAGGGACGGGGCTGGAGGGGGTGACGGTCACGCGTCCAGCCGGGCCGAATTCGGCGCCACTTTGCCACCGGGGGTTGGGCCGGGGGGAGCGGCGGTCAGGGACGCCGAACGGGGCGCCCAGGCCTAGGGTTCGGCCCAGAAGTTGAGGAAAGCCAGGGGTGGCGCCAGCTGGATCACTCCGTTTCCTGGCGGCCGCCCTGGCCCTGCTGCGCTGGGACAAGCCCAGTGGCCGGTTGATCCTGCTGATCCCCGCGGGCTGGAGCCTGTGGCTCCTGCCCACCAGCCCCCCCGATCCCGGCCTGGTGCTGTTGATCGTGCTCGGCGGCGTGGCGGTGAGCGGCGCCGGTTGCGTCGCCAACGACCTCTGGGATCGGCGCATCGATCCCCTGGTGGAGCGCACCCGCCAACGGCCCCTGGCCCGGGGGGCCATCGGTGTTCCCGCCGCCCTGGGCCTGCTGGTGCTCTGCCTGGTGCTGGCCCTGGCGGTGGTGGGGGCCCTGCCGGCGGCTGGCCGCAGCCTCTGCCTGCTGCTCGCCGTCGCGGCCCTACCGCCGGTGTTGCTCTACCCCTCGGCCAAGCGTTGGTTCCCCCTGCCCCAGCTGGTGCTGTCCCTCTGCTGGGGCTTTGCCGTGCTCATCCCCTGGGCCGCCGCCCAGGCCAACCTGGCCGGCGGCTGGCCCCTGGCCCTGGCCTGGCTGGCCACCCTGCTCTGGTGCTTCGGCTTTGACACCGCCTATGCCATGGCGGACCGGCCCGATGACCGGGCCCTGGGCATCCGCAGCAGTGCCTTGACCCTCGGGCCGGCAGCGCCCGCCACGATTGGCTGGTGTTATGGCCTGGCCGCCCTGGCGCTCGCCCTGGCGGCCCGGCTGACGGGGGTGTCCGCCTGGTTCTGGCCCCTCTGGGCCCTGGCGGCGGCGGGCATGCTGCGCGGCGCCTGGCAGCTGGGTGCGGCCCAGTTGCCCCGCTCGGCCTACGGCCGCCATTTCAGCCAGCAGGTCTGGCTGGGGTCCCTGCTGTTGCTGGCCCTGGTGCTGGGGCGCTGGCCATGACGGGCCGCCTGGCTGGTCCCAACGCCGCCGGGGCGGTGCAACCGGCCCCCCTGCGCCCTGGCGATCGGGTGCGCCTGGTGGCAGCCAGCTCCGCCCTCGACGACCTCGAGCGCCTGCAGCAGGGCATTGCCGTGCTGGAGGGTTGGGGCCTGGAGGTGCTCGCCCATCCAGAGCCCCTGCGCCGCTGGGGCTACCTGGCCGGTGCCGACCTGGAACGGCGCGCTGATCTGAGCGCCCCCTCCCCGCCAGGGGCCGGCCCGGCTGGAGCGGACGACGCCCCGGACCAGGCCGCCCTGCTGGCCTGCATCCGCGGCGGCTGGGGGGCGGCGCGGCTGTTGGAGCAGCCCCTGGACCTTCCGGCGGGCTGGTTGCTGGGCTTCTCGGACGTCACCTCCCTGCTCTGGGCGATGGCGTCCCGGGGGCTGGGCGGGGCCATCCATGGGCCCCTGGTCACCAGCCTGGCCGGCGAACCCGAGTGGAGCCGCGAGCGGCTGCGGGACCTGCTTTTCGGCAAGCCCCTGGCCGATCTGGAAGGGGTCGGCTGGGTTGGTGGCTGCGCCAGCGGCCCCCTGCTGGCCGGCAACCTCACCGTGGCCACCCATCTGCTCGGCACCCCCCACCTGCCGGATCTGCAGGGGGCGATCCTGGTCCTGGAGGACGTGGGCGAAGCCCCCTATCGCCTCGATCGCCTGCTCACCCACTGGCGCCTGGGCGGCGCCCTGCAGCAGCTGGCCGGCATCGGCTTAGGCCGCTTCACCCACTGCGACGATCCCGACCCGGACCCTGGGGACCCCCTTCCGGGCCAGGCCAGGCGCTTCAGCGCCGAGCAGGTGCTGCGCGATCGCACCGCCGACCTTGGCATTCCCGTGGTGGCCGGGCTTCCCGTCGGCCATGAGCCGGGCAACGCCGCCCTGCCCCTGGGGGTGCGGGCCCGGCTCGATGGCGACCGGGGGCTGTTGCAGATTCTTGGTTAGGTCGTCGGTTAGGCCCTCAGCGAGTCCTTCAGCGAGTCCCGTGGCTGGCCCCCCGCTTGCTCCCGGGGGGCCGGCCGGGCCGCCAGCACGGCCTCGGCGATGGTCAGGTCGAAGGGGGTGGTGATCTTGAGGTTGGAGGGCGGTGCCTCGATCACCCGCACTGGCCAGCCCAGCCGCTCGAACAGGGAGGCATCGTCGGTGACGCTCCAGCCCTCGTCGCGGGCGCGGCGATGGGCCTGGCGCAGCCGCTCCACCCCAAAGCCCTGGGGCGTCTGGGCCCCCCAGAGCTGGCTGCGATCGGGGGTGCCGCTGATCGTGCCGCTGGAATCCACCTGCTTGATCGTGTCGGTGACCCGGGTGGCGGCAATCACGGCCTCGCCGGCCCGCACCGCCGCCCCACAGCGGGCGATCAGCTCCGGGTCCACCAGGCAGCGGGCGCCGTCATGGATCAACACCTCCTGGGCGCCCGCGGGCAGGGCGTCCAGGCCCCGGCTCACCGATTCCTGGCGGGTGTCGCCCCCCTCAATCCACACCACCGGTCGGTCGGGTTGGGCGGCCCGCACGATGGCCCGGATCGGCGCTTCGTCCACGGGCTGGCCCACCAGGCCGATCCAGGCAATCTCCCCGCAGGCCAGGGCGGCCTCCAGGGTCCAGGCCAGCACCGGCCGACCCGCCAAGGGCAGCAACAACTTGTTCCCGGTGGCACCCATGCGCCGGCCACTGCCGGCGGCGGCAATCAGCAAATGCACAAGCCTTCAGTCTCCAGGGGGCATCAACAGTGGTGATCCATACAATCAAGTGGAGTCTCAATAACGTCCCGGCGACCGCCATGCGCGTGCTGTTCCTGATACCGGGCGGGATCGCGTCCCAGCTGCAGGCCTTGCCTGCGGTCGCCACTGTGGCAGCCAGCCTGAAGGCCCAGATTCAGGTTGCCTGTGCCCCCCAGGCCGCCGCCGCTTGGACGTTGCTGCCGGCGGTGGAGAAGGTGGTGCCCTTCAATTTTGACGAAGGATCGAGCCTGGCCGATTGGGCCAACCTGCTGGGCAACGTGCGCGAACCGGATTTCCAGGTCTGCCTCAACCTGGCCTCCGGCCGTCAGGTGGATCTGATGCTGTCGATGAGCCATATCCCCACCCGGGTGGCCACCGGGGGCTTCTCCGCCACAGAACGCATTGCCATCGATGGCGGCACCTGGCCCCAGCAGGCCCTGGCCGCCTACCTACGGCCCCTTGGGATCGGCCTTGATGCCAATCCCTACCGGCTCGCCCTGCCCAAGGCCGCCCTCGACCAGGCGGGTGCCACCTTGCCCCCGGGCCAGGGACCAGCCCTGATGCTCGCCCCGGCAGCGGGGATCCCTGCCGCTGGCCAGGCCCCTGCCAGCGATTGGCCTGCGGCCCAATGGCAGGCCCTGGAGCAGCAGGTGCGCCACAAGCTGGCCGACCTGCGGGTGGTGGCCCCCCGGGCGGCGGGAACCCTGGTGGAGCGGGCGGCCCAGCTGGCCAGCTGTGATGTGGTGCTCAGCAGTGATCCAGTCGCCAGCGAACTGGCCCTGCTCACCGGCACCCCGCTCGTGGCCCTGGGCCGGGATCCGGCCAGCCTGCCCCAACGCTCCGGGGTCCAGGGCCTGGGCGGCCCGGACCTGAGCCAGCTCGGACTGGAGCCGGTTCTCCAGGCCCTTGGCCTTGGATGAGGTCGGCTGGGCGGCGGTCCCAGCCGCAACAGCGTCAAGGCCCCCAGGGCCGCTGGCGGCCCGGGCGTCTGCGCTCCAAGCGCCCCCGGCGCGGCCCTGGGCTGGCCCAGGCCCTGCTGCAGCGGGGTGGCGCCACGCCCCTGGTGTTGCTGGCCGGGGTGGTGAATGCGGGGGCGCTGGGCTACCGCGCCAGCGAAGGCTGGGACTGGGGCGATTGCTACTGGATGGTGCTGATCACGCTCAGCACCATGGGCTTCAGCGATCCCGCCACCAAGGTGCTCTCCGGCGGCGGTCGGGTCGTCACGGCGTTGCTGCTGGTCGGTGGCCTGGTGGTGGTGCAGCAGACCCTGCAGAAACTGCTGGAATTAACCAACAGCGGCTATTTCCAGATCCTTCGCGATCGACGCACCCGGGACCAACTGCGGCGCATGCATAACCACGTGATTCTCTGCGGCTATGGCCGCATCGGCCGCGAAATCGCCGAACAGCTCAGTGCCGAGGACGTGCCCCTGCTGGTGGTGGAGATGGACCCGGAGCGGGTGGCCGAGGCCCAGCAACGGGGTCTGCGGGTGTTGCTTGCCGATGCCACCCTCGATGAAACCCTGCAGGAGGCCGGTATTCAGCAATGCCGTGCTCTGGTGGCGGCCCTGCCCAACAATGCTGCCAACCTCTACGTCACCCTCAGCGCCCGAGGCCTGGCGCCCCGCTGCCGCCTGATCGCCCGGGCCGATAGCGATGAGGCCGATCGCAAGCTGCGTCTGGCTGGCGCCGACCAGGTGGTGAGTCCCTATGTGGCGGGCGGCCGCACCATGGCGGCCACCGCCCTGCGCCCCCTGGCCGTGACCTTCATGGAGCTGCTGGCCGGCTCCGACTGTGAGGTGGAGGAATTCCAGCTCAGCCTCGACCCCAGCCAGCTGGGCCACCTCAGTGGCCACAGCCTGGCGGAGCTGCAGCTGGGCCGGCGCAGCGGGGCCCTGGTGCTGGCGATTCGCACCCCCCCCTCCCAGCTCGGGGCCCAGGGCGAACCGATGGACTCGGAGCTGATCGCCAATCCCGGCGGCAACGAACGCCTGGCCCCCGGCCAGCTGCTGGTGGTGCTCGGCAGCAAGCAGCAGCTCAGCCGCTTCGCCGAACTGCTTGGCCCGGGCCTGGCCAGTGTGGAGGTCATGTCGTCCTGAGGGCGGGGGCGGCCAGCAGGCGGATCCAGCGGTGGTCAGGCCCTGGTGAGGCCGCCGGCCGGCCCGATTCAGCCGCACCTGGGCCGCACCCGGGCCGATGCCCTCCGGCATACGATCCCCACACCCTTCCCCTAGCCGTCCCCGCATGGCCAACAGTGCGCCGCTCGCTGGTCAAACCGCCCTGGTCACCGGCGCCAGTCGCGGCATCGGTCGGGCCATCGCCCTGGAGCTGGCCGCGGCCGGGGCCACCGTGGTGGTGAACTACGCCAGCTCGCCGGAGGCGGCCGAGGCCGTGGTGGCCGAGATCGGCGCCGCTGGCGGCCAGGCCTGGAGTTTCCGGGCCAACGTGGCCGAGGAGGCCGAGGTGGACGCGATGGTCAAGGCGGTGCTGGAGCGCCAGGGCCGCCTTGATGTGCTGGTCAATAACGCCGGCATCACCCGGGATGGGCTGGTGATGCGCATGAAAACCGGCGATTGGCAGAGCGTGATCGACCTCAACCTGACGGGGGTGTTTCTCTGCACCCGGGCGGTCAGCCGCGTCATGCTCAAGGCCCGCTCGGGCCGCATCATCAACATCACCTCGGTGGTGGGCCTGATGGGCAACGCCGGCCAGGCGAACTACAGCGCCGCCAAGGCCGGCTTGATCGGCCTGACCCGCAGCAATGCGGCCGAATTCGCCAGCCGTGGGGTCACCGTGAATGCGGTGGCCCCGGGATTCATCGACACCGACATGACCAAGGACCTGGCTCCTGAGCCGATCCTGGCCGCCATTCCCTTGGGTCGCCTCGGCAGGCCGGAGGAGGTGGCTGGTGCGGTGCGCTTCCTGGCGGCCGATCCGGCCGCGGCCTACATGACCGGCCAGGTGCTGCAGGTGGACGGCGGCATGGTCATGCGCTGAGCCCACGAGCCTGGTCCCAGGCGATCGCAGGCTTGACCCATGGCCTAGGGGAGCCCTGCGCTGGCCATGGGGCGCCAGGTTCGTCCTAACCCCTGGACCGATGGGTTGAACAGGCCAGCCGGATCGATCCGATCAACCGGGCAGCGGGATCAGGCGCTTCGCCGGGGCAGGGGGATCAGGCCGATCCGGCCGGGCTGGGCGGTCCGCCCTGGGCGCCCGGGGTGGCACTGGGCGCAGGCGTCGGATCCGGGCTGGTTGCCGCCAGGGGCTGGCCCAGGACTTCGCGCAGCCGGCGAATGCGTTGCAGCAGACGCAGCCGACGGCTGCGGGCCGTGATCGTCAGAAACAGGCGGACCGGCACATAGATCAGGGCCATGGCCAGACCCAGGCCGGCGATCACCAGGAAGGTGATGGCGTTTGGCCCGGAGGCCGGATCGGCCAGGGTTTCCTCCAGGGTCGCGCGCAGGGTTTCCTCCATGCCGGCACCCTATCGACCCTGACCCGGGGATGCCGCCTGATTCGGGTTTCCCCACCCGGCAGCGCCTGCGCTGGGCAGGGGCGTTATGGGAGCCTGAAGCCATCGCCTGATTGTTCAAGCCCTCGATGGCCAAACTGATCCGCTTCTCCGATGCGTCCCGCGCCGCCCTGGAGCGGGGGGTGGATGCCCTGGCCGATGCGGTCAAGGTCACCCTCGGTCCCAGGGGCCGCAATGTGGTGCTGGAGAAGAAGTTCGGCGCCCCGGACGTTGTCAACGACGGCGTGACGATTGCCCGCGAAATTGAACTCGAAGACCCCTTCGAAAACATCGGCGCCAAGCTCTTGCTTCAGGTGGCCACCAAAACCAAGGATCAGGCCGGCGATGGCACCACCACCGCCACCGTTCTGGCCCAGGCGATGACGGGAGAAGGCCTGCGCAATGTCACCGCCGGTGCCAATCCGGTGGGCCTGCGCCGCGGCATGGATCAGGCCGTGGCCCAGCTGGTGGGCGCGATTGCCACCCTGGCCCAACCCGTGGCCGGTGACGCCATCCGCCAGGTGGCCACGGTCAGTTCCGGGGGGGATGAGGAAGTGGGCGAGATGATCGCCAAGGCCATGGCCACCGTCAGCGTCGATGGGGTGATCACGGTGGAGGAATCCCGCTCCCTGGCCACGGAGCTGGAAATCACCGAAGGCATGGCTTTCGATCGCGGCTACAGCTCCCCCTATTTCGTGACCGATGCCGAACGGCAGGTCTGCGAGTTCGACAACGCCCTGCTGCTGGTCACTGACCGCAAGATCAGCGCCGTTGCCGACCTGGTGCCCGTGCTTGAGGCCGTGTCCCGCAGCGGGTCTCCCCTGTTGATCCTGGCCGAGGAGGTCGATGGTGAAGCCCTGGCCACCCTGGTGGTCAACAAGAACCGGGGTGTGCTGCAGGTGGCGGCGGTTCGGGCCCCGTCCTTCGGCGAGCGCCGCAAGGCTTCCCTCCAGGACATCGCCATCCTCACGGGCGCCACCCTGATCAGCGAAGACCGGGCCATGGCCCTCGACAAGGTGACCCTGGCGGATCTGGGCCGGGTGCGCCGGGTCACGATCACCAAGGACAGCACCACCCTGGTGGCCACCGGTGAGCACCAGCAAGCCGTCAGCGAGCGGGTCGCCGCGATCAAGCGCGAACTGGAGGCCACCGATTCCGACTACGACCGCGAAAAACTCAACGAGCGCATCGCCAAGCTGGCGGGTGGTGTCGCCGTGATCAAGGTGGGGGCCCCCACGGAAACGGAACTGCGCAACCGCAAACTGCGCATTGAAGATGCCCTGAATGCCACCCGGGCTGCGGTGGAAGAGGGCATCGTGGCAGGGGGGGGCACCACCCTGGTGCAACTGGCCCCTGGCCTGGATTCCTTGAAGGCGCGTCTCAGTGGTGATGAGCGCACCGGGGTGGAGATCGTGCAGCGCTCCCTGGCGGCTCCCCTGATGCAGATTGCCGCCAATGCCGGCCATGACGGCACGGTGATCGCGGCCGAAGTGGTGCAACGCAACCTGGGCTTCAACGCGGCCACGGGTGTCTACGAAGATCTCTTGGCTGCGGGCATCATTGATGCCGCCAAGGTGGTGCGCCTCGGCCTGCAGGATTCGGTGTCGATTGCCGCCATGCTGCTCACCACAGAAGCGGTGATTGCCGACAAGCCCGAGCCCGCAGCTCCGCCCGCCCCCGGCGGTGATGGCGGCATGGGAGGGATGGGTGGCATGGGAGGAATGGGCGGGATGATGGGTGGCATGCCCGGCATGATGTGATCAGCCGAGGCGTTTTCACGGCTGCCCAGTCAGGGCTTGGAGACCAGTCCGAGCCCTGATTCTGAATCTTCTGAATGGAACATAGAATGGTTGTAAATAGCACTTCAATTTTTAGGCTGATGCCGTAGAAGGGTCTTGGGTTTATTGGCTTGATACTTCTCCATGCACCCTAAGATATTGTTCCACGCGCGGAGCAGCTCGCCAGGTTTAGAGTCTAATAGGTCTTCGTTCTCTGCGATTCCGGCTAAAACAAGCTTTCAGGATATTCTTCCCGCGAGCTTTTAAGGATTTTGGTTTGACTGTGTCAGGCTTTGCTTCCAGCGGGGGGTCTTTGTTTGGGCCAAGTTGGTTTTGACTGGCTTTAGTTCGCTTTTGGGCGCATTGATGACCTCCCTTGGGGAAGCTTGGGCCAATGCTGGACTTCTTGGGAGTCGTCTTGAATGTGCTCTCAGGTGGTTTTTGAATGAGAAATTTGCCAATTAGAAATCTGGCTAAGAAGCTGTGCTCGGCCTTTCAGCGGTCCAATGGCGCTATTGGCGAACCAGTTGTGACCTTCGAGTTTAAACCGGCCAAACAGCTCGGCATTCCCGAGCTTTCCTAAGATTTTGAATTCGCCTGGTTTGTTGTTGTCCGAAGGAGATTTAACGTGTCCTTGATGGGGATCTTGAATCCTCAGGGTCTGGGGCGATACAAGGCTGGGGATTGTCTCCTCGCCGTTATCGAAATCGCTGGGGGCACTCTTTGAAGGACGTTGAGGGGGCTTTGGGTTGGCTGTTGTCTGGCTTGAAGCCTGGGCCGCCCGGCCCGTTTGCCCAAGAGGGATTGCCTAGGCGGCGATCGTTTTGACGTAGGCAGCCACCTGCAGGTCCACGCCGGTGATGGCGGTGCCCACCACCACAGCATCGGCGCCGGCGGCCAGGGCCGCCTTGGCGTCGCTGGCGCTGGCTAGTCCGCCCTCGCAGATCAGGGCCACGGAGTCATCTAGGCCAGCGCGCAGGGGACCCAGCAGGGTCAGGCCTGGCGGTCGCAGGGCTGCCGTGGCCTCGGTATAGCCGTAGAGGGTGGTGCCAACCCAGAGGCAGCCGAGCTGGGCGGCCCGCAGGCCGTTGGCGACCGAATCCACATCGGCCATGAGCGGGGCACCCAGGTCATCGCGGCAGCGGCGGATCAGGGGCTCCAGCTCCTGGCCATCGGGCCGGGGTCGATCGGTGGCATCGAGGGCGATCACATCGGCGCCCGCCGCCCACACGGCCCGGATTTCCTCCCAGCCGGGAGTGATGTAAACGGAGCTGTCCGGGAAGGTTCGCTTCCACAGGCCCACGATCAAGGCGTTGGGGCAGCGGCGGCGCACGGCGCCGATGTGTTCCGGGCTCTCGAGCCGAACACCGATCGCCCCATTGGCCAGGCTGGCCTCGGCCATGGCGGCGATCACATCGGGATGGCGCATGGGCGAACCCTCCGGCGCCTGCACCGACACAATTAGCCCACCCCTGAGGGCCGTGCGCTCAGGCTGCATGGGACCTGCTGCTCGCGCCGCCGGGGACGTCGCTGTCGGGCAACCAGGCACGCAACCGGGCCAGTTCCGGGTTGCGGGGCGCCGGGGCGGGTCGGCTGGTGCTGGCCCCGCGTCGCCCCTGGGCCCCCGCCGGGCGGCTGGCGCGGGGCAGCAGGCCAGAGGCATCCACAACCGCTTGGGCCAGGGGCGGTGGCGCCTGGGCCGGGCTGGGCCCTGCGGCTCCGCTCGGGGTCTTACTGGGACCCTCGGGGTTGGCGCCGGAGGTTTGGCACTCTCCTGGCTCGACTGGGGCCCGTTCCCCTTGGATGCCGTCCTCCTTTGGGACAACTGTCCGCACGGACTGCATGTCCACAGGCTGACGGTCCGCCGATCCAGCGGCCTGGGCGCCTGGGACGCTGGTCGATTCGGCAGAGGCGGGTGCTTCCCCGCTCTGCGGATCAGGCGTTGGAGCGTTGGGTTTTGGGGCCTGAAGTTCGCCTGATTCAGGCGCCTGGAGCTCTGGCGGATGGCCCTCGCCTGCCAGGTCGGCGGGGGGC
Organism: Synechococcus sp. UW140; assembly: GCA_943370565.1. Lineage (GTDB taxonomy): Bacteria > Cyanobacteriota > Cyanobacteriia > PCC-6307 > Cyanobiaceae > BAIKAL-G1. Next base: position 16,759 of record CALRRL020000006.1, on the reverse strand, counting down.
TGTTGCCTTGGCTGAACGGCAGGAACCAGGGGGGTGGGCACCGGGGCCCAAGCCCCGCCCTCGATGGGTTGCTCCAGCAGGGTCTGCCACCAGCGCAGGCTGTCTCCCTCGGCCAATTCGGCCATGAGGGAGCCAAGGGAGCCGATCCCCTGGCGATGGACCCAATGGCCTGTGAACGTCAGCACGGCCTTGGCATCGCGGCAGTCCACCGCCCCAGCCAAGAGGATGCGGGCCGCTTCACGGCGGGCCAGGGCGGAGGGAACGGAGGGGGGCTTGGCAGGCACGGGGCGAACTCCTTCAGGTGAGCTTGCGATCCAGCAGCGGTCGGATCAACAGAAACAGGCCCAGGGCCAGAACGGCCAACACTCCCAGGCAGGCAGCCCCCGTCAGGGAGCCGTAGGGAGCCACCAGCACCACCTCAGCGAGGGAAAAATGGCCGGCGTACACGGCGCGGATCGGTTCTATCGCGAAGGTAAGGGGATTTAGGGCCGCCAGCCAGCCCAACCAGCCGGGCATGAAGGAAATCGGAGCGAGGGCAGTGCTGGCAAACAGCAGGGGCAGGTTGGCCACGAAGATCACCGCGATCAGCTCGATGTGGCCAGGCAAGGCAAAGGCCAGCCCCAGGCTCATGGCCGTCACGGCAAACACGAGCAGCAGCAGAATCACCAGCACCAGCAGCAGCCCCGCTCCGCCAGGCCAGCCGTAGCCGAGCAGGGCTGCGGTGGCGATGATCGCCAGGCTCTGCACCAGGCTGAGGCTGGTGATGTACAGCACCGACGCCAGCACGATCGAACTGCGCGAGCGCAGGGGCGCCACCAGGAGTCGGTTCAGGAAGCCGAATTCCCGATCAAACATCACCGGCAGGCCGGCATTGAGGGCGCCGCTGAAGGCGGTGAACACGATCACGCCAGCCCCGAGGAAGCGGCCGTAGCTCATCCCCTCGGGCAGCAGCCCTTCCGGCGCCTTGGCAAACAGGGCCCCGAACAACACCAGCCAGATCAGCGGTTGCAACACGCCCGCCACCAGGGTGGAGGGGCGGCGGGCCAGCTGCAGAAACAGGCGCCGGGTGAGGGCCAGGGTTTCCTGGCTGAGCTCCGAAACGGCTGACCGGGGGGTGGCGGCCGGAGCGCCTGGCGCCGGGGCCAGGGTGGTCGGGGCCGGAGCCGAGGACGTGGTCATTGCCAAGGGGAAGGCAGCGGGGTTGGAAACGGGGCTTGGGGGTGGCCTGGAGGGGAGGGCTTTGGGGGGAGGCCAGGGTTCAGGGGCGACCGGTCATCGCATGGCCTGCTTGCGTTCGGCCTTGGGATCCCGTTGGCCGGCGATGGCCAGCTCGGCATCCATCAGGGTGCGGCCGGTGGCCTGGAGGTAGACATCATCCAGACTGGGGCGGCTCTGGGCCAGGGCAAACACGGGCAGGTCGGCCTGGTGGAGCTGCTGGCGCAGCTGTTCCACCACCCCGTCATGCTCCACCACCAGGTTGAGCGAGAAGCCCTGGGAGCGGTTCACCACCACCTGGCGCACCCCGGCGCAGGCCTGCAGGAGCGCCTGGACCCGCAGGGCTTCGGGTTCGTCGCTGAATTCGCGCACCCGCAGGGTGACCCGATCGCCGCCCAGGGCAGCCTTGAGGGCCTGGGGCGTGCCGGCGGCAATCACCTGGCCCCCATCAATGATCGCCAGCTCATCGGCCAGGGCATCCACCTCTTCGAGGTAGTGGCTGCTGAGCAGCACCGTGGTGCCTTGGTCCCGCAGCTGGGCCAGCACCCGCCAGATGGCGGCGCGGCTCTCAATGTCCAACCCCACCGTGGGCTCATCGAGCACCAGCACCGCCGGCCGGTGCAACAGGCCCGAGGCCAGGTCGAGGCGGCGGCGCATCCCGCCGGAATAGGTGCCGCAGCGGCGGTCGAGCCAGTCGTCCATGCCGAGCACGGCGGAGAGCTCCGTGATGCGGCGGTCCCGCTGCCGTGGATCGAGGTGATAGAGGTCACCCTGGAGCTGCAGCAGCTCGCGGCCACTGAGGATTTTGTCGATGGCCACGTCCTGGGCCACGTAACCGAGCAGCTCCCGCACCTGGCGGGGTTGGGCCAGGGCGTCGAGGCCCCCCACCCGCACGCTGCCGTGATCCGGTTCCAGCAGGGTTGAGAGGATGCGCAGGCAGGTGGTTTTGCCGGCTCCGTTGGGACCGAGCAGGCCGTAGAGACAGCCCTGGGGCACGCTCAGATTGAGGCCAGAAAGGGCCTCCACGGCCGTGGCACCGCTGCCGTAGCGCTTGCTGACTTGCTGCAGCTCGATCACCGCTTCAGGCACCGGCTTGGAACTCCACTTGGCCAATCGCAACCCCAATCTAGAAAGTCACCAGGGCCAGGGGGCCCGCCCACAGCTGCAAGAGGTCGGCGCTCTGGCTGCCGAAGCTGGCGGCCAGGGGCAGGCGGGCGAGCAGCAGCAGCAGGCAGAGACCGAACAGATAGAGGATTGACCAGCGGAACAGGCCCTTGGCCGCCGTCACATCGTCGGGCTGCTGGCGCAGGGCCCAGGCCATCTGCAGCAGGCGGGCATTGAAGGGAATCAGCAGGATCGAATAGAGCAGGCCGCCGGAGGGCAGGGCCAGGATGCCGAGGCTGCTCACCAGCACCGTCACCAGCGCATAGGCCTGGATGGCCCGGGCCGTCACCAGGGTGCCCTTCACCACGGGCAGCATCGGGATGCCGACCGACCGGTAGTCGTCCTTCAACAGCAGGGCCAGGGCCCAGAAGTGGGCGGGGGTCCAGACCATCACCAGGGCAAACAGCCACCAGCCACTGAGGCCGACGTGGCCCGTGGCAGCGGCGGCCCCCACCAGGGGCGGAATCGCGCCCGCCACCCCACCGATGACGATGTTCTGGGTGGTGCGGGGCTTGAGCACCACGGTGTACAACAGCACATAGCTGCACAGGCCCAGCAGGGACAGCCCCGCCGCCAGGCAGTTCACGCCGCCCACCAGGAGGGTTGCAGCTGCGGTGGTGAGGGCCACGGCCACCAGGAAGGCGGTGGTGGCCGAGAGCCGGCCCGAGGGCAGGGCCCGGCCGCTGGTGCGCACCATGCGGCCGTCGAGCTCCTGTTCCCAGAGACAGTTGAGGACCCCGGCCGCCGCCGCCGCCAGGGCCCCGCCACCGAGGGTGCAGGCCAGGCGCGGCGCGGGAAGGGGCCATCCTTCGGAGAGGGCCATGCCGCCCAGGGTGGTGGCCAGCAGCAGGGGGATCAGGCGGGGCTTGGCGATCTCGAGCCAGGCGGGCAGGGTCACCCTCTTGCGGGAGGGCACCACGTCCTGGCGGGTCAGGGGGGCCACTGCCGAAGCAGCGGGAGGGGTAGCGCTAACCATGAACAACCTCAGCCGGGGAAGGGGACAGGACAGGACGGAGCTCAGGAGCGGACGGGCAGGGGGCCCCAGCCCCGACGGCGAGCCAGCCGCGGCAGGTCAGGGCGGCCAGGGTCGCCAGCAGCAGGGCCGCCACCAGTTGGTGGGCGATGGTGACGGCCGGCACGGCGAGCTGGAGGCGCAGGCTGGTGACGCCGAGGCCGACCTGGCCGAGCACCAGGAGGGCCGCCGTGGCCGCCAGGGGCAACTGCCGGCGGCACCAGCCCGGCAGCAGGGCCGTAACAGCGGCCAGACCCAGCACCCCCAGGGCGGCCGGTGTGGCAGCGAGCCGATGGGCCCCAAGCCAGGCGCAGCCTTGGCCGGCGCTGAAACAGAGGCTGGCGGCCCACTGGGTGGCCATCAGCCCACCGAGCACGCTCTGGGCCATCACGAGCAGGGTGGCCAGGCCGGCGAGCCAGGGCCACCAGCTGGGGGCTGCCAGGGCTCCGGCTGGATCAGGACTGGCCACCAACCCTTGGGACCCGATTGTTTGGGACCAACGACCGGCTGGACCTTGGGGGTCTGCCGCTGGGGCCGGGCCGGGGGAGGCGGCCGCCGCTTCCAGCAGCTGGTGGCAGGCACTGACCAGCATCACCAGCACCAGCGCCGTGGCGAGATGGGCGGTGACGATGGCGGGGGGCAGCAGCAGCGTCACGGTCAGGGCCCCAAGCGCGCCCTGGAAGGCCACCAGGGCCAGGCAGGCGCCGCTGAGCCAGGGAAGCCAGCGGGGCAGATGCCGGCGCTGGATCACGGTGGTGCTGGCGAGCACCAGCACGCCCACACCGACGACGAAGGCATCCAGCCGGTGGAACCACTCCAAAAAGACCTGCAGATTCATCTGGCGGCCCGGTAGGAAGCTGCCGTAACAGAGGGGCCAATCGGGACAGGCCAGGCCGGCCTGCATGACCCGGGTGGCGCCGCCGATCACCACGAGGGCGACAAGGGCCACCAGCAGGTGGGCCGTGAGCCATTGCAATTGACGCAGCAGCCTGGAAGTCATGGGTTGTCTTCCGTAGCAACGTTTGGTCAAGGTAGCGATCACGAATGGGGCTGCCACGTTTCGTTGCAAAGATCCCGACCAAGGGCCGATTTAGGCCCTTGGTCGTGAGCATTCCCTCACCCGATTTGAGCGGATTTGCCCATCCGTAGGCCGTGATGCTGCCACCGCCGCCTGAAGGCGCCATCCTTCTAGGAGTGTCCGCATTCGTGTCAGCTCCGTGCCCATTCCAGCTGCCATCCTCTCCGTGGCATTGAGCGTGGTGCTCGTTCTCGTTGGCCTCTGGGTCGGCCAAAACGTGAACCTGCTGCCCATCGATGCCAGTGCCAATGCACCGGTGTACGACGAGTTGTTTCAGGTGCTCTTCAGCATCGGCACCAGCTTGCTACTCGGCATCGTTGGCCTGCTCATCTATAGCCTGGTTCGCTATCGCCGCGTGGCGGGGGATACCAGCGATGGCCTGGCGATCGAGGGAAACCTGCCCCTGGAAGTGTTCTGGACGGCCGTGCCCGCGATCGTCGTGCTGTTCATCGGTATCTACAGCTACGACATTTATGAACGCATGGGAGGCATGGCCCCCCTCAATGATCACAGCGTTCACGTGATGCCAGCGGCTACCGATGGTTCCGGCCAGGCCACGATGGCCATGGATGCGAGCCAAGGGTCTGGCGGCCCGGCCCGGATCTGGGCCGGAATCAGCCCCGCTGGAGCGACTGCAGCGGCAGTGACTGTGGATGTCACCGCCATGCAGTTTGCCTTTATCTTCCGCTACCCCGACCAGGGCATCATCAGCGGCGAATTGCATGTGCCGGTGGGCCAGACCGTGGCCCTCAACATGGAGGCCAAGGACGTGATCCACGCCTTCTGGGTTCCCCAGTTCAGGCTCAAGCAGGATGTGATCCCGGGCCAGCCCACCCTGCTCAGTTTCACGGCCACCAAGACTGGCCGCTATCCGATCATCTGCGCCGAACTCTGTGGTCCTTACCACGGTGGGATGCGCTCCACCGTCGTGGTTGAAGACCCACAGGACTACGCCACCTGGGTGACCCAGAACAGCCCCGCTCCCTTGCCCGTCAGCACCACGCCTGCCCCTTCGGCTCCGCTCCAGTCATGACCCTCACCCTGTCGCCGCCCACGGCCACCCCCGATCCCCAGGCCCCCTTGCAACCCCAGGGCTGGCTGCGCTATTTCAGCTTCAGTGTCGACCACAAGGTCATTGGCCTGCAGTACCTGGTCTGTGGGTTCCTCTTTTATTTCGTTGGTGGTGCCCTTGCCGGCATGATCCGCACGGAGCTATTAACGCCCCTGTCGGATTTCATGCCGCGCGAAACCTATAACGAGGTGCTCACCCTGCACGGCACGGTGATGATTTTTCTCTGGATCGTGCCGGTGGTGAATGGGGCCTTTGGCAACTATCTGATCCCCTTTTATGTGGGGGCCCGGGACATGGCTTTTCCCCGGCTGAATGCGGTGGCGTTCTGGTTGATTCCGCCAGCCGGCTTGCTGTTGATCAGCAGCTACTTCATTGGCAGCGCCTCCCAATCCGGCTGGACCGCCTATCCACCCCTCAGCCTGACAACGCCGGCCACGGGCCAGGTGATCTGGATTCTCAGCGTGTTGTTGCTTGGCGGCAGCTCAATCTTTGGCGGCATCAACTTCATCGCCACGATCCTTAAGCTGCGCCGACCCGGCCTGAAGTTGCTGCAACTGCCGATGTTCTGCTGGGCGTTGCTCGGCACCAGCATCCTGGTGGTGCTCTCCACTCCGGTGCTGGCGGGCACCCTGGTGCTGCTGAGCTTCGACATCATTGCCCACACCGGGTTCTTCAACCCGGCCCTGGGTGGCAATGCCGTGGTGTATCAACACCTCTTCTGGTTCTATTCCCACCCGGCGGTGTACATCATGGTGCTGCCGGCATTTGGCCTGGTCAGTGAGATCCTGCCCGTGCATGCCCGCAAGCCCCTGTTTGGCTACATCACCATGGTGTATTCAATCCTGGCTATTGTGGTGTTGGGCTTGGTGGTGTGGGCCCACCACATGTTCACCAGTGGCACGCCCCCCTGGATGCGCCTGTTTTTCACGATCGCCACCTCCTTGATCGCCGTGCCGACCGGCATCAAATTCTTCAACTGGCTGGCGACCCTCTGGGGCGGCAAGATTGCCCTGAATTCAGCCATGCTGTTTTCCTGCGGCTTCATCTTTAATTTTGTGTTCGGGGGAATCACCGGGGTGGCCCTGGCCCAGGTGCCCTTTGACATCCACGTGCACGACACCTATTTCGTGGTGGCCCACTTCCACTACATCGTCTACGGCGGCACGGTGTTTGTGATTTTTGGCTCGGTCTACCACTGGTATCCCAAGTTCACTGGCCGTTTGGCCAATGAAAGCCTGGGCCGGCTCCATTTCCTGCTCACCTTCATCGGCTTCAACCTCTGCTTTGCTCCCCAGCATTGGCTGGGCCTCAACGGCATGCCCCGCCGGGTGGCCGAATACGACCCCCAGTTCACCTTCATCAACCAGGTCAGCAGTGTGGGGGCCCTGCTGATGGCGATCAGCACCCTGCCCTTCCTGATCAACATGGTGGTGTCCGCCTTCGCCGGCGAGAAGGCCGGGGACAACCCCTGGCGCGCCCTTACCCCGGAATGGCTGACCAGCTCGCCCCCTCCGGTGGAGAACTGGAAGGGTCCGCCCCCCCTGGTGACCCATCCCTACGGCTACGGCGAGGCTCCAGAAGCCCAGTCCGCCATCGCCGGCTCCCCCTGAACCGCCGCCAGGCCCGTCTCCCCACCCCTTGACCATCCGTCCCACGCCGCTGCCATGACCAGCACCCCTGCCCCAAGCTCCACCAGTGGCAGCGCCGGCACTCCCGCCCAGGCCCCTGGCCTGCCGCTGGTCCCAGCCGTGGCCGGCGGAGCCTCCGCGCACCAGGGCAGTCCCCTGGGCGCAGAAGCGGTGTCCGGCGATCACGGCCATGGCGCCGAGGAGGGCCATGGCGATTTCCGCCTGTTTGGTCTGGCTACCTTCCTGGTGGCCGATGGCATGACCTTTGCCGGCTTCTTTGCCGCCTATCTCACCTTCCGGGCCGTGAATCCCCTGGCCGAAGGCGGCAATTACGAGCTGGAACTGGCCCTGCCCACGCTCAACACGATCCTGCTGCTCGTCAGCAGCTTCACCTTCCACCGGGCCGCCAGGGCGATCCACCAGGACCGCAGCGAAGCGTGCCGCAACTGGTTACTGGTGACGGCGGCCCTGGGCTTCACCTTCCTGGGTGGCCAGATGGTGGAGTACTTCAGCCTGCCCTTTGGCCTCACCGACAACCTGTTTGCCAGCACCTTCTACGCGATCACCGGGTTCCACGGTCTGCACGTGACCCTGGGCGGCCTGATGATCCTGATCATCTGGTGGCAGAGCCGCCAGGGGGGGCGGGTCACCCGCTCCAACCTGTTTCCGCTTGAGGCCACCGAGCTCTACTGGCACTTTGTCGATGGAATCTGGGTGCTGCTCTACGGAATTCTCTATCTGCTCTGAGGCGATTCATCCCGATTTCCTTTCAGCGGCCGTGATGCACTTGCCCCTGCCCCGCAGCAGCCGCAGAATCGCCCAAAGACTTGACGCGATCCACGGCTGATGGCTGAACACCAGCATGTTCCTGGAGGCACCATGCTCGAAGGCAAGGCCTTGCTTGAAAAGGCCCGTTCCCTCAGCAACCGGCCCGAAGATCAGATTGCCCGGGCCTGTGGCTACGTGGGGCCGAGCGGCCGCCTGCTCAAGAAAAGTTTCTACCGGGCCCTGGTGGAGGCCAAGGGCTATGCCCTGCCCTCCCACACCAGCAGCGGCAAGTCTGGGTCTGGCACCAAGGGGCGCCAGGCCGAGTTCCGCACCCGCGTGCATGGCAATGGCAACCTGCTGATTGGCCATGCCTATACCCGGCGCATGGGACTGGAGCCCGGGGCCGAATTCCGCATTGAAATCCATCAGGAAACGGGCGCGATCTGGTTGTTGCCCATCGATGCCGCCACGGCCCAGGCCCTCAAGGCCGAGGCGGGCGACGAATCAGGGGCCAGCGAGGACGCCTGAGGCAAGCTGCGCCGGATCGGGCCCTTGGCGAGGCCCCAGGGCCTCGCCCCTATACAGCCCACTGGATAGGCCCACCGGCAATTCGCTTTTGGCCTCCGGTTGCCCGTTCACCGGGACGTCCAGCGGTGTGGTTCCTTGGCCAGGCTTTTGTCAGGTTGGCGACTCGAGTGGCGCCGGGGACCTGATGGAGGCCGCCTTGTTGTGCTGAGCGTTTGAGTCGCTTGGAAAGGGTTGCGGACCTGGGAGCAGCCTGTTTGGCCCAGGAGCAATGCACCACACCAGTGAGGGCAACAATCAGCCGGAGAGACGCTCCCTGACCCTGGGAACTCCAGGCTGAACACGACCTGGACGCCTAGGGACTGAACCCCTCAGGGCTTGGCGGGGGAGTGTTGCGTGGGGCGCCTGCTGCAAGCCAAGGCGCATCCGCGAGCAGGCCAAGCAGGGGCAGCGGCCAAGGCTGCCGAACGGACCTGATGCTGCTCGGCTCAGGAAGGGGTGGCCTCGCCAGAGTCCCGCCCGGGCCCATGGAAGCCGGCGCTGAAGACCAGCAGGTCGACGCCGCTGAAGAGGAAGCTGATCCCCACCAGGATGCCGATCACCGAGAGCAGGCCAGCCGGTTTCATCGACAGGATCAACAGGCCCAGGACCAGGGTGACCAGACCGTTGGCCAGGCCCCAGCCCCAGCCAGCCTGGTGGGTGTGGGACAGGGAGACGATCGCCGCCACCAGGCCCTCCACCAGAAAGACGATGCCGATCGCCGTGGCCAGGGCCGCCACCTGGGCGGCTGCGGGCAGGATGCCCAGGTGAAATTGCTGCAGGATCCAGGCCCCGATCACCAGGAACAGGGTCGAGACCACCAGGCGCCAGAAGCAATGCCAGCGGCCGAGCCGGCGCGAGCGGTTGAGGTTGTTGATCCAGCCCACGATGCCTCCCACCAGAAAGGCGATCGCCACGATCACGGTGATGCCGGCTGAAGCCAGGATTGGAAACAGCAGGGCCAGGGCCCCGAGCACCAGCATCAAGATGCCCTCGGCGATCGTGAAACTGCGCAGGGTGTCCAGGGTGAACCGGGCGCTGGTGTCAGCCATGGGAGGGGCCAGAAGGAGCCGTGGGCGTTCGGACGGTAGGCATGGAGACAGCGGCTGTCAGCCGGGCGGGCCTGATCCGCAGGGGGGGGAGCGGGCGGGTCTCCCTGGGATGGTCTGGCCAGCAGGTCGGTCTTGCTAACAGGCTGCTCTGCCCAACAGCCTGCTCTGCCCAACAGCCTGCTCTGGCCAACAGCCTGCTCTGGGTGACAGGTCGCTTGGCTTGGGTGGCCTGGGCCGGGGCGCGGCAGGGCCGCCATGGGTCTGGGCGGGGCCTGGGTGATCCGGGCCTGCTGAGGCCTCGCTTGTGGGACAGCTCGCCTTGGGCCTGAACGGATGGGGACGGGGATTGGGGCCGAACCCGAAGGCTGCGCGGGGCGTTCGGGAGCCCAGGGCTGGGACCGAACCCCTGGCCAGGCACCAGCCCGGCGAATCACCAGCTCAGCGAATCACCAGCCGTAGCCGAAGCCGGTTGGACGGGCGTGACCAGGGACCCCTGCCGCCAAGGGCCGCTCAGCCCCAGCCCTGCTCCGCCAGCCAGGTGGCGCTGATCGTCGCTCCGCTGGCGGGTTCGCGGCCAGGAGTGGGGCTGGTGGAGCGCAGCAGCTGTTCGGTGTATTTCGCCAGCAGATCCGCCTCCAGGTTGACCAGGTCGCCCAGCCGGAGGTGGGCCAGGGTGCTGTGGCTCCAGGTGTGGGGAATCACGGCGATCCAGAACAGGGCGCCATCGGGCTCGCAGCCCGCCACCGTGAGGCTGATGCCATCAACCGCCACGCTGGCTTTTTCGCAGATGTAGCGGCCGTAGCTGGCCTCCTGCCAGCGCAGGGCCAGGTGCCAGGAGGCGCCGCGGGGTTCAATTGCCACCACCTCCGCCAGCCCATCGACGTGGCCGCTGACCAGGTGGCCGCCGAGCCGATCGGCCAGGCGCAGGGCCGGCTCCAGGTTGACGGCCCCCTGGCGGGCGGCCTTGGCGGCCAGGGTGGTGCGGGCCAGGGTCTCGCCGCTGACATCGGCCCGGAACCCCCGGGGGGTGAGGGCGGCCACCGTCAGGCAGACGCCATCGACGGCAACGCTGTCTCCCAGGGCCAGGCGGGTCGGCTCGAGGCCGGCGCCGGGGGCGATGCGCACCTCCACCCCGCCCGGTGCGTGTCCTAAGTGCCCCACGGCCTGGACCAGACCGGTAAACATGCTTGCCCCTGCACTGCTGGCCATAATCGGGCAGAGGGCTCGCCGGCAGGATCCATGGTGGAGATGAGCGTTGCCGGAATCGCCCTGGATGCCGCCAGCCGCAGCCCGATCGTGCTGCTGCGCGACCCCTCCGGCCGGCGCCAGGTGCCGATCTGGATCGACCAGGCCCAGGCCCAGAACATCATGGCCGGCCTCACCGGCCAGACCCCGCCCAGACCCCTCAGCCACGACCTGATGGTGTCGTTGCTGGAGCTGGGCGGCCTCACCCTGGAGCGGGTGGTGATCCACACGATTGAGGAGAGCACCTTCCGGGCCGTGATGCGGCTCAGCAACGCCGCCGGCGAGAGCAATGAGCTCGATGCCCGGCCCAGTGATGCGATCGCCCTGGCCCTGCGCACCGGCAGCGGCATCTGGATGCTGGAGGAGGTGGTGGCCGATGCCTCGATCGCGGTGGACGCCGAGGCCGATGCCGAAGACCAGGCCGATTTCCGCCGCTTCCTCGATGGCACCAGTCCGGCTGAACTGATCCGCAACCTGGGCCGGGCCCGCCAGGACGTGGACCTGGAGCCGGAGGCGGGAGCCGAGGGGGACGATCCGGCCGCTGCCGATCCCGGAGCCCAGCCGCAAGGGGAAGCGCAAGCGGAAACCCCTGGCGAGGGCGAGCCCAGCGCTGACCCTGACGGATCGCCCCCTCCCCCTGATGCCGCTGCCTGAAGGGTCTGGGGCCCCTGGGCTTCCGCCAGCGGCCGGCGGCCTGGGCCCCACTCGCGCCGATCCCACCCTGTGGCCTGGCTCAGTCCCCCTGGAAATGCCAGCGCGGCGGCCCTTCGGCCGCGGAGCGGCGGTGTCCCTGTTCACCCTGGGCACGATGCGGGCGCTGGCGAGTGCCCCCCAGCTGGAGACGGTGCTGGCGGCGGCCCTGGCGGCTGGCATCAACCACATCGAAACGGCCCCGGCCTATGGGCCAGCCGAACGCTTCCTGGGCCAGGCCCTGGCCGGGTTGGCGCGCACCAGGCCGGCCCGCCGCGCCGACCTGGTGATCACCAGCAAGATCCTGCCGGGGCCGGATCTTGCCCAGGCGAAAGGGCAGCTGCTGGCCAGCCTGGAGCGCCTCGGGCTGGATCGGCTCGACAACCTGGCCGTCCATGGGCTCAACTCCCGCGAGCACCTGGACTGGGTCCTGCGGGGCCCGGGCGGGGAGCTGCTGGCCTGGGCCCAGGGTGAGGGCCTGGTCGGCCAGGTCGGCTTCAGCAGCCATGGCAGCAACGACCTGATCGCGGCGGCCCTGGCCAGCGAGCGCTTCGGGTTCTGCAGCCTGCATCTGCACCTGTTCGATCGCCAGCGCCTGCCCCTGGCCCAGGCAGCCCTGGCCGCCGGGCTGGGCGTGCTGGCCATCTCCCCGGCCGACAAGGGCGGCCGGCTCTACGCGCCGCCGCCGCCGCTGGTGGCCGATTGCAGTCCGTTTGCCCCCCTGGAGCTGGCCTATCGCTTCCTGCTGGCCCAGGGGATCTCCAGTCTCACCCTGGGTGCCGCCCAGGCCTCCGACCTGGACCTGGCCCGCCAGCTGGCCGGAGCCGCTGGGCCCCTGAGCCCCCAGGAGCGTGCCAGCCTCGACCAGCTGCTGGCGGCCGGTCGCCAGCGCCTGGGCGATGACTTCTGCGGCCAATGCCAGGCCTGCCTGCCCTGTCCCAGCGACGTGCCGATCCCCGCCCTGCTGCGCCTGCGCAATCTGGCGGTGGGCCATGGCCTGGAGGCCTTCGCCGGGGAGCGCTACAACCTGATCGGCCGGGCCGGCCACTGGTGGGAACAGCTGGATGCCAGCGCCTGCCAGGCCTGCGGCGACTGCTTACCGCGGTGTCCCAACGCCCTGCCGATCCCAGCGCTCCTGGCCGACACGCACCGACGCCTGGCGGCGGCTCCGCAACGGAGGCTGTGGGGCTGAGGACGTCAAGCCATCAGGTGCCGGCCGGACTGGAGGCCTGGGGGGCGGGCTGCCTGATCCCAGAGTGCCTGCCATTGGCGGCGTTCGGACGCGCTGAAGGGGGCCAGGCTGTTGCAGCGCTCCAGCACGGCCGGCGCCGGCAGCAGCAGCCGGGCGATCGGCTCGGGCCAGGCCTTGAGGGCGGTTGCCAGCCGTTCGGCTGGTAGGGGCGGCACCCAGCCCTTGGCCAGCAGGCGGTTGAGGAGGGGGGGCTCCAGGATCTCCCCGAGCCAGGCCTGGGGCAGGGCCGCCGCCTGGGCAGGCCGTAGCAGCAGCGACCAACTCAAGGGGGAGCCGCTCTCCGGGAGCAGGGCCTGCAGGCGCGGGTCACTGCGCAGCAGGGGCACGATCCGGCGGGCCGGCACCACGGCGGCATCCGCCTCCCCGGCCAGCAACAGGTCGAGGCCATGGGCCTCATCGCAGGCCAGGGCCTGACTGCGCAGGCGCCGGACGGCCTCCGACAGCCTGGGGTCGGCCAGGTCTGCGCGATCGGTCTGGGGGCTCCGCTGGGCCTGGGGGCTGGCCCCGCTCAGGAACGGGGCCCTGGCTGGGAGCTGGGATTCGCTTCGGGCCTGGTCTGGGGCCTGGGCGGAACCGGCGGACGCGGCATGCGCCAGGCCCAGCTGGCGCAGCACCAGTTCGATCACCACCCTGGGGCTGGAGGGGAGCACCAGCCGGCCTTTCAAGCTGGGATCGAGCAGAAGGCTCCAGCCCTCTTGGCGGCGCCGGGCCAGCTCCGGCCGGCTGCGCAGCACCAGCACCCAGGTGCTGAAGGCCCAGGGGAAGGCCAGCGCTGGGGCCTGGTTTCCTTGGAACAGGCGGCTGACGGGGGCGGCAAAGGGGGCCAGCTGGCTCAGCAGCTGGGCGGCGTCCAGGGGGGCCAGTCGGGTGAGGGGGGCGTCGAGGGCCCAGCCATCACTGAGCTGGAGCAGGTCTGCGCCCGGCTTCGGTTTGGCCAGGGCGGCCAGCATCGTGGCGGGGGATGGCATCGGGCGCCCCTGCCAGGGCTGGGGGAGGCGCTTCAACCAGGCGCTGGGCAGGTCCCCCGGGGCATAGAGCAGCTGGGGCTGGGCGCCCTTGCTGCAGCCGCCGAGCAGGGCCAGGCCGGCCAGGCCCCCCAGGTGCAGCAGCTGACGGCGGTGGAGCAGGGGCGGAGCCATGGCAAAACCCTAGGGGGTGCCCAGAAGCCGCTCGCAGGCCCGGTCGCAGGCCAGGGCCAGGGCCTCCGGGTTGCGGCCGCTCAGTTCCCAGAGCAGGGCCAAACCACCGGCCCCCACCCCCTCTTTGACGTAGCCGGCCTCGTAGTCGCGCAGGCGGGCCGAACGGCAACGGTGAAAGTGCAGGCCGGCGGCAAAGGCCAGGGGCTGCAGCTGCCACCGGTCCGCCAGGCGCCGCAACAGCAGAACCAGATCACTGCTGGCTTCTGCCGCCACCCAGGCGGTGGTGCCGATCGCCACCCGGCGCGCCAGGGCAGGGCGGCTGGCCGCAGGGCAGAGGGCCAGGGCCAGGGCCCAGACGGCCGCCATCTGGCTGCCACCGGCCAACAGCACCGGTCGACCGGCGCCGGCGGCCCCCAGCACCAGGCCCGCCGCCAGGGGCTGCATCGGATCGCCGACCGCGGCCACGACCGCCAAGGGATCAGCGTCAGCGTTCAAGGGCCCCTTCGGGCCGGCCAGGCCCGCGGCGCGGAGGCCCCGCGCCACCAGCTCCGTTTTGAGCCCGTGGACCGGTTCCAGCAGGCTGCCGCTCACCAGCCCCGCCACCTCCAGGCCCAGGCCGGTGAGCAATGCCTGGGCCGTGGTTGTGCCGCCGGGAACGCATTCGGCGATCAGCAGGGGATCCTGGGGGGCCTTGGCGGCCAGGATCCGGCCCCAGCGCTGGCCAAGGGTCAGGAGCTGCCGCACCCGGGCCAGCTCCATCGCCTGGCCGCCGCTGAGGCAGCGGGCCGGGGCCTGGCCCAGCTGCAGGTGGGGCACGGCCGGGGCCACGGGGGCCCCCAGGTCAGCCACCAGGGGATCAAGGCCCAGCCCGTGTATCACCGCGTGGGCGATCAGGGCCGGACTGACCCCGGCGGGCAGGGGCGGCAGGGGGTGGCGGCGCCCGGCCCCCGGGCCCAGCACCAGCAGTTCGGCATCGGCGGCCGCGGTCCAGCGGCGTGATTCGGGGGTGGAGCCGGCGGCGGAAATGCCGGGCACGGCGGCGGTGTCGGTGCCGGCCAGCAGCAGCAGCACCTGGGTTTGGCGCCAGGCGCTGGCGCAGGCGTCAAGCCAGGCCGCGGCGCTGGCGGGATCCCCACTGAGGTGCCGGGGCGGGGTGGGGGCGGCCGGCATGGGCCCTAAAGGGGGTCGAGGGCCACCAGGGCCCGCAGGGCCTCCGGGGGTTCGGGAATCGGCGCCTTCAGGCGGGCAAAGATCCAGTAGGCCACGGCATGGAGGGCCAGCACGTAGAGCAGGTTCTGGACCAGCACCAGGCCGAGGGCCAGGACCTGCACCTGTTGCAGATCGGGGGCAGCGACCAGGGGCAACAGCCCGCTGATCCACTCGAGCAGGTTGGCCGCGGCGGTGGTGATCAGCACCCAGAGGTTTTCGCCCACCAGCACGGAGAGCACCAGCACCCGCACCAGGAAGCCGGCGCTGCCGATCAGCAGCCCCACCCCCCAGGTGAGCCACCAGCTCCAGCGCCGCGACCAGCCCCAGCCCAGCCAGAGGGAAAGCAGGCCGTAGGGGAACAGCACCAGGGGCCCCCGGATCGGCCCCATCAGGGCGATCAGCAGCAGGCCGGCCACCAGCAGACCTTCGGCGCCGCAGCGGCCCCCCTGGCGCAGCTGTAGCAGGGCCAGGGGCAGGGGCAGGGCCAGTTGGAACAGGGCGCTGCCCACCGGCAGGTAATAGAGGGCCACCCAGAGCAGGGCCATCGAGGCCGCCAGGTAGGCGGTGTCCATCAGCTGGCGGGCCTGGCTGCGGCTGAGGGCGCGGGGGGTGGCAGGGGGCGTTTCTGGCACGGGAATCGGCGGGTGTCAGCGCAAGGCCGGCGCCGGTGTGGCGCGCGGGGCGGTGGCACGGTTGCCGCTGGCTTCGCTGTTGGCAGGGATCCGCTCGATCGTTTCCACCTCAAACGACACCCCGGCGGCCCGCAGGGCCCGGGTCACCACCTCGGCGGGGGCGGAGGGGTCGGCCCCCGGCAGCTTGAGGGTGACCCGATAGGGGGCTGCCGCGGGGGCGGCGGCAGGCGTGGCGGACCGGGGCTTGGCTGGGGGTGGGCTGGAACCTGGGGCGTTGCCCTGGCCCGCGGCTTTGCCCCCGGGGCCGGCCGCCGCTCCAGGGGGGCCAGCGCCCGGTTGGCCCGGTTTGGCCCCGCTGGCTGGGTTGGCGGTGGCGGAGTTGGCTGCCCCCTGGCCCGCAGCGGTCGGCACCGGGCTGGAGCCGGCCTTGCCCGGCGTTGGGCTGGCCCCGGCTGGCCCTTGGGCCGCTGGACTGGTCGCCCCGGCCGCCGTCTGGGGGGATCCCGCCCCTGGGGCCGAGGCGGGTGGGGCTGCCGGCGGATCGAAGCTGGCGGCGAGTTGGCGGGCGATCGGGTTGTTGGCGCAGCCCCCCAGCAGGGGCCCCACCAGCAGGGCCAGGGCCAGGGAGCGGCGCCCACGGGCCAGCAGGTGCGACCCTCCAGCGTTCCTCACCAGCCTCGCCCTTCCCAAGGGCGGTGCCAGACGGCTCCCCCCGGGCGGTTCCGCGTTGGGCCGTCCCCTATCCGGGAGGCTGGCCCCAGCCAGGCTGCCCTGGCCCAGCTCCCCAGCTGCCAGGCCTTTGCCTTCCAGGGCCCGCAAGGGTTGCACTGCGGCAGCCCTCAACTGTTGGCCGGCCGAATCACCCGCACGGCACTGGCCCGCATCCGCCCGGTCTTAGTGGTGGCAGGGGGCTTCTTGGCTGCCGCCGGCTTGGCTCCAGCCGCCTTGGCCGGTTTGGTTCCGGCGGCCTTGGTCGCGCTTGATTTGGCCGCGCGGGTGGCCTTGGCCTTGGCCTTGCCGGTGGCGGCCTTGGCGGCGA